>CAVWFR010000030.1:0-132638 GCA_963754305.1 uncultured beta proteobacterium | reverse complement strand
CCGGCGCGAGATCGTTCATGTCGATGGCCACTCGGCCCGTATCGAGATGTCTGGCCTCGGGTTCTCGGTGTAGAACTTGAGTGCCATGTCGGCCATCGTGTTCGACCAGTTGTCCTGGTACGGCGCGGTCAGGCCGCTCCCGGTCGGGTCCGGCAGGAACGATGCGGCGCCGAGCTGCTGCTTGAAGTAGCCGGCATCGCCCGCGCGCGAATTGAGTGGCAGACCCGTCACCGGGTCGTTGTAGCCGACGCCGATCGGACCCTTCGCGCCGGCCGCGCCGGCGTCGTAGTTGCCGTAGCCGCCCGGGCCGCCGCTGGTGGCGAAGCCGTCGGTGATGATGAAGCCGGCGTTGAATTGACACGCATGCGTGATCGGCTTACCGGCGTTGGTGCGCTGATACTGCCGGCCCATCCAGTCGAGCGACTCCCGCGTCGGCGTGCCGCCGTTGCCCTTGGTGCTGTAGATCAGGCCGAGAAGCCGGCGCTCGTTCTTGGTGAAGTCGCCGATGGTGTCGAAGTCGTACATCGTGACGTTGACCCGGTTGTTGAACAGGAAGTAGCCCGCGCGCAACGCGTTGAGGCCGTCGAGCGAGTTGCCGATCGCGCCGTTGAGGCTCATGTGGCGCTTGCGGTAGTACTGGAACCAGTTGGCGAAGTTCTGCATCTCCTCGGCGTAGGTACAGGTCGAGCCGGCGCAGTCGATGCGGCTCGCCGTCTTCGGGTAGGAGTTGGTCGAGGACCTGATCTCGATCAGCCGCATCGTCTGCCCGTTCGGTCCGGCGTTCGAGGCGGTCGGGAAGCTGCTGTATGTCGCCGGGTCCACGAACGTCGCGGTGGTGCTGATGAAGTAGCGCGCCGGGTAGTAATCGGTCGCCACGTCGACATGGTCGTAGTTGGTCCCGCTCACGACCATCGGGAGCGAGGTTGTCGTAACGCCGCCGACCTCGCACGCGGCCTTCGCGTTGGCGTTGTTACCGCCGACGCAGAGGAGGCCGCTGCCATTGGTCTGCCAGCCTTCGCATCCGGCGCCGTCGGCAGCGCCGGTGCAGCGGCGATAGCGCGCGTTCGCCAGGATGCGCATGCCGTCGTACAGGCGGAAGTACTGGCCGGCGCTCGTGTTGCCGATGATGTCGGTCGTCAGGTCGACGTGATCGTTGCTGGCGCCGTAGATCGGATGATTCCGCGCTTTCCGCGGGTCCGCGTTACCCGGCGAGCAAGATACGTTGAACCGCTGCCGGTGGCCGTGCCCGACGGGCAGGTGCTGGTGCCGTCGTTATACGGTTTCCAGGGCTGGTAGACGATCGTCGGGTTGTAGTACTGCTTGTTGAACTCGGGGTTCCGGTACGACCCGAACTGTTGCGAGGGCGATACCGCGAAGTGGTCGTTCTGGTCGTCCGCGTAGCTTCGCGTCGAGCAGTTCGTCCCGCAGACGCCCTGAGGGAAGAGGTAGGTGTACTTCTTCCAGGTACCGTTGGCGTTGCCGGCGGTGTTGAAGTTCGGAGGGTTGTTGACCGTGTCCTGGACGTCGTTGTAAGCGAGGCCGAAGAAGCCCGGCGAACCCTTTCCGGCGACAGTGGCGGAGCCGATGGTGAGGCCGGCCGTGTAGTACCACGCCGCGCCGTCGTTGGCGTTGATCGCGATCTCGCCGTCCATCGAACCCGAGTCGTCGATCGAAAAGATCAGGTTCGGATTCGGTCGCTTCTTGGCCGGCAGCGGAACGTTCGAGTAGTCGTTCGACGTCAGATGGGCGTCGGGCACCTGCGCGAGCGCGGCGGGTGTACCTGGGCCGAAGGTCATCGCATAGGCGAGCCAGCCGACGAGGGCTTTCCTGAAGAAGATCCGGGTGGTAGTCATGTTCGCTGCTCCTAGCTCTATGCTCAATCAGCCGCCGACGCCTGGTAGGACAACGGAGCGGACCAGCCTCCTTGGTTCACTCGTCTACTTTGAGATCACTGCGGAGGCGAAGGTCTCGGTGTTGCGCGGGCCTTCCACCTTCACGGTGATGCGGTAGTTGATCTTGCGGAACTCGCCGAGGTCGGCGGAGCCGAGCTTGTTCGACTGGAAGCCGGGGCTCTTCTGCTCCATGTTGCACCGACCTTCGGCGTCGAGGTCGTTCCCGATCGCCGCCCCGGCGAAGCACATCCGTTCGACGACGTAGCGGACCGTATAGCCCGTCAGACCGCCCGGATCCGTGATGCTGTAAGCGTTGTTCCAATTGATTCCGTCGGGAACGCCGTCGCCGTCGCCGTCGGCGAGCATGTATGCGTAGTACTTGCCTGCTACCGGGTTCCCGCTCAACATCAGGTCGGACTGGATGCCGGTGACCGCCGCCTCGACGCCGGCGTCCATCGCCTGTGACGCCGCCTGGCGGAACGACAGGTTGCCGGCGACCATGATGCCGGCATCGGCCGATCGCACCATCGACAGCCCGGCGAGCGTTAGCGCGACGAGCACGATGAGCGCGACCATGAGGACGACGCCCCGCTGGCGCTGCGGAGCGCCGGCCGTGATGCGTTGACGGTTGAACAAAGTCATGGACTTCTCCTCAGGAACCTTTGCTGCCCCACATGACGTTGCGCAGCGGGACGACCGTCTCGTAGACCTTGTAGCGGTAACGGTCCCAGTCGGCCATCCCCGTGAGGTCGACGCGGGGTGCAGGCGACGCGGTCCCGTCCGGGTTGGTTCCGTCGGCCCACGCGCAGACTCGCAGTGCGCCGGCGGCGCCGACCACATCGCCCCCGGCGGTGCACGTCGCTTTCGGCTCGATCGCGAGCCCGGCCCCATACAGCACGTCGCGCTCGAGGCTCTGGCTGCGGGCGACGACCGCGATCCTGGCCGCCTTGATGCGCATGATGTCGTGCAACCGCTGGTCCATGTTCGCAGGGACCGTGTTGAGCTTGCTCCAGTCGACGGTGTCGTAGTTGACCGCGTCGGTCCACGCCTTGATCCGCTGGCAGGCCGCATCGACGGCGGTGTTGCAGCCGAGCTCCGGTCCGCCGAAGGGGGGCGTCTTGGGACCGACGCCGTATCGCACCTGAAGCGCCACGACGCCCTCTGCGATCGGGGTGCCGGCGGCGCCCGGTGAGCCGACCGTGAGCTGATTGTTGGCGTTGATCTTGTACTCGGTCACCGCGAGCGAGCTGCCGAGGTGCATGACGAAGCTCGGCGTGCCGGGGTCGACGGTGTAGCCGCCGGTCGGCATGAAGCCGGCCGTGCCGCCGGGCGGGTTCTCTTCCGCGGGCGGATCCGCTTTGAGCAGTGTGTCCGGCCGGAGCGGATCGCCGACCGGCGTCACGGACGTGAGCTTGAGCCGCACGCAGTGTTTCTTCAGCCCGGGTTGCGCGACCATGATGATGTCGCCGACGTTGAACACGGCGTTCTTGTTGGTCGCCGTATCGTAGAAGGGCGCCGCGCCTACCCGGATGCCGCCGCCAAGACTCGCGGCATCGACCCCGTTGAGCAGCAGGTTGGGCGCCCCGGCCGCTGCCGAAGGCCCGTAGGTCACGATGAACGAGTCGCTGCCGGCACCGCCGTCGGTGACCTGGACGGGGACCGCGGGGATCCCACTCGCCTTGGCAACGCTCCCCGCTTTGGCGGAGTAGGTCGCGACGCCGCCGGGACAGGCGAGCTGGCCGTCGTACTTGTCGACGTCACGGAACAGGAACATGAGGCCCAGCCCGGCGAGACGGACCTCGCGTTCCATGAGGTACATCGAGAGGTGTCCGGAGGCTTGGGCGTCGCCGCTGCCGACGCTGGTCCGGCGCTGGCCCTCGAACGTCGCGAACACCTGGTACATGATGATGACCGTGATCAGACCGAGCACGAGCCCGACCAGAATTTCGACGAGCGTGAAGCCGCGCACTAGCGCCGCAGCCATTCTCGATTGACGCATGTCGGCGGTCCCCTCGCTCACAGGTTGATCTGGGTGACGGTCTGGTAGCGGCGCCACGGGTCGGCAGGGTCCCCGGACGGCCAGCAGATCGAGATGGTCACCAGGTTGTTGACGCCGAAGACGACTTGCGCGGATGCGCCGGGCAGTGCCGCTTGAACATTGGTGGCCCATGCGTTGACCGCCGCGTTTCCGGCGCCGCCGGTGAACGCGCAATTCGCGCCAGCGGCGTTGTAGGCGTAACCGGCGATGTTCGAGAAATCCGTCCACATGCCGGCGACGAGCTGACTTGCCATGAACGACGCGTCCGCGCGGAGCTTTGCGTCGGTCGTCGCCCTGACCGAGGTCGCTTGCAACGCGACGAGCGCGAGAATCCCAACCGAGAAGATGAGGATGGCAATGAGGCTCTCGAGGAGAGACATGCCCTTCTGGCGCGTGCGAGGAGAAGTGGTCTTCATGTCTCGCTCCTCAGGGCAGGCAGAGGCGCGGATCGCCGACCGCCGAAACCGACGGATCGCATACCCGCACCATGCCGCCGGCCCGGACCTGCACCCGCAGGCACCGGATCTCGCCGCCGTCGGCGACGCACTTGTTGGCGCTGTCGACGTGGGTGACGTCCAGATCGACCGTGACGGACGGGTTGGTCATGCCGAGCGGGGTGTACGTGACCTCGGTCGTCGCGGGGTTCGGAGTTACAAGCGCGTTTTTCGCCAGGTCGAGCCCGCCGCCACGCTGGAGGATCGTGGCGGGGTCCGAGACCCGGAACACGCTCCATTCGTTGCCGGCGAGCGAGAACCGTACGCCCTGCGTGTCGTTGAGCCTGATTGCCTCGCTCCGCGCGTGCTGCAGGCCGGCGATCATCGATTCGGCGCTCGCCCGCATCTGGCTGTTCTGCAGCCAGGCCGAATAAGTGGGCATCCCTAGCACAGCCAGGAGCGCGACGATCACGATCGTGATCACGATCTCGATCAGGTTGAAGCCTCCCTGGGCGCGGCGGGGGGTCACGAGCAGCCTCCCCCTTTGCGGATCACCCAGCAGTCCAGCGGAGCGGTGCCCCAGCCGGTCTTCACGCCGGTGGTGCGGCGCAGGTTGGACTGGTTCACGGTGTACACGAAGCCGGTCGTGGTGCCGGTTCCGGTCGCTGTGATGGTGTAGGTCGTTGCGGTGGGGGCGCACGCGAACGTGAAATACTTCACCGCGGGCGCGGCCGGTGGGGTCGTGCAGATCGGGGCGCCGACGTAGGTGCGGTTGTCCTGGAAGTACTGCTCCATGCGCACGCGCATGTCGGCCGCAGTAGAGGTCCCTTCGGCGAGCTGGCCGCGGGTGATGTAGTCCTGGTAAGACGGGTACGCAACCGTCGTTAGGATCGCGACGATCGCCACGACCACCATTAATTCGATCAGGGTGAAACCGTGCTGTTTCCGCGCGTCCAGGTTCATGTCCATATCCCCTTGCAAGGTGCGTGAAGCTTAGGAAGGGCCGGCGCCGGGCGCAAAGGGCGACCGATGGTCGGGCAGTTCGCCGGGACGAACGGCGCGGCGCCGGGAGAAGAGCGGAACAAATTCACGCGTTTATGACACAGGCATGCGGTTGCGACCGCGCTTCGGCGCCCCGCGCGCGCCGCCGGAGAGCGATGCGGGGAGCGCTGCGCCCCTTGAACACGAGCGCCGCCTTGGGTTACCATCAAAGGCATGCAATATCAGGGGATTACCGACGCAGCCCTCGGCGACCTCCTGCGAGCGCACGGCATTGCGCCGACGCGCCAGCGGATCGAGATCGCGCGCGTGCTCTTCGAGCGGCCGCAGCACCTATCGGCCGAGCAGATCCTCGCCGCGGTGAATGCCCAGCACGCGGAAACGTCGAAAGCCACCGTGTACAACACGCTGCGGCTCTTTCTCGAGCGCAAGCTGGTGCGCGAGCTCGTGATCGATCCGACGCGGGTGTTCTACGATTCGAACACGGCGCCGCATCATCACTTCTACGATGTCGTAACCGGACAGATCACGGACATCCCCGCCGCCGCGGTGCGGATAGAGAATCTGCCGCCGCTCCCGCCCGGCACCGTCGCGGACGGCGTCGACGTCATCATCCGCACCCGTCCGGCCGCAGAGTAGGCCGCTGCCATAACCCGCCACGCTTTACGCAAGACGCACGCTTGACGAAGACTCGCTGCTGTAGCTCAGTTGGTAGAGCGCTTGATTCGTAATCATGAGGTCGTAGGTTCGATTCCTACCAGCAGCACCATTAAATCAAGTCGTTACCCGCGCAGGACCGCCGGGCTCCCGCGCCGGGTAGCACCTTGGGTAGCAGACCGGCCGTAGTACCCCCATCCTGATCATTCCCGAGGAGTGCGGCGAAGGGCCACGACGTAAGTGTCCGGCGACAGCTTCTTCCTCTCGTTACTCCCCGGCGTGACGCCGGAGGCGATCGACCCGGCCTATCGGAACGTGCGCGACCTCCCGCACGCCGCGGGGTATCGCGACTTCGTCGAGGAGCTTTGGGCGCGGTTTCGCGCGATCGCCGAGCCCGGGTTTCGGTTGAAGGCGGCGACTGCGCTGCACCCCGCCTTCTGGGAGATGTACCTGTACGCCGCGCTAACCGAGCGTGGCCTAAGGGTCGGGCGCGCTTCGTTGGACGGCCCGGATTTCTTCGTCGACACACCGGCGGGGCGCGTGTGGATAGAGGCGACCGCGCCGGGGCCAGGGGAAGGTCCCGATGCTGTGCCGCCGCCCGACTACAGTGCGCGCGAAGCGCGCGAGGTGCCGGAAGACAAGATCCTCATGCGCTTCACGGGCGCCATGCGTGAGAAGGCCAAGCAGTTCGAGCGCGCGGCGACGGCTGGGCTGGTATCGCGGGGAGAGCCCTACGTCGTAGCCATCAACAGCCACGACGCCGACCCCGCATTCGGCGGGTACGTCCCTTACTACCTCACGGCGTTTCTCCCGATCGGCCACCTCGCGATCGCGATCGACAACCGCACCGGCGAGGTGGTCGAACGGCGACTGACCTACCGCGACACGCTGACGAGGCAGAGCGGGAAGACCGTCCCGACGGATACCTTCCTCTCCGGCGCCTACCCCGCGGTTAGCGCGTTTCTGCACTCCCGCGTCGACTGCGCGAACTTCCCCGGGCAGTTTGGCGGCGACTTCGCGATCCTGCACAACCCGCGCGCCGCCGCGCCGCTCGGCGACGACCTGTTCGCCTTCTGCAAACAGACGCGGGTCGGGGAAGACGGCGAGGAGTTCTGGCTGGAGGAGCGCGAGCCGGCCACCAGTCTCATGAGCCGGCCGAGCGCCGCGCCTGGGTAAACTATGGGGGCTGGCTCTCTTCGTCGCGCCGAGTTCCTCCGGACGCACCCCTACTGCTGTTACTGCGGAGGCAAGGCACCAACGCAGACCCGCGACCACTGCCCCTCTCGCGCCTTCTTTCGAGCGAGAAGGTGGCCTGAGGGCTACGAGTTTCCGGCCTGCAAACGCTGCAACGACGCAACACGGTACGACGAACTCTTGATGGCAATGATCGCGCGGACTATGCCGGACGCGGGCTCTCCCGAGCGTCAGACGGAAGTCTTCGAGCTGATGGAAGGGGTCCATCGAGCGTTTCCAGGTCTGCTCCTCGCCATGCAACCGTCGGCAACCCACGTCAGGCGTTGGTTACGCGAGCGAGGCGAGACGCTACCCCCTGGCGCTACGCCAGCGGATGTTTCGATCCTGAATCTCGAGGTGCCTCAGATCACGCAGTCCGCAGAGAGGTTCGGTTTGAAGCTCTTCGCCTCGCTGTTCTACCTTCATACAGGCGTCGTGGTGCCTGAACCCGGGGGGGTCTTGCTGCGGTGGTTCTCGAATGCGCAGAATCTGGATGAGATGCTGCCGAAGGACGTTCTCGCCCCGCTCCTCAAGCAATACCCGGAAATGAAGCGGGAGAATACGTCCCTCGACGACCAGTTCTCCTATAGGTACGCAATCGCCACCGATCGGCCGAGCGGTGCCTTCCTCGCCTTCTTCAATCAGTCGATCGCCATGCTCGGGTTCGTCTTCATGGACATCCAGACGGTGCGAATCCCCGCGGGTACGACCGCACTGCAGCCGAAGGCCTGGCCGGCGTAGTCGGCGCTCGGGGTGCGGCAAACACCTCGGGCGCCGATCGCTCGGTTGATCAGCCGGGCTCGGTTCACTGTAAATGCCCGCGCTTGCTCCGGTTAACTTAGGAGTTTCCTACCTCGCGGCGACGAGGTAGGCGAGGGTTGACCTGCGCGCTGCCCACTGGATCGCGCTGGCCCCTACTACGCCGCAAGTGGATCGACGGGCTGGAAAACGCCGGTCTTCGACATCGAGCGTCGCATCTCGAACCGCTCGAAAGCGGCGACGGCGTCCACGTCGTCGAGGTTGCCGAAGTCGATCTCCCGCCAAAGCCTGCGCGGCACTTTCACGCTGTAGAGGTACTGGTCCTCGACCTGCCCGGTCTGCTTGTTCGGGCGCTGCGAGAAGACAGAGAGGGTGACCTCCTCGCACGTCGGCAGCCGCGCCATAACCTCGCCGACGACCCGGAACCCCACAGCGTGGACGTGGCGCATGTAGAGCTGCCGCACCTTGGTCGCGGACATCTCGTTGAACTTGATCTCGAAGCCGCGACCGGTGACTGCCGCGACCCTCCCGGGCATGTCCTCGATCTCCGGTAGGTCGATGTCAAGCGCACCCGCCCTCCAGAAGACGGAAGCAAAGTCGCCGGTGTAGGGGTCGGGGAACATGATGCCCGACGTGATGCCATCGGCCGGGTTCAGGTCGAATAGCGTGATCGTGAAGTCCGATAGCGAGGCGGAGGAGAAGCTGACCGCCTGGACAGGCGCGACCGCGAGGATGGCGAGCGCCGCGAAAAGGGTGCTAAGACGTGCCATGAGGAATCCCCCCCTGAAGGGTGGAATGGCTGTCGACGAACCTGCCAGCACGCTACGACTCTTCCAAATTCGGCGCAACGGCGGTGAACGACGTGCGAGCAGGCCCAAGGTCCTCGGAAAAGGGAAGGTGTCGACGCAGGTACCGGGGGAATACACCGGGCGATCTTCGAGCGTGCTCCCTTGCGAACTACGCAGCCCGCTCGAGCCAGGCCGCCGTTCCTTGATTTCGTTCAAGGCGCTATCTAAGATGGTATGGGAATGACGATACGTCGTCGTGGGGTCACCTCGAAGCGCCGCTCGGCGCTCCAGCAGTAGAAGGAGTCTTCCATGAGCCGTTCTTTCTGGCTCCGGGCAGGGCTGCTCGTTTCGCTCCAGCTCACGTCCCTCTGCGCGTTTTCCGATCAGCCGCTGTTCTACATCAGGGATCTAGGTCCCGGGGTCGCTCGCGGTTTGAACGATTTCGGTCAGGTCGTCGGCGTTTTTCAGGGCGACGGCGCTGTTTGGTCGGAGACGACGGGGTTCACGAGTCTTCCTCCATACCAACCGTCACCTAGCAGCACGTCGGCACCTATCGCCATCAACAACGCGGGTCAGGTGGCAGGAAGGTCAGGTTTCCAACCATCCGTGGATGTCTTCTGGGACAGCCCCCAAGCGGCACCGATCGCTATCAACCTCACACCAGGCGGAGGGGCGGCGGCAATCAATTCCCAGGGAAGCGTTGTGGGGACGAGCGGTAACCCTAGTAGTCAGTTTCCGTGGATCTGGCGGAACGGCACCTTTGAGCGGCTGCCGGTCTTGCCCGCGTTTCCCGGGCCGAGTCCCACTGGCTCAGCGAGCGACATCAACGACGCCGGAGTGGTGGTTGGTTCGCTCGCTCGCTCGTGCGGTTCTATGGCGCGAGGGGCTGATTCAAGAATTGGGAGTATTACCAGGACAGCCCTCGAGCGAAGCGCGCGGGATCAATAACGCGGGTGCCGTTGTCGGCGGTAGTGGTCTGGACGCTTTTCTGTGGACCGCCGAATCAGGAATGATCAGCCTGGGGACGCTGGCGGGTGCGCCGACCATCGCCCTCGAAATCAACGATCACGGTTGGGTCATCGGCTCCGCCGGGTCGCGAGGATTTCTGGAGGGAACGCCGTTCCTCTGGCGTCCCGGGATAGGCATGACCGCCCTTACTTCGCTCGTTGATCTGACGGAAACCGGCTTCGCGGATGTCGCGGGTGTTTCGGACATCAACGCGTTGGGCCAAATCGTCGGCTCCGCCCTGCACAGCGACGGTCAGACGCACGGTTACCTTCTGACGCCGATACCTGAGCCCACTACATGGCTCGTCATTGCAGTCGGCTTGTTATGCGTTGCGTTCCGGCTCCGTGGCCAGCGGGAGATTCGGGCGCCAGTCGGTGCCTGACGAGACCTCTCGAGCCGCCTAGCGATCACCGGCATGATGTCGGTGCCGAGCTTGAGATTTGAATGTGGCTCGTGCCTCGCCTGCTCAATCATTTTCGCGAATCTTGCCTCGCCCACTTCTCCGACGTCCTGTGTGCCGATGACAACGCACGACCGTCCGCCCAAC
Source organism: uncultured beta proteobacterium (assembly GCA_963754305.1). Classification (GTDB taxonomy): domain Bacteria; phylum Pseudomonadota; class Gammaproteobacteria; order Burkholderiales; family SG8-39; genus DATEDA01. The sequence continues at coordinate 122,283 of CAVWFR010000030.1, read as the reverse complement.
CTACCGCCGCTTATTGATGATCGTGGCCGGAGGAGCGATCGGGGTCCTACTCTGCGCGCCCTCCGCCGCGACGATAGCCAAGACTTCCTCTAGCGGCGCGGGCGAGACGCGGACAGCGCCGGCGAAAGGTCGCTCGCGCATCGCGATAAGGCCGAGTGTGGTCGCGACCGCGACACCGAAGATTACGAGGGCCGCGAGCTGTGCTCGCGGCCGGTCGAGGTGCACGACCGCTAGCGCGACCTTGGTAAGGAGCGCCAAGATCAGGACGGATAGCCATTTCGTCGCGTCTGACTGGTCGTTGCTCAGCACCAGCCGGTCGTCGCGTGCGCTGCGGGCCCGCAGCACACCATTCAGAAGGGCACCGCGCACGGCCGGGGCAATCTCCGGCGCGGCATCCGGGCGTGCGACCTCACGCAGCAACACAGCGAGGGCTTCATCCGCCGCCCCTGACCTCTCCTGGTCCGCCATGCGCGGCCACTCGTCCGCGACTACCGTCCGGAGGTAGGTGAGGAGCGCGTCTCGGACCCCCGCCATGTCGGAGATGACGCTCAGCCCGTGGACCTCCAGCAGCCCATCGCGCTCGGCCAGGACCGCCCGGGACGCCCGCCTCTCGCGCTCCCAAACGTCGTTGGCTAGGAAGCCGGTGAGGAGGGCGAAGAGGACCGCCAGGGCGCCGGCGTAGGGCGCGACGACTCCCGCGAAGCTTTGCGCCAAGGGCCGCGTTGCGCGACCGAACGTGAGCCAATGAATGACGGCGGTCGCGGCCGCAAGATACGCGGCAAGCACTAGAAAGACCGCTACAACGGGGAGGTTGAGCCAAGCGCTGATCATGGTTGTCCGCCTCCCTTCCTGGCTTCACTGACGTGGGTTTTGGCGACGCACGGCCGCTCGGTCGTCTCCGCCGCCACAAAGCGACCTCTGTGCCCGATTTTCCACCTTGTTCAGAATTCAGCGCTCTTCGACGTCCAGCCGAGAACCCCGCGGCTATCAGCGGAAAAAGATTGCAGCCAACGTTGCGGCGTCGGACGTCGTACCCATGTGGACAGTGATTATCCGAAGCGAGGGGGTCCGTATTTCGCAATGATAGCGACGCGGCCGGAACGCCGCGGGCTCGATCACCGCGCCACAACGATCGGGTTATAGTCGTTTGCTGCTCAATTCACCGCATGTACCAGCCGCTGAAGTCGCCGCTCAAATCACGCGACAACTATTTGACACCTACCGCCGTGGACATGGGTTACAGATTCGGATAACGAAGCCAGGGTGCGCGGACAAGACGGCGACGCTGCTACCAGGCCCGACGGGCCATACGGACTCGAAAAGTATTCCGCGCAGATAGGCGAGCCCCTGGTCAAGAAGTTCCTACTGACGACGACCTCGACAAGGCGCGCAAGCAGAAATAGGCGAAGCGGCGCGCACGCGTCGAACGCTTTCGAACGACCTATCGAAGGAGGATCCAAATGAAGTTCTGTTACCTCGCATGGGCGGCCGCGCTCGCCGCCGCCGTCTACTTCGCCGGCCCGGCCGCCGCTCAGGTGAAGGAGCGCACGCTCAAGGTCGGGATCGGCCTCAACGAGGATCACCCCCAGGGGGTGTCGGTGAAACGCTTCGGCGAGCTCGTCGCGCAGAAGAGCGGCGGCAAGCTCAACGTCAAGCTGTACCCCGGTGGCGCCCTGGGCAACGACGCCACGATGATCTCCGCGCTGCGCGGCGGGACGCAGGAGATGACCGTGCCCGACAGCTCGACCCTGGTGGGGCTGGTCAAGGATTTCGGGGTGCTCAACTTCCCGCTGCTCTTCAACAACGAGCAGGAGGCCGACGCGCTCCTCGACGGCCCGTTCGGGCAGAAGCTGCTGACGAAACTGCCGGAGAAGGGCCTCATCGGGCTCGCCTTCTGGGAGAACGGCTTCCGGCAGGTCACCAATGCCCGGCGGCCGATCAACACCGCGACCGACATCTCCGGCCTGAAGATCCGCGTCATCCAGAACCCGCTCTTCATCGACACCTTCAACGCGCTCGGCGCCAACGCGCTGCCGATGCCGTTCCCGGAGCTCTACAGCGCGCTCGAGCAGAAGACGGTCGACGGCCAGGAGAACCCGACCGCCACGATCCTCAGCAGCAAGTTCTACGAGGTCCAGAAGTACGTCGTGATGTCCAAGCACATCTACAGCGTCTGGGTGCTGCTGCTCTCGAAGAAGACGTGGGACGCGCTCGCCCCCGACGACCAGAAGGCGGTCCAGGAGGCCGCCCGGGAGGCGACCGCGTTCGAGCGCAAGACGATCCGCGAGTACGGCGACAAGGCGCTCGGCGAGCTGAAGAAGAACGGTATGCAGGTCACCGAGCTGTCGGCGGCCGAGCAGGCGAAGCTGCGCGACAAGCTGAAGCCCGTCGTCGAGAAGTTCAGCAAGGAATTCGGCGAAGCCACTGCGAAGGAGATGACCGCCGAGCTCGGGAAGATCCGGGCGAAGGGCAAGTAGCGGCTGCACGCGCGTCCGTCGCGGGCGAATAGCGAACACCATTTTCGAACCACCGCACGGTCGCTCTTTGAGCCAAGCTGTACGCTGAGGTAATCTGGCGTGCCGTCGCCGGCGGGACGTCGCAGCTCACTCGAGCGGTTGAAATACCGGCGCGGACCGCACCGGCCTGCCGGTCGGTGCGCGGTTAACCGCTCGCGACCGTGCGCGCCCACGTCCGGTCGCTACAACTAAAGGAGAGGCGATGAGAAGCCTGCAGGAGCAGGACGCGCGTGGTGCCCGCCGCGTTGCTGCGGCGCAGCATCGCCGCGGCCGCCGGCTTCGAGCGGCGTTGCTGGCCGCAATCGCGGGGGCTGCCGCGGCGTTTTGTGTCTCCGCACCGGCGCACGCCCAGGGCAGCGGCGCACCCTTCCAGGTTCCCTACACGGGCACGCTAAAGAAGATCAACGACAGCGGCGTGCTCCGGCTTGGCTACCGCGAGAACTCGCCCCCGTTCGCGTTCCTCGATTCCAAGGGCAGGCCGGTCGGCTACGCGCTCGACCTCTGCGAGATCGTGGTCGACGAGATCGTCGCCGAGCTCGGCAAGGACATCCGCGTCGAGTACCGGCCCGTCACGCCGGAAAACCGGTTCGACCTCGTCAACTCCGGCGCAGTGGACCTCGAGTGCGGCTCGACCACGAACAACGTCGAGCGGCGCAAGATCGCGGCCTTCTCGCCCACGATGTTCGTGACCGGCACCAAGCTCCTCGTGCGCCGGGGCAGCGGGATCCGGTCGTTCGGCGACCTGCAGGGCAAGACCGTCGTGGTCACGCGCGGCACGGTGCACGAGACGGCGATCCCCAGGCTCGCCGAGCGGCGGAAGCTCGCGGTCAAGTTCATCACCGGCGCCGACCACAACGAGTCGTTCAAGCTGTTCGCAGCCGGGAACGCCGATGCGTTCGCCAACGACGACGTCCAGCTCTACGGCATGCTCGCCGAGACGAAGACCGGCGCGCAGTACCGCGTAGTGGGCGATTTCCTCACTTATGCCGACTACGCGCTGATGCTGCGCAAGGACGATCCCGAGTTCGCCGAGCTCGTCGAGCGCGCCTTCGGCAGGCTGGCCGGCAGCCGCGAGATCGTCGCCATCTACGAGAAGTGGTTCCTCAAGCCGCTGCCCTCCGGCGTGCGGCTGAATCTCCCGATGAGCCCGCACCTCGAGGAGGTGTTCCGGGTCCAGGGGCTGCCCAACGACTGAAGCGTTCCAGCGCCCAAGGCGGCGTCTTCCGATTCGAGGACAAAGGAGAAGTTCGATGGGAATCCTGAACGACCACGATCCGGTTGAGACCCAGGAGTGGGTCGACTCGCTGCGGGCGATCGTCCAGTACCAGGGCGTCGACCGGGCGCGGTTCATCCTCGAGCGGCTGCGGGACGAGGCGCGACGCACCGGCGCGCAGCTGCCGTTCACGGCGACCACGCCGTACGTGAACACCATCCCGCCGGAGCGGGAAGCGAAGCCCACCTGGAACCGCGAGCTCGAGCACAAGGTCCGCTCGGCGATCCGCTGGAACGCGGTGGCGATCATCCTGCGCGCGAACAAGGAATCCTCCGAGCTCGGCGGCCACATCGCGAGCTTCCAGTCCTCCGCGCTGCTTTACGACATCGGCTTCGGCCATTTCTGGCACGCGCCGACGGCCGAGCACGGCGGCGACCTGATCTACGTCCAGGGTCACGTCTCCCCCGGCATCTATGCCCGCGCCTTCGTCGAAGGGCGCCTGTCCGAGGAGCAGCTCCTCAGCTTCCGCCAGGAGACCGGCGGCAAGGGCCTCTCCGTCGTACCCGCACGCGTGGCTGATGCCGGACTTCTGGCAGTTCCCCACCGTGTCGATGGGGCTCGGCCCGCTGACGGCGATCTACCAGGCCCGCTTCCTGAAGTACCTCGAGGGGCGCGGCCTCGCGAAGACCGAGGGGCGCAAGGTGTGGGCGTTCCTCGGCGACGGGGAGTGCGACGAGCCCGAGTCGCTCGGCGCGATCTCGCTCGCCGGGCGCGAGAAGCTCGACAACCTGATCTTCGTCATCAACTGCAACCTGCAGCGGCTCGACGGGCCGGTGCGCGGCAACGGCAAGATCGTCCAGGAGCTCGAGGGCGTCTTCCGCGGCGCCGGCTGGAACGTGATCAAGGTGCTGTGGGGCTCGACCTGGGACAAGCTGTTCGCGAAGGACAAGAGCGGGCTGCTGCTGCAGCGCATGGAGGAGTGCGTCGACGGCGAGTACCAGGACTTCAAGTCGAAGGACGGCGCCTACGTGCGCAAGCACTTCTTCGGCAAGTACCCGGAGCTGGAAGCGCTCGTCGCCGACATGAGCGACGACGAGATCTGGAAGCTCAGCCGCGGCGGTCACGACCCGTTCAAGGTGTTCACCGCCTACTCCGCGGCGGTGAAGCACAAGGGCCAGCCGACGGTGATCCTCGCCAAGACGGTGAAGGGCTACGGCATGGGCGAGTCGGGCGAAGGCCAGATGATCAGCCACCAGGCGAAGAAGATGACGCAGGACTCGCTGAAGCAGTTCCGCGACCGCTTCCAGATCCCGGTGCCCGACGACAAGATCGCCGAGCTGCCGTTCCTGAAGCTGCCCGAGGGCAGCCCGGAGGCGAAGTACCTCAAGGAGCGGCGCACCGCGCTCGGCGGCTACCTGCCGCAGCGCCGGCGCAAGTCCGCGTCGCTCGAGGTCCCGCCGCTGTCGACCTTCGAGCGGCTGCTCAAGGGCTCGGAGGACCGCGAGATCTCCACCACCATGGCGTTCGTGCAGATGCTCGGGACGCTGGTGCGCGACAAGAACATCGGCAAGTACGTGGTGCCGATCGTGCCCGACGAGTCGCGCACCTTCGGCATGGAAGGCATGTTCCGGCAGCTCGGCATCTGGTCGTCGGTGGGGCAGCTCTACAAGCCGCAGGACGCCGACCAGCTGATGTACTACCGCGAGGACAAGAGCGGCCAGGTGCTGCAGGAAGGGATCAACGAGGCGGGCGCGATGTCGTCGTGGATCGCCGCGGCGACGTCCTACAGCACCAACAACCTGCCGATGATCCCGTTCTACATCTACTACTCGATGTTCGGCCTGCAGCGGGTCGGCGATCTCGCGTGGCTCGCCGGCGACATGCGCGCGCGCGGATTCCTGCTCGGCGGCACCGCCGGCCGCACCACGCTGAACGGCGAAGGCCTGCAGCACGAGGACGGGCACAGCCACGTGCTCGCGTCGACGATCCCGAACTGCGTGTCCTACGACCCGACCTTCTCGTACGAGGTCGTGACGATCATCCGCGAGGGCCTGCGCCGGATGGTGCAGGAGCAGGAGGACGTCTTCTACTACATCACCCTGATGAACGAGAACTACCCGCACCCGCGCGATGCCCGCAGGAGCGGAAGAGGGGATCGTCAAGGGGATGTACCTGCTGCGCGAAGGGGCGAAAGGGAAGGGCCCGCGCGTGCAGCTCATGGGCTCGGGGACGATCCTGCGCGAGGTGCTCGCGGCGGCGGACCTGCTGCGCGACGACTTCAAGGTGAATGCCGACGTGTGGAGCGTGACCAGCTTCAACGAGCTGCGGCGCGACGGCATGAGCGCCGAGCGCTGGAACCTCCTGCATCCCGGCAAGCCGCGGCGCAAGAGCTACGTCGAGACCGCCCTCGAAGGCCACGACGGGCCGGTCGTGGCGTCCACCGACTACATGCGCAACTTCGCCGACCAGGTGCGCGAGCACGTCCCGCGGACGTACCGCGTGCTCGGGACCGACGGCTTCGGTCGCAGCGACTATCGCGTGAAGCTCCGGCGGTTCTTCGAGGTGAACCGCCACTACGTCGCGGTCGCCGCGCTGAAGGCGCTCGCCGACGACGGCGAGATCAAGCCGGAGAAGGTCGAGGAGGCCATCAAGAAGTACGGTCTCGACACCGAGCGGCCGGATCCCTGGACAGTCTGAGCGCGAACTGACTCTAGGGGAGCGACATGGGAGCGATGACAGAAGTCAGGGTTCCGGACATCGGCGACTTCAAGGACGTGCCGGTGATCGAGGTGCTGGTCAAGGCGGGCGACAAGGTGAAGCCGGAGGATCCGCTGCTCACGCTGGAATCGGACAAGGCGACGATGGACGTGCCGGCGCCGGCCGCCGGCACGGTGAAGGACATCAAAGTCAAGGTCGGCGACAAGGTGAGCGAAGGCAGCCTCATCCTGCTCCTCGACTCGGGTGCCGGCGCGCCGGCTGCCGCGAGCGCCGCGCGGCCGGTTCCCTCGGTCGTCGCACCGCCGGCGCCCACGAGCGCACCGGCGGGCGTGGCCGAGGTGCGCGTCCCCGACATCGGCGACTTCAAGGACGTGCCGGTGATCGAGGTGTTCGTGAAGCCGGGCGACACCGTGAAGCCGGAGGAGCCGCTCATTTCGCTCGAGTCCGACAAGGCGACGATGGACGTGCCCGCGCCGCTGGGCGGCGTCGTGGGCGAACTGAAGGTCAAGATCGGCGACAAGGTGTCCGAGGGCGCGGTGATCCTGACATTGGTCACCGACAGTGCGGCGGCGAAGGGCGCGCCGACGGCCGCCGCGACCGCGGCGGCCCCGGCCGCTGCGCCCGCTCCCGCAGCCGCGGCGCCGCGGGCGGCGGCCGGCACGGCGACGGACGAGGCCGCGTTCGCGCTCGCGTACGCCGGGCCGGGTGTGCGCAAGCTCGCGCGCGAGCGCGGCGTCGAACCTCGGCGCCGTCAAGGGGACCGGCAAGAACGGCCGCATCCTCAAGGAGGACGTCGAGAGCCATGCGAAAGGCGCGCCGGCGGCGCGCGCGGCGGCGGCACCGGCAGCCGCGGGCGCGGCGGCGGGCGTCGGCGGCATCGAGCTGCTCCCCTGGCCGAAGGTCGACTTCGCGAAGTTCGGGCCGATCGAGGCGAAGCCGCTGGCGCGGATCAAGAAGATCTCGGGGGCGAACCTGCATCGCAACTGGGTGATGATCCCGCACGTCACCAATCACGACGACGCCGACATCACCGACCTCGAAGCCTTCCGCGTCCAGTTCAACAAGGAGAACGAGAAATCCGGCGTCAAGGTCAGCATGCTCGCGTTCATGATCAAGGCGGCGGTGGCGACCTTGAAGAAGTTTCCCGAGTTCAACGCCTCGCTCGACGGCGACAACCTGATCCTGAAGAAGTACTGGCACATCGGCTTCGCCGCCGACACGCCCCAGGGGCTGGTGGTGCCGGTGATCCGCAACGCCGACCAGAAGGGCGTCGCGGAGATCGCGAAAGAGATGGGGGATCTCGCCAAGCTCGCCCGCGACGGCAAACTGAAGGGCGAGCAGATGCAGGGCGGGACCTTCACGATCTCGAGCCTCGGCGGGATCGGCGGCACCTACTTCACGCCGATCATCAACGCGCCGGAAGTCGCGATCCTCGGCGTGTGCCGCTCGTTCTGGCGGCAGGTGTCGACCGACGGCAAGACCTCGTCGTGGCGCTTCATCCTGCCGCTGTCGCTGTCGTGGGACCACCGCGTGATCGACGGCGCGGCGGCGGCGCGCTTCAACTCGTACTTCGCCAGCGCCATGGGCGATCTGCGCCGCGTGCTGATGTAGAGGGGAGACGACGATGGCAACGATCGAAGTCAAGGTCCCCGATATCGGCGACTTCAAGGACGTGCCGGTCATCGAGATCCTCGTCAAGCCGGGCGAGGCGATCAAGACCGAGCAGGCGCTCGTCACCCTCGAATCCGACAAGGCGACGATGGACGTGCCATCGCCGCTCGACGGGGTCGTCAAGGAGATCAAGGTCAAGGTCGGCGACAAGATCTCCGAGGGCGCGGTGCTCCTCACCGCGGAGACCGAGGCCGCGCCGGCCGGCGTGGCGCCACGCGAGAAGGTGAAGGAAGGCGGCCACTCGACCGGCGAGGGCGCGCCGGTCGCCGACTACGGCGCCGCATCGGGCGTCTACGAGACGGTCGAGGTGCGCGTCCCCGACATCGGCGACTTCAAGGACGTCCCGGTCATCGAGGTGTTCGTGAAGCCGGGCGACACCATCAAGCCCGAGGCGCCGCTCGTTTCACTCGAATCCGACAAGGCCACGATGGATGTCCCGTCGCCGGCCGCGGGGACGGTGAAGGAGGTGAAGGTCAAGCTCGGCGACAAGGTGAGCGAGGGCAGCCTCCTCCTCACGCTGACCACGGGTGTGAGCGGCGCCGCACCGGCCGCCCCCGCCGCGCCGACGGCGACGCCCGCCGCAGCTGCGCCCGCGCCGACGGCGGCGTCTTACGCCGGCGCCGCGGACGTCGAGTGCGAGATGCTGGTGCTCGGTGCCGGCCCGGGCGGGTACTCCGCCGCGTTCCGGTCCGCCGATCTCGGCATGAAGACCGTGCTCGTCGAGCGCTACGCGACGCTCGGCGGCGTCTGCCTCAACGTCGGCTGCATCCCGTCCAAGGCGCTATTGCACGTCGCCGCCGTCGCCGACGAAGCCGCCGCGCTGGGCGACCACGGGATGGCGTTCGGCAAGCCGCAGCTCGACCTCGGCAAGCTTCGCGGCTGGAAGGAGAAGGTGGTCGGCAAGCTGACCGGCGGACTCGCCGGCATGGCCAAGGCGCGCAAGGTCGAAGTCGTGCGCGGCGTCGGGCGGTTCGTCGGCCCGAACCACCTGGAGGTCGAGCTGACCTCCGGCGCCGGGCAGGAGAAGTCCGGCGGCAAGAAGGTCGTCCATTTCGAGAAGGCGATCATCGCCGCCGGCAGCCAGGCGGTGAAGCTGCCGTTCATTCCCGAGGACCCGAGAGTCGTCGACTCGACCGGCGCGCTCGAGCTCACCTTCCTGCCCAAGCGGATGCTCGTGATCGGCGGCGGGATCATCGGGCTCGAGATGGCGACGGTCTACTCGACTCTCGGCGTGCGCATCGACGTCGTCGAGATGCTCGACGCGCTGATGACCGGCGCCGATCGCGACCTCGTCAAGATCTGGGAGAAGCGGAACGCCGGGCGGTTCGAGAACGTGATGCTCAAGACCAAGACGGTCTCCGCGGAAGCCACGTCGCAAGGCATCAAGGTCGGCTTCGAGGGTGAGAAGGCGCCGTCGGAGCCGCAGGTCTACGACCTCGTGCTCGTCGCGGTGGGCAGGAGCCCGAACGGCAAGCGGATCGACGCCGAGAAGGCGGGCGTCGTGGTGACCGACCGCGGCTTCGTCCCGGCCGACAGGCAGATGCGCACCAACATGCCGCATATCTTCGCCATCGGCGACATCGTCGGCCAGCCCATGCTCGCCCACAAGGCGGTGCACGAAGGGCACGTCGCGGCCGAAGCTGCCACGGGCCAGCGTTCCTACTTCGACGCGCGCCAGATCCCGTCGGTCGCCTATACCGATCCCGAGGTCGCCTGGGCGGGCCTCACCGAGGAGCAGGCGAAGGCGCAGGGCATCAAGTTCGGGAAGGCCGTCTTCCCGTGGGCCGCGAGCGGCAGGGCGATCGCGAACGGCCGCGACGAAGGCTTCACCAAGCTCATCTTCGACGAGGCGACGCACCGGGTGATCGGCGGCGGCATCGTCGGCACCCATGCGGGGGACCTCATCGGCGAGGTCTGTCTCGCGGTGGAGATGGGCTGCGACCCGGTGGACGTCGGCAAGACGATCCACCCGCACCCGACGCTCTGCGAATCGGTCGGCATGGCCGCCGAGGTGTTCGAGGGCGTCTGCACCGATCTGCCGCCGGCGAAGAAGAAATGAGGCGCGTCCAGCGAATGGGTTTCGAGGAGACATGTCATGGCTGAAGAGCAGCAACTGAAGATCGATGCGCTCGAGTATCACCGGCTCCCGACGCCGGGGAAGATCTCGCTCACGCCCACCAAGGCGCTCGCCAACCAGCGCGATCTCTCGCTCGCCTACTCGCCCGGCGTCGCGTACGCCTGCACGGCGATCCAGGAGAACCCGCACGAGGCGGCGAACCTCACCGCCCGCGGCAACCTGGTGGCGGTCGTCACCAACGGCACCGCGGTGCTCGGCCTGGGCAACATCGGCGCGCTCGCCGGCAAGCCGGTGATGGAAGGCAAGGGGTGCCTCTTCAAGAAGTTCGCCGGCATCGACGTGTTCGACATCGAGGTCGCGGAAACCGACCCCGACAAACTGGTCGAGGTCGTCGCCGCGCTCGAGCCGACCTTCGGCGGCATCAACCTGGAGGACATCAAGGCGCCCGAATGCTTCTACATCGAGAAGAAGCTGCGCGAGCGCATGAAGATCCCGGTCTTCCACGACGACCAGCACGGCACGGCGATCGTCTCGGCCGCGGCGGTGCTGAACGGGCTCAAGATCGTCGGCAAGGACATCGCGAAGGTGAAGCTCGCGTGCTCGGGCGCCGGCGCGGCGGCCATCGCCTGCCTCGACCTGCTGGTGAGCCTCGGGTTGAAGCCGGAGAACATCCTGGTCACCGACGCGAAGGGCGTGGTCTACAAGGGTCGCAAGGAGGGCATGGACCCGAACAAGGAGCGCTACGCCAGGGACACGCGCGCCCGGACGCTCGCCGACATCGTCCCCGGCGCCGATATCTTCCTCGGGCTGTCCGCCGGCGGCGTGCTCAAGCCGGAGATGGTCAAGCAGATGGCCGACAAGCCGATCATCCTGGCGATGGCCAATCCCGAGCCGGAGATCCGGCCCGAGCTCGCGAAGGAGGTCCGTCCGGACTGCCTGATCGGGACCGGCCGCTCGGATTACCCGAACCAGGTGAACAACTCGCTCTGCTTCCCGTTCATCTTCCGCGGCGCGCTGGACGTGGGCGCGACCACGATCAACGAGGAGATGAAGCTCGCCGCCGTCCGCGCGCTCGCGGAAATCGCGCAGGCCGAGCCCTCCGAGATCGTGGCGCTCGCGTACGGCGAGCAGACGCCGGCGTTCGGTCCGGACTACCTGATCCCGCGCGCGTTCGATCCCCGGCTGATCATCAAGATGGCCCCGGCAGTCGCGCAGGCGGCGATGGAGAGCGGCGTCGCGACGCGCCCGATCAAGGACTTCGACGCCTACCGCGACCAGCTCAACCGGTTCGTCTACCAGTCCGGCACCACGATGGAGCCGGTGTTCGCCGCGGCCAAGCAGGCGCCGAGGCGCATCGTGTACGCCGAAGGCGAGGACGAGCGGGTGCTGCGCGCGGCGCAGGTCGCGGTGGACGAGGGGCTCGCGCGACCGGTCCTCGTCGGCCGCACCGACGTCATCACGGCCCGCATCGCCAAGCTCGGCTTGCGCATGAAGCTCGGGGCCGACACCGAGGTCGTGAACATCCTCGACGACCCGCGCTATCGCGACTACTGGTCCGATTACTACAAGATCGCGCGGCGCGAGGGCGTGTCGCGGTCGCAGGCGATGGAGGACATGCGCACCCGGCCGACGCTCGTCGGCGCGATGGGCGTCCGCCGCGGCGACGCCGACGCGATGCTGTGCGGGACCGTCGGCAATTACGCCGACCATCTCAAGTACATCCGCATCGCTATCGGCACGCGCGAGGGCGTCAAGACCCTTGCGGCGATGCAGATGGTGATCCTGCCGGACCGGCAGATCTTCGTCTGCGACACGCACGTGAACCGCGATCCCGACGCAGAGCAAATCGCCGAGATGACCTTGCTCGCCGCGGAGGAGGTGCGTCGCTTCGGCCTGAAGCCCAGCATCGCGCTCGTGTCGCACTCGAGCTTCGGCAGCTCGGATGCGCCGTCGGCGCAGAAGATGCGCGATGCGCTGCAGCTCATCTTGGCGAGGGCGCCCGACCTCCCGGTCGAAGGCGAGATGCGCGGCGACGCGGCGCTGTCGAAGACGATCCGCGACAACGCGTTTCCCGACTCGCGCCTCGAGACCGACGCCAACCTGCTCGTCATGCCGAACGTGGACGCCGCGAACATCACCTACAACGTGCTGCGGGTGACGAGCGGCCACGGCATCACCGTGGGCGGCATCCTGCTCGGCGCGGCGAAGCCGGTTCACATCATGACGCCGTCGTCCACGGTGCGGCGCATCGTCAACATGACGGCGCTGGCCGTCGTGGACGCGCGCGCGCAGCGTTGAGGCGAACGCGAGCGGCCGAAGCCGGCTCGCCTGAGAGCGATACAGGAGAACCGAATGGCACACGAGGCGATCGTCACCCAGGTGGTCGAGAAGAAGAAAACGCCGCTCTACAAGAGCCTGTACTTCCAGGTCATCGTCGCCATCGTCCTGGGGATCCTGCTCGGGCACTTCTACCCCGAGACCGGCGCCGCGATGAAGCCCCTGGGCGACGGCTTCATCAGGCTGATCAAGATGATCATCGCGCCGATCATCTTCTGCACCGTCGTGGTCGGCATCGCCGGCATGGAGGACATGAAGAAGGTGGGCAAGACCGGGGGCTACGCGCTGCTCTATTTCGAGATCGTCAGCAGCATCGCCCTGATCGTCGGGCTCTTGATCGTCAACCTCGTGCAGCCCGGCGCCGGCATGAACATCGATCCTGCGACGCTGGACACCAAGGGGATCGCGGCCTACGCGAAGCCGGGGCAGATGCAGAGCACGACGGACTTTTTGCTGAACGTGATTCCGAGCACGGTTGTGGACGCGTTCGCGAAGGGCGAGATCCTGCAGGTGCTGTTGTTCTCGGTCCTGTTCGGCTTCGCGTTGCACCAGTTCGGCGGCCGGGGAACGCTCGTCTTCGACTTGATCGAAAAGGCTTCGCACGTCCTGTTTGTCATCGTCGGCTACATCATGAAGGTCGCCCCGATCGGCGCGTTCGGCGCGATGGCGTTCACCATCGGCAAGTACGGCCTCGGCTCGCTGGTGTCGCTCGGCAAGCTGATGGGGACGTTCTACCTCACATGTCTCGTGTTCATCTTGGTCGTGCTCGGCATCATCGCCAGGCTGCACGGCTTCGGCATCTGGAAGTTCATCAAGTACATCAAGGAAGAGTTGCTGATCGTCCTCGGCACGTCGTCGTCGGAGTCGGTGCTGCCGCGCATGATGGCGAAGCTCGAAAACCTCGGGGTCAAGAAATCGACCGTCGGCCTGGTCGTCCCGACCGGGTACTCCTTCAACCTGGACGGCACGTCGATCTACCTGACCATGGCCGCGGTCTTCATCGCCCAGGCCACCAACACGCCTATGACGCTCACGCAGCAGCTCACGCTGCTGGGAGTGCTGCTGCTGACCTCCAAGGGCGCGGCAGGCGTTACGGGGAGCGGGTTCATCGTGCTGGCGGCAACCCTGTCGGCGGTGGGCGATGTGCCGGTCGCAGGTCTTGCGCTGATCCTCGGCATCGACCGTTTCATGTCGGAAGCGCGCGCGCTGACCAACCTCATCGGCAACGGCGTGGCGACCGTCGTCGTCGGCAAGTGGTGCAACGAGCTCGACGAGAATCGCATGCGAAGGGTCCTCGACAACGAGACACCGGAGGATGCGGAAGCGCCGGAGAAGATCCTCGACGCCGTGGATGAGCATATGGCTGTGAGGACCGCTTAAGTCATGGCGCATCCCGACGCACTCCGCCAGGTCGACGGCGGTGGGAGCAGAGATCACCCGGTGACAGCGACCGTGGATATGAGTCGGGAGACGCCGCGCCACGCTCGGCTCCACCGCATCGTCGTCGTCGGCGGCGGGGCGGGGGGGCTCGAGCTTGCGACGCGACTCGGAGACAAGCTCGGCAAGCGCAACAAGGCTCACGTCACGCTGATCGAGACGGCGCGGACGCATTTCTGGAAGCCGCACCTGCACGAGCTCGCCGCGGGCAGCATGGACATCGGCGTATACCAGACCAACTATCTCGCGCAGTCGCACTGGCACCACTTCCGCTACCGGGTCGGCGAGATGGTCGGACTCGACCGCGCACGGCGCGAGGTGCACGTCGCGCCCTTCATCGACGAGGACGGCGACCGCGTGACCTCGCGGCGCGTGTTCGGCTACGACACGCTGGTCATCGCGGTCGGGAGCCTCACGAACGATTTCGGCACGCCGGGCGTCAAGGAGCACGCGATCGCGCTGGAGACGCCGGCGCAGGCCGAGCGCTTTCACCGCCGCCTGGTCAACGCGTGCATCCGCGCGCATGCCCAGCCCGAGGCGCTGCGCGCGGAACAGCTGAACGTCGCCATCATCGGCGCCGGCGCGACCGGCGTGGAGCTCGCCGCCGAGCTGCACAACACGGCGCGCACGCTCGTCTCCTACGGCCTCGACCGCATCGACCCCGAGAAGGACATACGGCTGATCCTGATCGAGGCCGCCGACCGCATCCTGCCGGCGCTGCCGGAGCGATTGTCGAACGCGGCGGCGAAACTCCTCGCGAAGCTCGGGGTGAGCGTGCGGACTGCCGCGCGGGTCGCCGAGGTGCTGCCGAAGGGCGTCAAGCTCGCGAGCGGCGAGGTGATCCCCGCGGAACTCGTGGTCTGGGCGGCGGGTGTGAAGGCGCCGGATCTGCTCAAAGATCTCGAGGGGCTGGAGACGAACCGCATCAACCAGCTGGTGGTGCTGCCGACGCTCCAGACCACCCGCGACGAGAACATCTTCGCGATCGGCGACTGCGCCGCGTGCCCGTGGATCGGGAAGCCGGACGCTCTCGTTCCGCCGCGGGCGCAGTCGGCGCACCAGCAGGCGTCGCACATGGCGAAGCAGATCCGGAATCGTCTCGAAGGCAAGCCGCTCGCCGAGTGGCGCTACCGCGACTTCGGCTCGCTGGTCTCGCTCGGCGAGCACTCCACCGTGGGCAACCTCATGGGCGGCCTGGTCGGCGCCAACCTGTGGATCGAGGGGTATTTCGCGCGGCTGATGTACCTCTCGCTGTACAAGATGCACGAGCTCGCGCTGCACGGCTTCTGGAAAGTGACGCTCGACACGGCGGCGCGGCTGATTACCCGGCGCACCGAGCCGCACGTCAAGCTGCACTGAGCAAGGAGGTTCCCGTGATTACCCAACCGAACGATCCGGCGCAACTGCTGGCGAAGATCTTCCAGGCCGGACAGGAGCAGATGCGGCAGTTCAGCGCTGCCCCTGGGACCGGCAACGCGAAACAGGACCCTACTGCGGCGTTCGTGGCGGCGTCGCAGCACTACGCCGAGATGCACCAGAACTTCCTGAAGCAGATGACGGGATTCTGGTCGGCGATGCTGGGTGCGGCGACACCCGCCGAAGAGGCTGCCGCGCCGATGGCGAAGGACGAGGACCGGCGCTTCGCGGGCGAGTCGTGGCGAGACGACCCTCGGTTCGACGCGGTCAAGCGCACCTACCTCGTGTACTCGAGCTTTCTCCGGGACGCCGTCGAGTCGGCCCTGGTCGATGAGAAGACCAAGGGTCCGCTGCGCTTTGGCGTCCGGCAGTTCGTCGACGCCATGAGCCCGGCTAATTTCCTCGCCACCAATCCGGAGGCGATCGAGCTTGCCGTCGAGACCGGCGGACAGAGCCTCGCCGAGGGCATGGGGCTCTTCTTCGAGGACCTGGCGAAGGGCCGCATCTCCACCACCGACGAGACCGCGTTCGAGGTGGGCAGGAACGTCGCCGTGAGCCCGGGCGCGGTGATCTACGAGAACGCTCTCATCCAGGTCATCCAGTACGCACCGCTCACCGACGAGGCTCACGCGCGGCCGCTCGTCCTGATCCCGCCGTGCATCAACAAGTTCTACATCCTCGACCTGCAGCCCGAGAACTCGCTGGTGCGCTACGCGGTGGAACAGGGACACACCGTGTTTCTCGTCTCCTGGCGCAACGTGTCTGCGGAGCAGGGCCGTCTCACGTGGGACGACTACCTCCGGGACGGCATCATGAAGGCGATCGACGTGGCGTGCGAAGTTACCGGCGCCGACAAGGTGAACACGCTCGGCTTCTGCGTCGGCGGCACGCTCCTCGCCTCGGCCCTCGCGGTGATGAAGGCGCGGGGCGAGGACAAGGTGGCGAGCATGACGCTCCTCACATCGATGCTGGACTTCTCCGACACGGGCGAGATCGGCGCGCTCGTCAGCACGGAGAGCGTCGCGGCGCGCGAGGCGGCGATCGGCACGGGCGGGCTGATGCAGGGCAAGGAGCTCTCCTTCACCTTCTCGTCGCTCCGCGCGAACGACCTGATGTGGCAGTACGTGGTCAACAGCTACCTCAAGGGCAAGGCGCCGCCGGCGTTCGACATCCTCTACTGGAACTCCGAGAGCACCAACCTGCCGGGCCCGATGTTCTGCTGGTACGTGCGCAATACCTACCTCGAGAACAATCTGCGGTCGCCCGGCAAGACCGTCCAGTGCGGCGTGCCGGTCGACCTCGCGCAGATCGACGTCCCGGCGTTCGTGTACGCCTCGCGCGAGGATCACATCGTTCCCTGGCGCACCGCATACGCGTCGACGCAGATCCTGTCGGGCGAGTCGACGTTCGTGCTCGGCGCGAGCGGGCACATCGCGGGCGTGATCAACCCGCCGGCCAAACAGAAGCGCAATTACTGGGCGGGCGGGACGGCCGGGCCCGATCCCGAAAACTGGATGTCGACGGCGAAGAGCATCCGTGGCAGCTGGTGGCCGGCCTGGACCGCGTGGCTCGCGCAGCACGCCGGGCCCAAGGTGCCCGCGCGGGCCGCGCTGGGGAACGAGTCGTACGGGGCGATCGAGCCGGCGCCGGGACGGTACGTGAAGGTCAAGGCGGAATAACGACGACCTCGAACGAGAGTCGAAGCGCACGGAGTCGAACATGGCCAAAGAGCGGGTCCTCGGCATCGTTCAGAACGGCCTGCTGCGGCGGCTGACGCCATTCAGGGATCTCGGCGTCGGCTGCCGGCTGACCCGGGGCCCCTCCGGCAAGGGGCCCCCCGAGCAGGGCGAGATCGACCTGAACCGCTACGAGGGGAACGCGATCCTGGTCGAAGGTGAACCCACGGAGCTGTGGGTGCACTCCGCGAACGTCGTCGAGGAAGCCGGGCCCATCGTGACCTAGCTCGTGCGGTACGTGCTGGGCCTGCCCGAGCTTCCGCGCGACCCGAAACCGCCCATCGCGCTGTAGCAGGCGCCAACCGAAGGAGAGTGAAAATGACCGACGTCGTAATCGTGGCCGCGGGGCGCACCGCGGTAGGGAGCTTCAATGGCGGGCTGGCGAAGATCACCGCCGCCGACCTGGGCGCGCACGTGATCCGGCATCTGCTGGCAAAGAGCGGGGTCAAGCCCGAGCAGGTGTCGGAGGTGATCCTCGGCCAGGTGCTGACCGGGGGCGCGGGGCAGAACCCGGCGCGCCAGGCGCTGATCAAGGCGGGGCTCCCCGAGATGATCCCGGCGATGACGATCAACAAGGTGTGCGGCTCGGGGCTGAAGGCGACGCATCTGGCCGCCCAGGCCATCCTGGCGGGCGACGCCGAGATCGTGATCGCCGGCGGGCAGGAGAACATGAGCCTCGCCCCGCACCTCTTGCAGGGCTCGCGCGACGGCTACCGGATGGGGGACGCGAAGATCGTCGACTCGATGATCCTCGACGGTCTGTGGGACGTGTACAACCAGTACCACATGGGGGTGACCGCCGAGAACGTGGCGAAGAAGTACGGGGTCACGCGCGAGGAGCAGGACGCCTTTGCGGCCGCCTCGCAGCAGAAGGCGGAGGCCGCCCAGAAGGCGGGCCGGTTCAAGGACGAGATCATTCCGCTCGAGATCCCGCAGCGGAAGGGCCCGGCGACGGTGTTCGACACCGACGAGTACCCGAAGGCGGGGACGACGGCGGAGAAGCTCGCGGGGCTGAAGCCGGCGTTCGACAAGGCGGGCACGGTGACCGCGGGCAACGCCTCGGGGATCAATGACGGCGCCGCGGCGGTGATCATGATGTCGGCGACGAAGGCGCAGGAGCTGGGCCTGAAGCCGCTGGTGCGCATCGCGGCCTACTCTTCGGCGGGGGTGGACCCGAAGATCATGGGGATGGGCCCGGTGCCGGCGTCGAAGCTGGTGCTCTCGAAGGCGGGGTGGACGAAGGACTCGCCCGACCTGATGGAGATCAACGAGGCGTTCGCCGCCCAGGCGATTGCGGTGAACAAGGAGATGGGCTGGGACACGAAGAAGATCAACGTCAACGGCGGGGCGATCGCGATCGGGCATCCGATCGGCGCGTCGGGGGCCCGCATCCTGGTGACGCTGATCCACGAGATGATCAAGCGCGATGCGAAGAAGGGGCTCGCGAGCCTCTGCATCGGCGGCGGGATGGGTGTTGCGCTAGCGGTAGAACGTTGAATGAAAGACATGGCGAAGAAGCGAATCGCGGTGATCACCGGCGGCATGGGGCCTGGGTGAGTCGATCAGCACCAAGATGCACGATGCGGGCTACCGGGTGGTGGTGACCCATTCGCCCGGCAACAAGAACGCCGTGGGCTGGCTCGACGGCATGGTCGAGTGCGGGTGGGGGCGGGTGATCAAACCCTCTGGTGTTGGAACGGCTCGCTTCGGTCTTGAAAGTCCCGGTCTGTTTACTTCCACACAGGATGACCTGCTCGCGGATCTAATGATCGAGTTGGTCAAACTGAACGGCGTCGAGCGAAGGCGTCTGCTGATGCGACTGCGCAGAATGAACGGCTAGCCGCCGCCTCCCTAAGCCGAGACGGCTCCAAGCGTCAGGCTTAAGCAATCGCGTTGTGGGACCAAGACCTCGATCGCGCGTCGCCGGCCGCGCCAAACCGGCCAGGCGATGGCGATCTATTCGAATTGGTGTCGGATGCGCCGAACGTCGCCGGATTCTAGCGTTGTGTAGATTACGTAATGCGGCTGCGCTGAATTGCGCAGCTCGATGCGATGCCTCCCGGGCGGGAGGTCGACGGTCTTGACGGGCGGCGCCGTTCCGTGCGGCTTGCCGTCGACATAGATTTGGCCCCAAGGAGAAACGTCGAAAACAAGGGTGGCGGTCTTGACCGGCGGGGGCAGCGGCGCCGACGCCGGCTCCGTGGCGAGGGCTACCGCCGGCGGCTCGATTTCCTGTGCCGGGGCGCTGCCGCTTGCGACCGCCGATCGAGACGGCTTCCTTCCAGGCGCTTTGCTCGCTCGCTTTTTCGGCTCAGGCTCTGAGGCCGCCTTCTGCGGCTCAGGCGCTGACGCCGAGAGGCGCGGCTCGTCCGGAATCGATGGTTCGAACGTGATTGCAGTTGCTGGTTCTTCGCTCGGCGTCGCGCTGTCCGCCTCGCTCGAGCCCAAGGACTGCCGCCACTGCCACTGGAAGCCGCTTCCCGCAACGGCGAGGATGAGGACAGTTAGAGCGTAGGTCGGAAGACGCAGTTTCGCCCGTTGCGGCGCGCCTCGATGACGCGGCATCAGCACTACGTTGCGATCGTCGGATGCGCGCTCATCCGTCGTTACCGCAGCGGCGGACACCGCCTCGTCGCGGGCGTGCGCTGTAAGCGCCCCGTCGACCTCCTCGCCCAGCTCCCCAAGAGGGTGATCGTCGCGGGCGTGCGCTGTAAGCACCCCGTCGACCTCCTCGCCCAGCTCCCCGTGAACGAGGATTTCGGCGCTCGACACGCCGTCATCGCCTCGATGACCCGGCATCAGCACTACGTTGCAATCGTCGGATGCGCGCTCATCCGTCGTTACCGCAGCGGCGGACACCGCCTCGTCGCGGGCGTGCGCTGTAAGCACCCCGTCGACCTCCTCGCCCAGCTCCCCGTGAACGAGGATTTCGGCGCTCGACACGCCGTCATCGCCGCGATGACCCGGCATCAGCACTACGTTGCAATCGTCGGATGCGCGCTCATCCGTCGTTACCGCAGCGGCGGACACCGCCTCGTCGCGGGCGTGCGCTGTAAGCGTCCCGTCGACCTCCTCGCCCAGCGCCCCAAGGGGGTGATCGTCGCGGGCGTGCGCTGTAAGCACCCCGTCGACCTCCTCGCCCAGCTCCCCGAACGAGGATTTCGGCGCGGCGCGTCATCGCCTCGATGACCCGGCATCAGCACTACGTTGCAATCGTCGGATGCGCGCTCATCCGTCGTTACCGCAGCGGCGGACACCGCCTCGTCGCGGGCGTGCGCTGTAAGCACCCCGTCGACCTCCTCGCCCAGCTCCCCGAGGGGGTGATCGTCGCGGGCGTGCGCTGTAAGCACCCCGTCGACCTCCTCGCCCAGCTCCCCAAGAGGGTGATCGTCGCGGGCGTGCGCTGTAAGCATCCCGTCGACCTCCTCGCCCAGCTCCCCAAGGGGGTGATCGTCGCGGGCGTGCGCTGTAAGCACCCCGTCGACCTCCTCGCCCAGCTCCCCGAGGGGGTGATCGTCGCGGGCGTGCGCTGTAAGCACCCCGTCGACCTCCTCGCCCAGCACCCCAAGGGGGTGATCGTCGCGGGCGTGCGCTGTAAGCACCCCGTCGACCTCCTCGCCCAGCTCCCCGAGGGGGTGATCGTCGCGGGCGTGCGCTGTAAGCACCCCGTCGACCTCCTCGCCCAGCTCCCCAAGGAGGTGAACGAGGATTTTTTCGGCGCTCGGCGCGCGGTCGTCGCCTCGGTGACCCGGCATCAGCACTACATTGCGATCGTCGGATGCGCGCTCACCCGTCGTTCCCGCGGCGGCGGACACCCCCTCGTCGCGGGCGTGCGCTGCAAGCGCGCCATCGACCTCCTCGCTCAGCCTCCGAAGGCGGCGAGCGAGGATCTCGACGCTCGGAGCGCGGTACAAGCGATGCTTCGCGAGCATGCTCCACACCAGCAAGTCCACCATGGGAGCCACATCCGCATTCACTTCGCTCGGCAGCGGTGGCTCGGCCTCCAGCACGTTCCGCATGATCTCGTCCGGTGAGTCTCCGCTGAATGGCCGTTCGCCGGTGAGCATCTCGTAGAGCACGACGCCGAGGGAGAAGATGTCGGAGCGCGCGTCGATCGTCGCGTCGCAGCGAATCTCCTCCGGCGACATGTAGCTCAAGCACGCGGCGTGGTTCGGCGAGGCGAGGGCCGCGTCCCGGAGCGGCGCCATGCCGAAGTCCGTGATCTTCGCGCGGTCGTCGGCAAAGACGACGATGTTCGAGGGTTTCAGGTAGCGATGCACGACCCCGCGTTTGTGCGCGTGAGCCAGGCCGGAGGCGAGCTCCGCAGCCATCCGGAGGCTGCGCGGCAGGCCGGGCAACGGCGACTCGTCGAGCACTCGTCGAAGGGTGCGCCCCTCGAGACGCTCCATGGCGATGTAGAGCCCGCCGTCGCTATCGCCGGCGTCGTACACCCTGACGATGTTCGGGTGCCTGAGTCGCCATTCCGGCATCGCCTCGGTTAGGAAGCGCAGCGGCTCGGCCGCTGAAGTCGGCGGCCCCCACAGCGAAGGCTCGATGAGCTTCAGCGCTACCGGATCGTCGGTGAGCAGATCGCGCGCGTCGTAGACGATGCTAATTGCCCCCCGGCCGAGTTCGCCGAGGATTTCGTAGCGATCGAGCGTGTTCACCTTCATGGGAACCACTTGGTGGGTCAGCCACCGTGCCAACCACGGCCAGCTTACGCGACGCGCGCTCGTTGCTCAAGCGCTCGGCGCGTGCCAGAGAGCCGCAGGGTCAGGCCATCGGGGCGTGGCGGGAAGGGACTTCCCGCAAAGGCGTCCGACTCACCCGCCAGACGGGAACCCGCCGCTAGCTCTTCGCTTGTTGATGACCAAAGGCGTAACCACCGAGCCGCGTGCCTCGACACGCGTGAGATCAGGCACTGGATCTATCCGAACGAAGAGCTCTGGCTGCCACGCGGCGTAGGCAAGGTGCACGTATTCGAGCGTTCGCTCCTCATCCTTCTGGCTAATGGCCGGCACCGGAGTTCGGTACACGTCCACCCCGTGCAATTTTCGCGGCACTCGCCTTTGCCGAAACTGGGAACAGGTGATCCCCGCTCTTCGCTTATCCGCCGGAAGTGCGCCGGATTATCTACACCACAAACGCGATTGAACGCCTGCACTCGCAGGTTCGCCGGTCGGTGCGTGCCCGCGGGCACTTGCCGACCGACGAGGCGGCCGCGCAATTGCTCTGGCTCGTGTTGCGTGAGGTACCCGCAACTGGAAAATGCCGCCGATCACCTGGCACGCGGCGCGCGCGCAGTTCGCGATCATGTTCGGCGATCGATTCGAGATGACCTGACGATCAACCGGCTCGGGTCACACAAGAATTCTGACACGCTCCGGCAGTGGCGTGCGGTCGCCGATCAGTTGCGCGAACGCTTCCCGACGATCGGCTCGCTCATGGATCACTCGGAGGCCGACGTGCTCGCGCGCCTGAGCTTCCCCAAGGCGCATCGGCTGCAGATTCATAGCACGAACCCGTTCGAACGCCTGAACGCCGAGATCAAGCGCAGGACCTACCTCGTAGGCATCTTCCCGAACGAAGCCGCCATCACGCGCCTGGTCGGAGCGCTGCTGCTCGAGCAGAACGACGAGTGGCAGTTGCAGCGGCGCTACTTGCAGCTTAAAGGCTTGCACGCACTCGGCGACAATCAACCCGCGAGGCTCTTCGCCGCGATGATCTGAGCGCGGATCCCGACCTTACGAGAACACGATTCGTACACCACCCGGCGGGGCACAACCGTCGTCCTTCTCACGCGTGGGCGTCGGCGGCTACGCTCCAGTCCTCGCTTGGCGGATTACAGCGGCGGATCGCGGCGGATTCCGGAGAAACCTGCCCGGAGGGCCAGAACTGGCACGGGGGGTGACGCTTGCCAGCAGCAGCACCACCACCCCCCGAGAGGCAGTCCGACCGACTGCCTCTTTACTTTTGAGCACCGCTTTCTCTCGGCTACGCGTCCGCGCCCGGTCGCTGCGTCGTTAGCGCTATCTAGTCTCTCTTTTGTCGCATAGGCGAGTCTCGCGCCCCAACCGGCAGCGCACCCGCTTCAATCAGATCAGTCGCACTCGCGACTCCGGGATTCCCATCGGGATTCCCATCGGCATTCACGCCGTACATGGCCCGCGGGCGCACGCAGCCGCGTTGTCGAGTTGGCGACGAGGCTGGCGATAGCGTGGCTCGCGTAGCGCTGCAGGACGACGGAAGCTCGCGTTGCGGCGGGGGTGCGTGCGGCGTAGTTCACGCTCGCAGGACTGTTGGCTTGAGGCTTGCTTTGTCAGGCCCGACTACGCTTCGGAAGCGCAAAGGAGCCCCGCGAGGGGAACGGCAATGCTCGGCATCTTCGGCGGTACGCGATCTGACCGCCCGCTGGCGGATCTCAAGGAGGTGAAACGCATCGTGGCGGCGCTGCCCGCCGCCGATGCGTTCCAGTCTCTGGAAGAGCTTGCGCATTGGCTGGAGCTCGTCCGCGCCGAGGCCGACTTCAAGCCCGAGCATCGCGCCCACGTCGTCCAGCTCCTCGATGAAGCCGGACAGGCGCCGGCGCGCAAGCTCGGGCGCGAGTATCTCGCCGCCTCCCGCCAGGGAAAGCAGCAGGAGCACAAATTCTGGACGGCGATACACGCCTTCTACTCTCGCACGGCGCTAGGCTACGTGACGGCGCTCGACGCCTATGTGACGGGCGCCAAAGGGGGCGACGCGCTCAAGGGTTCGGTGCCGCTCCTCGGTGTGCGCGCCCTGCGTGCGCTCGCGCACGAGCTGAAGTGGCTGCAGTTCCGCTACGGGCCGCTCGACGAGCGGTTGTGGACCATGATGTCCCGCATCTACGCGCTGCTCGAGTCCAGGAAGCTCGCGCGGACCCGGGTCGTACCGTATCCGGGCCTCGGGGCGGACTCGACCGCGGAACTCGAGTTCCTGCGCGCGGCCATGTTCAGCGCGTGCTCGCCCGGCAGCCTGCTGCCGCCGGAGATCGAGATCGCCGAGCGGGTGATCAACCAGCTCTCACCGGGGTTCCTGCTGGTGCTGCAGCATCAGCCCGACACCCCTTACTGGATCGACCTCGCGCGCGGTGCCGGACCGGTGCGGATCGCGCGGCAGCCGCAGCCTGCGCCGAGCCTGCGGTTTTTCGGCGCCGGCCGCGCGTTCGCCGAGATCGACACCATGGCGCAGCAGATTCGCAGCACCCGGGACGTTCCGGCCGCGCTCACGCTCGGCGGCACCTGCTCGCCGGACACTGCGATCGGCGTGCTCGAGCATCTCGAACACTGCTGGTCGACGAAGCTGCCGGAGCGGCGCCATCCGCGCCACCGCGTCAAGTCGCGGCTCACCATCGCCTGGGGCTTCGACGGCATCCAGCAGGTGCTGGCGCCGGGTAACTCGCTCACCTTCGACGGCTCGACCTACGAGAGCTGGATCGTGGAGAACGTCAGCGTCGGCGGGTTCGGCGCACTCGTGCCGCAGGTCCGCGGCGACTGGCTGCGCATCGGCTGCCTGCTCGCGATGCAGCCCGAGGGCGGCGACAACTGGCTGATCGGCGTGATCCGCAGGCTCTCGCGCCCGTCGCTCTCCCAGGCGGCGGTCGGCATCCAGACGCTTGCCCGCACGGCCAAGCCGGTCGAGCTCCAAGTCCAGATGGGCAACACGACCGCTCTCGGCACCGAGGCCGGCATTCTGCTCGAGCCGAACCAGCTGAGCGGCGAAGTTCAGATCCTGCTCAACCCGGGGGTGCACGCCCCCGGGCAGAACTTCATGTTCGACCACAACGGTCTCCGCACGATGTTGCTGCCGACCGCTGTCGCCGAGCGGCGGCACGACTACGAGTTGCTCCGCTGCCGTCACCTGGTGCGCGACGCGGCCTAAGCGGCGTCCGGCCCTGCGCTACGCCAGCACCCGGCGAAGCCACGCGCCGATGTCGGCGATCTCTTGCGGCGACACCGAGTGCGGCATCGGGTACTCGTGCCATTCCACCGCATAACCCAACTCGCCGAGCAACTCGCGCGACCGCCGTGCCCGGTCGATCGGGATGATCGGATCTTGGGTACCGTGGGCCATGAAGATCGGCACTTCGCGGCTGCCCGGATGCGCTTCGGCGGCGAGTGACGCCGCGATCGGGACGTACGTCGAGAGCGCCATGATTCCCGCCAACCGCTCCGGATGCCGAAGGCCGGTCTGGAGCGCAATCGCGCCGCCCTGAGAAAAGCCGGCAAGGACGATTCCGGCCGCCGGCACGCCCCGCTCGCGCTCGCGCGCGACGAGCGCCTCGGCCAGCGCCTGCGAGGCGCGCACGCCGCGCTCGTCCTCGCGCCGCGTGAGATCGCCGCCCACGATGTCGTACCACGCGCGCATCACCATGCCGTTGTTGATCGTGACCGGCCGCATCGGAGCATGCGGGAAGATGAAGCGGATCGATTTCGGCGGCAGCTCGAGCTCACCCACGATCGGCACGAAGTCGCGCCCATCGGCGCCGAGACCGTGGAGCCAGATTACGCTCGCCGCCGGATCGCGGCCGGTGTCGAGCTGGACTGCGTCGAGCAGTTCGGCCATTTTTCCTATCCTTTGCCGGGTGCTCGCGCCGACTTCGGCCGGAAGGCCTTCGCGACCGCGCCATGCGTCTCGACGTACGGGCCGCCGATGAGATCGATGCAATAGGGCACCGCGGCGAAGATGCCCGGCACCAGCGTCTCGCCCGACTCGCTCTTCACGCCCTCGAGCGTCTCGCGGATCGCCTTCGGCTGACCGGGGAGGTTGATGATGAGCGCGCGCTTGCGGATCACGGCGACCTGGCGGGACAGGATCGCCGTCGGCACGAACTTGAGGCTTACCTGCCGCATCTGTTCGCCGAAACCCGGCATGACCCGGTCGCCGACCGCGAGCGTCGCCTCGGGTGTGACGTCGCGGGGCGCGGGCCCGGTGCCCCCGGTCGTGAGGACGAGGTCGCAGCCCTCCGCATCGACGAGCTCGACGAGCGTCGACTCGATCCGCGGCTGCTCGTCGGGGATCAGCCGCTCGATGCAGGTCCACTCGCTCGCCAGCGCGCGACCGAGCCAGTCCTTGAGCGAGGGCACGCCCTCGTCCTTATAAACCCCGCCGGACGCGCGGTCGCTGACCGAAACCAATCCAACCTTGAGCGGGCGATCCGGAGCATTCATGGCGCGGCGATTATAGCGAGGCCGTCTCGTCGATCGCAGACGCGGCATCGCGAAGCAGGCGGAAGAGATCGCGGAAGTGCCGCGGCTCCCGCCCCGCGAGCCGTTCCTTCCGCGCCTCGCGCACGCACGCGCGCAGCCGCTGCAGATCCGCCCGCGGATGCTCGCGCGCGAACTCCGTGAGGGCGTCGTCGTCATCGAGGAGACGTACCCGCCAGCGCTCGATGCGATGATGCGCCGCGGTGGCCTCGTCCGACTGGCCGTCCCAGACGGCGAGCAGCGCGCGGATCGGCGCCGGGTCGATCTCGCGCATGAGCCGGCCGACGTACTGGAGCTGCCGGCGGCGTCCCTCGCGGCTGCGGATGCGCTGCGCTTCGAGCACCGCGTCGCGGAGCTGCTCCGGCAGGTCGATCGAAGCGAGTCGCTCCGCGGTCAGCTCGACTAGGCGCGAGCCGAGCGCTTGCAAAGCGTGCATCTGCTTCTTTAGCTCCGTCTTGCTGGGGGCGTCGTCTTGCATCGGCGGGGATCGAGGAACGAGTCCGTATAATAGCCGCCCGTCCCCGCCCGGCGCTCCCGCATCCGATGCCCGACTCGCGTTTCACGTATTCGCTCGACACCATCCGCGCGATGGTGGCCGATGTCCTCGAGCTCGCGCGCGAGCGGGGCGCGACCGAGGCCGAGGCCGATGTCTCGGAGGGCTACGGTCAGAGCGTTACCGTTCGTCGCGGCGAGGTCGAGA
Organism: uncultured beta proteobacterium; assembly: GCA_963754305.1. GTDB lineage: Bacteria > Pseudomonadota > Gammaproteobacteria > Burkholderiales > SG8-39 > DATEDA01. Next base: position 95,235 of record CAVWFR010000030.1, on the reverse strand, counting down.
CGATCGAGTACAACCGCGACAAGAGCCTCGGCATCACCGTCTTCATCGGCAAGCAGCGCGGGTATGCCAGCTCCTCCGATCTCGCACCCAAAGCGCTCCGCGACACCGTCGCGGCAGCGCTCTCGATCGCGCGCTTTACCGCCGCCGACGAGGCTGCGGGCCTTGCCGAGCCCGGGCTGATCGCGCACTCGAGCCGCGATCTCGATCTCTTCCACCCGTGGGAGCTGCCGGTGGAGGAGGCGATCGCGCTGGCGAAGGCCTCGGAGGCGGCCGCGTTCCGACTCGACCAGCGCATCGCCAACTCCGAGGGGGCGAGCGTCTCCTGCCAGCAGGCCCAGTTCATTGCCGGCAACAGCGCCGGCTTCCTCGACGGCTTCGCGAGCTCTCGGCACTACATCTCGTGCGCCGTCATCGCCGCCGAGGGCGAGGCGATGCAGCGAGACGACTGGTATTCGTCGCAGCGTGCCGCCGCCGATCTGGCCTCGCCCGAGGCGATCGGCGACTACGCCGGCCGCCGCGCGCTCGCGCGCCTGCGCGGCCGCAAGCTCGGCAAGCGCAAGGCGCGCGTGCTGTTCGAGGCGCCGGTCGCGAGCGGACTCCTCGCGCACTTCGTCTCCGCGGTGAGCGGCGGGAGCCTCTACCGCAAGAGCTCGTTTCTCCTCGACAGTCTCGGGCAGCAGGTGTTCTCGCCGATCGTCAACCTGCGCGAGGAGCCGCATCTCGCGCGCGGCCACGCGAGCACCTGCTTCGACGACGATGGCGTGGCGACCGTGGCGCGCGACGTAGTCAAGGATGGCGTCGTCCAGGGGTACTTTCTCGGCGTCTATTCGGCGCGCAAGCTCGGGCTGCGAACGACCGCCAACTCCGGTGGCAACCACAATCTGATCCTCGCGCCGGGCAAGGACGATTTCGCCGGCATGCTCAAGGCGCTCGGCACCGGTCTACTCCTGACCGACCTGATGGGGCAGGGCGTGAACCCGGTGACCGGCGACTATTCGCGCGGCGCGTCGGGCTACTGGGTCGAGCGCGGCGAGATCCGCTACCCGGTCGAGGAGATCACCGTCGCGGCGAATCTGCGCGACATGTTCCGCAACATCGTCGCGGTCGGCGGCGACGTCCTCACGCGCGGGTCGCGCAGCTGCGGCTCGATTCTCGTCGAGGGCATGACCATAGGTGGTAGCTGACCGGGGATTTCTCCGGAACGCGCCCCGCCAACCATGGCTTCGCTAAGAGGAAAGGAATCATGATCATGTCCCGCAACTTGCGCCGCTTCGCGGCTGCCGCCTGGCTCGTGTTGACCCCGGCGCTCATGCTTACGCCGGCGGCTGCGCAGACCTACCCCACCAAGCCGGTGAAATTCATCACCCCGTATCCGCCGGGTGGGACGACCGACATCCTCGCGCGCCTCGTCGGCACCAAGCTCCAGCAGTCGCTGGGCCAGCCGTTCCTGGTCGAGGCGAAGCCGGGGGCGGGCGGTAACACGGGCACGGACTCGGTCGCGAAGTCGCCCGCGGACGGTTACACCATCCTGATGGGCGCAAGCGGTCCGCTCGCGATCAACGTGACGCTGTTCAAGAGCCTGCCCTACAACCCGCTGACCGACCTCGCGCCGGTGGTGCACGTCGCTTCGGTCCCGCTGGTGCTGGTGGTCCACGAGTCGTTCCCGGCAAAGAACGTGAAGGAGCTCCTCGCGCTCCTCAAGGCGAAGCCGGACGGCTACAGCTACGCCTCCGCCGGCAACGGGACGCCGCAGCACCTCTCGGCCGAGCTTTTCAAGCAGCTGACCGGGACCAAGATCGTGCACGTTCCCTACAAGGGCAGCGGCCCGGCGATCAACGACCTCGTGGGCGGTCAAGTCCCGATTGCGTTCGAGAGTCTCATCCCGATCCTCCCGCAGCTGAAGGGCACCAAGGTGCGAGCGCTGGCGGTGACCTCGCTCAAGCGCTCGCCGCTGCTGCCCGATGTGCCCACGCTCGACGAGTCCGGCGTCAAGGGTTACGAATCGATCGCGTGGTACGGCGTCGTCGCGCCCGGCAAGACGCCGAAGCCGATCGTCGACAAGCTGAACGCGGAGATGGTCAAGGCGCTCAGGGATCCGGAAGTGAAGCAACGGCTGGCCGAGATGGGCTCGAGTGAGGTGGCCGGCACGCCCGACCAGTTCGGTGCCCTGATCAAGTCCGAGATCGCGAAATGGGGACCGGTGGTCAAGGCCTCGGGTGCCACGGTGGATTGAGCAGAGCCCACGCTCATTTTGTCCTAGACAAAATGAGCATCGTCGGCTATATTGAGGAGGACTTGGCGGCGCGAGTCTTGTCTGCGACCCCCTCCTCCTCCCATTACGACCGAGCCGCAGGTGGGGCTCGTGTCCGCCAAGTCTCCACGCTCTGTCCTGGACAGACAGCCACAAAGCGCTCCCGAACCTATCCTGGATCTGGAGGGACCGGTGGGCGTGACGTCGGGTCGAACGACGTCATTCACGTGATCGACAAGCTCGTCCTGCCGCATTAACGGCAAGAGCCGCTGGCGCCCCGCGAGGAAGAGACTCGCCGCCTCGGCGTCGCGTCTCCTGACCGGGAGCACGAGGGGGTTGCCCTCTCGTATCGTGAGATCTAGCGGCTCGCGGCCGGACGCGAGCAGTGGAAGATCCGCGCGGTCTCGCGCGCGGCGAGCGGCGGGCAGAAAAAATTGCCTTGCACATCGTCGCAGCCGTGCGCGGCCAGGAAGCCGAGCTGCGCGTCGGTCTCCACTCCTTCGGCGACTGTCCGCAGACCGAGGTTGCGTGCGAGCGAGACGATCGCCCGCGTGATCGCCGCATCGTCGCCGCTCGCGGGGATGCCGCGGACAAACGACCGGTCGATCTTGAGCTTGTCGATAGGAAAGCGCTTGAGGTAGGCGAGGCTGGAGTATCCGGTGCCGAAATCGTCGACCGCGAGCTGGATTCCCATCGCGGACAGCTCCTCCAGCGTCGCCGCCGTCGCGTCCGACTGCTGCATCACCGCGCTTTCGGTGATCTCCAGCTCGAGGAGACGCGGCTCGAGCCCTGTCTCGTCGAGGATCGCGCGCAGGGTGGTCGCGAACGCGCGCTCGCGGAACACCCGGGCCGAGAGATTGACCGCCACCGGCACCGGCGCGATTCCCGCCGCCTGCCACCGCCGCGATTGCGCGCAGGCCTCGTGCAGGGTCCATTCACCCAGCGGTTGCGCAAGCCCGCACTCCTCGGCCACGCCGATGAAACCGCCCGGCATCACCAGCCCGCGCTCCGGATGACGCCAGCGCACCAGCCCTTCCACCGCGCGCACCTCCTGCCGCGCGAGGTCCACCTGCGGCTGGTAATAGAGCACCAGCTCGCCGCGCCGGATTGCGAGGCGAAGGTCGTTCTCGATCGCGAGCCGGGTGTTCGCCTGCTGGTTCATCGTCGCCGCGAAGAACTGGTAGCCGTTCCGCCCGCCGTCCTTGACGTGGTACATGGCCACGTCGGCGTTCTTCATCAGCACCTCGGCGTCGCGGCCGTCGTCCGGGTAAAGGGTGATCCCCGCGCTCGCCGAGACGTGCAGCTCCCGGCCGTCGATGAAGTACGAGGGGGCGAGCTCGCGCAGCAGGTTCTGCGCCACCGTCGCCGCATCCGCCGGGTCGCGCACCTCCTGCAGCACGACGACGAACTCGTCGCCGCCGAGCCGCGCCACGGTGTCGCCGGCCCGTAGGCTGTGCGTCAGCCGTGCCGCCACCTCCTTGAGGATCTGGTCGCCGACGTGGTGGCCGAGCGAGTCGTTGATGTTCTTGAACCGGTCGAGATCGAGGAACATCAGCGCCACGCGCGTGCGGTGCCGGCTCGCGTACGCGAGCGCTTGGCGCAGCCGGTCGGTGAGCAGGTTGCGGTTCGGCAGGCCGGTGAGGCTGTCGTAGTGCGCGAGCCGCATGAGCTGCGCCTCCGCCCCGCGCCGTTGCGAGGCCTCGAGCGCGAGCGCGATCATCGTCGCGATGCCGGAGGCGAAGTCGATCTCCTCCGCTTGCCACGCCCGCGTGCCGCGCGTCGCTTCGCCGCACACCATGCCGACCACCCGGCCGTCGAGCCAAACCGGCGCATCGAGCGTCGCCGCGATCCCCAGCGGACGGAGGTATACCGGCCCGAGCGAGCGCGTCGCGGGGTGGCTCGCCGCATCTTCCGCGGCGACGATCTCGTTGGCGACGATCGCCCGGAAATACTCGGGATGGTCGACCGCCTCGAGCGTGTCGACCGCCGGCGCCGGGTCGATCGCCCCGTCGGCGCGGTGCACGAGCTCGCAGCGCACGGCGCGACCGTCGGGCAGCATCCGCCAGTAGCTCGCCCGATCGAGGCGCAGGGTGATACACGCCACCGCGAGCGTCTCCCGCAGCGTCTCGCCGAGGTCGGAGCGGTCGCGGCGCGCGAGGGCAAGGAGCTGGTTGCGGTGGTAGAGCAGGCGCTCGCCGCGGACCCGCAGCTGCTCCTCGGCGAGCCGCCGCTCCTCGATCTCGATTTCGAGCTCGACGTTCTTGCCTCCGAGATCGCGCGTGCGCTCGGCGACGCGCTGCTCCAGCTCGTCGCGGGCGCGCACGATCGCCTCCTGCGCCGCGTGCTGCGCGGTGACGTCCTGCACGATCCAGATCAGACCCTGCGCGATGTCGGCCGGGTCGATGGCGCGGCCCGACACGTGGCAGAGGATCCGCGCGCCGTCGCGGCGGACATGGGGCACCTCGGCCTCGTAGGTCTCGCCTCGCTCGATGACAGGGAAGGCTTGCGCGCCGAAGCGCTCGAACGACGCGGCGTCCGGGTAGAGCAGGGCGGTGCTGCGGCCCACCAGCTCGCCCGGCGCGTACCCGAACAGCTCCTCGAGCTTGCGGTTGCAGCGGAGAAGCATGCGGTTGCGCGAGTAAGCGATGCCGACCGTAGCGGTGTCGAGGATCGTCGACAGCTCGCGCAGGAGCCGGGTGAGCGATTCGGCGGCGCGGCGGGCGTCCGTGATGTCCTCGACGATCCAGATGGTGCCCTCTCCGGTCGCGCGCGGGTTGACCGCCTTTGCCGAGAGGCGGCTCCAGAAGAGCGTCCCGTCCTTGCGCTTCAGCTCGAGCTCGCTGTGGATCGCCTCGCCACGGGCGAGCACCGGCCCGGCCCGGCTGCCGAGGGCGGTGTAAGCGGACTCGTCCGGATAGAACACCCGCCCCGGCTGGCCCACGAGCTCGCCGGGTGCATAGCCGAACAGCTCCTCGGCCTTGCGATTGACTCGCTGCACGGTCCGCTCGCGCGTGAAAACGATCCCGACCGATGCGTTATCGAGCAGCGCGCGCTGGTCCAGGAGCACCCGCGCGAGCTCCTCCTGCGCTCGGCGCCGGCCGGTGACGTCGCGCAGCGTCCAGATCGACTGGACCGGCTCGCCCAGCGCGCTGAACGGCTGGCCGTCGATCTCGATCCAGAACGCGCTCCCGTCGCGGCGGGTCACCTCGAGCTCGGCATGCCAGGGCTCGCCGCCGGGCGGTTCGGTACCGTCGATCGCGGGCACGAGCGCGGTCGTCGGCCGGCCGACCAGGTCGCGCTCCGGGTATCCGAACATGCGGGCGCAGGTGGCATTGAGCCGCATGACCCGGCCGTTGCGCGAGAAGAGGATGCCGACCTGGGCGTGATCGAGGATCAGCCGCTGCTCGTCGAGAACCGCGGTGAGGCGCTGCTCGATCGCGGCGAGGGCCGTCACGTCGGTCACCGTGACGACCGCGAGGGACGGTTCGCTGCCGGTCGCGCGGACCGTCAGGAGCACCGCGACCGAGCGGCCGTCGCGACGGACGAGCGTCCAGTAGCTCGGCATCGGCAGCGCGTCGGGTTCGAGCGCGGCCTTGAGCGCCCGCCGCGCGAGCGGCTGGGAGGCTTTGGGGAAGGCGTGGATGAAGGGGTGGCCGACCAGCTCTTCCTCGCGCCGGCCGAGGAGGTCGCGATAGGCCCGGTTGGCGCGGAGGATGAGGCCCGACTCGTCGGTGACGAGCATCCCGGTGCCGGCGAGCTCGAACGCGTCGACCTCGGCGCGCGCGCCAGCCAGCGCCTCCCCCCTCGTTTCTCCGGTCATTTGGCCGATTATAGGGGGGTGCCCTAGTCAGCCCGTGACGCGGGGGGCGCGTTAGTGTGGAAATCTGCCTGCCTGCGGCCGAAGCGCCGCGAGAAAGAATCGCCCAGCGTCGTAACTCGTTGGACGTAGCGGTGTTTGCTAGTATTGCGCCCCTCGATCGGCGATCTGTACCCCGGTCCTACCCCGAAGGAGACCAATCTTGAGCATTGCACGCTTTCCCGCCGCTGGCCGTTTGACCGTCGCGCTGCTCGCTTGCGCGGCTTTTGCGGCCGATGCGCAGACCAAGAAGGACGATTTCCAGCCCCAGGTCGGCCAGGCCGGCAAGGACGTGATCTGGGTGCCCACGCCCGACGACCTGGTCGAGCGGATGCTGCGCATGGCGCAGACGACCCCGAACGACTTTGTGGTGGACCTCGGCTCGGGCGACGGCCGGACCGTGATCGCCGCGGCGAAGAAGTTCGGCGCACGTTCCATGGGGATCGAGTTCAACCCCGACATGGTCGAGCTCTCCAACCGGAATGCCGCGAAGGAGGGCGTGACCGGCAAAGCGAGATTCGTCCGCGGCGATATTTTCGAGACCGACTTCGGGCAGGCGACCGTAGTCACGATGTACCTGTTGCCGGGTCTCAACGTGAAGCTGCGCCCGCGGATCCTCGACATGAAGCCGGGGACGCGGATCGTTTCCCACCAGTTCAACATGGAGGACTGGCAGCCCGATGAGACCAGCAACCTGGACGGCCGCCGCGCCTATTTCTGGCTCGTGCCGGCCAAGGTGCAGGGCGCGTGGCGCGTGCAGTCCGGCGCCGACGCCTGGGACCTGGCGCTGGAGCAGAAGTACCAGGTCGTCGACGGCTCGGTGAAGTTCGGGTCGATCAACGCCGGGCTGCGCGATACGCGGCTCCAGGGCGACAGGATCGCCTTCACCTTCGTGGATTCCGCCGGCGTGAAGCGCGAGTTCGCCGGCCGCGTGAACGGCAACGCGATGGAGGGCACGGTCAAGCCCGAAAACGGCGCCGAGGCGAAGTGGACGGCGACGAAGCGCTGAGCGGGGGGCTGCGGTGGTGGGGGTTGCGGGTCGAGAGGTGAGGTCGTCGCGATGAGGGTGGGCGCGCTCCGGCGTCTCGCTGCCGCGCTCGCAGCGCTCGGCGTCCTCTCGGCTGCCGGGTGCGCCTATTTCGACACCAAGCAGCGGGAGTGGATCTTCCGCGCGCAGCGCGACGTCCATGCCGACCCCGCGAGCTACGGCCTCGCGTTCGAGGAGATCTGGCTCACGGTGCCCGGCGCAGGCGAGACAGCGTCCGAGCGAGTGCACGGCTGGTGGATCCCGGGTCCCGATGCCAGCGCTCCGACGCTGCTCTATCTGCACGGGGCGCGCTGGAGCCTCTCGAACAACCTCTTTCGCATCCAGCGGCTTCAGCGCATGGGGTTCGCGGTCCTCGCGATCGACTACCGCGGCTTCGGCCGGAGCGACGGCGAGCTGCCGTCGGAGGCGCTCGCGTACGCCGACGCCCAGGCCGCGTGGCAGCACCTGCGGCTGCTCGAACCCGACCGGAATCGACGCTTCGTCTACGGCCACTCGCTCGGCGGCGCCGTCGCCATCGACCTCGCGACCCGGAACGACGACGTGGCCGGGCTGATCGTCGAGTCGACCTTCACCTCGATGAGCGACATGGCCGAGGCGATGGGCTACGGCAACCTCCCCATCGCGATCGTGCTCACCCAGCGCTTCGACTCGCTCGCCAAGGTCGGGAAGCTCGCCTCGCCCGTGCTCTTCATCCACGGCACCTCCGACCGGTTCGTCCCGCATGCGATGAGCGAGAAACTCTATGCCGCAGCGCGCGAGCCGAAGCGGCTGCTGCTCGTCGAGAGCGGCAACCACAGCAACGTCTCCTACGTCGCGTTCGACAAGTACCAGGCTGCGGTGCGCGATTTCCTCGTGCTCACGGGCACCGCCGCCACGCGCGCCCGCGCGGCGGCGAGCCGGGGCGGCTGAGCGCGCGCCAGCGGCGACGGCGCGCCCGGCCCCTCTCGCTCGAGTCGTGGTCGAGCGGGGCTCTCGAGAATGCCGTCCGGTCTCCCGTTCCTGTCCGCCGACGAGGTCCACGCCGCCCTCGAATGGCGCGCGCTCGTCGACTCGTTGCGCGAGGCGTTCCGGATCGGTGCCGACACCCCCGTCCGTTCGAGTTATCCGGTCACTTCGAACGGCGATCGGCTGCTGCTGATGCCGGCATGGGACGGCGGCAGCATCGGCATCAAGATCGTGACCGTCTTTCCAGGCAACCGCGCGCGGGGGCTGGCGAGCGTCGCGGCGCTCTACCTTCTGCTCGACGGCGGGACCGGCCATCCGCTCGCGCTGATCGACGGCGAGGCGCTCACGCTGCGGCGGACTGCGGCCGCGTCCGCGCTCGCATCGACGTATCTCGCGCGCCCGGACTCGACGTGCCTCCTCGTCGTAGGCACCGGCGCGCTCGCGCCGTACATGGCGGCCGCGCACTGCGCGGTCCGGCGGATCGAGCGGGTGCTAGTGTGGGGCCGCTCCGGCGAGCACGCGCGGGCCGCGACGGCGCGACTCGTCCGCGACGGACTGCCGGCGGAGCCCTGCGCCGACCTGGTGGCGGGCTTGGCGGTCGCGGACATCGTGACCTGCGCCACAACCGCCCGTGAACCGATCGTACGCGGCGCGTCGGTGCGGCCGGGTACGCACGTCGATCTCGTGGGTGCCTTCACGCCCGAGATGCGGGAGAGCGACGACGAACTGATCGCGCGCGCGGAAGTCTTTGTCGACACCTTCGCCGGCGCGCTCAAGGAAGCGGGCGACCTGGTCCCGCTCATCGCCGCCGGCGTGATCCCCCGCGAGCACGCTCGCGCCGAGCTGGCCGACCTCGTCACCGGCCGACACGCGGGACGCGGGTCGGGTGCGGCGATCACGCTGTTCAAATCGGTCGGCACCGCGCTCGAGGACCTGTGCGCGGCGCGACTCGTCTACGAGCGTTCCGGCCACTCATCGGTGCAAACGCGCTAAGTGACGTTTCAAGGTCGCTTCAGCTTGTCGTGACGTCCAGGTGCTGATTGTTCGGTCCACGACGTGCCGTGTACCGATCGCGGGTGCGCGGGAGGACGAGCGTCAGCTCCCGGGAATGATCCCGGCCGGCAGGTCGTAGCAGAAATCGGCGACCTCGCCCGGCCGCGTCCACCAGACGCGGTCGCGCTGCGGATGCGCGAGGCAGTGCTTGAGTGCGCGGCGCAGACCGCGGAGCCGAAACGGCTGGCCGAAGACGTACGGGTGCACCGACACGTTCATGACCAGCGGCTGCGGTATGCACTGCTCGACCATCTCGTCGAATTGCTCGACCAGCATGTCGCAGAAATCCTCCGTGCTCTGTTTGCGGTGGATCACGACCTGCGAGTCGTTCAGCTCGATCGGGTAGGGAACCGACAGGATCGGCCCGGCGCGCGTGCGCAGCCACACCGGCTGGTCGTCCATCGGCCAGTCCATCAGATAGCGGTAGCCGAGCTCTTTCAAGAGATCGGGCGTGTTCGGCGTCTCGTACGCGCCCGCGCCGAGCCAGCCTTTCGGCGGCCGGCCCTCGGCGGCGGCGATCGTCGCGGTGACGTCGCGCAGGATGCGCGCCTCGTCGGGCTGCCACAGGCCGCGGAGGTTCTCGGCGTTCGTTCGTCCGTGCCCGACCACCTCGTCGCCCCGCTTGCGGATCGCCGCCATGATCTGCGGCGCGTGATCGTAGAGCAGCGTGTTGCAGTTATGCGCGGCGGGCAGCGCCAGCTCGTCGAACAGATCGAACAGCCGCCAGACCCCGATGCGGTTGCCGTAGTCGCGCCAGGCGTAGTTGCGGTGGGTCTGCGGCTCGCCCGTCTTCGCCGGATCGTGGCCGAGGCCGGCCCCGAACGCGAACCATTCGATATTGGTGGTGACGCAGAACGCGAGCCGCTTCGCCTGCGGCCAGTTGTAATCCCGCCGCTCCGGCAGGGGCACGTAGTCGTAGCGGCCGTGCTGCGGCAGCAGCGGTCGCTCCGCCATACCGGGGCGCGCCTACTCGACCCGAGCGCCCGAGGCGCGCACGACGGGTGCGAGCTTGGCGATCTCGGAGGCGATCATCGCCCGGAACGCCTCCGGCGGGCTCGTGATCGGGTCGGCGCCGATCTTCTCGTACACCGCGCGAATCTCGTGCTCGTTCACTACCTTCGCGAACTCCGCGTTGAGGCGTCTCACGATCGCGGGGGACATCCCAGGTGGCCCGAGGATGCCGCTGTAGAGCACGACCTCGAACCCCGGGAGACCGGCCTCGATCATCGTCGGCACCTCGGGCGCCGCCGCGGAGCGCGTCGGCGTGGTCACCCCGAGGCCACGGAGCTTTCCGCCCTTCACGTTCGACACCGCAGGCGGCATCGTCGAGAAGACGAACGTCACCTCGCCACCGAGAATCGCCGTGGTCGCGGGAGCGCTACCCTTGTACGGCACGTGCAGTACATCGACCGCGCCGGCCGCCGACTTGAGCATCTCGGACGCGAGATGCACGATCGTCCCGGTGCCGGAGGAGCCGTACGAGTAGTAGCCAGGGCGGGCTTTCATCAGCGCCACCAGCTCCGGCACGCTCGTCGCCGGCGTCGACGGATGGACTACCAGCATCAGCGGCGTCGAGGCGACGAGCGTGATCGGCGTGAAATCCTTGAGCGAATCGTACGGAAGCTTGACGAAGAGGCTCGCGTTGATCGCGTGAGTGGTGATGTCCTGCAGCCAGATCGTGTAACCGTCGGGCGCGCTCTTCAGGATGAAATCGCCCGCGATCGTGGTCCCGGCACCGGGCTTGTTCTCCACGATCACCTGCTGCCCGAGGTTCTGGGAGAGCTTGACCGCCAGCGCCCGCGCGAGAACGTCCGAGATGCCGCCCGCCGCGAACCCGACCACCAGCCGCACCGGCTTCGAGGGATAGTCGGTCTGCGCGTGGGCGATGCCGGTGGCTGCGATGCCGGCGGCGAAAAGGAGGAGAAGGAAGCGCCCCACGCGCATGGGCGACCGGACGTGCGACGGGATGTGCGACCTCATGCGAGCAAGAAGATGAGGCCGAATGTGACCACGAATGAGGCCATGAACGCGTACGCGCCTGCCAGCCACGGTCCGCCGGCCGGCGGCTTCGCTGCGGCCACTCCCGCAGTCGCAGCGGCCACAGGAACGACCGGACCGACCACCTTCGCGTTGAAGCGCTGGAAGAACTCGTCGGCCATCTTGCGCGCGACACCGTCGATCAGCCGGGAGCCGACCTGGGCGAGCTTGCCGCCTACCTGCGCGTTGGCGACGTACTTCAGCCGGGTGCCGGTGCCTTCGGGGGAGAGGACGACCTGCGCACCGCCCTTGCCGAACCCGGCGGCCCCGCCCGAGCCCTCGAACGCGATGCGGTACGAGGTCGGCGGGTTCATGTCGCTGAGAATGAGCTTGCCGTTGAACTTCGCCTTCACCGGCCCGACCGCGGCGGTCATTGCGACGCGATACTCGGTGTCCGACACGCGTTCGATGGTTTCACAGCCCGGGATGCACGCCTTGAGCACCTCGGGATCGTTGAGCGCGGCCCAGACGCGATCCTGCGGCAGCGGGATCAGCTGCTCGCCCGTCATTTCCATGCTGTTTCTCCCTTTCCGACCGAAGTTTCCTATTCTGCCGCAAGGAGCGCCGCAAGCCGCGGCCGCTTACGCCGCCTTCGGCGTACGAACGCTCGTGCGCGGTGGTGGTGCCGAGAGCACCTTCCCGAGTGCGACCAGGCTGTCGACGTTGTGCGCCGGGAGGAACTCGTCGACGTGCGGCAGCATCACCCGCACCCCGAGCGGACGCGGCTCGAAGCCCTCGTAGCGCAGCAGCGGGTTGAGCCAGATGAGCTTGCGGCAGCTCTTGTGCAGGCGCTCCATCTCGAGGCCGAGATCCTTGCCGAGATCGCGGTCGAGCCCGTCGGTGATCAGCAGCACGACCGCGTTCTGCCCGAGCACCCGCCGCGACCAGCGCAGGTTGAACTCCTTGACGCTGGTGCCGATGCGCGTGCCGCCTGACCAGTCGTCGACCGCCGCCGCGACCCCCGCGAGCGCGACGTCGACGTCGCGGTGGCGCAGGTGCCGCGTGATGTTGGTGAGGCGCGTGCCGAAGACGAAGGTGTGCACCCGGTCGCGGTCATTCGTGATCGCATGCAGGAAGTGCAGGAACATGCGGGAGTACCGGCTCATCGAGCCGGAGATGTCGCACAGCACGACGAGCGGCGGATGGCGCCGAGCCTGCGAACGGTGCTTGAGCGGGATGATGTCGGCGCCCGCGCGAAGCGACGCGCGGAGCGAGGCGCGCATGTCGACGAGCCGCCCGCGCGGATCGGCCATCAGCCGCCGCGTCCGCACCTCCAGGATCGGCAGCCGCAAGTTCGCGATCAGCCGCTTCGTCTGCGCGAGCTCCTCCTTGGTCATCGTCTCGAAGTCGGCCCGCTGCAGTACCTCGCGCTCGGACACCGTGAAGGCCGCGTCGAGCTCGATCTTCTCCGGCGGCGCCTCCGCGTCCGCGCCGGGCTTCGGTTGCGGCAGCAGCGCCTCGGCGAGGCGGCTCGAGAGATCCGGCTGCTCGTCGGGCGTGCGTCCGATCACCTGCGGGAGCAGGAGCCCCATCACCCGCTCGAGGAGCTTCGGGTCGCGCCAGAAGATGTGGAACGCCTGGTCGTACAGCTCGAACTGCTCACGCCGGTCGAGGAAAAGCGCCGCCAGCGTCCAGTAGAAGTCGTCGCGCCGCTGCACTCCTGCGATCTGCAGCGCCTTGAGCGCGTCGATCACCTTGTCCGGGCCGACCGGTAGCCCGGCTGCGCGCAGCACGCGCGCGAAGTGCATGACGTTCTCCGCGAGCTTGCCGGAGGCGGGGACGGGAACGTGCACTTGCGCCATGTCGTCGATCCTAACCCGAGCACGCTCGTCGCGGCTATGCGAGAGTTACAGCTTCGTCGCGAAGGACGCGAGAGGAGAATGCGAGTGGCCGCGGACATCGTAGTCAATGCCGAGCGCCTTCGGCGCGCGATCGAAGCCATCGTCGTCAAGGGCGGCTCGGAGCCGCGCGAGGCGGCGCTGGTCGCCGGCAACCTGATCGAGGCCAACCTCACCGGCCACGATTCGCACGGCGTCGGGATGATCCCGCGCTACGTCGACGCCATTCTCGAAGGCGGGCTCGCGGTGAACGAGCATCCCGAGATCAAGCTCGACACCGGGGTCATGCTGCGGCTCGACGGCCGAAAGGGGTATGGGCAGGCGATCGGCATGGAGGCGATGACCCTGGGCATCGAGCGGGCGCGCAGGCACGGCACCTGCATCGTCGCCCTGGGAAATTCGCACCACCTCGGCCGCATTGGTCACTGGGCCGAGCAGTGCGTCGGCGCCGGGCTCGTGAGCCTCCACTTCGTGAACGTGGTCTCGCGGCCGATCGTCGCCCCCTGGGGCGGGCGCGACCCCCGCTTCGGTACGAACCCGGTGTGCATCGGCATTCCACGCGCAGGCAAACCGCCGTTCGTGCTCGATTTCGCGACCAGCCGTATCGCGCAGGGGAAGACGAGAGTCGCGCACAACCAAGGGAAGCCGCTCGCGCCGGGCACGATCATCGACGACAAGGGCGACCCCACGACGAACCCCCGCTTCACCGTGATCCCGCCCTACGGCGCGATCCTGCCATTCGGCGAGCACAAGGGCTACGGCCTCGCGGTCGCGGCGGAGTTGCTCGGCGGCGCGCTCGCCGCCGGTGCGACGCAGAACTTCGCCGATGAAGGGAAGCGGCGCGTCCTGAACGGGATGCTGACGATCATCATCGATCCGAAGCAGCTCGGCGCCGGTGACGGGTTCGCGCGCGAGACCGAGGCGTTCATCGACTGGTGTCTCGCATCGCCGCCGGGGCCCGACGTCGACCGGGTCAAGCTCGCCGGCGATCCGGAGCGCGAGAAGAAGAAGCAGCGCGGCGCCGACGGCATCGCCGTGGATCCGGCGACCTGGGAGGAGATCCTCGTCTCGGCGGACAAACTGCAGCTCCAGCGCGCCGACGTGCGGAAGCTCGCCGGCGTGTGATGGATCGCAACCGTTTCCAAGGCGTCTATCCGATCCTCTACGCGTTCTTCGACAGCGAGGGTGCGCCGCTCCGCGAGCCGATCGTCGCGCAGGTCGAGGCCGCGTGAGGCACGGCGCCCACGGCGTCGCGATCCTCGGCCTGGCGACCGAGACGAACAAGCTCGCCGAGCGCGAGCGCCGGCAGATTCGTGGCGTGGACGGCGGAGGCGCGCGCGAGACGGTGCTGGGGTCGCTGTAGCCCGCTACTTCGACTGCGCCTTCATCCGCTCCATCGTCGCCTTCTCGGCGGCGAAGGTTTCCCGGGCGTAGCGCGTGTAGTCCTCGCTCGATAGGTACCAGAGGTCCTGGTCGTACTTCTCGAGGGTCGACAAGTGGATCGGATCCTCCATGCCCTTCTTGAACGCGTCGTGCAAGGTTTTCGCCACCTTGGGATCCATGCCCTTGGGCCCGGCGATGCCGTAGGGGGAGTTCGAGACGATGTCGATGCCGACCTCCTTCAGGGTCGGGACGTCGGGCCACCGCTTGGTGCGCTTGTCGCCCCAGACCACCAGGAGCCGCATCTTGCCGGCGTTGACGTGCGGCCCCCATGCGGTCGCGTCCGCCGCCGATTCGACGTGACCGCCGAGGAGCGCCGCCATGCTCGGCGCGGCGCCCTTGTGCGGCACGTGCACCCATTTGATGCCCTGCTTGAACGCAATCTCCTCCATCGTGATGTGGAGGCTCGTGTTCGCGCCCGGCGTGCCGTACGAGATCTTGTCCGGGTTCGATTTCGCGAATGCCAGGAACTCGTTCCAGGTCTTCCACGGCGCGTCGCTCCGCACGACCACGCCGAACGTATAGCCCGAGACGCCGAGGATGTAAGTGAGGTCCGAGACCGGGTTGTAGGGGGTGTTCTCCATGTGCGGCAGGCGGAAGACGCTGATCGGGATCTGGGTCACGGTGTACCCGTCGGGCTTGGCGTTGAGCATCGCGCCGGCCCCCAGCGTTCCGGACGCACCCGGCTTGTTGTCGACGATCACCGGCTGGCCGAGATACTTCCCCGTGGCTTCGGCGAGCGCGCGCATGCAGATGTCGGTCGAGCCCCCGGCCGACCACGGGACGATGAGCGTGACCGGCTTCGCCGGGAACTGCTGTGCGGACGCCGCGGCTCCAAGCGCACACGCCGCGGCGCCGACGATCAGACCTCTCAACATGTTCCTCCTCCTTGGGGCACGGAAAACCGTTCGATCCGCGGTGATGCGCGGTTGCCGTTCTAGGCGGCTGCCAATTCGGCGCGAACCTCCGACAGGATGCGCGCGGCCTCGCTCCCCTGCACGCGCGCGATGTCGTCCTGGTACTTGAGCAGCGCGCCGAGCGTGTTGTTGATCGTCTCCGGATCGAGCGCGAGCGCATCGAGCGCGACCAGCGCCTGGGACCAGTCGATCGTCTCGGCCACGCCGGGGAGCTTGAAAAGATCCATCTTGCGCAGCCGCTGAACGAACGCCACGACCTCGCGCGCGAGGACGTCGGCGGCGCCCGGCGCCTTACGGCGCAGGATCTCCAGCTCGCGCGCGGCGTTCGGATAGTCGACCCAGTGGTAGAGGCAGCGCCGCTTCACCGCGTCGTGGATCTCGCGGGTGCGGTTCGAGGTGATGACGACGATCGGCGGCGACTCCGCCTTGACCGTGCCGATCTCGGGGATCGTCACCTGGAAATCGGCGAGCACTTCCAGCAGGTAGGCTTCGAACGGCTCGTCGGTGCGGTCCAGCTCGTCGATCAGCAGCACCGGCGCGCCAGCCAGGTCGCCTTCCAGCGCCTGCAGGAGCGGCCGGCGGATGAGGAAGCGCTCGGAGAAGATGTCCTGGGCGATCGCGTCGCGATCGTGCGTGCCGGCCGCTTCCGCGAGCCTGATCTCGATCATCTGCCGCGCGTAGTTCCACTCGTACACCGCGGAAGCGACATCCAGCCCCTCGTAGCACTGCAGGCGGACGAGCTTGCGCCCGAGCGTGGCGGCGAGGACCTTGGCGATCTCGGTCTTGCCTACGCCCGCTTCCCCTTCGAGGAAGAGCGGCCGCCGCATGCGCAGCGCGAGGAAGACCGCGGTGGCGAGGCTGCGCTCGGCGACGTAGTCGGCCTGTGCGAGAAGGGCGGCGGTGTCGTCGATCGAGGCGGGAAGGGGGGCGCGCGTCATTCGGGCTCCGTCGGGACCGCGCGAAGGATAGCACCCGTCCGCACCGCCGCGCCCGTCTGTAAAGAAAGCGTAACGAAGCTTGGTTAGCGTCGGAGCGTCTCGAAGTCACGTTCACGGCTAGCGTGCCCGCGGTCAGAGGGCCGGGAAGCATGGTCTCAATGGTCGAAGTGAAACAGGATCGTGGACCGCCCAGCCTTGTGCGCCGCCTGCACGCGATCGGCGCACCGGCGCAGCATGAACCCGGCGAGCCGGCGCGCGCCGTCCTCGGACGCCATGATCTCCTCGTTCGACGGCCGCACCTCGGGCAGCTCGAGCGGCGGGCCATCGTACGACACCCGCAGATCCAGGCTGAACTCGTCGAAGCTCGCCTCGATCTCGAGCGGGCCGGTGGCGACGCCGCTGTCGACAATCGTCTCGATCGATTGCGCGAGGTCGAAGCCCGCGCGGTCGATAACGTCACGGCGCGCGCCCCAGGCCGCGCCGTGGGTCTCCATGAAGGCCTCGATGGCAGCCGGATCCACGTGCGCCGGATCGACGACGAGCTTCTGGGTCCGGCGCACGCCGAGCCGGAACACGAGATTGAGGAGGAGCGCGGTCACGGTGCCGAGCACGAGCGAGCTGCCGAAGAACACGTTGGTCGCCGCCGGCAGGGCGCCGAAGAACGACGGGTAGAGCTCGATCGCCATCGCGGCCATGAACGCGAGCCCGATCACGAACGTGCGCCGCGCGTCGAGCAGGCGCGAGGTGATGATCTGCAAGCCGTTGATGAAGATGATCGCCGACGTGAACAGCGTCGCCGCGCCGATGACCGGCGCCGGCATGACCAGGAACACGGCGCCCGCTTTCGGCATGAAGGCGAGGACGATGAAGATCCCGCCGATCGCGTAGCCGACCTGCCGGCTCGTCACCCCGGTCGCCGCGGAGAGACCGATGCTGCTCGTATAGGTGCTCACACCCTGAGCGCCGAGGATTCCGCCCACGATGTTGGTGAGCCCGTTCGCGAGGGCGCCGCCGCTGATCGATCGCATCTCCGGGCGCACCCAGTCCGCGTCGTTGATCTTCTGGCAGATCGTGACGTCGCCGATCGTGCGCGCGCAGTTCGCGAGGGCCGCGACCGCGAACGGGATCACGAGGCTCGCGTTCCATGACCAGCCGTGCGTCGCGAACCCCGGCAGCGAGACGAGCGGAGCGGCCTGCACCGTCCGCAGATCGGCCGCGGTGAGCGCGCCGTTCGCGACCGCGGCCGCACAGCCGACGGCCATGCCGATCAGCGCGCAGAAGAGTCGGGGTATGCCCCGGCTCCACACGCTCAGGCCGACCATGGTGCCGAGGGTGACCGCGGCGACGATGAAGTGCGGCAGGTGCTCGGGCTGCGGCATGCCGATGCCGAGCAGGTTGCGGAACGCCAGGCTGCCGAGTGCCACTGCGATCAGCACGACCACGAGCCCCGAGATCTCCGGCGGCAGATACGGCCGCAGCGGGCGCAGCAGGCGCGAGAGCGCCGCCTCGATCAGCCCCCCGAACGCGAGCATCCCGAATGCCAGCGACACGCCGCCGGTCTTGACCGCGAGGAGCGCGGGTCCGAGGTACGCCGCGGTGCACACCGGGGGGCACAGGTACCCGGCGCCGATTGCGCCGCGCGGCAGGCTTTGCAGCACCGCCCCGAACCCCAGGATCAGCATCGTCGCCCCGAGCACGTCGGAGGTCTGGCCGAGCGACAGGCCCGCTTCGCGGCTGAGGATGAGCGGATATACCAGCGCGATCGCGATAATTCCGACGTGCTGCAGGCCGCTCAGCACCGTCACCGCGAGCGGTGGGCGGTCCTCGACCGCGTAGGCGATGTGCGGGGGTTTTTTCAACCGGCGGCCATTCTACGATGCCCGCCGACCTATGGAGTACCCTGCGGGAAACCAGTAAACTCCGCGCGCGAAACAGCCCGTGAAGCAGGCGCGCCACGGGATACGAGACACGATCGGGCAGGTCCGGGGAGCATCGCGTGGAAGTCAACGAAAGCAGCGACGGCGCCATCACGATCGTCGCCGTCAAGGGGCGACTCGATAGCGTGACCGCGCCCACGCTGGGCGAGCGATTGTCCGGCGCGCTCGTCGCCCCCAGCCGCCGCCTCGTAATCGAGTTCTCGCAGCTCGAGTACATCAGCAGCGCGGGCTTCCGGGTGCTCCTCCTCGCCGCGAAGCGCGCGGCCGAGACCGACGGCCAGATCGTGCTCGCCGGCGTTTCCGGCAAGGTGCGTCAGTTCTTCGACCTCGGCGGCTTCCTCGACCTCTTCAGGATCTGCGGTTCGCGCGACGAAGGTATCGCCGCGCTCCGCTGACGCGCGAGGATTGTCGCGGTTACCAAAGGATACAACGATGGCCAGTTTCGTGATCTCGCCGCATTTCCGGCTGCAGGAATGGGTCGCCGAGGAGAAGGGCTACTTCCGCGACGAGGGCCTGGCCTACGAGTTCCGGGACAACTACGGCGCGGGCGACGCCGCGAAGAAACACGCCACCCCGGACAAGGTCGGCGCCTACCAGACCTTCGAGCAGGGGCGGAACTGCGACGTGAGCGGCGCCTGCCACTGGACGGTCAACGTCGCCGCCTCGTCGGGCCACGGGAAGCTCTACGCCGACGCCTACTCGGTGTCGCCAGCCGGCGTGTTCGTCCCACCGGAATCGGAGGTGCGCCGTCCGGAGGATCTGAAGGGCGTGACGATCTCGGTCGGACACCAATCCGGCAGCCACTACGCGACCATCCAGGCGCTCGAGCAGTACATGAGCCTCGACGACATCAAGCTGTCGTTCGCCGACGGGCTGCTCTTCCGGCGCATGGAGCTCGCTATCGACCGCAAGATCCCGGCGGTGTCGGTGTTCAGCGGGCCCTACTACTTTCTCGAGCAGCTCGGGTTTCGCAAGGTGATCGACACCACCTTCATGATCGCTTCGATGATCACCGGGAGCCCGGTCCCCGACGACGTCCGCAAGTTCTTCCGTGCCTTGCGCCGCGCGCAGCGGGACATCGATCTGCGGCCGGAGCTTTACACGCACCATTATCGGAAGGAGTTTCCGGCGCGCTTTCTCGACCAGATCGACACGCGCCGCTGGGGGCCAGGCGAGCGGCTGGTGTTCGAGCCGTACACGAAGGAGACCTTCGAGCAGTCATTCGATTGGATCGCCAAACGGAACATCTTTCCCGAAGGCGGGATGGGGGCCGGGCAGATACGAGGACGCGGTCGTCTCGCTGCAGGCATAGGCGGGGCGCGAAGTGTCATTCCGGCGCAAGCCGGAATCCAGAGCGGACGTTCTGGATCCGCGATGACGATCAGGCAAGCGCGGCGCCTCAGTCGAGGATAGATGGGCTGAGCCTAGCCAGGCTCGGTTTCGTCGACGCTCCGGCCCTCGCTCCGCCGCGCGGGCTCGGCCGCCGGGGACCGCGACGATCCGTAGCGGATGACCAGCGTCGCGAGCGCGAGCACCAGGCTGGCGGCCGGGGATCATGAGGATGCTTTGATGCGCCTGGATGTCGGCCACCAGCATTCTCGTCAGCCCGGTGATCTCACGTAGATCAGGAACCGCACCGGCATGTGGTCGTCCGGAAATAGATGGCCACCATGGCCTCCAGCTCCAGATAGATGAAGATCTCGGACCCGAAGATTGCTGCGCCGACCGCCAACAGCGCGACGTAGTGGAACCCGTCCGTGGGAGAGTGCCGAAGACCTCGAACCGACGGTTCATGCGCTGACGCAGCGCGTCGGTGTTCCGGGGATCCATCGCACGAGCCTCCCTTCAAGATGCGGACCGACACGGACCGCGCTTCGCGTCCACGAGCGACGTCGCCCAGACGATCGCAGAACGTCGCCGCGCCGTATTCATCCCGCGCTGCAGCAGCGTCGCAATAGTTGCAGCGGCCGAGGCTAGAGGACTACAGTATCGCGGCTCAGCGATTGCGCCGCGTCCGAACTAGAAGGAGAGTCAGAATGGTCAGCTTGACGATCAACGGCAGGACTCAGCAAGTCGACGTCGACCCGAGCACGCCGCTGCTCTGGGTCATCCGTGAGCAGGTCGGTCTCACCGGCACCAAGTACGGCTGCGGCGTCGCCCAGTGCGGCGCCTGTACGGTCCACATCGACGGCGCCGCCGTGCGCTCCTGCGTCATGCCCGTAAGCGCGGTCGCCGGCAAGCAGATCACGACGATCGAAGGCCTCGCCGCCGGTGGCACCCTGAGCAAGGTGCAGAAGGCCTGGATCGATCACGAGGTGCCGCAGTGCGGCTACTGCCAGTCCGGAATGATCATGGCGGCCGCCGCGCTCCTGCGCGACAAGCCGCGCCCGACCGACGCCGACATCGACGCCGCCATCACCAACATCTGTCGCTGCGGCACCTTCCAGCAGGTGCGCGAGGCGATCCACTCCGCCGCCAAGGCATAGGGGAGGAGCCATGACGTTCAACCTCAAAGTCGATCGCCGTGCCTTCCTCATCAGCAGCGCCGCCGTCGGCGGCGGCCTCGCGCTCGGATTGCGCCTTCCGCCCTTCGGCCCGGCGGTGGTGCGCGCGGCCGACGGCTCGCCCGAAGTCACCGTCTGGGTAGTGATCCGCCCGGACAACACCACCGTCATCCGGGTCGTGCGCGCCGAGATGGGCCAGGGCACGATCACCGGCCTAGCCCAACTCGTCGCCGAGGAGCTCGAGTGCGACTGGAACAAGGTGGTGATCGAGTATCCGACGCCGGGCGAGAGCGTCGCGCGCAAGCGCGCGTGGGGCGAGTTCTCCACCGGCGGCAGCCGCGGCATCCGCCAGTCGCACGAGTACGTGCGCAAGGGTGGCGCCGCCGCGCGCATGATGCTCGTCCAAGCCGCGGCCGACCAGTGGAAGGTTCCCGCCGCCGAATGCACGGCCGCAAACAGCGTCATCATCCACAACCCCTCGGGACGGAAGACGACGTACGGCCAGGTGGCCGAGGCCGCCGCGCGCCTGGAGCAGCCGAAGGAGGTGCCGCTCAAGGATCCGAAGACCTGGAAGATCGCCGGCAAGCCGCTGCATCGGCTCGACACCGCGGCGAAGGTCAACGGAACGATGATCTACGGCTCCGACCTCAAGCTGCCCGGGATGGTCAATGCGGCGATCAAGGATTGCCCGGTGTTCGGCGGCAAGGTGAAAAGCTTCGACGCCGCCAAGGTCAGCGGCATGAAGGGCGTGAGGAAGGTGGTGCGGATCGGCGATTCCGCGGTTGCGGTGGTCGCGGATCACTGGTGGCAGGCCAAGACCGCGCTCGATGCGCTGCCGATCGTCTGGGACGAGGGCGAGAACGCCAAGGTGTCCAGCGCCGACATCGCCGGGATGCTCAAGGCGGGGCTGGACGCGGAGCAGGCCTTCGTCGGCAACCAGGCGGGCGACGCCAAGGGCGCGCTCGCCGGCGCGGCGAAAAAAGTCGAAGCGGTCTACGCCTATCCGTTCCAGAACCACGTCTGCATGGAGCCGATGAACGCGACCGTGCGCTGGACGCCCGAGCGCTGCGAGATGTGGGGTCCGACGCAGAACGGCGAAGGCGCGTTCGCGGCCGTCCAGGCGGCGTCCGGCCTGCCGGCCGACAAGATCGACGTCCACAACGTCATGCTGGGCGGCGGTTTCGGCCGGCGCGGCTCCTATCCCAACGACTATGTGACGCAGGCGGTCCTCATCGCCAAGGAGCTGCCCGGCACGCCGGTGAAGATGATCTGGTCGCGCGAGGAGGACATGGCGCACGGGCGGTATCACCCGGTGATGCAGTGCAAGCTCACGGGCGGTCTGGATGCGAGCGGCAACCTTGCCGGGCTGCACATGCGGCTGTCGGGCCAGTCGATCCTCGCGGCGGTCCGCCCGGAAGTCCTGCAGGCGCAGAAGGGGCGCGACCCGCTCGCC
Organism: uncultured beta proteobacterium; assembly: GCA_963754305.1. Taxonomy (GTDB): domain Bacteria; phylum Pseudomonadota; class Gammaproteobacteria; order Burkholderiales; family SG8-39; genus DATEDA01. Next base: position 73,018 of record CAVWFR010000030.1, on the reverse strand, counting down.
TTCCAAGGCGTGTTCGAATCGGGCGAGCACTCGTTCAGCTACACCGTTCCGAACCTGCTGATCGACCACGCGATGCGCAACACGCACGTGCCGCCGGGCTTCTGGCGTGGCGTAAACATCAACCAGAACGCAGTGTTCATCGAGTGCTTCATGGACGAGCTGGCGGACGCGGCCGGCCAGGATCCGCTCGAGTTCCGGCGCAAGCTCATGGCGAAGCATCCGCGGAACCTGGGCGTCTTGAACGCGGTGGCCGAGCGCATCGGCTGGGGGAAGCCCGCTCCGAACGGCATCTACCGGGGGCTCGCGCAGATGAAGGCCTTCGACAGCTTCGTCGCCGCAGCCTGCGAGATCTCGGTGCAAGGCGGCACCAAGGTGAAGGTCCACCGTATCGTCGCCGCGACCGACCCGGGCTACGCCGTCAACCCGGCGCAGATCGAGCGCCAGGTCGCGGGGTCGTTCGTCTACGGCCTCTCGGCGCTGTTCTTCCAGGAGTGCACGGTGAAGGACGGCCGCATCGAGCAGACGAACTTCCACCAGTACGACTCGATGCGCATCGCGCAGATGCCGAAGGTGGAAACCATCCTCATGCCTACCGGCGGCGCGGTCTGGGGCGGCATCGGCGAGCCGACGATCTGCGTCGCCGCGCCGGCGGTGCTGAACGCGTTCTACCGGGCGACCGGCAAGCGCATCCGCTCGGTGCCGCTGAAGAACCACGGTATCGAGCTGGTGTGAGGGGTTGCGCGGGCGTATTCGCGTTTTTCCTGGGAACGGCTTTTGCGGGCGATGACATACCGTCCTCGCTGACGGGCGCCAAGGGCGATCCGGCGCGGGGCCGGGCGATCGTCGCGAACCGGCAGGTCGGTCTGTGCCTGCTTTGCCACAGCGGGCCGTTCCCCGAAGAGCGGTTCCAGGGCGATCTCGCGCCCGGTCTCGAGGGCGTCGGCGCGCGCTTGTCCGAGGGCCAGATCCGGGCGAGGATCGTCGACCCGGGGCGGGCCAACCCGGACACCCTGATGCCCGCGTACTACAAGACCGACGGTCTGACTCGCGTCGCCACCGCCTTTCGCGGCAAGACGATCCTCACCGCGGAACAGATCGAAGATATCGTTGCCTATCTCTCTACGCTCAAATGACAACGACGAAATGACGACGCGCCGCGAATTTCTGGTTCTTGCCGGCGCATCCCTCAGTGCGGCGACGACGGCAAAGGCGCAGCTCGATCCCAACCTGACGGCACAGCGGAAGGCCGCGTTTCAGGCCGCGCTGCGCAAGGTGGTGGGCGACGCCCAGGTCCGCCCCGGCAAGGTGAAGCTCGAGGTTCCGCCGCTCATCGACAACGGCAACGCCGTGCCGCTCGCCGTCGCCGTCGAGAGCCCGATGACGCCGGCCGACCACGTGAAGGCGATCCACGTCTTCACCGAGAAGAACCCGCAGCCGAACGTGGTGAGCGTCCATCTCGGCCCGCGCTCGGGCCGGGCGAGCATTGCGACCCGCGTCCGGCTTGCCGACACGGGGACTGTGGTCGCGATCGCCGAGCTGAGCGACGGCTCCTTCTGGTCCGACAGCGCGGAGGTGGTGGTCACGCTCTCGGCCTGTCTCGAGGAAGGGCTGATCTGAATGGTGAACGCGATCGTGACCGTGCCGGCGCAGGCGAAGCGCGGCGAGGTCATCGAGATCAAGGCGCTGGTCCGGCATCCGATGGAGACCGGCTTCCGCCGCACCCAGCTCGGCGAGCTGATACCGCGCGACATCATCACGTCGTTCGTCTGTACCTACAACGGCGCCGAGATCTTCCGCGCCGAGCTCCATCCCGCGATCGCCGCCAACCCGTACATGACGTTCACGACGGTCGCGACCGAGAGCGGCATGATCGCGTTCCGGTGGTCCGGCGACAACGGCTACGCCGTGACCGAGACCGTCTCGATCAGCGTCGCGTGAGGCTCCGTCCCGGCGAGTGCCTCGCGGCCGTCGCCTGCATCGTTCTCAGCTTCGCCGCCGCGGCCGAGATCCCGCTCACCGAGCGCCGCTCGGGCTACGAGTTCATGGGTCGCGAGACGCGCGCGATGCAGGACGACGACGTCGCGAACCCGGGGATGCTGTGGGTGCTCGACGGTGCCGCGCTCTGGAGTCGATCGGCCGGCGCGGCCGGGCGCGCGTGCGCCGACTGCCACGGCGACGCCGGCGCTAGTATGAAGGGCGTCGCGGCGCGCTATCCGGCCTTCGACGCGGCGCGCAGACGGCCGGTCAATCTCGAACAGCGGATCAACACCTGCCGTACCGACCGGCAGCAGGCGACGCCGCTCGCGTTCGAGGGCAGGGAGCTGCTATCGCTGGCCGCCTACGTCGCGCGGCAATCGCGCGGGGTGCCGATCGAGATCGCGGTCGACGAGCGAACCCAGCCATTCCTGGACGCTGGCCGCGAAGCGTTCTACCGGCGCCAGGGCCAACTCAATCTGGCCTGCGCCCAGTGTCACGAGGATCGTTGGGGAACGAAGCTCGCCGGCAATCCCATCCCGCAAGCCCATCCGACCGGGTACCCGCTGTACCGCCTCGAATGGCAAGGTCTCGGGTCGCTGCAACGGCGCTTCCGCAACTGCTTCGTGGGCGTGCGCGCGGAACCTTATGCATACGGGGCGCCGGAATTCGTCGATCTCGAGCTGTACCTGATGTGGCGCGCGCGGGGGATGAAGGTCGAGGCGCCGGGGGTTCGGCCGTGATGGCGTCGCACTCGGCACCCGATCCCCCAAGCAGCGACTCGCCGCCTTCGACCCAAGTGCGCAAGGCTCGCTGTAGAGGGACAAGGCGGTGACGGTGCGCTGGCCGGCGATCACCGGGGCTTGACCCCAAGAGTCGCGCGTGAGGCTCGCGACGGCGATTGGTCACGCGCCGTGTGACGATCTACCCCGCTCACCCGAAGACGCGTTCCCACTCCACTCTCACCCCGGCTCGAGGGTTTGGCGCGCACCAGCGTCTTGCGGCGGGGGAGCTCGAAAAAAAAGCCCCCGACTAGGCAGGGGCTTGGTTTCTGGATCCCGGCGTTCGCTGGGGGTGACGATCAAGCCAGGGCGGCTGCGACCGCCCTTTTCGCCATCACCGTGACGAGATGCGCGCGGTACTCGTTCGACGCGTGGATGTCGGAGTTGAGTCCCGAGTCCGAGACCTTGATGCCGGCCACCGATTCGGGCGCGAACTTCGACGCGAGCGCCTTCTCCATCGCGCTCTCGCGGAACACGCCCGGGCCCGCGCCAGTCACGGCGACTCGCGGTCCGCCGGAGGTCTCCGCTACGAACACACCGACGATCGCGTAGCGGGACGCCGGGTTCTTGAACTTCATGTAGGCCGCGCGCTTCGGCACCGGGAACTCGACCGCTATGATGATCTCGCCCGCCTGCAGCGCGGTCTCGAACATGCCCTTGAAGAAGTCGTCGGCGGGGATCTTGCGCTGGTTGGTGTGCACCGTCGCGCCCAAGCCCACGAGCGCGGCAGGATAGTCGGCGGCCGGGTCGTTGTTCGCGACCGAGCCGCCGATCGTGCCCATGTTGCGGACCATCCGGTCGCCGATGACGCCGGCGAGCGCGGCGAGCGCGGGGATCGCCCTCTTCACCTCGGCCGACGAGGCGACCTCGGCGTGGCGCGTCATCGCGCCGATCGTCACAGTGTTCCCGCTCACCTTGATCCCCTTCAGCTCGGCGACCTCGCCGAGGTCGACGACCTGGCCGGGGTTGGCGAGCCGGAGCTTCATCGAGGCGACGAGGGTCTGTCCGCCGGCGAGAAGCTTCGCGTCCGGGTTCTTGGCGACCGCAGCGGCCGCGTCGGCGACCGATTTCACTTTCTGATACTCGAATGCATACATGTTCTTCTCCTCAGGCCGCGGTCTTCAGTTTGTTCTGCTGGATCGTCCGCCACACATTGAGCGACGTTGCCGGCATCGCCAGGTCCTTCACCCCGAGCGCATCAGTGATCGCGTTGATCAGCGCCGCGGGCGAGCCGATCGCGCCCGCCTCGCCGCAGCCTTTCACGCCGAGCGGGTTGTGGGTGCAGGCCGTCTCCTTGGTGCCGACCTTGAACGACGGCACGTCTTCCGCCCGCGGCATGGTGTAGTCGAGCATCGAGCCGGTGAGGAGCTGTCCGGTCGCCTTGTCGTAACGGCACCCCTCCGTGAGCGCCTGCCCGATGCCTTGCACCAGCCCGCCGTGCACCTGGCCCTCGACGATCATCGGGTTGATGATCTTCCCGAAGTCGTCCACGGCCGTCCAGCGCTCGATCTTCACCACGCCCGTGTCGGGATCCACTTCGACCTCGCACACATAGGTGCCGGCCGGGAACGTGAAGTTCGACGGATCGTAGAACGCGTTCTCGTTCAGCCCCGGCTCGAGCTTGTCGTGCGGGAAGTTGTGCGGCACGTAGGCGGTGAGCGCGATCTCGGCGAACGCCTTCTTCTTGTCGGTCCCGGCGACCTGGAAGTGGCCGTCCTTGAACTCGATGTCGGTTTCGGCCGCCTCCATCAGGTGGGCCGCGATCTTCTTGCCTTTCGCGATCACCTTGTCGATCGCCTTCACGATCGCCGTGCCGCCGACCGCGATCGACCGCGAGCCGTAGGTGCCCATGCCGAAGAGGACGCGGCCGGTGTCGCCGTGGATGATGTCGACGTCCTCCATCGGGACGCCGAGGCGCGAAGCGACGACCTGGGCGAACGTCGTCTCGTGCCCCTGGCCATGCGCATGCGAGCCGGTGAACACCGTCACCTTTCCGGTTGGATGGACGCGAACCTCGCCCGCTTCGAAAAGACCGGCCCGCGCGCCGAGGCTGCCCGCGACCGCGGAGGGCGCGATACCGCAGGCCTCGATGTAGGCGCAGTAGCCGATGCCGCGCAGCTTCCCGCGCGCCTCGGATTCACGCTTGCGCCCAGCGTAACCTGCCACATCGCCGAGCTTGATCGCCTCGCTCAGCGTCGCATCGTAGTTCCCGATGTCGTACTGCAGCGCGACCGGAGTCTGGTACGGGAACTGGGTGATGAAGTTGCGGCGGCGGATCTCGGCCGGGTCGAGCTTCATCTCGCGCGCCGCGGTTTCGACCAGCCGCTCGACGACATAGGTGGCCTCGGGACGCCCGGCGCCGCGATAAGCGTCGACCGGCACGGTATTCGTGAACACGGCGGTCACCTGGCAGTAGATCAGCGGCGTCGTGTACTGGCCGGCGAGGAGCGTCGCATAGAGGATCGTCGGGACGCACGAGGCGAACGTCGACAGGTACGCGCCCATGTTCGCGGTGGTGTGCACGCGCATCGCGACGAATTTCCCGTCCTTGTCGAGCGCGAGCTCGGCCTTGGTCAGGTGATCGCGGCCATGCGCATCCGAGATGAACGATTCGCTGCGCTCGGCGGTCCACTTCACCGGGCGGTTGATCTGCTTCGAAGCCCAGGTGACGATGACATCCTCGGCGTAGAGGTAGATCTTCGAACCGAAGCCGCCGCCGACGTCTGGCGCGACGACTCTCACCTTGTGCTCGGGAAGGCCGAGCACGAACGCGGTCATCAGCAGCCGCTCGACGTGCGGGTTCTGGCTGGCGACGTAGAGGGTGTAGCTGTCGTCCGCGCGGCTGTAGCTTGCGTGCGCGGCGCGCGGTTCGATCGCGTTGGGCACCAGCCGGTTGTTGACGAATTCGAGCGTCGTAACGTGCGCGGCGCCGGCGAAAGCCCTGTCGACGGCCGCCTTGTCGCCCAGCGCCCAGACATAACAGGTGTTATCCGGCGCGATGTCGTGGAGCGCCGGTGCGCCGGGTGAGCGCGCGTCGACGACGTCGACGACCGACGGCAGAACCTCGTAATCGACCTCGACGAGATCGGCCGCGTCCTTCGCCTGCTGCAGGGTCTCGGCGATCACGACCGCGACCTGGTCGCCGACGTGCTGGACCTTGCTCTCGGCGAGGATCGGATGCTTGGGCTCCTTCATCGGCTGCCCGTTCACGTCGGTGATGAGCCAGCCGCAGGGCAGGCCGTTGATGGCCTTGGTGTCCTCGCCGGTAAATATCGCGACGACGCCGGGGGACTTCAGCGCCGCGTCCTTGCGGATCGCCTTGATCTTCGCGTGCGCATGCGGCGAGCGGATGAAATGAGCCGCGGTCTGGCCCGGCAGCATCACGTCGTCGGTGAAGAGACCGGCGCCCGTGAGGAAGCGATAGTCTTCGCGGCGCTTGACCGCCTGACCGACGTAATTGGTCGCCATAGGGCCCCCTTACATCTTCGCCGCGGCCGCTTTGATGGCCTTGACGATGTTGTGATACCCGGTGCAGCGGCAGAGGTTGCCGTCGAGCTCGGCGCGGATCGTCTCTTCCGACGGGTTGGGATGCACCTTCACCAGGTCGATTGCGCTCATGATCATGCCGGGGGTACAGAAGCCGCACTGGAGGCCGTGGTGCTCCCGGAACGACTCCTGCATCACGTGCAGCGTGCCGTCCGGCTGCGCGACGCCCTCGATCGTGACGATCTGCGCGCCCTCGGCCTGCATCGCGAGCATGTTGCAAGACTTCACCGCGCGGCCGTTCAGGTGGATCGTGCACGCGCCGCACTGGGCGGTGTCGCAGCCGACGTGGGTTCCGGTGAGCCGCAGCTTTTCGCGGATGAACTCGACGAGAAGCGTGCGCTCCTCGACTTCGGCCGCGGCGGGCTTGCCGTTCACGGTCATCGACACTCGGACTGTCATACAGCCTCCTTTTTCGGTCTCATGTTCGGTGTTCTTCGGGGGGCGGGCGCGGGGCGGGAAGCGCTCGCGCCGCCCCGGGTGAGCAGGTCAGGGACGACTCGGCGGCGAAAATTCCCCCCTTGATCCGGCGGTTCGGGACTTGGCGGCCGAAGACGTGTCGGCCGCGGATGGCGCCAGGAATGCTAGCCCATGGCCCCTGCCGAAGCAACCGCGCGGCGATCTTGGAAGCTCGCCACGCGATCGCCACATTCTCCGAGTGGTCGACGGAGCGGGACGCCGCGCCTACAATTAGTGCATTGCAACCGGCAGCGACCCCCGTGAACGGGGTGCGAAATGAAACGTAGCGGAGGTTCGATGGACAGCGTAGACCTCGAAGTCATGCGGGCCACAGTCGCCTGGCTCCAAGCCGGCCACGGCGCGACGATCGGCACCGTCACCCGGACCTGGGGCTCGGCCCCGAGGCCGGTGGGCGCGATGCTGGCGATCCGCGACGATGGGCACGTCATGGGATCGGTCTCCGGCGGCTGCGTCGAGGACGACCTGATCGAGAAGGTCAAGGCGCACAAGCTGGCGGCGGAGAAGCCCGAGGTCACGACCTATGGCATCACCAACGAGGAGGCCAACCGCTGGGGTTTGCCCTGCGGCGGCACCTTGCAGCTCGTGCTCGAACCGGTGACCAGTGACTCCAGGCTCAAGGAGCTCCTCGACATCATCGAGCGCCACGAGCTGGTCGCCCGTGTGCTGGACATGGAGACCGGCGCGGTCCGGCTCGAGCCCGGGAAATGGTCCGATGCGCTCGAATTCGACGGCAAGCTGTTGAAGACGGTGCATGGCCCGCGCTGGCGGCTGCTCGTCATCGGCGCCGGGCAGACCTCCCGCTATCTCGCGCAGATTGCGATGGCGCTCGACTATCACGTCACCGTGTGCGACCCGCGCGAGGAATACGCCGAGGAGTGGAATCTCGCCGGTGCCACGTTGGTGCGCGGCTATCCCGACGACGTGGTCCTGCAGCTCAACCCCGACGCGCACATGGCGGTGGTCGCGGTGACCCACGACCCGAAGCTCGACGACGCGGCGTTGCTCGAGGCGCTGAAATCGCCGTGCTTCTACGTCGGCGCGCTTGGCTCGAAGAAGAACAACGACGCGCGGCGCCAGCGCCTGGCGGGCTTCGACCTCTCCGCCGGCGAGATCGCGAAGCTGCACGGTCCGGTCGGACTGAAGATCGGCGCGAAGACGCCGCCCGAGATCGCCGTCGCGATTCTCGCCGAGATGACCGCGGTGCGCCGCGGTGTGACCCCGCCCGCTCTCGAGCAGCCGGTCGACGCGAACGTCGTCGCCGGGTGCGTGGTGCCGCAGAACTGAGGCCCGTCGGTATCCTGCTCGCCGGCGGCGCCTCGACGCGCTTCGGCGCCGACAAGCTCCTTCATCCGCTGCCCGACGGCACACCGATTGCCGTCGCGTCGTTCCGGAACCTGGACGCGGTGCTCGCCCGGATCGTGGCGGTCGTCCGACCGGGGGCGGGCGAGCTCGTCCGCTTTCTGCGTGCGCGTGGCGCCGAGGTGACCGTGTGCGATCGGGCCGACGACGGGATGGGCGCGACGCTCGCGCATGCCGTTGCGGCCGCGCGCGACGCCGGCGGCTGGGTCGTCGCGCTCGCCGACATGCCGTTCATCGATCCGGCGACGATCCGGGGCGTGGTCGAACGACTCGAAGCCGGCGCCGGCATCGTCGCACCGATGTTCCGCGGCGAGCGGGGGCATCCCGTCGGTTTCGCGCGCCGCTATGGCGATGCGCTCGCGGCACTCGGCGGCGATGCCGGGGCGCGCGATCTTCTGCGTGCGGAGGCCAGCGCGCTGGAAGTGTTCGATTGTGATGACCCCGGCGTCGTCCGGGATGTCGACACCCCGGCCGATCTCGCCGGCTGAGCTGAGACGCTTGTCCTGGGCCCGGATGCGCCGCCCGTGCGAGGCGCTCACCGCCGCCAGGCGCTGCAACAGCCCGCTGGTGCCGCGGTCTAGAATGCCGCCGCAATGCATGCCGCCCTGAGATGCCTGCTTTCGATCGCGCTCGCGGCGGCCACCGCGACCTTCGCGGCCCTCCCGCTCGCGGTCGACGGCCAGCCGCTCCCTTCGCTCGCGCCGATGCTCGAGAAGGTAACGCCCGCGGTCGTCAACATCGCCGTGCTCACGCGGTCGCAGGACGCGAACCCGCTCGCGCGCGACCCGTTCTTCCGCCGCTTCATGGACCCGCGCGAGCGCCCCCAGCAGCGGCAAAGCGCGGGCTCCGGCGTGATCGTCGACGCCGTACGCGGGTTGGTGATCACGAACCATCACGTCGTCAAGGAAGCGCAGGAGATCGCGGTGCTGCTCAAGGACCGGCGCATCTTCAAAGCGCAGCTCGTCGGCTCGGATCCCGGCACCGACGTCGCGCTGCTGCGCATCCCGGCCGAGAACCTGACCGCGATCCGCGTCGCCGACTCCGACGCGGTCAACGTCGGCGACTTCGTCGTCGCGATCGGCAACCCGTTCGGGATCGGGCAGACGGTCACCTCCGGCATCGTGAGCGCGCTCGGGCGCGGCGGCCCCGGCATCGAGGGCTACCAGGAGTTCATTCAGACCGACGCGTCGATCAACCCGGGCAACTCGGGCGGCGCACTCGTCAATCTGCGCGGGGAGCTGATCGGGATCAACACCGCGCTCTTCGGCCCGACCGGCACCAACGTCGGCATCGGGTTCGCGATCCCGACCAACATGGCGCGGGCGGTGATGGAACAGGTGGTGCGGTTCGGCGAGGTGCGTCGCGGCCGGCTGGGGGTGGAGACGACCGATCTCATACCGGATGTCGCAAAGGAGCTCGGCCTGACGGTCGCGGAGGGCGCCGTCGTGCTGCGCGTCGAGAAGGGCTCCGCCGCGGAGCAGGCCGGCCTGCGCGAGAAAGACGTCGTCGTCGCGGTCAACGAGCGTCCGATCCGCGCCTCCGGCGAGCTGCGCAACCGCGTCGGCCTCACGCCCATCGGCGAGGAGGTCGACATGACCGTGCTGCGCGAGGGCCGGCAGCTCCGCATCCGCGCGCGGGTGGGCGAGCTGTTCCAGTCGACGAGCGTCGTCGGCGAGGCGATCCCGCAGCTGGTTGGACTCAAAGTCGCGGACATCCAGCCCGGAATGCCGATGCACGGGCGGGTGGAGGGCGTCTTCGTGGCGAGCGTCGAGAAGGAGAGCGCCGCGTTCAAGAACGGGCTGCGCGCCGGCGACGTCATCTACGGCGTCGGCCGTACGCGCGTGCGGTCGATCAAGCAGTTCACCGAGGCGCTCCGCGCGCCGGAGCAGCCGCTGCGGCTCGCGCTGGTGCGCGGCGACTACCAGATCAATCTCGTCGTGCGCTGAGCGAGCATCCTCACCGCATTTAGTTGACGAAATCAACCGGTTGGTTTACGCTGTCAACCATCATGCCGGTCCCCGCTGCTGCTGCCGCTGTCGAAGCCGTGGCCATCCGCCGCGAGGCCGGCGGGCTGCTGGTATCGGCGACCGGGGCGGAGGGTGCGGTGGGTGTCGCGGCGACACTCGACGAACCGGGTGTCGTGCGCTGCGTCGAGCGCCTTGCCGCCGACTGGCGCGCGTCCGATCCGCTCGCATTCGCGTGGCGCGCGAAGCGGCGCGCCGGATCGGGCCGCGCCGAGCGACTCGCGTTCGGCGCGCTCGATCTCGCGCTCGTCGAGCTCGCGTGCGCTCAAGGCGGCGTCCCGCTCGAAGTCTTTCTCGGCGCGGCGACCGATGCTCGCGTCGAAACGGCGACGCTGCCGGCCGACGCCCTCGATGCCGACGCAATCGACGACGACGCGCTCGGGGCGGCGTGCCTCGCGACCGAGGCCACGGCGCTCTCGTTCAGTCTCGCGCTCGGCGGCGGGCTCGCCGGCATCCGCAGGATCGTCGCGCTCGCGCGGGCGCTCGACCTGCGGCCGATCGCGCGGCTGGTCACCGGCACCGGGGTGGAGCGCGTACAGGCCGCGCGGCTCGCCCGCGCCTTCGGCTTCGCGATCGCCGGGCCGATGCCCGAGCCCGGGGTGTCCGAGCACGCGGCGGCCACGCACCGCCCGAGCCGCATCCGGCGCATCCGCCTGCGGCGCGTGAAGCTGCCGCTCGCGCAGATCTACGTCAGCGCCATGTACCTCACCGATCACGTTCAGCGGACACTGGTCGAGATCGAAACCGACGACGGCCTGGTCGGTCTCGGCGAGACCGCGGGCGTCGACGAAGTGTTTCGCCTGGTCGCCAAGCTCGCGCGCGGCCGCATCGGCACCGATGCGCTCGATCGGCGCGGTCTCGCCCGTGCCTTCGGCCGCATCGGCTTCGACAACCGCAACGGCCGGAACGGCTGGCAGGCGCTCGCGGGTCTCGAGACCGCGTGCGCGGACCTCGCGGCGAAGCGTCTCGGTATCCCGCTGGTCCGCATGCTCGGCGCAGCGGAAGAAGCGCACGCCGTCCGCGCGGTGTGCGTGCTGCCCTCGGCGATGCTCGACACTTTGGTGCCGCGGACGGCGCTAGCGGCCCATTTCGCCGACCTCGGCAACACGGCGCGCGTCGCTGAGTACGCCGTCGGCGCGCGCGAGCGCCATGGCTTCACCTGCTTCAAGTACAAGAGCGCCGGCGTCGGGGCGGCATGGGATCTCGCGGTGCTGCGGGGCTTGCGCGACGCGCTCGGCCCTGCCGCCGAGCTCCGAGTCGATCCCAACGCCGCTTACGACGCCGCGACGGCGGCCGACGTCTGCCGCGCCCTCGAGCCGCTCGCGCTCGAGTACTACGAGGACCCGACCGACGGCATCGAAGGTCTCGCGCGCGTGAAGCGCCGCGTCACACGCCCGCTCGCGAGCAACATGGTCGTAGTGGAGTTCGGCCAGATCGCACCCGCGGCGCGCCGCGGCGCGCCCGACATCGTGCTCGCGGATCTCTTCCATTGGGCCTTCGAGGGCTACCGCGACATGGCGGCCGCGGTAGAAGCGCTCGGCATGACTTGCGCGATCCACAGCTTCTACGAGAGCGGTGTCGCGACCGCGGCGAACGTGCACCTCGCGCTCGGCCTCGGGGTCACGACACATGCGAGCGATCAGGGGCACGACGGGCTCGCGGACGATGTGCTCGCGCCCGGCTCGCTGGAGATCCGCGACGGCATGATGGAGCTGCCGCCCGGTCCCGGTATCGGCGTCGCGCTGGACGACGCCCGCGTGCGCCGGCTGCTCGTCGACGAGGTCGTCATCGATTGAAGGGAGCTGGCGATGCGCTATGGCGTAGGTCCGATAGAAGCCGGTACGCAGTCGACGAGAGTCGTGCCGGGGTATGCGAGCACCGCGATGCGCAACCCGCAATCGCCGCTCCAGCGCCGCCCGCTGACGCTCTCGGAGCTCACCGCGCCGACCGAGCAGGCGAGCCGGCTCGCGATGCTAGGCACCGACATCGCGGGGTATGGAAAGAACCAGGCGATCGGGCCGCTGATCCTCATTCGGCTGAGCGTCGTGGACGAGGACGCGAGCCCGGTGCCGGGCTCGATCGTCGAGATGTGGCAGGCGAACGCCGCCGGGCGCTACATCCATCCCAACGACACCGATCACGCCCCGATCGATCCGAATTTCTACGGTGCGGCCCGCGCGCTCACCGACGAGTCGGGCACGATCGAGATCCGCACCATCAAGCCCGCGGGCTACCCGGTGCCGGACTCGAACCGCTGGTGGCGCCCGCCGCACATCCATTTCTCCGTGTGGGGCAAGTTGTGGCTGTCGCGGCTGGTGACGCAGATGTTCTTTCCCGGCGAGCCGCTGAATGCGCACGACCGGATCCTGCTCGCGATCGACAGCGCCGCGGCGCGCGAGCAGCTCGTCTGCCGTGCGCTGCCCACCACCGCGGGGCCGGAGGATGCGCTCGTATTCGAGCACCGCATCGTCGTGCGCGGCCGGGCCGCGACGGCGGCGGCCTGAGGGCGAGGCGCATGGCGAAGCTCACACCGACCGCCGAGATCACGCTCGGCCCGTTCTTCCCGCGGCGCTACGTCGACCCGGGCGCGAACGACCTCACGCAGCTCGCCGGGCGCCGCGCCCGCGGCGAGCCGATCGAGATTCACGGCCGCGTCACCGCCGCGGACGGCGTGCCGATGGACAACCTCGTGCTGGAGGTCTGGCAGGCCGACGCGACCGGCATCTTCCGCCACCCGGCCGATCCGCGACACCGCGACGCCGATCCGGATTTCTTCGGCTGGGGGCGCGCCGCGACGGATGCCGACGGGCACTACCGCTTCCTCACGATCCGCCCAGGCGCCTACGCGATGCCCGACGGAACGCGCCGCGCGCCGCACGTGAACCTGCTCGTCGTGTTCTCGGGCCTGATGCGTCAGCTGCAGACCGTGGTCTTCTTCGACGGCGAGCCCGGCAACGCGACCGATCCGGTGCTCGCGGCCGTCGCCCCGGCGGCGCTGCGCTCGCGCCTCGTCGCGACGCGGGACGATGCCGGCTACCGCTTCGACATCCGCCTCCGCGGCGACGGCGAGACGCCGTTCTTCGACGACTGAAGCAGCGTTTTCGGACAATGCTCGACGCATCCACCGCTGCACGTCGTCTGCGCGAGGCCACGGCCGCCGATCCGCTGACGATCAAAGCGCTTCTCTCCTACCGACTGCATGTCGTCGCCAACCTGCTCTCGCGTGGCGCGGCGATGCGCTACAAGCGCGAGTTCGGCGTGAGCCTGTGGGAGTGGCGCACGGTCGCGCTGCTCGGCGGTTCGCACACGCCGCTCTCGCTCAACGATCTCGCCGCCGCCGCCGGCCTCGACAAGAGCCAGATGAGCCGCGTCGTCGCGGGCCTCGTCGCGCGCGCATTTGTGCTGCGCGGCGCCGACGAGACGGACGGCCGTGGCGTGCAGCTCCGACTGAGCCGCGCCGGCGAGAGGCTCTACGACGGGCTGATCGGCGCGGCCGCGGAGCGAAACGCGGCGTTCGTCGATTGCCTCGGCCCCCGCGAGCGCGAGTGCCTCGAGCAAGCGCTGCAGAAGCTGGGCGAGCGGGCGCGCTCTTTCATCCAGGAAGAAAAGGCGCGCACGCGAAAGCGCGGCGCCCGAGCGTGACGCGATGACGTTCAGGACGCGCGTCACCGAGCTGCTCGGCGTCCGCTACCCGATCGTCCAGGCCGGCATGAGCTGGGCGTCGTCGAACGCCGAGCTCGCGCTCGCCGTTTCCCGGGCGGGCGGTCTTGGCGTGATCGGCGCCGGGCCGATGTACCCGGACGACCTGCGTGCGGCGATCCGCAAGGTGAGAGCGGGGACCGATGCGCCCTACGCGGTGAACGTGCCGCTCTACAACAAGCGCGCGGACATCTTCCTCGACATCGTCCTCGAGGAGCAGGTGCCGATCCTGGTCGCCTCGCAGGGCGGCCCGAAGCAGCATATCGCGCGCTTCAAGGGCGCCGGGGTGAAATGGCTGCATGTCACCGCCTCGCCGGTGCACGCCAAGAAGGCCGAGGAGCTCGGCGCCGATGCGGTGATGGCGGTCGGCTACGAGGCCGGCGGCCATCCGCCGCCGGACGAAGTCGGTACCCTCGTCGTGGTGCGCGCCGTGTGCAAGGCCGTCCGCATCCCGGTGATCGCCGGCGGCGGCGTCGCCGACGGCGCCGGCATGGCCGCGATGTTCTGTCTCGGCGCCGAGGGCGTGCAGCTCGGCACGCGCTTCCTGCTCACCCCGGAGTCGAACCTGCACCCGGCATACAAGGCGGCGGCGCTCGAGGCGAATATCGCCGGCACGACGCTCGTCGGCCGCGGCAAGCTGCCGATCCGCGTGCTCAAGAACGAGTTCACCGGCGAGTACGCCGCGGCCGAGCGGAGCGGGAAGCCGGAAAGCGAGTTGAAGGCGATCTACGAGACGAGCACGCTCAAGCTGGCCGCGTTCGAGGGCGACGTCGCGCGCGGCAAGGTCGAGGTCGGGCAGTGCGCCGGACTGATCGACGAGCTGGTCCCCGCGGGGGAGCTGGTCGGGCGGTTGGTCGCGGAGTTCGATCTGGCGGTGGCGCGGCTCGCGGCGCTGCGGCCGCACATGGCGGTCGCATGAGGTGCTACGAGCCGGTCGGCTCGACGCCGGCAGAGCTCGGCGAGTTCAACCGCAAGGAGATCGAAGTCTGGCGCCGCGCGATCGCGACGGCGAAGATCCAGCCGGAGTGACAGCCATGGCGGAACTGCTGATCGAGGATCGCGGACCGGTCCGCGTGCTGACGATGAACCGGCCGGAGAAGCGCAACGCGCTGAACAATGCGCTCACCGAGGCGTTGTTGGAGGGCTTGCGTGCAGCTGACGCGGACGACTCGGTGAACGCCATCGTGCTCACCGGGGCGGGCCCGAGTTTCTGCGCCGGCGCGGATCTCGCCGAGTTCAAGGACCTGACTGCCGACAACCAGCCGCTCGTCGAGCGGCGCGCGCAGCTGACGATGAGCCTACACGAGATCTTCCCGCGCATGGCTAAACCGGTCGTGACCGCAATCAACGGCGCGGCGATGGGCGGCGGTGCGGGGCTCGCGCTCGCCGGCGATATCGCGCTCATCGCGGAAGTCGGCGAAGATCGGCTATCCGGAAGTGAAGCACGGGATCGTCGCCGCGATCGTCATGCCGAATCTCGTGCGCCAGGTCGGGCGGAAAGCGGCGTTCGAGCTGCTTGCCACCGGCCAGCCGGTCGGCGCCCGCCGCGCGCTCGAGCTGGGGATGGTGAACCGCGTCGTTCCCGATGCCGAACTCATGCCCGCGGCGCTCGCGCTCGCCGGCGAGCTCGCCGCGGTGAGCCGGCCGGCCATGGCGACGACGAAACAGCTGTTCTACGCGGTGACCGAGCTCGCGTTCGCCGACGCGCTCGCCGTCGGACGCGATGCTAACAAGCGCATGCGCGCGTTCCGGAATAGGTTGTTGCCCCCCATGGCGCGCTTCAAGCCCGGGCTCCACAAGGACGGAAGGTCGGCAGTGACAGTCGTTCAGGACCCGGGAGCCACGTACTACGCAGAGAAGTTCCACGGGACCTGGATCGTGCAGCCCGAGCGCTGGAGAAACTTCGTCTGGCTCATGAGACGAGCCGATAGCCGCCGTGAGACCGCTCGAGCACATCACGATCCTCGATCTCTCGCGCGTGCTCGCGTGCCCGTTCGCCTCGATGATTCTCGCCGAGCTCGGCGCGACAGTGATCAAGGTCGAGCAGCCGAGGGTCGGCGACGAGACGCGTATGTTCGAACCGTTCGTCGAGCGGGAGGGGGCATCCGAGAGCGCGTACTACTTCGCGTTCAACCGCAGCAAACAGTCGATGACGGTCAACCTGCGATCGTCGGAAGGGCAGGCGGTGATTCGCGACCTCGCAAAGGGCGCCGACGTGGTCATCGAGAATTTCCCGGTCGGCACCTTAACGCGCTACGGGCTCGACTACGCATCGCTCGCGAAGCTGAACGAACAGCTCGTCTACGTCTCCTGCACCGGCTTCGGCCAGACTGGGCCTTACGCGCACCGCAAGGGCTACGATACCGTCTTCCAGGCGATGGGCGGAATCATGAGCCTCACCGGCGAGCGGGGCGGCGGTCCGGTGAAGCCCGGCTTGCCGGTCGCGGACCTGACCTCGGGGCTCTGGGTCGCGATCGCGATCCTCGCGGCACTCAACGGCCGCGCGGCGACCGGCAAGGGCAGCTACATCGATTTCTCGATGATCGACGGCCAGGTGGCGCTACTGACGCTCGCCGCGGCGCGTTGGTTCGCGCTCGGCGAAGTCCCGGCGCGCCTCGGCACGGAGCATCCCGGCCGCGTGCCTTCCGCGAGCTTCCGCTGCGCGGACGGGGGCTGGCTGCACATCACCGCCAGCGATCAGCACTGGCTCCCGCTCTGCCGTGTGCTCGGCCTCGAGGCGTGGGGCAGCGAGCCCGGGCTGCAATCGAACTCCGAGCGCGTGCGCCGGCGCGAGGAGGTGATGGCGAAGCTCACCGCAGCCATCGGCACGCGGCAACGCGACGAGCTCGGCGCGGCGTTCGATGCGGCCGACGTTCCCGCCGGACCGATCAGGTCGGTCGACGAAGTGCTCGCCGACCCGCACACGCTCGCGCGCGGCATGGTCGCGAGCTTCGCGCATCCGGCGATCGGCGAGTTCCCGTGCCTGCCGGTGCCGCTCAAGTTCGAGGGCTGGGACGACCCGGCGGTCGGCCGTCCGCCGCTGCTCGGGGAGCATACCGACGCGGTGCTCACGGAACGACTCGGCTACAGCCCCGAGCGCATTGCAGCTCTGAGGGAGGCGAAGGCGATATGAGCGAGCCGGTCCACTACGCAGTCGGCGATGGCGTGGCGGCGATCACCCTGAACCGTCCGGAGAGCCGCAACGCGCTGAACAGCGCGATGTGCGAAGGGCTGCTCGAGGCAGCGATGAGCGCTGCGGGCGACGAAACCGTTCGCGTCGTGATCGTGCGTGCCAGCGGACCGGTGTTCTGCGCCGGCGCCGACCTGAAGGAGCGGCGGGCAATGAGCGAGGACCAGGTGCGCGCCCGCCGCCTGAAAGCCTTCGCCGCGTACGACGCGCTCGAACGTCTGCCGATGCCGGCGATCGCGGTCGTGCATGCGGCCGCGGTGGGCTCCGGTTGCGAGATCGCCGCCACATGCGATTTCATCCTCGCGACGCCGGAAGCGTCGTTCCGTACGCCCGAGGCGCTGT
Organism: uncultured beta proteobacterium; assembly: GCA_963754305.1. GTDB lineage: Bacteria > Pseudomonadota > Gammaproteobacteria > Burkholderiales > SG8-39 > DATEDA01. Next base: position 55,625 of record CAVWFR010000030.1, on the reverse strand, counting down.
GGGGAACGGTGGGCGCGACCCAGCGGTTGCCGCGTGTGCTCGGGAAGCGGCTCGCCAAGGATCTGATGTTCACCGGGCGCAAGCTCACGGCGGAAGAGGCGCAGACTGCTGGACTGGTCAGCCGCATCGTCGCCGCCGCCGATCTCGAGACGGCGCTTGCCGCGATCGTGAAGACGATCGTCGACGCACCGCCGCGGGCGATGCGGCTCGCCAAGCGCTGTATCGATCGGGGTGTCGAGCTCGGTCCGCAAGGGGCACTCGCGACCGAGCTGCTGGCGATCGAGGAAAACCTGGCCGCGTCCGACTGGCGCACCGGCATGGCGGGTTTCGGTGCGAAGGAATGAAGGCGTTGCGACGAGCGGGCCGGAAAGGGTCGGGGAAAGAGCTGCCAGCATGACGAGCGTACCGCAGACGCTGCGCGAAATCCTCGCCGACACCGTTGGCGCGCGCGGCGACGCCGATGCGATCGTGACCGAGGGCGCGCGTCTTTCCTATCGGCAGCTCGCAGACGAGGCTTGGCAGGTGGCGAAGGCAATGCACGCGCTCGGACTGCGGCGCGGCGACCTCGCCGGCGTGCTCATGGGGAACGACGAGAAGTGGCTCGCGCTGTTCTACGGCGCTGCGCTCCTCGGTGTCGTGACGGTGCCGGTCAACACGCGGTTCAAGGCGTCCGAGCTCGCGTTCTGCCTGAAGCAGGCCGACTGCAAGGCGCTTTTTCTCGCCGACCGCTTCCTGAAGATCGACTTCGCCGCCGCGCTCCGCGAGGCCGAGCCCGCAGTCGACGCACGACTCCCCGGCGTGCGCTTGCCATTGCTGGAGCGCGTCATCGTGGCCGGTGATGACGTGCCGCAGGGCGCGCTTCGGTGGAACGCGTTCCGGGCGCTCGCGGGCGAGGTGAGCGATGCGGCGATCCGTGAGGCCGCCGGCGAGGTGAAGCCCGACGACCTGCTGCTCATCCAGTTCACCTCGGGGACGACGGCCTATCCCAAGGGCGTGATGCTCACGCACGACAACATGCTGGGCAACGCCCGGGCCGCGGGAGCGCGGATCGGGGTGCGGGCCGAGGACCGCTACTTCAACTGCCGGCCGTTCTTCCACGTTGCCGGCACGACACTCTCCGCGCTGGTCGCGCTCGTGTACGGCGCCTGTATCGTCACGCTGCCGACCTTCGAGGCCGGCGCGGCACTTGCACTCATGGCGCGCGAGCGGTGCACGCTCATCTCGGGCAACGACACGCTCTTCCAGCTGCTGATGAGCCACGCCGACTTCGACCGCTCGAAGCTGCGCTTGCGCGGCGGGTGGGCCGCGGCGGGACCCGAGACGATGCGCAAGATCGTGGACGTGCTCGGTGCGCACGGGATCTGCGCCGCCTACGGGCTGTCGGAAGCCTCGCCAAACGTCGTGATGAGCGATTACCGCGACGATCCGGAGCTCCGCATCGCGGGCCTCGCGAAGCCGCACGACGGGGTGGAGCTGCGCATAGCCGACCCGGACACGAACGCGTCGCTGCCGCTGGATACGCAGGGCGAAATCCAGGTCCGCGGCTGGAACGTGATGCGCGGCTACTACAACAATCCGGAAGCGAACGCGAAGGTTTTCACCGCCGATGGCTGGTTGCGGACCGGCGATCTCGGCCGGCTGACGCCCGAGGGCCGCCTGCGGATGTCGGGCCGGCTGAAGGACGTCTTTCGCGTCGGCGGCGAGAATGTCGCGCCGGCCGAAGTGGAAGAGGTGCTGCTTTCTCACCCGGCCGTCGCCACCGCGCAGGTCATCGGCGTCCCGGATGCACGCCTCGGCGAGGTGCCGGCGGCCTATGTGACCCTGCGCGCGGGAGCGGCGGCGAGCGAAGTCGAGCTTGCGGCATTCATGACGGCGCGCTGCGCGAACTTTCGCGTACCGCGCTACCTGCGCATCGTTCCGGACTTCGAGGCGATCGGGATGACGGCGAGCGGCAAGGTGCAGAAGACGAAGCTGCGCGAGCACGCGCTCCGCGAGCTCGGGCTGGACAAAGGGGCTGACGCATGAGATCGATCCCGAGGCTCGCGTGCGCGATCGGGGCGGCTGTAGCCACCAGCGCGGCGGCGCAGACCTATCCCGCGAAGCCGATCACGCTGGTGAACGCCTTCTGGGCGGAGGTCGTTGCGAGGGCCGGGATCAAGCCGGAGTGAGCGGATGAAGCGCGACGTCGTCCTCTGCGAGTGCTTTGCCCGCGACGGGCTCCAGCACGAGCCGGCCTTTATCGCTACCGACGCCAAGCTCGCGGTGATCGAGCGCTTCGCCGCGCTCGGCTTCGAGCGGATCGAAGCGACGTCGTACTCGAACCCGAAGGTGGTGCCGCAGTTCGCCGACGCGTCCGCGCTGCTCGGCCGCTTGCCGCGGCGCGATGGCGTCTTCTACAAGGCGACCTGCGCCAACCTGCGCGCCGTCGAGCGCGCGATCGCCGATCAGGATGCCGGCTTCGGCGCGAACGAGATCAGCCTGCTCGTGTCGGCGACCGAGTCCCACACTAAGACGAACCTCAAGCGCACGCGCGAGGAGCAGTGGCACAACGTCGCAGCGATGGCCGCGTCGGCGCGCGGCCGGTTCAGGATGGTCGGCACGGTCTCGGTCGCGTTCGGCTGCCCGTTCGAGGGGCGCGTCGATCCGGCCGTCGTCGTCGCCGACACGCGGCGCTTGGCCGAGTTCGGCGTGACGCTGGTCGCGCTCGGCGACACGACCGGCGTAGCGACGCCGAAGTCGGTGCGCGAGGTCTTCGCGCTCATCGCGCGCGAGGCACCGGGGGTGACGCCGATTGCGCACTTCCACGACACCCGCGGCACCGGGCTCGTCAATTACGTCGCCGCCTACGAGGCGGGCGTGCGGCATTTCGACAGCTCCTTCGGCGGCGTCGGCGGCCATCCTGCGAGAGTGAAATACGGTGAGGGGTTCACCGGCAACGTCGCCACGGAGGACTTGGTGAGCCTGTTCGAATCGCTGGGTGTCCGGACCGGACTCGATCTGGCAGGGCTCGTGGAGACGGCACGCTTCTGCGAGCAGGTGCTGGGGCGCGAGCTGAACGGGCGTGTGACGCGGAGCGGTGTGCACCCGCTCGCCGCCGCCGGCAACCACCCATTAGCGGGACGGCGTATGCCGGCATGATCGGGAGGCGCGTCCAGCCGTCGTCCCGGGACCAGCGTTTGCTGCGTGTGAGCCATGGGCCGCTCACAACCGCCGGCGGGCGCAATCCGGATCGGCATCTCGGGCTGGCGCTACGAAGGCTGGCGTGGGGTGTTCTACCCGGAGGGCCTGGCCCAGAAGCGCGAGCTCGAGTTCGCATCGCGTGCCTTCCCCACGATCGAGATCAACGGGTCCTTCTACTCGCTCCAGACGCCGCAGAGCTACGCGAGCTGGTACCGTGACACGGGGCCGGGCTTCGTCTTCGGGGTAAAGGGCGGCCGCTATATCACTCACATCCGCCGGCTGCGCGAGATCGAGAAGCCGCTGGCGAACTTCTTCGCCTCCGGCGTCCTGAACTTGCGCGAAAAGCTCGGACCCTTCCTGTGGCAGTTTCCGCCGTCTTTGCGGTACGACGAAGCGCGGTTCGAGCGTTTCTTCGAGCTCCTGCCGCGGAATACCGGGCAGGCGCTCGCGCTCGCGCGTCGGCGCGACGCGCGGATGAACGGCCGTTCGCGGCTCGCGATCGATCGCAATCGCGCCATGCGCCACGCGGTCGAGATCCGCAACGATACGTTTGCCTCCGCGGCGTTCGTGCGGCAGCTCCGCCGGCACAAGATCGCGCTCGTCGTCGCCGATACCGCTGGCAAGTGGCCCTACTTCGAGGACGTGACCGCCGACTTCATGTACCTGCGCTTGCACGGCGACGAGGAGCTTTACGCGAGCGGCTACACGGATGCGGCGCTGGACCGGTGGGCGGCGCGGATCCGCGCCTGGTCGCGCGGCGGCGAGCCCGGTGATGCGCAGAAGATCGCTCGCACGATCCCTTCATCGCGCGCGCGCGACGTCTACTGCTACTTCGACAACGACATCAAGGTCCGCGCGCCGTTCGATGCCGACGCGCTCATGCGCAGGCTCGGGCTCGAACGAATCGATCCGGCGTTCGCGTTTCCGGCGCGGACCGCGCTGCGTCGGGCGCGCCCTCCGCCGCCGTTGCCGCCGTTTCGCTGGTCCAAGCGAAACCGCGCTCGTCCGGATCGGAGATGACGAACCCCGGTAGCCATCCGGTCGCCAGCTTTCGACGCGCTACGTGCGATGTGCCCGCACCGCCACGTCGATCGCGCCGAGCCCCTCGACCTCGGCGCGCAGTTTGTCGCCGGCCTTGATCGGGCCGCGGTGCGGCTGATCGACGATGCGTATCGGCTCGCCGCCGGCTAAACGCCCGTTCAGATCACGAAGCTCTCGAGCGTCTCCGGGGCGAACAGCGCCTCCGGCGGAAGGCGCCGGGGCGAGAGGCCCTGCTCGTGGTGATAGCGGAGGAAGGTCTCGAGCACGTGGCGGTTGGCGGCCAACCCGTACGGCCACCAGTCCTCGCCCATCTCACGCCGCGTCTCCGCGACGTGGGCCGGGAGCCACGGCAGCATCGCCTTGAGCGCGTGGGCCTCGAGGAGATCGTGGTAGGTCCGCCGCTGCGCCTCGACGAACGCCTTGAAGAGCGACTGCGCGACCCAGGGGTTCGCGCGATAGACGTCGCGCCGGAGCACCACCGTGTGCATGATCGGGAAGATCCGCGTGCGCCGGTAGTAGGCGCGTTCGGCTTCGACGTAGTTCTCGAACAGGCGTCTGACGTCCCGGGGCTGCGACTCGAACGTCGAGGGCGGGCGGGCGGTGTAGAGCGCGTCGATCTCGCCATCGGCGATCATGCGCGAGAGCGTCTGGTCCGGGCCGAGGGGACGCACCCGGAACTGCGCGGGCAGGTTGAGCTTGAGCTTCTCTTCGCGTCCGGGGTGCTCTTCACCGCCGGTGAAGTATTCGACGCTGTCGGCCTTCAGGCCGTGGTCGTCGGACAGGATGCCGCGGATCCAGACCGGCGCGGTCATCTGGTACTCGGGCACCCCGATCCGCTTGCCGACGAGGTCGTGCGGGTCCCGGATGCCGCTCTTCGCCGACACGAAGATGCTGCCGTGCCGGAACACCCGCGACGGGAACACCGGAATGGCGATGAAGGGCGGGTCGTCGCGCGCGAGCGTCACCGTGTAGGACGAGAGCGACATCTCGGACGCGTCGAACTCGCGGTGCCGCGCCATGCGGAAGAACGTCTCCTCGACCGGCTGCTCGAGAAACACGAGGTCGATGCCGTCGGGGCGCACTTCGCCAGAGACGAGAGGCGCCACGCGGTCGTAGCCCCAGCAGGCGAGGGTGATCCGCAGCTTGCTCATCGGCGTCGTCGCTCCGGCGCGGAAAGATCGTGAGCATACCAACTATCGACGAGGTGTCAAGACTGGCGTAGCGGAGCAGGGTCGGCGGCATAATGCGGGCGAGGGGGCGCTCAATTGACGATCCACAAGTTCTATTCCCGGCCCGGCCACCTGATCCGGCGGCTGCAGCAGATCTCGGTGGCGCTCTTTCTCGAGGAGACCGGCAGCCTCGGGCTCACCACGGTGCAGTACGCAGCGCTCAACATGATCCGCGAGGTGCCGAACATCGACCAGGTGAGCCTGAGCAATATGATCGCCTTCGACAAGACGACGATCGTGAAGGTGCTCGATCGCCTCGTCGACAAGGGATTGATCACGCGGACGCGCTCGACCACCGACCGGCGGATCAACCACCTCAACGTGACGCCGAGGGGCCACGAGGTGCTGAAGCAGATCCAGCCGATGCTAGACCGCAGCGACGGGCGGATCCTCGCGCCGCTGGGCCGGGCCGATCAGCGCAAGTTCATGGAGATGCTCACGCAGCTCGTGCACGTGAACAATCTCTACAGCCGCGCGCCGCTGAAGAGCGAGCTGCGCGAAGGACTGGTGGCGCGGGCGAAGGCAGGCCGCCCGCGGCGGAAGACGTAGGACGCGCCGGAGGCGCTAACCGCGTGCGCCGCCCGAGAGCGCGTTCCACCAGGGTTCGAGGACCTCTTCGCGGGGCGACTCGATCGCCACGCGCGTGGGGCGGGTCGCCTGGACCACCACCGGCCCGTCGCGGTCGATGCGGAAGGCATCCCCCGCCCCGACGATGTGATCCACGCGATCCCCGTCCTGGGTGATCCAGACCAGTCCCTCGAGGCAATTCACGAGCGCGCCGCGCGCGGCGTCCAGCGTGAGCGTGTCCCGGGTGCCGAGGGCGAGGCGGGCGATGGGGGCCTTGATGTTCATGGTGTTGCTCCTGATAATGCGGGTGTTGCATGCATCCGCGATTCGGTGCGAGGGATCGCGCATGAGAGCAGTCTCGGCTTTCGGCGGCTGCGGGGCAAACGATCTCTCGACATGAGATGCATGCGCGACGGGAATGCCCGATGGACCCCGATTGGAGCTCCGCTTGGACGCCGCGAGTTGATGCCCCCGATCTGACACCCGATGCAACGTGACCTACCGGCGCTGGACCTGCTGAAAGGTTTCGAGGCGGCGGCGCGCCATCTGTCGTTCACCCGGGCCGGCGAGGAGCTCTTCGTAACCCAGTCGGCGATCAGCCGCCAGGTGCAGGCGCTCGAGGCGAGCCTCGGGGTGAAGCTCTTCCACCGCCGCACCCGTGCGCTGCTGCTGACCGACGAGGGCCAGCGCTACTACAAGGCGGTGCGTGGCGCGCTCGACGGGTTGCGTGCAGCGACCGCGTCGGTGCGCGCGACCGCCGCCGCGGCGACGCTCACGGTGAGCACTACGGTGACCTTCGCTTCGCTCTGGCTGGTACCCCGCCTGGCGGGCTTTCAGAGCGTCCAGCCGCGGGTGCAGGTGCGTCTCGTCGCCGAGAACCGGCTGCAGGACCTGGAGCGCGAGGGCATCGACATCGCCGTCCGCTACGCGCCGCCGGCCGTCGCGGGGCACGGCGCAACGAAGCTGTTCGGCGAGCGCGTGCTGCCGGTCGCGAGCCCGAAGGTCGCCGCCCGCCTGAAGCTCGCGCGGCCCGAGGACCTCGCGCGTGCGGTGCTGCTCGAGTACGACGGCGTGCCGCACACCGTCTGGCTGACCTGGCCGGTCTGGTTCGAGACGATGAAGGTGCCGATGCCGCAGCCGGCCGGAACGCTCCAGTTCACCCAGTATCACCAGATCATCCAGGCCGCGGTCGCGGGGCAGGGCGTCGGGCTCGGGCGCGTGCCGCTCGTCGACGACCTGCTGCGCTCGGGCGAGCTCGTCGCGCCCTTCGGGCGCACGCGCACGACGGCGGCCGAGTCGCGCGCGTACTACGTCCTCGTCACCCCGCGCGCCGCCGGGCGGCCCGAGGTGGCCGCGTTCGTCGGTTGGCTGCAGTCGGAGGTCAATGCCGAGCGCGGGAAACGGTCGGTCAGCGCTGGCGTTTCCTGACGCCGTGAACGACACCTTGGAACCCTGGCAGGCCCTCCGGCGGGCGTATCGCCGCGACGAGGCCGCAGCGGTCGCCGAGCTGACGGCGCGCATCCGGCTCGACGACGCCGCGCGCACGCGCATCGCGGACCGCGCCCTGGCGCTCGCGCGCGAGATCAGGCGGCGCGCGGGCGAGTCCTCCGGAGCGGAGGCGTTCCTGCGCCGCTTCGGGCTGTCGACGCGCGAAGGCATCGTGCTCATGTGCCTCGCCGAGGCGCTGCTGCGCATCCCGGACGACGAGACGGCGGATGCGCTGATTCGCGACAAGCTGTCCGGTACGCGCTGGGAGTCGCAGGAGTGGGCAGACGGCGGGCTGCTCCTCAACGCCGCAACGTGGGGGTTGATGCTCACCGGCACGCTGAGCGCGTGGGCGGACGACGTGCGCGACGAGCCGGGGACGATCGTGCGGCGGCTCGTCGCGCGCGCGGGCGAGCCGTTCGTGCGCGGCGCGATCCGGCAGGCGATGAAGATCATGGCCGAGCAGTTCATCGTCGGGGAGACGATCCGCGATGCGCTCGAGCGCGCCGCGCCGCGGGAGGCGCGCGGGTATCGCTTCTCCTATGACATGCTCGGCGAGGCGGCGCGCACGGCGAAGGACGCGGAGCGCTACTTCGCTGACTACGCTGCGGCGATCGATGCGGTGGGCGCCGCCGCAGACAGGCGCGCGCCGATCGAGGCGCGGCCGGGCATCTCGATCAAGCTGTCGGCGCTGCATCCGCGCTTCGAAGTGTCCCAGGAGGCGCGGGTGTTCGCGGAGCTCCTGCCGAGAATCGAGGCGCTCGCCCGGCGCGCCGCCGGCGCCGGCATCCCGATCACGCTCGATGCGGAGGAGTCCGACCGGCTGGAGCTGTCGCTCGAGTTGTTCGAACGTCTCGCGCGCGACCCTGGCGTCGCCGGCCGGGGCGGGCTGGGGCTCGCGGTGCAGGCGTACCAGAAGCGCTGCTCTCGACGTGTGCGACTGGCTCGCGGCACTTGCGCGGGACGCTCGGAACCCGGCTGATGGTGCGTCTCGTAAAGGGCGCGTACTGGGACACCGAGATCAAGGTGGCGCAGATACTCGGCCTCGACGACTACCCGGTGTTCACGCGGAAGAGCGCGACCGACGTTTCCTACATCGCCTGCGCGCAGGTGCTGCTCGGCGCGGGCGAGCGGCTCTTTCCGCAGTTCGCCACCCACAACAGCCGCTCGGTCGCGACCGTGCTCGAGCTGGCGGGAAGCGGTCGCGCCTTCGAGTTCCAGAAGCTGCAGGGCATGGGCGATGCGCTGTACGACGCGCTGGTCGCCGAGACCGGCCTTCCGTGCCGCGTGTATGCGCCGGTCGGCGGGCATCGCGATCTGCTCGCCTATCTCGTGCGCCGGCTGCTCGAGAACGGCGCGAACAGCTCCTTCGTGCATCAGGTTGGCGATCCCGACACGCCGCTCGAGCGGCTGGTCGCCGATCCGCTCGAGCTGCTTCCGCGGCCGTACGCGCCGCATCCGGGCGCGCCGAAGCCGCGCAACCTGTTCCCGGACCGGCTCAACTCGCGCGGCGTGGATCTTTCCGATCGCGCGGTGTTCCAGCGGCTGACCGGCAGGATCGCGTCCGATCGCGCGGCGGCGATCGTGTCGCCCGGTCCGCTCGAACGCACGATCGCCGAGCCGGCCGACCGACGCCGGGTCGTCGGCGCGATTCGCGAAGCGGGCGTTGCCGAGCTCGACGAAGCCGTGCAGACGGCCTCTTCGGCCTGGCGGGCGTGGGATGCGACGCCGGCCGGCGAGCGCGCACAGACGCTGGAGCGCGCGGCCGACCTGATGGAAGCGGCCACCGACGAGCTGATCTCGCTGTGCGTCCGCGAAGCGGGCAAGACCCTGCCCGATGCAGTGGCCGAGGTGCGCGAGGCGGTCGACTTCTGCCGCTACTACGCCACGCGCTGCCGCGCGGATTTCGGCTCGCCGCTTGCGCTCCCCGGCCCGACGGGCGAATCCAACCGGCTCGAGCTCGCCGGGCGCGGCGTGTTCGCGTGCATCAGCCCGTGGAACTTCCCGCTGGCGATCTTCACCGGTCAGGTGAGTGCGGCCCTCGCCGCGGGCAACGCCGTCGTGGCGAAGCCGGCGGAGCAGACGCCGCTCATCGCAGCGCGCGCGGTCGCGCTCTTGCAGGAAGCGGGTGTTCCCCGCGACGTGCTGCACGTCGTCGCCGGGACGGGCGAGCAGGTCGGCGCGCCGCTTGTCCGCCACCCGCTCGTCGCCGGCGTGGTCTTCACCGGCTCGTACGAAACGGCGCGCGCGATCAACCGCACGCTCGCGGAACGCGACGGCCCGATCGTACCGTTTATCGCCGAGACCGGCGGGCTGAACGCGATGGTCGTCGACTCTTCGGCGCTGCCCGAGCAGGTTGTCACCGATACGCTCGCCTCGGCTTTCCAGAGCGCGGGGCAACGCTGCTCCGCCGCGCGGCTCCTGCTCGTTCAGGAGGATGCGGCGCCGCGCATCCTCGCGATGCTCGCCGGCGCGATGGCCGAGCTGCGGGTCGGTGATCCGGCGGTGCCTGCAACGGACGTCGGACCGGTGATCGACGGCGAGGCGCGCGCGATGCTCGAAGCGCACATCGCGCGCCTCCGTGCGATGCGGTCGCCCTGTCGGGACGGTGGCGCTTCCGGCCGAGGCGGAGCACGGAACCTTCGTGTCCCCGGTCGCCTTCGAGATCGAGCTTGCGGACCTGCCGACGCGTGAAGTGTTCGGCCCGGTGCTGCACGTCGTGCGTTACCGCGCTGCCGAGGTCGACCGCGCGCTCGACGCCGTCGCCGCGACCGGCTACGGCCTCACGCTCGGCATCCACAGCCGCATCGACCGGTTTGTCGAGCGGGTGCGCGCGCGGCTCGGCGTCGGCAATACCTACGTCAACCGCAACATGATCGGCGCAGTCGTCGGCGTGCAGCCGTTCGGCGGCGAGGGATTGTCCGGCACTGGGCCCAAGGCGGGCGGGCCGAACTATCTGCCGCGGTTCGCGGTCGAGCGCACGCTGACCGTGAACACCGCCGCGGCCGGCGGCAACGCGGCGCTGCTCGCGCAGACCGACTGATCGGCGGCTCTCGCCCCCAGCGGCTCGCGAGCCGTGCCGTCCGCCGGGTTGTACCCCGGTCATCCTCCGGATTGATCCACGTCAAAAGACGGCGGCCGGCGATCCCTACCATCGGCTGGCGCTGCCGGCCGTGACCGGCACGGCGCGCGTCCGAAGCCGACCCATGCCAGAACGCGAGCGCATCCGATGACCTTCGCGGCCCGGTCGGCGCCGGTGCCCGGCTGCTTCCATTGCGGCGAGCCCGTCGCCGGCCCGGATCGGCATCGCGCCCCGGTTCTCGGGATGGAGCGCGAGTTCTGCTGCCCGGGCTGCAAGGCGGTCGCGAGTACCGTCGCCGCAGCCGGGTTCGAGGCCTACTATGAGACGCGCCGACCGCCCGGACCCGAACGCGACCGCTCGGCGCCCGCACCGGACCCGCCGAGATCCGCGTGGAAGGGCTCCCGGGGATCGCAGCGCCGGGGAAATCAACCGGTAGGGAGGGCGCGCGTGCCGAAGATCCTGCTCGCCACGGACGGCTCCGAGACCGCGGTCCGCCCCACGCGCTCGTCCGCGTCCGCTGAGGCAAGTCCGGCACCCGGCACCTTCATTGCGAAAGGAGATTGGCATGTTCAAGCACATATTGTTACCCACCGACGGCTCCCCGGTCGCGCGCAAGGCCATCAAGGCGGGCGTTGCGCTCGCGAAGGAGCTGGGCGCGAAGGTCACGGCGTACTACGCACTCGATAGCGTCCAGCCGTACATCTACGCCGAGGGGTACGCTATCAGCACCGCTACGCTTCAGGACTTCGACAAGCGGGCCCGCGAGCAGGGGCGGAAATATCTCGCCGAGGTGGAGAAAGCGGCGACGGCGGCTGGCGTTGCGTGCCAGACGCTGATCACGCAGCCCGCGACGACGTATCAGGGAATCGTCGCGGCGGCCAGGAAACAGAAGTGCGACGTCATCTTCATGGCTTCGCACGGCCGCGGCGAGCTCGCGTCGCTCATCCTCGGCAGCGTGACGCAGAAGGTGCTCGCGCACTCCAGGATTCCGGTCCTGGTCTACCGCTAGGCCGTCAGGGCTCCCGCAATGCGCTCTCGTGAGCGCTCGCGGCGAGCCCCGGTTGGAACCGGAGGAGATTCTCTTCCTTGTTGTAGTGATACTCGAGCGTGGAACTCCGGCCCGACGGCACGCTGGGGCTGCGATGAGGCGGGGACCGCAGCACGCCGGCTTGATCTTTCGCAATGACGGCTCGATTGGCGCAGCTATCGTGGAGCCGTTCGATACCCGGGGAACGGAAATGCTGAAGGTCCTTCTGGCCGTCGACGGCTCCGAAAGCGCGGTTCGTGCCGCGCGCAAGCTGATCGAGACCGCCGGGTGGTACAAGGAGCCGCCAACGGTCGAGCTGGTCGCGGTCCACCTGCCGGTGCCGATGGTCGGGTTCTCGGACGTGGTCGTGAGCCGGGAGATGATCGAGCGCTATTACCGGGCGGAGGGCGAGAAGATGCTTGCCGCTGCCCGGCAGCTGCTCGACGCGGCCCGGATCAAGCACGTGCCGCACATCCTGGTCGGGGAGATCGCGCAGACCATCGTGGAGCACGCGCACAAGTCCGGCTGCCAGATGATCTACATGGGGACGCGCGGGATGACCGCGCTTTCGAACGTCGTCATGGGTTCGACCGCGACCAAGGTGCTGCACCTTGCGGACATCCCGGTCGTGCTGGTCCACTGACAACAGCTTTGCCGGCGGGGCGCCGGTCTTTTCGGAGAGGGGAGGCAAGAAGTGTTCAAGCATGTTCTGCTGCCGACGGACGGTTCCAAGATCGCACGCACGGCCATCAACGCGGGAATCGCGCTCGCGAAGGAGCTCGGCGCCAGGGTCACGGCGTATTACGCGGTCGACGCGATGCCGTCGTACAGCTACTCGGACGGCTATCTGCTCAGGGGCGCGGTGCTCAAGGAGTTCGACAAGCGGGCCCGCGAGCAGGGCGACAAGTATCTCGCCGAAGTGGTGACGGCGGCGAAGGCGGCTGGCGTTCCGTGCCGGACGCTGATGACGAAGCCCGCCGCGCCGTATCAGGGGATCGTCGCCGCCGCGAAAAAGGAGCGCTGCGACATGATCTTGATGGCTTCCCACGGCCGCGGGGAGCTCGGCACGCTCCTGCTCGGCAGCGTCACGCAGAAGGTGCTCGCGCACACCAAGCTGCCGGTGCTCGTCTATCGCTGATCGCGATCAGGATGGGGACACCCTCGGTCACGACGTATATCGCGGTGCTGCGGGACCCGCTGCGCTGCCGTCCTGACCGCGCGTTCGGACAGCTTCGACCCGTCGGTGGGTACCAGGCTGTGCCGGTATCGGGGCATCTTGATAGACGGTGCTCGCGTGATGGTGTCTAGCGCCCGCGAAACAGGGCGTGGAACCGTTCGACGAACCGCTGGAGCTCTGCCGCGGGTAGTTGATCGATCCCGGCGGCCGCTTCCCGGCCGCCGCCGGTCGCGAACTCGCGCGCGAGGGCGAGTGCCCCCGTGGGGGCGTCTCGCGGCGCGCGGATGCTCACGCCGTAGCCGCTGTCCGAACACGGGACGAGCACCCCGTGTGGGCGGTCCGGCTCGCGCGCCGCCAGAGCGTTGGCGAAGGTGCCGCTGACCCGTCGGGCCCAGGCGGCGTCGGGTAGAAGGTAGACGCCGGGGCGATAAGGCGTCACCGCGAGCGCCAGGTTCATGTCCGCGAGGCGGCTCGCACGCAGCTTCGCCACCACTGCCGCCTCCGCGGCGAATTGCAGCGGGCTCGTGAACGGCGCGAGCTCACGGTACAGGGTGGCCGGCGGGATACAGAGATCCGCCTCGGTGTCGCCGTAGGCGTTGTAGTTCAGATCTTCCCCAAGCCAGCGCAGCGTTTCGCGTTCGCCGCCGTCGAGAGCGATCGGGTCGGCGAGCGTCGCGGCGGTGCGCGCGAGCCCGTCCCCGTACGCGGCGACGACGGCCCACGCGCGGAAACGCCCCCCGAGGTACCGGTCGACGATCGCGCTCGTGCACGTTTCCGGCGCGCCGTCGATGCGCGCTTCGAGCAGCGGGTGTGTGGGGATCGCGCCGGCGTAGTGGTGGTCGAACCACTGCACCGACACGCCGCGCGCGAGCAACCGCGCTAGCGCGTCGCGATTGCGGTCGAGCGACACGTCGAGCACTGTGACGCGATCGCCCGCCGCGGCGTCGACGCGCTCGAGGAGCGCGATGTCGCGCTTCGGGCCAGTGACGAGCACGGCCTCGAGCGGCACCGCGAGCCGGAGCTGGTGCAGGGCGCAGAGCCCGTCGGCGTCGCCGTTGAACACGTCGAACTGTGGCAAGGCTAGCTCTGTACGGGTCGCCTGGATCCTACGCCAAGCCGGGCGCCGATCGCCGCGGCACGTGCCCGGAGCAAGTCGCTGTCTTGCGTGGTGTCGACCCGGACCGCGAAAGTGAGCTCTTCGCGGGTGAGCGCCCTTTGACTTCGCTCAAGTCGCGCCCCATTGGGTCGGTCTAAGCTAGGTCGCGTGACTCCTGCGCCCAGCGCCCACGATCGTTCATCGCTAAGGTAAGAGGGGTTTCAAGAAGAGCGCGATCGAGCGACCACCCGACGGTCAAGCGATCACTTGGTGTCCGCGTCCCGCGCTTCGCGTGCGATCTGCCTGCGCAGCTCGCGGTAGCGCGCCTCGAAATCCTGCCCGAAGAGCGGGTCGACACCGCCCGACGCAGCGGCGACCGCCGCCCAGTCGCTCGGCGTCAAGAGCTGCGCCGCGCGCGGCATGACCTCCTGCTCCTCGGCGGCAAGATGGTGACGGTAGTAGAGGAGGTAGGTTGCCGCCGCTGCTTCGACAGCGTAGCGCTCGATCAACGCTCCCTCCGCAACCCCTTGCAGGATCTCGAGCAGCTTCTCGCCGGCTGCGGCAATTACGCGATGCTCCTGCAGGCGCCGCGCGATCGGCAGCTGCATCGCGGGCTCACGCTCGACGACGCGAGCGAACGCCACATCCTCCCGAGGGTGGTGAAAACGGTCCGGGTAGTGTCGCAGGTAGTGGACGACGTCGAGCATCAGGGCGTAGTCCGGCTGCTCACCCGCGTGGAAGGCAGCGAGCTGCCTTTCCAGCAGGTCGAGAAGCCGGGCGAAGTTGACGTGGTCGGCATGCCACGCGGAGATTGGCTCGGTCATGGAGGGCTCCCGCGACGCCCTTACGTTAGCGCTCGCGGCGAGCGCTGCTTTGACCGGGATCAAGCCATCATCGGTTGGCGGCCCTGACAGCGCGCACAGACCGCGGGGATCTCCTTCTCCTTGTCCCAGTAGTGGAAGGCCTTCCCTTCGCGGTTGAGGTGGCCTTCGCCCATCTGGATCCGGGCGCCGGATGCCTTCTCCGCCTTGCGTTCCGGCGACAGCATTTCCGTCGTGCACGCAGTCGCCACGAGCACGGCGACCGCGACCGTCATGCGCCAGCGCCGATCATGCATCGAGCCCATGGATCCCTCCACCGTCAGAAGGCGCTCTGCACGCTCATAGCCGAGCGATCACCCATCCCGGCAGCACGGCGAGCAGGATCGCCGGGACCAGGCAGATCAGGCCGGCGCCCAGCGCCACGCCGCGCGAGGGGCCTCGATCTGGCAGCCTGCTCCTGCGGGCTCATGAACAGGTACTGGATCACCCGCAGGTAGAAGTAGATGCCGAGGTAGCTCGCGACCAGGCCGAGCACCGCGTACAGCGTGTACCCGGCCGCCATCACGTTCTTGAAGATCAGGAACTTCGCGATGAATCCGGGCAGGGGGGGAATGCCGGCGAGCGACAGCATCGCGATGCCGATCATGATCGCGGCGTACGGCTCGCGGTGGAAGAGGCCCCTCAGGTGGTCGAGCCGGTCGCGCACGGCGTCGTCCTCGCTCGGCGGGAGCGACGCGAAGGCGAGAAGGTTCATCAGCCCGTAGGCGAGCACGTAGAAGACGACCGCCTCGAACCGGCCGGGACCGTCGCCGAGGAAGGCATAGAAGAGGTACCCGGCGTGCGCGATGGAGGAGTAGGCGATCATCCGGCGGAAGCTCGACTGCCGCATCGCCGCCAGGTTCCCCCACACGATGGACGCGAGGGGCAGGATGGCGATGAGACCGACGATCGGCTGCGACAGGGGCACCATGCCGAACAGCCGGACGACCGCCAGCAGCACGGCGGCCTTGATGATGGTGGCCATGTAGGCGGTCACCGGGACGCTGGCGGCCTCGTACGCGTCCGGCGCCCAGGCGTGGAACGGGACGACAGCCGCCTTCAGGAAGAAGGCGACGATCACCAGCACGACTGCCGCCTGGGCGAGCGGATCGCCGGCGGAGCCGAGCGCGGTCGCGAACGCCGAGAGCGCGAGCGAGCCGCTCGCTCCGTACAGCAGCGAGACGCCCATCAGGAAGGTCGCGGTCGCGGCACCGGAGAGCACCAGGTACTTGAGCGCCGCCTCCGCGCTCTCCGGCCGCCGGAACGCGAGGAGCACCAGCACGTACACCGGGAGCGACATCAGCTCGAGCCCGAGGAAGAGGGTGAGGAGGCTGTCCGCGGAGAGGATCATGCACGCGCCGTACAGCGAGGAGAGGAGCAGCAGGTAGAACCGGCTGTGCTCGAACTCGTCGCGGGCGAGGAGCACGACCGGCACTGCGAGCGCGAGCACGATCGCCTTCGCGAGCGAGGAGGCGGGGTCGACGGAGTACTGTCCCGCGAACGGGGCCGCGACGTACCCGCTGACGTGCAGCCAGGCCGCGGCCGCGACCGCCGCTGTCAGCGCGGCGAGCGACAACGCCGCCGAACCTCGCGGCCTGCTCGACGCGATCTCCACGCAGATCAGGACGACGATCCCGGCGAGCAGGAAGTGCTCTGGCAGCATCGCGGTGAAGACGGCTTGCCAGTTCATGGCGCGGTCCTCGTGCTTCGCTCAGTCGCGACCACCTGTCGGGGCGGTGCGCCCGCCACGCGCTCGGCGCGGACGAGCTCCTGGTATTGCTTCGCCGCGAGCTCCGTCTTCTGCAGCGGCCCGTCGGGAAAGAGCCCGAGGGCGAAGACTGCGGCGGCGATGGCGCCCAGGATCACCGTCTCGCGGAGGTTCAGATCGGCGAGTGGTCGGTGGGGAGCCTTGTCGGCGCCGAACAGGAAGCGTTCCGCGAACCACAGCATGTAGAGCGCGCCGAGCACCACGCCCGCGACGGCACTGACGCTCAGCACCAGCGGGTACGACTCGCCCTGCTGGTACTCGCTGCCAGGACGCATTGAAGGCGCCGAGGAGCACCAGGAACTCGCCGGTGAAGCCGCTCGTCGCCGGGAACCCGATCGACGCCAGGGTCAGGATCATGAAGAACACCGAGTACAGCGGCAGCAGCTTGGCGAGCCCCCCGTACGCGGCGAGCTCCCGGGAGTGGCAGCGCTCGTAGATCATCCCCACCATCAGGAAGAGGCCGCCCGCGGTCAGGCCGTGACTCACCATCTGGATCATGGCGCCCTGGATGCCGAGGAGATCGACGCTGATGAGCCCCAGCATCACGTAGCCGAGGTGGCTGATCGAGGAGTAGGCGATGATCTTCTTGATGTCGGTCTGCACCAGCGCGAGACACGCCCCGTAGAGGATGCCGATGACCGCGAGCGTCATGATCTCGGTGGCGAGGAGCCGCGTGGCATCCGGGAAGAGCGGGAAGCCGAGCTTCATGAAGCCGTAGGTCCCCATCTTGAGGAGGACGCCGGCGAGGATCACCGAGCCCGCGGTCGGGGCCTCGACGTGCGCATCGGGAAGCCAGGTGTGCAGCGGCACCATGGGTACCTTGATCGCGAACGACAGCCCGAAGGCGACGAGCAGCACGGTCTGGACCGAAAGCGGCAGCCGCGAGCGGTACAGGTCGGCGAACGCGAAGGACGTGATTCCCGTCGACTCGTTGAGGCTGTACACGAGATAGATCACCGCGGCCAGCATCAGGATGCTGCCGAACGCCGTGTACAGGACGAACTTGAGCGTGGCGTAGATGCGGTGCTCCCCGCCCCAGATGCCGATGAGCAGGAACATCGGGATCAGCATCGCCTCCCAGAAGAGATAGAACAGGAAGAGATCCTGGGCCACGAACGTGCCGAGCATGCAGAACTGGATGAGGAACACCATGGCGTAAAAGAGCTTCACGTCCTTCCGGATCGCCGTGAAGGCGCCCGCCACCACGAGCGGGCCGAGGAACGCGGTCAGCAACACGAGGAGCAGGTTGTAGCCGTCGAGGCCGATCTGGTAGTACACGCCCCAGTCTGGAATCCACGGGAGGCGAGTCTCGAACTGCAACCCTTCCACTGCCCCGTCGAACCGCACGTAGAGCAACGCGGCCAGCAGGAACTGCACGACCATCACGGCGAGCGACAGACCGCGCACGAAGCCATCCTGCTGCCGCACGAGCGCGAGCAGCACGATGCCGAGCACCGGCAGGTACAGGACGACGTTGAGCAAGGCAGCGTCAGACATGCCAGATCCAGACGAGGCAGGCGATGCTTCCCGCGAGCACGAAGAAGGCGTAGAGGTGCAGGCTGCCGGTCTGGATGCGTCCCAGCGCTCCGGCGGTGCGCTGCGCGAGCGCGGCGAGCCCGTTCAGGGAGCCGTCGAGAAGCACCCGGTCGCCGATCCCCAGGAAGACGCGCTCCGAGATCCAGTGCAGGGGCCGGCCGATCGCGCGGTCGTACAGCTCGTCGATGAAGTACTTGCCGGAGAGCAGCCGGTGGAGCCCCGCGAACCGGGGGCGCAGCCGAGCGGCCCGAGCGCCGTCGTGGCTGAAGAGGAACGCGGCGGCCGCGAGGCCCGCGAGCGCCACCACGACCGAGACGACGACGAGCGGCGTCTCGAAGGGGTGCAGCTCGGCCGGGACTTCGGGCAGCGGCAGCATCGGCTCGAGGAAGTGGGGCAGGGCGACGAAGCCGCCGATCGCGGAAAGCGCCGCCAGCACGGCGAGCACGCCGGTCATCGAGGGCGGGGACTCGTGGACGTGGTGCGCGGTCCTTGCGTCCATCCGCGGTGTGCCGAGGAACGCGAGCCACAGCAGCCGGAACATGTAGAGGGCCGTCAGGAACGCCGTAACCGCGGCTGTTCCCCAAAGCAGGATCGAGCCGCCGCGGCTGCTCGCGAACGCGAACCACAGGATCTCGTCCTTCGAGAAGAAGCCGGCGAGCGGCGGAAGGCCGGCGATCGCCGCGGTGGCGACGGCGAACGTGACGAAGGTGAGCGGGATCTTCCTGGCGAGCCCGCCCATCCTGGTGATGTCCTGCTCGCCGGAGAGCGCGTGGATCACGCTGCCCGCGCCCAGGAAGAGGCAGGCCTTGAAGAAGGCGTGGGTGTAGAGGTGGAAGATGGCGACGCCGTATGCACCCACCCCCAGCGCCACGAACATCAGGCCGAGCTGGGAGATCGTGGAGTAGGCGAGCACCTTCTTGATGTCGGTCTGCACGACGGCGATCGTGGCCGCGAAGAACGCCGTGAGGACGCCGATCACCGCGACGATCTGCGACGCCTCGGGCGCGTGCAGGTAGATGCCGGACAGACGGGCGACCATGTAGACGCCGGCGGTCACCATCGTGGCGGCATGGATCAGCGCCGAGACCGGGGTCGGACCGGCCATCGCGTCGGGCAGCCAGACATGGAGCGGGATCTGCGCCGATTTTCCGGAGGCGCCGATGAAGAGCAGAACGCCGACCAGGCTCGCGGAGACCGCAGGCGCCGGGCTGCCCATGAACGCGGCGTTGATCTCGTCCATCTCGAGGGTCCCGAGGGTCGCGTACAGCACGAACATTCCCAGGAGGAACCCCGCATCGCCGACGCGGTTGGTGATGAACGCCTTCTTTCCCGCGCGCGCCTTGTCGGGGTCCTCGAACCAGAACCCGATCAGCAGGTAGGACGCGAGCCCCACGCCCTCCCAGCCGACGAAGAGGACGAGGAGCGACCGTCCGAGCACGAGCAGCAGCATGAAGAAGAGGAAGAGGTTCAGGTAGGCGAAGTAGCGCGCGTAGCTCCTGTCCTCCTTCATGTAACCGATCGAGTAGACGTGGATCAGCGAGCCGACGCCGGTCACGATCAGGGCCATGACCGCCGCGAGGCGGTCGAAGTAGAACGAGACCTCGAAGGCGCGCCCGCCGATCACCGCCCAGGTGTAGGCGGTCTCGACGAGCGGCGCGTCGCCCGCCGCGAGCGCCACGAAACACTGCACCGTTACGAGGAAGGCGAGGATGGGCAGCCCGCAACCGACGGCGGTGACGAATCGCTTGCCGAGCCGGTTGCCGGCGAGGCCGTTCAGCACGAACCCGGCGAACGGCAGAAGGACGATCAGGGTGAGGAGATCCATCGCCTATCCCTTCAGGTCCGTGTAGGCGGCGAGGTCCAGCGTGTGCTTGCGGCGTGCGAGCAGCAGGACGATCGGGATGGCGATCGCGATCTCGGCCGCAGCCACGACGAAGATCAGGAACACGAGCACCGCGCCGGCCGTGGAATCCATCTGGTGCGCGAAGGTCACGAGGCTTAAATTCACGCCGTTCAGCATGAGCTCCATGCACATCAGCATGACCAGCACGTTCCGCCGCACGATGACGCCGAGGAGCCCCAGCGCGAACAGCGCCAGGCTGACCGAGACGAGCAGCTGCACCTTATCCACGTTCGCCCCGGTTCACCTTGATCACCGCGACCGCCGCCACCACCGCGGCCACCAGCAGCACCGAGACGACCTCGAAGTGCAGCCAGTACTCGTTCAGGAAGATGGCGGAGAACTCGCGCAGGCCGAAGGTCGCAGCGCCCGCAGTCTGCCGCGGCTGCGGGAGGTCCGGCCACGCGGCGTACACGAGCACGCCGAGGAGTGCGAGCGCACCCGCGATGCCGGGCACGAGCAGGCGCGAGAAGCGGCGGGTGAACGAGGGGTCGCGTACGTCGAGGAGCATGATCGCGTAGACCATGAAGACCATCACCGCGCCGACGTAGATCAACACCTGGAACGCGGCGATGAAGTGCACCCCGAGCAGCCCGTAGATCGCGCCGAGAAAGACCATGGTCGAGATGAGCGCCAGCGCGACCCGCATCGGCTGGCGCAGCACGATCATCAGCCCGTAGGCGAGCACGTAGAAGACGACGGCCTCGAACCGGCCGGGACCGTCGCCGAGGAAGGCATAGAAGAGGTACCCGGCGTGCGCGATGGAGGAGTAGGCGATCATCCGGCGGAAGCTCGACTGCCGCATCGCCGCCAGGTTCCCCCAGACGATCGACGCGAGCGGCAGGATGGCGATGAGACCGACGATCGGCTGCGACAGGGGCACCGTGCCGAACAGCCGGACGACCGCCAGCAGCACGGCGGCCTTGATGATGGTGGCCATGTAGGCGGTCACCGGGACGCTGGCGGCCTCGTACGCGTCCGGCGCCCAGGCGTGGAACGGGACGACAGCCGCCTTCAGGAAGAAGGCGACGATCACCAGCACGACTGCGGCCTGGGCGAGCGGATCGCCGGCGGAGCCGAGCGCGGTCGCGAACGCCGAGAGCGCGAGCGAGCCGCTCGCTCCGTACAGCAGCGAGACGCCCATCAGGAAGGTCGCGGTCGCGGCACCGGAGAGCACCAGGTACTTGAGCGCCGCCTCCGCGCTCTCCGGCCGGCGGAAGGCGAGGAGCACCAGCACGTACACCGGCAGCGACATCAGCTCGAGCCCGAGGAACAGGGTGAGCAGGCTGTCCGCCGACAGGATCATGCACGCGCCGTACAGCGAGGAGAGGAGCAGCAGGTAGAACGGGCTCTCCTCGAACTCGTCGCGGGCGAGGAGCACGACCGGCACCGCGAGCGCGAGCACGATCGCCTTCGCGAGCGAGGAGGCGGGGTCGACGGAGTACTGTCCCGCGAACGGGGCCGCGGCGTACCCGCTGACGTGCAGCCAGGCCGCGGCCGCGACAGCCGCCGTCAGCGCGGCGAGGGACAACGCTGCCGAACCTCGCGGCCTGTTCGATGCGATCTCCACGCAGATCAGGAGGACGATCCCTGCGAGCAGGAAGTGCTCCGGCAGCATCGCGGTGAAGACGGCTTGCCAGTTCATGGCGCGGTCTCCGTGCTTCGCTTCAGTCGCGACGACCTGTCGGGGCGGTGTGCCCGCCACGCGCTCGGCGCGGACGAGCTCCTGGTATTGCCTCGCCGCGAGCTCCGTCTTCTGCAGCGGCCCGTCGGGAAAGAGCCCGAGGGCGAAGACCGCGGCGGCGATGCGCACCGAGGATCATCGTCTCGCGGAGGTTCAGGTCGGCGAGCGGCCGGTGGGGCGCCTTGTCGGCGCCGAACAGGAAGCGCTCCGCGAACCAGAGCATGTAGAGCGCGCCGAGCACCACGCCGGCCACGGCGCTGACGCTCAGTACCAAGAGGGTATGCGCGCGCCCTGCTGGTACTCGTGCCAGGACGAATTGAACGCGCCGAGCAGCACCAGGAACTCGCCGGTGAACCCGCTCGTCGCCGGGAACCCGACCGACGCCAGGGTCAGGATCATGAAGAACACCGAGTACAGCGGCAGCAGCTTGGCGAGCCCGCCGTACGCGGCGAGCTCCCGGGAGTGGCAGCGCTCGTAGATCATCCCCACCATCAGGAAGAGGCCGCCCGCGGTCAGGCCGTGGCTCACCATCTGGATCATGGCGCCCTGGATGCCGAGGAGATCGACGCTGATGAGCCCCAGCATCACGTAGCCGAGGTGGCTGATCGAGGAGTAGGCGATGATCTTCTTGATGTCGGTCTGCACCAGCGCGAGGCACGCCCCGTAGAGGATGCCGATGACCGCGAGCGTCATGATCTCGGTGGCGAGGAGCCGCGTGGCATCCGGGAAGAGCGGGAAGCCGAGCTTCATGAAGCCGTAGGTCCCCATCTTGAGGAGGACGCCGGCGAGGATCACCGAGCCCGCGGTCGGGGCCTCGACGTGCGCATCGGGAAGCCAGGTGTGCAGCGGCACCATCGGCACCTTGATCGCGAACGACAGCCCGAAGGCGACGAGCAGCACGGTCTGGACCGAAAGCGGCAGCCGCGAGCGGTACAGGTCGGCGAACGCGAAGGACGTGATGCCCGTCGACTCGTTGAGGCTGTACACGAGATAGATCACCGCGGCCAGCATCAGGATGCTGCCGAACGCCGTGTACAGGACGAACTTGAGCGTGGCGTAGATGCGGTGCTCCCCGCCCCAGATGCCGATGAGCAGGAACATCGGGATCAGCATCGCCTCCCAGAAGAGATAGAACAGGAAGAGATCCTGGGCCACGAACGTGCCGAGCATGCAGAACTGGATGAGGAACACCATGGCGTAAAAGAGCTTCACGTCCTTCCGGATCGCCGTGAAGGCGCCCGCCACCACGAGCGGGCCGAGGAACGCGGTCAGCAGCACGAGGAGCACGTTGTAGCCGTCGAGGCCGATCTGGTAGTACACGCCCCAGTCGGGAATCCACGGGAGGCGAGTCTCGAACTGCAACCCTTCCACTGCCCCGTCGAACCGCACGTACAGCAACGCGGTCAGCAGGAACTGCACGACCATCACGGCGAGCGACAGACCGCGCACCGAGCGCTCCTCGCCGCACGAGCGCGAGCAGCACGATGCCGAGCACCGGCAGGTACAGGACGACGTTGAGCAGGGCAGCGTCAGACATGCCAGATCCAGACGAGGCAGGCGATGCTTCCCGCGAGCACGAAGAAGGCGTAGAGGTGCAGGCTGCCGGTCTGGATGCGTCCCAGCGCTCCGGCGGTGCGCTGCGCGAGCGCGGCGAGCCCGTTCAGCGAGCCGTCGAGGAGCAGCCGGTCGCCGATCCCCAGGAAGACGCGCTCCGAGATCCAGTGCAGGGGCCGGCCGATCGCGCGGTCGTACAGCTCGTCGATGAAGTACTTGCCGGAGAGCAGCCGGTGGAGCCCCGCGAACCGGGGGCGCAGCCGGGCGGCCCGAGCGCCGTTGTGGCTGAAGAGGAACGCGGCGGCCGCGAGGCCGGCGAGCGCCACCACGACCGAGACGACGACGAGCGGTGTCTCGAAGGCGTGCAGCTCGGCCGGGACTTCGGGCAGCGGCAGCATCGGCTCGAGGAAGTGGGGCAGGGCGAGGAAGCCGCCGATCGCGGACAGCGCCGCCAGCACGGCGAGCACGCCGGTCATCGAGGGCGGCGACTCGTGGATGTGGTGCGCGGTCTTTCGCGTCCATCCGCGGTGTACCGAGGAAGGTCAAGCCACAGCAGCCGGAACATGTAGAAGGCCGTCAGGAACGCCGTGACCGCGGCCGTTCCCCACAGCAGGATCGAGCCGCCGCGGCTGCTGGCGTACGCGAACCACAGGATCTCGTCCTTCGAGAAGAAGCCGGCGAGCGGCGGCAGGCCGGCGATCGCCGCGGTGGCGACGGCGAAAGTGACGAAGGTGAGCGGGATCTTCCTGGCGAGCCCGCCCATCCTGGTGATGTCCTGCTCGCCGGAGAGCGCGTGGATCACGCTGCCCGCGCCCAGGAAGAGGCAGGCCTTGAAGAAGGCGTGGGTGTAGAGGTGGAAGATGGCGACGCCGTATGCACCCACCCCCAGCGCCACGAACATCAGGCCGAGCTGGGAGATCGTGGAGTAGGCGAGCACCTTCTTGATGTCGGTCTGCACGACGGCGATCGTGGCCGCGAAGAACGCCGTGAGGACGCCGATCACCGCGACGATCTGCGAAGCCTCGGGCGCGTGCAGGTAGATGCCGGACAGACGGGCGACCATGTAGACGCCGGCGGTCACCATCGTGGCGGCATGGATCAGCGCCGAGACCGGGGTCGGACCGGCCATGGCGTCGGGCAGCCAGACATGGAGCGGGATCTGCGCCGATTTGCCGGAGGCGCCGATGAAGAGCAGAACGCCGACCAGGCTCGCGGAGACCGCAGGCGCCGGGCTGCCCATGAACGCCGCGTTGATCTCGTCCATCTCGAGGGTCCCGAGCGTCGCGTACAGCACGAACATTCCCAGGAGGAACCCCGCATCGCCGACGCGGTTGGTGATGAACGCCTTCTTTCCCGCGCGCGCCTTGTCGGGGTCCTCGAACCAGAACCCGATCAGCAGGTAGGACGCGAGCCCCACGCCCTCCCAGCCGACGAAGAGGACGAGGAGCGACCGCCCGAGCACGAGCAGCAGCATGAAGAAGAGGAAGAGATTCAGGTAGGCGAAGTAGCGCGCGTAGCTCCTGTCCTCCTTCATGTAACCGATCGAGTAGACGTGGATCAGCGAGCCGACGCCGGTCACGATCAGGGCCATGACCGCCGCGAGGCGGTCGAAGTAGAACGAGACCTCGAAGGCGCGCCCGCCGATCACCGCCCAGGTGTAGGCGGTCTCGGTGAGCGGTGCGTAGCCCGCCGTTGCGAGCGCCACGTGCACTTCACCGCCACGAGGAAAGCGAGGATCGGCAGCCCGCATCCGACGACGGTGACGAATCGCTTGCCGAGCCGGTTGCCGGCGAGGCCGTTCAGCACGAACCCGGCGAGCGGCAGGAGGACGATCAGGGTGAGGAGATCCATCGCCTATCCCTTCAGGTCCGTGTAGGCGGCGAGGTCCAGCGTGCGCTTGCTGCGCGCGAGCAGCAGCACGATCGGGATCGCGATCGCGATCTCGGCCGCGGCCACGACGAAGATCAGGAACACGAGGACCGCGCCGCCGGTCGAGTCCATCGCCTGCGCGAACGTGACCAGGCTCAGGTTGACGCCGTTCAGCATCAGCTCCATGCACATCAGCATGATCAGCACGTTCCGCCGGACGATGACGCCGAGGAGCCCCAGCGCGAACAGCGCCAGGCTGACCGAGAGGAGCAGCTGCACGCTTATCCACGTTCGCCCCGGTTCACCTTGATCACCGCGACTGCCGCCACCACCGCGGCCACCAGCAGCACGGAGACGAGCTCGAAGTGCAGCCAGTACTCGTTCAGGAACGTGGCGGAGAACTCGCGCAGGCCGAAGGTCGCTGCGCCCGCAGTCGCCGGGGCTCCGGGAGATCCGGCCACGCGGCGTACACGAGCACGCCGAGGAGCGCGAGCGCAGCGCCGGCGATGCCGGGCACGAGCAGGCGCGAGAAGCGGCGGGTGAACGACGGGTCGCGCACGTCGAGGAGCATGATCGCGTAGACCATGAAGACCATCACGGCGCCGACGTAGATCAGCACCTGGAACGCGGCGATGAAGTGCACCCCGAGCAGGCCGTAGATCGCGCCGAGGCAGACCATGGTCGAGATGAGCGCCAGCGCGACCCGCATCGGCTGGCGCAGCACGAGCATCAGCACCGCGCCGACGAGCGCGCCGCCGGCGAAGAAGACGAGGAACAGGGTCTCGAGGTGAACGAGCAGGCTCGTCGATCATGCCGGGCCTCCGAGCGCCCGTCGCCGCGTGGCGGGGTAGGGCTTCGCAACGTCGCGCTGCGGGTTCCAGTTGAGCAGCTCGTCCCTGCCGAGCCACATGTGGTGGCGGCCGGAGCGCAGGCAGTCGCGGGCACTTCCTTGACCATGCGGATGGCGTCCTCCGGGCAGGCCTCCACGCACAGCCCGCAGAAGATGCAGCGCGAGTAGTCGATCTCGAAGCGCGCCGGGTACTTGGGGTGCACCGGATCGTCCGGGTCGAAAGCGGCGTCGATCTCGATGCACAGCGCCGGGCACACCGTCGCGCACAGGTTGCAGGCGATGCACTGCGGCCGGCCGTCCGGCCGCTGGGTCAGAATGTGCTTGCCGCGATTGCGCGGGGCGTAGTCGACCCGGGTCTCCTCCGGGTAATAGGTCGTGAGCGCGCCCTTGCGGCCGGAGATCCAGCGCCACATGTTGCCGAGGAAAACCCCGCCCGTGATCGAAAGGCCGCGCACGATCTCGAAGAGGTACGCCCGCTCCCACCACGTCATCGTGGGGCGGTTCCAGTACTCCTTGCGCTTGTACGGTTTCCGGCTCACGCGCTCACCGCGTCCCGAGCGCCCACACCGCCACCGCAGTCACGGTGAGGTTGGCGAGGGCGAGCGGAAACATGAACTTCCAGGCGAAGCGCAGGACCTGGTCGTACCGGAAGCGCGGCAGCGACCAGCGCACCAGGATCTGGAAGCTGCAGATCACGAACACCTTCACGAGGAACGTGAGGAGCTGGATCACGACGACTGCGCCGTGGGGCAAGTCCACGACGTGGTTCCCGGGAAACACGAAGCCGCTATCGGTCATGTAGGGCAGGTTGTAGCCGCCGAGGAAGAGCGTCGTGAAGAGCGCGGCGATGATCGCGATCTCGATGAACTCGGCGAACATGAAGAGCCCCATCTTCATCGCGCTGTACTCGGTGAAGTAGCCGGCGATGAGCTCCGACTCGGCCTCCGGGAGATCGAACGGGATGCGCCGGTTCTCGGCCATGGCCGCGGTGAGGAAGAGGATCGCGGCGAAGGGCTGGTAGACGATCCCCCAGGCGGGCAGGAACCCGAGCACCACGCCCGACTGCTGCTGGACGATCGCGTTGAGGTCGAGCGTGCCGTAGATGAGGATCAGGCCGAGCACGGTCAGCCCGATGACGAGCTCGTAGGAGATCATCTGCGAGCCCGCGCGCAGCGCGCCGAGCAGCGAGAACTTGTTGGACGAGGACCAGCCCGCCAGCATCGCGCCGATGATCGTGACCCCGCCGAACGCGAACACGATCAGCAGGCCCGCGTCCAGGCGGGCGATCTGCATCGGGTAGCTCCGGTCGCCGAACCAGCCGGAGAGGGCGGGCACCAGCTCCCCGGGGACGAGCGTGCCGCCGAAGGGAATGACCGCGAAGACGAGCAGCACCGGCGTGAACGCCAGCCACGGCGCGAGGGCGTACGCGAACCGGTCGTAGGACCTCGGCTTGAAGTCTTCCTTGAGCAGCATCTTCAGCCCGTCGGCAAGACCGTGGAACAGCCCGAGCCACACGAGCTTGATCTGCGTGAACGGGATGCGGATGTAGGCGCGGTTGGCGCCGATGCGATCGGACATGATCGCCGCCTGCTTGCGCTCGACCCACGTGAGCACCGTGCCGAACATCAGCAGCAGCCCGATCGCGTAGCCGATGAAGATGGCGTAGATGACCAGATCCTGGATCACGCCCGGACCTCCTCGGGGGCCGCGAGCGCGGCGAAGAGCCGTTCGGCGTCGGCGACCGAGGCCTTCTTCGGAAAGCACGGCTCGAACGCGCTCACGACGCCCTGGAAGTTCGTGTAGTGCCCGCTGCGCTCGGTCTGGATGCTCAGCGGGAGGAAGACGTCGGCGCGCGCGTTCTCCGGCTGCAGGTACGCGTTGAGGAAGATGATCTTCGCCCCGCTCGGGAGGCGGTCGAAGTCGAAACCCTCGCCCCAGACGAGGACGAGGTCCGTCCCCTCGCGGAACGCCGGTGCGGCATCGCCGAAGAGCTTGCGGGCGCCGGCGGTGTTCGGGTTCTTGTCCGGACGGATGAGCAGGTGATCCTCGATCGGCTCGCCCGGCTCGGGGCTGCAGTCCTGCTTGACGAACGACGCGAAGCGTCCGCCCAGAGCCTCCTTGAATGCCGCGAGCTCCTCGTTCGAGCCCCAGCTCGACACGAGCGCGACGGGCCGCTTCGCCTCGCCGATCAGCCGGCGCGCCGCGGCGATCGCCGCGGGAAGCTCGACCGGCGCGCCGTCGAGCATCGCCTGCTCCGCGCGCGGGCGCTCGAAGATCCTGGCGAGGTCGCGCCCCTTGTTGCAGATCCACGGTCCGTTCACCGCCGGGTTCTCGAGCGGCGTGACGCGCGCGATGCTCGCGTTCTGCCGCGGGTCGAGCGCCTGGAGCTTCCACTCGGGCTTGCGATGCCAGACCTTGACGGTGCAGCCCCGCTCGCAGCCCGGGCAGACCGAAGGCGTCCCCTTCAGGTACCAGACGCGGGCCTTGTGGAGGAACGGCCGCGAGAGCAGGGCGCCGACCGGGCAGAGGTCGACGACGTTGTCGGAGTAGGGGTCCGACGTCGAAGCGTCCGTCCTCGACCGCGCGGACGAGCGAGTGGTCGCCACGCTGCTCGATGCCGAGCGCGTGCGACTTGGAGATCTCGCTGGTGAAGCGCACGCAGCGCGAGCACAGGATGCAGCGCTCGTTGTCGAGGACGATGCGGTCGGAGAGCGGGTAGAGCTTCGTCGCGCGCACCTTGGCGTCGCGCGAGACCGAGGGCGAGCCGTTGTACTGGAAGTGATAGTCCTGCAGCGTGCACTCGCCGGCCTTGTCGCAGATGCCGCAGTCCACCGGGTGGTTCAGCAGGGTGAGCTGCAGCATCGCCTTGCGGTGCGCTGCCACGCCCGCCGAGTCGGTCAGCACCCGCATGCCCTCGCTGACCGGCATGTTGCAGGCGATGTCGGTCCAGTTGCCGTCCTTCTCGTCCTCGACCTCCACGACGCACATGCGGCAGTTGCCCGCGACGGAGAGCTGCGGGTGCCAGCAGAAGTACGGGATGACGACGCCGTTCGCGACCGCGGCCTGCATCACGGTCTGGTTCTTCTCCGCCCGCACCGGCTGCCCGTTGATGAAGAGCTCAGGCATGGCCCGACGACCTCGAGGCGGCCGTCGAACCGCGAGCGCTTGTGCGCGATGAAGTAGTCGAACTCGTCGCGGAACTTGTCGAGGATGGCGACCGTGGCGTAGCCCGCCGCGTCGCCCATCCCGCAGATCGTGGTGCCGTCGTTCGCGCGCGAGATCGCCTGCATGCGCTCGATGTCTTCGGGCACGCCTTCGCCCGCCACGATGCGGTCGATGATGCGGTGGAGCCAGCCCATGCCGTCGCGGCACGGCGTGCACTGGCCGCACGATTCGTGGTGGTAGAAGCGCAGGATCACCTGCAGGAGGCGCACCATGCAGGTGCCCTCGGCGATGACGATCATGCCGCCGGAGCCGAGCGACGAGCCGGCGTCGGCGAGCACCGCATGGTCCAGGGCGAGGGGCTCGACGTCGGCCGCGGTGAGGACCTTGGTGGAGACGCCGCCCGGGATGATGGCCTTGAGCGCGCGCCCGCCGAGGACGCCGCCGCAGTCCTCCCGGATGAACCTTGCGAACGGGTAGCCGAGCTCGACCTCGTGCACGCCGGGCCGGTTGATGTGGCCCGAGATCGAGATGAGCCGCGTCCCGGGACTCGTCTTGGTGCCGACCTTGCGGAACGCCTCCGCCCCGTGGCCGATGATGCCGGCGATGTTGGCGAGGGTCTCGACGTTGTTCACCACGGTCGGCCGCTGGTACAGGCCGTGGACGGTCAGTCGCGGCGGCCGGTTGCGCGGATAGCCCCGCTTCCCCTCGATCGAGGTGATCAGCCCGGACGCCTCGCCGCAGACGTAGGATCCGGCCCCGCGGTAGACGAACACGTCGCAGGCGAAGCCGGTCCCCAGGATGCGTTCGCCGAAGTAGCCGGCCGCGTAGGCCTCCTCGACCGCTTCCGCCAGACGACGGTAGGGCAGGTCGAACTCGCCGCGGATGTAGACGAAGCTGTGCCGCACCCCGATCGCGTAGGACGCGATCAGCATCGACTCGAGCAGCAGGTGCGGGGCGTGCTCGAGGATCCAGCGGTCCTTGAACGTGCCCGGCTCGCCCTCGTCCGCGTTGCAGCACAGGTAGTGCGGCTGGCCGTCGTCCAGCTTGACCACCGCCCACTTGCGCCCGACCGGGAAGGCCGCGCCGCCGCGTCCCTGGAGGCCGGA
The DNA here is from genome assembly GCA_963754305.1 of uncultured beta proteobacterium. Classification (GTDB taxonomy): domain Bacteria; phylum Pseudomonadota; class Gammaproteobacteria; order Burkholderiales; family SG8-39; genus DATEDA01. The sequence goes on along the minus strand of CAVWFR010000030.1, from coordinate 25,449 downwards.
TGCGATCACCTCCTGGGTGACCTCCTGCGGCTTCATCTGCGTGAGCGCCTTCTCGAGCGCCCGGTAGCCGCCGCGCGCGCGGTACTCGGCGAGCGAGTGCGAGGTGGCGGTGACCGGGAAGGTCATCAGGAGCCTCGTTCCCGTCATCGGAGGCTCTCGATGAGCGCGTCGAGCTCCGCGATGCTCGCGTTCTCGTGGTAGGTGTCGTTCACCATCACCACCGGCGCGGTGCCGCAGGATCCCAGGCACTCCACGGTCGAGAGGGTGAAGCGTCCGTCCGGGGTGGTCTGCCCGGGCGCGACGCCGAGCTTGCCTGCGAGGTGGTCGAGGATCGGCTCCGCGCCGCGCATCGAGCACGACACGTTGCGGCAGACCTGGAGGTGCACCCGGCCGATGGGTTTGCGCCGGAGCTGCGTGTAGAAGGAGAGCACCTCCTCGATCTGGATGCGCGGGACGCCGAGGTACTCGACGAGCCCGTCGATGTCGCCGTCGGCGACGTAGCCGCGCTCTTCCTGGATGCGCCGCAGGCAGGGCAGCACGAGCGACGACTCGAAGCCGGCGGGAAGGCGCGCCTTGAGGGTCTCGAACTCGGGGATGAGGTGCTTCATCGATCGCACTCCCCGCCGATCATGTTCACCGACCCGAACGTCGGGATGATGTCCGCGAGCTGATAGCCCTCCATCAGCCGGTGCGCGCCGCCCATGTGCACGAAGCTCGGCGCGCGCACGTGGACTTTGTACGGAGTGCCGCTGCCGGTACTGACGATGTAGAAGCCGAGCTCACCGTTGGCCGCCTCGTGCGCCGAGTACGCCTCTCCGGCCGGCACCTGCGGCCCTTCCATGATCAGCTTGAAGTGGTTGATGAGCGACTCGATCTCCGTGTAGACGAGCCGCTTCTCGGGGAGCGTGCAGCGGCGATCGTCCACGTTGATCGGGCCGTCGGGCAGCATGTCCACGAGCTGCCGGATCATGTGGACGGATTCGTCCATCTCCCGCATGCGGACGTAGTAGCGGTCGTAGTTGTCGCCCTTGATCCCGACCGGGACTTCGAAGTCGAGCTCGGCGTAGGCGAGATAGGGCGTGTCCTTCCGCAGGTCGCGCGGCGCGCCGGTGGAGCGCAGGATCGGGCCGGTGAACCCCCAGTTGATCGCGTCGGCGGTGGAGATCACCCCGACGTCGCGCGTCCGGTCGATGAAGATGCGGTTGCGGTCCATCAGGCCGTGGACTCTTCCGACGAAGACCTCGTACTGGTCGAGGATCTCCGCGAGCCGCGCGAGCCAGCCCGCCGGCAGGTCGCACGCGAGGCCGCCGATGCGGCTGTAGGTGTAGGTCACCCGGGCGCCCGTCAGGTCCGCGAGGTGCTCGTAGATGTAGTCGCGGATCATGACCAGGTAGAGGAACGCCGTCATCGCCCCCATTTCCATGAGCGAGGCGGCGATGCAGGTAAGGTGGTCCGCGATGCGCGAGTACTCGGCGAGCAGGGTGCGGAGGACCCTGCAACGCGGGGTGAGCTCGATGCCCATCAATTTCTCGACCGCGTCGCAGTAGGCGAAGTCGTTCATGAGCGCGGAGCAGTAGTTGAGCCGGTCGACGTAGGGAATCAGGTTGTGCCAGGTGTGCGACTCGCACTCCTTCTCGAAGCCGCGGTGGAGGTAGCCGCAGTGCGCGTCGGCGCGCACGACCTTCTCGCCGTCCAGCTCGGCGATGATCTGGATCGTCCCGTGGGTCGCCGGGTGCGAAGGCCCGATGTTGACGACGACCGTGTCGTCGCGATCGGTCCGCGCGAAGATCGCGCGCACTGGATTGGGCAGCCGCGCTTCCACTCGGCTAGTCCCGGTAGGGCACGAGCGGCTGCTCCGCGCGCTTCGGGTAGTCCTTGCGCAGGGGGTGGCCGACGAACCCTTCGTAGAGCAGGATCGGCCGCAGATCGTCGTTGCCGCGGAAGACGATCCCGTACATGTCGTGGCACTCCCGCTCCATGAAGCGGGCCGAGCCGTAGAGCGGGACGAGCGACCCGACCGCGGGATCCTCCTCGGGAACGCGGGTCTTGAGCCGGACGCGGACCCGGTGCGCGGTCGAGTAGAAGTGGTAGACGACCTCGAACCGCGGCGACTGCCCGGGCCAGTCGACCGCGGTCACGTCGAGGAAGAGGTCGAACTGGAACTCGGACTTGAGCCGCTCGACCGTGCCGGGCAGCGTCTCGGGCGCGAGCACGAGCACCAGGATGCCGTGGGAGACCGCCGCCTCGCGGACCTCTGCCGCCAGCCGCTCCCTGAGGAGCTCGAATACGTCCGCGCCCATGATCAGAAGTCGGCGGTGAGGATCGGGTGGCGCGAGCGCGCGATCAGGTCCTGCAGCTTCATGATCCCGTCGATCACCGTCTCGGGCCGCGGCGGGCAGCCGGGAACGTAGATGTCCACCGGGATGATCTTGTCGATTCCCGCGACCGCGGCGTAGTTCTGGTAGAAGCCGCCGCTCGTCGCGCACGCGCCGAAAGCCATCACCCATTTCGGCTCGCACATCTGCTCGTAGACCTTCCTGAGGACCGGCGCCTGCTTGTGGGTGAGCGTGCCGACCACCATCAGCAGATCGGACTGTCGCGGCGAGAAGCGCGGCAGCGCGGCGCCGAAGCGGTCGGTGTCGTAAGGGGTCGAGCTCACGGACATGAACTCCATCGCACAGCAGGCGGTGACGAACGGATAGGGAAAGATGGAGAACTTGCGCGCCCAGCCCACCAGCTCGTCCTTCTTGGTGGTGATGTACTCGAACGCCGCGCTCGGGGCCGGATGAATCGGGATGGTCCTTGCGGCCATGGCTACTCCGTCACGCCTTCCAGGAGCCGCGCGCTGTAGACGTACAGCAGGATCAGGACGAGCAGGAAAACGAAGATGGCGAACGTGACGAGCATGAAGCCCGTGAGCGGCTGCGCGCCGAGGGCCCAGATGAAGAGGAACACCGTCTCCAGATCGAAGAGGATGAAGACGATTGCGACCGCGTAGTACTTGATCGACACCGCCTTGACGTTCAGCGTGTCGACCGGGGTCGCGCCGCACTCGAAGGGCTCGAGCTTGATCTCGCTCGGCGCCGGCTTGGGGCCGAGCAGCCGGTTCAGGAGCAGCGTGACGGCGACGAAGCCGAGGATCGCGATCAGATACAGCAGGAATACGACGTAGGGGTTCATCGTCGCCGTCCTCGCGGTCGTGAAGCGGACGCGGCGGGGCGAAGCCGTACTTCGTACGCTTCGCCGCGCGCTGCGGCGCGCGTGGTCCCCCGCGCCGCTCGTGCCGGCCGCCGTCGCGCTGCTGCAGCGTTTCCCGGACGAAGTTGAGATGGAGGTGTGCAGCCTCGCGCGCCCGGTCGGGAGCGCCGGCGAGGATCGCATCCAGCATGTCCCGGTGCTGCTCGTGCAGCAATCGGAGGCTGGCCGGCTCGCGATACATCACGTCCCACGCATGGTGCATGCACACGCGCAGAAGATTGTGGATTCCGCGCATCACGTGGATCAAGGCGATGTTGTGCGAGGCCTCGGCGATCGCCAGATGGAAGTCGGCGTCGGCCTCGGCGTCCCCAAGGGTGTCGCGTTTTGCGCGGGCCTTGATCATGTGATCGTAGGCGCGACGCAGCCGGGCATGGTCCTTCTTGGTCGCGCGCTGCGCCGCGAAGTACGCGGAGACCATCTCCAGCCCGTGCCGCATCTCGAGCACGTCCTGCTCGGCATCCGGATGACGCTTGAGCAGGTACACCAGCGGGTCGGTCATCGTGGGCGCGGTGACGTCGGTCACGGTGAACCGTGCCGCCGCGCTGCACCTTGAGCAGTCCGCGCGCCTCCAGCCTCAGCAGCGCCTCCCGGAGTGAAGGCCGCGAAACCCCGAACCGCTGCGCCAGCAGGCGCTCCGGCGGAAGCGCATGGCCGGGCCCGAGCTTGCCGCTGACGATGAGCTCCTCGACCTGCGCCGCGATCGAGTCGGACAGCCGTACCCGCGGCGGTGGTTACCTCCCGGTAGGGAAGCTCGTGCGAGTTCATGGACGTCTGTCTGCCCAGACGTCATGGACCCTACCAGAGGCGGTCTCGCGGTGCAATGCGATGAGCGATACCGCGGCGAGCCCGCGGGAGACGCGCTGCCGGGCCGGGCCCGGCGACAGCGATCCCCTCGCATGCACGTTCCATCGCCTCCTCCCGGAACTCCGGTGCCGGCGACGCGACTTCCGCGCGGCGCGGCAACGCTCCCCGCAACTTTACCGGGGCGCGCGCGGCCGCATTTGAGTCTCAACCAAATGATGATCGCCAACGCACAGCCGCAACCGCACGCACAGCGCCGGGACGCGCTAGCAAGCGGTGCAGTTGATGCCTGTCAATCGGACGCCGCGCCGCGTCGCTAGAGTCCCCCCGAGCTTGACAAGCGTTTCGCCGGGCCGTTAAGCTCTACTGTCTGGTTGGTCAGACCAACAATACCACACAAACCAGAGGCCGAGAAAAGCCGGCCGAGGAAGCCGCCGCACCGGAAGCCGCCGCAAGCGAACGGGCGGGAGAGCCGCAGGGACGCCGCCCGGCAGGGCGCGAGCCGTGGAGAGGAGGGGCGATGGTCTGGAGTCAGGTCTACGATCCGTTCCACAGCATGTTGCTGTCGATGCTGGTCGCGGCAATTCCGATCGTGGTCATGCTCGGCGTGCTCGCGTTCCTGCACATCAAGGCGCACTGGGCGGCGATTCTCGGGCTGATCAGCGCGCTCGTCGTGGCGATCTTCGCCTACGGCATGCCGGCGAAGATGGCGGGGCTCGCCGCGCTCAACGGCGCCCTCTTCGGGCTCCTGCCGATCGGCTGGATCGTCCTCAACATCATCTTCCTCTACCGGCTGACCGAGGAGAGCGGCTCGTTCAAGGTGCTGCAGGATTCGATCGCCCGCATCACGGAGGATCGACGCCTGCAGCTGCTGCTGATCGCGTTCAGCTTCGGCGCGTTCTTCGAGGGTGCCGCCGGGTTCGGCACGCCGGTGGCGGTGACCGCCGCGATCCTGATCGGCCTCGGCTTCTCGCCGCTCGCCGCCTCCGGCCTCTCGCTGATCGCCAATACCGCGCCCGTAGCCTATGGCGCGCTCGGCTCACCGATCATCGCGCTCGCAGCGGTGACCGGCCTCGATCTGCTGCATCTCTCGTCGATGGTCGGGCGCCAACTGCCGTTCTTCTCCCTCCTTGTGCCGTTCTGGCTGATCTGGGCATTCGCCGGCTGGCGTGGCATGAAGGAGATCTGGCCCGCGATCCTGGTGGCCGGGGTCAGCTTCGCGATCCCGCAATTCCTCGTGTCGAACTTCCACGGCCCATGGCTGGTGGACGTGGTGGCCGCCTTGGTGTCGATGGCTTGCCTCGTGCTGTTCCTCCGGATCTGGCGGCCGGCCAAGATCTGGACGTCTCCGGCACTCAAGGGACGGGAGGCCGAATCGGCTGCGCTCGCAGCCGCAGCTCGCCGGAAACCCGGGCAACCCTGGCCGCGGTGCGACGCGGCAGCACGACCGGAGGGCGGTGATCGTCGCGTGGATCCCATGGATGATCCTCACGGTGTTCGTGTTCGTCTGGGGCATCCCCGAGTTCAAGAAGCTCATGGACGGCATCTCGGTGTTCAGATTCCCGATCGAAGGGCTGCACAACATGGTCGAGAAGGTGCCGCCGGTGGTCGCCAAGCCGGCCAAGGAGGGCGCGGTCTACTCGCTGAACCACCTCTCGGCGACCGGCACCGGGATCCTGCTGTCGGCGATCATCGCGGGCCTGTTCATGAAGTTCTCGCCGATCGGACTGGTGAAGATGTACTGGCGCACGATCGTGCGGGTGCGCTACTCGCTGCTCACGATCTCGGCGATGCTCGCGCTCGGCTTTCTCACCCGCTACTCGGGCACCGACGCGACGCTGGGGCTCGCATTCGCGGTCGCTGGCGTCTTCTATCCGTTCTTCGGCACGATGCTCGGCTGGCTCGGCGTCGCGCTCACCGGATCGGACACCGCATCGAACGTGCTGTTTGGCGGCCTGCAGCGGATCACGGCCGAGCAGATCGGCCTGAGCCCGGTGCTGATGGCCGCGGCGAACAGCTCGGGGGGCGTCATGGGCAAGATGATCGACGCGCAGAGCATCGTCGTGGCGTCCACCGCTACGCAGTGGTTCGGGCACGAGGGCGACATCCTGCGCTACGTGTTCTTCCACAGCGTGGCGCTCGCGGCGTTGGTGGGCCTTCTGGTCACGCTGCAGGCATACGTTTGGCCGTTCACGCTGCTGGTGGTCGGACACTGAGCGCACCGCCCGCGGGCGAAGAGCCCCGGGCGGCCCCGTTACATGACTTGGAGTGGGGCCGATGAAAGTCGCGCTGTTCATTCCCTGCTACATCGACGCGTTCTTTCCGGAAGTGGGCGTCGCGACCCTGAAGCTCCTCGAGCGCCTGAAGGTCGAGGTGCATTACCCGCTGGACCAGACCTGCTGCGGACAACCGATGGCGAACAGCGGCTGTCAGGACGATGCCGCCGGCGCCGAAAAGCTATTCGTCAAGAACTTTGCGGGCTTCGACTACATCGTCACGCCGTCCGGCAGCTGCGCGCATCACGTGCGCGAGCATCTGACCGCCATCCCGCAGAACGCGACGGTGGCGAAGGTGCGTCGCAGCACCTATGAGCTCGTCGAGTTCCTCCACGACGTGCTGCAGGTGGAGAAATTGCCGTGGGCCAAGTTTCCGCACAAGGTCGGGCTGCACATCGGGTGTGCGAGCCTGCGAGCGTTGCGCCACGCGAAGATGTCGGAAATCAGCGGCGCGCCTTTCTCGAAGCCGCTCGACTTGCTGTCCAAGGTCAAGGGCATTCAGGTGGTCACGCCGAAGCGCCCGGATGAGTGTTGCGGTTTCGGCGGAACGTTCTCGGTGTTCGAGGAGCCGGTTTCCGCGAAGATGGGGTACGACAAGGTCAACGACCACAAGAACGCGGGTGCGGAGTACATCGTCTCTCAGGACATGTCCTGTCTGATGCACCAGAAGGGTTGCGCCGAACGACTCGGCCTGGACATCAAGTTCATTCATATCGCCCAGGTTCTCAATGGGGCATGGATATGAACAAACGCGTCGACCATGCCGAAGCATCATCGAGATTCATCGCGGCGAAGGACCATATCGCGTTCCATGACCAGCGACTCTGGGACCTCCGCAAGAAGCGTGATCGCGAGAGCGAGGAGATTCCGGAGTGGGAGGAGCTGCGGTCGCTCGCCTCGGCGATCAAGGAACACACGCTGACCCATCTCGCGGACTACCTCGAGCAGTTCGAACGGAACGCCATCAAGAACGGCGCACGCGTTCACTGGGCGAGGGACGCCGCGGAACACAACCAGATCGTGCTCGACATCCTGAGCGCGCGCGGCGTGCGAACGCTCGTGAAGAGCAAGTCGATGCTCACCGACGAGTGCGAGATGGGCCCCTTCCTCGGGAACCGGGGCATCGAGATCATCGAGACCGACCTCGGCGAGCGCATCCAGCAGCTCGACGAGGAGCCGCCGAGCCACATCGTCGTGCCCGCGGTGCACAAGCTCAGGACGGACGTGGCGCGGGTGTTCGGGCGGACGATCGGCACCGATCCGAAGAACAGCAACGTGCCCTATCTCGCCGAGAGCCAGCGCCAGAACACGCGGCCTTACTACCTCAAGGCCGAGGCGGGCATGACCGGCGCCAACTTCGCGGTCGCGGAAACCGGTAGCGTCGTCGTATGCACCAACGAGGGCAACGCCGACTTGAGCGTGAATCTGCCGAAGCTCTACGTCGCCTCGATCGGGATAGAAAAGATCATTCCGCGCGTCGAGGACCTCGGCGTCTTCGTCCGGCTTCTCTCGCGCAGCGCGCTGGGCTCCCCGATCACGCAGATCACGTCTCACTTCCGCGCGCCGCGCGACGGGACGGAGATGCACATCGTCCTGGTCGACAACGGCCGTTCCGAGCGCCTGGGCATGGCCGACTTCTGGTACTCGCTCAAGTGCATCCGCTGCGGCGCGTGCCTCAACACCTGCCCGGTGTACCGGCGCAGCGGCGGCCTGAGCTACGGCTCCACGTACTCGGGCCCGATCGGCGTCATCATCGATCCGACGTTCAACCTGCGCAAATACAGCTCGCTTCCCTTCGCCTCGACGCTCAACGGCAGCTGCACCGCGGTCTGCCCAGTGAAGATCAACATCCACGAGCAGATCTACAAGTGGCGCCAGATCATCAGCGAACGCGGCCAGCTTCCGATCGTCAAGAAGGAAGCCATGAAGATGGCGGGCAAGGTGCTGGCAAGCCCGACGCTGTACCGGGCGGCGGTGAAAGCCGCCAATGCAGGCCTCGAATACCTTCCGCGGACCATGATCTACAACCCTTTGAACGCGTGGGGCCGGCAACGCGAAGTTCCGAAGGCCGCCAGGATGTCTTTCCGCGACTGGTATCTCAAGTCCCGGAGGAAGAAGTGAGCAGCCGCGAGGACATCTTGGCCCGCGTGCGCAGGAACCAGCCGGCCCCGCAGCCGCTGCCGGCGGTGCCGACGTTCGATCGGGACCTGCCTTCGCCGGTGGAAGCGTTCAAGGCCAATCTGGCGCGCATGGGTGGCAGCGTCGTCGAGGCGCCTGCCGAGGGGAATCTCGACGCGTTCATCCGTCAGAGATTCCCCGACGCCAGGGTCCTCTGCTCGGCCGCACCGGAAGTGGCGGGCAACCGGCCGATCGACCAGGTGACAGACCCGGCGGAGCTCGACGACGTCGACGTGGGCATCGTGCGAGCGGGTTTCGGGGTCGCCGAAACGGGCTCGGTGTTTCTCACCGAGGATCACTTCAAGATCAACGCGCTCGGGTTCCTGTCCCAGCATCTGGTGGTGCTGCTCGACACCCGGGACATCGTGCCGAACCTGCACCACGCCTACCGGCACCGGGGCTTCTTCGACGCGCGGTATGCCGTGTTCATGACCGGACCGTCGGCCACCGCCGACATCGAAGGCGTTCTGATCCGCGGCGCGCAAGGCATCCGGAGCCTCACCGTGATTCCCCGTACCCGGTCGACGCCGGTTGACATGCGTCAAGAACGTCGGCCCCCGCTGCCGTAGGGTGACAAGCGATGTTCCAGATCCGCATACACGGACGCGGCGGCCAGGGGGTGGTGACCGCGGCCGAGATGCTGTCCGTTGCGGCATTCCGCGAAGGCCGGTTCGCGCAGGCGTTCCCGAGCTTCGGCTCGGAGCGAACGGGCGCGCCGGTGGTCGCTTTCTGCCGCCTCGACGACAAGGAGATCCGGCTGCGCGAGCCGATCATGCAGCCCGACGCGCTGATCATCCAGGACCCGACGCTGCTGCATCAGGTCGACGTGTTCGCGACCGGAGGACGGTGATCGTCGCGTGGATCCCATGGATGATCCTCACCGTGTTCGTGTTCGTCTGGGGCATCCCCGAGTTCAAGAAGCTCATGGACGGCATCTCGGTGTTCAGATTCCCGATCGAAGGGCTGCACAACATGGTCGAGAAGGTGCCGCCGGTGGTCGCCAAGCCGACCAAGGAGGGCGCGGTCTACGTGCTGAACCACCTCTCGGCGACCGGCACCGGGATCCTGCTGTCGGCCATCATCGCGGGCCTGTTCATGAAGTTTTCGCCGATCGGACTGGCGAAGATGTACTGGCGCACGATCGTGCGGGTGCGCTACTCGCTGCTCACGATCTCGGCGATGCTCGCGCTCGGCTTTCTCACCCGCTACTCGGGCACCGATGCGACGATGGGGCTCGCATTCGCGGTCGCTGGCGTCTTCTATCCGTTCTTCGGCACGATGCTCGGCTGGCTCGGCGTCGCGCTCACCGGATCGGACACCGCATCGAACGTGCTGTTTGGCGGCTTGCAGCGGATCACGGCCGAGCAGATCGGCCTGAGCCCGGTGCTGATGGCCGCGGCGAACAGCTCGGGGGGCGTCATGGGCAAGATGATCGACGCGCAGAGCATCGTCGTGGCGTCCACCGCTACGCAGTGGTTCGGGCACGAGGGCGACATCCTGCGCTATGTGTTCTTCCACAGCGTGGCGCTCGCCGCGTTGGTGGGCCTTCTGGTCACGCTGCAGGCATACGTGCCGCCCTTCACGCTGATGGTGGTCGGACGCTGAGCGCACCGCCCGCGGGCGAAGAGCCCGGGGCGGCCCCGTTACATGACTTGGAGTGGGGCCGATGAGAGTCGGGCTGTTCATTCCCTGCTACATCGACGCGTTCTTTCCGGAAGTGGGCGTCGCGACCCTGAAGCTCCTCGAGCGCCTGAAGGTCGAGGTGCATTACCCGTTGAACCAGACCTGCTGCGGACAACCGATGGCGAACAGCGGCTGTCAGGACGATGCCGCCGGCGCCGAAAAGCTGTTCGTCAAGAACTTTGCGGGCTTCGATTACATCGTCACGCCGTCCGGCAGCTGTGCGCATCACGTTCGCGAGCATCTGACCGCCATCCCGCAGAATGCGACAGTGGCGAAGGTGCGTCGCAGCACCTATGAGCTCGTCGAGTTCCTCCACGACGTGCTTCAGGTGCAGGCATTGCCGTGGGCCAAGTTTCCACACAAGGTCGGGCTGCACATCGGCTGTGCGAGCCTGCGAGCGTTGCGCCACGCGAAGATGTCGGAAATCAGCGGAGCGCCGTTCTCGAAGCCGCTCGACTTGCTGTCCAAGGTCAAGGGCATTCAGGTGGTCACGCCGAAGCGCCCGGATGAGTGTTGCGGTTTCGGCGGAACGTTCTCGGTGTTCGAGGAGCCGGTTTCCGCGAAGATGGGGTACGACAAGGTCAACGACCACAAAAAGGCGGGTGCGGAGTACATCGTCTCTCAGGACATGTCTTGTCTGATGCACCAAAAGGGTTGCGCCGAACGACTCGGCCTGGACATCAAGTTCATTCACATCGCCCAGATTCTCAATGGAGCATGGATATGAACAAACGCGTCGACCATGCCGAAGCATCTTCGAGATTCATCGCGTCGAAGGACCATATTGCCTTCCATGACCAGCGACTCTGGGACCTCCGCCAGAAGCGCGATCGCGAGAGCGAGGAGATTCCGGAGTGGGAGGAGCTGCGGTCGCTCGCCTCGGCGATCAAGGAACACACGCTGACCCATCTCGCGGACTATCTCGAGCGGTTCGAACAGAACGCAATCAAGAACGGCGCGCGCGTTCACTGGGCGAGAGACGCCGCGGAGCACAACCAGATCGTGCTCGACATACTGAGCGCGCGCGGGGTGCGAACGCTCGTGAAGAGCAAGTCTATGCTCACCGACGAGTGCGAGATGGGCCCCTTCCTCGGGAGCCGGGGCATAGAGATCATCGAGACCGACCTCGGCGAACGCATCCAGCAGCTCGACCAGGAGCCGCCGAGCCACATCGTGGTGCCCGCGGTGCACAAGCTCAGGACGGACGTGGCGCGGGTGTTCGGGCGGACGATCGGCACCGATCCGAAGAACAGCAACGTGCCCTATCTCGCCGAGAGCCAGCGCCAGAACACGCGGCCTTACTACCTCACGGCCGAGGCCGGCATGACCGGGGCCAACTTCGCGGTCGCCGAAACCGGCAGCGTCGTCGTATGCACCAATGAGGGCAACGCCGACTTGAGCGTGAATCTGCCGAAGCTCCACGTCGCCTCGATCGGGATAGAAAAGATCATTCCGCGCGTCGAGGACCTCGGCGTCTTCGTCCGGCTTCTCTCGCGCAGCGCGCTGGGCTCGCCGATCACGCAAATCACGTCTCACTTCCGCGCGCCGCGCGACGGGACGGAGATGCACATCGTCCTGGTCGACAACGGCCGTTCCGAGCGCCTGGGCATGGCCGACTTCTGGTACTCGCTCAAATGCATCCGCTGCGGCGCCTGCCTGAACACCTGTCCGGTATACCGGCGCAGCGGCGGCCTGAGCTACGGCTCCACCTACTCGGGGCCGATCGGCGTCATCATCGATCCGACGTTCAACCTGCGCAAATACAGCTCGCTTCCCTTCGCCTCGACGCTCAACGGCAGCTGCACCGCGGTCTGCCCGGTGAAGATCAACATCCACGAGCAGATTTACAAGTGGCGCCAGATCATCAGCGAACGCGGCCAGCTTCCGATCGTCAAGAAGGAAGCCATGAAGATGGCGGGCAAGGTGCTGGCAAGCCCGACGCTGTACCGCGCGGCGGTGAAAGCCGCCAACGCGGGCCTCGAATACCTTCCGCGGACCATGATCTACAACCCTTTGAACGCATGGGGTCGGCAACGCGAAGTGCCGAAGGCCGCCAGGATGTCTTTCCGCGACTGGTATCTCAAGTCCAGGAGAAAGAAGTGAGCAGCCGCGAGGACATCTTGGCCCGCGTGCGCAAGAACCAGCCGGCCCCGCAGCCGCTGCCGGCGGTGCCGACGTTCGATCGGGACCTGCCTTCGCCGGTGGAAGCGTTCAAGACCAATCTGGCGCGCATGGGTGGCAGCGTCGTCGAGGCGCCTGCCGCGGGGAATCTCGACGCGTTTATCCGTCAGAGATTCCCCGACGCCAGGGTCATCTGCTCGGCCGCACCGGAAGTGGCGGGCAACCGGCCGATCGACCAGGTGACAAACCCGGCGGAGCTCGCCGACGTCGACGTGGGCATCGTGCGAGCGGGTTTCGGGGTCGCCGAGACGGGCTCGGTGTTTCTGACCGAGGATCACTTCAAGGTCAACGCGCTCGGGTTCCTGTCCCAGCACCTGGTGGTGCTGCTCGACACCCGGGACATCGTGCCGAACCTGCACCACGCCTACCGGCACCGGGACTTCTTCGACGCACGGTATGCCGTGTTCATGACCGGACCGTCGGCTACCGCGGATATCGAGGGCGTTCTGATCCGCGGCGCGCAAGGCATCCGGAGCCTCACCGTGATTCCCCGTACCCGGTCGACGCCGGTTGACGTGCGTCAAGAACGTCGGCCCCCACTGCCGTAGGGTGACAAGCGATGTTCCAGATCCGCATACACGGACGCGGCGGCCAGGGGGTGGTGACCGCGGCCGAGATGCTGTCCGTTGCGGCATTCCGCGAAGGCCGGTTCGCGCAGGCGTTCCCGAGCTTCGGCTCGGAGCGAACGGGCGCGCCGGTGGTCGCTTTCTGCCGCGTCAACGACAAGGAGATCCGGCTGCGCGAGCCGATCATGCAGCCCGACGCGCTGATCATCCAGGACCCGACGCTGCTGCATCAGGTCGACGTTTTTGCCGGACTCGTGCGCGACGGGTACATCCTGATCAACACCACCCGCAGCTTCGTCGAGCTCGGTATGGGCGAATTCGTGAACGGCTTCAACCCCGCCCGCCTGTGCACCGTGCCGGCCACCGAGCTTGCGCAGAAGCACCTCGGGCGACCGGTGCCGAACGCGGCGCTGCTCGGAGGCTTTGCCGCCGTGTCGGGCCGCATATCCCACCTTCGACGAGGTCCAGGGCGGACTCGACGAGTCGAACGCGCTCTTCGAGGCGCGCCGCTGCCTGTCCTGCGGCAACTGCTTCGAGTGCGACAACTGCTATGGCGTGTGCCCGGACAACGCGGTGATCAAGCTGGGGCCGGGCAAGCGGTTCGAGTTCAACCTCGACTACTGCAAGGGCTGCGGGCTGTGCGTCGCGGAGTGCCCGTGCGGCGCGATCAAGATGGTGCCGGAAGCCATCTAGCGCAGCCGACGGGGAGAACAGAGATCATGAGCACGCGTCCGCTCTCTTACGCATGGACCGTAGCCGCCGCGGTGCTCGTCGCGTTCGCCGGCGCGCTCTTGCTGGCGCTTCCCGCGAGCTTGCCCACGAGCGACGCCTTCGCCCAGGACCCGGCGAAGAAGCCGGCCAAGGATCAGGCGGCGAAGAAGGACGAGCCCTCGCCGATCAACGACGACGTCGACGACCCGGCGGTCTGGGGGAAGGTGTTCCCGCTGCACTTCGAGCTCTACATGAAGACCGTCGACATGCAGCGGACCAAGTACGGCGGCAGCGAGGCGGTGCCGCGCACGCCGACCCAGGCCGATCCGCGCTCGATCGTGTCGCGGTCGAAGGTCGACGAGGACATCGGCCTCAAGACCATGTGGCAGGGCTATGCGTTCGCCGCGGACTTCCGCGAGGAGCGCGGCCACGCCTACATGCTCGAGGACCAGAAGTACACCCGGCGCCAGCAGGTGGTGCAGCAGCCCGGCGCCTGCCTGAACTGCCACGCCTCGACCTATGTCGCCAACAAGAAAGCCGGCGACGGCGACATCGTCAAGGGCTTCGAGAAGATCAACGCGATGCCCTACGGCGAGGCGGTGAAGCTCGTGCAGCACCCGGTCGCCTGCATCGACTGCCACGACCCCAAGACCATGCGCTCCGGATCACCCGCCCCGCCTTCATCGAGGGCATCCGCGCCTACAAGGCTTCGCAGGGCATCCAGGACTACGACGTGAACAAGCAGGCCACGCGCACGGAGATGCGCGCCTTCGTGTGCGGCCAATGCCACGTCGAGTACTACTTCAAGGGCCCCGAGAAGCGGCTCGTCTATCCCTGGTCGAAAGGCCTCAAGGTCGAGGAGATCCAGGCCTACTACGACGAGATCGGGTTCCGCGACTGGACCCACAAGGACACCGGCGCGCCGGCCCTGAAGGCCCAGCACCCCGAGTTCGAGCTGTGGAGCCAGGGCATGCACGCCCGGGCCGGCGTGACGTGCGTCGACTGCCACATGCCGAAGACGAGCTACAAGGGCGAGACCGCTGAGCGACCATTGGGTGCGCAGCCCGGTGCTCAACATCAAGAACGCCTGCCTCGGCTGTCACCAGAAGCACGACGCGAAGATCACCGAGAAGGAGCTTCAGGCCCGCGTCGAGCAGATCCAGGACCGTCACTGGTCGCTCCGCCAGCACGCGATGACCGCGCTCATGGGCCTCATCGCCGATCTGAAGGCGGCGAAGGAGGCGGGGAAGAGCGATGCCGACCTCGCCACGGCCCGCTATCTCCAGCGCCGCGCGCAGTTCTATCTCGACTTCGTCGAGGCGGAGAACTCCACGGGCTTCCACGCGCCGCAGGAAGCGGCGCGCATCCTCGGCGAGTCGCTCAACTACGCCCGCCAGGGCCAGCTTGCCGTCCGCGATCCAAGCTTCAAGCCGACGGTTCCCGTCGTCCAGATCCCGCCGCCTCCGGCTCCGCCCACGGCGGCGCCGGCCGCCAAGCCGTGACTGACGGCGAAAGCTGCCCGCTCGGAGGACGCGCGGGTATTCCCGAGCGGGAGGCGGAGCGATGGGGAGCGTGCGCACCCGGCCCACCAGCGACAGCCCGACGCTCAACGGGCTCTTACCGTCTCGGCGGGAACTCGGTCGCCGAAACGGTCGTCGCCAGCATGATCGTCGCCGAGTTCATCGCCGATGATTCCGCCCGAAGAACCTCCCGCTCCAGACCCAGATCGCGTTCATCCGCCGTAAGACGGCGCGCCAGGGCCTCAAGTGAGCGCAGGTGGTGGAAAGATGAAGGAGAAGGCAATGGGACACCGGATCGAAAAGGACTTCCTCGGCGAGAAGCGGATTCCCGACGACGCCTACTACGGCGTCCAGACGCTGCGGGGCAAGGAGAACTTCCACATCACCGGCATCCCGATGTCGACGGAGCCGTACTTCGTCAAGGCGTTCGGTTACGTGAAGAAGGCCGCCGCGCTGGCAAACCGCGATCTCGGGGTCCTCGACGCCAAGATCGCCAACGCGATCGTCGGCGCCTGCGACCGGCTGATCGCCGGCGAGATGCGCGACCAATTCGTCACCGACTTCATCCAGGGCGGGGCCGGGACCTCGACCAACATGAACGCGAACGAGGTGATCGCCAACCTCGCCCTCGAGAGCCTGGGCCACAAGAAGGGCGAGTACCAGCACGTCAACCCGAACGATCACGTGAACTTCGGCCAGTCAACGAACGACATCTACCCGACCGCGTTCCGGCTGGCGCTGATCCTGCGGCTCGGCAGCTACATGGATGCGCTGCGCCGGCTCCAGGACGCATTGTTCGCCAAGGGCAAGGAGTTCGAGAAGGTCCTGAAGATGGGACGCACGCACCTGCAGGATGCGGTCCCGATGTCGCTCGGCCAGGAATTCCACGGCTGGGGCACCACGATCGGCGAGGAAGTGCAGCGCATCAGCGAGGTGCGCCAGTTCCTCCACGAGATCAACCTCGGTGCGACGGCGATCGGGACGACGGTGACCGCGGCGCCCGGCTACCCGGAGCTCGCGACCCGGTACCTGTCCGAGCTCACCGGAACCAGGTTCATCCTGGCCGGCGACCTGATCGAGGCGACCTCGGACACCGGTGCCTACGTGCTGCTGTCCGGCGTGCTCAAGCGGACCTCGTCCAAGCTCACCAAGATCTGCAACGACATCCGCATGCTGGCATCGGGGCCGCGCTGCGGCCTGAACGAGATCAACCTGCCGCAGATGCAGCCCGGCTCGTCGATCATGCCCGGCAAGGTCAACCCGGTGATCCCGGAGGTCGTGAACCAGACCGGGTTCCTGGTGATCGGGCTCGACCTCACGGTGACGCTCGCCGCCTCGGCGGGGCAGCTCCAGCTGAACGTCATGGAGCCGGTCATCACGTTCGCGCTCTTCACCTCCATCGCCACCATGGAGAACGCGGTCAGCAGCCTGCGGGTGAACTGCATCGAGGGCATCACGGCCAACGCCGAGCGGACGCGCGACATGGTGCTCAATTCGCTCGGCATCGTGACCGTGCTCAAACCCTCGCTCGGCTACAAGCAGTGCGCCGAGATCGCGCGCGAGGGTTACGAGACCGGCAAGTCGCTGCACGACATCGTGGTCAAGGAGCGCAAGCTGCTGACGCAGGAGAAATGGGACGAGGTGTTCTCGTTCGAGAACCTGATCAGTCCGAAGTTCGAGCAGTGATCCGTCCCTCGCCGGGTAGCCGCAGATACAGGGGCCAGGGAGGACGATCATGACGCTTTCCATCGTTCTGCAGTTCGTCGTCGTGCTCGCGGCGATCTGGATGGGCGCGCGATTCAGCGGCGTCGGCCTCGGTCTCTGGGGCGCGGTCGGGCTGCTGGTGCTGATCGTCGCGTTCGGGGTCACGCCGACGTCGCCGCCGATCGACGTGATGCTCATCATCCTGGCGGTCATCATGGCCGCCTCGGTGATGGACGCCGCCGGCGGCATCGATTTTCTGGTGCGGATCGCCGAGCGCATCATCCGCGCGAACCCCAAGTACGTCACGATCGTCGCGCCGCTCACGACGTGGAGCTTCACCTTCGTCGCGGGCACCGGCCATATCGTCTATCCGCTGCTGCCGGTGATCTACGAGACGGCGCATCAGAGCGGTGTCCGTCCAGAACGCCCGATGGCGGTGGCGACTATCGCCTCGCAGCAGGCGATCACGGCGAGCCCGGTGGCGGCGGCGACCGCCGCGATGATCGGCCTCTTCGCCGAAAAGGGCCTCACCCAATGGAGCCTGCCGCAGATCCTGATGGTCTGCGTCCCGGCGACGCTGTGCGGTGTGATCGCCGCCGCGATCGTCTCCATGTTCGTCGGCAAGGATCTGAAGGACGATACCGAGTACCAGGCGCGGCTCGCAGCCGGGAAGGTTCCCGCGCCCAACGCGGCCTCCGCGCGTCCGCTGAAGCCGGCGGCCAAGCTGTCGGCCTACCTATTCCTCGCCGGCGTCGCGCTGGTGGTGCTGTTCGGGTTCTTCCCGGCGTTGCGCACGCTCCCCGGCGCCAAGGGCCCGCTCGCGATGCCGGTCGTGATCGAAGTGGTCATGCTCTCGGTCGCGGCGATCATGCTGCTCGCCACCAAGGTCGCTGTCGATGAGGTTCCCAAGACCCCGACCCTGCGCGCCGGCGTCGTCGCGGTCATCGGCATCTTCGGCCTCGCGTGGCTCGGCGACAGCTTCATCGCCGCCAATCAGAAGGTGATCGTCCCGGCGATCGAGAGCGTGACCGAAGCCGCGCCGTGGACCTTCGCGCTCGGGCTCTTCTTCGCGTCGGTGCTGCTCTACAGCCAGGCTGCGACGACCCGCGCGTTGATGCCGCTCGGGATCGCGCTCGGCATCCCGCCGCAGTTCCTGATCGCCATGTTCCCGTCGGTCAACGGCTACTTCTTCATCCCGACCTACGGATCATTGATCGCGGCGATCAACTTCGACCTGTCCGGCACCACGAAGATCGGCAAGTACGTGCTGAACCACTCGTTCATGATCCCCGGGCTGGTCGCGACCGCGGTCGCGGTGGTCGTGGGGCTCGCCCTGGCCAAGGTGATGTTCTGAGTAGCGGCATGCTTCGATTGGCCATGATCACTCGCTCCCGATTTCCGCCGCCGCTCGCGCCGGACGCGGACGACCGCACGCGTCGACGAGGTACATGATCGACCCGCGTTCGTGAAATCGCAGATGTACGAGCCGCGGTACCGGAACTACGCGCGCACCTGAGACCGGCGGCGCCTCTCACACGAGGAACGAGGGAACGCGACATGCACACAGGCACCGAAGTCATCGCTGGGGTCGGCCTCGCCGACAAGCCGCGCAAGAGCCGCTGGCCGGCGCGGATGGACCTCACGCAGAGCGTGACCGGGCTTCTGCTCGGCCTCTTCATGTGGGGCCACATGTTCTTCGTCTCCTCGATCCTTGTCAGCAAGGACTTCATGTGGACGGTCACGAAGATGTTCGAGGGGTATTTCGTCTTCGGCCGGGCGTTTCCCGGCATCGTGTCGGTGATCGTCGCCGGGGTCATCGCGCTCCTCGTGCTGCACGCGTTCCTGGCGATGCGCAAGTTTCCCGCGAACTATCGCCAGTACCGGGCCTTCATCGGCCACCGTAGGCTGCTCGCGCACGAGGACACGACGCTGTGGTGGGTGCAGGTCATCACCGGGTTCGCGCTGTTCTTCCTTGCCACCGTGCACCTGTACCAGATGCTCATGCATCCGGGCGACATCGGGCCCTACGAGTCGGCCGACCGCGTGTGGAGCGGCCGGTGGTGGCCGATCTACCTAGTGATGCTGTTCTGCGTCGAGCTGCATGGCGGGGTGGGGCTCTATCGGCTGGCGGTGAAATGGGGCTGGTTCGAGGGCAAGGACGCAAACGCGAGCCGCAAGCGGCTCAAGCTGGCGAAGTGGGCGTTGACCGTCTTCTTCCTCGTGCTCGGCCTCGCGACGCTCGCGGCGTACATGAAGATCGGCTATGAGCACCGCGACCGCGTCGGCGAGCGCTACGTGCCGACGTACCTGAAGGCACCGGAGGCGCCGCGATGAACGTCGTCTATACCGACGTCCTGGTCATCGGCGGCGGGCTCGCCGGGCTGCGCATGGCGATCGGCGCGAAACGGCGTGGCCATGACGCGATCATCCTTTCCCTTGTGCCCGCGAAGCGCTCGCACTCCAAGGCGGCGCAGGGCGGCATGCAGGCGAGCCTCGGCAACGTGATCAAGGGCCAGGGCGACAACGAGGACGTCCACTTCGAGGACACCGTGCGCGGCTCGGATTGGGGCGCCGACCAGGAAGTGGTGCGGATGTTCGTGAACACCGCGCCCAAGGCGGTGCGCGAGCTCGCCGCGTGGGGCGTGCCCTGGAGCCGGGTGCGCAAGGGCGACCGCGAAGTCATCATCAACGGCCAGAAGGTCACGATCACCGAGCGTGACGAGGCGCACGGGCTGCTCGCGCAGCGCGATTTCGGCGGCACCAAGAAGTGGCGCACCTGCTACGTATCCGACGGCACCGGGCACGCGATGCTGAACGCGATGGCCGACCGGGCGATCGCCGAGTCGATTCCGGTGCACGAGCGCACCGAGGCGCTTGCGCTGATCCACGACGGAAGCCGCTGCTACGGGGCGGTCGTGAGGAACCTCATTACCGGCGAGCTGGTCGCCTACGTGGCAAAGGCGACGGCGATCGCCACCGGCGGCGCCGGGCGGCTCTACCGCGTCACCACTAACGCGGTGATCTGCGAGGGCATGGGCCACGCGATCGCCCTCGAAACCGGCGTGGCCGCGCTCGGCAACATGGAGGCGGTGCAGTTCCACCCGACCGGGATCTTCCCCGCGGGCATCCTCGTCACCGAGGGGTGCCGGGGCGACGGGGGCCTCCTGAAGGACGTCGACGGGCACCGCTTCATGCCCGATTACGAGCCCGAGAAGAAGGAGCTCGCCTCGCGCGACGTCGTGTCCCGCCGGATGGAGGAGCACATCAAGAAGGGCAAGGGCGTGAAGTCGAGGTTCGGCGAGCACCTCTGGCTCGACATCACGCTGCTCGGCGAGCATCACATCCGGCACAACCTGCGCGAGGTGCACGAGATCTGCCACTACTTCCTCGGCATCGACCCGATCAAGGACCTCGTCCCGGTCCGCCCCGCCCAGCACTACACCATGGGTGGGGTCCGCACCAACCACACCGGCGAAAGCCCGACCCTCAAGGGCCTGTTCGCCGCGGGCGAGGCCGCGTGCTGGGACATGCACGGGTTCAACCGGCTCGGCGGGAACTCGGTCGCCGAAACGGTCGTCGCCGGGATGATCGTGGGCGAGTTCATCGGCGACTTCTGCGACCGGACCGAGAGCGCGGCGAACGTGCCGATGGGGCTCGTGCAGGAGTTCGTCCGGCGCGAGCAGGCGAAGCTCGACGCCATGCTGTCCGGGAAGGGCGCCGAGGATGCGACGCAGCTGCGCGTGCAGATGCAGGAGATCATGACCTCGCAGGTCGGCATCTTCCGCACCGGCAAGGACCTGGAACAGGCGGTGGACGCGCTCCAGAAGCTGCTCGTCAGGAGCCGCAACATCGGGCTGCGCTACCGGGCGCGCGGCGCCAACCCCGAGCTGGTCGCGGGCTACCGGATCCAGAAGATGCTCAAGCTCGCGATCGCGATCGCCTATGGCGCGCACGTGCGGACCGAAAGCCGCGGTGCGCACTTCCGCCAGGACTACCCGCGCCGCAACGATGCGGAATGGTTGAAGCGCACCCTCGCCACGTGGAAGGCCGAGAACGACACGCTGCCGACGCTCGCCTACGAGGCGCTCGAGGTGAAGAAGATGGAGCTCCCGCCCGGCTGGCGCGGCTACGGCGCGAAGGATTACGTGGATCACCCCGACACGCCCGCGCGCGCGGCGCAAGTGGAGGCGATGCGCAAGGCGGGCGGCCCGGACCGGTTCGCGCTCCAGGCGAAGCTGATGCCCTACGAGCACCTGCTGCCCCCGCGCTTCCGCGGGCGCAACGAGCGCATCGACGAGCGCTTCGAGCAACCTGCCGCGACGAGGGCTGCATCATGACCAATGCGAACGGCGAGCACCGCAAGCTCAAGATCAGCTGCCTGCGCTACAACCCGCAGGAGCCCGACGCGAAGCCGCGCATGCAGACCTACGAGCTCGAGGAGGCGGACGGGATGACGCTCTTCATCGCGCTCAACGAGATCCGCGAGAAGCAGGACGCCTCCCTCGCCTTCGACTTCGTCTGCCGCGCCGGCATCTGCGGCAGCTGCGGAATGATGATCAACGGCCGGCCGGGCCTCGCCTGCCGCACGCAGACGAAGGACCTGCCCGAGTCGTTCACGCTCGCACCGCTGCCGATATTCGAGCTGATCGCCGATCTCTCGGTCAACACCGGCAAGTGGATGCGCGCGATGAGCGAGCGGCTCCGGACCTGGGTGCACATGAAGCAGGGCGAGGTCGATCTGAAGCGGATCGAGGAGCGCATGGATCCCGACCTCGCGGAGGAGATCTATCTCCTCGACCGCTGCATCGAGTGCGGCTGCTGCGTCGCCGGCTGCGGCACGGCGCGCATGCGCGAGGACTTCGTCGGCGCCGTCGGCATCAACAAGATAGCGCGCTTCCGCCTCGACCCGCGCGACACGCGGACCGACGAGGACTACTACGAGGTGATCGGCGACGACAGCGGCGTCTTCGGCTGCATGTCGCTGCTCGCCTGCCACGACGTCTGCCCGAAGAACCTCCCGCTGCAGACGCAGATCGCGTTCATCCGCCGCAAGATGGTGAGCATGGCCTGGAAGTAGGCCGTCTCGCAGTTCAACGGAGATTCGAGTGACCCGACCCGCCGCCCACGCAATCGCTTCGCCCGGCCCGCTGAAGGCTTGGTGGACCGCCGCCCGACCGCCGACGCTCACGATCGCAATGGTCCCGGTGCTCGTGGGGACCGCGCTCGCGTGGCACGAGGGCGCGGAAATCCTGTGGCTCGCCGCCGCCGTGGCATTGGGCGCGGCGGTGCTGATCCAGATCGGCACGAACCTCTACAACGACGTCGGCGACTACGAGCGCGGCGCCGACGGCGCCGATCGTCTCGGGCCGCCGCGCGCCACCTCGATGCGCTGGCTCGCCCCGGCGGACGTCCGGCGCGCCGCGGCGACGAGCTTCGGGCTGGCGATGGTGCTCGGCGCGTATCTCGTCTCGATCGGCGGCTGGCCGATCTTCGTCATCGGGCTCGCGTCGGTCGCCGCGGGCATCGCGTACACCGGCGGTCCGCGGCCGATCGCCTATACGGCGTCAGGCGAATTCTTCGTGTTCGTGTTCTTCGGCCTGGTGGCGACGGTCGGCAGCTATTTTCTGCAGACCGGCCGCTTCGCCTGGGCGTCCGGCTGCGGCGGGCGCCATGATCGGCGCGCTCGCGGCGGCGGTGCTCGTCGTCAACAACTACCGCGACCTCGAGAGCGACCGGCGCTCGGGCAAGATCACCCTCGCGGTGCGCATCGGCTACGCGGCGACCCGCATCGAGTTCGCGGTGCTCGTGCTGCTGCCGTTCGCGGCGCTGCCGCTGCTCGGTGCGCTGACCGGCAGCGGGGCGCGGATGCTGCTGCCGGTCGCGGCGCTGCCGATCGCGGTCTTCCTCATGCGGGACCTCGCGCGGGCGCCGATCAGCCCCGCGCTCAACCCGCTCCTCAAGCGCACCGCACGGCTCGAATTCGTCTTCGGGTTGCTGGTGTGTGCGGCGCTGGTGCTCTGAGCAGGATCGGAACTCAGTCTCGAGTAGAGAGGAGAAACCATGAAGCGCTATCTCTGGGCAGTGCTTGCCGTTCTCGCGGCGCTCGGCGCCGTCATCGCGGGCTGCGTGACCGCCCCTGGCGGCCCGACCGCGGACGGTTTCGTGGGTTCGCAGGCCTGCCAGAAGTGCCACCAGGCCGAGTACCGAACGTGGAACGAGACCTATCACTCGAAGATGATCCGCACGCTGCGCGACGGGCTGCTCAAGGACCCGGGCGAGCAGTGGTCGAAGGACGCCAAGGGCACGCCCGGCCCGACGAAGGGCAACATCGACGGCAAACCCTACAAGCTCGAGGACGTGCAGCTCGTCGTGGGCTCGTACTGGAAGCAGCGCTACCTGGTGAGGAACCCGGCGACCGGTAACCTGCAGTTCATGGACAAGCAGTGGAACCGCGTCCACAGGCAGTGGGAGAACTACGGGCAGCGGAACGACTGGGAGACCCAGTGCGCAACCTGCCACGCGACCGGTTACCGGCTGCTCGCCTACGATCCGGCGGACCCTGCGGCACAGAAGGTCACGATGGTCGAGCACAACACCGGCTGCGAGTCCTGCCACGGCCCCGGCGCGAAGCACCTGCAGTCGGCCAAGGCCGGCGACGTGTTCAACCCCGGCAAGGCGACGAAGGAAACCGCGTCGCTCGTGTGCGGCTATTGCCACGTGCGCAAGGAGAACTACAACTTCAAGACGGCTCAGGGCAACCCGCGCGAGGACCAGCCGCACCCGATCGTCGGGCAGACCTACAAGGCCGGCCAGGACGACTGGCGCAAGTGGTACCCGGACAAAATGCTCCTCCCGGGCGTGAACCCCGCGCAGCCGGTGAGCAAGAACTATCCGAATACAGACCTCAATGACGCGTTCTGGCTCGACGAGCAGTCGCAGAGAAGCGGCCTGTACGACGCACGCAAGCACCACGAGGAGTACCAGGAGTTCATCCAGTCGTCGCACTACAGGAAGAACGTCCTGAGCTGCGTGGACTGCCACTCCCCGCACGCTGTCGCGGGCAAGGCGCCGACCGAACCGCGCGCGACGTGCAACGGCTGCCACGGCAACAAGTACGACGTGGACAAGATCATGCCGGGTACGGCGAGCACCGCGGGCAACCTGTTCGTCGCCACGCACACGTTCAACCCGAACCAGGCGCGCAAGCAGACGCCGCGAGCGGCAGGAGCGCCCGAGTACTTCTATCGCAAGTAGTCACGGCGAGAGCGCCCATCCACGTCAAGAGGCGGCGCCTCGGGTCTCGTCCGCAGGGGAGGAGCTTTGGCGAATCTGTCGCGGTCGTTCGGGTACGAGGACGTGAGCGAAGGCGAGCGCGAGCGCCGCATCCGCCGCGTCTTCGAGCTCGTCGCCGGCCGGTACGACCTCATGAACGATCTCATGAGCTGCGGCGTCCATCGGCTATGGAAGCGGTGGCTGGCGCCGAGACAGGGGGAACAACTCCTACATCTTTCCCGGCGTGGGGCTGGGCGCCATCGCGAGCGGCGCGACACGCATCACCGATAAGATGTTCATGGCGGCGACGCACGCCCTCGCGCGCGACGTCAGCGAAGCGGATCTTGCCCAGGGGAGTTTGTACCCGCCGCTCGCCAGCATCCGGGAGGTCTCGGCCCACATCGCAGCGACCGTCGCCCGGGTCGCCTACGAGCAGAAGCTCGCCACGGTGCCTGAGCCGGACGATCTGCTCTGCTTCGTCAAATCGCGGATGTACGAGCCATAGTACGGAAACTACGCCGTCCACGCCTGAATCCCGGGCGTTGCGACTGCGTCAGTGCCGGCCCGTCTGCTCGTGGATGTTGTTGGAAAGCTCTACCGAGTGCCGCGACAACTGTCGTTGGATCTGGTGGACCGCGCGGATGATCGCGCGCATCACCCGGTACACGATCTCCGGATGCGTGGCGAGCAGCGACTCGAGCTTTTGGCGCTCCAGTCCGAATACGCAGGTGTCGCCGAGCGCCATCAGCGACGCATAGTGCGCAGTGCCATCCATGAAACCGAGCTCATCGACAAATGCGCCATCGGCGAGCGTGAGAAGCGTGGTCTCCCCGCTGCCGCCGGCGCTCTTCACGACGCCCACCGCGCCGCTCACGATCACATAAAGGTGATTGTCGCGCGTGCCCTCCCTGACCAATACGTCGCCGGCCTTGAGGTCGCGGAAGTCGATGAGGTCGGAGAGCACGCCGCACTGCTCGGGGGAGAGCTCGACCGCGAGCTTCGAAGCGCGCAGCGCCTCCAGTTTGCTTCGGTTGGTCATGATCAGTCGCTCCTGATTTCCGCCGCCGCTCACGCCGGGCGCGGCCGAGCGCACGCGTCGACGAGGTAGATGATCGACCGGTACGGGACGCCCGAGCGGTGGGCGAGCCCGATCTCGCAAGTGCGGCTCGTCGAAGAGCCGTCCGTGCACCCCTCAGGCAACGCCGACCTGAGGTCGCGCAGCGCATGCGCATTCAGCTCCGGGACGGTGAACACCTACCGGACGGTTCCCGACCGGCGTCGCGTGCGCACGGCACGCCG
>CAVWFR010000029.1:0-170479 GCA_963754305.1 uncultured beta proteobacterium | reverse complement strand
ACGGGTCGGCAGGGTTCTCCCGGCCCACGATGACCTGGAACTCGTCGATGCCCGGCAGCCCGCGCAACGCGTCGAGCAGCGCCGCAGGGTTGACCAGCATGCCTTTCACCTTCACGAGGTCCTTGGCGCGGACCACCGGTCCGATCACGCGCTCCGAGGTTCGCCGCAGGCGGGACACGGGGCGCGCGTCAGGGCCACTTCGTCGCCCACGACGTAGCGCAGCAGCACGGTGCCGCGGCGATCGAGGTGGGTCACGGCGAGCATCCGCGCTGGCCGTCGGGCAGCCGGCGGCCGGTCTGCGGATCCACGACCTCGTGGTACTGGATCTCCGGGGCCGGGTTGTGCCAGTCGCCGTCCTCGACGCATTGCGCGAATGCACCCAGCTCCGTCGATCCGTAGCGATCGAAGACGGTGGTGCCGCGGGCGCCGACGGCGCGCATGCATCGCGGAGCTCGTCGCGATCGCGGGGGTGGAGGTCTCACCCGAGATCACGCACATCCGCAGGCTCGTCCAGTCCGCGCTCAGCTCCCCGGCCCGGAGCAGGGTGCGCCGCACGAAGCTCGGCACGCCCCAAAGCACCGTTGCCCGGTGCCGCTCGACGAGCCCGAGCCCTTCGTCCAGGCTCCGTTGAACGTCGAAGCGTCCATGCGGCGCACCGGGAAGGACCGCAAAGATGGCGGCGCCGCTGGCGTAGGCGTTCGCAGCCGAGCGGACGAACGCGCCCATCGGCGCCGGCGTTAGCGGGAAGAGGTTCGCGATCACGTCGCTCTCCCGGATGCCGGAGATCTCTGCCACGCGCCGCGATTGGAAGAGATAGGCGTGATAATCGTGCGTCGTGTTGTAGACGGGTGTCGGTTCGCTCGTGGTTCCTGTCGTGTAGATCACGTCCCAGAGCGTGCGCTCGGCAAGGGGCAGCCCGGCCACATTCAGCCGGAAGCTCTCCGGCTCAGCCATGAGATCGGCCTTGAACGTCAGTGGCAGCCGCTCGAGCTCGGCGATCGTTTGAATGCTCGCGATGTCCACGCCGGCCGCGGCCCACGTGCGCTTGTAGTACCTGTGGCCGCGCGCACACAGGCCGAGGAGCTCCCGGAGCCGCTCGCTTTGGAGCGCCTCGATCTGCTCGGTCGGTTGTCGGAGGGGGTCGGTCACCGGTCAGGGAGGACCGCCACCGCGGAGATCTCGATCAGGGCGTCCTTGCGGAGAAGCCCTGCGACGAGGACGCCGGTCGATGTCGGTCTCCGGGTCCGGAAGAATTCCCGGCGCACCGCTGCCGTCCGCTTGTAGTTCTCGGTCGTCGTGAAGAAATCGGTGGTCGACACGATGTCGTCGCAGGTGCCCCCGATCGTGCGCAGCAGGCGATCGAACTTGCGGAAGATCTGGCGCGTCTGCTCGGCGATGTCGCCCGGCGCGGTGATCCGGCCGGAATCGTCGGTCCCGGTCGTGCCGGACAGCCAGACCATGTTTCCCACCTTGAGCGCGGGGACGTAGGTGTATTGCTCGGGCCAGGTCGCGCCGCCCAGCACCGGCTCGCGGTCGTTGCTCATGCTGCGGGTTCCTTTCTGTCGTCTTCGAGAACGCGATAAGTATGGAAGCCCTCGAGCAGCACCTCGTCGCGCTGGTTCGTCAGCGTCGTCTTGAGCCGGCAGAAGAGCTTCTTCCCCTCGCGCCACACCCGTTCCACCTCCTGGCGCGGCCGGATGGTGTCCCCTACGACCGCCGGCCGCAGAAAGCGGCATCCCTGCTCCACGAAAACGAAGCCCTCGGCCCGGTCACGTCCGGACGACGCGCCGAGCGCCGTGAGCGCGGACAGGAGCAGTCCGTGCGCGAGGGGCTTCTCGAAGCGGGTCTTCTTCGCATACTCGACGTCGTAGTGGATGGGATGCACATCGCCGGTCAGGCCGGAGAAGAATAGAAAGTGCGCATCGGTGAGTGTCTTCGAGGGTCCCTGGAAGACTTCGCCCTCCTGCGGCAGTTCATGGTCGGCCACGTCGATCCTCCTGTCGTGCAATCGGGTTCGCGCCGGCGATCGGTGCGGCTTCCGCGCAGACGTCCCTGCGCGCGACGAGCGAGCGCCTGAACGTTGAACCGAATCAGCACGCCGCCTCACGCTTTTGCGGTCGCAGGGCGCCGCCGGATGAGCGTCACCTTGTCGTTGCGGAAGACCTCGCTCCCGTCCTGCCTGTACACGTGGTCGCGGAACACCACGACCCCGCGGTCCCACTTGCGACTCGGGCGCTTCTCCACGACTTCGACCTCGGTGCGGATCGTGTCGCCTGGCCGGACGACGCCAAGGAAACGCGCGTTCTCGATCGCGACGAGAGCGATGACGCTATCCTCGAAGAGATCGCCGGTCATCGCACTCGAGAAGGACATGATCAGATGGCTCGGACAGATCCGCCCGGGAAGGCCGCGCCGCTTCGCGTAGCCGTCGTCGAGAAATATCGGCACCTCGTACCCTACGAGGCGGCAGAATGCCTCGTGGTCCGCGTCGGTGATGACTCTTGCGCGCGTTGGATAACGGGTCCCGATCTCGAAATCCTCGAAGAACCGGCTGGCCGGCTTGCTGACGATCGTCGCTGACGCAGCACCGCGCCGGCGGCGCGGAGAATCTGCTCTCTGCGGTCGGCCGCGCGCTGCGATCCGCTTGCCTGGCGTCTTCAGCTTGGCCACAATCGGCTTGCCCTGACTTTGACGTCGCGGCGAAGGCGGTCTTCAGCCAATGCGAATCCGTGCCGCGCCAGCGGGAGCATACTCGCGCACACAAGGAGGAGCACCCAGTGAATTCGAGCGTTCTCGCCCTGCGTCTCGTTACGGTCGCGGCCGCGGCTTGCACCGTACTGCCGGCGTTCAACGCCGCTGCGCAGTACCCGGACAAGCCGGTCCGGCTGGTGGTCCCGTGGCCTGCGGGCGGCGGCAGCGATGTGGTGGCCCGCGTGGTCGCGCAGCCTCTGGGCGAGCGGCTCAAGCAAACCGTGGTCGTCGAAAATCGGCCCGGCGCGAACGGCGCCATCGGGAGCGAAACGGTCGCGCGGGCGCCGAAGGACGGCTATACCCTCATCTGGGTTACGGCCGATACCCACGCGATCAATCCCCACGTCTATCCAAAGCTCGCTTACGACCCCCGCCGTGACTTCGCCGCCGTCGGGATGGCGGGGTATTTCCCGTACGCCCTCGTGGTGAACCCCGGCTTTCCGGCCGCGTCCGTCGCCGAGTTCGTGGCGGAGGCCAAGCGCAATCCGGGAAAGATCACGTTCGCCTCCTGGGGCGTCGGCGGGTCCGCCCACGTCGCCATGGAGATGTTCAAGCAGCAGGGCGGCTTCGACGTGCTGCACGTGCCGTTCCAGGGCGCGGCGCCCGCCATGCAGGCGGTGATCGGCGGGCAGGTCGATTCGATGATCGTGCCGATGTCGGTCGCCGATCCGCATGCCCGCGGCGGCCGGGTGAAGATGCTCGGGCTCGCGGCGAGCAACCGGTTCAGCGGCGCGCCCGATCTCAAGACCATGGCCGAACAGGGCGTCCCGGTGAATGCCGGAACCTGGGTCGGCATCATGGCGCCGGCAGGCACGCCGGCCGACGTTCTCGCGCGCCTCAACCGCGAACTGAATGCGGTGATCGAATCGAAGGCCGTCCGCGAGGCCCTGCTCAAGCTCAATACCGACCCCTCGACGATGACCGTCGACCAGTTCAAGGCATTCGTCGACTCCGAGTACGAGCGGTGGGGCAAGACGATCAAGGACGCGAAGATCAAAGCGGAGTGACGCCGCGATGATGCGCCGGAGCTACGCGCAGACGGCCCGTGGCCCGATGCACTTCGCGGAAGCGGGCTCGGGCGAGGTGGTGCTCCTGATGCACGCCACGCCCCGCTCGCACCGCTATTTCCGCCACGTCCTGCCGCTCCTCGCGCCGCGCTTTCGCGCGATAGCGGTCGACACGCCCGGTTTCGGGAACTCGCATCCGCTCCCGGCATCGCCGAGCATCCGCTCGATCGCGGAGTGCTTCGTCGAGTTTCTCGACGCGCTCGGCGTGCGCCGCGCACACCTGGTCGGCCTGCATACCGGCAACAAGATCGCCGCCGCGCTCGCGGCGGACTGGCCGTCGCGCGTCGATTCGGTGGTGGTCGTCGGGCAGACGCACAGCCTCATCCTCGACAAGGGCGGCCGCGATGAAGCGATCCGCCACATCGTCGACCATTACTTCCCGAAATACGGCGACAGCGCGGACGGCGCGCACCGGATCCGGCAATGGGCCGCGGTCCATGCCGAAGTCCAGGCGCTCTGGTGGCCGCAGCCGCTACGCACCGCGGCCAGCGTGCAGGCGGCGGACGTCGAGAATGCCGAGATGCAGGTGCTCGATTATTTGCAGGGGTGGCGCAGCATCGTACCGGCCTACGAGGCGATCTTCGCCTTCGACATGGAGGACGCCCTGCGCCGGATGGAGGCGCCAGCGCTGGTGCTGGAACTGCTCACCCCGCACGAGATGCATTTCGGCGAGCAGGCCGGTAGGCTGTGCGCGGTCATGCAGCGCGCCC
Source organism: uncultured beta proteobacterium (assembly GCA_963754305.1). Classification (GTDB taxonomy): domain Bacteria; phylum Pseudomonadota; class Gammaproteobacteria; order Burkholderiales; family SG8-39; genus DATEDA01. Next base: position 165,951 of record CAVWFR010000029.1, on the reverse strand, counting down.
GGACCGCAACCCTGCACGGCGACGGCGAGGTGTTCGAAACCCGACCCGCGGAGTGCGCCGACGCAATCCTGCGTTTTCTTGCCTGACGGAGACCGGATGGAAACGCGCGAGTTCGACGTGGTGGTAGCGGGTTGCGGCGTCGCCGGTCTGTCCGCGGCGGTCGCGGCGCGCGAGAACGGCGCGAAGGTAGCGGTGCTCGAGCGCTCGACGCGCGAGGAGCGCGGCGGGCAGAGCCGTTATACCGAGGCCTACCTCCGCATGAAGAGCGAGACCGAAGTGACCGACGACTTCGAGATCATGCTGGCGGAGAACGGCAGCGGCTATGTGGACCCCGAGCTCGTCGAAGAGGCCGCGGAAGGCCGCTCCAATCTCGCGCGCTCGCTCGCCATCGCCGACCCGACGTTGCTGGAGACATTCGCCAACGCCGCCGGCCCGACCGTCGCCTGGCTGAAGGGATTCGGCCTGCGCTTCGACTTTCTCCCGACTCAGTTCCTGACGAAGTCGCAGCCACGCCTGCTCCCCGTCGGCGGCGGGCTGGCGCTGGTGGAGGCGCTTGCGGCGCGCGCCGAGAAGCTCGAAGTGGCATTCCTCTACGAAACGACGGCGACCGCACTCTCCGTCGACGCCGAGGGGCGCGTCACCGGCTTGCGCGCGAAGCGCCGCGCAGGCGCTGCGCTCGAGCTGTCGGGCCGCGTCGTGCTCGCGACCGGCGGCTTCGAGGGTAGCAGCGAGATGATGACCCGCTATGTCGGGCCGCGCTCGGTCTTCCTGCGCCCGATTTGCAAGGGCGGCTACTACAACCGCGGCGAGGGCATCGCGATGGCGCTCGACGTCGGCGCGCTCGGCTGCGGCGACTTCGGCAGCTACCATGCCGAGCCGGTGGATCCGCGCTCGGGGGTGGCCGAGCCCTCGGTGTTCATCTTCCCGTACGGCATCCTCGTCAACAAGGACGGCCTGCGGTTCACCGACGAGGCGCCCGGCACGGTGGACGCCGTCTACGAGCGGATCACGCGGCGCATCTTCGAGCAGCGCGACGGGCTCGCCTATGTGATCCTCGACGCCCGCCACAGCCGCATACCGAACTATCGCCTGGGCATACGGACGGACAAGCCGCCGATCGAAGCCCGCTCGATCGCCGAGCTGGCCCGGAAGATCGGCGTGCCGGAGGCGCGGCTGGTGCAAACGGTCGACGAGTACAACCGGTGCTGCGTGCCCGGCGAATACCGGCCGCTGCAGCTCGACAACCTCGCCACACGAGGGCTCGAACCGAGCAAGTCCAACTGGGCGCTGCCTATCGACGAGGCGCCGTTCCATGCTTATCCGATCATCTCCGCGAACGTGTTCACGTTTGGCGGCGTGAAGGTGGATCCGAAGGCGCGCGTGCTCGACCGCGACGGCGAGCCGATCCCCGGCCTCTATGCCGCCGGCGAAACCATCGGGATCTACTACGGGAACTACACCGGGGCCACATCGGTTCTGAAGGGCCTCGTCTTCGGTCGCATCGCCGGCACCGACGCCGCCGCGGCACGTCCCTAAGAGGATGGACCTCGACATGCGCCTGATCATGGTGTTCATCGCTGCAGCGCTCGCCGGTTCGGCGGCCGCGCAGCCTGCGGGCTATCCGAGCAAGCCGGTCCGGGTCGTCGTCGGCTTCCCACCGGGCGGCGCGAGCGATGTCGCCGCCCGCGCGGTGGGGTCGAAGCTCGCCGAGCGGCTGGGACAGCCGGTCGTCATCGACAACCGGGCCGGTGCCGCGAGCAACATCGGATCCGAGCACGTCGCCCGCTCGGCGGCGGACGGCTACACGGTGCTGCTGGGGACGATCTCGCTTTCGATCAATCCCAGCCTCTATCCGAAGCTCACCTACGACCCGGTGAAAGACCTGCTGCCGGTCACGCAGATCTCCTCGTCGCCGTTCCTGCTGGTGGTGAACCCGAACGCGCCGTACGCCAGCGTCGCCGAGCTCGTCGCCGCGGCGAAGGCGGCGCCTCAGCCCCTCCTCTACGCGACGGCGGGAAACGGCTCCGGCTCACACCTCTTCATGGAGTATTTCGCGGCGAGCGCCGGAATCAAGCTCGCGGCCGTACCCTACAAGGGCGCCGCCCCCGCGATGAACGACGTGCTGTCCGGTCAGATCCCGCTCACCTTCGACAACATCATCACGACGCTGCCGCTCGCCAAGGCCGGGCGCCTGCGCGCGCTCGCGGTGAGCACCCGCACCCGCTCGGCCGTGGCGAGCGATATTCCGACGCTGCATGAGCTCGGCCTGGCGAACTACGATGCCAATGCCTGGTTCGGCTTCTTCGTGCCGGCCGGAACGCCCGCCGACGTCGTCGAGAAGCTGCAGGCCGAGACGGTAGAGTCGCTGAAGGATCCGCAGGTACGGGAACGGCTCCTCTCGCTCGGCTCGGAGCCGGTGGGCTCGACTGCGGCGGAGTTCGGCCGCTTCTTCCGTGCCGAGGTGGAGAAGTGGCGAAAGGTCGTGCAAGAAGCGAAGGTTCAGATCGAATGATCCGCGAGTGATGGACGGTAACGCTTTCGACGGGCAGGTGGCGCTCGTCACCGGAGGTTCCGGCGGCATCGGCGCCGCGCTCACCCGCGCGCTCCTCGCGCAAGGCGCGACCGTGGTCTGCGCCGATGTGGCGAAACCCGACCTCGGCGGCGCCAAGGACGGCACGCGATTCCGCCCCGCCGCGCTCGATGTCACCCGCCGTGGCGACGTACTGCGCCTCGTGGAGCAGGTGATGGAAGCGGAACGCCGCATCGACCTGCTGGTGAACGTCGCAGGGGTGGTGTCGTTCGGCTCCGCGCAAGCGCTCGCCGAGGAGGAGTGGGACCGGGTGATGGACGTCAATCTGAAGGCCACCTTCTTCTGCTGCCAGGCCGTGATCGAGCCGATGCGGCGCCGGCACTACGGCCGCATCGTCAACATCGGATCGGTGGTCGGCAAGAACGGCGGCAACGCCCGGCCGTGGCTGGCGCCGGACGAGCAGGGCCGCGCCTCCAACGCGGCCTATGGCGCGTCGAAGGCCGGTGTTCACGCGATCACCGGCTTCCTTGCCAAGGAACTGGCGCCGCACGGCATCACGGTGAACGCCGTAGCGCCCGGACCCATCGCGACTGCCATGACGACCGAGTTCCCCGAGGCGCTGCGCAAACTGATCCCGGTCGGGCGCATGGGCACGCTCGACGAGGTGGTGCGCGCGATCCTCTTCCTGGGCGCGCGCGACAATGGCTTCGTGAACGGCGAGATTCTCGACGTGAACGGCGGCATGTGGTGCGACTGACCGGAGTGAAGCGACGATGAAATCGGTTGGCCTGGTTCCGGACATGCAGCACGACCTCGTGAGCCAGGACGGTCCGAACGGCACGCCGCCGCTTGGCGCGCAGGTACCCGAGCGTCAGTGACCCCCTCGGACAAGGTCAACTTCGGTTCATGAGGATCTGGCACCAGAGCTTCACGGTGCTGCAGCAGCTTGGCGCGTACGCGGCGGCGTTGTGCGAGCATTTCGCGCGCGTGGCCCGGCCGGACACCGAGATCGTGCTGCACGGCATGCACCCGGGCACCTACCGCAGCAACTATCCGGGCGAGGACATTCGACACGCCTCGCTCCAGTACCTCCACGGCATGCAGTTCTTCGCCGCCGGGCTGCAGGCGCAGGAGGAAGGCTACGACGCATTTGCGATCAGCACCCTTCCCGAGCCGGGGCTGCGCGAGCTGCGCTCGATGCTCGAGATCCCGGTGGTGGGCTACGGCGAATCCGCGATGCTGGCTTCCTGCCTGCTCGGACGGCGATTCGGCGTGCTGGTCTTCATCTCGGAGCTGGTCCCGCTGATCGACGACAACGCCCGCCGCCACGGCCTCGAGACGCGCTACGCCGGCGCGCGCGACGTGGGCTTCCGGTTCAAGGACGTGCTGGCTGCCTACGACGAGCCGTCCGGTCTGATCGAGCGCTTCCGGACTGCCGCGCGCGGCCTCATCGCCGCGGGCGCCGACGTCATCATCCCGGGCGAGGCGCCGCTGTGCGTGCTGCTCGCCTCGCGGCGCGTGTCCGAGGTGGACGGCGTACCCGTTCTGGACGCGCTCTCCACTTGGGTGAAGCACGCCGAAATGCTGGTAGATCTGCGCCGGCAGAGCGGGATCCGCGGCTCCATCCGCGGCTATTTCCACGAGCCGCCGAACCGCGAGCGGCTGCGCGAGCTCGCGAGCTTCTACCGGCTCGACCGGTTCCGGTACGACGAATGAAGCTCGCGCGCGAGGGCGCGAACGGACGGCGCCCCGGAGGGTCGGCCGGCTGTGCCTGCGGGACAGCCTGCGGTCTCGCGCTGCATCGGCCAAGGATAGCAATTTCACCCAAGCGGTGGCACGGGCCGCGGCGCTAATCTTGGGCACGGATCGACACCGACCAATTGCCACCCATCACGTGAGGATCCCGCTCCATGATCGACCACGTCTCCATAGGTGTTCGCGATCTCCGCAGAACGAGGCGCTTCTACGATGCGGCGCTTAAGCCCCTCGGCTACCGCTGCCTGAGCGACGGCGAGGGCTCGCTCGGCTATGGCCGCGAGGGGATCGCCCTCTGGATCAGCGTCGTGGCGCGCCCGGTGCCGCCGGACGACGGCTCGGGCCTGCACTTCTGCTTCGCCGCGCCGACGCGCAAGAGCGTGGACGCATTCCACGCCGCAGCGCTCGACGCCGGGGGACGCGACAACGGCAAGCCGGGCGTGCGCGCCGACTATGGCGCCGGCTACTACGCCGGATTCGTGGTCGACCCCGACGGCTATCGGCTCGAGGCCTACTGCGGGCGCTCCGAGCCATGACCGCCCCGGCACCGATGCTGGAAGCGCTCGGCTCCGCGCAGCCAAACGACACCCTGGCGTCCAAGCTGCAGCTCTATGGCCGGTTCGTCGGATCCTGGCGCCTCGATATCGATTTCCACCCCTTGAACGCGCCCACTTGCCGCGCGGAGGGTGAGTGGCACTTCAGCTGGGTGCTCGACGGGAAGGCCATTCAAGACGTGTGGATTTTCCCGGCGCGGCGCCTTCGCACCGCATCGAATGAGCCGTGGCACATGTACGGCACCACGTTTCGCTGGTACGACCCGGCGATCGATGCCTGGCACATCACCTGGTTCGATCCCAGCCGGCCGCTGGAAATGCGCCAGATCGGCCGGGCCGTGGGCGCCGATATCGTCCAGGTCGGCGAGGATGCGAACGGACTGCTGAGCCGCTGGCGCTTCGTCGAGATCACCGACCAGTCGTTCAGATGGCTCGGCGAAATGTCCTGGGACAAGGGGGCCGCCTGGAAGCTGATGATGGAGATGCGCGCCCGCAGGGCCGCATAGCAAGATCCGATCGGGATCAGCTGGTACGGACGGTGGGCTCTCTCACCCGCTGCAGGAACCACCAGTGATGCCCTTCGAGATCCTCCGCCCGGTAGGTGCGGTCGCTCCAGTATTCTTCTCCGTAGTCCTGCGTAGACGGCGCCTCCACGATCTTCGCGCCTGCCGCCCGCGCCCGTTCGCAATGCGCGTCGACATCATCCACGCAGACGCACAGGGTCTGCGTGTTGGCGCCGCCGAGCGCGCGCGGGCTTTTGCAGGGCAAGGGCCCGGGACGATCCGACTTGCCGCCCGCGCTGCCGACCATGATGAGCCCCTCGCCGAACACGAGCTCGGAGTGCTCGATGCGTCCGCCCTCGCCCTCGACCTTCAGACGCACCTCGAAGCCGAACGTGCGGCAAAGCCACGGAATGGCGGCGGCGGCGTCTTCGTAGAACACTGCGCTCGAAATCCTCGGCCAGCCTGCGGGCGGTTGGTTCATGACTGCTCCTGGCGTTGTCGTTTCCGGTCGCGGATACAGTTACCAATACGCACAACTATCGTCAAGACTCTATCAAGAGCCGCGCATCCGGCGGCTCTTCCGAGCCCCATTGATGCTCGACTCCGCCGGCTCAGCCATCGCGCCGGCCGGGAACCGAATCCGCCATTGACCTCAAGTAACCCTCAGGTCTTATCATCGATTCCGACCCCATTCAAGGAGCGTCGCGATCATGACCGTCAAGCTGAACCACACAATCGTCTCGGCACGCGACAAGCGCGCCGCCGCTGTATTCCTGGCCGAGATACTCGGTCTCCCTGCCCCGGTGCCGTTCGGACCCTTCCTCGTGGTGCAGGCGGATAACGATGTCAGCCTCGACTTTCTCGACGCGGATGGCGAGATCACCCCCCAGCACTACGCCTTTCTCGTCGCCGATACCGAATTCGAGGAGATCTTCGGGCGTATACGGGAGCGCAAGCTTTCCTACTGGGCTGATCCCTCCCAACACCGCCGGGGTGAGATCAACACCCGCGACGGCGGCCGCGGCGTCTACTTCGAGGATCCGAGCGGACACCTGCTCGAGATCCTAACCCGGCCGTATGGCAGCGGCGGCTGACTTCGACGACTCTCGCCATCAGCGCTCACTTGCGCGGACCGCTGCGTTGCCGGCTGTCGATCATCAAGCATCGCGGGCCCGGTCCCTGGATCGCGAGCGCGTCGTCGGGATTGCGGGGTTGAGCGTCATGGTCATGATCGAGAGGCATCAATGAGCAAGACCGCACTGTTCATCACGCACCGGGCGCTACCTGGGAAGCGCGACGAAGTTCGTCGCACCTGGGAGCGGCATCTGCAACCGCGCATCGCAGCAAATGCTGCTCACGAAGCCTACTTCTATTGCTACGACGAGAACGATCCCGACACGATCTGCGTCTTTCAGCAGTACGCGGACCGCGCCTCGTCCCAGACGTTCCTGGCGGCGTCGTGGTACGCAGCGTACGTGAGCGAGGTCACGCCCCTCCTTGCCGGCGAACCCGAGATCCGGGTCGCGACGCCGGTTTGGGCCAAGCACGCCGTTGCATAGCGGGCCGGTCGAACTCGCGGATGCGACGGCTCTGCGGTGACTGACGCGCACTTCCAGCCGGAGCAGTGAAAGCATCGAGGAAATCGCGCTGCCTACAAGCACGACTACCAGCAGGAGTCGATGGCACGTGTGGACGGTGGATCATGCGCCTCGTTTTGAATCGCTTGCGCCGGATGCGACAGAGCCGTATGGAAGGAGCAATGGGCAGTCAGGCAACGACCGACCGCTCATCGCCCGCGGATGCCCGAGCACTTCCGGGTTCACGATGTGCGCGGCCGTGCAGCACATTGAACGCGCCGTCCATCGTCAACGCTCGCGGCCCCTGAGCGCATGATGACGAAGGCACCGGCTGCGGCGATATCTCCGGCCGACCTGCCAACGTAGACCTCATACGTGCCGTTCGCAATCGCCCAGCCGCGGGCGCCGCTGTCCCAGTAGGAAAGCGGACGGTTTGTCGCGCTCGGATCGATCATGAGCGTCAGCTTTGCTCGTTCGCCGGCGTCCAGCCACACCTTCTTGAAGCCGACGAGCCGCTTTGGCGGTGCACCGGTTGCACACGGCAGGCCGAGATAGAGCTGCGGCACCTCGGCACCCGCCCGTCGACCCGTGTTCTCCAGCCAGAATTCGACCCGGATCGGCCTCGTCCCATCGGTCACGGCCGGTGTCGTCTCGAGGCGTGACAACGAGAAGGTCGTGTACGAGAGGCCGAAGCCGAATGGGAACAACGGTTTGATGCCTCTTGAATCGTACCAGCGGTAGCCCACCTGCAAGCCCTCGGAGTACGTGGCGGTGGCCACACCGTTCACCGTTACGCCGGGCCACTGCGCCGTGGTACGTGCCGGGACGTCGCTTTCGGCCTTCGGGAAGGTGATCGGCAGTTTGCCCGAGGGGGTCGCGATGCCGAGCAGCAGCCGGGCCACCGCGTTGCCGTCCTCGCTGCCTGGATACCACGCCTCGAGAACCGCCCGGACCTGGTCGATCCACGGCATCAGCACTGGCCCGCCGTTCTTGAGAACGACGATCGTGCGCGGATTCGCCGTCGCCACCGCGGACACCAGTGCGTCCTGATTCCCCGGCAGCCGGAGATTGGATCGATCGGCCCCTTCCGTGAGGGTGTCGCCGACCATGACGATCGCGATATCGGACGACGCAGCCAGGGCCGCTGCGACAGGAAGATCGACGCCGTCGTTGTAGGTCACCGTGGCAGTCGAGCCCAGAGCTTTCAGGACGTTCCGCAGGCCCTCGATAGGGGTGATGGTGTAGAGCGGGACAACCTTCGAGCTCCCCTCGCCCCCCGTGTTCGCGTCGCGCGCCTGCGCTCGCGGCCCGATCAGGGCGATCGATCGCAGGACGGAAGAGTCGAGCGGCAGCGCGCCATTCTCGTTCTTGAGAAGCACTGCGCTTTGCTCCGCGATGGAGCGGGCGAGCCGGCCGTGCCCGATCGCGTCGATGGGCGTCTCCACGAGCGGCCGATCGAACTGGCCGAGCCGGAACATCGAGTGGAACCTGCGCTTGAGCAGGATGTCGATGTCGGCGACCCGGATCGCATCCGCGGCGAGCGCGGCGTTGATTCTCGCGGCGTTGTACCAGATGCCGGTATTCATCTCCAGGTCCGTGCCCGCCAGGATCGACCGCGCCGTGCTGTGAACGGCGCCGAAGTCCGACTGCACGTATCCCCTGAAGCCCCACTCCTTCCGGAGCACCTCCTTCAGGAGGTACTCGTTCTCGCAGGCGTAGGTCCCGTTGATGCGGGGGTAGGCGCACATCACCGCCGCAGCGCCGCCATCCTTGACCGCCATCTCGAACGCCGGGAGGTAGATCTCGCGCAGCGTCCGCTCGTCGATGAGCTCATCGACCTCGAAGCGGTTCGTCTCCTGGTTGTTCGCCGCGTAATGCTTGGGCATGGCGATGACGCCCCTGCTCTGGACCGCCTTGACCTGCTCGACCGCCATCCGGCCCGCGAGGTACGGATCCTCGCCGAAGTACTCGAAGTTGCGGCCGTTCTGCGGCACGCGCGCGATGTTCAACTCCGGGCGCCTCGAAAACATGCGTGGCCAGGTTCACCGTCTCCGTGCCCGCAATCTCGCCGAACGCGTACGCCAGCGCCGGATCCCAGGACGCCGCGAGTGCGAGGCCGGATGGAAGCGCCGTAGCCGGGCTTCTGAGGCACACAATCGCCGGGGCCCACCCCGGCCGGGCCGTTGGTGATCCGCATGGTCGGGATGCGGAGGCGTGGTACGCCGGGGACGTGGCGAGTGCTGTGGCCGCACGGGAACTCGGGGTTGAGCCCGATCTGGCCATGGAGCTGGGAGAGCTTCTCGTCGAACGTCATCGCGGCAACGAGCAACTCGGCCCGTTCCTCCGGGGGGCGATTCCGGTCCATCCAGGGCTGGTCGTCCGACGCGAGCGCGACGATCATCGCCGTCAGGCCTGCAACTAGCGTCGCGAACGGCCCTCGAGATCGTATCCGCCGCGCGCTAGGGGCGGCGATAATCGACACCGTATCTGCGGTAGATACCGGCGATCGTGCCGTCGGTCGAGCGCAGGGCTTCTTTTGCTGCGGCGCGCTGAACTCGTGGCCGCCTGCGTACGTCGAGCGCGCGAGTTGTCCCCCGTCGGTTCATCGTTGACGTTCCACCGCGGCGAGGACGGCGAGCGCGTCGCGCGTCGCCGCGACGTCGTGGGCGCGCACGATCGCCGCGCCCCGCTGCACGGCGAGCAGCGCACCGGCCACGCTCGCCGAGAGCCGATCTTCGGGCGTCTTGCCGGTGATCCGACCGAGGCTCGACTTGCGCGACAAGCCCACCAGGACCGGGTAGCCGAGCGCCACGATCGCGTCCAGATGTGCCAGAAGCCGCAGATTATGCGCGGTGGTCTTGCCGAAGCTGAAGCCGGGATCGACGACGATGCGCTCGCGGGCGACGCCGGCGGCGAGGCACGCGGCCGCGCGGGCAGCCAGGAAGTCGCGGACCTCGGGGACGACGTCGCCGTAGACCGGATTTTCCTGCATCGTGCGGGGCTCGCCCTGCATGTGCATGAGGCATACGGCCGCGCCGGATCGGGCGACGATCTCGGCGGCGCCGGGTGCCGCGAGCGCAGTGATGTCGTTGATCATCGTCGCGCCGCGCGCGAGCACCTCGCGCATCACCTCGGCTCTCGTGGTGTCCACGGAGATGGGCACTCCAACGCCGGTCAGCCGCTCCAGCACCGGCAGGACGCGCCCGAGCTCCTCCTCGGTCGATACCGGCGCTGCCCCGGGGCGGCTCGACTCGCCGCCGACATCGACGAGATCCGCGCCCTCGTCGACGAGGCGTCGTGCGTGCGCCACGGCGGCGAGCGCGTCGGCGTGCCGCCCGCCGTCGAAGAACGAGTCGGGCGTGACGTTGACGATGCCCATCACGAGCGGCCGGTCGAGCGCGAGCGGGTAGCGGCCGCAGCGCAGGACGGAGGTCATCGGGAAACGCACCGGATCCTGACGCACATCGGCTCAGCGCGTCATGCGCACGAAACGCAGGCGCTCCTCGATGAGCGGCACCTCCTTCGCACCGCCCGCCGCGGACGGAACGGTCGTACGCAGGCTGTAGATCCCGCCGGGGACCTCGGCGCAGAGAGTGAAGACGTAGGTCTTGCCCACGTACCTGCCGATGCGGTCCTTGAGAGGATCGTCGAGATACGGGGCGATCGTGATCTCGCTTGCGGCGAGGACCTTGCCGCCGTGCGAAACCTGCGTCTGCGCGACTCTTGCGGGGTGCGCCAGCGCCAGGCGGATCGCCTTGCGGAAATAGCCAGGCTTGCCGCCCGTGAGGCGTTGCATCTCGCGGATGTCGCGCTCGAGGAAGTACAGCAGCAGCGGGTTCCCCTCCGGACGCGTCACCTCGGGGAAGTCGATCTTCCGCGCGTGCGTGAAGAACGCGACCGAAACGCGCTTGCCTCCGTCGGCTGCGCGAACCCGGAGCTCGACGGTATCGTCGAAACCGGCTTCCCCCGAACCGGTCTTTCTGAATTCATAGAAAAGCGTCGCCGCCGGCGCGACGTTCTTGAGGTGATCGGTCTGGAACAGCAGCGTCTCCGCGGCGGAGATCGAGTCCTGCGCGCTCGAACCAGAACTCGCCAGCCCGGCGACGAGGAGCGCGCACCGGGCGAGCGAGCGCGCGCGATGAGGCATGCGGCCTACTTCGCGGGCCCCGCGCCGCCGCGGGTCGGCGACGGATCGTCCGGGACGGCCATGATCCGGCCCTGATCATCCAACTGCGGCACGCCGTAGGCAGCGAGGATCGCCTGGATCCGGGGGCGGTTGGCCTCGATCAGCCGCTCGATCCGCTCCTTCCACTCGCGTTCGCCGAAGCGCACGCCCATGGCGATGCGAAAGTCGAACTGGATCTCCGGGTCGGGCTTGAACGGCACCACGGCCAGCGCGGCGGACTGCGCGCGCTTGGCGAAGTAACCGGCGATCGGCCCCCACACGAATGCGACGTCGATCGTGCCGGCCACCAGGTCCTTCTCGACCATCTCGCCCGGATAGCGCTCCGGATCCCCGGACTGACGCTGATAGGGAACAACCTGATCGAACAGGCGATGCTTGAGAAGCCAGTCGGACGGCGGCGTCTGGCCGACCACGCCGAGCTTGAGCGATTTCAGCTTGGCGGGCTCGAGGCGGAGCAACTCCTCCGGCGCCGTCACGCTGTCCAGCCCTTTGCCCTTCACGTACACCAGTGCATAGGTCGAGCGGTAATAGGGCTTCGTGGTCGAAGCGAGCTCGAACCCCGCGGGTACGCCCATGACGAGGTCGCACTTGAAGCGGTTGGAGTCCGGGTCCCGCCCGCGCAGCGTGTTGCGGATGAAGCCCATGCGCTGCGGAAACCACGTGTACTCGAGCGTCCATCCCAGCTCGCGCGCCAGGAGCTCGGCGAGCTTGTTCTCGAAGCCGTCGCCGGCGCGGTTCGAGAACGGCAGGTTGTTCGGGTCCTCGCAGACGCGGAGCACGCGGTCTTCGCCTACGGGGGGCGGGCCTTGCTGGGCTGCTGCGGCGACCGGCAACAACAGCGCCGACGCGATGGCGAGCGCGCGGGAACCGGGACTCACTTCAGCTCTTCCAGGCGGCCGGGCTGGATGGCCCCGTCGGAGCGTCCTTTCAGGAACGCGTAGAGCCCGTCGATGTTCTCGGTGACCATCTTGCTGCCGTCGAAGTTCGGCATGCCCTTTTCGGGCCGCCCTTTCAGGATCGATTGCTTGAACTCTTCCTTCGAGAGCCGCTTCATGCTGTCGATGAGCGACGGTCCGACCATGCCTTCCTGCCGCGCCCCGTGACAGCGCTCGCAGGCGAGAGCGCGCCACGTGCGCCAGCCTTCGAGCGTGACCTTGTCGACCTTGTTCCCGTCGGCGACCTTGTAGGGCGCCGGGTCGGCAGCGACCGCCGCGTTCAGCGCCAGGAGAGCGAGCGCAAACGCCATCCCGGCGGCGAGTTGCATTTTCTTCATGCTCGGTGGTCCATCAGAGATCAAAAAGGCTGGCACCCCGGAAGGGGGCCAGCCTCTTAATGCTTGAAACCGGATCCGGTTTACGGCAAGGTAAACACGGTCAGTACGCCACCGAGGTCGGTGTACTTGGCCAGCTCCTTGTAACCGCCTACCGCGCCGAGCCCCTCGGTTCCCTTCTCGGGGTCGAGGCCCGCGGCGAGGCCGATGCCGGCCCAGCCGCCGATCCCGGAGAGCACGCCGATGTACTGCTTGCCCTTGTGCTCCCAGGTGTTCAGGTTGCCGATGATGCCGGACGGCGTCTTGAACTTGTACAGCTCCTTGGTGATGTCGTTCGCATCGACGCACTTCACGTAGCCCTCGAGCGTCCCGTAGCAGGCGACGCCGCCGGCGGTGACGAGCGCGCCGCTCCACACCGAGAACTTCTCGGGCTTGGATTTCACGATCTTGCCGGTCCCGGCGTCCCACACGATGAAATTGCCCATGCCGCCGTGGCTCTTCGGCGCCGGGTACATCGACAGCGTGGCGCCGACGTAGGGCTGGCCGGCCGTGTACTCGACCTTGAACGGCTCGTAGTCCATGCAGACGTGGTTCGTCGGCACGTAGAACAGCTTGTTCGCCGGGTTGTATGCAGCCGGTTGCTGGTCTTTGGTGCCGAGCGCCGCGGGGCAGATCGCCTTCGTGTTCACGTCCGGGCCCTGCGCCTGCGTGCTGAACTGCTTCACGACCTGCGGCCGGCCGGTCTTCATGTCGACGTGCGTCGCCCAATTCACCGTCGGATCGTACTTCTCGGCGACGAGCAGCTCGCCGGTGGCGCGATCCAGCGTGTAGCCGAAGCCGTTGCGGTCGAAGTGGACGACGACGTTGCGCGGCTTGCCTTTCACGTTGATGGCGTCGGCGATGATCATCTCGTTCACGCCGTCGAAGTCCCACTCGTCGTGCGGCGTCATCTGGTACGCCCAGCGCGCCTGGCCGGTGTCGACGTCGCGCGCGAAGAGCGTCATCGACCACTTGTTGTCGCCGGGCCGCTGCACCGGGTTCCAGGTGCTGGGGTTCCCGGTCCCGTAGTACATCAGGTTGAGCTTCGGGTCGTAGCTGTACCAGCCCCAGGTGGTGCCGCCGCCGATCTTCCACTGGTCGCCCTGCCAGGTCTTGAGCGACGAATCCTTGCCGACCGGCGCCATCTTGCCGTCGGTCCAGGTCATCGTCTTCTCCGGATCGATGAGCATCTCGGCGTCGGGTCCGGTGCTGAAGGCCTTCCAGACCTGCTTGCCGCTGTTGATGTCGTAGGCGACCACGTACCCGCGCACGCCGAACTCGCCGCCCGAGATGCCGGTGATCACCTTGTCCTTGAACACGTGCGGGGCGTTGGTGTTCGTTTCGCCCTTCTTGGGATCGCCGTTCTTGACCTTCCACAGCTCTTTGCCGGTCTTCGCGTCGAGCGCCACGAGATTCGTGTCCGCCTGCTGGAGGAAGATCTTGCCCTCGGCGTAGGCGACGCCACGGTTCACCGTGTCGCAGCACATCACCGGAATCACCGTCGGATCCTGCTTGGGCTCGTACTTCCACTTGATCTGCTGGTCCTCGAGGCTGATCGCGAAAACCTTGTTGGGGAACGGGCTGTGGATGTACAGCATGTCGCCGATCACCAGCGGGCCGCCTTCGTGGCCGCGCAGGACGCCGGTCGAGAACTGCCACGCGACGCGGAGATTCTTGACGTTGTCCTTGTTGATCTGCTTGAGCTGGCTGTAGCGGTGGTTCTGCATGTTGCCCGCCTGCATCGCCCAGTTCTTCGAGTCCCCGGTGAGTTTGATGACATCCTGATTGGCGAGCGCGCCGCCGGGCAGTACGACCAGGCCGAGCAGAACGCCCCAAGTGGACGTGCTTCTTGCTGCCATCTGGTGTCTCCTTTTATTTGCGTGGCTATTTGCGGACCGCACAGCGACACTTCGCACGTCTCATCCAGGTCGAGTTCCGTGCATGCCCGTTGTATGCGCGCGGCTTGTCGGCCCACTGTATACCAGATGCTTCTGCCGCCACCGGACTTTTCGTCGGATGAAACAGGCGCTTGCGGACTGCTCCAAAAGCGAACAGTCGCGCGCGGGATTGTGTCAAAAGTGGGGGTGGCTCGAGCGTGAGCCGGCTCCTGCGGGAGTGCTAGACTGCGCCAATCCCCACGGGAGGCGAGATCATGGAGCGCGAGACGCACCGGACCTACTCCGAGTCCGAGATCAAGGAGCGCCTCCAGCGCGAGCTGTCCCACTGGTACTTCGAGGACGGCTGGATCCGCCGCAAGTACCGCACCGAAGGGTGGAAAGGCACGCTGATGGTGGTGAACACGGTGGGCCATCTCGCCGAGGCGGCGTGGCATCACCCCGACCTCACGGTGTCGTACGCGTTCGTCATCGTGAAGCTGCAGAGCCACGACGCCAAGGGCATCACGGACCGCGACTTCGAGCTCGCGAAGAAGATCGAGACGGTCGTCCAGTGGCAGCCGGCCAAGGATGGCGGTGCGCTCACTGGCACACCGAACGACGATCAGCGGTTCCGCTACATCAAGTACGACGCTTGAGGGCCTTCGGCGCGAGCTTTTGCTGCGCCGCCGTAATCGCCAGCGGCACGGCAGCTGCCACCGGCGCGCTACCGCTAGCGGAAATCGCCGCCGGCATCTACGTGCATGTCGGCGCGCAGGCCGAAGCATCGCCCTCGAACCACGGTGCGATCGCAAACATCGGCTTCATCGTCGGCAGCCGCTGCGCGGCGGTAATCGACACCGGCGGCAGTCCGGAGGTCGGGCGCTTGCTGCGGGCAGCCGTCCGCAAGGTCACCCCCCTCCCGGTCTGCTACGTCGTGAATACCCACGTTCATCCCGACCACATCCTCGGCAACGCCGCGTTCGTAGCGGATCGTCCGGAGTTCGTGGGGCACGCGAAGCTCGCCGCGGCCATGGCGGCCCGCGGCCGGGTCTATCTCGCCGCAGCAAAGCGCACCCTCGGCCCGGATGCGGCCGATGCCGACATCATCCTGCCGACGCGCGCCGTAACGGGGAGCGCGACCCTCGACCTAGGCGACCGGGTGCTGGAGCTTCGCGCGTGGCCGACCGCGCATACCGACCACGATCTGACGGTATTCGACGAGCGGACCGGCACGCTGTGGTTGTCGGACCTGCTGTTCATCGAGCGCATTCCGGTGGTCGACGGCAGCTTGCGGGGCTGGCTGCAGGTGCTCGCCGACCTGCAGCGCGTGACGGCCAGGTTCGTGGTGCCGGGCCACGGCAACGTGACCGGCGACTGGCCCGGTGCGAGCGCCGCGCAGGAAAGCTATCTGCGCGCGCTGCTGAACGAGACCCGCGCAGCGCTGCGCGCCCGGAAGACGCTGCAGGAGGCGGTCGAGACCAGCGGCGGAAGCGGGCGCGACCAGTGGCTGCTGTTCGACGCCTTCCATCGACGCAACGTCACCGCCGCCTTTGCCGAACTCGAGTGGGAAGAGTAATGTTGCCCTGACCTTCGGCCAGGGCTCTTGGAGACTCCCGTTGTTTAGCCCCTTGTATAGCCCCAGACGCTTTCTGCTCCGCGTCGCGCTTGCCGGCCTCGCGGTCATGCTCGCCGCCGGGGCCCGGGCAAACGATATGCCCGACCCCGAAACGGCGATCTGGAAGAAGCTCCAGCGCTCACTGTTCGAGAATCGGCCGGTGGCGAGCGACGCGCGCGGCATCATCGAGCTCGTCACGCCCGTCCGCGCCGAGGACGCGGCCGTCGTGCCGGTCGCCGTCCGCACCAAGCTCACCCAGCGGCCGGAGCGCTATGTCCGCCGCATCTACCTGATCGTGGACAAGAACCCCTCGCCGCTCGCGGCGATGTTCGAGCTCACGCCGGAAAGCGGACGCGCCGATCTGGAAACCCGCATCCGCATCGAGGAATACACCCATGTGCGCGCCGTGGCCGAGCTCTCCGACGGCACGCTCTTCGCGGACACCCGCTTCGTCAAGGCGTCGGGCGGCTGCTCGGCGCCCGCCGGCAAGGATCCTGCCGCCGCCGCCGCCCGCGTCGGTCGCATGCGCCTCGCCGTCGACGGCAACGTGGGCGACAACCAGCCGGCCCTCGCGCAGCTGATGATCAGTCATCCGAACGACTCGGGCCTGGTGATGGACCAGCTGACGCGCCACTACACCCCGGCGTACTTCGTGCGCTCGATAAAGGTGACCTACGCCGGCAAGCCGATCCTCACCGCCGAGGTCGATTTCTCGATCAGCGAGAACCCGAATTTCCGCTTCTATTTCGTGCCCGTCGGCGACGGCGAGCTGAAAGCGGAGGCCGTCGACACCAAGGAGCTCAGGTTCGAGGCGAGGCTCGCCGTCCGACGCGGCCCGGGTTGATCAGCGCGGCACGTCGCAACGCTTCATCGCCTCGCCCTGGATCTTGACGTAGCGCTGCGCCATTTCGCGCGTCTTCGGCGGATCGCGGAACACGCCGCCCCGCTCGCCGCCGAGACTCTGAAAGCGCGCCGCGGTGGCCGCCTCGACGAAATCGTCGTAGGTGAGTTTCGCGGCGATATCGTCGATCATGCATGAGCACTTGTAGAGGAACTCCTGCTTGCCACCGTTCTTCTGCATGCACTCGAGGACGAACTCGACGCGATCCACGGTGGGGTAGACCTTGGCGCCTTTGCCCTGCGCAGCTACAGTGCCGGCCGGAACGATGGCCAATGCGATCACGAGCGCGATCCGGGCGGGCGACGACATAGCTTCTCCTTCGTGTTGCAGTCGGCCTGAGCCGCGGTCGATCGTAGCACGCGCGCCAGCGCACACGCTCCTCGCGGCGCTCGCCACCTGGGCGGCCGCATGCTTCGCGGCGCCGTTCCCGGAGCCCGTCGCGCTCGGCCAGGGCGTCTACGTGTTCTATGGCGCCCGCGAGGAGCCGAGCCGCGCGAACCGCGGTCACGTATCCAATCACGCCTTCATCGTAGCCGCCGCGGGGGTGATCGTCATCGACAGCGGTTCGACCGCCGCTTTCGCCGAGCACATGATCGGCGCGATCCGCGCTCGGACCGCCAAGCCGCTCACGCTCGTCGTCCTCACGCGCCCGGTCGACGACGCAATCTTCGGCGCGACGGTCTTCCAGCAGCACGGCGCGCGGGTCGTGGCGCACGAGGCCGCGGCGAAGCTCATCGCCGAACGCTGCACGCTCTGCCTGCGGAACCTCGCGAACGAGCTGGGCGACGACCTCACCGCCGGGACACGCGTGCCCCGCCCCGACCGGGTATTCAAGGGCTCCCAACCGCTCGTGGCCGCGGGCCGCCGCCTGGAGCTCCTCGACTACAGCGGCGCCGCGGCGCCGGGAAGCATCGCGGTATGGGACCCCGAATCGGGGTTCCTCTTCGCCGGCGGGCTGACGAGCTTCGAGCGCATCCCCGAAACGCGGGACGGCGTTCTGGCGGATTGGATCCGCGCGCTCCGCGACCTCGCGCAGGTCCCGGCCCGGGGAATCATCCCCGCGTACGGCCCGGCCGGAAACCGCTCGAGCCTGGAAGCGGTGGCGGCGTACCTGACCGCACTCGACGCCCGCACCGCGCAGGCCTATGCCGCCCGGATCAGCCTGCTCGAGGCGCCGCGGACGGTGGCGATCTCCGAGTACCGGGACTGGGCCCTCTACGAGGCGGTGCATCCGCGCAACGTCCACCACGCGTATGTCGCCCGCGAGCGACACGAGCTGGCGAAGCCTTAGCGGTCGGTTGAAGACCGGTTTCCCGACGCTCGGCGCACGCTTACGGTAAGCGATCTCCAGAGGGAAACCGGGTTTCGACGGGCACTGACTTAGGCGGCAGGGGAGATGTATCCCCGAATTTCAATACCCTGCCAGCGTGGACCGGCGCCCAATCCCGCGCGATGCGCCCTGCCCCGTCTGCCCTTCGCGGCTTCGCCGCGTGACATACAATCTTCGCCGCAGCGCGCGCCGCAGCGACAACAAACCACGGCGCAGCGCCTGCAACAAAGGAGGCGACCATGCTTCAGTCGACCGGCACGCATGCGCGGTTCATCTACTCCGTCATCCGGGGCACCGCGCGCGAAGACGGAGCAAAGGCACCGGAGCACGTGAAGCGCTCCTGGCTGCGCTGCCTCAACGACTACGGGCTGGATCCGCAGTCGAATGCGGAGGCTCTCGTCGTCTCGCGCGAGGCGTTCCTGCTGTGCAAGGAGCAGAACGCCGAGCTGGTGTCGTTCGCCGACACCGAGATGGCGCACCTGTACCAGCAGCTCGCCGGCTCCGGCCACTCGATCATCCTCACCGACCGCGAAGGCGTCCTGCTCTCCTATTACGGTGATCCGAGCTTCAAGCGGGCGGCCTCGCGCGCCGGGCTCGTGCTCGGGGCGGTGTGGAGCGAGCGTCACGGCGGCACCAACGGCATGGGGACGTGCCTGTTCGAGCGCGCGCCGGTCATCATCCACCGCGACCAGCACTTCCTGACGCGCAACACCGGCCTCACCTGCTGTGCCGCGCCGGTCTTCGATCACCGCGGCGAGCTCGTTGCCGTGCTCGACGCCTCGGGCGAGTCGGATCGGGCGCAGCAGCACACGCTGGTGCTGGTGAACATGTCGGCGCAGATGATCGAGAACCGCCTGTTCCTGCATCAGTTCCGCGACGCGTTCGTGGTCCGGTTTCACAGCCGTCCGGAGCTCGTCGGGACATGGAGCGAAGGCATCATCGCGCTCGGCCTCGACGGCGCGATCGTCGCGTTGGATCGCGACGCGATGTTCCAGCTCGGCTGCAAGAGCGCCGCCGAGCTCGTCGGCGCACCGCTCGAGCGCGTGTTCAATATCTCGCTGCCGGCGCTGGTCGCCCGCAGCCACCGGAAGTCGTTCCACCCGCTGCCGATCTACGAGGCGCGCCATGGCGGCCGCTTCTTCGCCGTCGCGCAGGAACCCGAGTCCAGACAGTGGGGAACGGGCGCGACCCGGACTGCGGTGCGTGCCGAGCACTTGATCTCGACCGCGAGCCGCAGCGCGCTCGACGAGCTGAACCTCGGCGACCCGGTGATGGCGCGCAACATCCAGGCCGCGAAGCGCGTCGCGTCGCGCGACGTGCCGATTCTCCTGCTCGGAGAGACCGGGACCGGCAAGGAGCTCTTCGCGCGCGCGTTGCACGCCGCAAGCGAGCGCGCCGAGAAGTCGTTCGTGGCGGTCAACTGCGGCGCGATCCCCGAGGCGCTCGTCGCAGCCGAGCTCTTCGGCTACCGGCCCGTCCCGACCGCTGGCACGCCACGCGAGGGTCATCGCGGCAAGATCGCGGAGGCGCAGGGCGGGACGCTGTTCCTGGACGACGTCGGCGCGTTGCCCCTGCCGATACAGGCCCAGCTGCTCCACGTGCTGGCGGAGCGCGAGATGATCGCGCTCGACACCGAGACGCCGGCCAAGGTCGACATCCGCCTTGTGAGCGCGGTGCACTCCGGGATCGAGGAGAGCGTCCGGCGCGGCGCGTTCCGCGAGGACCTCTTTTACCGGCTCCAGGGTCTCGTGCTGACCCTGCCGCGGCTCCGCGACCGGTCGGACCGGCGCGAGCTCATCCTGCAGGTCTTCGCGCAGGAGGCGGCCGCGACGCCTTCGGTGTCGCTGAGCGAAGAGGTGATCCATGCACTGTGCGCCTATCAATGGCCGGGAAACATCCGGCAGCTGCGCAACGTCCTGCGCGCCATGATCGTCTTCCGCGCCGCCGACCGGCTCGAGCTGCGCGACGTGCCTCCGGACTACGGTCTCGGCCTCGTGGCGGCCGAACCGGCGCCGCTGCCGGAGACGGCCTCGCTCAACGCTCTCGGGAAGGCGGAGCGCGACGCTCTCCTCCACGAGCTCGAGCGCGAGCGCGGGAACATCAGCCACGTCGCGCGCAAGCTCGGCGTCAGCCGCAACACCCTCTATCGGAAGATGCAGCGGCTGCAGATAAGCTGGCCGATCAAGAAGCCCCTGCATTGAGCCGACACCGGCCGCGGGCGCGGCCGGCGTCGGTTATCCTCGCGCCATGAAGCACCCTGCCCGACCGCGCCTCGCCTGGGGTCTGACGGGATCCGGCCACTACCTGCGCGAGTGCCTCGACCTCGCGCGCACGCTGCCGGATGTCGATCTCTACCCCTCGAAGGCGGCAGCCGAAGTGCTGCACAGGTACGGCTTCGGCATGGACGGGCTGCGGCAGCACTTCCGGGTGTTCCACGACAACACCGCGAGCGCCGCACCGGTCGGGCTCTTCTACCACCAGCACTATCACACCGTGGTCGTGGCGCCGGCCAGCTCGAACACGGTGGCGAAATGCCTCGTCGGGATCTCCGACACGCTGGTCACGAACATCTTCGCGCAGGCTGGGAAGTGCCGGGTTCCGGCGATCGTTTTCGCCTGCGACACGACGCCGCAGCTCGAGACCGAAGCGCCGGGCGAATGGGTGACCGTGTACCCGCGGCCGATCGATCTCGAGAACACCGAGCGGCTCGGGCGCTTCCCGCTGGTGCAGGTCGTGGCGAGCTTCGAGACCCTGCACGCAGCCCTCGTGCAGCGGCTGCGCGAGGTCGGCGCCCGTGCGCCCGAGCCGGCACTCGTCGTCGACCCCGCCGCGGTGAGCCAGGCCAAGCCCGAGCACATCCTCTTCCTCACCGGGAAGCTGGCCGAGAAGAGCCTTGCGCGAGTGCTCGAGTCGATGGCGGACGCCGCCTTCACCTGGCGGGTGCACGAGCTTGGCCTGAGCGTAGCCGGCCTGATGACGGCCGAGATGATCGGGCGGCGCCTGCCGGATGCGATGGGCGCCGATCGCATCCTGGTGCCGGGGCGCTGTCGCGGCGATCTCGACGCGGTGAGCCGGAGCCTCGGCGTGCCGGTCGTGCGCGGGCCCGAGGAGCTTGCGGACCTGCCACAGTTCTTCGGCCGCCGGGCAGCAGCGCCCGATCTGTCGCGCTACGACACGCTCGTCTTCGCCGAGATCGTGGACGCACCCATGCTCACGATTGCGGCGATCGAGGCGCGGGCCCGCGCGCTTGCCGCCGACGGCGCCGACGTGATCGACCTCGGCTGCCTGCCGGCGACGCCGTTTCCGCACCTGGAGGAGGCGATCGCGCACCTCCGGTCGGTCGGCTTCAAGGTGAGCGCGGACTCGTTCGACACCGACGAGCTGCTGCGCGCGGGTCGGGCCGGCGCCGACTACCTCCTCAGCCTGCGCGAAGAGACGCTGTGGCTTGCCGACGAGGTCGCCTCGACGCCGGTCCTGATCCCGGGCGATGCGAAGGACCTCGCGTCGCTCGAGCGGGCCGTCGCCGCCCTCGAGCGACGCGGCCGAAGCTATCTTGCGGATGCGATCCTCGATCCGATCCACTTCGGCTTCACCGACTCGATCGTGCGCTACCACGCCCTCCGGCGCGCGTGTCCGGATGCGCCGATCATGATGGGCATCGGCAACGTGACCGAGCTCACCCATGCCGACACCATCGGCATGAACGCACTGCTGTTCGGTATCGCCTCGGAGCTCGGCCTGGCCGCCGTGCTCGTGGTCCAGGTGAGCGAGCATGCGCGTTCGGTCATGCGCGAGGCCGACGTCGCGCGCCGCATCATGTACGCCGCGCGGAGCGAGAACGCGTTGCCGAAGGATTTTTCGCCCGCCCTCCTCGCGCTGCACGAGAAGCGGCCGTTCCCCCATACGCCGGCGGACATCGCCGAGATTGCGGCGGCGGTGCGCGACCCCAGCTTCCGCGTCATGCTGTCCGACGATGGCCTGCACGTGTTCAATCGCGACCGCCACCACTGCGCCGGCGACCCGTTCGCGCTCTGGCCACTGCTCGGGCTCGAGCACGACGCGGCGCACGCCTTCTACCTGGGCGTGGAGCTCGCGCGCGCGCAGATCGCGTGGCAGCTCGGCAAGCGCTACGCCCAGGACAGCGAGCTCGGCTGGGGCGCAGCGATGCCGGCAGCGCCCGACGATCTCTCGCGGCAGAGCGCCCCGGGCACCACGCTCGCGCACCCCGGGCGCCGGGCGACCGATGGATCCGGGGCCGACGAATGAGTCTGCGCATGATCTGGGAGACGGTCGTCACCACGCGCTCTACCGGCGGCCGCGTGCACATCGCGCCGATGGGCATCCGCGAGTCGGAGGAAGGCCGCGTCGTCCTCGCTCCGTTCCGGCCCTCCACCACCCTCGAGAACGTGCTCGCGACGCGCGTCGCCGCCGTGAACTTCACCGATGACGTGCGGGTAATCGCCGGCTGTCTCACCGGCCGCCCCGACTGGCCCACGCGGGCCTGCGAGCGCGTCGAGTGCGTGCGCCTCGACGGCGCTCTCGCCCACCGCGAGCTCGCGCTGGCGCGGATCGACGAGGACGGCGAACGCCCGCGCCTGCATTGCGACGTCGTCTTCGCCGCGAACCACCGGCCGTTCCGCGGCTTCAACCGCGCGCAAGCGGCGGTGGTCGAGGAGTCGATCCTCGTGAGTCGCCTGCACATGCTGCCCCCGGAGAAGATCGACACCGAGATGAAGTACCTGGCGATCGCGATCGACAAGACCGCCGGGCCGAACGAGCGCGAGGCGTGGTCGTGGCTCGTCGCGCGCATCGACGCATTCCGCGCGGAGCGGGCGCGATGACGCGACTCCTCGCCAGCGTCCGCGACGGCGCGGAGGCAGCCGACGCGCTTGCCGCGGGCGCCGACATCATCGATTTCAAGGACCCCGCGCATGGCGCGCTCGGCGCTCTCCCGCCGGACGAGATCGGGCGCGGGATCGCCGCCGTCGCCGGCCGCGCTCTTACGAGTGCGACGGCGGGCGACTGGCCGCTGGAGCCGCGCCTCCTGGTCGAGGCGGCGCGCCGGATCGGCGCGACCGGCGTCGACTACGTCAAGCTCGGCCTCCTGCCGGGCGCCGCCCTGCGCGCGTGCATTAGCGAGTTGCGGGACGTCGCGCGCGAGCACCGTCTGGTTGCGGTGTTCTTCGCCGACCGCGGCGTGCCGCTCGCGGCGCTCGCACCGCTGCGCGCGGCCGGCTTTGCAGGCGCGATGCTCGATACCGCGGAGAAAGCGGGTGGCGGGCTGCGGCGTCACCTCGACGATGCGGCGCTCGCCCGCTTCGTCGGCCTGGCACGCGAAGCAGGACTGATGACCGGGCTCGCGGGGTCGCTCCGCCTGGAAGACATCCCCCCGCTCGCGCGCATCGGGCCGGATCTGCTCGGCTTCCGCGGCGCACTCTGCGCCGAGGGCAGAAGCTCGGTCCTCTCCGCCGAGCGGACGCGCCTTGTTCGCAGTGCTCTGGACGGGGTATCGGCCTAGGGAATGTCTCAACAAGGGGCCACAGGCCCCTTTGACCCCAAGTCAGAGGAGGCCCTGAAGAATTCTCACCGAATTCGTCAGGATCTCCCTGGCTCAATCCTCGAGCGCCCGCAAGGCCGCTGCCGCACCGGAGACGACCCGCCACGACAGGTTCGCGCCGGCCACGAATCCGGGGAACGAGGGATCGACGATCCCTGCAGCGGCAAGAGCGGCCGCGTCGCCGTCCATCGCCGCGGGCACCCGACACGACTTCACCAGCACGAGGCGCGACGCGGCGATTGCCCGAGCGAGCCAGGCGGCGAGGCTGTCCGACGTGACGTCCCACGACGCCGGGACGTCGGGTGCCGCGAGCACCATGCGCTCGGGCGCCCAGACCGGCGTGAGCTCGCGCTGCCACGCCGCGTCGAACTCCTCCGGAGACTCGGCAACGACGTAGCCCGGCGCGAACGCGCCGAGCATCACGGCGGACATGTGCATCGCGAGCAGCGCCATGTGGTGCGCCGCCTGGTCGCCAATGGGATGCCGCCGCCCGGTCAGCCGGACGGCATCGGCGAAATCCCCGCCGCCGGGCACCACGATCAGGCGCGGCCGCCGCCGCGCCGCGAGCTCTCAGCATGAGCGCTGCCGCCGCGTCGGACTCGGCGAGGCTGCCGCCGACCTTGACGACCTTCGCCGTCGTCATGCCATCCGTCGCCGCAGCTCGGCGACGGCGAAGGCCGGGCCGCAGGTGTTCACGGCGAGCCGCTCGCCTGCCGGCACGCCGGCGAGCGCAGCGAACTCGATATAGGGACGATCGAGGCGGGCGGCGAGGCGCGCGGCCAGGAAATGACCGACCCCGAGTCCGACGACCGGCGCAGCCGGGCCGATCAACCCCAGCGAGAGGGCCCGGTCGCAGGCGCGACGGATTCGTTCCACCTGGACGATGCGACAACCAGCGGGCCAGGCGTTCCCACTCCGCCGCCGGCGCCGCCTCGACATCGCAGCCCACCATGCGCGCGAGACGCCGCATGCTCGCCTCCCGCGACCGCGCGCCGCCGTCGGCGGTGTCGGCCTGGTCGAAGCGCGGGTCGAGCTCGCCGGTGATCCGGTAGACGTCCGCGGTGGTCGCGAACTGCTCGGCCATGACGCCGACCCATTCGCCGCCGAACGGCACCGCGTCGGCGATCGCGGCGATCGGGGTCCGCACGACGCCGGTGTAGACCAGCTCCTCGCGCGCGAGGCGGCCGTGATCGTCACGCCCCAGCGCGCGAACCCGTCCGTTCGCGAGCAGCATCACATCGGTCGTCGTGCTGCCGATGTCGAGCACCAACGCGTCCGGCGCGAGTCCGGCGACGAGCGCGGCGGTCGCGAGCCAGTTCGCCGAGGCGACACTCGCCCAGTTCGCCCGCGCCGTCCTCGCGTCGACGAACCCCTCGCCGGCGAAGACGAGCACGTCCGGAGCGTCGATCACGCCCTCGAAGGCCTCGAGGATAGCCGCCACGCCACTCGCGCGATCGGGGAAGAGATCCACGAGCTCGCCGGTCATCGTCAGCGCATGCTGGGCACGCGACGATTCGCCGCCGGCGAACTCCGCCAGCGCGCGCTCGAGATGCTCGCACCCGAGCCAGAGCGGGCAGGGCCGCTGCGCCACGCGCGCGAGGTCGCCGTTTCCGTCCAGTACCGCCGCCTTGACGTGCGCGCCGCCGAGATCCCAGCCGAAGATCACCGCTCGCTCCACAGCGCGGCGAGATCGACGTCGACCTTCTTCGGCCGAAACGCGGGCAGCGAGAACGGCCGCTCGCCGTCGATCAGGTCGAGCACGAGCGCAGCCGGGCTGCAGTCGAGCGCAGCGCCAAGGCCGACGTAGGAAGTGGTGAGCCGGGGGTTGATCTCCACCACGACCGGACCGTGCTCGGCGAGCACGAGATCGATGCCGAAGAAACCCCACAGCCCGGGAACCGCCTGGGCGACGTCCCGGGCGAGACGACCGCAGCGGCCGTCGTCGTCGGCAAACCCGTTGATGACGGTGCCGAGGAAAGCAAAGCAATCGTCGCGGACGACGATGCGCTGGCGATTCACGCTCAGCACCCAGGCCATGCCGTCGCGAGCGAGCGCGCACAGGCTCGCGGGTTCGCCGGACACGTAGGGCTGCAGCACGAAACGCCCCGGTTCGGCCTCCGCCTCGATCCACCGCGCGGCCGCACCGAGATCGTCGCAGAAGTGCGTGTCCTGGCAGCCGCACCCGTCGTCCGGCTTCACGACCCACGCCCCGTCCGCCGCCGGCGGCGCGTCATTCAGCGTGAACGTCGGTATCGTCTCGATGCCGGCAGCGGCGAGGGCCTGCGCCGTATGGCGCTTGCTTGCCGCGAGCCGCACGGCCGCCGGACGACTGTTGAGGAGAATCCGCCCGGCCGCGAGCGCGGCCAGCGACAGGTTCTCCAGCGTGCCGTCGGTCTCGGGTGCGACCGGCCACAGCGCGTCGCTCGCGGCGAGGAGCCCGGCGAAGGTCGCCTGCCATTCGGATCGATCGCGGACGAGATGGCGCTCCGCGGGTAGATCGGCGAGATCGACCCGGTAGTCGGACGTCGTCACCACGCTAACGTCTGCGATCGCCGCGAGATCGCCGACGAGCGAGCGCAGCATGAGCTCGCCTTCGGCGCGGAGCGAGCCCGGGAGCCGCGTGCCGACGAACCCGCCGCCGGTGATATGCTCGTACGCGAAGATCTTCACGGCTTGCGCATGCTCGTCGTCCCCGTCCTCGATCTCATGGCCGGCCAGGTGGTGCACGCGCGCCGCGGGGACCGCTCGACCTACCGGCCGCTCGAATCGAAGCTTACGCCGTCGAGCGAACCGATCGCGGTCATCAGCGCCCTTCTCGCGCTCGCCCCATTCGACACGGTCTACGTGGCGGATCTCGACGCGATCCTGCGCCGCGGACACCACCGCGACGTCCTGGACGGCATCCAGGCCGAATTCCCGGCACTCGGCCTGTGGCTCGACGCGGGGTTCGCCGAGCCGGGCGACCTTGTGCCCTGGTCACGCGCACGACGGACGCCCGTGATCGGGTCGGAGAGCGTCGCTTCCCTCGAAGCGTTCGCCGCGATGCGTGCCGCGGCGCCCGAGGCCATCCTCTCCCTCGACACCCGCGGCGACCGGCAGCTCGGACCCGCCGCCCTCTTCGACATGCCCCTGCTGTGGCCCGAGCGGGTGATCGTGATGACGCTCGATCGCGTCGGGTCCGGCGGCGGGCCGTCGCTCGACGGCGTGCGGCAGACGCTCGACCGGGCACCGGGAAGGCGCTTCATCGCCGCCGGCGGCGTGCGCAATGCCGGCGACCTCGAGCGCCTCGAGTCCCTTGGCGTGCACGCCGTGCTCGTGGCGACCGCGATCCACGACGGCACGCTGGATCGCGCGGCGCTTGCGCGCGCGCGCCTCGCCCGGCTGAGCGTCGCCGGACTGGAGGCGCCCCGGCTATTTCGGCGAGAACGGGTGCTTGACCGTGTTCCGCTTCTCCACGACCTCCTGCGGCGTCGGCGTGCCGGCGACCGCGCGCTGGATCGATTCCTTGACCGCCTGGTGGTTGAAGTCGTGGATCTTCTGGTCGTCGGCGGCGTCCCAGTGGATGAACACGCCGACGCAGATGAAGACGTCGTTCGCCTCCTCGATGGGAATGGTGCCGTCGGCCACGCAGTCGGCCACCGCGAGCGCCACCGCGTGCTGCGCCGGACCGAACATCTGCACCGCCTGTTTCGCGCCCTTGATCGTCACCTTGTTGAACAGCACCGTGTGCGGCTTGGTCGCCAGGTTCGGGCCGATCACCGCCAGGAGCGAGGTGAACCCGTCCTTGTTGTTGGTGAGGGCGTGAGTGAACGCCGATTCCGCGGCGCTGCCGCGCGGCCCCATGATGAGGTCGATGTGGGCGACCTCGTTGCCATCTCCGACGAGCGATTCGCCGACCAGCACCTTGTTGATCTTTGCCATGACCCGCTTCTCCTTTAGCAGTTGATGCCGTTCATCCTGTGGGAAACGCTCCCACTCTCTCACCCGCGCCGCGGCGCTGGCCGCGGCGCGCGCAATCGGTTGCTTCAGCACTGAGGAAGGCGAGAAAGAGCGTCGCCACCGTGAGATCCGCGGTGGTGCCCGGGTTGAGCCCGCGCGCCTTCAGCTCGCCGTCCCATTCGATCAGCCGCTCCGCCGCCGCCGCGCAGGTCGGTCGCCCGCGCGGCGGTGCGATCGCGCTCGACCGCCGCGTCCCTGAGGATCGCGGCTTCCGCGGCGCCGAACTTCCGCGCGACGTGCGAGTCCGGATGGCGGGCAAGGAACGCGAGATACACCTCGGTCGTCGTCCATCGCCAGTCGCGCCCGCGCGCGCGCGCCGCCGCCAGCCGCGGGAAGCCCGTATCGAGCACGTCGGCATAACCGTTCGCGTACTGCCGGGCGATCATGTCGCGGTCGGCCGCCTCATGCATCGCGTCGAGCAGGCTCACCCGTGCCGGCGCGTGCACGTCGTGACGATCGGCCGTGCCGAGCCCACCGGGTCGCGCCAGCCGGATGCCCTCGAACGCGAGTCTTGCGTCCTCGACGGTCAAGCTCGTGAGGCACGCGCGCAAGCGCTGCACGAGCGCCTCGCGGCCGGGTGGCCCCCACGCCACGTGCGCGAGCGGCGCCGCGAGCAGCACGATGCCGAGATTGGTGTTCGTCCCGACCGCCTCGTGCGTCGCGACGATCGCCCGGTGAATCCGTTCGCCCACCGAGCCCGCCGGTCGCGCGATCGCCGGAGCCGCCGCTTCCGCGCTGCGGATGAAGTCCACCGGTTGCAGGCCATGACCACCGGCATGGAGGCCGACGTTGCCGGGCTTCAGCGCCGTGACATCGAGCAGACACGCGTCGACGAACGCCCGTTCGAGGTCCGCGCTCATGACGCACGCGCCTCGCTCGCTTGCGCGAGCCGTCGCTGCACGAAGTCCTGCGCCAGCCGCGCCGCGATGTCGATCGACGCGACCGATTGCAGGCCCTGCCAGGCCGGGATGCCGTTCACCTCGATGACGACCGGGGCGCCGTCGCGCGCGCGCATGAGATCCACGCCCGCGTAGTCGAGGCCGATCGCGCGCGCGGCGCGCTCGGCGAGCTCGCAGACGTCGCCCCCCAGCGGAACCGCTTCGCAGCGCGCACCCTGCGCGACGTTGTGCACCCAGCCCGGACCGCGCCGCGTCATCGCCGCGACCGCGTTGCCGCCGATCACGAATACGCGATAGTCGCGCGCGTTTTCCGGCGCGCAGTCGACGAAGCGCTGCAGGTAGTACACGCCGCTGTAGTCCTCGGCCGCGGGCAAGGCGTCGCCAGAGCCGAGTCGCATGACACCCTTGCCCTGGGAACCGAACAGCGGCTTGAGCACGAGCCGCTCGCCCCTGGCGCTCTCGCGCATGAGCGCGGTGCGCGCGCTCGCTTCCTGCTCGGAGGCCCAGGTGGGGGGCGTCGCGAGCCCGGCCCGGCGGAGCAGCATCGAGGTCATGGACTTGTCGACGCTGCGCTCGATCCCGCGCGCGCTGTTGTAGACCGGCACGCCCCACTCGGCCAGCGCATGCAGGATCGCGAGGCGGAACGTCACCTGCTCGAACGTCCCGGCCGCGATCTCGCGGACGAACACCCCGTCGGGAAGCCCGTCCCTGAACCCGGGAACGACGATGCCATAGCGGTTGGCCTCGAGGTCCACGCGGCAGTCGGCGAGCGATACGAAGCGCGTGACGACCCCGAGCGCCGCGAACGCGCGCGCAAGCCTGCGCCCGTGCCAGCCCGGCGTGGCGGTCATGATGGCGATCCGCGCGCTCATTGGGCTACCCTCGCGCCAGCCGCGCTCGGGGGTTGACACAGGATGTCTCATAGGCCGAACGACTCCGCGAGCCGCGCGAGGTCCCGCCTCCCGCCGCGAAAGCTTCGCCCCGAGCCGAGATTGCAGACCGTCACCTCGGCCGGCGCGAAGAGCATCGGGTCGATCTTGTAGAAGTCGAACTGGTAGTCCTTGAAGACCTGGGCAAACGGCTTCCCGTAGTCGCGCGAGGCTGAGGCGGGCAACTCGCGGGCAAGCCGCTCGGCGTCCGCATCGGGGCCGTCGACGTAGAGCGTCACGCGGCCGCCGAAGAGGATCGCATCGTTGGTCCGCCCCATCGCCGCCAGGAAATCCGGCGCGGGCGGCGGCAGCGGGGCCGCGCCGATGCCGTCGACGATGCGATCGAGCGCGAAGCCGAGCGCGTGCGCCTTGTGCAGCGCGACCTCGAGCGCGCGGGCGACGATCTGCACCGTGCCGGCGAGGCTCGGTCGTCGGGGTCAGGACGACGGTGATGCGGTCGGGGGGGAGCGCGCAATCGCGCGCGATCTTGCCAATGACCGGTTCCGGCGGCACGCGGTCGACTTCGAGCACGAAGGCCGCGCGATCGAAGCGGTCGGCGTACCGCAGATCGTCGAACAGCGGCTCGCGCCGCGCGATCGCCCGGCCGGGTCCGGAGGCGAGCGCCCGGAACGCGCCCTTGCCCTCGCCATGCGCGAGGCTCCATCCGGCGTACTGGCTCGCGAGGCAGGCGATCACCGGGTCGGCGCTGTGCACGTGTACCTGCGTGAGTCCGCCGATTTCGCCATCGCCCGGCGCGAATGCGACCGAACCCAGTCCGCCCATGCAGATCTCGGCGATACGCCGTCCGGCTTCCAGGCCGCCGCGCGCCGCGATGCCCGCGTCCACCAGCGTCGCGCCGCCAGCGCTCGCCGAAATGCCGAGCCGGAGCGCATCCGCTGCGGCAACCAGCTCCGCGACCCGCGCCGCCGCGAGCGCGTTCACGCTCACCCTGGGAGCCGACTCGCGCAGCGCCGCGATCATGGCCCCCGCCTCATGCGACCGCACGCCGCTCGGCGGCGCTCCAGCGCGCGACGAGCTCGCGCGCCGAGCGGGCGCGCGCCTCGATCTCGCGCTCCGCCTCGCCAGCGCTCGCAGCCTCGACGAATACGGACAGGATCGGAGCGCCGGCCCGCGATGGCGCTCCCCGCGCACGGCAGATCGCGACACCAGGTCGGGAAGGAGGCACTGGCGGGCACCGTGACGGGGACCGCGAGCATAGACGACGCCGATTGCGCGCTGCGTCCCCGCTCCCCGGCCGAGCAGCTCGCCGAACTCGGGGACCGGACGCTCGAAGCTCGCGAGGTGCCAGTGGACGAGGCCCTCCGGAAAGTCGTCGTCGTACAGCTCGAAGGTCGCCGTCGGCCGCGGATTGACCTCCAGCGCCGTCATCCGCTCGCCGTCGAGCAGAAAGTCGAGCCCGCCGAGCCCGCGCAGACCGGTGACGCGCACGAGTCGATCGAGGAACGATTGCGCCTGCGCGCGCAAGTCGGGAGGAAGATCGATGCCCGCGATCGCGCCCGCATAGCAATAGCGCGCATCGCCGAGCGCCTCGACCAGGAGCCGGTTGAACCCCAGGCAGTAAGCGCGATCGCCGTCGGCGAGGAAAGTAACCGACAGCGGCTGACCGGGGATCTCGCGCTGGAAGTACACCGCGCCGCTGTCGCGTGCGTGCCCGGCACGGCGGACGTGCGTGCCCCCGGCGCCGCCGGCCTCCTTCTGCAGCCATCCATGCCGCTCGGCCGGCAGCTCGCGCTGCGTCGCGGGCACGCGCCATCCGCAGCCCCGCAGGAGCGCGATCCCGAGTCTCGGGGTCCTTCAGCGCGGCGACGACCGCAGGGTCATTGGCGTACACCCGGCCGTAGCGCGCGAGTCGGGAAGCGAGCTCCGGCGTGCCCTCGAATCCGCTCCCGACGAGGATTGCAAGGTCCGATCCGCGCGGCTCCGCAGCGAGCGCCGCCATCAGCCGGCCGGGATCGATTGCGACGCCCTCATCGCTACCGACGCATACGACTTCGGCCATCGCCCGCGTGTCGCGGTCGCCGAAGGCGTCGAGCACGACGAGGCGGCGGCCGGTCTTTGCCGTGGACTGCGCGAGCGCACGCCCGGAGATCGCGACGATGACGAGCCTGGGTATCATCGGCAGGCTCTCAGCGGCCCGCCTGCGTGAGCTCGCGCGCTTTCGCGAAGGCGTGGCGGAAATCGAGGTAGAGGGGCTTCTCCGAGGTGCACATGCTCTGGAACAAGCCGCGCTCGACCTGATACTTGACGTTGCCGATCGCGAGCGCCCCGATGCCGACTGCCTTGCCGGATGCCGCCGCGGCGAGCGGCACGCCGTCGTCCATCGGGCCGATCCCCGCGATCCCCGGCGGCGGCACGGCGTTCACGTCGGCGGCGACGAGCAGCGCGCGCGCCTCGCGGAGCAACGCTTCGGGCACGACTTCGGCCCCGGCCTTGGCCGCGGCGATGAGGACGTCGGCGCGAGCGATCAGCTTCGGCGCCGAGCCGGCATCCATACGGACGGCCTGCACGCTCAAGCCATAGCGCGTCTGGATCCGATCGCACGCGGCCTGGGCGCGGGCGAGTGCTGAATGGCTCACCAACTCGACGGTCGCCCCCTCCTGCGCGGCGAGCGTCGCCGCGGCGGTGCCGACGGGGCCGGTGCCCCCGAGCACCAGCACGCGCCGGCCGGCGAGAGCGGTGTCGTGCTTCGCGCGCAGGCTGCTTCTCGACGACGGCGACGACGGCGGCGGCGGTGGTGAACGCGCCGCTCGGATCGGCGAGGACCGAGACCGCGAACGGCGGCACCATTGCCTTCCGCGCCGCGTCGAGCATGTCGAGCGCCAGATCGAGGTCGCGGCCGCCGATGCAGATCCCGGTCCGCCGCACGCGTTTCGGACCGCGCGAGAAGATCGCATCCTGCGTGAGGCCCGCCACGTCGGCGAGCGTCACGCCGGTGTAGGGCACCACCGCATCGTAGCCCGCGTCGTAAGCCATGTTCACGTCGAACGGGCTCGCCTGCGCCGCGGGAGTGAAGAGGTGGAGGATCAGCGGGTTTTCCATGTCGCTCGGCTTGACGCTTCGCTCGCGGACCGCGGCGAGGCCGCCTACCGCTGTTGCTTCCTCAGGCCCCCGGCCGCGGCGCGCTCGTCGATCAACCGCTCGCTGTCGTGGCCGTGGTTCCGCCCGCGCGCGACCACGAGCTCGAGCTCGCGTAGATGCGAGAACCGGCTGCGGGCCTCGACGAGCAGCGCATGCGCGCGCAGCTCGGAATCCACGATGCCGAAGCCGGTCGGGCCCCAGGACGATTGCCCGACGCCGGCGACGCCGTTCGCCTCCAGCCAGGCGAGCACCTCTGCCACGGCCGGGCTCGCGAACCGCCCGCCTTGGGCGGCGGCGAAGTAGTCGCCGACCGTCCGCTGGATCTCGCCGATGGCGTCGCCGAAGCTCGCGAACTCCTGCTCCGCAAGCGCCGGCATCACGCGCAGCAGCACGAGGTGCGCGAGACGCGCCGCGCGCTCCTTGGGAAACGCATTCAGCGTGCGGAACGCCGCGAGCTCGGCCGCGCCCGAGAGGCCGCGACCACCGTGGTCGAACACGAGGAGCACCCGCCACGCCGGCGGGAAAGCGAGACGCGCGATGACCGGCGGATGGCCGCCGCCGCTGCCGCGCCCGCCGTCGACGATGAACCCGCCCTGCTCGAAAGCGCCGATGCCGACCCCGGACCGCGCGCCGCGGTCGGCAAGCGCGGTAAGCGCCGGCAGCGCGATCGGAACGCCGAACAGCGCGCTGAACGCCGCGCCGACCGCGAGCGCGAGCTGCGTGCCGGACCCGAGACCCACGTGCTCCGGAATCGCACGCCGTACCTCGACGGCGCAGCCCGTGACGGGATCGTACTCATCGACGAGACGGCGGAGGTAGTCGAGCGCTCGGGCTGCGCCCGGGCCGTGCGCCGCGAGGCCGTCGGCACGGCGCAACTCGACCACGGTCGAGAGCCCGTCGAGCGCGAGACCGATGCTGCCGAAGCGGCGGCCGAGGCTGCCGCTCACGTCCACGAAACCGAGATGCAGCCGAGCCGGCGCCCGGACTCGCACCGTCAGCCGGTTGACGTCCACGCCGTCCGATGAACCGGGTTGCTCGATCACCAGGGAATCTCGTTGGTGCCGCGGTCGGGGGCGGCCTCGGGAACGTAGCGTCCGCGACGTCGACGGCATCGACGCATGCTCCCGTCGCGGCGACTGCGGCCACCGCATCTGCATCTAGTGTGCCACGACTGCACCGGGCTGCAAGTCCGTTCCGGACCCTACACGCGATGCTACGACCCTAGGACATGCTGTCACGATAGTAGAACAGTCGTGTTGGCGTCGCTGCGAGGATCGCGCGCCCGCCAGCGTCGCGGCGGAGTCGAGTAAGCTTGAGGCTCCCCCGTCGAATCCCGTTCCCGGCCCTTGTCCGTTACGCGCCGAGCGACCTGCCCGTTCTGCGGCCTGCTGTGCGACGACCTCGCGGTCGAGTCCACGGCACAACGCTCACGCCGCGCGACGGCGCATGCGAGCAGAGCCGTGCGGCGTTCGCAACCCTCGGCCGAGCCGCGGCGGCGGCGGCCTCGCCGCGGGTGCAAGGTGAGAGCGCGAGCGTGGAGACGGCGCTGGATACCGCAGCGCGATTGCTCGCCCGCGCACGGCGGCCGCTCATCGGCGGACTCGGCACCGACGTCGCCGGGATGCGCGCGACGCTCGCGCTCGCACGCCGTTGCGGTGCGGTCGTCGACCACGCCGGCGCGGCAGCGAAGTACCGCAACCTCCACGTTCTCCAGGAGGCGGGCTGGATCACGACGACGTTCGCCGAAGTGAAGAACCGCGCCGATCTCCTCGTGCTCATCGGCGACGGCTGGCGCCACGGGTTCCCGCGTTTCGTCGAGCGCCTCGTCGCACCGAGCGAAAGCCTGTTCGCGCATCCGCTCGCGCGGCGCATCATTCTGCTCGATGCGGCGGCCGCGCGCGCAGGTGATGCGTTGCCGGGCACTGCGGAGCAGCTGGCGCTGGAAGTCGCCGCTTGCCGCCCTGCCCGCGGTCCTCGCGATGCTG
This sequence comes from uncultured beta proteobacterium, assembly GCA_963754305.1. Taxonomy (GTDB): domain Bacteria; phylum Pseudomonadota; class Gammaproteobacteria; order Burkholderiales; family SG8-39; genus DATEDA01. The sequence goes on along the minus strand of CAVWFR010000029.1, from coordinate 131,346 downwards.
AACGCCCTGCTCGACGAGCGGCCCGCCGAACCTTCCCGCCTGTCGTGCGTGGCACCGGAGAAGCTTCTGCAGGCGATCGAATGGCTGCGCGCCGCGCGCTACGGCGTCGTGGTCTGGGCTGCCGCCGATCTGGAGCTGGCGCACGCCGAGCTTGCGCTGCAGGCGCTGTCCAGGCTGGTCGTCGCGCTCAACCGATCGGCGCGCTTCGCCGCACTCCCGCTCTCGGGGAGCGACGGCGATATCACGGCGAACGCGGTACAGACGTGGCAGAGCGGCGTGCCGTACCCCGCGAGCTACGCGAACGGGACGATCGATTTCGACCCGCATCGCTACGGCATGCCGAACCTGCTCGGCCGCGGTGAAGCCGATTGCCTGCTGTGGATTTCCAGCCTTGCCCGCGACCGGCTTCCGCCCGCGACCGATGCGCCAACGGTCGTGCTCGGGCGCGCCGACATGGCGCTCGCGGACGAGCCGGCGGTCTTCGTGCCGGTCGCGACGCCGGGCATCGACGCGCCCGGACACCTCCTCCGCAGCGACAAGGTCGTGAGTCTGCGCTTGCCGCAGCTCCGGGAGAGCGCTCTGCCGTCCGTCGCGCGCGCGATCGAGGCGCTGCTGGCGCGACTCGCCTGAGCCATGCTCGTCAAGCTGACCGGCGCCAGAGTCATCGATCCCGCGCACGACGAGAGCGACGTCGTGCGCGATCTCTACGCCCGCGACGGGCGGATCGCCGCGGGGCCCCGCGCAGGCGAACGCATCGACCGCGAGTACGCCGCCGCGGGGATGATCGCGATGGCGGGTGCGATCGACCTGCACACCCACATCGGCGGCGGCAAGGTGAATCTCGCCCGGGCGCTCGTGCCCGAGCTCAACCGGCGCGACGTCCTCCCGGCGACTGCGGTGGCGAGCGCGTGCACCGGCGGCGCTGCACCGTCGACGCTCGCGGCGGGATACCGGTACGCGGCGATGGGCTACACCGCCTGCTTCGAACCGGCCATGCTGCCGTCCAACGCGCGGCAGGCCCACATGGAGATGGGCGATACGCCGATCGTCGACAAGGGCGCTTACGCGCTGCTCGGCAACGACGACTTCCTGCTGCGGTGCCTTGCGGGCGAATCGGATCAGCGCGAGATCAACGACTACGTCGCATGGACCCTGCACAACGCGCAGGCGCTCGGCATCAAGGTCGTGAACGCCGGCGGCATCAGCGCCTTCAAGTTCAACGCGCGCACGCTCGACGTCGACGAGCCGCATCCGCACTATCGCGTTTCCCCGCGCCGGGTGATCGCGAGCCTCGCGCGCGCGGTGCACGAGCTCGGCGTGCCGCACCCGCTGCATGTCCATGCGAGCAATCTCGGCGTGCCCGGCAACGCCGAGAGCACGCTCGCGACGATCGCCGCAGCGGAAGGCTTTCCGATCCATCTCACGCATCTGCAGTTCCACAGCTACGGGACGGAAGGCGAGCGGAAGTTCTCGTCGGCGGCGCTGCGCATCGCCGAAGCGGTGAACGCCGCGCCGAACGTCTCGCTCGACGTCGGCCAGGTGATCTTCGGCCAGACCGTGACCGCCTCCGGCGACAGCCCGCTGCAGTATCGCAACGCGCGCCACGCCAGCCCGCGCAAATCGGTGATCATGGACATCGAGTGCGACGCGGGCTGCGGTGTCGTACCGTTCAGGTACCGTGATCGGGACTTCGTCAACGCGCTGCAGTGGGCGATCGGCCTCGAGCTGTTCCTCCTCGTGCGCGACCCGTGGCGCGTCTTCCTCACGACGGACCATCCGAACGGCGGCCCGTTCACGAGCTATCCGCACCTGATCAAGCTGCTCATGCGCCGCGAGTTCCGCAACGAGAAGCTCGCGGCCATCCATCCCGAGGCGGCAGCGATGTCGGTGCTCAAGGATATCGAGCGGGAGTATTCGCTCTTCGAGATCGCGATCATGACGCGCGCCGCGCCGGCGCGCATTCTCGGCCTCGCGGACCGCGGCCATCTCGGCGCCGGCGCCGCGGCCGACATCGTCCTCTACGAGCCGCACGACGACCCCGAGGTCATGTTCGCGAAGCCCCGCTACGTGTTCAAGGACGGCGAGCTCGTCGCCGAGCGCGGCGCGGTCACGCAAGTGACCCGCGGGAGCGTCCATACCGTGAAGCCGGAGTTCGACCGCGGCATCGAGCGGAAGCTCGCCGGGTACTTCGCGCGCTATCAGACCATGTCGCTGGAGAGCTTCGGGATCGGCGCGGAGGAGCTCGCCGAGTTGAGCCTCGCGCGGGAGGTGATCACCCACGCGTGTCGCGCCGGATGATGCACATCGAGGGCGTCGCGATCGAGGACACGTTCGCCGAAGCCTTCGGCATGCGCGCGACGCGGCTCGTCATCACCGCCGCGAGCAGGACCTGGGCGCGGCACGCGGCGGTCGCCGCGACCGGGTTCGCCACGTCGGTGATCGCCTGCGGCTGCGAAGCCGCCATCGAGCGCGACCTCGCACCGCGCGAGACGCCCGACGGCCGCCCCGGGGTTGCGATCCTGCTCTTCGCGATGTCGACGAAGGAGCTGCAGAAGCAGGTCGAGCGGCGCACCGGTCAATGCGTGCTGACCTGCGCGACCACGGCGGCCTACGGCGGAATCGCCGCCGAGGCGGTGCACGAGTGGCTCGGGCTCGGCCGGAGCCTGCGCTATTTCGGCGACGGCTTCCAGATCTCGAAGCTGATCGACGGCCGGCGGTACTGGCGCATCCCGGTCATGGACGGCGAGTTCGTGTGCGACGACCGGATCGGTCTCGTGAAGGGGATCGGCGGCGGCAATTTCCTCATCCTGGCCCGCGACGCCGCGGCGGCGCTCGCCGCCGCCGAGCGCGCGGTGGCCGCAATGCGCCGCGTCAGAGATGTCATCCTGCCGTTTCCCGGCGGCGTCGTACGATCCGGATCGAAGCTCGGCTCGAAGTACCCGGCGCTGCCCGCCTCGACCAACGATGCGTACTGTCCTACGCTCCGCGGGCTCGTCCGCACGCGCTTGCGGGCCGGTGCGGGCGCGGTGCTAGAGATCGTCATCGACGGTTTCGACGCCGCGAGCATCCGACTCGCCATGCGCGCCGGGATCCGGGCCGCCTGCGAGCGCGGCGCCGAGCGCGGCGTCGCAGCGATCTCCGCGGGGAACTACGGCGGCAAGCTCGGGCCGCACCACTTCCACCTGCGCGAGATCCTCGCGTGAAGCCGTTGACGTTGCGGCTCAAGGTGCGTCCGCCGTGCCGCCTCGACGCGGCCCCGCTCTCCCCGCGCGGGCTGGCCGGGAAGACGCGCGCGGAGATCGAGCGTATCGCGCTCGTCGGCTGGAACGAGACCTTCGCGGTCGGCGAGCTGTTCGCCGTCAGCGGTGAGGACGCCGACCGGGTCGTTCTGCAAGGCCTGGAGGGATCGTTCCTGCGCGTCGGTGCCGGCCTCGAAGGCGGCGAGCTCACGGTCGTCGGGCAGTCGGGCGATTACGCCGGCGAGTCGATGACTGGAGGCGCGATCATCGTGAACGGGAATGCCGGCGACTACCTCGGCGTCGGCATGAAAGGCGGCAGCATCACCTGCACGGGGAATGCCGGCGCCTTCACGGGTTCGGGCCGCGCCGGCGAGCTGCGCGGCATGATGGGCGGCGCCATCGTGATTCGCGGCAGCGCGGGCGACCGCACCGGCGACCGCATGCGGCGCGGCGTGCTGCTGGTAGAAGGCAACGTGGGTGATTACTGCGCCGCCCGGATGCTGGCCGGCACGCTCGTCGCGCTCGGAGCGGTCGGGTCAAACCCCGCCTATCTCATGCGCCGGGGCACGGTGGTATTCGCCGATCGCGCGGTCGATCTCCTGCCTACGTTCAATCACAGCGGGGACAGCGAGCTGCTCGCCATACGCCTGCTGCTGCAGTCGCTCGCCCGCTACGGGCCCGCGTTGAAGCCACTCGCCCGTCGGGCCGACCGATTGTCGCGCTGGGTCGGCGACCTTGGCGCCGGCGGCCAAGGCGAGGTTCTCGTCGCCCGGAACGAGCGGTGATTCGCCTCGATTCCCGGAGCACGAGCGGGCGTGCCCCCTCGCATGGTGATGACCGCGCTAGCGCCGCCGCCGCGTCTCGTAGCCGACCTCGCAGTCGCCGTGCGCCTCCAGCTTGACGATCTGCAGGTGGACGCCGTCGACCTGCAGGTGCCCGAAGCACATCTCCACGATGCGCCCTCCCAGCGTCTCGATCAGCCGGATGTGGCCCAGCGCGACGATGTCGAGGATGCCCTGCCGCAGCCGGTCGTAGTCGAGCACGTCCTCGAGGCGATCGTTCCAGTCGAACGGCGGACGGAGGTAGACGCACAGGTTCAGCCGCAGCCGCTGCGTGCGTCCCTCCTCCGCGCAGTGGGCGCCGATGCGCGCGGGAACCACGAAATCCTTGAGGAAGAGCGCGCGGACATCGCGCAGCCTCCTCGTCCCGCCACACCAGCGGATGGATGAGCATGACCGGTTCGCGCATGTCCATTGCCGGTTCCTCCCGCTTCAGCGCGTGATGCTGATTGCGTTCCTGGATGTTGTCGACCAGCCGGCGCACGCCGCGCAGCCACGCCTCGTCGGTGTTGCCGCGGATGTCGACCGACTTCGCGTAGACCCTTTCGCCCGTCGGCACGCTGTGCACCTCGATGTTGATGTTGAGGATCAGGTTGCTCACCTTCTGCACCCAGCAGAGCGCGACGCGCTCGGCCCCGAGCGCCTTGCCGATGTCGATCTCGCAGCCGTTGCACGCCCGCAGCTCGTAGGACGCTTTGAGCTTCTCGATGAGCGGCGCTGCAGGAGCAGGATCGACCACCCGATACATGCCGCGCCGCGCGAACTCCTTCGCCAGCTCGGACGTGATCAGCACGAGCCGCCGATCGGTTTCCCGGCGCGCCTGCGCGCTCTCGTACTGGCGCATCTCGTCGATCAGCTCGAAGTCCATCAGGGCGAGCGACTTCGGCTCTGCAGCCGTCGCCGGCGCGCATGCGAGCAACGCCAGATCCGAGCCCTGCCAGCAGTCGTCCGAGCCTGTCGTGCCACTCGCGCTCTCGCCTGTGCGGGCGACGGATGCTGCCACAGATCCGACCCGGACGCCGGACGGCGCGCGGACCGGCTTGCACCGCCTGGAGCGTTGTCCTACGATCGGCGAGAGGGTCAAGCCGATGTCAGCCGCGCAAACCAAAGTGATGCTCGTCGACGACCACAGCGTCGTGCGCATGGGCTTCAGGCTGCTCCTCGAAGGATCGCCGGACATCCGGGTGGTCGCCGAAGCCGAGAGCGGCGAGGACGCGATCCGCCGCTTCGACGAAGCGCGGCCGGACGTGGTGGTGATGGACATCTCGATGCCCGGCATCGGCGGCCTGGAGGCGATCCACCGCATCCTGGCCAGGGAACCCGCGGCGCGGATCCTCGTGCTGTCGGCGCACGAGGACGCGATGCACGCCCGGCGCGTTCTCGAGGCCGGCGCAGCGGGCTACCTCACCAAGCGGAGCGCCGCTGAAGCCCTGATGCAGGCGATCCGCCAGGTCGGCCAGGGGAAGACCTTCCTCGAGCCGGAGATCGCCCAGGAGCTCGCGATCCGGCAGCTGTCGGGCGGGCGCGACCCGGTCGACACCCTGAGCGAAAAGGAGTTCAAGGTGTTTCTCGCGCTGGCGGAGGGGCAGTCGGTGCAGGCGATCGCCGAGGTGATGTCCCTCAGCCCGCGCACCGTCGGCACACATCTCTACAACATCAAGCAGAAGCTCGGCGCGTCCAACTCGGCGGAGCTGGCGCTCATCGCGGTCCGCGCCGGCCTCCTGACGCCCTGACTCGCAGCGGTCCGCGCTCAGGTTTCGACCTGCGCCGGCCGCTCTGCGCCCGCCAGCGGGAGCACTGCGCGCACCGTGACGCCTTCCCCGGGCGCACCGGAGATCTCGAAGCTCCCGCCGAAGGCCTGCACGCGCTCGCGCATGCCGAGCAGCCCGAACCGCGCGCTGCCGCTCGCGCCGCCGGTGCCCAGTCCTCTGCCGTCGTCCTGAACGCGCACCACGACGGCGTCGGCCCCGGGCCCGACGGGCTCGCGCGACACTGAAATCTGCGCGCGGGTCGCCGCGGCGTGCCGGACCACGTTCGTCAGGGTCTCCTGCACGATGCGATAAACGGTGATGTTGACCGCTTCGCCGAGGCGCTCGAGCTCGCCGGAGAGGACGAGCTCCCAGCTCACGTCCGGATGTCGCTGCGACCAGCTCGCCACGGCGTCGCGCAGCGTCTCGGCGAGCCCGAGATGATCGAGGCCGCTCGGTCGCAGCCGGCGGATGATGCCGTGCGCGACGTCGTAGACGCGGGCGGCCACCGAGACGATGGTCTGGGCGTTGTCGCGGATGTCCGGTGCCGAGTCGCCGGCGCGGGTCGCGATCGCCGTGCCGATCGATTTGATGGCGGTGATGCCCTGCCCCAGCTCGTCGTGCAGCTCGCGCGCGATGGCGCGCCGCTCCTCCTCGAGCCGGGACTGCACGGCCGCGGTGAACTGGCGGTTCTGCTCGAGCGCCTGCTCGGCCGCCTGCATGCGCCGGTGCTCGGTGATGTCGCGCATGCTGCAGATCTCCCCGATCACCCGGTCGCTCGTCGGATCGACCAGCGGCGCGGCCGAGAGCGCCACGTCCACGAGCCGTCCCGTCTTCGTCAGACGCTGCGTTTCGAGCAGCTCGACGTGCTCGCGCCGCTTGATCGACTCCAGGGTGTCGGCGAGCTCGCCATGCCGCTCGGCCGGCGCGATGCGCTGCGCCGGGCTGCCGACGAGCTCGTCCCGGCCGAAACCGAGCAGCCGCTCCGCGGCCGCGTTGCAGAACGAGATGCGTCCCTCCAGGTCGCGGATGATGATCGCGTCGCTCGACTGCTGCGCCACCAGGGCGAGCTGCCGGTTCTCCGCGAGACTCTCCTCGAGCGCTCGCGCCATGCGGTTGAAGCCGTCGCTGATCGAGCCGAACTCCGCCGGCCGGAAGGCCGGCAGCCGAGTGTGGAGCCGGCCGTGCGCCATCTCCGCGAGCCCCTCCAGGATCTTCGGCAGCGGCTTGAGCGAGCGGTCGACGAGCCAGAACACCACGAGGTTGGTGACGACCAGGAATGCGAGCGCCAGCCAGGCAAAGCCGGTCAGCTCTTCCCAGGCTTCGAGGATGGAGCGGGACGGATCGGGCGTGACCACGATCGCGCCGCCCGGCAGATCCAGGCGCGACGCCTGGAGCTCGGGTCCGACCAGCCGCGTGAACCACTCCGGTGCCGCGCGTCCTGCCCGGTAGGCCGAAGGCGGCGACTGGTAGAGCAGCGCGCCGCCGTAGTCGTAGAAGCGGATCTCGTTCGCGCGCACCCGTCCGACGCTGCGCAGGAATGCGAGCAGCGCCTCGTTGCGCTCGGCCGGGCCGGCCTCGAAATACACGCCCCGGACGACCGTCTCGATGAGCTGCACGGCGACGCGGGTCGCCGATTCGATCTCCTCGCGCACCGAGCTGCGCGTGTCGTTCACGATGATTCCCGCCATCGCGATCGTGAACGCCACGATCACGAGCGAGAGCACGAGGTTGATGCGCAGGCGGAGGCTCATCGCAGCTCAGCCCTGCAAGCGAGCGCGCATGTCGTCGGTCGCGCGGCGCAGTGCGCGGGCGATTTCCGGCTCGGTGGCCGAATGACCGCCGCGCTCGACGAGCCGCAGCTCGGCGCGCGGCAACCGGCGGGCGAGCTCGTACGCGGCGCGCGGCGGGCACACGAGGTCGAGCCGGCCCTGGACGATCAGCGCCGGCACTGCGGCGAGGCGCCCGAGGCCGGACACGAGCTCGCCCGGCTCGAGAAAGCAGTCGTGGACGAGGTAGTGGAGCTGGACCCGGGCCCGGGCAAGGACGTCGGCCGCCCCCCCTGGCGGACCCGCAGCCTTGTTCCCCGCGTCGAGGCTCATGATGGCCTCTTCGTAAGCGACCCAGCGCCGCGCGGCGGCCAGCGCGCGCCGGTCGTCCTGCCCGCTCACCAGTCCGTGATACCGGGCAGGCAGGCTCCCACCTTCCCCCTCCGCCAACGCCTCCCATGCCTCGGGCACGAAGTTGCGCAGCGCATCGAGATACCAGTCGACCTCCGCCCGGGTGGCGAAAAAGATCCCGCGCAGCACCATGCCCGCGACCCGGTCGGGATGCGCGACCGCATAGGCGAGCGCCAGCGTGCTGCCCCACGAGCCGCCGAAGAGCATTACGCGGTCGAGGCCCAGGTGGCTTCGTATCGCCTCGATATCGGCGACCAGGTGTCGGGTCGTGTTGTCCGCCGTCGAGCCGAGCGGCGTCGATTGCCCGCACCCGCGCTGATCGAACAGTACGACGCGATAGAACTGCGGATCGAAGAAGCGGCGATGAACGGCTCGCGTGCGGCTGCCCGGGCCGCCATGGAGAAACAACGCGGGGAACCCCCGGGGATCCCCGCACTCCTCGATGTGGATCGTGTGGCCGCCGCCGACGGCCAATTGTTGCACTGCAAACGGCTCGAGCTCGGGGTAGAGGGGCTCGTCGGCGAGCCGGTTCACGGGGTCTTCACTCGGGGCGGCATCGGGTCGAGTCTATGTTAAGTGTCTGTCGCGCGTAACGCGCAGGCACACAAGGCTAAGGAACAAGGCTAAGGAAAATCATTAGCCCCGATCGGGCGATTTCCCGGTGGGCGCCCGGCCGCCGGGGGGTCAGAATCGGGGCGTAGTGGAAAGGAGGTATCGACCGCATGTGGACCAAGCCTGAATACACCGAGATGCGCTTCGGCTTCGAGGTGACGATGTACATCGCCACCCGCTAACGGCGGTGGGCACCCGACGAAAGCCCCCACGCGGGGCTTTCGTCTTTTCCGGGCCGCACAAAAGCCGAGATGCACATCAAGGTGCTGGGCTCCGCGGCGGGCGGCGGCTTCCCGCAATGGAACTGCAACTGCCCGAACTGCGACGGCGTGCGCAAGGGCACGATCCGCGCGCGGCCGCGCACGCAGTCGTCGATCGCCGTCTCGGCCGACGGGACCGACTGGGTGCTGTTCAACGCGTCGCCCGATCTCCTCGCGCAGTTTCGCGCGGTGCCGGAACTCCAGCCGGCGCGCGCGATCCGTGACACCGCGGTCCGCGCGATCGTCCTCATCGACGCGCAGATCGACCACACCACCGGGCTGCTGATGCTGCGCGAGGGGGCGCCACTCGAGATCTACTGCACCGACATGGTCCGCGAAGACCTGACGTCCGGGAACCCCCTCTTCCGCATCCTCGATCACTACTGCGGCGTCCGCTGGCATCCGATTCCGATGTCTGCGGACAGCACGTTCGCCGTGGCCGGCGCCGACGGGCTCGCGTTCACCGCGGTCCCGCTCAAGAGCAAGGCGCCGCCCTACTCCCCGCACCGCGACAATCCCCACCAGGGGGACAACATCGGCGTGCGGATAGTCGACCGGGCGAGCGGCAAGGCGCTCTTCTATGCCCCCGGCGTCGGCGAGATCGAGCCGCACCTCGCGCCGTTCCTCGCCGCGGCCGATTGCCTGATGATCGACGGCACGTTCTGGACCGAGGACGAGCTGGTCCGCCTCGGGATTTCGCCGAAGCGCGCGCGCGACATGGGCCACCTGCCGCAGAGCGGGCGGGGCGGAATGATCGACGTTCTGAAACCCCTCAAGGCCGGCCGGAAGATCCTGATCCACATCAACAACACCAACCCGATCTTGAACGAGGACTCCGCCGAGCGGCGCACGCTGGACGCCGCGGCGATCGAGGTCGCGTACGACGGGATGGAAATCGAACTGTGACGGGAAGCGCTGTGGGAGTCGCCGACAGACTGCCGTGGAACAGGGACGAGTTCGAGCGTGAGCTCCGCGCCAAGGGCGATCGCTATCACATCCACCATCCGTTCCACGTGGCGATGAACAGCGGCGGGTGCACGAAGGAACAGGTGCAGGGGTGGGTCCTCAACCGCTTCTACTACCAGGTCAGCATCCCGATCAAGGATGCGGCCGTCCTCGCCAATATGCCGGACCGCGAGCACCGCCGGGAGTGGATCAAGCGCATCCTCGACCACGACGGCGTCGCGGGCGACGAGGGCGGGATCGAGGCGTGGCTGCGCCTCGGCGAGGCCGTGGGCCTGAAGCGCGAGGCAGTCGCATCGCTCGAGCACGTGCTGCCGGGCGTGCGCTTCGCCGTCGACGCCTATGTCAACTTCGCACGCCGCGCGCCCTGGCAGGAAGCCGTGTGCTCGTCGCTCACCGAGCTCTTCGCGCCGCAGATCCACAAGGAACGGCTGGCGAGCTGGCCGGAGCATTACCCATGGATCGACGCCGGCGGGTACGCGTACTTCCGCAAGCGCCTGTCCGAAGCACGCCGGGACGTCGAGCACGGCCTGAAGGTCACGCTGGATCACTTCCGCACGCGGGCCGAGCAGGAGCGTGCGCTCGAGATCCTGCAGTTCAAGCTCGACGTGCTGTGGGCGATGCTGGACGCGATCGAGCTCGCCTACGGCATCGGCGACCGAAAGGACCGCGCCTGATGGTGTTCGGCGACGATACGGTATTCGAGCTCGCACGGCGCTTGCGCTTCCAGTGGGAGGAGGTGCAAGCCGCCTACGTGCTGCTCTACCCGGAGGGCATGGTGAAGCTGGGGCAGAGCGCAGGCGAGATCCTGAAGCGCGTCAACGGCACGTCGGCGGTGTCCGAGATCGTCGCGGATCTCGAGCGGGCGTTCCCCGGCGCGGACCTGCGGCAGGACGTGACCGACTTTCTGGAGCATGCGCGCGAGAAAGGCTGGATCAATGCCAGGCAGCCCTAACCCGCCGCTCTGGCTGCTCGCGGAGCTGACCTACCGCTGTCCGCTCCATTGCGTGTACTGCTCCAACCCGGTGGACTATGCGAAGTACGGGGCGGAGCTCGCCACCGAAGACTGGCTGCGTGTGCTGCGCGAGGGGCGCAGCCTCGGCGCGACCCAGCTCGGCTTCTCCGGCGGCGAGCCGCTGGTGCGCGACGACCTGGAGGTGCTCGTCGCCGAGGCGCGACGCCTGGGCTACTACTCGAATCTCATCACCTCGGGCGTCGGGCTGAACGAGCGGCGGATCGCCGCGCTCAAGGACGGCGGGCTCGATCACATCCAGGTGTCCTTCCAGGATTCGACGCGCGAGATCAACGATTTCCTGTCGAGCACCCGCACGTTCGAGCTCAAGCGGCGGGTCGCGAAGCTGGTCAAGCAATACGATTTCCCGATGGTGCTCAACGTCGTGCTGCACCGGCTCAACATCGACCATGTGCAGGAGCTCCTCGAGATGGCGCTCGAGCTGGAAGCCGAGTACGTCGAGCTCGCAAACACCCAGTACTACGGCTGGGCGTACCTGAACCGCGACCAGCTTCTGCCGAGCCGCGAGCAGCTCGAGCGCGCCGAGGAGGTGGTCAACCGGTTCCGCGAGCGCGTCGGCAACGCGATGAAGATCTACTTCGTCGTACCCGACTACCACGAGCGCCGGCCCAAGGCCTGCATGAACGGCTGGGGCGCGGTGTTCCTCTGCCTCACGGCCGACGGCCTCGCGCTGCCCTGCCATGAGGCGCGCATGCTCCCCGGGCCTCGAGTTCCCGAACGTCCGCGACCGCGACCTCCGCTGGATCTGGTACGACTCGCCCGCGTTCAACCGGTACCGCGGCGACGAATGGATGAAGGAACCGTGCCGCAGCTGCCCCGAGAAGGTGAAGGACTACGGCGGCTGCCGCTGCCAGGCGTACATGCTCACCGGTGATCCGGCGAACGCCGACCCGGTGTGCGACAAGTCGCCGCATCACGCGCTCGTGACGCAGGCCGTCGAACGCGCGGAGCAGGTGCGCCCTGCAGTCGGGACGAAGCCCGTGCTCTTCTTCCGCGACGACAAGAACTCGCGCGCGCTGTCGGGCGCGGATCCGCGCGAACCGGTCGCATGAACGCGCCCCAGGCCGTCGGCGTCGACACCCGCGCGGCGATCCGCGCCGACGGCCTCGCGAAGCGCTACGGCGAGACCGCCGCAGTCGACGGTCTGGACCTCGAGATCCCGTCCGGGGAGTTCTTCGGCCTCCTGGGGCCGAACGGCGCCGGCAAGACGACCACCGTCCACATGCTGGCGACCCTCATCCGGCCGACCGCAGGGACCGCAACGGTCGCCGGGTTCGACGTGAGAACCGCGCCGGTGCGCGTGCGTGGGGCGATCGGCCTCGTCTTCCAGGAGTCCGCGCTCGATCGCACGCTCACCGTCGCCGAGAACCTGCGCTTCGCCGGTCTGCTGCACGATCTCCCGCCGCGGGTGATCGAGGAGCGCCAGCGGGAGCTGCTCGAGCTCTTCGGTCTGGCGGACAGGCGCGCGCAGCCCGTCGCGACGCTGTCGGGCGGGATGCGCCGCGCGCTCGACATCGTTCGCGGCGTCCTGCACGAGCCGCGCGTGCTGTTTCTGGACGAGCCGACGACCGGTCTCGATCTGCCGAATCGCCGCCGGATCTGGCGCTTCATCGAGCGGCTGCGCGCCCGAACCGGCATGACCCTCCTCCTGACCACGCACTACCTGGAAGAGGCGGACGGTTGCGATCGCGTCGCGTTCATCCGCAAGGGCCGTCTCGTGGAATCCGGCGCGCCGCGGCTGCTCGTCGACCGTCTCGGCCGGCACATGCTGGAGGTCGAAGGTCCCGACCTCGACGGTCTGGTCGGGATGCTCGAGCCGCGTCTCGGGACGTGCTTGCGCGACGGCGACGTGGCCTACTTCCGTTCGCCCGACGAGGACATCGCCGCGATCGCCCGGCTGCAGGCGGAGCTCGGCTCGAAGGTCTCGGCGTGGCGAGTCAGGCGGCCGAACCTGAACGACGTGTTCCTCTGGATTGCGGACGGAAAGGCCCTGAGCTGATGCGCGTGCGTCCGGTCTACGCGGTGCTCGAACGGGAGCTGGTGCGGATGTTCCGCCAGCGGACGCGGCTCGTGTCGGCGATCGTCCGGCCGCTCATCTGGCTCTTCGTCATCGGCGCCGGCTTCGGCGCCGTCATCGGCGAGGCGCGCGGCATGGACTACCAGGCGTTTCTCGTCCCGGGCGTGCTCGGGATGACGATGCTCTTCGGCGGCATGCTCGCCGCGCTGACCACGGTGTACGACAAGGAATCGGGCGTGATGCGGATGATGATCATCGCGCCCATGCCGCACGCCTGGATCGTGATCGCGAAGGTGGTTTCGGCGGCCGCCGCCGCGTTGGTGCAGGCGGTGCTCCTGCTCGTCGTTCTCGTGGCGCTCGGATACGTCGGGCGCGGTACCGACTGGTGGCTGCTCGCGATCGCCCTCCTCTGCACGTCGTTCGCCTGCGCCGGCATCGGGATGGTGACCGCGTCGTTTTCGCGGACGCTGGACAATTTCGCCGGCATCATGAACTTCGTGATCTTCCCGGTGTTCTTCCTGAGCGGATCCCTCTACCCGGTGCGCGACCTCCCGCCCGTGCTCAGCTGGATCGCCACCGTCAATCCCTATACGTACGGCGTCGATCTGCTCAAGCACGCGCTCGCCCCGCCCGCGGCGATGAGCGCGGACTTCGGCGTCGGACTCGACATCGCGGTGCTCGTCGGCGCCACGGCGATCGCAATCGCCGTCGCGAGCTGGCGCTTCTCGCAGGAGTCCGCCTACGAGCCGATGATCCACGTGCTGACGACGCGGGGTGGATAGCCTCGTCCCCTCCGGACGCGCCGAATGAATCGCCGTCGGTTTCTCGGTGCCGGCCTCGCCTCGGCCGCGGCAGCGTGCGGCGTCCGCCCCACGCGCAGCGCCGTCGCGCCACCGCCGGCCGCGCTCGCCGATGACCGCGTCGTGTCGCTCGCGGCCGTCTCCCGTCTCGTGATCGAGCGGCAGGACCCGGTCACCGGCCGCTGCCGCTACGTGGCGGACCTCGGCCCGCGAAAGGTGGCGCAGCCGATCTTCGTCGCGCGGCGCGGCGAGCGCTTCGACGCCGTGATCGAGAACGCGCTCCCGCAGCCCACCACCGTCCATTTCCACGGCCTGACGCTCGCGGAGGCGCAGGACGGCGCCGGCTTCGATCCGATCGCTCCGGGCGCGAGCAAACGCCTGCGCTTCGAGGTGAAGAACCGCTCCGGGCTGTACTGGTTCCATCCTCATCCGCACGGCTTCACCGCCGAGCAGGTCTATGGCGGGCTCGCCGGCTTGCTCGTCGTGACGGACGACGACGATGAAGCGCTCGATGCCGCGCTCGGACTAGCGCCCGGCAACCGCCTCGCGCTCGCCGTCGCGGACGCCCGCGTCGTCGCGCGGCGCGATCCGGCCGTATGCGCCGACCGCCGAGGACTGCCTGATCGGCTGGTTCGGCAACCGCGCGCTCGTCAACGGCGAGCTCGACGCCGAGCGGGTCGTGGCGCCGGGCTGGGCGCGGCTCCAGATCCTGAACGCCTGCAACGCCCGGGGCCTGCTGCTCGGATTTCGGGACACAGCGCAGCGCGAGAGGGCGAACAACTGGTTCCGTTCAGCCTGCTCGGCACCGACGGCGGCCTGCTCGGCGCGCCGAGGGAGATCGATCGCGCGTTCCTCTACACCGGCGAGCGGGTGGACGTCGCAATCAATCTCGCCGGCCGGCGCGCGGTCGTTGCCGTGAGTCTCGAGTTCGACGCGCGCCATCAGGCGCACGGCACTGCGCCGCGGCCACCGTCACCCCGCGCGCGACCGCTATCCGGCGCTCGCGGCCGCAGCGGTCTGCGAGAGTGCTGTCCGCAGCGATCCGGGAGACCGACTGCCCGACGGGGCCGAGCTGAGCCTCTTTACGCTCCGCGTCGGGGCAGCGCCGGCGCGTGCCGCTCCCCCGCTTCCGTCGCGGCTCTCGGGGCTTCCGGACGCGGCGGCCGGCCCGCAAGACGCCACGCGGCGGATGCGGCTCGACTTCGACGAGCGGGCCGGCTTCCTGATCGACCAGACCCCCTACCGGCTCGACGAGACCGCGTTCAGCGTGCGGCGCGGCACGCGCGAGACCTGGGAGATCCGGAACAGCCCGATCTCGATGCCCCATCCGATGCACCTGCACGGGTTCGGCTTCCGGGTGCTGCGGAGGCAGGGCACCTACGGCGCGGCACGCCGCTTCGCCACCGAGAGCGGCGGGCGGTTCCCGACCGACCTCGGCGTGAAGGACACGGTCCTGCTATGGCCGAACGAGACGATCTGGCTCGCGGTGGACTTCGCGCTGCCGGAGGACGCGGCGTTCCGCGGCGCGCAGCGCTACATGTTCCACTGCCACAACCTCGAGCACGAGGACGCCATGATGATGCGCAACTTCGCCGTACTCTGATAGTCACAGGTCTGATGGTCACGGGAGACATTCGAATGACGAAACTCGCATCCGCAGGAGCGCTCGCCCTCACCCTCGCGTTCGCGGGTCTTGCACCGGCGCTGGCCGGGACCGCGCTCGTCGGCAACGAGAACGGCGGCACCATCTCGCTGATCGACACCGCGCGGGACGAGGTCGTGGGCGAGATCAAGACCGGCGGCAAGCCGCGCGGCACGGCGATCCTCGCCTCGCGCCGGATCGCGTACGTGTCGGACCAGCCGGCGAACGCGCTGCTGGTGATCGATCTCGACAAGCGCGCGGTGACGAAGCGCATCGATCTCGGCGAATCGCCCGAAGGCGTCTACATCTCGCCCGACGGCAAGCTGATCGCCGCGGCGGTCGAGCTCACGAACAGCGTCGTCTTCATCGACACGGCGACCGATGCGGTGGCGTTCAGGGTCAAGATCGGCGGCGACAACCCCGAGCACGCCGTGTTCTCGCCCGACGGGCGGTTCGTCTACGTCAGCGCGGAGGAGGACGACAAGCTCGAGGTGATCGACGTCGCGGCGCGCAAGACCGTCGCGCAGCTGAAAGTGGGAACGCGGCCGCGCGGCATCGCGTTCACGCCGGACGGCGCCAAGGCCTACGTCGCGTGCGAGCGGGCCGACACGGTGTACGTGATCGACGCACGCCAGCACAAGATCCTCCG
Organism: uncultured beta proteobacterium; assembly: GCA_963754305.1. Classification (GTDB taxonomy): domain Bacteria; phylum Pseudomonadota; class Gammaproteobacteria; order Burkholderiales; family SG8-39; genus DATEDA01. Next base: position 115,364 of record CAVWFR010000029.1, on the reverse strand, counting down.
CACGATCAAGGCGGGCCTGCGCTCCAACGGCCTCGCGATGCACCCGGACGGCAAGCGGCTCTATCTCACCAACGGCGGCGACGCCAACGTCATGGTCATCGACACCGCGACCGACAAGGTCGTCGCGACGATCCCGGTCGGCAAGCGGCCGTGGAACATGGCCCTGACCCGCGACGGCGGGAAGCTGTACGTCGCGAACGGCAGGTCGAACAGCGTGTCGGTCATCGACACGGCGAAGAACGTCCTCGTCAAGGAGATCCCGGTCGGCGACACGCCCTGGGGCGTGGCGATCTTCGAGTGAATCGCGACGAACTGGTTACACCGCGACGGCGGCAATTCTCATCGCTCGAGCCGGAAGACGACCGGCACGAGCACCGCGATCTCGCGGTCGCGCAGCCCTTCGGGCGGGGCCGGATAGCGCTCGGGCTTCGACGCCATCGCGAGCGCCTGCCGGTCGAGCACCCCATGTCCGCTCGAAGCGTGCACCTCGGCATCGATCAGGCGGCCGGACGGTGCGACGCGCAACCGCATCGTCACTGACCCTTGCCAGCCCTGCATCTGCGCGATCCGCGGGTACTCCTTGTAGCGTGCCAGTGCCTGGGAGATCGTCTGCCCGTAGCTGGAGAGCAGTTCGGACTGGGGCACCCGGGACGTCGGAGCGCTGGCCGCGAGCGGCGGCGACACGGGATGCGGCGCCGGAGCCGGCGAAGCGACGAGTATTTCCAGCGCAGGCGCTCCGAGACGTTCTTCTTCGACGCTTCCCCGCCGGCGACGGCACGGGCGGCTCGCTCTTCCGAGCGAGCGGGACAGACTCGCGTTTCCGGGGCTCCGGCCTGATCCGCTTCTCCGGTAACGGCGCTGCCGATCCGAGACCGACCGGTTCCGGCGAGACCGCGGGCGGCACTACGAGCTCGCGCAAGGACACCTCCAGCACCGGACGCGGCTCGAACAGCGAAACGCGCGGCGCGGGGAACGAAAAGCGACATCGCCGCCGCGTGCACGGCGAGCGAAAGCGACCACTGCCGTCGCGAGTCGGCGTTCGAGAGGCCAGGCGGAGCAGCGGACTACCACGGGATCACGACCCCCGCGTACCAAGGGCGTAGCGCACGCCGATCCACGCGCCGAACGGCGCTGCCGGCGACAGAAAGACCTCCTTGACGGTGTTCGTCGCGTCGAACGTGTTACCCGGACCATTGAAGAAGTTCAACCCCAGCACGCCGGCCGTTTCGTACTTCCGGTTGAACAACGTTGTTGACCATGCCGAAGAGCTCCCAGCCGCGGGCAAAGTTCCAGCGCGCATCGAGGTTGAACACCGCGTAGCCCGGGATCTTCCCGCTCGAGTCCTGGTTGTTCTCGTTGCCTCGCACGTACTGGCTGTCCTGGGCGAACATTCCTCCGCCCAGGGTGAATCCGGCACCGAAGTAGTAGGCGGCGCGCAGCTTGAGGATGTTCCGCGGGATCCCGGGAATCCGGTCGCCGGACTGCACCTGGATGTCGCCGATCGCGTCGGCGGAGCTGTTGTTGGGGCTGAACTCGGTGAACGAGGTGCGGAACTGCGCGTTGATGTAGCTGTAGCTCGCGCCGAAACGCCATCGATCCGCGGTGCCGGCAAGGCCGAGCTCGACGCCCCGGCGGCGCGTCGTGCCCACGTTCTGGAAGAAACCGGTGTTCGGCGCGCTCGCCGAGGCGCTGACGAAGAGGATGTCGCTCTCGAGCGTGGTCTGATAGGCGGTTGCATGCCATCTGACCGTCGGCGTGATCGGCCCGCGCAGGCCCGCTTCCCACGTTTTCGCGATGATCGGATCGAGTGGCGGGTCGGCGAGGAACGCGTTCGGCAACGAGCACGGCGCCGAAGGATCGGCGCACGTCAGCTCGACCGGCGTCGGAATGCGCATGCCCTCGTTGTAGGCCGCGTAGGCCGTCAGCGCGGCCACGGGCTTGAAGGTCACGCCGACGGCCGGGTTGAACCGGCTGAATCGGTGGGTGCCGTCGAGCGCCGGATTGGTCCCCGAGAGATCCCGGATCTTCTCCTGGGCCCAGTTGTAGCGGCCGGCCAACGTGATATCCACCCAGGATGCCGGCGACAGGGTATCGGTGAAATAGATCCCCCAGTACTGATTCGTGGTGCGCGCCTGCGTCTCCATGACGAAGCCGCCGTCGGGAATGTTCGAACGGTCCGACGCGAAGTTCGCCTCCTGTTCGCTCTGGGTGAAATCGGTCTGCCCAGCGTCGAGGCTCGCGCCGATCGTGAGCTGGTTCGGCAGCGTGCCGAGGTTGCCGAGGTAACTGTACTGAGCCGCGAAGCCCCAGCCCTTGGTGTTCACGTCGATCGCGACATTCTCCCCTTCGGTGTTCCCGGGCTCGATGGGCAGCGTGGGATCGAAACCGTCGTTGACGTTGGTGCTGAAGTTCTTGCTGCGGAGGCCGCGGTAGTACAGCGTGCCCTGCAGCAGGCTTCGCTCGGAGACGGAGTGCTTGCCGTTCAGCGTGAACGCGGTGAGCTCGTTCTTGAAGGTGTCCGGAAACGTGTAGCTCTGGGACCGCTGCTGCTCGAGGAAGGAGATCGGGATCGCCTGCGCCCCGTTCAACGTGTTGCTCGCGCCCGTGAAGCTGAAATCCAGGTTGGTGTCCCGGTCCCGGAAGCTCAGCTTGCCGAACCCCTGCCAGATGTGCGTGCTCGTGTTCTGTCGCCAGCCCCGTTCGTAGAACGCGTTGCCGGTCACGTAGTAGCCCACCCGGTCGGCGGAACCGCCGTATTCGATGTCGGCGGCCGCCCGCCGGAACGACCCGCCGTAGCCTTGAACGACGAGACCCGGGAAGTCGAACCCGTTCTTGGTCGTGATCGAGATTGCGCCGCCGAGCGTGTTGAGCCCGAACACGGGATTGGAGCCGGGCATGAGCGTGATCGTGGCGATCGCGGGGTTCGGGATGAGGTCCCAGTTCACGCCGTCGCCGAACGGCTCGTTGATCCGGACACCGTCCTGGAAGACGGAGAGCCCGGGCGACGTACCGAGCAGCGGCGAGGCGGTGAAACCGCGGAAATTGATGTCGGGCTGGTACGGATTCCCCTGCGACTGATTGATGTTCACGCTGTCGAAGCTGCGCTCCATGAGGTCCTGTAGCGTCATGGTGCCGGGGTTCCGCAGGTCCTCGGCATCGCCCGTCTGCACGTTGGCGGGGACCTTGTCCTTGGGAACCCCCAGGCCCGGGAGCGGCGTTGGCGCCACGACCTCGACGGCGGGAGCCTGGGTCGCCCGCTCCTGCGCCTCGGCAGCCGGTGTCGTCATGCAAGCCCCGCACACGAGCATCCGGGGCAGGCTGCGTCTTGCGATCGTCGTCGGCCCGGTTCTCCGGCGTCGCATTTCCCGTCCTCTTGTCTTGGGGAGAAGCTAACGTCGACCACGCCCGAAGCTTCGGGAGAAATTCCCGCTCTGCCCGGGACCGTCTCCGGGGGTTGCGCTCGAGACCGGACACTGTTCCAGCCGCTGCCGTGACACTGCTCCGGAATCGGCGCAACGGGGACCTCGGGCCCGCGCGCTACAATCGATCGTCGCCGCAAATCGAGCTCCATGAAGGCCTCTTCTCCGTCCTCGCCTGCTGCCACGCGTGCCTCGCGCCTGGGCGCCGGCGGCGACGCCATGGTGGTCACCGCGGTGACGATGCTTGCCTTCCTCGCCGCCTCGCACTTCGATCTCCAGGAGCAAATCGCCCGGCTCACGCGGCCCCTCGAGCGGTTCCAGGCGGACGAGCTCCTGCCCACGCTGTTTGCGCTCGCCGTCGCCCTCGTCTGGTTTGCGTGGCGGCGCTGGCACCAGGCGACCCGCGAGCTCGGTCGGCGCCTCGCCGCCGAGCGCGAGCTCGCCGGCGCGCTCGCCGAAAACCGTCAGCTGTCGCAGAAGTACCTGCTCGTCCAGGAAGAAGAGCGGCGCGGCCTCGCTCGCGAGCTGCACGACGAGCTGGGTCAGTGTCTCAACGCGATCAAGCTCGACGCGACGACAATCCGCAACCACCCGGGCACACCGGCACCGGAGATCGTGGCGAGCGCGCAGGCGATCATCGACGTGTCGAGCCGGGTGTACGACGTGACGCGCGGCTTGATGGAGCGGCTGCGCCCAGTCGCGCTCGACGAGCTCGGGCTCGCGGACGCGCTGCGCCACCTGGTGAGTGAATGGCAGCGGCGCAACCCGGGCGTGAACTGCACCCTGGCGCTCGGCGGCCGGCTCGACGAGCTTGGCGAGCAGATCAACATGTCGCTCTACCGGGTCGTTCAGGAATGCCTGACCAACGTGACCCGACACGCGAGTGCCTCCGCCGTCGAGGTTCGCGTCGAAGGCTCCGCGCCTCCGCACGGCGGCTTGACCGTACGCGTACGCGATGACGGCGTGGGAATGTCGACGAGTGCCGGCAAGCGTACGGGACTGGGGCTGGTCGGGCTGCGCGAGCGCGTCGAAGCGCTGGGCGGTCGCTTCGACGTCGCCGATCGCGCGCCTCACGGCGTCGAGATCCACGCGCACATCCCCGTCGCGTCATGAGGTCGGCGATGAGGCTGCGCGTGCTGCTCGTCGACGACCATGCGGTCGTGCGCGAGGGCTATCGGCGTCTGCTCGAGCGCACCTCGGACATCGACGTGGTCGCGGAGGCGGCGAACGGCGAGACGGCCTATCGCCTCTTCTGCGACACCGCGCCGGACGTGGTCGTCATGGACATCACGCTGCCCGGCGTCAGCGGCGTGGAAACCACGCGTCGCATCATCACCCGGGAGCCCTCGGCGCGGGTGTTGGTGTTCAGCGTGCACGAGGACGTCTTGTTCGCTTCGCGGGCGCTACAGGCCGGCGCGCGAGGTTACATCACCAAATCGAGCGCGCCCGAGCTGATGGTGGAAGCGGTGCGGGCGGTGGCCGCGGGACGGCCGTACCTGAGCCACGACATCGCCCAGAAGCTTGCGACGCACCGGCTGCCGGGGCAGCCGCTGCCCTTCGAGGACCTCTCCCCGCGCGAGTTCGAGGTGTTCCGCCTGCTAGCCGAGGGCAAGTCGATCGCCGACATCGCCCACATCCTCTCGCTCAGCCAGAAGACGATCGCGAACTATCAGTCCCTGGTGAAGCAGAAGCTGGAAGCCGACACGTCAGCGCAGATGGTCTGGATCGCGCTCCAGCACGGCCTGCTCGAGTGACGCGGTCCGCTCTAGGGTGACCCGCGTGCGGGCCACATGCGCCGGACGATGCCGTTGCGGAGATAGAGGTGCCGCAGCGCGGCGAGCACGTGAACGACGATGAGCGTCACGAACACGTAGGAAGTGACGACGTGCGTCGTGTTGAACACGGCGTAGAGCCGCCGGTCGTCGATGCCCCACGGCGGGAACAGGACGGCATTGAAGTAGTTCACGCCGAATTTGCTGAAGTTCGACGCGAGGTATCCGGCCACCGGCATGATCAGCATGCACGCGTAGAGCGCCAGATGGCTCGCGCGCGCCGCCGTGCGCTCCCACGCCGGCATCCAGAGCGGGAGCGGCGGTGCCCGGTGGGTGAGGCGCCAGAACAACCGGACGAGAATCAGCAGGCCGATCGTCAGGCCGGTCGATTTATGGAGATTCACGTACACGGTCCGCGGCGGCGTCCCGCGCGGGATCTCCTGCAGATACCATCCGAACCCGATCTGGCCGAGGATGAGCACGGCGAGCAACCAGTGCAAGGCGATCGCGACGTCGGTGTAGCGCCCGGATGAGTTCATCGGTTCCGAGCTTAGCAAAGTCTCCGGCGCTCCAGCGCCGGGCGGTCAGTCACCGAACTGCTCGTCACACGGTACGCAAGGCGCGCTACCCTCCTGACGCTATCGGACTACCGCGCGGCGCAGGAGCGCCGAGACTGCCGCCTGCTTTTCCTCGGTGGCGACTCGCCTGGAAGCACGACACGGAGCAGCCGCTATCGGCGGCGGTCTCGCCACCGCGGGCGGCCGGGGTCTTATAGAGGTTAAGTCACCCGGTTCACGGCGCCAGTTCGCATTCGCCCTGCCGCGCTGCCTCAATGCGCTGGGAAAAAGTCATGTTCTTGCCGCCCATCTTGATCTCGAGAATACCCGTGATGCGGCCCGGACCTGCCTGTAACCGAGCCGCTCCAGTCGCCACTTGCGGGCTCTGGCAGACGAGAAGATAGCGAATTGTGTCGCCGTGTCGGCTTTCGTTGCCTAGCTTGCAGCCCTTGAGCGACTGGTGGTGCAGGACTGGGAAAACCGAGGACAGTTCGTGACTGCGCAAGCAGCGACGCTCCCGGGTCGTGGCGTACCGCAAGTTCTCCTCGAGATTAGGCATCACGATTTGGGCAGTGATCTCATAGGTGCCCGGCTCGACTGCCTCGTCCGATGCCCATACAGCTGAGCAGAGCAGCAAGGCTGCGATCCGCAGGACAGTGCATGGTGCGACCACAGGAGGCATCACTTTGCAGGGGCCTAACGAATGTGTTGGAGAACGCTCCCTTTCGCGCAGCCTAGCACCGCGCTGAAGGGATGGGCGGGACGGGTGGTTGTCTAGGTCTACGGATCGGGTGCGATGTTCGCGCGCCTTGCGCCCGAGCCGCCTTAGCCAGCTCCCCGAGTTCGCACAACGCGTCAGTCAGCAGATCATCGCGGCCCCGGCGGGAACGCGTAGGGCGACAGCGTCGCGAGCCGCGGATCGTCGACCGCGCCGCCGCCACGCGCCGCGAGTCATGCCGAGCCGACCCCACGACGCCTGGAAGTGTCCGGGTCATGGGACGCAAATTCGGTGCGACTACTGACCACGGCTCGCGGGATCCACACCGGCAAACGTCAGCAGATCGACCATCCCGAAGGTTCCCCGGGCACGACTTGGCAAGGTCGGCCTCCAGCCCCGATTTCGCCGCAAGTAGGAGTTTCCATCGAGCGTCAGCAAACCGAGAAACACCTCTCCGACGATTCGGGCTCCGACGCCGACCAATCGGGCGCCGCCCCTCAACTCGGCCTCTTTCAACACGTAGTACCACAGCGGCGTGTCCGATTCGAATCCCACGCCGAACACGGCAAGCTCACTGAGTTCGCCTGGACTGAGTGCCGGGACGCGCATGGCGCGGGCGATCGCTTGACCCGATGGAAGCGACCAGGTCAGGTGGCGAAGCAGGTTTCGCTGGGGGAGCGCGGTCGGTCGGTCTCCGCTCGCAATCGCCCCAAGCGGTAGATTGAACAGCGGGCTCGAGATCTTCGTGTCGATGATCTTGGGCGGCCGCACGTTCGCCGATTGATCACCGCCAAAATCGAAGAACGTCTGCCACCCGATGAAGCGTCTGGGTGCCCGTGCGCCGCCGCGCAGATCAACAGGGTCCAACTGACTCTCTCCGGCCGGATCGAAGATGAACCCAAAGAACGGACGGCCGGCGTCGCCGGCGAGATTTGCGCGGTACGACGGCCTCACCAGGCTGTGTCCGAAGCGATACGCCGCGGCTTGAAACTCCACCGGAATGCTCTGCTGGCCCCGCCGCGGAGCATAGAACCGTGGTCCATGCGAGAGGATGTCGTTCACGAGTGACCGGCCGATGATTTGGGGCAGGAACTCGTTGACGATGATCCAGTGATAGTGCCAGGTGACCAATCGGCGCGCTTCCAGGAAGACGGCTCGCCGTCGGTCGTCTTCTTCGCGTTCCCGCAGCTTGAAGCCTCCCTCTGCCAGGAGCGCGGCGGCCAGCCGGCGATCCTCTCCATCGTCGCGCAGCCTGTCGACCACGCGATTGTGGAACAGCACGAACGCCACCTGCAATCCCGAGATCATCAGGTTCTCATCGTTGCGTGGGTCGGCGATGATCGCTCGTCCGTCGGTCCCACGCGGCAAGTCTTCGAACAGCCCGCCGTGCTCCACCTTGAATTTGGCGTGGTCCGCAGGATCGTACAGCTCAGGGTTCGACGCGAATCCTCCGCCATAGACCGAATCCAGATCGAAGGCGGGTGTACGGGTATTCGACGCGCGCTCTGGCCGCGTGGGCTCGCCAAGCCTCGACGTCGCGTCGAAGGTCATGTCGTGGTCGAGAAACTGCCCGAGGAACGTGAGGCCCGCGGTCGCCGCCGGGTTGTCGCGATTGTGCGGACTCAGTTCCGGGTTCGTGATGAGACGGATCGGGCCTTCGTGCAGCGGATCCTTTGCGTCCATCAGTCCACCGGGCGCACCGAGCTCCATGAGCGCTGCCTGGATCCGCGGCGTTGGTTCCGCGAACGAGGGCAGATCGAACATGCGGCTGAAGCGATCGGAGCGAGGCGCAACTCGCTGTCCCTCCAGGTGTTGCGCGAAGCTCTCCAGCGGTAGCAGCGCTGTCCCCACCGCTCCCGCGGCAACGCCCGCGAGAAAGCGTCGTCGAGTCACTTCGGCGGTCCGATGCGTGCGTTCGTCGTGTCTTTTGATGGTCGCGGCTGCGTGGAGCGCTAAGTATTCGGGGTTCATCAAGCAACCTCCCAATGCGTTGTGAGTAATAGCCATGACGACTGCTCACAACGCAAGCGCTGTGCCGGGCAGCATGCTGCTCGTCGTGTCCCTTTCTTGTGAATGAGTTAGAGAGCGGAGCGGGCAGCGGGGACGCCGCAAGACGGGTGCAACAAATCTTGATGGCGCAGGTGACGAGCGAAAGTGTGGACGTGCTCGAGCGAGGGGGTCGGACCAGCGTATGGCGACGCGGCGCGTGCAATGGATATTGCACCCGCTACGACGGGGCTGGTGCTGGACCGCTACGGATGCCCGGAGATCTTCAACACCGATCAGGGTAGTCAGTTCACCAGTGCTGAGTTCACGGATATCCTTCACAAGTGCGGCATCCGCATCGGCATGGACGGCAAGGGTGCCTGGCGCGACAACGTGTTCGTCGAGCGGTTGTGGCGCAGCGTCAAGTACGAGGAGGTCTGCCTCAAGGCCTACGACTCGGTGCGCGCAGCGCGCGGACCTGTCTTGTTACCTCGCGTCCTACAACGCGCGCCGACCCCATTCTTCCCTGGGTCGGAAGACGCCCGATGAGTTCTACTTCGCCTCGCGCTGCCGGCGACCCGGAAGGCGGCCTGAGCGATGAACACGGGTTGCCCACCGCGTCGGTCGTGTGTTCGTCGCAGGCGACGCCCGCCCGCCGCCGTGGACAACCCTGCCGCATCGCCTCGTCAACCGCAGAGAGTCCACTTATCCAACCCCCGGGCGCTGTCTAGACGGATCGAACCTCCCGCGCCGGCTCTCAAGTCTTCGGCGGTGCCGAAGCCAGTTCCGAAGCCGGCAAGGTTTGAGCTCGCGCCTGAGCAAATAGCACAAAAGACCGATACCGAAAGGCACATAGACAACCTGTTGAAGCATCGATACTTTAGCCAGTGCGCATTCTCAGGTCGCTTTGTAGCGTCATCTCGCGGTGGCCGGCGACCGCTATCGAAGGAAGCACGTAGCCATGGCTCGGGAGTTTCGTGAGGAAGGGTTCGGTGACTAACGCTAGCCGACTCCCTTTGGCTGCGGGCCTCGCGCTATCCACCGCCTTCGCGCTAGCGATTCTGTCGCGAGTGGCGGCCGCTCAGGTGCCAGAGCCAATTGCACCTCTGCCGCTAACCATCGCGGTGGATTCCGCTCGGGCATCAATTGGCGAACGGTTGTTTCACGACGTCCGACTCGCGCACGACAACGCGCGGTCTTGCGCGACCTGCCATCCGCTCGACAAGGGCGGCGCGCAGCCGCGCCGCGGCGCAAGTGCCGCAAGTGGTGAACGGCTCCCGCGCAACACCCCAACGATCTTCAACGTGGGATTCAATTTTTCCTTCAATTGGGACGGCGCCGTCGACAGCTTGGAGGCTCATGCTGAAACAGTGTTGCTCCACCCTAACGTGATGAATACGACGTGGCCGGAGTTGCTGGCGAAACTACGAGCGGACTCTGACTACGTCACGGCTTTTCGCGCCACCTACCGACAAGACATCACCCGGGCCAATGTGCTCGATGCTCTGGCGAGCTTCGAGCGATCCCTGGTCACACCCAATTCTCGCTTCGACCGCTATCTGCGAGGCGAGGGAGACGCGCTAACCATGGGGGAACAGCAGGGGTACCAGCTGTTCAAGTCTTACGGATGCGTGGCCTGCCACCAAGGCACGAACATCGGCGGCAACCTGTTCCAGAAGTTCGGCGTATTTCAAGCGCCCGAAGCCCCGCGTCCAGCCGACGGCGTTATTGATCTGGGGCGCTATACCGTGACGAAGGTTGCCAGAGACCGCGAGGTCTTTCGAGTGCCGAGCTTGCGTAATGTCGCGGCGACGCCGCCCTATTTTCATGATGGGCGGGCGGCCACGCTCGAGGTCGCGGTAGACACCATGGCCAGGATGCAGTTGGGTAGACAACTCACTCGGGGTGAGATCGGCTTGATCGTTCAGTTCCTACACACCCTGACCGGCGAATGGCGCGGCAAGCCACTGCCGGCAGGTACGTCGGTGACGCAGTGACGCGCGGAGCGTGGCAACCTTCTTCGGTCGTCGTCGGGCTGCTGCTGCTGCTCACCTACTTCCTCATCCAAAGCAGGGGACCCGACCTGACGCTGCGCGCGCGGACGCTAGAGGCGTTCCAGAGTTTCGCGCTGCACGATGCGGAACTCACGCGCGATGTGTTGTTGGTCCGTGCCGGGTTGCTCCCTAGTTACGATTCGCTGGCAGCCACCAGCCGGGACTGGTCCCGGGATCTGGAAACCCTGCGTCGGGAAAGCGCGAGCGGCTCGCGCGAGGCTGCGACCGTATTGAGCGAGCCAATCGAAGCCCTCGCTTTGGCCGTGCAGCACAAACAGGCGCTGATCGAGCACTTCAAATCCGATAATGCTTTGCTGCGAAACTCCCTCATCTATTTTGACCGCGCAGGACAAGTACCCCGCTCACAATCCGACCGCGCGACCGCATTCATCTCGGAAATCGGCGTCCTCTCACGCGCTATGCTGAGGTTCACCGTAGCGCCCGAGCCCAGCTCGAACATGGGCATCCGAACCGTGTTGGACCGCATGTCAAAGCTGCCTCTGTCGCAGGATCTCCATGATTTGGTCGCCCATGGCCAGCTTGTCTCGCAGGTGCTTCCCAAAGTCGATGGGCAATTGGGCGAGATCATCGCTGCTCCCACCGCCGCGCATGCGCACGCGATGCAAAATGCGGTGCTGCAGTATTCGAGGCAGGTTGAGGCGCGTGCGCAGGTGTTCCGATTTCTGCTGTACTTTGCCGCGCTCATCCTGCTTGGCTACCTGGTCTATCAGTTCGTTCGGCTGCGCATCAATGCGGCGGAACTGCTTCGCACCAATGAGGAGCTAAACCACAGGATCGCCGAACGCAACCGCTTGCAAGAGGCGAACCGGCAGCAGGAACTGCAGCTCATCCAGGCAAACAAGATGACCGCTCTGGGGATACTGGCGTCGGGTGTGGCGCATGAGATCAACAACCCGAACCAGCTGGTCTTGACCAATTCCGCGGTGTTGACGAAAGTGTGGGAGGACGCTGTCAGGATTCTCGATAGGTTTCAGCGCGGAAATGGCGAATTTACGCTCGCGCGTTTGTCGTACGCTGAGATGCGAGAAACGGTCGCCGCGCTCATCCGCGATGTCAATGCAAGCGCCCTGCGGATCGGGCGCATCGTCGAAGACCTGAAGAATTTTGCTCGTCCCGGAGCGCGAGGAGTTCCGGACGTTTTTCAGCTGAACGATGCCGTGCAGCGGGCGATGCACTTGCTCGCGCATCTCATCAAGCAACGTACTGCCAAGCTCCGCACGAATCTCGCCCCGAACCTGCCGCCCATGCGGGGGAATACTCAGCAAGTCGAGCAGATCGTGATCAACGTGCTGGTCAATGCACTGGAGGCGCTGCCTGATCGCGACCGCGCTATCACGGTTTCGACGTTCTTCGCAGCGAGTGATGGCTTAGTGGTCCTCGAGGTGCGCGATGAAGGTATCGGGATCGCACCGCAACATCTGCAGCGCCTGTGCGATCCTTTCTTCACGACCAAAGAGGAAACCGGGGGCACCGGCCTCGGCCTGGCAATTTGCCTCTCTCTGGCGCGTGCACACAATGGCTGCCTAGAGTTCGACTCCGAACCCGGCAAGGGCACGCGCGCCCTCGTCAAGTTCCAATGCCTCGACGAGCCGGTGCCGCTGTTCGCAGCAGCGACCGCTTGACGGCCAACGCGGACCACCTAGCCATGACCCACGCCGCGATTTCGGATCTACCGGTGCTGTTGGTCGATGACGAACCCGACCTGCTGTACAGCGTGAGCGTGCTGCTGCGCACCTCGGGCTTGACTCACATCGTCACGCTCGACGACAGCCGGGCTGTCCTGCCGTTGCTAGCCGAGCGAGATGTGGGCGTGATCGTCCTCGACCTTACTATGCCGCATCTTTGTGGCCAAGCGTTGCTGGAGCGGGTGTCGGCGGACCACCCCGATGTCCCGGTCATTCTCCTGACGGCCACTAGCGATTTGGATATCGCGGTGCAATGCATGCAGGCCGGCGCTCTCGATTACTTGGTGAAGCCGGTCGAAGAGAACCGTATGCTGTCCTCGATCAAGCGTGCGCTGGAGGTTCGCGCCATGCGCACGGAGTTGCTGGCGCTCAAGCGGTGCCTCCTCACCGACACCCGGCACCAGCGTGAAGCCTTCGCCGAGATCGTCACGCGCGATAAGGCGATGGGCGCCGTGTTTCGCTATGTGGAAGCGGTGGCTCCGTCGCCCTATCCGGTCTTGATCACCGGCGAAACGGGCACCGGTAAGGAGCTCGTCGCGCGGGCGCTGCACCGGCTCTCGGCGCGCGCGGGAGAGTTCGTCGCCGTCAACGTGGCAGGTCTCGACGACACTATGTTCTCGGATACCTTATTCGGTCATGCCAAGGGTGCGTACACCGGCGCCGATCGGCCGCGAGAGGGCTTGATCACGACTGCGGCGGAAGGCACGCTCTTCCTCGACGAGATCGGCGACCTCACGATTGCCTCTCAAGTCAAGTTGTTGCGTCTGCTTCAGGATGGCGCATATCATCCTCTCGGGGCAGATCGACCGCGCCAGAGTCGCGCGCGCATTGTCGCTGCGACCAATTGCGATGTGCTTAAGGGTGTGAATGAGGGGATCTTCCGCAAGGATTTGTACTTTCGGCTTCGCACCCATCACCTCCAACTTCCGCCGTTGCGCGAGCGCACCGACGATCTTCCGCTGCTCGTCGCTCACTTCGTGGATAAGGCGGCTCGCGCGTTCGGCAAGTCGGCGCCCATGGTCCCGTTAGCGCTGCATCAGCTGCTGAAGTCCTACTGCTTTCCCGGCAACTTGCGCGAACTGGAAGCCATGGCCGTTGACGCGGTGGCCCGCCAGCGCGGCCGCATACTGTCGCTGGAAAGCTTCAAGAATGCGATTTCCGGCACTGGGCCCGCTGCGACCGGTGCACAAACGACCGGCGTGCCGGCGTCGCTCGTCGGTGCCTTTCCCGATCCGCTCCCAAAGTTCAAAGAGGCCGAGGAGCTGCTTCTCAGCGAAGCATTGCGCCGCGCCGATGGCAATCAAGGCGTGGCCGCGGCTATGCTTGGCATCACGCGGCAAGCTCTGAACCAGCGCCTGATGCGCCGCAAGCAACCGGACTTCTCCGCGCGATCGCAGCACTAGCCCCATTGCGGCCCAGCGCTGGCCGTCTCGCGGCGGGGTGCAAGCTACATTGCACGCGCCGCGTCGCCAAATGCTGGTCTGACCTCCTCGCTCGAGCACGTCCACACACTCCCGCTCGTCGCCTGCGCCATCAAGATTTGTTGCACCCGTCTTGCGGGCGTCTCCGCTGCCCTCTCCGCTCTCTAACTCATTCATGAGAAAGGGACACCACGAGCAGCATGCCGCTCGGCACGGCGTTTGCGTTGGTAGCAGTCGTCATGGCCATTGCTCACCACACATTAGGAGATTGCTTGATGCACCGCGAATACTTAGCGCTCCACGCAGCCGCGACCTGGCAAGCTCGCTCATTCTCTACGCCGCCATGCGCGCTGACGGAGCGCGAAGCATGTAGAGACAGATCACGACCATGCTCCAGACCCTTGATACAATAAGCTCGTGCTCAATACGCCCGGCGAGACCAATAAGAGCGTCGGTATCTACATCCGCCCGGTGTCCGGCCTGAACATGACCACGGCGCTCGTGTCCGGCAATGACCTCCGCGCCGTTCAGGGCGGCTGGGTGAATGGCGTTGATTTCGATGCGAACGGCGCGACCATTACATCGTGTTCGGCCCTGAACAACGTCATCAGCAATGGCACGACGCCGATCCGCATGGTTGAATCGAACGGCGGTCTATTTACCAATCCGCCACTCGTCATCGGTAACATCGTCGAGGATGGTACGAAACTGGCGCTCCCCCCAGCCTCGAAACCGTGGCTCGTCATCGGTGGCATCGGTGGCTCGGGCGCGGTGAGGTACAAGCCCCAGATGTTCTGGGGCGAGGGTAGTCCCGAGGGCGTGCTCGCAGCAGGCATCGGTTCATTGGCGCTGCGCAGCGACGGCGGGGCCGGGACCTCTTTCTACGTGAAAGAGAGCGGCACGGGAAACACTGGCTGGGTTTCCAAATAGCTGCGACAGCAGCGAGCTGAGGCGCCGTCACGGCCCAGCCGCCTTCGAACCTCACTTCAGGAAGGATGCAAACCATGTGGCAGATCGCTTTCCCGGTATCGAATCTCGTCGCGCGTCACCGCGGCACGCTGCCGGTGCTCATCACGTGTCCGCACGGCGGCACGGCCGACATTCCGGGTGTGCTGCCTCGCAGCGGCAACACGACGCCCGCGGGCTGCAACTTCGAGAGGGACCGAGACGTCGACACCATCGAAGTCGCCGCGGGGGTGGCCCAGCGCGTGCTGGAGATCTTCGGCGAAGCGCCGTATGTCGTGATCGCGCAGTACCACCGCAAGTTCCTCGACGCCAACCGCTCGCGTATCTGCGCTTTCGAAGATCCCGATGCAGCGCCGTTCTACGACGAGTACCACAATACCGTTCGGACCTTCGTGGACGAGATCCGCACCCACAACGGCGGGCTGGGGCTGCTGTTCGACATCCACGGCACTGCAGGAATCCCGGGAGACCCGGCGGTCATCTTCCTGGGCACGGCCAACGGCGAAACCGTCGCCCGGCTGCTGGCGGCCGATCCGCAAGCGCTGTGGCGCCGTCGCAGCCTGCGCAGCTTCCTCGAGGCTGCCGGCCATGTGGTCTCGCCGAGGCAGCCGGGCGTACCGGAAACGCCTGCGCTCAGCGGCGGCTTTACCGTGCGAACCTACGGCAGCTCGCATGCCGACGGCCTCGATGCGATGCAAGTGGAGATTACGAACCCGCTGCGAACCAATCCCGACCTGCGCCAGTCGTTGATCGAAGTCCTGGCGTACGCGTTCGGCAATCTCGTGAGCCGCTATGCCGATTCGCACACCTTGACCGCGGCCGTCACCTCTCGCAGCGACGCGTTGCGGTTTTGACCCGCGACACAGGAGGAACGATGGCGACTGTTTCCATCACGTCGAACGAAGGCGCCCTCGAGTCTGCATCCGCGGTGCTGGAGGTGGTCGCGACGAACCCGAAGTACACGCGGCTAAAGGCAGACGCGATCGCTCGGAACCTCTCAACCCAAGTCGGGCTTGTTGTTGGTCATCGCCGCCGACGACCACCAAGAAATGTCAATCCGCTCCCAAAGTTGCCCCCGATTAAGGTGTTGCTTGCATTGAAGCAAGCAGGGCACGTCCTCCGCGAGCCTCGGTATCACGGTTGAGGGCGAGTTGCGTGCGTCGTGGAGCGGATCACGGCGCGCGGCGTCGTGGAAATCTCTCCTCTGCTGACGACAGAGCGAGGCGAACGCCTGGCCGACGATGACTTGTTTCAGCGCTTCCGCAAGGCGCGGACCCAAGCCGGCGTTGGCTTCCAGTTCCGGGACTTACCTCGAGTTTCGCCACCGAAAGAACGCCCGCGGGAAATTCCAAACAGGAAATTCAAACCTGCATTTTTTGCCAAGCACAACTTTATCGCTGCGCCAGCGAGCGGTCAAAAACCGGGTTGGCCGGTGAAAGCTCGCGCTTTCACGGGATTCGTCCGCCCGCCATGCTTTGGCCCGGGGGCGACTAATGTCGAGGCATTGGGCCTTCTGCACGAGCCCGGGCCGAGCGCAATCCTCGGCGCTGTTGCGCACCCGGTGTCGGTTGAGGATCAGGCCGCTTGGAAGAGATCGAGTCGGCGCGCCGGTGAGCGCGGTGGCGCCCGCGTGGGCAAGCGCAGATGGGTGAGGATTCTGACAATCACCAGCGTGCCTCTAGCTTGATCAAACGGTTACCTATGTCCCCGCACTACTTTCTTGCACTATGTGTGCCTGGACCGTATAGCATCGGTACGGGCTAGTGCCTTCTCGTTGAAAGGAAAGTACTAAGACTTCACGTCTCGAAGCTCATC
This sequence comes from uncultured beta proteobacterium, assembly GCA_963754305.1. Lineage (GTDB taxonomy): Bacteria > Pseudomonadota > Gammaproteobacteria > Burkholderiales > SG8-39 > DATEDA01. The sequence goes on along the minus strand of CAVWFR010000029.1, from coordinate 98,950 downwards.
AACATCCGCGCCGCGGAGGCCAGGCCAGAGCGGGCCGCGGCTGCTGCACAATGCGACATCACACCAGCCAAAGAGGAGACAGATGCGGCCCATCGCTGAATTCACTAAGACCACGCTGATCGGTGGCGTCCTCGTCATCATTCCGGTGTACCTGAGCGTGCTCTTGCTGTTGAAGGCATTCGCCGGCGTGGCCGGGCTGGTCGCGCCGATCACCGAGGGACTGCCCGTGACGCTGCCGTTCCGCGAGGTGATCGCGATGTTGGTGCTGATCGGCGTCTGCTTCATCTGCGGGATCGCGCTGCGTACGGGCCCGGGCCTGCGGGCGAAGAATGCGCTCGAACGGTCAGTGCTCGAGAAAATTCCAGGCTATGCACTGATCCGCGGGCTCGCGGGCCGCATCGCCGGCCAAACCGACGAGGAAACCTTCGCCGTGGTGTTGGTGGAAATCGAGGATGCCCTCGTGCCGGCCTTCCTTGTCGAGGACTGCGGCGACGGCCAATGCGCGGTATTCGTGCCCTCGGTGCCCACGCCTGCCGCCGGCTCGATCTACATCATCGCGAACGAGCGCGTGCATCCGGTCGACGTGCCATTCACGCTGGCCGTGAGCGTGATTTCGAAATGGGGTGCGGGTGCGAGTGAGTTGCTGGCAGGCATGAAGCGCGCAGCACAGAAGTCCGCGCCCGTCAACGTGTGAGTCGAGGGACGGCGGAATGTCTTCGCTGGAGGGCGAGAGCGGAACGAAGCGAGTCTCGGCCCTTGGGAGGGAAAGTTTTGGCGCTAAGGGCGCCGTCGAGCGGCCGCTTTCACGAAGAAGAGGGATTTCCCCCGGGCGATCACGCCGATCGCCTTTGCCGGAAGGCCACTTATGGATTGGTCATCCTGACCTCGGAGTGAGCGGACCGCAGCTCCGCGAGGATTGCCTGCGCTTCGGGGAGGAGGTCCGCGCGACGCTCTAAGCGAGCGAATTGCAGGGCTTCCGATGCAAGCGCGATCGCCTGCTCGCGATCGCCCTGAGCGGCATACACCTTCGCCAAGGTAAGTCGGGCACTCACCGCCTTCGGATCCCGCCGGATCACTTGCCGCAGCATCCGCTCGCCCCTGGCCGCGTCCCCGCCCAGAAATGCCGGAAGCCTGACGAGGAAGGTTGCCTTGGAAGAAAGGGCATCCAGATGCTCAGGGTTCAGTTCCAGCGTCCGATCCAGCGCGGCCATCATTCGCCGGAACCCGAGCACCGCGGAGAGGTTCTCGCCGTCGATGCGCATCTGCTCGCCTAGACTGCAGAAGAGGGCGAAGTGTGCGTCGGCAAGCTGATCGTCCGCGGCCACCGCCCGTTCCGCGAGTGTCTGGCTCTGCTGAAAGTGGGCCAGGCGCACGGCGCGCGCCTTCGCCGCCCGGCCAAGGTCGCATTCCTTCTGCGCTGCCGCGCTCAACTCCGCGGCCGAATTCTGCGCCGGCGCGATCCCGGAAATGACGCACAGGAGAACCAGCGCGACACCGGAAAATATCGACTCGGCTTTCATGCGCGCACTTTGCTCTATTCGCCGCCCGACGTCCTGGGCAGTGCTCTCAGCGGCACCGCGAACGCCTCGGCGTAGATCGCATGGACCTGCTGCCCGATGCGGTTCACCGGCAGCTTCTCAGCTCGCCGCGCGGATTGCGGCGCGACGAGATCGCTGCCCGCGCGGTCCGCGGGCGCGCCCGGGCCCCGGCGTCGTTCCGGGGACAGCCCGAGCCCGATGCGCGTCCGCTCAAAGGTCACCCGAACGTCGGTCTGACGCGACCCCCGATAAACGAATTGCGGACTGGTGATCGGGATGGTCGGAAACAGCCTGGACTTCGCCGGGATGTCGTGGCCCATGGCAAACCTCCTGCTGGTTTCCCCGCGGTGACGGCTCGCATCGCCGCCGCGAGTGGTTGTGCGTTGCTTCTCCGCCCGTCGAGCGGTGTCCAGCGCTTCAGCACCACGACCTCGACGCGGCGGCTCTTCGCCCGGCCCTCCTCCGAATCGTTCGATGCGATCGCCTTTTCCTCGCCGTTGCCGACGCTGCTGATCTGCGCGTCGGGGTATGCGGATCGTCCTCGTTTCTTGCGCGCTAGTTCGCGCGCTCGACGCTGACCGCGAAGGCCTCGCGGAACGTGACCTGGACCTCGTCGCCGGGCTTCAGGCCGCGGATGAACTCGCGCGCCTTGGGATCGGTCACCTTGATGCGGCGGTTATAGCCGCGCGGACCGGTGACCTCGACGACGTTCTGGAACGTGTCGACGCTGTAGATCTTCACCGGCAGGCGGACCTCGTCGACGACCCCCGCCCCGGGCCGCTCGCCCGGCGCGGCGCGTGTGGTGACGGTGCTCACACCCTCCGAACCCGTCCCGGGCTTGACGACTTCGGCGAGAAGCGCCTCCTGGTAGCTGACCCTCACGCGATCGCCGACCCTGACCTGCGCGAGGTTGCGCACCTCCGGCCCGGCCTTGACGAACAGGGTCCGGCCGTCGATCGCCTTCAAGGTCACGAGGCGGCTCGCCTGATCGATGGCCTCCACCGTCGCCACGGCCTGCTGCGTTTCGGTTAGCTCGAGCGGCGCGGGTGTCTGGGCGCAGCCGGCAGCGAGCGCGACGAGGGCGGCGACGAGAGCGCCGGCCCCGCGCCGACCGCGAGCATTCAGAAAGAGGGCGTGCATCGATCTGCTCCTTTGTCGGAAATGGACGGCGAATGCGAGAGCGTGGGCGCGCTCCGGCCAGCGGCACTGCCCGCCGATGTCACGGCTGCGGCTGGCTCGAAGAAGCGCCCGTGGCGTCCGCAAGCCCGGTACAACCATGCCTCCACCAGGGATGCCTCCACCAGGGCCCATCCCCGCTCGACCTCGCACGGGTAGGGCGCCCCGGCGCGCCGGGCGCGGTAGAGTCGGCGCTTGCGCGCGCGTGACGGCACGCGTCGCCCGCGGGAGGCTCGGATGAGGTCAGCAACAGGTCGAGCGCATTCATGGCCAGGCACTCCCGGGTCGCGAAAGCCGTCGCCGGATAAGGGGTGGCATGGCTTGCCTCCACGCTCGACTGCAGATGGCGCGGACCGACCCGCTCAATCATCATCCAGCGGCGGGACGCGCAAAATCGGTCCTCGGTGCTTCCTCCCGGTACCGCGAACGCCAACCGCCCCTGCCGGGGCGGTCTCCATCTCGTTCGGATCGCCGCGGCCGTGCCGGAAGCATCCAGGGACCGCGTCGCGCTACTTCGGGACCACCACGCTCCAGACACCATTGACGCCGTCGCCGGTCTTGTCGCCGGTCTTCGTGTCCTTGACGTAGGTGTAGAGCGGCATACCTTTGTACGCCCATTGCGGCGAGCCGTCGGCGCGCTTGATGATGGTGAAGTCGCCCCTTGGACCCTCGCCGGCGGCCGGCCGGTACGGCGGCCAGATCGAAGCGCAGTAGGGGTCGCAATTGCTCTGATTGGGCGCGTCCTTGGCGTAGGTGTAGACCGTGACGTGGTTGTACCAGTCCGAGACCATTCCGGTGCGCACTTCCTCGGATCCGAAGGGGCGCCAGTTGGCGCAGCCGGTGGCCAGGGCGGCGGTAGCGGCGAGGGCTAGGGTCTTCTTGGTAAGGTTTGTCATAGCAGATTCTCCCGAATTGAGCGACGAAGCATCAAGTTGGTTGCGGCACGAGCCGGGTCGGCCCGCCACCGGCGTGGTGCTGACCCGTGGACGAGCCGCTCGCCGTCCAGCGCATGCGGGCGAGCGCCCCACGCGGATCGTACTGCGCCATGTTCTTCGCGTCTATTGCGAAGAGGCTTCTCGTTGGCGGACGGGTCGGGCCGGATGCCATCGCCCGCCTTGAATCCGGCAGGCGGGGTGGTGAGTCCCCCGCTGTACTCGGGAATCGTCTTGGCCGTGTTGCCCCTTTCTCGGCGCCGGCCGCAGTCAGCGTGGTGCGAGCTTCTTCGCCTCTTCGGCGGTGACGCCCGCGCAGGCGAGACCGCTGTAGGCGATCGCCAGCGCGGCGACCGTCAAACGTCTGGTGAGTGCCATTGCATGATCCTCCTTAGAAGCCGTTGGTCCATTACCGAACCTCTTCCGCTCCCGCCTTCCTGGCATAGAAGGCGGAGACTTCTTCCATCTCCTTCTCGGTCATCGCCCGGACGACGTTGCGCATCTGCGCATGTGCATCATTACCCCGTGCGCCGCTTGCGAAAGCCTTCAATTGGGACACGAGGTAAGCCTGGGGCATCCCCTCGAGCCAGGGCGCGCCGAGCTTCTGGTCGACGCCGCCGTGACAGGAGATGCAAGGCGCGATGTTGCGCAGCGGGTCGCCCACCCTCACCAGTGCCGGCAAGGTCTCGTCGTAGGTGGTCGGTGCGGTGCGGGCCTTGGGCAGGTAGGCGTAGTAGGTGGCGAGGTCGCGGATGTCCTGGTCCGACAGGCCCCGCGCCAGGCCCTGCATCAGTGCATGCGAGCGCTTGCCGCTCTTGTAGTCCAGCAGCTGCTTGATCACGACCTCCGAATATTGTCCGGCGAGATTGGGCGCGTCCGAATCGGTCTGGCCTCGCGCGCCGTGGCACATGGTGCAGTTGAGCGCAAGGGTGGCGCCGCGGCCGACGGAGTCGGTCTTCGAAGGCCTCGCCATCGATCTTTCGAGCACCACGTCGGTGGAGGTCGAAAGCGCCTTCCCGCCCGGGGCTGCGCTCCAGGTCGTGGGAACGCCGGCCGCGCGGCAGATGGTGGCCCAGAGCCCTTCCGCCGAGAAGTCGGGGTGGACGGAGGGCAGCCACACGAAGCCCAGCAGCAGCGACACCGAGGTCAGGACGACGAGCGACAGGACGCTCCAGCGGAACCAGGCATTGCTCCAGGAAAACATGCCGTCTTCCTTGTGCATCACCGGCTCCCGATCGGAATGACGGGAACGTAGGCATGCTCGAGCACGGCAAGCTGCGCGATCGGGAAGCCGTAGTTGACGACGGTGAGGCCGATCATCATGGCAACCCACAGCGCGAAGCCGTTGAGCGCGACAGGCGTCCTCGCGCCCGGATGCACCGGCAGGCTGAAGGTGAAGGGCTCAGGGCTGCCGATGCGCTTCTTCGCCGTGGCCAGGATGAACACGAGCATGAAGGCGGAGATCACCAGCAGCAGCCCGCCGATGGTCGATGCGGTGACCGTCCAGGCCTGCGGCTGCAGGGCGGGATGCGTGTAGTCGTAGTAGGCCATGCGCCGCGGCATGCCCAGCAGGCCGACCAGGTGCCAGGGCATCGAGAGCACCAGCATGCCGACGAACCACAGCCAGAGTTGCGTTTTCATCACGCCCTTCGGAAGCGGCCCGCAATGGGTGAGCTGCGGCCACAGCTCGTAGGCCACCATGAAGTACATGATAACGATCGCGCCGCCGAAGATCAGGTGGAAGTGCCCGGTGACCCATTGGGTGTTGTGCACCGTCTCGTTGAGCTGGTAGCTCATGTTGATGATGCCTCCGGCGCCGCCGAAGCCGAGCATCACGAAGGAGAAGGTCACCGCCAGCATCATCGGGTTGTCCCACGGCAGCGCCCTCACCCATCCGAACAGGCCCTTGCCGCCGCGCAGCCGCCCGGCGATCTCGACCGAGGCGACGATCGTGAAGACGGTCAGCAGCGTTGGCACCGATACCATCGCCGTCATCACCGCATGCACGAACTTGAAGCCCGCGCCAACCTGCGGATCGGCGAACAGGTGATGGATGCCGATCGGCATCGAGAACACCAGGAACAGCACGAAGGCCACGCGCCCCATCGTGTCGCTGTACAGGCGCCCGCCGATCGCGCGAGGCACGATGGAGTAGAACGCGATGTAGGCCGGCATCAGCCAGAAATACACGATGGCGTGCAGCGTCCACGAGAAGAACACGCGCGCCAGCCCGGCGTTAATGGTGTCGGTGAGGCCGAGCGATGCGGGCAAGATCAGCACCAGCACCTCGATGGCGGCGCCGAGCGAGGTCCAGGCCCACAGGTAGGCGCCGGCCACGTTGCCGAACATGGCCAGCGGTATCGTCGCGCCGCGGTTCGCCTGCTTCCATGCCCGCAGGTTGATAGACATCAGCGCCACCCAGATCCACGAGCCCACCACGACCAGCACGACGCCGAGGTAGTAGAAGGGGCTCGCGACCATCGGCGGATAGAAGGTGTACAGCACCGAGGCCTTGCCGAGCCCCATCGTCACCGCTGCGATCGCTGTGCCCGCGATCACCAGCCAGAAGCCGCCCCAGGCCCATCGCAAGCCAATCAGCGGCCTCTTCAGCGCCAGTTCGCAGATCGCGTAGCCGAAGCCCATCGCGACTAGCGTGGGCATCACGTAGGCCATCACCGTGCCGTGCGCCGTGACCGAGCGGTAGTAGTGCTCCGGGTTGTTCACCCAGGCCGAGAGCGGGCTGCGCAGGTACATCTGCCACTCGCCGAGCAGGATCGCGCCGAGGAAGGCCACGAAGGCCACCCAGAAGTGGGCAAGGACGAGTTTCCTAGCGAGGAACACAGGCCAGCCTTTCTCCACCGCGCGCCTTCGCGAGGAACTCCTCGCGCGGCAGCACCTGCACGCGCGCCCACATGGCCTCGTGGCCGGTGCCGCAGTATTCGTGGCACGGCATCAGGTGCTCGCCCGGCTTCTGGAACGTGGTGGTGAAGGTGGCGACGAAGCCGGGGATGAGCATGGTGTTCGCGTTGGTCGTCCCGACCAAGAAGCCGTGGATCACATCCGTGGCCGTGCCGCGGAAGGTCACGGGCATGCCGGCCGGCACGACGATGCATTGCGGCTCGAAGGAATACTGCTGCGCGATCAGCCGGACCATGACCTTGCCGTCGGCATCGAGCGTCGTGCCGAGCTGGCCTTCGACGAACTCGCCCGAGAGGTGCAGCGTCTTCACGTCGATGGTTTCCACCCGCGAGGGCGGCATGGCGGCCCAGTGCAGGCCGGTGACGATCATCATCAGCACGATCGCCGCGACGATCACGCCGACGACGATCGCCCAGCGCCGCTCGGCCTCGACCGCGACGGTCTCGGAGTGATGCGGAGCGCCGGCCGCGGCGGGAGTTGCGCTCATTGCACCGCTCCCCTCGGCAGGTAGACGAGGAAATAGAAGCCGAAGTAGATCGCGACGACGATCGCCGCCGCGATGCCCGCCACGGCAAAGGCACCCGAAGGCCCGCGGCCCACGATCTCGTCGACTTGTTGGTCCTGCTGCGAGGACTTCTCCTTCGCGTTATTGATGTCCTTGGATTCGGGAGCTGCCATGGCGGACGTCACTCGGGCAGATGCTTGCGTAGATCGTTGGCCTGGGCCGGCGTCACCGGCGTGCCGCTGTTGTCCCACGCGACGCGGATGTAGGTCACGACCGCCGCCACCTCCTCGTCGCCGAGGATGTGCGAGAAAGGCGGCATGCCGTGCGGACGCGAATTCTTCTTCGTGCCCGGCGGATAGCCGCCGTTGAGCACCATGCGGATCGAATTCACCGGCGAGGCCATCGTGATGGACTGGTTGCCCGCCAGCGGCGGGTACGAGGGCGGGTGCCCCTTGCCGTCCTCGCCATGGCACATGGCGCATTGCTTTGCATAGATGCTCCTGCCCTGCTCCATCACCCGTGGATCGACGAGCCGGGCCTGGCTGGTCGGCAGCGGTTCCGACTCGCCCTGCGGCAACGCCTTCAGGTACACCGCCATCGCCTCGACGTCCTCGTCGCTCAAGTATTGCAGGCTGTTGTAGACGACCTCGGCCATCGGGCCGTACACCGTGCCGCGATGGGAGACACCGACCTGCAGCAGGTCGGTGATTTCCTTGATGCTCCAGTTGCCCAGGCCCGCCTCGCGGTTGGAGGTCAGCGAGGGCGCATACCAGTCCTGGTTCGGGATCATGCCGCCCTCGAAAGCCTGCGCCTCGCTGGAGCCGCCCAGCCGGTTGATGGCGGTGTGGCACATCGCGCAATGGCCCAGGCCCTCGACCAGATAGGCGCCGCGATTCCATTGCGCCGACTGCTTCGGGTCGGGCACGTACTCGCCTTCCCGGAAGTAGAGCGCCCTCCAGCCGATCAGCAGCTCGCGCTTGTTGAACGGAAAGCGCAGCTCGTGCTTCTTGTTCTGCTGCCTCACCGGCGCCACCGACATCAGGTAGGAATAGATGGCGTCGGAATCCTCGCGCGTGACCTTGGTGTAGGACGCGAAGGGCATCGCCGGATAGAGGAGCGTCCCGTCGCGCGACACGCCGGTGTGCATCATTCGATAGAACTCGGCGGCGGTCCATTGGCCGATGCCGGTCTCGTCGTCGGGCGTGATGTTGGGGACGTAGAGGTTGCCGAAGGGCGTGGGCATCGCGCGGCCGCCGGCGAACTCGGCTCCGCCCGGCTGCGTATGGCAGGCGACGCAGTCGCCCGCTCGCGCCAGGTACTCGCCCTTGCTGATGACCTTGGTCGTTGCGCTGAGCTGCGGGTTGCCGGGCTGCTGCGGCAGCGTACCTGGCTGGAGCAGGTACAGCGCGACGAGACCGGCGACCATGAGCACGATCAGCGCGACGAGGACCTTGATGCCGCTCCTCATGGCCGCACCCTCGCCCTCACCGCTGGCTGCCGCATGCCAGGGGCATGCGGACGAGGTTGGACGACTCCGGCGACGGGTCCTTCGGCGGCTGCTGAGCGGAGAGCCACACCGAGACCCCCGCGATGTCGCTTTCCGTCAGGCGCGTCGCGATGCGCTTCATGCAGTCCGGCTCGGCGGCATGCCGTTCGCCGACTTTCCAGCGCGTCAGCTGCGCCGCGATGTAGGTCGGCTGCAATCCCACCAGTCCCGGAATGCCGGGATCCATGCCGGTGAGACCCGCGCCATGGCAGGTGACGCAGGCGGGGATGCCCTTCTGGGCGTCGCCCACTGTGGCCAGGGCCTGCCCACGCGCCACGAGGGTCGGGGCTATCGTCGGCGCGGCCCGCTCGGCAAAGGGCGGCCGGAGCTTCGAGAAGTGCTCGGCGATCTCGCGCAGGTAGCTGTTCGGCAGGTAGGCCACCAGGTAGTTCATCGGCGGGTACTTGCGCGTCCCGTCGCGGAAGGCGACGAGCTGGTTGTAGAGGTAGCCGGCCGGCTTGCCCGCGATGCGCGGGAAGTACTCATTGCTCGTGCCCTGCCCGCTCTGGCCGTGGCAGGTGACGCAGCCCTGCACGCGCGCCTCCATCGAGTCGAGTTGTTTGAACGCCGGGATGGCGGCTTCCTGGGCGCAGAGGAAGGCGGGCGCGACCCAGGCCGCCACCGCCACCACCAGCGCATGGGGCCTGCAGTGCAAGCGCGTTGCGGCTTGGTCTCTGCCTGCGATGTCGTGGGAGCTTCGTGATCGAGCAAGCATCCTTTGCTGCCCCTGACGAATCCTTGAAGGTTGCTGGGTCCACTCACGTACCGCGCAGCTAATATAGGCCGGTTCTGTGATGGACTCAATCAAGAAACAGGACGAACGGAAGGTGCCGTTACACAGCGGCGAGCGAAGCACACCGCAAATCGCCGCAGAGCCCCAGGCGTCGGTGAGCAAAATGGATCAAGCAAGCGGGGCTGAAGTCCGAGGACTTTCGTGTTCCCGCAGTCGGATTCACGACTCGCCACATCTGGGGACGCGGCCGCCGTACAAAGAACCTGCGTGCGGTGCAATTGCTGCTTGGGCATTCCAAACTTGAATCAGGCCCGAGGGTCCGCTTCGGGTCGCGATGGAAATGTCTCCATAGCGACCCAGAGCAGTCATCACGACCGTCTCCTATCCGGCCACTGAACCTCGCTTCGATCCACTTCGTCCCGCTCGGCCCCACTGTGGGAGCCACCTCTCCTTCCCCATCTAGCCGCCCGCGCACCTCCTCCAGTCAAGCCGGAATAGCCCTTCCGGGCCCTCGTCCAGCTCACGTTACGTCGTCGGTAATGGTGGTCCGCCACGTGTGATACGGTCGGATTTCCTATCCGTTGCCGCCGCCGTGACGATCCGCCTCGTGCTGGACGGCGAATCGGCCGATCCGTCAGGAGGGGAAGATGACCACCAAGATGACCACCACCGCTCTCACCGACCCCGACGCGCAGGCGCCGATCTGGCTGCGCGCCTACCGCTGGTGGCTCGCTCAGGTGCGCCACACGCTGCCGGCGGTGATTTTCTTTTTCTGCGGCTTCAACCTGATTCTGTGGACCAAACAGATGATCCTAGAGGAGCACGGCATCGCCTTCTCGGGCTTCGTGCTCGCCACGGTATCCGCTCTGCTGGTCGGCAAGGCGGTGCTGGTGACCGACCACATGAGGTTCATGCGCCGCTTCGACGGCGCGCCGTTGATCCAGCCGATCCTGTTCAAGTCGGCGATCTACTGGGCCGTCACATTCGTCGTCCGCCTCGCCGACGGCTTTGTGCATTTCATCCGCGAGGGCGGCGCGCCCGGCAACTTCTTTCCGTTCCTCATCGAGAATTTCTCCTGGCCACGTTTCCTGTCAGTGCAGGTCTGGCTAATGGTGCTCTTTATGATCTACGTCACCATCCACGAGCTGAACAAGCTGTTCGGCGACGGCGAGCTCCCACGGCTGTTCTTCCGCTGGTACTCGTCGGAGGCCAAGCTTACCCGGCGCCAACGCATCCGCCTGCTGACCCGGCTCAACCGCCTGACCGAGGCCAACCCAATCGAGGTCATCAGCCAGCGGGGTTCGCCTGCGAACCTTGAGCTAATCGAGATCCTGCACGAGCTTGCTGCGGGGCCCCGCGCGAAGGTGACGCTGGTGTGAGCCCGCGCCGGTAGAGGACCGTGGTCGACCCCCGGAAGCGAACGTTGCGACTCGCGCGCAACTACTTGATCTGGCGGAGAGGGAGGGATTCGAACCCCCGGTACGGATAACCGTACAACAGATTTCGAGTCTGCCGCATTCGACCACTCTGCCACCTCTCCGCGGCCGCGGATTCTATCACCGCGATCGGGGGCGAATCGACTCCAGGCCGCGCATGTAGCCGCGCAGCGCCTCCGGCACCGTGATGCTGCCATCGGCGTTCTGATAGTTCTCGAGTACCGCGATCAACGTGCGACCGACGGCGAGCCCCGAGCCGTTGAGCGTGTGCACGGGTTCGGGCTTTCCTTTCTCGTTCCGGAAACGCGCCTGCATGCGGCGCGCCTGAAAGGCCTCGAAGTTCGAGCACGAGGAGATCTCGCGATACGCGTTCTGGCCCGGGAGCCAGACCTCGATGTCGTAAGTCTTGGCTGACGCAAACCCCATGTCGCCGGTACAAAGCGCGACCGTCCGATACGGAAGCCCGAGACGTTCGAGGATCGCCTCGGCGTGCCCAGTCAACTCCTCCAGCAGCTCATACGAGCGCTCCGGGTGGACGATCTGCACCAACTCCACCTTGTCGAACTGGTGCTGGCGGATCATGCCGCGCGTGTCCTTGCCCGAGGCGCCGGCCTCGCTCCTGAAGCACGGCGTGTGGCAGACGAACCTCATCGGCAGGCGCTCGAGCTCGACGATCTCGTCGCGGACGATGTTGGTGACCGGCACCTCGGCGGTCGGGATCAGGTAGAACTTCTCGTCGCCGCGCGGCACGGCGAACAGGTCATCCTCGAACTTCGGCAGCTGCCCCGTGCCGAACATGCTCTCCTTGTTGACCATGTACGGCGCATACACTTCGACGTATCCGTGCTCGCGCGTGTGCACGTCGAGCATCAGCTGCGCGATCGCGCGGTGGAGCTGCGCGAGCTGACCGGTCATCAGCGCGAAACGGGCACCCGCGATCTTCGCGGCGCGCTCGAAGTCGAGCAGTCCGAGCTCCGCGCCGAGATCGACGTGGTCCTTCGGAGCGAAGTCGAACTTCTGCGCCGCGCCGATCCGGCGCATCTCGACGTTGTCCTCTGGCGAGCGCCCGACCGGCACGCTCTCGTGCGGGATGTTCGGAACGACGGCGAGAAATGCGTGGAGCTTTGTCTGGCTCGCCTCGAGCGCTTTCGGTAATCCCTCCAGCTCGGCGTTCACCGCGGCCGCCTCGGACAGCAGCGCCGTGACATCGCCGCCGTTTGCTTTGCTCTGACCGATCCCCTTCGCCAAAGCGTTCCGCTTCGCCTGCAGTTCCTGGGTGCGAGCCTGCAATCGTTTGCGCTCTTCCTCGAGCGCCCGGAAAGCCGCCTGGTCGAATACGAACGGACGGTCCGCGAGGCGCTTCGCGACGCGGTCGAGATCGGTCCTAAGCAATTGAATATCGAGCATGCTGCATCGCGATGGGTCGAGTTCGGCGCGCGTTACGGTCGGCTGTCACGCCGCGGTCATGACATCAGCATCCATTTCCACTTGCCTAATGCGCAGCGCGGGGGCTAGAGTCGCTGCAAGGAGGTATGCAACATGCTCTCGTTACGCGACTGCATCGGTCTCAGCGATCTCACCGACGAGGAAGTTCAGGTCATCGCCGAGCACGAGCACATCCCCGAGATCGTCGCCGCCGAACTCGGCAGCGAGCTGCTGCATTCCGCCGACGGCGTGTCGATGATAAAAGCATACATGCTCGATTGCCTCGAGCACGCCCGTCGCGCCGGGAACTTCGATCGCGCGGACACGCTCTACTCGCTCTACCGCCGTTTCGACGCGTTGCATCCCGCGGTCACGGCGCACTAGCTTTTTCCTTCCCGCGCTTTTGCATCAAGCGCCCGCAGCTCGGCGAGGCGCTCGGCGATCCGCGCTTCCAGACCGCGATCGGTCGGGTGATACCAGCTCACCTCGGACATGCCCTCCGGAAAATAGCGCTCTCCCGCCGCATAGCCGTCGGCCTCGTCGTGCGCATAGCGGTACTCGCTACCGTAACCGAGCTTCTTCATCAATCGCGTTGGCGCGTTCCGCAAGTGCAGCGGCACCGGCCGCGACTGGTCTTCGGCGACAAACGAGCGCGCCGAATTATAGGCGACGTAAACGGCGTTCGATTTTGGCGCGCAGGCGAGGTAGATCACCGCCTGCGCAAGGGCGAGCTCTCCTTCCGGGGTTCCCAGGCGCTCGTAGGTCTGCGCAGCCTCCAGCGTCAAGGTGAGCGCGCGCGGGTCCGCCAGGCCGATGTCTTCGGTCGCCATCCGGATCAGCCGCCGCGCGAGATAGAGCGGATCTGCGCCACCGTCGAGCATCCGCACGAGCCAGTACAGCGCCGCGTCGGGGTTCGATCCGCGCACCGCCTTGTGCAGCGCCGAGATCTGATCGTAGAACGCGTCGCCGCCTTTGTCGAAACGACGCAGGCTGCGGGCCACCGCGTTGTCGACGAACTCGCCGTCGATCCGCTGCACGCCGGCGCCGACGGCCGCGGTCTGCAGGATCTCGAGCAGATTGAGGAGCCGGCGCGCGTCGCCGTCGGCGAAGCCGATGATGCGCTCGCGCGCCTCGGGGGCGAGAGCGAGCCCGCCGAGCGCGCTCGCCGCGGCGCGATCGATGAGTTGGCCGAGTTCTTCCGCGGCCAGGGGCTGGAACACATACACCGCGGCGCGCGACAGCAGCGCCGAGTTCACCTCGAACGACGGATTCTCGGTAGTGGCGCCGATGAAGGTGACGAGACCCTGCTCGACATAGGGCAGGAATGCATCCTGCTGCGCCTTGTTGAACCGGTGGACTTCGTCGACGAAGAGGATCGTCGGCCGTGCGCTCGCCGCCAGCACGTCGCGGGCGCGCTGGATCGCCTCGCGGATGTCCTTTACGCCCGAGAAGACCGCCGAAAGCGCGATGAACTCCGCGTTGAACGAGTCCGCCATGAGGCGCGCGATCGTGGTCTTGCCGGTGCCCGGCGGCCCCCACAGGATCATCGAGTGCAGCTTGCCCGACTCGAACGCGAGCCGGAGCGGTTTGCCCGGGCCGAGCAGATGCCGCTGGCCAACGATTTCGTCGAGCGAGCCCGGCCGGAGCAGCTCGGCGAGCGGCGCAGCGGGCCTGTGGGCGGCGTCGGAGAAGAGATCGGCCACGGGCGCATTCTAAACGCGCCCACTCGCGCATTCCTCCAGCGCAGGCGCCCGCGGGGCGCGGGCCTCGCGCGACCGCGAGACGAGCGAGACCAAGCTCGTGCTCCCCATCCGCGCGCGCGCTCGGGATTTAAGATTGTGCTACTTGTCGCCCACGACGTCGGCGCCCTTGGGCGGGGCGAAACGAAAGAGCCCGGGATCCACGCGCGGGTTGCGCTGCAGGCCGCTGAACCGCAGCTCCGTCGTCTGCCCGAATGCATCGACGAGGACCATGCGCTCGAGGCCCGAGAAACCGAAGCCCATGCTGACCCGCTGGAACGTCGACTCCTTTTCGCGGGGGATCGCTTCGACCCATTCCAGCCCGTCGCGCGTGCCTTCGTCCCTGAGCTCGAACGCCGTCAGAGCGTCATTGGACCCGGCAAGGAGCGCCGCGGGCGTCGCGCCCAGGGCCTGATCGAGCTTACGGACGGTAACCTGGTTGAGATCCTCGTCGTACACCCAGACGCGCGCGCCGTCGCCGACGATGAGCTGCGGATAGGGCTTCGCGTAGGCCCAGCGGAACTTGCCCGGCCGCGAGAATGCAAGCGTGCCGCGCGACTCCTGCACGAGCTTGCGATCGCGGTTGTAGATGCGCTGCTCGAAATCGCCGGTCGCGGTGAGCGTCGAGCTCATGAACTGGTTGAGGCGGTCGAGGCCGGCCGAGTGCGCCGGTGCGGCCGCGGTCGACGCGAATAGGGCAACGAGCAGGGTCGCCGCCGCAGCGGCGAGTCTCCTGGGCTCGGGGAGCGCCAGCGGGTCGCGTACCCCTCGCATCGTGACAAGCAGGGGCGCTAGCAACCTCATGCTGCCGGCGAGTTTCGAAGCCGGTGTTCAGCCCTGCACACGTTCGGGGACCAGCACTTCACGGTTGCCATTGGTCTGCATCGGAGACACCAATCCCGCCTGCTCCATCTGCTCGAGCAGGCGCGCGGCACGGTTGTAGCCGATACGCAGATGGCGCTGCACGAGCGAAATCGACGGCCGGCGCGTGCGCACCACAATCTCCACCGCTTGATCGTAGAGCGGATCGGCTTCGCCGCCGCCTTCTCCCGGGAGCGAATCGCCGTCCGCACCGTCGCCGTCATCGGCGTCGAGGAGGCCTTCGACGTAATCCGGCTCACCCTGCTGCTTGAGGTACTCGACGACCTTGTGTACCTCGTTATCGGCGACGAACGCGCCATGCACGCGCTGCGGGAAGCCGGTGCCCGGCGGCAGATAGAGCATGTCGCCCTGTCCGAGCAGCATCTCGGCGCCCTGCTGGTCGAGGATCGTCCGCGAATCGACCTTCGAGGACACCTGGAACGCGATGCGGGTCGGAATGTTCGCTTTGATCAGCCCGGTGATGACGTCGACCGAAGGCCGCTGGGTGGCGACGAGCAGGTGGATGCCTGCCGCGCGCGCCTTCTGGGCGAGCCGCGCGATCAGCTCCTCGACCTTCTTGCCGACCACCATCATCAGGTCGGCGAGCTCGTCGATGACGACGACGATGTGCGGCAGCCGGCCGAGCGGTACCGGCGTGTCGGTCGCCACGGTGTTGGGGTCCTGCAGCTTCTCGCCGCGCTTCTCGGCATCGGCGATCTTGTGGTTGAAACCCGACAGGTTGCGCACCCCGAGCCAGGACATCAGCTTGTAGCGGCGCTCCATCTCGCCGATGCACCACATCAGCGCGGCGGCAGCCTGCTTCATGTCGGTAACGACTGGGGCGAGCAGGTGCGGGATGTCTTGGTAGACCGAGAGCTCCAGCATTTTGGGGTCGATCATCACCATGCGCACGTCGCGCGGCTCGGCCTTGTAGAGGAGTGAGAGGATCATCGCGTTCAGTGCCACCGACTTGCCGGAACCGGTCGTTCCCGCGACGAGGAGGTGCGGCATCCGGGCAAGATCGGCCACTACCGGGTGGCCACCGATGTCCTTGCCGAGCGCCAGCGTGAGCGGAGAGTGAAGATCGTGGTAGGCCTGCGAGCCGAGGATCTCGGTGAGCCGCACGATCTGCCGGCGCGGGTTCGGGATCTCCAGACCCATGCACGACTTGCCGGGAATGGTCTCGACGACGCGGATCGACACCACCGAGAGCGCCCGTGCGAGATCCTTCACCAAGTTCACGACCTGGCTACCCTTCACCCCGACCGCGGGCTCGATCTCGTAGCGCGTGATCACCGGCCCCGGATACGCGGCGAGCACCTTGACCTCGACGCCGAAATCTTTCAGCTTCTTCTCGATCAGCCGGGAGGTGAACTCCAGCGTCTCGGGACTCATCAGCTCGACGCCGGGCGGTTGCTCGTCGAGGAGCGCGAGCGGCGGGAGCGGCGTGTCGGGCAGGTCGTGGAAGAGCGGCACCTGCTTTTCCTTGATCACCCGCTCGGACTTCGGAATCTGCGCGACCTGCGCCTCGATCCGAATCGGCGTGTGGTCCTCGACCCGTTTCTTTTCGGCCTCGACGACGATCTCGCGCTTCACCGCCGCGATCTCGCCGACCTTGCGGTCAGCGCGACGCTGCCAGAGGTCGATCGTCTTGAACCAGGCCCACTCCGCCGCGCGGCCGAGGCCTTCCATCATCGCGATCCACGACACCCCGCTGAAGAGCGAGAGCCCGATCGCCGCCATCGCCAAGAGGAGCAGTGTCGCGCCGGTGAAGCCGAACGTCCCGTGGAACACCTGTCCGATCACCGCGCCGAAGAGCCCGCCGGGCGCGAGCGGCAAGCTCGCCTTGATGGAGTGGAAACGAAGCGCCTCGACCCCGCACGAGGCGACCAGCAGCACCGAGAAGCCGGCGAGCGCGATGATGAACGGCCGCCGGTCGGAGATCGACGAGCCGTCGAGCCGGCGGTAGCCCCAGATGACGGCGTAAGCGAGCAGCACCACCCACCACCACGCGGAAACGCCGAAGAGGTAGAGCGTCAGATCCGCGAGCCACGCGCCCGCGCGGCCGCCGGCATTGTGGATGCGATCGACGGCGGCGTCATGCGACCAACCCGGATCGGCGCGGTCGAACGTCGCGAGAATGAGCGCAAGATATGCGGCGACGGCGACGAGGGCGAGCCATTTCGCCTCGCGCAACCGCGCCGCGATCTTGCCCGGAAGGGGCTGGCTGGCGGCGGCCGATTTCACCTGGGTGCCGCAGAAACAAGCTCGCCCGGCGGCGCCGGGCGAAGGGACGACGGGGAGACTTCGGGCGCCGGCAGGGAAGCTCCCTCTCCGGCGCCGCTCGCGCGCGAGCGGCGCGGCGTCAGCGGCACTACGCGCGGGCCTCCGCCATCAGCATGGCCTCGTGCAGGAAGATCGAGCCGGCCCTGACCTCGATGTAGCCGCTCGTCTGCAAGTCCTTCATCACGCGGCTCACCATCTCGCGCGAGGCGCCGATCATCTTCGCGATGTCCTGCTTCGGCAGCTTCTTCGTGACCACCCGCTGGCCGTCGACCGTCTCGGCCATCTCCATCAGGAGTCGCGCGACGCGCCCGTAGACGTCCATGAGCGCGAGGCTGCCGATCTTCTTGTCGGCCTCGCGCAGGCGCCTGACGAGTCCCTTCAACACTCCGGTGCAGATGTCGAAGTTTTCCTGCAGGCATTTCTTGAAGTCCAGCTTGCTGATAGTGAGCAGCTCGCAGGGCTCGATCGCGATGACCGTCGCCGAACGCGGCGACTCGTCGATGAGACCCATCTCGCCGAAAAACTCGCCCTGGTTGAGTATGGCCAGGATCACCTCGCGGCCCTCGTCGTCGCTCATCATGACCTTCAAACGGCCCGAGATCACGATGTACAGGGCGTCGGTGGGATCGCCGGCGGCGATGATCGTCGAGTTGCGCGGGTGAGACTTGCGTCCGACCACCCGCGTGAGCAACTGCAGCTGACTCTCCGGCAACGCCGCAAACAGCGGTACGTTGCGCAGGAGCAAAGTTGAGACACTCGCTGGGCCTGCCATACGTTTCTCTCCCCTCACAAATACACTCCTGGTCGACTCAAGCTTAACAGATTGAGCCACTTATCACGGCTTGGCGCGTCGGTTGGAGGCGCCCCGCTCGCGAATTCTGTGCCCTGCCGCGGCCCGAAATCGACGGTCTTGCGACTCGGGCGAGATCCGGGCCAGCGGCGCATTGGATATGGCGTCGTCATCGATGTCGCCGTCATATCAGAACACCCACACCAGGCTGAAGTTCGCGCGACCGTGATCGCGGTTGCCCGGCGTGCCGGTCTCGAGCAGGAAGCCGTAGTCGAAGCGCATGCTGAAGAGCCGTTTTGAACGCGACCCTCAAGCCCGGGCCGACCGACGCGACGCCCGTCACCGCCTGCTGGGGGAACTGCGCGTCGATCACCCATGCGCGCCCGTAGTCGTAGAACGCGAGCAGGCGAACGCGCGTGCCGCTCGGCGCGCCGATCCCGCCGGCGATATCCGGCGAGTAGACCTCGAACGTGCCGGAGAAGCCCCGGTCGCCGGTGAACTCGCGCTCGTAGAACCCGCGCACCGAGTCGAGCCCGCCGAGACCGAACTGCGCCGCCGGGAGAAGGAGGTCGCGCGTGTACTGGGCGGTAAAGCGCGCGCGCGCCTGCACGTCCCTCGGAAAGCTGTGCACCCAGTTCGCGTTGAAACGCGAGAGCGTGTAGGCCGCGTCGGCACCGGGGCGCACGAGGTCGAACTGCGCCTGGCCGCCGTTCGGCCCGCCGGGAAGGTTCCTGACGCCGCTCGCGTAGAGCACCGCCTCGTCCGTCGCATCGCGCCACGCGCCCGAGTACGCAAGGCTCAGCGGGTGCAGGACGTAATCGGGAACGATGCCGGTCGAGGCGCCCACCGGCGCGACGTTGTTGTCGTAATAGCCGACGTCGTAGCCGAACGAGAGCTTCTGCTCCAGGCTCGCGGCCCGCGGCAGTCCGAGGTTGTAGCGCCCGGCATACACGCGGCCGCTGCCGCTGATGTTGAAGAGGTTCTGCACCACACCCGAGTTGACGTTCGCATAGCCGGCCACGAGATCGATCGAATCGCCGAGCGCGTAGAGCGGGATGTGATAGCCGGCGCCGACGATGAGTACCCGGCTGTTCGGCGGGAGCGCGAGCGTGTTTGGGTTGTCTTCCTGTGACGGCGAAGTCACGTACTGCAGGTTCAGCACCTGGTCGCGGTTGAACAGGTTCGCGTGCTGGAAGCCGAATCCGATGCGGTAGTCGCCGGTTTGCGGCGTCCCGGTGTTGTCGAGGCTCACGCTCAAGCGGTACGGCCGCTCGCCGGCCACGCGCACCTGTGCGTCCACCGCACCCTCGGCTTCGCCTGGCTTCAGGACGACCGTCGTCTGCTTGACCGGGTTTTCGTTGGCGAGGCGCAGCTCGGAGGCCAGCCGCTCCGTCGCCAGCGCCTCGCCGGTGACGAGCGTTGGCAGGCTCGCTCGCACGTTCGACTCGTCGAAAAAAGCGTTGCCCTCGATCAAGACGCGGCCGACCCGCGCTTCCACCACGCGCAGGCGCACGCTGCCATCCGCGATCTCCTGCTCGGGCAGGATCACTTGCGTCGCACCGTAGCCGCGGCGCGCATATTCGGCTTCGAGCGCGGCGCGGGCCCGCTGAAGATCGGTGAGCGTGCGGTCCGCCCCGACAAATGGCGCGAGGGTCGCGTCGATCCGATCCGCCGGGACGAGCGTCGCCCCCTCCACGACGAAACGCCGCACGTCGAACGCAGGTCCCGCCGACGGCGTCTGCGCGAGGCAGGCCGCTTGCCAGCCGAGCAGGCAAGCGAACGCGCCCCCGCAGGCCCAGCGCCGGGCCACGGACTTCGCATAGGGGTCCAGGTGCGGTCTCGATGTGAGCTCCAGCCGTAAGTATAGCCATTGAAGTAATGGAAAACAAATGCTTATGGCACTTTTCTCAGGTAATGCCTAAGGCGGGGGTTCCAGGTGAGGCTCGGGCCGGGGCTATACTTCGCGTCGGCCGGTATCGCCCCCATGCCTCCTTCCACGCGATCACCGGGCGCGGGTACAAGGGAGTCGCCGCCGAGAGGCGGCGCTTCTGCTGCGATCAGGGAGCAGGAGCGGGTGCCTTCTCGGATCGCGAGAACTAGAGGCAGAATCGGCAGAATCGCGCCGGGAGGCGGCGATCTTGCTGCGATCGGGGAGCACCGGGGGGCGTGTGCCTCTCACATCAAAGAACTAGAGGCAGGATCGCACCGAAAGGCAGCGATTTTGCTCAGATCGTGGAGCGCGCGACGGTATGCCCCCTGGCATCGTGAAAACTAGCGAGCGAGCGATCAGATGTCTACGAAACCGACCAAGCACTGCCGTCTTCTGATCCTCGGCGCGGGGCCGGCGGGGTATACCGCCGCCGTGTACGCGGCGCGCGCCAATCTGCACCCGGTGCTCATCACCGGACTCGCGCCCGGCGGTCAGCTGACGACGACGACGGACGTCGACAACTGGCCCGCGGACCACACCGGCGTGCAGGGGCCCGAGCTGATGGAGCGGTTCCAGAAGCACGCCGAGCGCTTCGAGACCGAGATCGTGTTCGACCATATCGGCGCGGTGGACCTGAAGTCGCGTCCGTTTCGGCTGCAAGGCGACAGCGGCGTCTACACCTGCGACGCGCTCATCATCGCCACCGGCGCGTCGGCGCGCTACCTCGGCCTCGCGTCCGAAAAAGCGTATCTCGGGCGTGGCGTATCGGCGTGCGCGACGTGCGACGGTTTCTTCTATCGCGGCCGCGATGTCGCCGTAGTCGGCGGCGGCAACACCGCGGTCGAGGAGGCGCTCTACCTCTCGAACCTCGCGCGCCAGGTCACCGTCGTCCACCGCCGCGACAAATTCCGCGCCGAGAAGATCCTCCAGCGCAAGCTCTTCGACAAGCCGAACGTGGCGATCCGGTGGGACCACGAGCTGGCGGAAGTGCTCGGTGACGACAACGGGGTCGACGGCATCCGGATCAAGCATGCCCGCACGGGGGCGCTCGAGAAGCTCGCCGTCCATGGCCTGTTCGTCGCGATCGGACACACGCCGAATACCGGGATCTTCGAAGGTCAGCTCGCCATGACGGGCGGCTACGTCGTCACGCACGGCGGCCGCGAGGGCAACGCCACCGCGACGAGCGTCCCCGGCGTGTTCGCCGCGGGCGATGTTCAGGACCACGTCTACCGTCAGGCGGTCACGAGCGCCGGCTCGGGCTGCATGGCGGCCCTGGACGCCGAAGAATATCTGGACAGCCTGGGCTGACGGGGAACGTCGCGCCGTGAAGCGTCCGCTCGATCCGCGGCCTGCCGACGACGACGACGTCGCGCTCTTCCGCTCGGCGGTCAGCGACGCGGTGCCGCTACGCGTGCCGGCGCGCCATCCGCGGGCCGCGCCGGCGACTGCGGCGGTCCCGGTCCAGTCCCTGCTCGACGAGCACGCGGCACTCGCCGAAAGCCGCACCGCGCCGCTCGACGCCGACGCCGGGCTCGAGAGCGGCGAAGAGGCGTCGTTCCTGCGCGACGGCCTGTCGCGCCAGGTGCTCCGCAAGCTGCGGCGCGGTCACTGGATCGTCCAGGCCGAGCTCGACCTGCATGGCCTGACCCGCACCGAGGCGCACGAGGCAGTGGCCGGATTCTTGCGCGAAGCACTGCGCCGCGCGCGGCGCTGCGTCCGGATCGTGCACGGCAAGGGGCTCGGTTCGAAGAACCGGGAACCGGTGCTAAAGGGGAAAGTGCGGGTGTGGCTCGCGCAGCGGGACGAGGTGTTGGCGTTCTGCCAGGCACCCGCGGCCCAGGGCGGGAGCGGGGCGATGCTGGTGCTGCTGAAAGGTTGAAAACGTTCCCTAGACCGCCGCCTCGTTCGTCTCGCCGGTGCGGATGCGCACGACGTGGTCGACCGAGGTGACGAAGATCTTGCCATCGCCGATCTTGCCGGTGCGCGCGGCCTTGATGATCGCCTCGATCGCCTGATCGAGCAGCTTCTCGACCACCACCACCTCGAGCTTGACCTTGGGCAGGAAGTCGACGACGTACTCGGCGCCGCGGTAGAGCTCGGTATGACCCTTCTGGCGGCCGAAGCCTTTCACTTCCGTGACGGTCAGGCCGGTCACGCCGACCTCGGCGAGCGCCTCCCGGACTTCATCCAGCTTGAACGGCTTGATCACGGCTTCGATTTTTTTCATGTCGGCACTCCGGGCGCGCGGATCGCAAGAGTATAGCAAACGCGATTTCGCAGGCACGACCGTTGCATCCACGTGTCCCTTCGAAGATGATCGGCGTGCATGAGCGGCGGCGAACGACTCACATTGCGCGTGGTCGAGGACCTCGCGGGGATTCCGGTGGGCGACTGGAACGCCCTCGCCGGCGGCCAGCCGTTCCTGCGTCACGAGTTCTTCGCCGCGCTCCACGAGACCGGATGTGCGTCGGCGCGCGCCGGCTGGCTGCCGCAGTTCGTCACGCTCTGGGACGGGAAGCGGCTGAAGGGGGCCCTGCCGCTCTATCTCAAGTCGCACTCGTACGGCGAGTACGTGTTCGACTGGGCGTGGGCCGACGCCTATCAGCGCCACGGTCTGGAGTACTACCCCAAGCTACTCGCCGCCGTGCCGTTCTCGCCGGTCACCGGCAGCCGGATGCTGGCTCGCGACCCGCAGGTCCGCGCGCAGCTCGCCGCCGCCGCGCTGGAGCTCGCGCGCGGAGTGTCGTCGCTGCACGTGCTGTTCCCGCTGGAGGCCGAGGCGCGCGAGCTCGAGGCCGCGGGCATGATGCTGCGGCGGGGCGTGCAGTTCCACTGGTTGAATGCGGGCTATCGCAGCTTCGACGAGTTTCTGGCCGCGTTGACGCAGGGGAAGCGCAAGAAGATACGGGCCGAGCGCCGCAAGGTCGGCGAAGCGGGCGTCACGTTCCGACGCAAGGTGGGGCGCGAGATCACGCACGAGGATTGGCGCTTCTTCACGCGCTGCTACACGCTCACCTACCGCACGCACATGTCCTCGCCCTACCTCAACCTCGCCTTCTTCTCGCGGCTCGGCGAAACGCTGCCCGAGCACGTGCTGCTCGTGCTCGCGGAGCGGGAAGGCAAGCCGATCGCGGCCGCACTTAACGTGTTTTCGCGCGAGGCGCTCTACGGCCGGTACTGGGGCGCGACCCAGCACCTCCCGTGCCTTCATTTCGAGACCTGCTACTACCAGGCGCTCGATTTCTGCATCGAGCGGGGAATCGCGGCCTTCGAGGGCGGGGCGCAAGGAGAGCACAAGCTCGCGCGCGGGTTCCTGCCGGAGAGAACCTGGTCGGCGCACTGGCTGCGCCACCCGCAATTCGCCGATGCGATCGAGCGGTTCCTAGCGCGCGAGGCGCAGGGTGTCGAGCGCTACGCCGACGAGCTGGCCGAGCACAGCCCGTTCCGGAAGGAGCCGTAAATCAGGCCTATCGAATCGTCCGATCGTCGCCCGGCTATCGTCCCGCGGTGGGGGGCGTGTTCCGGGCCGGGCTCGCGCGCGCAGCCTCGCGCTCGCGACGGCTCTGATCGACCCGGCTTTCGGCGCCGCTCTGCGCGTCGAGGCGCGCGCGCTCGCGCTCATCCGCCCGGGTACTGCTCTCGCGGAGCCACCACGACGTGTTGCCGTCGGAGGACGCCGCTGACGGCGCCACTATCGTTCCGTCTGGCCGCTTCACTACGACCTGTTCGGGCAGCGTCTGCGCGAGCGGTGCCGATGCCCACAGCGCGATCGCAAGCGCCGCTCCCGGAATCGCGTTTCGCACCATCGTCGTCATTTTGGAGTGCGCCATTCAAAACGCCGGCTTCTTCTTCGCCTTGCGGTAGGCGGCGATGCCGGCGAGGATTTCCTTCTTCGACTCCTCCGGGCCGGCCCATCCGATGACCTTCACCCACTTTCCGCGCTCGAGATCCTTGTAGTGCTCGAAGAAATGCGAAATCTGCGCGAGCGTGATCTCCGGCAGGTCGCGCGCCGACTGCACACTGCGGTACAGGGGGGAGAGCCGGTCGATCGGCACGCCGAGCACCTTGGTGTCGTCGCCCGCCTCGTCCTCCATCTTCAGCATGCCGATCGGCCGGCAGCGCACCACCGCGCCGGGGACGATCGGCAGCGGGCTCACCACCAGCACGTCGACCGGGTCGCCGTCCCCGGAAAGCGTCTGCGGGACGTACCCGTAGTTGCACGGGTAATGCATCGCGGTCGCGAGGAACCGGTCGACGAACATCGCCCCGGTCTGCTTGTCGATCTCGTACTTGATCGGCACCGCGTGCATGGGGATCTCGATGATGACGTTGCAGTCGTTGGGGACGTCGACACCGGCGCTGACGCGGTCGAGGTTCATGGCGCTGGGGATTATATGCGCGCCGCGTTTGACCGACGTTTGCGCCCGGCCGGATAATCGCGCGCACAAGGAGAGACCAACGAGGAGGCACGATGCGGCTCGAAGACAAAGTAGCGATCGTCACCGGTGCCGGGTCCGGGTTCGGCGAGGGCATCGCCGTGCGGTTGGCCGAGGAGGGTGCGCGCGTGATGGTGAACGACGTCCACGCCGCCGGTTCCGAGCGGGTCGCAGCGGCCATCCGCGAGAGCGGCGGCGCGGCCCAGTCGATCCGCGCCGACGTCGCGATCGCCGCCGACTGGGCGGCCATGACGCAGGCGACGCTCGCCGCGTTCGGCCGCATCGACATCGTCGTGAACAACGCCGGCTGGACCCACCGCAACAAGCCGCTCCTCGAGGTGACCGAGGAGGAGTTCGAGAGGGTCTACGCGATCAACGTGCGGTCGATCTTTCTCTCCGCGAAGCACGTGGTGCCGGTGTTCCGCAAGCAGGGCGGGGGCTGCTTCGTCAACATCGCGTCGACGGCCGGCGTGCGCCCGCGTCCCGGCCTCACGGTGTACAACTCGAGCAAAGGCGCGGTAATCACGATGAGCCGCTCGATGGCCGCCGAGCTGGGGCCGGACAAGATCCGGGTGAACACCGTGAATCCGGTGTTCAGTCCCTTCACCGGGCTATCGGCCGATTTCGCCGGCGGCAAGCTCACACCCGAGGTGGAGGCGAAGTTCGTCGCGACGATCCCGCTCGGCCGGCCGTCGACGCCGCTCGACATCGCGAACGCGGTCCTCTATCTCGCGTCCGATGAGGCGGCGTTCGTTAGCGGCGTGTGCCTGGAGGTCGACGGCGCGCGGTGCGTCTAGCACGCCGCAGCGGGTCGTCGGACAGCGAATTGCGTCAACCGGGTTTGCGCACGAAGCCGCCGAGCAGCGCCGCAACCTGGCGCGCCGGCTTCTGCGGCCCGGCGGCCTTGTCGCCGGGCCCTGGCGGCGGTGGCGGCGCGGCGCCTGGCTCGTACGGCCGGCTGAAGATGGGATCGGACGCGGGCGCAACTCTCGCCGCCTGCTCGCGCCGACGCGCCTGCCCCTCTCCTCGTCCCGGCTGTTGCCCCTCTGCCCGCCCACGGCCCGGCCCTCGAGTGAGGCGGTCCTCTTCCGCGCCGCGGCGCCGCTCGCGGCGCGGCGGCTCCATGAGCGGCGCCTCCGACCGGTGCCCGAAGCCGGGCACGACGTCGCGCGGCATGCGGATGCGGATCGTCTTCTCGATCTCGGCCAGACGTTCGTGCTCCTCTGGGCAAACGAGCGAGATCGCGGTGCCCGCCGCGCCCGCGCGGCCGGTGCGGCCGATGCGGTGCACGTAGTCGTCGGGTGAGTTCGGCAGCTCGAAGTTCACCACGAACGGCAGCGAGTCGATATCGAGCCCGCGCGCCGCAACGTCGGTCGCGACCAGCACGCCGATCTTGCCCGACTTGAAGTCTTCGAGCGCCTGCATGCGCTCGGACTGGCTGCGGTCGCCGTGGATCGCGGTCGCGTGCACGCCCTCGCGGTTGAGCTGGTAGGCGAGCCGGTTCGCGCCGATGCGCGTCGCGACGAACACCAGCACTTGCTTGATGTCGCGCGACTTCACGACGTGCACCAAAAGCTCGCGCTTGCGCTCGCGCGTCACCGGGTGAACGACGTGCGAGACCAGCTCGGCGGTCGCGTGCTTAGGCGCGACCTGCACCGCGACCGGGTCGCGCAGGAACGACTTTGCGAGCGTCCGGATGTCGTCGGTGAGCGTGGCCGAGAACAGCAGGCTTTGCTTGCGGGAAGTGAGCAGCGCGAGGATGCGCTTCACGTCCGGGATGAACCCCATGTCGAGCATCCGGTCGGCTTCGTCGAGGACGAAGATCTCGACCTGGCTCAGGGCGACCGTGCGTTGCTGCACGTGGTCGAGCAGCCGGCCGGGTGTCGCGACCAGGATCTCGACGCCCTGTCGCAGCGCCGCGGTCTGGGGATCCATCGGCACGCCGCCGAAGACCTGCACGCTCCGCAGCGGAATGTACTTGCCGTACTCGCGGACGCTTTCCTCGACCTGCGCCGCGAGCTCGCGCGTCGGCGCGAGGATCAGCGCGCGGACCGGATGGCGGGCGGGGGAGACGCTCGTGTTCGCGTGCGGCGCGAGCAGCTGCAGAAGCGGCAGCGTGAACCCCGCGGTCTTGCCGGTGCCGGTTTGCGCGCCGCCCATGACGTCGCGGCCGGCGAGCACATGCGGAATCGCCTGCACCTGGATCGGCGTGGGCGTCGTGTAACCCTGCTCCTCGACGGCTCTGAGCAACTCCGGGCGCAGGCCCAGGTCAGCGAACGTGGTCAAACAGCGGTACTCCGGAACACCGAAGAGGCAGACGGACGGCGGGGGTCGAGGCGGATGAAGACAGGCGGATGAAGGCTGCAGGTCCGGGTGGGTTTACGCGGGGCGGAGTATAGCAGAGCACCCTCTGCCCCATAGCGCAAAATGCCCCGCTTCGCTACAGTCCCGCCCCGTGATCACGCTCCGCAAGCTCTCGCTTCGCCGCGCGGCGAAACTCCTCCTGGACGGTGCCGACCTCGCGCTCCATCCCGGCGAGCGGGTCGGCGTTGTCGGCCCGAACGGGTGCGGCAAGTCGACTCTGTTCGCGCTGCTTCTCGGGGAGCTTCATCCGGACGCGGGCGATGTCGAGCTGCCCCCGCGATGGACGATCGCCCACGTCGCGCAGGAGACGACCGCGCTCGACCGGCCGGCGATCGAGTTCGCGATCGACGGGGACGAGGCGCTGCGGCGCGCGGAGCGCGAGCTCGACGAGGCCGAGCGGTCGGGCGACGGCGAGCGCCTCGCGCACGCCCACGACGACTATGCGCAGCTCGACGGCTACACCGCGCGTGCACGGGCCGCCGCGATGCTCGACGGTCTCGGCTTCGCTCCCGGCGATATCGAGCGCAGCGTCGCCGAGTTCTCGGGCGGCTGGCGCATGCGGCTCAACCTCGCCCGCGCGCTCATGTGCCCGTCGGACCTCCTGCTCCTCGACGAGCCGACCAACCACCTCGATCTCGACGCGATCGTGTGGCTCGAGGGCTGGCTCACCGCGTATCGCGGCACCTTGCTGCTGGTGTCGCACGATCGCGAGTTCCTCGACGCGGTCGCCACGACGATCGTGAGCTTCGAGACGCGCAAGCTCCGCCGCTACACCGGCAACTACTCGGGCTTCGAGGCGCAGCGCGCCGAGCGTCTCGCGAACGAGCAGGCGCTCTTCGTCCGCCAGCAGCGCGAGATCGCGCGCCTCGAGGGATTCATCGACCGGTTCCGCGCGAAGGCCACGAAGGCTAAGCAGGCGCAGAGCCGGATCAAGGCGCTCGCGCGGATGGAGCTCATCGCGCCGGCGCACGTCGACTCGCCGTTCGACTTCCACTTTCGCGAGTTCACCGGCAGCCCCGACCCGGTGCTCGTCCTCGACGGCGCCGCCGCCGGCTACGACGGCGAGCCGGTGATCGCGAACCTCAAGCTCGAGATCCAGGCCGGCGCACGCATCGGTCTGCTCGGGCGCAACGGCGCCGGCAAGACGACGCTCGTCAAGCTCGCCGCGGGGCGTCTCGCCCCGCTCGTGGGCACCCGGCAGGAAGGCAAGGGGTTGCGCGTCGGCTACTTCGCGCAGCACACGCTCGAGGTGCTGCGTCCGGAGGACTCGCCGCTCCAGCACCTCCAGCGCATCGACCGCCCGGCCCGCGAGCAGAGCTTGCGCGATTTTCTCGGCAGCTTCGATTTCTCCGGCGACATGGCGCTCGCGCCGGTGGCCGGGTTCTCCGGCGGCGAGCGCGCCCGGCTCGCGCTCGCGATGGTGGTCTGGCAGCAGCCCAACCTGCTGCTCCTCGACGAGCCTACGAACCATCTCGACCTCGAGATGCGCGAGGCGGTCGCGCTCGCGCTGCAGGAGTACGAGGGCGCGATGGTGCTCGTGTCGCACGACCGGCATCTGCTCCGCACCGCGACCGACACCCTCATGCTGGTGGCCGACGGCCGGCTCGCGCCGTTCGACGGCGACCTCGACGACTATCGCGACTGGCTCGGCGCGCGGCGCGCCGCGGCCAAGCCACGGAGCGATTCCGGGCCCTCGCGGCGCGAGCAGAAGCGGGTCGAAGCCGAGGCGCGCCAGGCGCGTGCGCGCCACCGCAAGCCGCTCGAGAACCGGTTGAAGAAGCTCGAAGCCGAGATCGGGCGGCTCGAGCGCGAGAAGGCCGGCGTCGAAACGAAGCTCGCCGCGGAAGCGTTCTATGCCGAGGGCAACCAGGACGAAGTCGCCGCGGCCTTGCGCGATCGGACCCGCTGCGCGGAAGCGCTCGAGAACGCGGAGAGCGAATGGCTGCGGGTGCAGGGTGAGCTGGAGGGAATGAAGTAGCCGCCCGTCATTCCGGCGAGCGTCATTGCGGCAACGCCGAATTCACGCGCCGGACTGGTTCCGCGCGCTCGCCCGGATTACGACGCCATGCCGCGCGTCGGGCGGCGGCGCATCGTCAATTGATCGTCGGGCGGCCGCTTTCTTCCGCGGCGACCGGCGCCATCCCCGTCGGCACTTGCAGCTCGAGGTCCCAGTCGGCGCGCGCCACCGCGTTCTGGATCAGCTTCACCAGCCCGTGGAGCAAGTTGTCGTCGAGGGTGATATGAACGCCCTGCCCGACCGTCGGCAGGAGGCCGAGCACGTGGCGCCCCTGCTGGTCGCGACGCGGCTGAATGCGGGTGACGAGCAGCGGATTGGCGCCGAGTGGCCGCTCGCGGCGCGCTTCTTCGTAAGGCTTCGAGAAGTCGGCCTGCTTGACCGCCTTTTCGTGCTGGAAGCCGAGCAGCGCGCGCTTCGCCTCGGCGTTCTGCTGCAAGACGATCTCGGGCGCGGTCTGCGCCATGTTGAGCAGCAGCGGCCAGAGCCGTTTCACGCACCGGCGCGTGAGCCAGACGAGGACCTCGCTGCCGCTGTCGGTGGCGAGCCGCATCAGCAGCCGGTCGTGCTCGGCGACGAACTCGATCTTGAGCTGTTGGAGACGCATCTGGCGCAACGCGGGCTTGCGTATCCAGTTGATCCTGCAGCCGAGTTTAACCCCAAACCGACGTGCTACCCGTTGTTACGGAGACACACCGTGCGCTTTACCACGGTCCGGACCGCTACACTTGCGGCCCATGGAGCCGGCTCGGCCCGATGAGGCGCTGATGCTCGCGTACGCCGCGGGCGAGGCGTCCGCATTCGACGCGCTCTATGCACGGCACAAGGGCGCGGTCTTCCGTTACTTGCGCCGCCAGACCGGCAATGCGGCGCTCGCCGAGGAGCTGTTCCAGGACGTATGGCTCAAGCTGATCGACGCCCGCGCGGGTTACGAGCCGCGCGCGAAGTTCACCACGTGGCTCTTCACGATCGCCCATAACCGGCTCATGGACTATTTCCGGTCGAGCGCGCGCGCCGCGCTGTTGAGTTATGACGACGCACCCGTCGACGACATCCCCGCCGACTGGCCGCGTCCCGAGGAGACGGCGCTGCGCCGCGAGACGGCGGCGCGCCTGCTCGCTGCGATCGATGCGCTGCCCGCCGCGCAGCGCGAAGCTTTCCTGCTGCAGCAGGAAGGGGAGCTTTCAGTCGAGGAGATCGCGCAAACGACCGGCGTCAACCGCGAGACGGCGAAAAGCCGGCTCCGCTACGCGATGGCGAAGCTGCGCGCCGAGCTGCGCGAGGAAGCGCGCACGTGAGCAGCCCGGACGATGTCCGCGATCCGCGCCTCGACCGTGCGTACGGCGAGACCCCGCGCGAAGAGCCGCCCTTGGCGCTCGACGAGCGGATCCGCGCCGCCGCGCGCCGCGCGGCTGGCGCTCGCCCGCAGTCGCTCGAGAGGCAGGCCGCGCGGCAGCGCTCGTGGAGCGCGCGCTGGCGCCTGCCGCTGTCGGTCGCCGCCACCGTCGTGATCGCCGCGACACTGACCGTAATGGTGCAGGACGAGGAGCGTCGACCGCGGGACGACACGCCGGAGCGCGCACCGCCGGCAAACGCGCCGGCCGCCACGCCTACGGCCCCTGAGGCACCGCCTGCCGCGGCCGCGCCCCGCCCCGCCGCGGAACCGCGCGCGCCGGCTGCAAGCGGTGCGGAGGGCGCCCGGCGCGATATCGCGCCGCCGCCGGCGGCCGCACCGAGCGCGGCCACGCCGGTGCCGGCTCCAGTCGAGAACAAGCGCGAGGAGCGCGGCGTCGCCATGGAACAGCAACCACCCGCCGCCGATTCCACGAGCGCCGTACCGCCGGCGGGCGAGCTGCAGCGGCAAACGCCCGCGCAACGGAACGTCACGCCGCCTGCGGCAGCACCGGCACCGGTGCCGGCACCCATCCCACCGCCGCCAGCGCGCGAGTCCGAAGGGCGGAGGGTCGTGCCGTCGACCCCCGCGCCGCCGATGCAAGCGCCGGAGCCGATCACGCCCGCGGCGAAGCCCGCGCCTCCCGGCGGGCCCTCGGACCCGTTCAGCCGCGATCGCGCGCTAAGCGATCGGCCGCCGCGGGCCGCGCGCGAGGTCGCGCCGTCGGTGGTCCGCACGCCCGAGACCTGGGTCGAGGAGATCCGCCAGCTCTACGCCGAGGGTCGGGCGGCCGAGGCAGCCGCGGCGCTGGCCGCGTTTCGCCGCGAGTACCCGGACTTCCGGCTCCCGCCCGACCTCGCGCGTTAACCCCATCCCGCGGCTGGGGGCGTTTCAAGCGACGTGTCCAACACGAAGGAGCACGTCATGCAACGCTATGCCCCGGCGCTCGCCGCGCTCGCCCTTTCCGTCACCAGCGCGGCCACCGCTGTGCCCGCTGCCGCAGGCCAGCTCCTCGATGTTGCGGTGATCAACCGCGCCACCGGCCAGCGCACACCCATCTATGAGCATCGAGGCCGGCTGTATGTCGCCGGCGCTCCCGGCGAGCGCTACGCGGTTTACGTTGCGAACCGAACCGGCGGGCGAGTGATGGCCGTCGTATCGGTCGACGGCATCAACGCCGTGACCGGCGAAACGGCGAGTCCCGAGCAAAACGGCTACGTGCTCGCCGCCAATCAATCGTTCGAGATCACCGGCTGGCGGAAGAGCGCGAGCGAGGTAGCGGCGTTCTATTTCACCCAGCTTCCCGACAGCTATGCAGCCCGTACCGATCGCCCGGATCACGTCGGTGTGATCGGCGTCGCGGTGTTTCAGGAGTGGCAGCCCCCGCGGCCCGCGGCGCTGCCGCACCCCGCACCGGCGCCCCGCATGCGCTCGGACAACGCCGCGCGCGAAGCCGAGTCCGCCGCCGCCGACAGCGCCGGACCGCCGGCGGCCACGGCTTCGGGCGAGGGCCAGAGCGGCGCGGAGCAGCGCGCACTGCGCCGGCAGGAGAAGATCGGCACCGGCCATGGCGAGCGCGAGCGTTCGGACGTGGTCTACACCCAGTTCCGCCGCGCGACGACCCAGCCGAACGAGACCATCGCGATCCACTACGACACGCGCGCAAACCTGCTCGCGCGCGGGATCATTTCGCGGCCCTTGCCGATCGTGACGCCGAACCCGTTCCCAGGCGCGCGGTTCGTTCCGGATCCGCACTCCTGATAGACGCTCGCCGCCGTAAGGCGGCGAGCACGACGGGAGTGCCGGAGACTAGACGGGCGCGTGCCGGCGGAGCGCCCAGGCGACGTGCTCGCGGACCAGCGCCGATGCGTCATGCGCGCGTGAGCGGAGGGCCGCGACGACGTCCGCAGCCGTCGGCGCGTTGCCAAGCCCCACCGCGAGGTTACGCGACCAGCGCTCGTAGCCGATGCGGTGGATCGCGCTGCCGGCGAGCCGCGCGTGAAACCTCGCTTCCGGCCACGCGAACAGCTCGACGAGCGTCGCCGCGTCGAGCCCGTTTCGTACGCGGAAGTCAGGCTCGGGCGAGGTCTGCGCGTACTTGTTCCACGGGCAGACGAGCTGGCAGTCGTCACAGCCGTAGACGCGGTTGCCGATGAGCGGCCGGAGGCGCTCCGGAATGCTCCCCTTGAGCTCGATCGTCAGGTACGAGATGCAGCGCCGCGCGTCGAGCTCGTACGGCGCTACGATGGCCTGCGTCGGGCAGGCTTCGATGCAGCGATTGCAGGTGCCGCAGTGGTCCGCGACCGGCGCGTCGACCGGAAGCGGCAGGTCGGTGTAGATCTCGCCGAGAAAGAAGAACGACCCGGCCTCGCGGGCGAGCGCGAGGGTGTGCTTCCCGCGCCAGCCGAGCCCCGCGCGCACCGCGAGCTCGACCTCCATCACCGGGGCGGAGTCGGTGAACACGCGGTAGCCGAACTCCCCGACTTCGGCGGCGATCCGGTCGGCGAGCCGCTGCAGCCGCGCGCGCAGGAGCTTGTGATAGTCGCGTCCGAGCGCGTACCGCGACACGTAGGCGCGTGACCGATCCGCGAGCGTCGCCTCGGCATCGGCCGCCTCCGGCAGGTAATCCATGCGCGCGCTGACCACCCGCAATGTCCCCGGCACGAGCGCCGACGGCCGCGCGCGTTTGGCGCCATGGCGGGCCATATAATCCATCTCGCCATGGCGACCGTGCGCGAGCCACTCGGCGAGCCGCGCCTCGGCCGCGCCCAGGTCCGCGTCCGCGATCCCCACCGCCTGGAAGCCGAGCTCCCGGCCCCACGACTTGATCGTCGTCGCGAGCGGCGCGAGGTCGGCGACAGTGTGCGTCCCAGTCATCGCCGGCCATGTTAGCGCCCCTGCACGTTCACCTCCCCGACGAGGCTGCGACGCGGCTGCTCGGTGAGCGTCTCGCCGCCGTGCTGCAACCCGGTTTCACCGTGCAGCTCGCGGGCGATCTCGGTGCCGGCAAGACCACGCTCGCGCGCGGGGTGCTGCGGGGCCTCGGTTTCACGGGCAAAGTGAAGAGTCCGACGTACACATTGGTTGAGCCTTATATCGATTCCAGGTTACCCTTGTACCACTTTGATTTCTTTAGATTCAACAGGCCTGAGGAATGGCGGGATGCGGGCTTCAGGGAGTGCTTCGACGGGCGCTCCATCTGCCTGATCGAGTGGCCGGAAAAGGCCGCCGGACGGCTGCCGCCCGCGGATCTGCGCATCCGCCTCGCGACACCGCCCACGGGCGGCCGCGATGCGACGGTCGAAGCGGAGACGGAGATCGGGCGCGCGTGTGTGAGCGAGCTCGCGCGCGTTTACTCGGCGCGCTGACCACAGCGCTCGTGGGGTTCGGCGCGCTCTTGCCGGCGGCGGCGGAGGAGCGGATCCGGAGCTTGCGCGTGTGGCCGTCGCAGGACTACACGCGCATTACGATCGAGACCGGCACCGAGTTACGGTACAGCCTCACCGCGGTGAAGAATCCGGAGCGGTTGGTCGTCGACCTCGAGAGCGTCGATTTCCTGAGCATTGTGGACCAGGCCGCGAACAAGGTGTTCGGCGACGATCCGCACGTCGCGAGCCTGCGCGCCGGCAAGTACAAGCCCGGCACGGTCCGCCTCGTCGTCGACCTCAGGGGCGAAGCGAAGCCGCAGGTCTTCACGCTGCGCCCGATCGGCGAGTACGGGCACCGCCTGGTGATCGACGTCTACCCGGTGGTCGCGCCCGATCCGCTGATGGCACTGCTCCAGCAGAAGGAAACGCCCGAGGCGCGTGAGCCGCCGCCCGCTGCGGAGCCGTCGGCGCCGCCGGGCGAGACGCGCAAGCCCCCTGCGGCCCTCGAGCGGCCGAAGCTCGCGCGGATGGTGACGATCGTGGTGGATGCCGGGCACGGCGGCGAGGATCCCGGCGCGAAAGGCCGCCGCGGGACCTACGAGAAGACCGTTACGCTCGCGGTCGCGCGCCGGCTGAAGACACTGATCGACGCGGAACCCGGGATGCGCGCGGTGCTCACCCGCGACGGCGACTACTTCATCCCGCTCGCCGCGCGCGTCGACAAGGCGCGTCGCGTGAAAGCCGACCTGTTCGTCTCGATCCACGCCGACGCGTTCATGCTGCCGCACGCGCGCGGGTCGTCGGTGTTCGCCCTCTCCGAGCGCGGGGCGACGAGCACCGCCGCCCGCTGGCTCGCCAAGCGCGAGAACGAGGCCGATCTCATCGGCGGGGTGAACCTCGACGTCAAGGACCGCTATCTCGCCGAGACGCTCCTCGACCTGTCGCAGACGGCCACCATCAACGACAGCCTCAGGGTGGGCCGCGCTGTGCTCGCCGAGCTCGGCGGCATCAACACGCTGCACAAGCCGCACGTCGAGCAGGCAGGGTTCGCGGTGCTGAAGTCGCCCGACGTGCCCTCGATCCTGGTCGAGACCGCCTTCATCAGCAACCCGGAGGAGGAGCAGCGTCTCGGCGACAGCCGGTACCAGGACCGCATCGCGCGCGCGGTGCTCGCTGGGATCAAGGCCTACTTCGCGAAGAACCCGGTGCCGGCCAGGACGATCGCCGCGAACGAGAAAGGCTAAGCAGTTGAAGCGCGCGCCGTGAGCGCAGGCCGACGTCGCGCCGCGAACCAGATCATCGCGCCCCACACCGCCAGCGTCGCGAGCCCGAGCCCGCCGGCGATCGGGCGCTCGAAGAACGGCCAGAGCTCGCCGTTCGCCTTGATCATCGAGTTGAAGAAGTTGTTCTCGAGCATCGGGCCGAGCACGATGCCGAGGATCGCCGGCGCCACCGGGAAGCCGTTCTCCTCCATCGCGAAGCCGAGGATGCCGAAGACGAGCATCACCGCGACCGCGAACGCGCTGTTGGTGATCGCGAACGCACCGACGATGCAGAACATCATGATGATCGGCATCAGCACCGGGCGCGGCACGCGCAGGATGTGCACCGAGCACTTGATCGCGAGCCAGCCGAACGGGACCATGAGCAGGTTGGCGATGAAGAACACGATGAACACCGCGGTGATCAGCTCGGGCTGGTTCTGGAAGATCATCGGTCCGGGGTTCAGGTTCTTCAGGTACAGCACGCCGATCACGATCGCGGTGATCGAATCGCCGGGAATTCCGAACACGAGCGCGGGGATCCAGTCGCCGGATACCGACGCGTTGTTCGCGGCGCCCGACTCGACGATACCCTCGACGTGTCCGGTACCGAACTTCTCCTTCTCCTTGGAGAAGTGCTTCGAGGTGCCGTAGGCCATCCACGCGGCGATGTCGCAGCCGGCGCCGGGCAGCGCGCCGACGAGCGTGCCGATCGCCGAGCCGCGGAGCCACTGTTTGGGATAGCGCTTGATCAGCGTCCATTGCCCGGCGAAGATCGGACCCCCGGCTCCGTACACCGGCGGGAGATGGAGGGACGCCTGGCTCACCAGGCGCAGGATCTCGGCGATCGCGAACATGCCGATCATCGCCGGGATCATGTCGATGCCGGCGCCGAGATCGACCGAGCCGAACGCGAGGCGCGGGTAGGCCGCCGGGTTCTCCATGCCGATGGTGGCGACGAAGAGGCCGAAGAGAAGCGAGAGCACCGCCTTCAGCTGCGAACCGCGGGCGATGAAGACGCCGCAGGTGAGGCCGAGGCACACCAGCCAGAAGTATTCGAACGAGCTGAACTTGAGCGCGACCTCCGCGAGCGCCGGCGCCGAGGTCACCAGCACGATGGTGCCGAGAATGCCGCCGATCGCGGAGAACACCACGCCGGCGCCGAGCGCGAGCTCGCTCTGGCCCTTCCGGGTCATCGCGTACGCCTCGTCGGCGTAGGCCGCCGATGCGGGCGTGCCCGGGATGCGCAGCAGCGCCCCGGGGATATCGCCGGCGAAGATCGCCATCGCCGCGGTCGTCACGATCACCGCCAGCGCCGGCACCGGCGCCATGAAGAAGGTCACCGGCACCAGCAGCGCGATCGCCATCGCCGCGGTGAGCCCGGGGATCGCACCGACGAAGAGCCCGAACGCCGACGCCCCGAGGATCAGCATGATCACGTAGGGGTCGGCGAGCAGCTTCAGCGCCGCGATGACGACGTCGAGGGTCACCAGATGATCCCTTCGAGCAACCCCCGGGGAAGCGCCACGCGGAGCAGCCGCCCGAATGCGACGTAGATGACGGCGGTCGTGACGACCGCGATGACGACCGCGCGCCCGAGCGGCACCGCGAGCCGCGTGAAGAGCACGACGAGGATGCCGATCGAGAGCGGGATGAAGCCGATCCGCTCCGAGAGCAGCACGTAGGCGAGGATCAGCGCCAGCACCCAGACCAGATTGCCGGCGAGGCGGCGGTCCCGTGCCCAGGCTTCGAAGATGACGAGCGGCGTCCCGCTGCTCCGCCGCTCGCGCCAACCGTGGCGCGCGAGCAGCGCGCCGCAGAGCGCGAAGCACGCCCCGAGCAGGATCGGGAAGAGGCCCGCGCCGTACCGCTGTCCCGGCATCGGCGGCAGCGTTGCGCCGTAGCCGAGGAACGCGAGCCCGAACACTACGAACGCGAGCCCGGCGACGAGGTCGGAGAGTTTCACCTGCGCGTCCGGTTCGCGCGCCGCCTACTTGATGAGGCCCGCCTCCTTCATGATCCGCCCGAATTCGTCGCTGGCCCTATTGATGTGCGCGGTCCCTTCGACCGGCTCCATCCAGGCCACGCCGAAGCCGCGCTGCTTCATGAAATCCTGGAACTCCTGGCTCTGGTGGGCCTTGCGCAGCGCCACGAGCATCTTGTCGCGGATGTCGTTGGGGACGCCGGCGGGACCGAGGAAGCCGCGCCACGTCAGTATCGTCCAGTCGACGCCGGTGGCTTCCTTCATCGTGGGCACGTTCGGGTAAAGCCACAGCCGCTTCGCGTCCATCTGCGCGAGCGCCCGCACCTTGCCCGCGTCGATCAGGGCGCGCCCCTCGGGGAGCGACGCCGTCACGAAGTCCACGCCACCCGCGGCGAGATCCTGCATCGCCGGTCCCGCGCCCTGGCTCGGTACCCACGGCACCTTCTTCGGGTCGATCTTCTCGGCAAGCAGCCACCCGACGAGCCCGAGGTGCCAGATGCCGCCCTGCCCCGTCCCCGACGCCTTGATCGCGCCGGCGGGCTTCTGCCGGATGTCGTCGATCAACTCTTTCGCCGTCTTGTAAGGCGACTCGGTACGCACCATCAACCCGCCGGCGTCGGCGTTGATGATCGCGACAACAGTGAAGTCCTTCGGCGCGACCGTCGCGAGACCCTGCCAGTGCATCATCGTGATCTCGACGGTGGCGAGCCCCCACGTGTAGCCGTCGGGCTTCGCCTGCGCGAGCGCGGTATGGCCCACCGCTCCGCTGCCGCCGGGGCGCAGGACCACGTTGAACGGGACCTTCAAGTCTTTCTCGAGCAGCGGCGCGAGCGCGCGCGACAGCTGGTCGGCGGCGCCGCCCGCGCCCCAGGGCACGATGATCGAGACGGGGCGATCCGGCCATTGGGCCTGCGCGGCGGACGACACGACGCCGAGCAGGAACACCACGAGCGAGAGCTTGCGCATGGGACACCTCCTCCTTCAGTGACCGGCTGTTGAGTTGGTTCTCAACTTGCCGCAAACTTACGGGGCAGTGGTCAGGCTGTCAAGCCAATCCAGGGCTGGGAGCACGAAGTAGGACGGAGCAGCTCAGGACAACGTGATGATATGTATTAGTTTAGGATTCGGGCGGGTTGTTTCAAGCTATCTCCTCCGCTGCACTGGCCTGGCCAACGCGCGGCCTCCCGAGTCACCGCTGAGAGCCACCTCGCATGCCCATCCAGGCCGTCACTGCCCAGCGCCTCTACCAGCAGATCGCGGATCACATCGCGGATTTGATTCGCGCCGGCGAGTACCCCGCCGGCTGCCGATTGCCGCCCGAACGCGACCTCGCGCGCCGGCTGGCGGTGAGCCGCCCGACCGTTCGCGAAGCCCTCATCGCGCTCGAGATCGCAGGCCTCGTCGAGGTGCGCACCGGATCCGGCGCCTATGTGTGCGGCCCGTCGGCCGCCAGCCCGGACGGGCTGCGCGCCGCGCTCGACGCTGCCGGCCCGAGCGCGTTCGAGCTGATCACCGCACGGCGGCTGGTCGAGCCCGCGGTCGCCGCGCTCGCCGCGCAACACGCGACGGCCCCCGACATCGTCGCGCTCACTGCTGCGCTGGAACTGTTCGAGCGCCGCTGGGGCGGCACCCATCACGAGAAGCTCGACGCCGATCGACTCTTCCATACCCGGCTCGCGGAATCGACGCGGAACGCCGTCGTCGTCGCGATCGTCGAGGAGCTGTGGCGCGGGATGTTCGGCCCGATTTTCGCCGTGCTGAGCGAGCGCACCCAGCTCACCAACCGCCAGTCGATGACCCACCAAGATCACCGCACGATCCTTGCCTGCGTGGAGCGTCGCGACGCCGCCGGCGCCCAGGCGGCGATGCTGAACCACCTCGTGCACGTCGAGCTGACCTTGCTCGAGGCGGACGCCGCGGCAGCCTACGCCAACGGCCGCGACCGCGGCTAGGTCACGCTCGCCGCGCGCGTGCGCGCAAGTACTCGATCGCCAGCGGCGCGAGCGAGAGCGCGATGATGCCGAAGATCACGACGGTGAGGTTGTTCCGCACCACTGGCATGTTGCCGAAGAAGTAGCCGGCGGTGACGAGCGATACCACCCACAGCACCGCGCCACCGACGCTGAAAGCGAGAAAGCGTGCGTAGCTCATCCGCCCGACCCCGGCGACGAACGGCGCGAAGGTACGCACGAGCGGCACGAAGCGCGCGATCACGACCGTCTTGCCCCCGTGGCGCTCGTAGAACGCGCGGGTGTAGTCGAGCGCCGCGCGATTGAAGAAGCGCGAGCGCTCCCATCGGAAGACCCGCGGCCCGAGATAGCGCCCGGTCCAGTAGTTGACGTTGTCGCCGGACAGCGCGGCGGTGATCAGCGTCAGGACGAGGAG
The DNA here is from genome assembly GCA_963754305.1 of uncultured beta proteobacterium. Classification (GTDB taxonomy): domain Bacteria; phylum Pseudomonadota; class Gammaproteobacteria; order Burkholderiales; family SG8-39; genus DATEDA01. The sequence continues at coordinate 59,925 of CAVWFR010000029.1, read as the reverse complement.
TCGCGCGTCCAGGCCGGCGGTCGCCCATAGCGCGCCGGCGACGAACAGCAGCGAGTCGCCCGGCAGGAACGGCGTCACCACCAGCCCGGTTTCGCAGAAGACTATTAGGAAGAGCAGCGCGTAAATCCACGGCCCGTACTGCTGCAGGAGCGCGGCGAGGTGCCGGTCGAGATGGACCAGGAAGTCCCAGAGAAAGGCGGCGAGCTCCATGCGCGCGGTATTGTAGCGGGCCGGTTCTCGCGCTCACCCTATAATTTCGGCATGAACGACGGTTCCATCAGCGCCCATCCCATGGTTGAGCGCGTGCGCGCCGCCCTCGCCGCGGCGCGGGTCGAGACCCGCATCGTCGAGCTCTCTGCCGCGGCGCGGACCGCGCGCGCCGCGGCGGAGCAAATCGGCTGCGAGGTGGCGCAGATCGCCAACTCGCTCGTGTTCCGCTGCGCGAGGAGCGATGCGCCGCTGCTGGTCATGGCGAGCGGCGCGCAGCGCGTCGATCTCGCAAGAGTCGCCGCGCTCGTCGGCGAGGAAGTAGGCAAGGCCGATGCGGCGTTCGTCCGCGCCGCGACCGGCTTTGCGATCGGCGGCGTCGCGCCGGTCGGTCACGCCGCGACGGTCCGCACGCTGGTCGACTGCACGCTGCTCGGCTGGGCCGAGATCTGGGCCGCCGCCGGCCACCCGCACACCGTCTTTCGCCTCACCCCCGCCGAGCTGGTCCGCATCACCGGGGGCGCGGTCGCCGACATCGCCGAGCGGCCATGAGCGCGATCCGTCTCCTGCCCGACACCCTCGTCAGCCAGATCGCCGCCGGCGAGGTCGTCGAGCGCCCGGCCTCGGTGGTGAAGGAGCTGGTCGAGAACAGCCTGGACGCCGCCGCGCAGGCGCTCACCGTCGCGCTCGAGCAGGGCGGCATCAAACGCATCCGCGTGACCGACGACGGTGCCGGCATCGCGAGCGAGGAGCTCGCGCTCGCGCTCACGCGCCACGCGACGAGCAAGATCGCCACGCTCGCCGATCTGGAGCGCGTCGCCACGCTCGGTTTCCGCGGCGAAGCGCTCGCGAGCATCGCGTCGGTGGCGAACGTCGCGCTCACGTCCCGGACGCCGGACGCGCCGCACGCCTGGCGCATCGCGGCCGCGGGTGGCCCGCCCGGTGCGGTCGAGCCGGCGTCGCATCCCCTGGGCACGACGACAGACGTGGTCGACCTGTACTTCAACACGCCCGCGCGCCGGAAGTTCCTGAAATCGGAGCAGACCGAGCTCGCGCATTGCGCCGATGCGTTCGACCGTATCGCGCTCGCCCGCCCGGACCTCGCGCTCACGCTGCGTCATAACGAGCGGGTGAGTCGGCACTTCCCGGTCGCGGCGCCCGCGATTAGGGTCGGCGCCGTGCTGGGTGACGAGTTCTGCCGCGGAGCGCGCGCAATCGCCGCCGAGGCCCCAGGTCTCCGCGTGACCGGTTATCTCGGCGCACCCGACCAGGCGCGCGGGGCGCGCGATGCCCAGTACGTCTACGTCAACGGCCGGTTCGTCCGCGACCGGCTGCTCGCGCACGCGCTGCGCGAAGCCTATTCCGACGTGCTGCACGGCGACCGGCACGCCTCGTACGTCGTGTTCGTCGAGATCGACCCGGCTCTGGTCGATGTGAACGTGCACCCGGCCAAGACCGAGGTCCGGTTCCGCGATCCGCGGGCCGTCCACCAGTTCGTCTTCCACGCCGCCGCGCGCGCGCTCGCCGGCGCGGCGGGCGAGACGCCGGTACCGCTTGCCGCGGCGGCGCTCGCCGGCGACCGACTGGTGGCCCGCCCGCAGGCGTTCCAGCCGTCGCTCGGCGTGGCACAGCCGGTCGCCGCCTATGCGGCGATGTTCGCGCGGGAAGCGGCCGCTGCGTACGACGTCCAGGTCGCGGATGCGCCGCTGAGCGAGCCGGACGCCGAGCATCCGCTCGGGTTTGCTATTGCCCAACTGCACGGCGTGTACATCCTCGCGCAGAATCGGTCGGGACTGGTCCTGATCGATATGCACGCAGCCCACGAGCGCATCGTCTATGAGGCGCTGAAAAGTTCGCTCGACGCGCAAGCGGTGAGTACGCAGCAGCTCCTGATCCCGGTCACCTTCCACGCCGACGCCGCGGACGTCACCGGCCTCGAGGACCACGCCGACGCACTCGCCGCGCTCGGGTTCGATCTCGCCGCGCTCTCGCCCACGGCCGTCGTCGTGCGCGGCGTCCCGGGCGCGCTCGCCGGCGGCGACGTCGCCGCGATCGCCCGCGCATTGCTCGCCGACATCCGCGAGTACGGCGCGAGCCGCGTCCTGACCGAGCGCCGCGACGAGCTGCTGGCGACGATGGCCTGCCACGGCGCGGTGCGCGCGAACCGTGCGCTCACCGCACCGGAGATGAACGCGCTCCTCCGCCGCATGGAGGAGACCGAGCGGTCCGGCCAGTGCAACCACGGCCGGCCGACGTGGTACCAGCTCTCGCTCGCCGATCTGGACAAGCTGTTTCTGCGCGGCCGGTGAGCGGCGAGCCGCCCGCGATCCTCGTCCTGGGCCCGACGGCGAGCGGGAAGTCGGCGCTCGCGCAAGCGCTCGCGCGGCGGTTCCCGCTCGAGATCGTGTCGGTCGACTCGGCCCAGGTCTATCGCGGCATGGACATCGGCACCGCCAAGCCGACCGCCGCCGAGCGGCGCGCCGTCCCGCATCACCTGATCGACATCCTGGATCCCACGGCGGCGTACTCGGCCGCACGCTTTCGCACCGATGCGCTCGCCGCGATGCGCGCGATCACGGCGCGCGGCCGTACGCCGCTCGTGGTCGGCGGAACGATGCTGTACTTCAAGGCGCTGCGCGAGGGCCTGTCCGAGCTGCCGCGAGCGGATGCGCCGGTGCGCGCCGCGATCGCTGCCGAGGCGCGCGAGCACGGCTGGCCGGCGCTTCACGCCGAGCTCGCGCGCGTCGACCCGTCGACTGCCGCCCGCCTGCAGCCCGCCGATTCGCAGCGCATTCAGCGCGCCCTCGAGATCTGGCGCACCACCGGCGCGCCGATGTCCCGGCTCCTGGGGGCCCGCGCCGACCGGGCGCCGTTCCGCCTCCTGCAGCTCGCGCTCGTGCCGGGCGATCGCGCGGCGCTCCACCGGCGAATCGAGACGCGGTTCGACCGCATGCTCGCCGACGGGCTGGTCGAAGAGCTCGAATCGTTGCGCGCGCGCTTCGCGCTCGATCCTGACCTGCCATCGATGCGCTGCGTCGGCTACCGTCAGGCCTGGGACCATCTCCAGGGCCGATACGACCGCGCAGGCTTGCGCGACCGCGGCATCGTCGCCACGCGCCAGCTCGCCAAGCGGCAGCTCACCTGGCTGCGCTCGACCTCCGACCTCGTAGCGCTCGACTGCCTCGCGCCCGATCTCGAGTTGCGCGCGGCGCAGGCGGTTAGGCGTGCGCTCCACGCGCCCGCCGCCGCTTGAGAACGCTCCCCGACTATCTCGCCCCGGGACTAGACATCGTCTCGATCGGGATCAACCCGTCGGTCTACTCCGTGGAGCGAGGGTACTGCTTCGCGCGTCCGGGCAACCGCTTCTGGCCGGCGCTGAACGCGTCGGGACTCGCGCCCGAGCAGCTCGAGCCGTCGCGCGCGGCGGTCGAGCGGCTGTTTCTCGTCCACCGCATCGGCTTCACCGATCTCGTAAAGCGCGCGACGCCTCGCGCCGCGGATCTGAGCCCCGACGACTACGCGCGCGGGGTGCGCCTGCTCCGGATCAAGCTCGGCCGCTACGCGCCCGGGATCGCCTGGTTCCAGGGCATCGATGCCTACCGCACCTTCCGCGGGCCGACCGAGCTGTCGCGCCGGAAAATTGCCCTCGGTCTGCAGACGGAGCGGCTGGGGGACACGCGCTTCTTCGTGACCCCGAATCCCAGCGGCGCGAACCCATCGGCGACGCTCGCGGCGCTCGTGCCGCTCTACCGGGAGTTGGGACGGCTCCGCAGCGTGCCGGACTAGCGCCCCCGGCGCGCACTACTCGCCCCGCGCGTTGCCGTCCCGCCGCGGGTCGGCGGCACCGATCCACTGCTCGCCCACGCGCTGGATGGCGTGGACGCCGCTCGTCATCGCCTGGATGCGCACCTCGTGCCCGAGCGCGCGCAAGCCCGCGGCCAGCTTTTCCGCGGGCGTGTCGCCCTCGATTTCCGTCGGCCCGTTGCGGCTGCCGAAATTCGGCGCGTCGAGCGCATCCTGCAGCGTCATTCCCCAGTCGAGCGATGCGAGCAGCACGCGCGCGACGTAGTTGACGATCGCGTGCCCACCCGGCGACCCGGCGACGAGCACCAACCGGCCGTCGGCGTCGAACACCATCGTCGGCGACATCGAGCTGCGCGGGCGCTTGGCGCCTTCGACTCTGTTCGCGACGAACGTCCCGTCCTCGTCCGGGCGGAACGAGAAATCGGTCAGCTGGTTGTTGAGCAGGAACCCGCGCACGAACCGGCGATTGCCGAACGCGGACTCGATGCTCGAGGTCATCGCGACCGCGTTCCCCTCGGCGTCGATGACCGAGAAGTGGGTCGTCGCCGCGAGTTCCAGCGCAACGCCATTGCGCCGCTCCGCGCCGGTAGCGCCGTGCGGCCGTCCCGCGGGTGCGCGGCCGAGCGAGCGATCGCTCGCCACGAGCGCCGCGCGCTCGGCGAGATAGCCGGAGGCGAGAAGACCGGCCACGGGCACATCGACGAAGTCCGGATCGGCCACGTAGCGATCGCGATCGGCGTACGCCAGCCGGCCCGCTTCGGCGAAGAGATGCACCGCTCGCACCGGCTCGCGCAGATAGTCGGTCGGCGGCAGCCGCTCGAGAATGCCGAGCAGTTGCACGACCGCGATCCCGCCGGCGCTCGGCGGCGGCATGCCGCAGACGCGGTACGCGCGGAAAGCACCGCACACCGGCTCGCGCTCCTTAGCCGCGTAGCGCTCGAGATCGGCCGCCGCGAGGTTGCCGGGCTCGACCGGGTGCTTCTGCACCGCCGCCGCGACATCGCGTGCAGTCGCACCGCGATAGAACGCCGGCACCCCACCCGCGGCGACCTCGCGCAGCACTGCCGCGTACTCCGGGTTGCGCAGCAGCGTGCCGATCGGCTTCGGCCGCCCGTCGAGGGCGTAGAAATAGCGTGCCGCGAACGGGTCCCGGCGCAGAAACCGGTCCTCGGCGAGGAGCATGTGCAGCCGCGGCCCCAGCGGAAACCCGCGGTCGGCGAGCTCGATCGCGGGCCGCACGAGCTCGCTCCACGCCACCCGGCCGTGATTCCGATGCGCGAGTTCGAGCACCGCCAGCGTCCCCGGCACGCCGACCGCGCGCCCGGAAAGAACCGCGTCCATGAACCCCATGGGCCGCCCGTACAGTCCGAGGAAGCGCTCCGGGCGCGCCGCGGCGGGTGCGGTCTCACGCCCGTCATAGGCGCGCACGCGGCGCTCGGCCGCCGCGTAGGCCAGGATGAACCCGCCGCCGCCGATGCCCGAGGATTGCGGCTCGACCAGTCCGAGTACGAGCTGCATCGCGACCGCAGCATCGACCGCCGTGCCGCCGCGCTTGAGGATCTCGAAGCCGGCGTCGGTCGCGAGCGGATGCGCCGCGACCGCCATGAATCGCGCACCGGCGGCGGGCTGTTTCGGCGTGAAGCCGGACGGCCCTTCGGGCGCCGGCTGCGCGAGCGCGACCGCCGCGGCCAGCAAAAAGGGCAGCCCGAAGGCTGCCCTGGTCGCTCCCACGCGGATCCGCCGGGGGGTCACTTCGTCACGAAGATCTCGACGCGCCGCGCCTCGGCGTCCGCACCCGCGCCGGTGATGGCGCTGCGCGGCTTCGCGAGCGTCAGCCGATCCTCGGCCACGCCCGCGGATTTCAGCGCATCGCGCACGGCGATCGCCCGCTGCTTCGCGAGCTCGAGATTCTGCTCGACGTTACCGGTCGGATCGGCGTAGCCGGAGATGTCAACCTTGATGCCGGGGCTGCCCTTGAGCTCGCCGGCCACGGCGGCGATGACGTTCATGTCGTCGGCCGAGAGCGCCATCTTCCCGGTCTCGAAGTGCACGCGCGCCGGCAAGATCGGGGCAGGCGCCGCGGGTGGGGTGGCGACCGGCGCGGATACGGGCGCTGCGGTGGGCGCTGCAAGCGGCTTCGCCGCCGGCACGCTCGCGACGGCAGCCGGTGCCGCGGGCGCAGTCGACGCCCTGGGCGCCTCGGTGCCGCCCATCAGCGGGACGATCAGCAGCGCGACGATGTTGATGATCTTGATCAACGGATTCACCGCCGGGCCCGCGGTGTCCTTGTACGGATCGCCGACCGTATCGCCGGTCACCGCCGCCTTGTGCGCGTCCGACCCTTTGCCGCCGTGGTGCCCGTCCTCGATGTACTTCTTGGCGTTGTCCCACGCGCCGCCGCCGGTCGTCATCGAGATCGCGACGAAGAGGCCGGTGACGATGGTGCCCATCAGTACGCCGCCGAGCGCCTGCGCACCCGCTTGCGCGCCGAACGCCCAGCCGAGACCGAGGCCGATCACGATCGGGATCAGCACCGGCAGGAGACTCGGCACGATCATCTCCTTGATCGCCGCGCGGGTCAGCATGTCGACCGCCGCGCCGTACTCGGGCTTTGCGGTGCCCTCCATGATCCCCGGGATGTCCCTGAACTGGCGGCGTACCTCCATCACGACCGACCCGGCGGCGCGGCCGACGGCCTCCATGGCCATGGCGCCGAAGAGATACGGCACCATGCCGCCGACGAAGAGCCCGATGATCACCCAGTGGTTGGAGAGATCGAAGGTGATCAGCTGGCCTTTTGCCTCGAGCGCGTGCGTGTAGTCGGCAAAAAGCACCAGCGCGGCGAGGCCCGCGGAGCCGATCGCATAACCCTTGGTGACCGCTTTCGTCGTGTTGCCGACCGCATCCAGGGGGTCGGTGATGGCGCGCACCGAGTCCGGCAGGTCGGCCATCTCGGCGATGCCGCCGGCGTTGTCGGTGATCGGGCCATAGGCGTCGAGCGCGACGATGATGCCGGTCATCGAAAGCATCGAGGTCGCCGCGATCGCGATGCCGAAGAGCCCGGCAAGCCAGTACGAGGCGAGGATCGCGATGCAAACTGCGATCACCGGCCAGGCGGTGGCCTTCATCGAGACGCCGAGGCCGGCGATGATGTTGGTCGCATGCCCGGTGGTCGAAGCCTGCGCGACGTGCTTCACCGGCTTGTACTGCGTGCCGGTGTAGTACTCGGTGATCCACACCATGAACCCGGTGAGGGCGAGGCCGACGACCGCGGCGCCCCAGAGCTGCGCCACCGAAACGAACTGCCGGCCGCCCGCGACGTCGAGGGGCACCTTTGCGAGCACGTCGCCCATGATCCAGGCGGTGAGCGGATAGAACGCGACGAGCGCGAGCCCGCCCGCCACCCACAATCCGCGATAGAGCGCGGGCATGACCGTCTTGTCGCCGGCCTTCGCCTTGACGAACCACGTGCCGACGATCGAGGCGATGATCGAGAACCCGCCCAGCACCAGCGGATAGACCACCGGCGCGATCGACTCGGTCTTCACCATCAGCGCGGCGAGAAGCATCGTCGCGATGAGCGTGACCGCGTAGGTCTCGAAGAGATCGGCCGCCATCCCGGCGCAGTCGCCGACGTTGTCGCCGACGTTGTCGGCGATGACGGCCGGGTTGCGCGGGTCGTCCTCGGGGATGCCGGCCTCGACCTTGCCGACTAGGTCGGCACCGACGTCGGCGCCCTTGGTGAAGATGCCGCCGCCGAGACGGGCGAAGATCGAGATAAGGGATCCGCCGAAGCCGAGGCCGATGAGCGGCTTCAGGATCTCGATCAGGGGTTCGCCGGCCGTGGCGCTGCCGAGGAGCATCCAGAAGTAACCCGCGACGCCGAGGAGACCGAGACCGACCACGAGCAGACCGGTGATCGCGCCGCCGCGGAATGCGACCGCAAGCGCCGCGTCCAGACCGCTGCGCGCGGCCTCGGCGGTGCGCACGTTCGCGCGCACCGAGACGTTCATGCCGATGTAGCCCGTTGCACCGGAGAGCACCGCGCCGATCAGGAAGCCGAACGCGGTCGGCCAGCCGAGCCCCGGCACGATGCCGATGATCACGAATAGGATCGCGCCGACGATGCCGATCGTCGTGTACTGGCGGTTGAGATAGGCGGAGGCGCCCTGTTGGACGGCGGCGGCGATCTCTCGCATCCGCTCGTTGCCCGCCGGCCGCGCGAGGATCCAGCTGATCGAGACTGCGCCGTAGGCGAGCGCGAGAAACGCGCAGGCGATCACGGCGATGAGTGCGACGTTCATGGAGTCCTCCGCTTCGAGGCAAGCGTAGGCGCGCGACCGATGGCGCTCCCCGCCCCCCGGGTTTTTTAAAAGCGCGCGATTATAGCCCGTGCCGCGTCAGATTTCGAACCCCGCGGCGAGCCGCTTCGGCACCGGATGGTTGCGTAGCGCGACGTAGTCGGGCAGCCCGTCGCGAAAGCGCGGGAACGCCTCGCCTTTGATCAGCGGCGCGAGATAGCGCCGGCACGCGGGCGTAATGTGGAAGCCGTCGGCGGTCACGAACTCGCGCGGCAGCACTCGCTCGCGATTCGCGACTTTGGCGAGCTCGACAGTGCCGATCCGCCAGCGATACGGCCGATCAGAGATGCGAACGACGGCCGGCATCACGCCGTTCGCGCCGTCGAGCGCGAGCGCCACCGCTGCGGCGCCCAGCCGGTACGCCTGCTCGAGGTCGACCCGCGAGGCGATGTGCCGGGCCGCGCGCTGCAGGTAGTCAGCCACCGCCCAGTGCGTCTTGCAACCCAGCCGCTCGGACACGAGGCGCGCGACGAGCGGCGCGACGCCGCCGAGCTGCGCGTGCCCGAAGGCGTCGCGCACGCCGCTCTCCGCGAACAACCTGCCGTCGGCGCCGCGCAGCCCTTCGGAGACCGCGATCGCGCACCAGCCGACCCGGTCGATGGTCTCGCGCACGCGCCCCAGGAACCGCGCCTCGTCGAAGGGAATCTCGGGGAAGAGCAGGATCTGCGGCGCCGCATCCGCGGTCGCTGCCGCGAGCCCGCACGCAGCCGTGATCCAGCCGGCGTGGCGCCCCATGACCTCGAGCACGAACACTTGCGTCGAGGTGCGGTGCATCGAGGCGACGTCGAGCCCCGCCTCGCGCATCGATGTCGCGACGTACTTGGCGACCGAGCCGAAGCCTGGGCAAGAATCGGTGTGCGGGAGATCGTTGTCGATCGTCTTCGGGATGCCGATGCAGGCGACCGGATAACCAAGCGTCGTCGCGATCTGCGACACCTTCCAGGCGGTGTCCATCGAGTCGTTGCCGCCGTTGTAGAGGAAGCCGCCGATGTCGTGCGCGCGGAAGACGTCGATCAGCCGCTCGTATTGCGAGCGATCGCGTTCGGGCGGCGCGAGCTTGTAGCGGCACGTGCCAAAAGCGCTGCCCGGCGCGTCCTTCAGCCGCGCGATCGCCGCGGCCGGCTCCCGATTCGTGTCGACAAGATCCTCGGCGAGCACGCCGATGATGCCGTTCCGCGCGGCAACCACGCGGGCGCGGCGCTTCCGCGCCGTCTCGATGACGCCGCATGCAGTGGCGTTGATGACCGGGGTCGGGCCGCCCGACTGCGCGTACAGAAGAGTGCGGGGTTTCAATTGCGGCCGCCTATTGCAACGCGGCGAGAGCGCGGTCGCGGATCTCGCCGACGCTACCCACGCCGGAGATCTTCCGGTACTTCGGCGCGCGCGCATCGCCGCTCGAGCCCCAGCGCGCGTAATAGTCGACCAGCGCCTTGGTCTGCGCATGGTAGACGCCGAGCCGCTTGCGCACCGTTTCCTCCTTGTCGTCCTCGCGCTGGACGAGCGGCTCGCCGGTGACGTCGTCGCGCCCGGCGGCCTGGGGCGGGTTGAACATGAGGTGGTAGCTGCGTCCCGAGGCGAGATGGACCCAGCGTCCGCTCATACGCGCGATGATCGCGTCGTCCGGCACGTCGATCTTCAGCACGTAGTCGAGCGGTACGCCGGTGGTCTTCATCGCCTCCGCCTGGGCTACGGTCCGCGGGAAGCCGTCGAAGAGATAGCCGCGGGCGCAATCGGGAGCCTGCAGGCGCTCCTTGACGAGCCCGATGACGATGTCGTCGGATACGAGCTGGCCCGAGTCCATGACCTGTTTCGCCGCCAGCCCGAGCGGGGTGCCGGCCTTCACCGCCGCGCGCAACATGTCGCCGGTCGAGATCTGCGGGATCCCGAAGCGGTCGGTGATGTGCCGAGCCTGCGTGCCTTTGCCGGCGCCCGGCGGTCCGAGCAGGATGACTCGCATCTCGTTCCTCTTGTCATTGTGCGTCGCGAGCGATTGTGGAGCGACGATAGCCCGCCGCCGCGCGGCGGTCAAACGGACCGCTGCGGGCCGCCGTCGCGCCTACTGCGCGAAGAGCCGCCGGGTGTGCGCGAGGTCTTCCGGCGTATCGACGCCGGGCGGCGGCGCGGGCGCGGCCACCACGACTGCGATCCGGTGCCCGTGCCAGAGCGCGCGCAGCTGCTCGAGTGCCTCGAAGCGCTCGATCGGCACCGGCGCGGAGCGCGCATAGGACTGGAGGAAGCCCGCGCGGTACGCGTAGATGCCGAGGTGCCGGAAGACCGGCAGATCCGGCGGCAGCGGTGCCTCCGGCGCGAGGCCGCCCGCGAAGGCGTCGCGGGCGTAGGGGATCGGCGCCCGGCTGAAGTACAGCGCGTACCCGGCGTCATCGCAGACGACCTTGACCGCGTTCGGGTTGAGGAACTCGCCCGACTCGGTGATGGCGACGCAGGCGGTGGCGATCGCCGCGCCGCTGCGCTGCGCGAGCGTGTGGGCGAGGCGCCCGACCAGATCGGGCGGGATAAGCGGCTCGTCGCCCTGGACGTTGACCACGATCTCGTCGTCGCCGAGCGCGAGCAGCGCCGCGGCCTCGGCGAGCCGGTCGGTTCCCGACGCGTGATCGGAGCGGGTCATGATCGCGTCGCAGCCGTGCGCGCGTGCGGCGGCGACGATCCGCTCGTCGTCGGTGGCGATCCACACCGCGGCCGCGCCGCTCTCGCGTGCACGCTCGGCGACCCGCACGACCATCGGCTTGCCCGCGATGTCGGCGAGCGCCTTGCCCGGCAGCCGGCTCGACTCGTAGCGGGCCGGGATCAGCACGGTGAAGCGGAGCAGGCCCAGCATCGCGCTAGCAGCGTCTACTCGGGTTCCTCGGCCGGTGCGAGCTTGCGCGCCTCTTCCTCGAGCATCACCGGGATGCCGTCGCGGATCGGGTACGCGAGCCGGTCTGCCCGGCAGAGCAGTTCCTGCTCGTGTTTGCGATACGCGAGCGGGCCCTTGCAGATCGGGCACACGAGGATGTCAAGGAGCTTGGCGTCCATGAAGGCGGAGGGCGACGAGGTCGACGAGGCTTTCATCCGCGCGCGCCTCCACGCGGAGCGCGTAGAGGTCGTCGCGTGGGAAGCCGCGGCATTTTACTGCATCCTTCTCGGTCATCAGGATCGCGTCGACCTCCGGGAAGTCGAGCTCGTGCGCGGCGAACGCATGGTGATCGGGGAACGCGTGCCGGGTGAAGGCGAGGCCGAGCGCATCGAGCGTGGCGAAGAACCGTGACGGATCGCCGATGCCGGCCACCGCGTGCAGCCGTCGGCCGCGAAGCTCGTCGACTGCAGCCGGCTGATGCGGCGAGCGCACTCGCCGGAACCCGGCGGGCTCGAGCCGCATCGCGAACGTGCCGGCACGGCCCCGCCCGCCATTGACCACGGTCGCGTCGACTTGCCGCGACGGCGGCTCGCGCATCGGTCCGGCCGGCAGCAGCAAGCCGTTGCCGTAGCCGCGCTCGTCCTCGACCGCGATCTCGAAGTCGCGCGCTAGCCGATAGTGCTGCAGGCCGTCGTCGCAGATGACGATGTCACGGTCAGGGTGCGCCGCGAGCGCCGCGCGCGCAGCCGCCGCGCGGTCGCGTCCGATCCAGACCGGGACGCCGCTGCGCTCGGCGAGGACGAGCGGCTCGTCGCCGAAGCGCGCCGCCTCGCCCCCGGCGGGTACCTCGCACGGCACTTCGTTAGCGCCGCGGTAGCCGCGCGAGATGATCGCCGGACGGAAGCCCCGCGCGCCGAGGCGCTCGACGAGCCACAGCACGAGCGGCGTCTTACCGGTCCCGCCGGCGACGAGGTTGCCGACGACCACGACCGGGACCGGCAACCGCTCGACGCGGAGCCAGCCGGCGCGATAGGCGGTCCGCCGCAGCGCGGTAACGACGCCGAACGCGAGCGCGAGCGGCGCGAGCGCGACCGAGAGCCAGCTCAAGCCGTACCAGTGCCGCTCGGGGAAACTCGCGCCCACGGTTTGCGCGCGGCGCCCGGTCCCTACTTCGTCTGGCTCTGCGTGGCGAAGGAGACGTGCGAGAGGCCGGCGAGCCGCGCCGCCTCCATCACGTGAATGACCGCCTGGTGGTTCGCGGTCGCATCGGCGTTGATCACCACGATCGGGTCCTTGAGCCCGGCCGCGGCGGCGCGCATCGCGTCGCCGAACGCGGCCACGCCGGTGAAGGACACCGGCTTGCGGTCGATCGTGTACTGCCCCGCGGCGCTCACCGTGATGTTGATCTCGTTCGGACGGTCGCTCTGTTTCTGGGCGTCCGCGGTGGGCAGGTTGATCTGCAGCTCGGCGTACTTCGAGTAGGTCGTCGTCACCATCAGGAAGATGAGGATGACGAGGAGGACGTCGATCATCGGGATCAGATTGATCTCCGGATCCTCCTTGTGGCGCCCGCGGAAATTCATCGGACTCGCACTATCGGGACTCGCACTGTCGGACTCGAGGCGGCGTCTGGCGGGCGCCTAGGTGCGGTCGCCGTGCACGATGTCTACGAGCCGCGCCGCCTGCTGCTCCATGTCGAGCACGAAGCCCTCGACCTTGGCGCGGAAATAGCGGAAGAAGATGAGCGCGGGGATCGCGACCAGCAGGCCGAAGCCGGTGTTGTAGAGCGCGACCGAGATGCCGTGGGCGAGCGTCGCCGGGTTGGCGCCGGAGGGTGACTGCGAACCGAAGATCTCGATCATGCCGACCACCGTGCCGAACAAACCCCATAGCGGGCTCGCGGTGGCGATCGTCCCGAGCGTGGTGAGGAAACGCTCGAGTTGGTAGGCCACCGCCCGGCCCTCTTCCTCGATCGCTTCTTTCATCACCGGCCGCGGCGCGCGGTTGTTGCGCAGCCCCGCGGCGAGCACGCGGCCGAGCGGCGAATCGCGGTGAACGCCCTCGACGAGCTGCGGCGTGACGCCCTGGCGGCGATACGCGTCGACCACCTTGTCGAGCAGACCCGAGGGCACGATCCGCTGCCGCCGTAGGACGATGAACCGCTCGATGATCAGCGCCACCGCGATCACCGACGCCGCGAGCAGAAACCAGATTGGCCAGCCGGCCGCTTGAATGATGCCGAACACGCGCGCGAAACCTCAGCGAAAACAAAGGTCGAGACTTTAGCGGCGCGTGCTGGTTTGAGCAAGGCGAGTGAGCGGCATGCAGCTACGACTCTCACGAGTAGCCCCCCGCTCCACGGGCGCTCGCACGCACGCGGCTTGGCCGCGTTATCCACATTTGCTGTGGATAAGGTTGTGCATAGTATGTCGACACACGCGCTAAGTGGACCGCAGATAAGGAGATTTCGGTTGCTGATGAAAATGTGATCGACTCGAATTTCCTTGTCTTGTCATGAGTTTACGTGCGGTTCCCTAGGAGGCTGGCGGCGCGCGGCGCGCGCGCCCGGCGGCGGTAGCGTGCTGTGGATAGGTTAGGATCCCGAAATGGCCGGAGATCCAGCGCTGGCGCGGGATCGCGCGCTTCCGACAGCCGCGATGGCGAGCCCCGTGTTGAGCGTGTCCGCGCTCAATCGCAGCGTGCGCGATCTGATCGAGCATCGCCTGCCGGTCACCTGGGTCGCGGGCGAGATCTCGAACTTCACCGCGGCGCGCTCCGGGCACTTCTATTTCTCGCTGAAGGACAGCGCGGCGCAGGTGCGCTGCGTCATGTTCCGTAGCCGCGGGATGCTGGTCGAGTTCGAGCCGCGCGACGGCATGCAGGTGGAAGTGCGCGCGCTCGTCACGCTGTACGAGCCGCGGGGCGACTTCCAGCTGAACGTCGAGTTCATGCGGCCCGCAGGCCTCGGTGCGCTGTACGAAGCCTTTCTGCGCCTACGAGACAAGCTCGCGCGCGAAGGGTTGTTCGATCCGGCGGGGAAACGCCCCCTTCCACGCTACCCGCGCGCGATCGGCGTCGTCACCTCGCGCGCCGCGGCGGCGCTCCGCGATGTCCTGACGACGCTGCGCCGCCGCAACCCGGCGATCCCGATCGTCGTCTATCCGGCCGCGGTGCAGGGCGAGAGCGCCTCGGCCGAAATCGTCGCCGCACTGCGCGCCGCCGGCCAGCGCGCCGAATGCGACGCGCTCATCCTCTGCCGCGGCGGCGGGAGCATCGAGGACCTCTGGGCGTTCAACGACGAACGGGTGGCGCGCGCGATCCGCGCCTCCCCGATCCCGATCGTCGTCGGCGTCGGCCACGAAACCGACTTCACGATCGCCGACTTCGCTGCCGACGTACGCGCCGCGACGCCCACCGCCGCCGCGGAGCTCGCGAGCCCGCCGCGCGACGAGCTGCTCGCACGGATCGCGGCGCTCGCGGACCGCCTGCAGCGACGCCTCGGGCGCGACCTGGAGACGCGGCTGCAGCTCCTCGACCATCTCGCGCGCCGGCTGGTGCATCCGGGCCGCCGACTCGCAGTGCAGTCGGCGCTGCTCGCGCAGCTCTCGTCGCGGCTCGCCCACGCGATGACGCGCACGGTCGAACGCGAGCGGTGGCGGTTGCGGGATCTCGTCGACCGCAGCCGCCGCCGGCTGCCCGCGCTCGAGCTGATCGGACTACGCACCGCGCAACTCGGCGCGCGCCTCCGCGCGGCCACGCGCCGCCAACTCGTGGATCGCGACGCGCGGCTCGATGCGCTCGCCCGGAGCCTCGCCCATCTCGACCCGCGCGCAGTGCTCGAGCGAGGCTACAGCCTCGTCCGCGACGCGGACGGCCGCATCGTGCGTCGCGGCGCTGACGTGGCCGCCGGCGACGTCATCGATATTGCGTTCTTCGAAGGCAGCGCTACGGCGCGCGTGGAACGCTCGAGTTAGATCTCACTATACGGGGCACACTCTCTTTTCGCGCGCCGTCGCCGTCGCAACTTTACGCATCGCACTGCCAAGGTTTCTTGACGCGTACGCGCGATGCGCTCACGCCCGCCATATGGCGGGCGGCCAGTGGCCTTGTGCTAGACTCGACACGCTGCAGTCGTCGCTCAAACGAGACCAAGAAGGGGCTTTCCGCATGGGCGCATTCTTCCAATCGCTGCACCGCACTCTCATCGCCGGGCTCGTCCTCCTGATCGCGATCATACTGATCGTAGGCGGCGCGACCGGCACCTGGATCAAGGCCGATCACGCGTGGTGGGCGTTCATCATGCGCTGGCTGCACGTGCTTTCCGGTGTGATGTGGATCGGTCTGCTCTGGTACTTCAACTTCGTTCAGACGCCGTCGATGCCCAAGATCCCCGACGAGCAGAAACCGGCGGTGAGCAAGGTGATCGCTCCGGCGGCGCTGTTCTGGTTTCGCTGGGCGGCGCTCGCGACGGTGGTGACAGGCGTGCTGGTCGCGTGGATGAACGGGTACATCGGCCAGGCGCTCGGCCTGCAGCGACCATTCACCGCGATCGGGATCGGCATGTGGCTCGCGCTGATCATGGCATTCAACGTCTGGTTCATCATCTGGCCGAACCAGAAGAAGGCACTTGGCATTGTCCAGGTCAGCCCGGAAGAGAAGGCGGCAGCGGCGAAGCTGGCCGGGATGACCTCGCGCATCAACACGATGCTATCGATCCCGATGCTCTACTGCATGGTGGCGCAGCAGAACGCCGGGCTCTAGCACGCACCCGCCGCACGATCGAAGGGGCCCGAACGGGTCCCTTCTGCATTCTTGCGGTTCCCGGACGCCGGCCGGTTACCTGGGCGCGGGCGCTTTCTCGATGCCGGAGATCTTCGCGCCCGGCTTGATGCCCTTGCCGGCGAACCAGCCCTGGTTCATCTCGAGCGCATAGCGCACCGGTGCCGTGGAGCAGTGCGAGTCCTCGGTCTGCGGCTTCATGTCGGCGATGTTCAAGATCACGCCGCCCTCGTCGATGAACGCCACCGACAACGGGACGAATGTGTTCCTCATCCACATGCATTGCACCGACGCGTGGGGAAAGACGAACAACATGCCGTTGCCGGCGCCGAGCGTCTTCCGGTGCATCAGGCCGGTCATCCTCGCGTCGAAGGTGTTCGCGACTTCGGCATGGATGAGGTGAATGCCGGCGTTGAGGGTCAGTATCGGCAATTGCGCCGGCGCGGTAAGCGGGGCCACGGTTGCGGCGACCAGGGCGAGTCGTACGAGGGTTCGCATGGTGCGTCCGGCGGAAATGAAAAAGGCAGGGGCGCAGTCAATGACCAATAACGCCCGCACTACAGGCCGGTTGACAGACCCGATAGCGCAATCAAACACGTTCAAAACCAAGTGTTTGAGGCATGAGGGCGAGGGCGGCCGGTAGCGCTGCGCGGGACCGCGGCGCGGGCGAACGACCGGGAAGCGTCTGCTAGACTCGGGGCGTTTTCGCACCGCAATTTCGACCCTCCGAACGCCAGCGCCGGCCCCCCGCATCGCAGCCCGCAATGCACACTCAAGAGGAGCGCCCGTGAGTAAGATCAAAGTCAAGAACCCGGTCGTCGAGATGGACGGCGACGAGATGACGCGAATCATCTGGCAGCGGATCCGCGAGCAGCTCATCCTCCCCTATCTCGATATCGACCTGAAGTACTTCGACCTCGGCGTAGAGCATCGCGACGCGACCAACGACCAGGTCACGATCGACGCGGCCAACGCCACGCGCCAGCACGGCGTAGCGGTGAAGTGCGCCACCATCACGCCGGACGAGGGGCGGGTGAAGGAGTTCAAGCTCAAGCAGATGTGGCGGAGCCCCAACGGGACGATCCGCAACATCCTGGACGGTACGATCTTCCGCGAGCCGATCATCTGCGAGAACGTCCCCCGCATCGTGGCGCACTGGGACAAGCCGGTCGTGGTCGCGCGTCACGGGTTCGGCGACCAGTACCGCGCGACCGAGCACAGGTTCGACGGCGCCGGCACCATCAAGCTAACCTTCACCCCCGAGGGCGGCGGAGCGCCGGTGGAGAAGGAAGTGTTCAAGGCCGCCGGCGCCGGGGTGACCATGGCGATGTTCAACCTCGACGCGTCGATCAGCGGCTTCGCGCGCGCCTGCTTCAACTACGGGCTCGGGCGGAAATACTCGGTCTACCTCTCGACGAAGAACACTATCCTCAAGGTGTACGACGGCCGGTTCAAGAACCTCTTCGAGGAGATTTTCGAGCGGGAGTTCAAGCAGAAGTTCGAGGCTGCCGGGCTCACCTACGAGCACCGGCTGATCGACGATATGGTCGCCGCCAGCCTCAAGTGGTCGGGCGGCTACCTTTGGGCGTGCAAGAACTACGACGGGGACGTGCAGTCGGACACCGTCGCGCAGGGCTACGGTTCGCTCGGGCTGATGACCTCGGTGCTCATGTCGCCGGACGGGAAGGCGGTCGAAGCCGAGGCGGCGCACGGCACTGTGACGCGCCACTACCGCCTGCACCAGCAGGGCAAGCCGACATCGACCAACCCGATTGCGTCGATCTTTGCGTGGACACGCGGCCTGCAGTTTCGCGGCAAGATGGACGGTACCCCGGACGTCGTCCGGTTCGCCGAGACGCTCGAGAAGGTCTGCGTCGACGTCGTGGAGTCGGGAAAGATGACCAAGGACCTCGCGATCCTCATCCGCGCGGACCACCCGTACCTCACGACCGACGCCTTCATGGATGCGATCGACGAGGAGCTCAAGCGCAGGATGAGCTGATGCGCGGGGGCGAGGTAGGGACTATCGAACGTGCACTGCGCGAGCCCGTCGCGCGTCGGCGCAGGGGGTGTGTAGGCGGGCGCAGCAGTACCATGAAAAAGCCCCGCGCGTAGGCGGGGCTTTCAACGAATTCTCGCTTGCGGGCGGTCAGTCAGCCCGCCTTCTGAATGTTCGAGGCCTGTTTCCCTTTTGGCCCCTGGGTCACCTCGAACTGCACCTTGTCGCCCTCCTTGAGCGTCTTGAATCCCCCCATCTGGATCGCCGAAAAATGCGCGAACAAGTCCTCGCCGCCGTCGTCAGGCGTGATGAAACCGTAGCCCTTCGCGTCGTTGAACCACTTCACCGTACCCGTTGCCATAGCCCCTCTTCCCTACCTCGTTGAACCTTGGGGGTTCCCCCCTCCTATGCCCGATCTTCGAGACGGCATCGAGTCCCACATCGAGAGCAGCGGCAACGCGGGCGCCGCTCGAAGAACAAACACGCGCCTTTTTTACGCGCTTCGGAA
The DNA here is from genome assembly GCA_963754305.1 of uncultured beta proteobacterium. Taxonomy (GTDB): domain Bacteria; phylum Pseudomonadota; class Gammaproteobacteria; order Burkholderiales; family SG8-39; genus DATEDA01. The sequence goes on along the minus strand of CAVWFR010000029.1, from coordinate 41,413 downwards.
GCACGCGTCAAGTGCCGCGGATCCCGCGCCATCTCCTGCAAAATCCGGGCGTTGCCGGAACAAACGGTGATTGCGCGGTGACGGGCTTGTGGCTAGGATTGAGGCAGTTCATCCATTGGGGAATGCGGCTCCGAACTTCGCGACGACGACGCGGTCGACGGACATGACCGTCGGGGGATGCCGGTAGACGGCTGGTAAACGAAATCTGCAGCGATACTTGCGGCAATGGCGACCCGGTTGCGTGATGGCACGGTTCTCGAGACCAAGAAGAGCAAGGTCAAGGCACCGCCGCTCTTCAAGGTGATTCTGCTCAACGACGACTACACGCCGATGGAGTTCGTGGTGCTGGTGCTGCAAACGTTCTTCGCGCTCAGCCGCGAGAAGGCGACCCAGGTGATGTTGAAGGTGCACAGGGAAGGTATGGGAGTGTGCGGGGTCTATCCCCGCGATATCGCCACCACCAAGGTGGAGCAGGTCGTCTCATACGCGCGGAAGCACCAGCACCCGCTTCAGTGCGTGATGGAGGAAACGTAAATGATCGCCCAGGAGCTCGAAGTCAGCCTGCACATGGCGTTCGTCGAGGCGCGCCAGAAGCGGCACGAGTTCATCACCGTCGAGCACCTGCTGCTGGCGCTGCTGGACAATCCCACCGCCGCGGAGGTGCTGCGCGCCTGCGCGGCCAACATCGAGGAGCTGCGCAAGCACCTCACCGAGTTCATCAACGCGCATACGCCCACCGTTGCCGGCACCGAGGAGATCGACACCCAGCCCACGCTGGGTTTCCAGCGCGTGATCCAGCGCGCCATCCTTCATGTCCAGTCCTCCGGCAAGAAGGAGGTGACGGGTGCCAACGTCCTGGTCGCGATCTTCGGCGAGAAGGACTCGCACGCCGTCTACTTCCTGCACCAGCAGGGTGTGACCCGGCTCGACGTGGTCAACTACATCTCGCACGGCATCACCAAGAGCCCGCAGCCCGCACAGCCGAAGTCGGCCGAGAGCGAGGAAGCAGGGGAGGACGGCCAGCAGTCGGGCGGTGCGCTCGAGGCGTACACGGTGAACCTCAACGCCCAGGCGCTCGTCGGCAAGATCGACCCGCTAATCGGGCGCGACCGGGAGCTCGAGCGCGTCATCCAGACGCTGTGCCGCCGGCGGAAGAACAACCCGTTGCTAGTCGGCGAGGCGGGCGTCGGCAAGACCGCGATCGCGGAAGGGCTGGCGCGGCGCATCGTCGAGGGCCAGGTGCCCGAGATCCTCGCCAAGTGCCAGGTGTTCGCGCTCGACATGGGCGCACTGCTCGCCGGAACGAAATATCGCGGCGACTTCGAGCAGCGCCTGAAGGCGGTGCTCAAGCAGCTGGTCGACAATCCCAACGCGATCCTTTTCATCGACGAGATCCACACGCTGATCGGGGCCGGCGCGGCTTCCGGGGGCACCCTCGACGCGTCGAATCTGCTCAAGCCCGCGCTCTCCACCGGGGCGCTCAAGTGCATCGGTGCGACGACCTACAACGAGTACCGCGGCGTGTTCGAGAAGGACCACGCGCTCTCACGGCGGTTCCAGAAGATCGACGTGGTCGAACCTTCGGTCGACGAGACGGTCGAGATTTTGAAGGGGCTCAAGAGCCGGTTCGAGGCCCATCACGGCGTGAAGTACAGCGTGAACGCTCTCACCTCTGCGGTCGAGCTCTCGTCGCGCTACATCAACGACCGCCACCTTCCGGACAAGGCGATCGACGTCATCGACGAGGCCGGCGCGGCGCAGCGGATCCTGCCCAAGTCGAAGCAGAAGCGGGTGATCGGCAAGCTCGAGATCGAGGAGATCATCGCCAAGATCGCGCGCATCCCGCCGGCTACGGTGTCGATGGACGACCGCGCTGCGTTGAAGAACCTCGACCGCGACCTGAAAGCCGTCGTCTTCGGGCAGGACAAGGCGATCGACGCGCTGGTCGCGGCGATCCGCACGACGCGCTCGGGGCTCGGCAACCCGCAGAAGCCGATCGGCTGCTTCCTCTTCAGCGGCCCGACCGGGGTGGGCAAGACGGAGGTGGCGCGCCAGCTCGCCTACTGCATGGGCATCGAGCTGATCCGCTTCGACATGTCGGAGTACATGGAGCGGCACGCGGTGTCGCGGCTGATCGGCGCGCCGCCCGGTTACGTCGGCTTCGACCAGGGCGGTCTCCTCACCGAGCAGATCACCAAGAAGCCGTACTCGGTGCTGCTCCTCGACGAGATCGAGAAGGCGCATCCCGACATCTTCAACATCCTGCTGCAGGTGATGGACCACGGGACGCTGACCGACAACAACGGGCGCAAAGCGGACTTCCGCAACGTCACCATCGTAATGACGACGAACGCGGGCGCCGAGAACCTCAACAGGAACATCATGGGCTTCACGGCGAAGAAGGAGGTCGGCGACGAGCTGAACGAGATCAAGCGTCTCTTCACGCCCGAATTCCGCAACCGCCTCGACGCGACCATCTCGTTCCGGGCGCTCGACCACGAGATCATCCTGCGAGTGGTCGACAAGTTCCTGATGCAGCTCGAGGGCCAGCTGCACGAGAAGAAGGTCGAGGCCGCGTTCAGCGACAAGCTGAAGGACTGGCTCGCCAAGCACGGCTTCGATCCGCTGATGGGCGCCCGCCCGATGTCGCGACTGATCCAGGACACGATCCGGCGCGCGCTTGCGGACGAGTTGCTGTTCGGCCGCCTCGCGGGCGGCGGCAAGGTCACGATCGACATCGGCGACGACGACAAGGTGGCCCTGCGCTTCCTCGAGGCACCGGAGCCGGTGGCGCCCGCGACCGAGACCTGAGCATCGGACTGCGCGCTCGTCCGGGCGAAGGGCCGCACGCTGCGGCCCTTCGCATTCTCGGGCCGGCGATCACTAGCCCATGATCGCCGGCCACTTGACGCGTGCAGGGCCCGAGCGGAAACTCCGACCGCTGTTCCAGCCCGTGGAGGAGGGACCAATGAGGACGATGCTGCTCGTCGCGGCGGCGCTCGCGAGCGCCCCCTTCGCCGTCACCGGGCAAACCGCATACTCGAACACAGGCCGCGATCTCGCCGCCTCCTGCGCCATCTGTCATGGCACCAACGGCACGAACGCCGGCGGCATGCCCAACCTCGCGTCTCAACCGAAGGATCAACTGGTGCTGAAGCTGCGGGAGTTCCGCGACGGCAAGCGGCCGGCGACGATCATGCACCAGATCTCGAAGGGTCTCAGCGAGGAACAGATCGACGCCGTGGCGGCCTACTGGTCGGCGCAGAAAGCGAAATGAGGAGGCGGCAATGAGCACCTACGACTTCAACCGGCGCAGTTTCCTCAAGGCGATCGGCGCAGGCGCCGCAACGACCGCCGCCCCGGCGATCCTCACCGCGTGCGCCACCGGGCCGGCCGAGCCGGTCAAGCCGATCGGCCGGGTGATCGTCATCGGCGGCGGGTACGGCGGCGCGACCTGCGCGAAGTACATCCGGATGTGGAGCGAGCGTCGCATCGAGGTGTTCCTGATCGAGCGCAACGCGCAGTTCGTTTCCTGCCCGCTGTCCAACCTCGTTCTCGGCGGCTCGCGCGGCATCGGCGACCTGACGCTCGGCTACGAGAAGCTGCGCGAGTACGGCGTCCAGGTCGTCCGCGACGAGGTCACCGAGATCCTCGTCGAGAGGAAGCGGGTGCGGCTGCAGAAGATCGAGGATCTCCCGTACGACCGGCTCGTGGTCGCGCCAGGGATCGACTTCATGTACGACCAGATTCCCGGGCTCAACAACGCGGAGGCGCAGAAGACCGTTCTGCATGCCTGGAAGGCCGGACCGGAGACGGTCGAGCTCCGCAAGCAGCTCGAAGCGATGCGCGACGGCGGCGTGTACATCCTCTCGATGCCGAAGGCGCCCTTCCGCTGCCCGCCCGGACCGTACGAGCGAGCCTGCCAGGTCGCGCACTACTTCAAGCAGGCGAAGCCGAAATCGAAGGTGCTGTTCCTCGACGGGAACGAAGACATCGTCTCGAAGAAGGGGCTGTTCCTGGCCGCCTGGAACGATCTCTACAAGGAAATCATCGAGTATCGGCCGAACCAGGAGGCGAAGGACGTCGATGTGAAGGCGATGACCGTCAAGACCGAGTTCGACTCGTTCAAAGGCGACGTCCTGAACGTCGTGCCGCCTCACGGTGCTTCGATCATCGCGCGCCAGGCGAAGCTGATCACCGCGAACAACCGCTGGTGCGGCGTCAACTGGCAGACGACGGAGTCGATCGCGGTGTCCGGGGTGTACGTGCTCGGGGACGCGACGCTGTCGGCGGCGGCGATGCCGAAGTCGGCCAGCATGGCCAACAACCACGGCAAGATCGCCGCGTCCGCGATCGTGGCGACGATGACCGGCCAGCCGCTCAACCCGACGCCGACGATCAACAACACCTGCTACAGCTACGTTTCGGACCGCGAAGCGATGCACGTGGACTCGGTGCACCGATGGGTGCCCGACAAGAAGGCGCTGGAGCCGGTGCCCGGCTCGGGCGGCGTCTCGGCGCAACGAAGCGAGCTGGAGAAGCAATACGCCGACGCCTGGGCACGGAATATCTGGGCGGACACCCTGGCGTAGCGCACCTGCAGCCGAACCGCGGCGGGGCGGGCGAACGCCCGGCGCCTCTCCCTACTTCTTGCCGGTGCTGCCGAACCCGCCCGCGCCGCGCTCGCTCTCCGCGAACGCCTCGACGACGTTCAGATCGACCTGGAGCACCGGGACGATCACGAGCTGGGCGATGCGCTCCAGCGGCTGCAGCACATAAGGCTCGCGCGACCGGTTCCACATCGAGACCATGATCTGACCCTGGTAGTCCGAGTCGATCAGTCCCACCAGGTTGCCGAGGACGATCCCGTGCTTGTGGGCGAGCCCCGAGCGCGGCAGCACCAGTGCTGCGAGCCCCGGGTCGGCGAGATGGATCGCGATGCCGCTAGGCACCAGTGCAGTATCGCCTGACTTCAGGGTTAACGGTTCCGCGATGCAGGCCCTGAGATCGAGCCCCGCCGACCCCGACGTAGCGTAGCGCGGCGGGGAGTCGTGCAGGCGCGAATCGAGGACGCGGACGTCGACGCGGGGCACGGCGCTAGCGGCCGAGCATCGTCGCGATGTGGGCGATCAGCTGCCGCGCGAGCACGATCTTCGGTGCGCGCGCGAGCAGGTGCTCGCCGGCATCGTCGAACAACGTCAGGGCGTTGTCTTCGCGCCCGAACGCCTCCTGGGCAAGGTTTGCCGCGAGAAGCGGGATCCCCTTCTTCTTCCGCTTTGCTTGCGCGAACTCGCGCAGGTTCTCGGTCTCCGCGGCGAAACCGACGCAGAACGGCGCGCCCTTCATCGCCGCCACCGACGCGAGGATATCGGTGTTCTCGGCCAGCTCGAGCGTCGGCGGGCCGGCCGCCTTCTTGAGCTTGTGCGCCTTGCGGTTGACGACGTGATAGTCCGCCACCGCGGCGACGCCGATGAACACGTCGGCGCCCTGCGCGCGGGAGAGCACTGTATCGTGCATCTCCTGCGCGGTCAGCACACCCTGCCGCTCGACACCCGCGGGAGTCGGCAGCGAGGTCGGGCCCGCAACAAGCGTCACCGCGGCGCCGGCCTCGGCCGCCGCCTGTGCCACCGCGAAGCCCATCTTCCCCGAGCTCAGATTGGTAATGCCGCGCACGGCGTCGATCGGCTCGAAGGTCGGGCCCGCGGTGACCAGCACGCGCTTGCCGGCGAGCGCCTTGGGCCCGAGCATGCCCGCGATCGCCGCGAAGATCTCGGCCGCTTCGAGCATGCGCCCCATCCCCACCTCGCCGCACGCCTGATCTCCCGCCGCAGGACCGAGGATCGCCACGCCGTCCGCCAGCAGCCGTTCGACGTTGCGCTGCGTCGCTGCGCTATCCCACATCTGGCGATTCATGGCCGGTGCGACAGCAAGGGGGCAGTCGCGCGCGAGGCATAGCGTCGACAGCAGGTCATCGGCGAGGCCGTGCGCGACCTTGGCCATGAAATCCGCGCTTGCCGGCGCCACGACGACGAGCTGCCGATCGCGCGAAAGCTCGATATGCGCCATGTTGTCGGAGATCCGGCCATCCCACAGGTCGGTGAACACCGGCTTTCCCGACAGCCCCTGCATCGTGACCGGGGTGATGAACCGGCAGCCGGCCTCGGTCATGACCACCTGCACGTCCACACCCGCCCTGACCAGCAAGCGGCACAGCTCGGCGGCCTTGTAGGCCGCGATGCCGCCGGTGATGCCCAGCAGGACGCGCTTGTCCTCGAGCGCCATGGTCAACGTGTTGTGGGGGTTCGTGCGTTAAAGTGCGGGGGATTCTACGCGAACTCGACGTGCGCTCCGGGCGGGCCGGGGAGGAACAGCGGGGAGGACCCATCGGGGAGGACCCAGGGAGGAAACTTGGGGATCGCAAGCTGGCCACCGGGTGAGCGACCACGGGAGAAGTTGCTCGAGCGCGGCGCCGGGAGCCTCTCGGACGCCGAATTGTTGGCCATTTTTCTGCGCGTCGGGGCGAAGGGCAAGAGCGCAGTCGACCTCGGCCGCGACCTGATCGAACGTTTCGGCTCGCTCAACGGGCTGTTCGCGGCGGAGCCCGCTGCGGTCGCCGAGACGTCCGGCGTCGGCCCGGCGAAGAGCGCTCAGCTCAAAGCCGCGTTCGAGCTGGCGCGTCGCGCCCTGCAAGAGAAAGTCACGACCCGGGAGGCCCTCGTATCGCCTGGCGCCGTTCGCGAGCACCTGCGCAGCTACCTCCGGATGACCCTCGCGAGCCGCGATCGCGAGGTCTTCGTCGCCGTGCTGCTCGACGCGCAGCACCGCGTGATCGCGACCGAAGAACTGTTCCAGGGCACCCTCACGCAGACGAGCGTCTTTCCGCGCGAGATCGTCAAGTGCGCGCTCCGCCACAACGCAGCGGCAATCATCTTCGCCCACAACCATCCGTCCGGCGTCGCCGAGCCGAGCCAGGCGGATCAAGTGCTTACGGAGACCCTTCAGCGCGCGCTCGCCCTGGTCGACATCAAGGTGATCGACCATTTCGTCGTCGGGCGCGGCGCCGCGATGTCGTTCGCCGAGCGCGGACTCCTGTGATCGCGCGGAACGGCTTGATAGAAAACGGCTTTCCCGCCTATAATCGCGCCCTTTCGCGAACCGGAGAACGCCGTCATGGCGCGAGTCTGCCAAGTCACCGGCAAGAAGCCGCAGGTCGGGAACCACGTGTCCCACGCCAACAACCGCACCAAGCGGCGCTTCCTACCCAACCTTCAATACCGGCGGTTCTGGCTGGAGGCCGAGAAGCGCTGGGTGAGCCTGCGCGTGTCGAACGCCGGGCTGCGGGTCATCGACAAGAAGGGCATCGAGGTGGTGCTCAAGGAGCTCCGCGAGCGGAGCAAAGCCTAAAGATCGTCACAACTAGGAGGCGATAGTCATGCGCGAGAAAATCAAGCTCGAGTCCACGGCCGGTACCGGTCACTTCTACACGACGTCGAAGAACAAGCGGACTACGCCCGACAAGATGGAGATCAGGAAGTACGATCCGAAGGCGCGGAAACACGTCCTCTACAAGGAAGTGAAGCTCAAGTAGCGCCGGACGCGCTCGAAGCTGGAAGAAGAGGGCACGAAAAAAACCCGCCGACTGGCGGGTTTTTTCGTGGCGCTGCTCGTTCAAGCGTACGAACGGAGCCTGATCGAGAAGTCGCGCAGCGGGACGATGCCGCTCGCTTCGGCCCGCCGGCACCAGTCCTGGAGCTGGGCGACGAGTTGCTCGCCCGAAGCCGACGAACGCTCCCACAGCGCCGCTAGCTCGCGGCGCATCGAGTGCGCCGTCTCCAGCGACTTCGACTTCGCCAGCCCCGCAGCAAGCGTCGCCCGCTCGCGCTCGGGCAGCTTGCGCTCGTCCCAGTGGAGCCAACGGCGGATGCTCCGCAACAACTCGGCATCGCGCGGAGCGAAGCGCTTGAGCTTGCCGACTTCTTCGATGTAGGTCTGCTTCAGCGACTTCGCGTACTTCGCGAGTACGTCGTAGCGGTTCGCGATGACTGCGTGCAGGGTCTCGAGGTCGACCACCGGCTTGGCGCTCGCGAGACGCGGCCGGGGCGCTAGCTTCTTGACCCGCGCGAGGCCGAGCGCTTCCAGCGTCCGGATGTACACCCAACCCACGTCGATCTCGTACCACTTGCTCGAGAGCCTCGCGGACGACGCGTACGCGTGGTGATTGTTGTGCAGCTCCTCGCCGCCGATCAGGATGCCGAGCGGCACGATGTTGCGGCTAGCATCCGGCGTATCCCAGCTGCGATAGCCCCAGAAGTGGCCGATGCCGTTGATGACGCCCGCCGCCCAGAACGGGATCCAGGCGATCTGAACCACGAGGATCAGCAGTCCGGGGATGACGCCGAACAGCGCGATGTTCGCGAGTCCCATCAGCGTCAGCCCGGAGAGCGTGTAGCGGGAGTAGAGCTTCCGCTCCAGCCAGTCGTCCGGGGTGCCGTGTCCGTAGCGCTCCATCGTCTCGCGGTTCCGCGACTCGCCCACGTAGAGGAACACGCCGCCCCAAAGCACGCGATTGATCCCGTACTGCTGCGGGCTGTGCGGGTCGTCGGGGGTCTCGCACTTGGCGTGGTGCTTGCGGTGGATCGCCGCCCATTCCTTCGTGACCATCCCGGTCGTGAGCCACAGCCAGAAGCGGAAGAAATGGGCCGGCAGCGGATGCAGATCGAGCGCGCGATGCGCCTGGCAGCGGTGCAGGTAGATGGTGACTGCGGCGATCGTGACATGCGTCAGCGCGAGCGCGACGAGCGCGAGGCCCCACCACGGTAGATCGAGTACGCCGGCAAACAGGAAGTCGGCGACGTTCATGGATATGCTCACTCCTCGGGAAAACGGTTCTTGTTCAGCTGCTTAATCGGTATCGATTGCAGCATACTGTCGATTTTACGGCAATTCGACCGGCACCGAGTCCGATTGTTCCTCGCGCGTCAAGCAGCCGACGACGCCGGCGGCAGTTTGCCCTCCGCGGAGGCCTGAGTTCGCGCGTCGGGCGACGGCAACGCGGTCTCCACCCCTTCGTCGTGAAAAGCACGCAGGATCTCCAGGCAGATACCGGACTTGACCTGGAGCGGATCCGGCTCGGCCTCACTCGTGCAGAACTGGAGCTCGAGCGTCACGCCCGATTCCGCGAGGCTGGTGACGATGGCGATGGGCGGCGGCGTGCGCAACACTCGGGGCTCGCGCGCCGCGGCGCGCTCCATGAGCCGCAGGGCGCGCTCGACGTCGGTGCCGTAGCCCACGCGGATCTCGACGCCGTGGCGGACCTCCGTCTTCGCGGCGTACGAGTGGTTGAGCACCTTGGTGGTGATCAGCAGCTCGTTCGGGATGATCGCCTCTCGACCGTCCGGCGCCTGCAGCACCACGTAGCGCGTCGTGATGTTCTTCACCCGTCCATAGAACTGGTCCGCGGTGATCATGTCGCCGATCTGGATCGAGCGGTCGAGGAGCAGGATGAACCCGCTCGTGTAGTTGGACGCGATGCGCTGCAGGCCGAGCCCGATCCCGACGCCGAGCGCGCCGCCGAAGACGCTCAGCACCGTCAGGTCGATGCCTACCAGCGGCAGGACGATCACGACGGCGAACACGATTAGCGCGGCTTTGACGAGCCGCGAGAACACGACGCGCAGGTTCGCGTGCAGCGAGCTCGCGCCCATCAGCCGCGCCTCGATCGCGCTGCCCGCCCAGAGCGCCGCGAGGACCGTCACGGTGGCCCAGAACAGCGCCTGCAGGACGAGCCAGAGCGAGATCCGCTGGCGCCCGACATGGAACTCGATCGCATCGAGCGCGTCGAGGACGATCGGCAGCACGCCGAGGAGATGCAGCGCGAGCGCGCCCCACACGACGGTTGCGATGACGCGCTCGAACGCGGCGAGCAGCCCGCTCGGCGCGAACACGTACCGCAGCGTATAGACGAGGATCCGGATCAGCGCCGCCGACCCGGCGAGCGGGACCGCGAGGTCGAGCAGGCTCACCGACATTCGCGGTTGGAGCACCGCGCGCGCGATCGCGATGAGCAGGAGCGCGAACAGCGGGAAGAGCACGCGCTTGAGCCCGCCGACGCCGAACTGCCACTTTGCGGGCGTCGCGTCGGGCGCCCGCCGCAGTGCGGCGCGGCTGAGCAGCCAGGCGAGTAGCACGCACGCAGCGAGCGTCGCGAGCTGCCAGACGACGCCCGGCCGCTGAAGATCGGCCCAGACGGACGTGAGCAGATTCTCGAAGCGGTCTTCCAGCTGCTCGCTCACTTGTGGGGTTGGGGCGCCGGGTACGGCGATGCCTGCGCCTGGTGGCGCTGCCAGTTCGCCTCGTAGGCGCGCGCGACGTCGCGGTTACGCCGGAGGATCAGCACGTTCTCGGCGTTCCGCCGCTGTCCGCCGGTTGTCCAATTGTAGGAGCCGGTGATCACGGTCGGTTCGCGCGTGGCGGCGTCGATGATCATCACCTTGTTGTGTGCGGCGGCGTACTTCGTCTCGAGCCATACCGGGATACCGGCGGCGGCGAGCTCGCGGATCCGGTTCCCTTCCCCCGCCACGGTTTGTTCGCGGTCGGCAGTGACCAGCACCTCGACCCCGCGGCGGCGCGCAGCGACGAGCGCAGTCGCGATGCGACGGCTCGTGAACGAGAATGCCTGGACCAGCACCTGGCGCTGAGCCGCGCCGATCGCCTCCACGATCATGCCCTCCGCGTCGTCCCATGGCGCAAATGCGACCTGGACCGTGCCGGCCGCGGGGAACTCCGCGGCGGGTGGCCCTGCGCGCTGGGCGGACGCCGGGCCCGCAGCCGCGAACGCGCCTAGGATTGCGGCCAATGCGATCACCCGGCGGCTCACGCGCGGCGCTCCATCAGCGCGCCGAAAAACCCGTCCGTGCGGTGCACGTCGGGGCGCAAGCGCAAGTATTCGTCATCCGGCTCCCCCGGGGGAAGCTCGATCCGGCCCGCCTTTAGCGACGCGCGCGCGGCGACCAGCCTGAAGCTCGGCTCGCGACCGAGGAACGCCTGCACGATCGCTTCGTTCTCATCCGCGAGCAAGCTGCAGGTCGCGTACAGCAGCGCACCGCCAGGCCGGACCAGCGTGGCGGCGGCGGCGACGATCGCCGCCTGCTTGGCGCCGAGCTCGGCGAGCGCGGTCTCGGTCTGGCGCCACTTCAGGTCGGGATTTCGCCGCAGCGTCCCGAGCCCGGTGCACGGCGCATCGACGAGCACGCGGTCGATCTTGCCCGACAGCCGCTTCACGCGCGGGTCGCGCTCGGAGGCGATGCGCTGGGCATGCACGTTGGACAGCCCCGAGCGCGCGAGGCGCGGCCGCAGCTCATCCAGTCGCTTCGCCGACACGTCGAACGCATAGACGCGCCCGCTCGAGCGCATGAGCGCGCCCAGCGCGAGCGCCTTGCCACCCGCGCCGGCGCAGAAATCCACCACCATCTCGCCGCGTCTGGGGGCGAGGAGCTGGCAGAGGATCTGGCTGCCCTCGTCCTGGACCTCGATTGCGCCCGCGGTGAAGAGCGGATGCCGATTGATCGCCGGCTTCTCCTTCAGCCGGATGCCCGTCGGCGAGTAAGGGGTCGGGCTCGCGGCAATGCCGTCGGCGGCGAGCTGAGCGAGCACCGCGTCGCGCTCCGCCCGAATCAGGTTGACGCGCAGATCGAGCGACGCCGGCTGGTTGAGCGCGTGTGCGAGGCGCGCCAGGCCATTTTCGCCGAGCACCGGCACCAGCCGCGCGATGACCCAGTCGGGCAGATCCGATTCCACCGCGAAGGGCAGCGTGCCGCGGGCGCCCGCCTTTACCGCGTCGAGCCAATCCGCTTCCTCGGGGCCGATCGCATCGCTTAGCTCCCGGACGTTGAGGCCGCGCACCCTGACCGCCGCAGCGAGCACCAGCCGCCGGGCGTCGTCGGCCGGCGCGCCCGTCTCGGCCACCGCTAGCTCGACGAGCCGCTTCCGGCGCAGCAGCGCGTAAACGGTCTCGGCGATGAACGCGCGGTCGTTCAACCCGAGGTTCGGGCGGATGCGGAAAAACGCCGAAAGCACGCCGTCCGCCGGCCGCTGGAACCGCAGCATTTCGCGCGCGACGGCGGTGGCGGCGTCCACGAGCCCGGGGCTCACCCTCATTCGTCGGCGAAGATCCACTGGCGGGCACCGGGCGCACGCACCCGCACCACGCCGCCGTCGATCGCGAGCTCGCCGGCGAGGAACCAGGCGACGGCCCGGGGGTAGATGCGATGCTCCTGCGCAAGCACGCGCGCGGCGAGCCGCGGCTCGTCGTCGTCCGGGAACACCGGGACCGCGGCCTGGACGACAATCGGGCCGTGGTCGAGCTCGGCGGTCACGAAGTGCACCGTGCAGCCGTGGAGCTTCACGCCGGCCGCGAGCGCGCGGGCGTGGGTGTCCAGGCCGGCGAAAGCGGGCAGCAGCGAGGGATGGATGTTGAGGAGCCGTGCCGCGAACCGCGCGGTGAAGTCCGGCGTCAGAATCCGCATGAAGCCCGCAAGCGCCACCAGCCGCGGCGCGTAGCGATCGATCTCCGCCGCGAGCGCGTCGTCGAAGCGTTCGCGTGTCGCATAAGCGGTATGGGCGACGACGACGGTCGGGATGCCCCGCGCGCGCGCGAACGCGAGTCCCTGAGCGTCGGCGCGATTGCTGACCACCGCGGCTACCGGTACGCCGGCTTCGACCAGCGAACGCAGGTTGCTGCCGCGGCCGGAGATGAGGACGACGACGCTCAGGGCTCGACTCGCTACCAGAGCCGGGTCACGCGGTAACCGTCCCGCGCGATCAGCGCGAGCAGCCCCTTGTCGCCGTAGAGGTGCAGCGCGCCCACCGCGACGAACACGCGGCCGGAGCGGAGCGGCATGATCAGGCGGTGGTGCATCAGGATCGTGCGATCGTGGACGATGTGTCGGGTCAGCCGGCGATAGTGCTCGCCCATGCCTGGAAACCGCTCTCCCATGCGATCGGAGATGCGCGCAAGCTGGGCGAGGTCGCGCCGCAGCCAGGCGTCGACCGTCGCTTCGACGCCCGTCTCCAGCGCCTCGCGATCGGCGAGCGCGTGCTTGAGCACCGCCACCTGCGACGCGATGGGTATCGCGTCGAACGCTGCGATCTGCTCCTCGACCGATTCGAGCGGCTCGACCTTCAGACCGCGCGCGCGGCCGATGGTGAGCAGCTGCCGGTCGAGGCTCGCCTCCTCGCCGCGCGGCGCGCTGCGGGCGACCTTGATCATCGCCGCCCACGGCTTCAACCGGTCGATGACGGGTCCCGGAACGTCCTGAGCGGCGAGCTCGACGCGCACCCGCGCGAACGCCTCGTCCCCGATCAGGGGCTGGAGCCGCTGCCCGTCGCGGAACTGCTCCAGCTCGAACACCTCTGCCCCTGCGACGCCTCCCCCGAGCTCCAGCGCGAGCGTCCGCGAGCGCGCGAGCGCATCCGCGACCGGTTTGGCGATGCCGACCCGCGGATCGGCGACGTGGATCGTCCCGAAGACGAAGCTCTCCGGCCCGCCTGCTTTCGCGACACGCCAAAGCAGGCCCGCCGTGAACGGTGGCGGCACATGGGCGTCGGCCGGTGCTGGCGAGAGCGCAGCGCAGCACAGGGCAACCGCGGCGTGTCGCTTGACCCACGTGTGGTCCATACAGATCGAGCTCGCGAGCAGTCGCATGCCTCCTCTTCGATTCTACCTCTGCGCTACCGCGCGGCAGGTGGTCCGCACATGACGCGCTAATCAGGGCGGGCAAGGGGCGCTATCCGACTGGACGCCCGCCGGCTGCAATACGCGCCCTCAGCTCGAAAGCCGCTTCGTCACCTCGACGAGGCGTCGCGCAATGCCGGCGAGCACGGCCTGCTGTCGCTGATCCTTCAGCGCACCGTCGTCGGTGAACGCTTCGTGCGCGCGCGCGAGCGCGAGCTGCTCGGAGAGCACCAGCACGTTGACCGTCATGAGAATCTGGCGCAGGTGCACCAGTCCGCGCAGGCCGCCGAGCGCGCCGGGCGAGGCAGCGACGAGCGCCGCCACCTTGCCCTGGTAAGGCACCAAACCGTTCTGCCCGCCGTCGGGGCGCGACACCCAGTCCAGCGTGTTCTTGAGGGCGGAGGAGACCGAAGCATTGTTCTCGGGAGACGAGATGAGAAGCCCTTGGTGCGCCAGAAACAGCGCCTTCAGCTCGCGCGCCTTGGGCGGGACGCCCTCGCGCGCCTCTAGATCGCCGTGGTACACCGGCAGCGAAAAGTCGTCGAGATCGATCAGCGTCACCTCGCCGCCGGCGTCGCGCGTCGCCTGCGCCGCGACGCGCGCGAGCCGTTTGTTGAGCGAGCCGGCGCGCGCACTGCCGGCGAAGGCGAGGATCCTGGGAGCGTGGGTCATCATGCGCGTGTCGAGGCGCGGCGATTATGCCGGAATCGACCGCGCGGTCCAGAGCGCGGCCGCAACCAGCGCCATCGCCGCCGCCGCGATCACGAACGCCGCGCCGAGCGAACTCCCGGCGACGAGCGGCTGGACGATGAGCGGCGAGCAGAACTGCGCGAGGAAGATCGCCGCGGTGAGACCGCCCGCGAGCTTCCCGCGCAATTGCACCGGTGCGAGCGCCAGCACCCACAGGTTGCTGTTCGGGAAGAAGAGGCCGACGCCGATGCCGGCGACGAGCGCGCCCGCGAGCACCCCGGCGTAAGTGCCGGCGAGCCCCGCAGCCGCATAGCCCGCGGCCATCAGGCCGAACGCCCACACATACACCGCGAGCACGCTCGTCGATAGCCGCAGTCGCGCGAACCAGGCCGAACCCGCCGCGGCAGTGAGAGAAGCAGCGGCGACCACGAGCCCCGCGGGGGCGCTCGCCTCCACCCCGATCGCGCGCAGCAGGAACGGCAGCTGGACCGGGATCATGTAGAACATCGCGACGGCGAAGAACGTGATCGCATAGGCCGCCGCGATCGGGCCAAGACGGAGCGGCGCGCGCGCGCTGCCGGCGGCAGCGGCGGTCGCCGCACGGAGCGGTTCCTCCAAGTAGACGAGCACCGGGACGAGGACCGCCCATCCGGCGAGATAGAGCAGGAACGGCAGTCTCCAGCCGAAGTCGGCGAGCAGGCCGGCCGCGCCGACGCACACTACCGCCCCGAGCGACATCGCGAGCGACTGCGTGCCCGCGTAGCGGATCCGCGCTTCGCCGGCGTAGTAGTCGCCGACCAGCGCGGTGACGCTGGTCATCGTGCCCGCGACCGCGACGCCGAAGATCGCGCGGCTGGCGAGGATGGCGTACAGGTCGTCGAGCAGATAGCCGGCCGCACCGGCGAGGCCGTACAGCACGAGGCTCGCGCGCAAGGTTCCCACCCGCCCGAACCGGTCGACGAGCGCGCCGACGAACGGCGCGCATAGCGCGATCGCGAGCGCAGGCGCCGTGAGGACGAGCTTGCTGAGCAGGGCGGCGTGCGGGGCGGCGCTGAACGCCTCGGCCATGCGCGGCAGCGACGGCGCGAGCGTCGCGGCCGACATCACGGTGAGGCTGGCAACGAGCAGCAGCGCGGTCTTGCGGCCGCGGTCCGCGCTCACCCGCGCTGGCCGCGAACCCGGCCGCGCATCGGGCCGCGCAGCATCGCCGCCGTTATGGCAGATCGAATACCAGCACCTCGGCGGCTTCGCCCTGCTGAAGCGCGATCTCCAAGGCCCCGGTCGCCTTGAGCGCATCGCCGGCGGCGAGTGGCTGGCCGTTCGCGGTCAGCCGGCCGCGAGCGACGTGAACATAAGCGCTGCGCCCCGGCGCGACCGCGTGGACGGCGCGCTCGGCGCCGTCGAGCAGCGCGGCGTACACGTGCGCGTCCTGATGGATTGTCACCGAGCCTTCGCGTCCGTCCGGAGATCCGACGAGCCGCAGCCGTCCGCGCTTCGACGCCGCGTCGAAGTGCTTCTCCTCGTAGCCGGGCGCGATGCCGCGCACGCTCGGCTCGATCCAGATCTGGAGAAAATGAACCGGGTCGCGCGACGAGGGGTTGAACTCGCTGTGCCGCACACCGGTGCCCGCGCTCATCCGCTGCACGTCGCCGGGACGGATCACCGAGCCGTTGCCGATCGAGTCCCGGTGCTCGAGCGCGCCGTCGAGCACGTAGCTGATGATCTCCATGTCGCGGTGGCCGTGGGTGCCGAAGCCCATCCCCGGCTGCACCCGATCCTCGTTGATCACGCGCAA
Source organism: uncultured beta proteobacterium (assembly GCA_963754305.1). GTDB lineage: Bacteria > Pseudomonadota > Gammaproteobacteria > Burkholderiales > SG8-39 > DATEDA01. The sequence continues at coordinate 25,196 of CAVWFR010000029.1, read as the reverse complement.
CGGTCCGAAGCCCATGTGCCGCGAGTCGTGGTAGTCGGCGAAGGAGAAGCTGTGAAAGGAGCGCAGCCAGCCGTGGTCGGCGTGCCCGCGCTCGGCGGCTTTTCGGATGTCCAGCATCGTCATCTCCAGGCGCGGTGGCGCTCGCGCGATTATCGCTCACTCATTCGCGCGCGACGGAGAGGATCCACTCGCGGTACGCGGCCACCGCGACACCCCCGCCGCCGCGCCCGGCCGCCGAGCTGTAAACGAACGTGTTGATGCCCGCGATCCGCCAGCCGCCGGGTTCGCGGCTGAACGCCGGGCTGCCGGAGTCGCCCACCGCGAGCGTCGCCTCCAGCGGCGAGCCGCCAGCTTGCGGGGTGTAGGCGAAACGGTACAGCTCGACGCGTCCCGCGCCCGCGGGATCCTGGTACACCTGCTCGACGACGTTCGCGCCGACGCGCTTCACCGCCGGATGCGGCGGAGTGCTCGCGCCACCGCCGCTCGAGCCGCCGGCGCCATACCCGACGAGGATCAATCGCTCGCCCGGACGCGGCGCGCGCTCGGCCAGCTCGTAGACCGGGGTGCCGAACGGCACGTTCCCCGCGAGCCGTACGATCGCGATGTCGTCGTGCGCGAGCCCGTCGCGCCCGGGCACGAAGCCCTGGTAGCCCGGATGAACCCGGATCGCGGCCACCGGCAGTCGCGCGGTGAGGTCGCCCCCGAGGTTCACATTGAAGGTCCACGACTCGGGCGCGCCGCCCGCGACGACGTGCGCCGCGGTGAGGATGACGTTCGGAGCGATGACGACCGCCGAGTACGCGCCGCCGGCGGAAACGAGGCTGCCGACCCCAGCCCAGGGCGAGGTCGCGGTGTTGGGATCGACGACACCGTCCACCACCGCCGGCACCGGACCCGGCACGGCAGCGAGCGCGATCGCCGCGGCGGCAATGATCAGCGTGTGCATCGCCTACGGCCTGCACCACACAACCCGGTGCCTTAGGGCCTCATGAGGAGTAGAACTGATAGCGGTTCTTGCCGGCTTCCTTAACTCGGTACATCGCCGCGTCCGCATGCTTCAGCAGCTGCTCGGCGGTCCCGCCGTCGCGCGGGAAGATGCTGATGCCGATGGAGGCGCCGATCTCGAACTTGCGCCCGCCGGCGGCGACCGGGTCGGTGAGCGCGCCGAGGATCTTCTCGGCGACCACGCTCGCATCCTCGGTCGAATGCTGGCCCGCGACCAGCACGACAAACTCGTCGCCGCCCAGTCGCGCGACGGTGTCGGACTCGCGCACGGAGTCCTTCAGCCGCTTGGCGACGGTGCGCAGGGCGTAGTCGCCGATTAAGTGCCCGAACTGGTCGTTCACCGTCTTGAATCCGTCGAGATCGATCAGCATCACGGCGACCATCGAGTCGTTGCGGCGCGCGAGTGTAAGCGATTGCGCAAGGCGGTCCTCGAGGAGCCGCCGGTTGAGGAGCCCGGTGAGAGCGTCGTGATCCGCGAGATGCTGGATGCGCTGCTCGCGTTCCTTGCGGGCGGAGATGTCGATGAAGACGAAGATCGCGCCTTCGTTCACACGGTCGGGGTCGATCGCGCGCCCGCGTACGTCGCACCAGAAGGTGGTCCCGTCCTTGCGCCGGACCAGCAGCTCGCCCTCGTAGGTGCGGCCCTGGGCCATGACCGAGCGCGATTGCCGTCCGAAGTGCTCCCACTCGCCCGGATCGGCAAACCAGACGAGCGACGGCCGCCCCACCAGCTCATCGGGCAGGTAGCCGAGCATCTGGGCGAACTTGCTGTTGCAACGGCGCACCCCGCGGGCGCGGATCACCACGATGCCTTCGGAAACCGCGTCGAAGAGGAGCTGCTGCTCGGCGACCGCCGCCGAAAGGGCCGCTTCGTTCGCCTTCAGGGGGGTGATGTCGGTCGCGGTGCCGGTGACGCCGACGATCGCACCGTCGGCGCCGCGGAGCGGCGTCGCGTTCAGGCTGAGAATCACCTCCGTGCCCTTGCGGTGGCGGTGCACGGTCTGGAAGTGGGAGGCGGTGCCGTCGGCGAGTACGCGCGCGAGCATCGCGGCCGTGCGCTCCCGCTCGTCCTCTGACTGGGAGTCGACGAGCCGCTGCGACAGCATGTCCTCGGGTTCGCAACCGAAGATCTGTCGCGTCGCCCGCGGCGAGAGATACGTCCAGCGGCCATCGCGGTCGACCGCCCACACCAGATCGTTGGCGGTCTCGACGAGATGCCGGAAGTGCCCCTCGCTCTCGCGCAGCCGTTCCTCGACGCGCTTGCGATCGGAGATGTCGATGATCGACCCGACGAACCGCATCGCGCGCCCGGCGGCGTCGCGCACGGCATGCCCCTTGCCGTGCACCCATACGTAGCTCGCGTCGGCGCGCCGCAACCGCCCTTCCTGGTCGAAGGGTACGCCATTGCTCACCGCGGCCTCGACGCCGCCGAGCACTCGCGCGCGGTCTTCGGGATGGAGGCGGTCGGGCAGATGGAAGATGGGGACGAGGTCGGTCTCGGGCGGATAGCCGAGGATTTCCTTGAAACGGGCGGAGACATGGCGGACGTTCGCCGGAATGTCCCAGTCCCAGAGGCCGCTCTGCGACGCCTGGATCGCGAGCTCGAGGCGCTCCTCGCTCTCGCGGAGCGCCGCCTCGGTGCGCTTGCGCTCGGTGATGTCGGCGTACGACACGACATAGCCGAGCTCGGGCTCGCCGGGGATCACTGCCTGGCCCGACACGTCGCACCAGACCAGCGTGCCATCCTTGCGCCGCAGCTCGAGCTCGGCGCGATAGGACTCCCCCGCGCGGGCGCGCTCGAAGGAATCGCCGATCACTAGCCGCCAGGTCCGCTCGTCCGGATACCAGAGTCGGCTCGACGCGCCGAGCACCGCTTCGCGCGGCCAGCCGAAGATGCGCTCGAACTCGAGGTTACAGTCCACCAGCTCGTGATCGCGGAAGAAACCGATGCCGACGGTGGCGCTGTCGAAGAGGCCACGCTGCTCGGCGACCAGCCGCTCGTTGACGATCCCGCGCTGGATGTTCTCGGTCACGGTGCGATTCAGGTCGCTGAACACGCGCACCACGGCGGCGAGAAAGATCGCGACCAGCACGCCCATCGCCGAGTACAGCTCGCCGCCGAGCCAGAGAAACTCGGCGACCTGGGCGCCCAGCATCGGGACGGCAAACCAGAGGAACGCGCGCCGGCTCGGCGCGAGCACGCCCATGGCGCCGATCGCCATGCCGCCGATCGCGAACGCGACGAACACCTGCAGTGTGTAGGCCGCGGCGTTCACGAGCGCGGCCAGCACGCCCCAGGTGACGCCCATCACCGCGGCGCCGATCGTGAAGCGGTTCTCCCAGGCAAGTGCCTCGGCCGGGGCGCGCTCCCCGGCGCGATATTTCCGCACGAGCAGATAACGCGCCGCAGTGATGAGCACGACCAGGGCAAACCACCCGCCGAGCGCAGCGCGCTCGACCGCCGTCCATAACATCGCGGTGCAGACCGCCGCGACGGCGAGCGTCACGACGAAGCCGGGCACCGCCTGCTGGTATAGGGCCGCCACCAATCCGGCGCGCACGCCTTCCGGCAGCGGCCGCGAGAAAGCGGGCGTCGTGTCGGCAGTCATCGCGGGGCGGGAGTGCACTCTAACGTGCCGCCATCTGAAACCCGCGAAGCACGCGACGCGTCAGCGGCGCGTAGCGGCCTCGCGCGCGGCGATCTCGCGGTGCACCTCGCCCATGTCCACCGCCTGCACCTTGGCGATGACCTCCTCGAGCATCGCGGGCGGCAGCGCACCGGCTTCGGCGAAGAGCACGACCTGCTCGCGAAACACCATGAGCGTCGGGATCGAGCGGATGTCGAATTCCCCCGCTAACTCGGGCTGGTGCTCGGTGTCCACCTTGCCGAAGACGACGTCCACATGGCGCTCCGAGGCGGCTTCGAACGTCGGCGCGAACGCGCGGCACGGCGCGCACCAGGACGCCCAGAAATCGACGACGACCAGGCGGTCGCCAGCGACGACGCTCTCGAAATTCTCGCGGGTCAGCTCGACGGTAGCCACGCGGTGCTCCTGTGGAAAAGCGCGGACGGGGCGGACGCTCGGCGAAGAATCGGACGACGAACGATCCGGCGGCGAAAACCCGCCGACGAAAAATCGCCGCGGAGTATAGCAGCCCGCACGGCGCCAAAACCGACTTCAGCGCCCGGCAGCAGCGAGTCGCGCCCGCAAAGCGTCGATTCGTGCACGGTTCACGCCGAAGTCGCTGCGGCCCACGCGCGAGGCCGAGCGTACGTGCGCGATGCCGGCGGCGGCATCGAGCTGCAGCTCGAGGTCGTCGACGAATCCGAGCACGCGGCTCGTGGCCTCGGCGTGGAGATAGCCGGGCTGCTCGGCGACGATGCGCGTGCGGTCGCTATCGCGCACTAGCGCCACAAGCACCAGCCACCCCTGCGCCGCATCGCCACGGAGTGCGAGCGGCGCGACGTAGTGATCGGGATGCACGGCACGGTCGGTCTGGCTCGCGACGCAATTCGGCGTCGGCGGGCAGGGCGAGAGCCGGCCGTCGCGGACGCCGAGCGCCCCGGGGCGCTCGCCGGCGCAACCCGCGAGCTGCGCCGCGAGTGCCGCCGCGACGACGGCGAGGCGGATCAGAGTGCCAAGTGGCAATCGCGTGGTCGTCGAAGCGCGTCATCCCAGCGGGTTTTGGTAGTGTACGGCGGCTCGCCCTTGCCGCCGCGATGCTCGCCATCCTTGATTCCGCCTGCCGCGGGCGCTTCGCGCCCTCCCCCACCGGGCCGCTCCATTTCGGCTCCCTGGTCGCGGCCGTCGGCAGCTGGGCCGATGCGCGCGCGCAAGGCGGCGAATGGCGGGTGCGCATGGAAGACCTCGATCCGCCGCGTGAATCACCGGGCGCTGCCGCGGACATCCTGCGTACCCTTGAGCGTTTCGGTCTCGAGTGGGACGGTCTGGTCATGCGCCAGAGCGAGCGGGGCGACGCGTATCGCGCTGCGGTCGCGCGGCTCGCAAGCCACGGTGCGCTCTTTGCCTGCGCCTGCACCCGGAAGGAGATTGCCGACTCACAACTCGACGCGCCGGCCCCCGGCCCCCGCGAACCGGTATACCCCGGTACCTGCCGCGACGGCCTGCCGTCGGGAAGAGTCGCGCGCGCGACGCGCGTGCGCGTCGACGACGCACTGATCGCATTCGACGACGCGCTTCAGGGCCGGCTCGAACAGCCGCTAGCGCGCGAGGTCGGCGACTTCGTGCTGGTGCGAGCAGATGGGCCGTTCGCCTATCAGCTTGCCGTCGTGGTCGACGACGCGGCCCAGGGCATCACCGACGTCGTTCGCGGCGCCGATCTCTTTTGCTCCACGCCGCGCCAGATCTTCCTGCAGCGGCTGCTCGGGGTGCCGACGCCGCGCTATCTTCATCTGCCGGTTGCCGTCACGGCCAGCGGAGAGAAGCTGTCCAAGCAGACCGGGGCGCCGCCGGTCGACGCAGCGCATCCCCCGCGCGCGCTCGTCGCGGCACTGGAATTTCTCGGTCAAGCGCCGCCCGCGGGGCTCGCCGCCGCGTCGCCCCGGACGGTGCTCGAATGGGCTGCCGCGAACTGGAATCGCGCGCGCATCCCTCGCGTGCGGGTGCTGCCGGCCCCGGATCCAAGATAGTTCGCCGCGCTCGCGCCGGCGACGATGCTGGGATCGGGCTAGCGTCCGCGGTCCTTCACGTCTCGCAGGAATCCATCGATCGCCGGCCAGAACCGGGGGGCGCTCGAAAGATCGTTGTGATCGGAATCGGGGAGATCGACCCAGCGCTTCGCCCCGCCCCACGCCTCGTACAGCCGCTGCGAGTGCGCAGGCGGGATGATTGCATCGCGGCCGCCGACGATCGCGAGGAGCGGCACGCGGATGCGCGGCGCGCGCTCCGCCGACTCGAAGGGATGCTTGAGCAGCAGGCCGACCGGCAGCCACGGGTAATGGCGCCGCGCGACCTCGGTCATGCTGTCGTAGGGCGAGACGAGGATCACGGCCGCGACCGGCCGCTCGCTGGCGACATAGGTGGCAACGCCGCTGCCCAAACTCCGCCCGGCGAGCACGATGCGCGCCGGATCGATATCGGGACGACGTACGAGCGCGTCGAATACCGCGAGCGCATCACCGAACAGGGCTGCTTCCGACGGCTTGCCGTCGCTCTCGCCGTAGCCGCGGTAGTTGACCAGCGCGAGCGACCAGCCGGCGGGCCACGGCTCCCCGGCCTGCCACGACAGCTCCTCCGCGTTCCCGCCGTAGTAGATGACGAGCGGTGCGCGGGCGGCTTCAGCCTTGACGAGCCAGCCGCGCAGCTGCACGCCCGCCTCGCGCTCGAACGCGAGCGGCTCGACCGGGCGCGCGGGGCGGCTCGCCGGCGGCGGGCCGGCGAGCGGCTGCGGCAGGAACAGGAGGCTGTCCTGCGCGAGGTACATGAGCGCCGGCACGCCCAGCACGAGAACGGCGCCGAGTGCGACCCAGCCCATGATCTCCACCCTCAATGTCCACCTTCAATGCAGCTTCACGCGCGGATCGACCCCGCGGCGCAGCGTGCGAGCGAGGCTGTCCGCTGCCAGGCGCCACCACCCGTGGAGCGCGAGGAGGTGCAGCTTGTAGAGCGAGACGTACATCATGCGCGCGAACCACCCTTCGACCCGGATGCTGGGGCCCGAGACGAAGCCCATCAGCGTGCCGACCGCCTCGTAGTCGCCGAGCGACACGAGCGAGCCGAAGTCGCGATAGCGCCAAGGCTCCGGCGGCTCGCCGCGCAGCCGGCGCTCGATCGTCCGCGCGAGATGCGTCGCCTGCTGGTGGGCGGCCTGGGCGCGCGGGGGAACGTTGCCCTGGTGGCCTTCCCAGGGGCATGCGGCGCAGTCGCCGAGCGCGAAGACGTCCGGGTCGCGGGTCGTCTGCAGCGTCGGCAGTACGACGAGCTGGTTCAGCCGGTTCGTCTCCAGCCCGCCCAGCTCGCGCAGGACATCGGCCGCCTTGATTCCCGCCGCCCAGATCGTGAGGTCGGCGGGGAATCGCTTCCCTGCTTTCGTGCGCACCTCGTCCGCGGTGACTGCCACGACCTGCTCGTTGCAGTGGATGTCCACGCCGAGCGACTCGAGGGCCTCGGCGGTGGCGGCCGAGATCCGTTCCGGCAGCCCGGCGAGGATGCGCGCGTCGGCGTTGACGAGCGTGAGCTTCACGTGCCGCTCGGGGTCGATGTTCGCGAGGCCGTAGGCGGCGAGCACGCGGGTCGTGTTGTGCAGCTCGGCGGCGAGCTCGACCCCGGTCGCCCCGCCGCCGACGATGACCACCCGCAGCTCCCGGCTGCGCTCCTCGACGCGATAGTTCGCCCGCAGCACCGCATTGACCAGACGGCGATGGAAGTAGTCGGCTTCGTCGGCCGAGTCGAGCGCGAAGGCGTGTTCGGCGACACCCGGCACGCCGAACGGATTGGTGAGACTGCCGACGGCGATGACGAGCGTGTCGTAGCGCAACGTTCGCGGCGGAATCACCTCCTCGCCCTGCTCGTCCCGGATCGCCCCGACGGCGATCTCGCGCCGCGTGCGGTCGAGGCCCTCGAGCGTGCCGAGACAGAAGGTGAAATGGTGCCAGCGGGCCTGCGCGAGATAGTCGAGTTGGTGCTGGTGCAGGTCCATGCTCCCTGCCGCCACCTCGTGGAGGAGGGGCTTCCAGACGTGGGTGCGGCCGCGATCGACGAGCGTCACGCGCCCGCGCGCGCCGCGGCCCAGCCGCCGCCCCAACCGCGTCGCGAGCTCGAGGCCGCCGGCCCCGCCGCCGACGATGACGATCTGATGCATTGCCCCTCGCGCTCCCTCGTGGTTCATAGGGGCCGGACGCTCAACGCCGCCGTGGCCCCGCCCCCCAACTCGCACTGCCGGCGCCGCGACCCGCGGCGGGATGAGCACCGTCGCAAGCGAGCCCACGACGAGCATGAGCGCAGCGTAGTCGGACCAGCGCGGCGTCTCGCCGAGCACCAGCGCGCCGCTAAAGACGCCGACGACCGGCGTCATGAGCGACGCGAGGCTCGACACCCCGGCCGGCGTGCTCTGCGCGATCTTCATCCACGCCCAGTGACAGAAGATGAACGCGACGAACATGTTGTACAGCACGCCGATCATCGGCCCCGGCGCGAGCGCGAACGGGTTGAAGCTGCCTTCCTCGAAGAAGAGCGCGATCGCGAGGATCGGGATCACGCCGATCACCATCTGCCACGCGCTGTAGCTCGTCGCGGGCATACCGCTTGCCCACTTGCGGATGAGGACGAGACCGATCGCCCAGGAGATCGCGGCGCCGATCATCAGCAGCGCACCGAGCGGCGCGCGCTGGACGGCCTGGAACTCGCTCCCGAGCAGGAGCAGCATGCCGCTCATGCCGAGCGCCACGCCGAGCGCGCGCCGCCGCGTGAAGCGCTCGCCGAGCATCCAAATCGACAGCAACACCGTCCATACCGGCATCGTGTAGCCGAGGATGGATGCGCGCCCCGAGGCCATCAGCCCCACGCCGTACACCGCCAGCATGTTCCAGCCCGCGATGTTGAAGAGCGAGATCAGCACGAGCGGCCGCCAGGCCGCACGCGGCACCCGCCATTCGACCCTGCCGACCGCCGCCATCGCGAACAGTCCCGCTGCCCCGGTGAGGAGGCACAGCGTGCGGAAGTGCATCGGCGCCATGCCGGCGATCGCGAGCTTGATCATCGGCCAGTTGAAGCCCCACGCGAGCGTGAGCGCGACCAGCAGGCCGATGAGCCGCAGCGGTAGGGTCTGGTGGGCGTCGCCGCTCACGCCGCCAGATCGGTGGGTGGCACCACCGTCAGCGCGAAGTGGCAGATGCGCGCCGACTCGGCCGTGAGCGGGTGATAGCGGATCTCCGCCTCGACCTCTGCGAGGGCGAACCCCCGGCGCGGGTCGTGCAGGCGCGCAGTCTTCTTTTCGGCGCGGTACGCGATGTCGTCGGCCACTGATCGGAGCGCGATGGCCGGCCGCTGTTTGTGGATGTCTGGTCGGCGCGACCGGGCGAAAGACTAGCAGATCAGCCTGGCCTAGGCCTGGACGCTACGCGCGCACGACGATCGCCACGCCGATGGCTGCGAGGGCGAAACCTGCAAGCGCGAGCGGGCCTAGCCGCTCGCCGAACAGGAAGAACGCGATGGTGGCGGTCACCGGCGGCACCAGGTAGAAGAGACTGGCCACTTTGGTCGCCGCACCCTGGCGGATGAGGATTGCGAGCAACGAGATCGCGCCGATCGACAGCACGCAGACGAGCCAGGCCATGGCGAACGCGAGCTCGAGCGTCCATCGCACCGGCTCGCGCTCGACGAGGATGGCGAACGGGGCCAGCACCAGGCCGGCGGCGACGAACTGGATCACCGAACCGCTGCGCAGGTCGAAGGCGCCGCAATGGCGCTTCTGGTAGACGGTCCCGAGCGTGATCGATACGAGCGCGACGACCGCCATCGCGAAGCTGAACCCCGAAACCCCGCCTAGCGACAGCCGCTGCGCGACGACGAGCGCCACGCCGCCGAAGCCGAGCGCGAGTCCCACCCACTGCCGGGCGCTCACGCGCTCGCCGAGCAGAGGCGCCGCGGCGAGCGCGGTCAATATGGGCTGCACCCCGACGATCAGGGCAGCGAGCCCGGCCGACATCCCGGCGTGGATCGCGGCGAAAACCCCGCCGAGATAGCCGCCGTGCAGCAACACCCCCGCGACTGCGATGTGCAGCGCTTGCGCGCGGCTCGCGGGCCAAGGCGCGCGCAGCACGAGGGCGAGCGGCAGCATGAGCGCGACGACGAACACGAACCGCCAGACGAGGAACGTCGCTGGCTGGACGTACGGGAGCCCGTACTTCGCGCCCAGGAAACCGGTTGCCCAGAGGAACACGAAGGTGCCGGGCATCCACGCGACCCAGCTCGACGAAACCGCTGCCGGGGCCGACTGCGGGCCTCCCTCTATCTGCATTCCGTGACCCTAAGTCCATGTCTCGTATGCGCTCTCCTAGACATCAAACGGGATTGGTGCGATGCACAAATAATTCTTGACAGCTCGTTGTTTCTCCGTAAAATACGTGTTGTGCAGTGCAATATCGCTGCGAAAAGATGACCACCGACAACGCAAACCCCATGACGACAGGAGACATGAAATGTACGTGACCCCCGAGCAAGTGACCGCCAACAGCAAAGCGAGCGTCGAAGCAATGCTCGCCTGGGCGAATTCGAACTTCGCCGCCATCGAGAAGCTCGCGGCGCTCAACTTCAACGCCACCAAGGCCGTGTTCGAAGACAGCATGAGCCACGCCAAGGCGCTGCTGAACGTTAAGGACATCCAGGAGTACGTCAACCTGAACGTCGCCGCGGCGCAGCCGAGTCTCGAGAAGGCGATCGCGTACTCGCGCAGCGTGTATGAGCTGTCGACCCAGCAGCACGGCGAGCTGACCCGGTTCTTCGAGAGCCAGGCCGGCGAGTTCAATCGCAGCTTCGTCGGCCTGCTCGACAAGTACGCCAAGAACGCCCCGGCCGGCTCCGATGTCGCCGTCGCCGCCGTGAAGTCGGCGCTCGCCGCCGCCAACTCGGCCTACGACAGCTTCTCCAAGGTTGCGAAGCAGGCCGGCGAGATCGCAGAGGCGAACATCGCCGCCGCGACCGCCTCGGTCGGCAAGGAAAAGAAGAAGGCCGCCTAAGCCGCGTTCCCGCTCTCGGAACCCCGGGATTCCCCGGGGTTTTTTGTTGGCCGTTCCGGCAAACAACACTACGCCGCGGGCCGCGGCGTCTCGAACGTCCCCCCGGTGTTGAGAACGCCCTGCTTCAGCGCCTCGATCGCCGCCGCGACCTCGTCCGGATCGCCGCGTACTCCGAGCTCGATGTGCCGGCGCGTCCCGTCCTCGCCCATGTGGGGCAGGCTGAAGACCTTCAGCCGCGTGAACCGGGTCTCGACCTCGACCATGAGCGGCGTCAGGGTGCTCTCGGCGGACCCGTACACGATGATGGAAGCGTCCGCCTCCGGCAACTGGTGATGCAGGTGGGCGTAGCGGTTGTCGAGCACCCATTCCACCATCGGCCAGGCCATCACCGGGAAACCCGGCACGAAGTGGTGGTCGCCGAACGAGAAGCCCGCGATCTGGTTGTAGCTGTTGGGGATGATCGTCGCCCCGCGCGGGAACGCTGCCATCTTCAACCGCTGCGGCGTCGTCTCGCCGCCGAACCGGCCGCGGATCAGGGCCGCGGCCTCCGGATGCAGCGCGAGATCGACGCCCAGGGCCGACGCGGCGCACTGCCGCGTGTGGTCGTCCGGCGTCGCGCCGATCCCGCCGAACGAGAACACCACGTCCGCGCCGGCGAACGTGCGGACGAGCGTCGCGGTGATCCGCTCCGGGCTGTCGCCCACGTAATCGGCCCAGTCGAGCCTGAGTCCGCGGGCGGCCAGGAGCTCGATCAATCTTGCGAAGTGCTTGTCCTGCCGCTTCCCGCGGAGGATCTCGTCGCCGATGATGATTGCACCGAACCCCATGTCACCTCGCAAGAACGATGTCGGAGCGGCGCAACTCGGCGAGCCGCTCCAGGCAGTAGTGGATGAAGGCGAGCCCCGCGATCACCGGGATGAAGAACCCCACCACCGGAATGTGAGCGATCAGCGAGCACACGATGCCCAGGCCGTACAACGGCTTGCCGTAGCGGCGGAAGATCTCGCGCAGCTCCTCGACCGAGCCGTGCTCGGCCAAAGCGTCGTAGCGGAAAACGCGCTGGTTCAGGTACGCGAAGAGCAGTACCGGGAGCACCGGCCAGAAGAGCGGCACGAACCACAGCGGCAGCGAGAGCAGGCTGAGAACCAGGAACACGGCGAGCGCGACGCCGGCGTTACAGATGCTGCCGCCGAAAGTGCCGCCGCGTCTGCGTTCGAGGTTCGGGTAGTCGGCGGCCGCCACGTGGGTCACCATCGCCGGCATCGAGAACACGCTGATGAGGAGCGTCGCGGTCACCAGCACCAGCGGGAAGAAGAGTACCAGGAGCGCCACCCACGACAGCACCGCGGCGATCACGTTGAACGGAAACCAGGCCGACGCCCACACGCCGACCGCGGAGGTGGTGAGGTAGCCCTGGAGCCAGGCCACCGTCTGTGCGCCGAAGATGACCGCGAGGATGGTCCAGAGGGCGAGGGCGATCGCGATGGGCCAGATCATCAGAAACAGCATCTTCGGGTGCGCGAGGCTCGCGAAGGCGCGCGCCAGGGCACGAGCGATGTCGTTCATCGATTGAGAGTCTGCCACATCTTGTGCAGCCGCTTCGCCGACACCGGCACCGGGGTCTTCAGCTCCTGCGCGTAGAGCTGTACGCGCAGCTCCTCGAGCAACCACCGGAACTGCTCGAGCCGCGGGTCGAGGCTGCCGCCCTTGCGCTGGCGCGCTTCCTCGCGCAGCCACTGGGTCTCGAACGGCGCGATCTCGGCCGCCGCGCGCGCATCGCGCGCCGGATCGGCGCGCAGCTTGTCGAGCCTCAACCCGGCGGCCTTGAGATAGCGAGGGAAATGCTGGAGGCGGCCCCACGGCATCGCGACGACGAAGTCGCGGGGCATCAGCCGCCCGAGCTGCGCTTCGATATCGCGCACCGCGTTCGGAAACGATTTCGCCGCCTGCAGCTTCTTCGCGAGCGCTTGGCGCTCCGCCAGGATCGCGGCGACGAGCCGGGCGATCTCCTGCGCGATCAGCGCGAGCCGACTGCGCCCTTCGTCGCAACGCCGGGTGAAGTCCTCTACGTTGCGCGGCAGCGGATCGGTCATGCACGCGCGCTCGAACGCGGCGGCAACGAGCTGCGACTTGAGGTCGCCCGCATCGCCGAGGCCGGCGAGCTGCAGCGCGATGGTCTGCAGCCCAGGCAGGCCCTTGTCGATGTACTTCGCCTGTTCGCGGAGCTGCAGCATGAAGAGGCGCCGCAGCCCCGCGCGATGCGATTCCCGCGCCTTCTCCGGCGAGTCGAAAACCTCGAGATCGACGGTGCTCCCGCGATCGACGAGCCCCGGATAGCCGACCAGCGTCTGCGGCCCGCGCCTGACCTCCATGATCTCGGGCAGCTCGCCGAACGACCAGCCGGTGAGTCCGCTCATGGCCGCGTCCGCGCCGGCGACTTGCGCGAACTGCTCGCCCGCCTTCTCGCCCAGCTCGGCGCGGAGCTGCGCGAGATTGCGCCCCATCGCGAGCTGGCGACCGTGCTCGTCCACGACGCGGAAGTTCATCGCGAGATGTGCCGGGAGCGTCTCCGGGCGGAACGCGTCGAGCGGGACCGCGAGATTCCGCGTCTCTCGGGCATGGCGCGCGATCGCCTGCGCGAGCGGCGTCTCGCCGGCGGGCACGGCCGCGACGAACTGGGCGGCGAACTCGGCGAGCGGGCCGAGCTGATGGCGCACCTTCTGCGGCAGCGATTTCGCGAGCAGCTGAACCTTGTCCTTCAGCAGGCCCGGGACCAGCCACTCGCAGCGTGCCGCGCTCACCTGGTTCAGCGCGATCAGCGGTACGGTCAGCGTAACGCCGTCGCGCGGGCCGCCGGGATCGTGCCGGTACTCGAGCGCGAAGGTGCGCCCGGAGAACTCGAGGTGATGCGGAAAGTGCTCGGTCGTGATGCCGGCGGCCTGGTGACGCATCAGGTCGTCGCGATCGAGGAACAGCAGCTTCGGGTTCTTTCGCTCCGCCGCGGTGCGCCAGGCATCGAAGCCGGCGCCGTTGCAGACCTCCGCGGGGATGAGGCTGTCATAGAACGCGTAGATCAGCTCGTCGTCCACCAGCACGTCCGGCCGGCGCGACTTGTGCTCGAGCGTCTCGATCTCGCGCACGAGACGGCGGTTGTGCGCAAAGAACGGCGCGCGCGACTCCCAGTCGCCCTCGACGAGCGCGCAGCGGATGAAGATCTTGCGCGCCTCGACCGGATCGAGCGGCCCGTACTGCACCCGCCGGTTCGCATAGACCGGCAGGCCGTAGAGCGTCGCGCGCTCCTGCGCGACCACCGCGGCCTGCTTCTTCTCCCAGTGGGGATCGCTCCACGACCGTGTGATCAGGTGCGCGCCGAGGCGCTCGAGCCATTCGGGGTCGATGCCGGCGACCGAGCGGGCGTAGAGGCGGGTCGTCTCGGTCAGCTCCGCGGCGACGATCCAGCGCGGTGCCTTCCTGGCGAGGCCGGAACCGGGGTGTAGCCAGAACTTGATGCCGCGCGCACCGAGATAGCTCGCATCATCGGTCTTCAGCCCGACGTTGCCGAGCAGCCCGGTCAGCAGGGCGCGGTGCACTCGGGGGTGTTGCGCTTCGTCCTGCCTGATCTCCCCGGCCTTCCAGCCGAGCTCGCCGGCGAGCTCCTTCAGCTGCGAGTGAATATCGCGCCACTCGCGCATGCGGGTGAACGACAGGAAGTGATCGCGGCAAGCCGCATGCAGCTTGCGGTTGGATTCGTGGTGCAGCCCCTCCTCGAAGAACCGCCACAGCTTCAGGAACGACAGGAAGTCCGATCTCTCGTCGGTGAACTGCTTCTGCGCCGCATCGGCGGCCTGTGCCCGATCGAGCGGCCGTTCGCGCGGGTCCGGGACCGAGAGCGCTGCGGCGATGACCAGCACCTCGGCGAGCGCGCCCTCCTCCTTCGCCGCCAGCACCATCCGCCCGATCCGCGGATCGACCGGGAGCCGCGCGAGCTGCCGGCCGGTTTCAGTCAGCTCGCGGAAGTCATCGACCGCGCCGAGCTCCGCCAGCAGCGCGTAGCCGTCGGCGATCGCTCTCGCGGCCGGAGGGTCGATGAAGGGAAAGTCTTCGACCGCCCCCAGCCCCAGCGATTTCATCCGGAGGATGACCGCTGCGAGCGACGACCGCAGGATTTCCGGGTCGGTGTGGGCCGGCCGCCTGGCGAAATCCTCCTCGTCGTAGAGGCGGATGCAGATTCCGGCCGCGACGCGCCCGCAGCGGCCGGCGCGCTGCTTCGCCGCCGACTGGCTGATGCGCTCGACCTGGAGCTGCTCGACCTTGTTGCGATAGCTGTAGCGCTTGACGCGCGCGAGCCCCGGGTCGACGACGAAGCGGATCCCCGGCACGGTGAGCGAGGTCTCGGCGACGTTCGTCGCGAGCATGATGCGCCGGCCCGAGTGCGGCTTGAACACCCGCTCCTGATCGCGCGCCGACAGCCGCGCGTAGAGCGGCAGGATCTCGGTCTGTGGGGGGTGATGTTTCCGCAGCGCCTCCGCCGCTTCGCGGATCTCGCGCTCCCCCGGCAGGAAGACGAGCACATCGCCCGGCCCGGCACGCGCGCATTCGTCGACCGCGTCGACGATCGCCTCGTCGAGGTCGATCTCGTTGCCGGGATTCGGCTGCGGCGGCCGGTGCCGGGTCTCCACCGGATACAGCCGCCCGGAGACCTCGATCACCGGGGCATCGTCGAAATGCCTCGAAAACCGCGCCGCATCCAGCGTCGCCGAGGTCACGATCACCTTCAGCTCGGGACGTCGCGGCAGGAGCTGCTTCAGGTAACCGATCAGGAAATCGATGTTGAGGTTGCGCTCGTGCGCCTCGTCGAGGATCAGCGTGTCGTACTGGCGGAGCTCCGGATCGCCTTGTGTCTCGGCGAGCAGGATGCCGTCGGTCATCAGCTTGATGTAGCTCGACGGGCTCGTGCGATCGGTGAAGCGGATCTTGAAACCCACCGTCTTGCCGAGCTCGCTCTTCAGCTCGTGCGCGATCCGCGCGGCGGTCGCGCGCGCGGCGATGCGCCGCGGCTGGGTGTGCCCGATCAGCCCTTCCACGCCGCGGCCGAGCTCGAGGCAGATCTTGGGGAGCTGGGTGGTCTTGCCGGAGCCGGTCTCGCCGCAGACGATGACGACCTGATGGGCGCGGATCGCGCGCGTGATGTCCTCACGCTTCGCGCTGACCGGCAGGTCGGGCGGAAACTCCGGCCGCGGCAGGTTGGCGCGCCGCGCCGCGAGCTCTTCCCTGGAGTAGCGCTTCAAGATGCGGCGGGGCGAAGGGAAGCGCCGGCGGTCAATCGACCGTCGCGCCGCTCTCCTTGACGATGCGCGCCCACTTGACCGCTTCCGCCCGCAGATAATCGGCGAAGGGGCCCGGCGGCATGAGACGCGCGTCGATGCCCTGGGTCGCGTACGCCGTTTGCACCTCGGGCGAGCGAAGCGCTTCGGCGATCGACTCGTATAGCTTCGTCACGACGTCGGCCGGCAGTCCCTTGGGACCGAGCACGCAGAACCACAGCGCCGCGTCGTAGCCGCGTACGCCCGCCTCGTCGAGCGTCGGCACGTCCGGGAGGCTCGCCGCGCGCTTGGAGCTGGTCACTGCAAGCGCACGCAGCTTGCCGGCCTGGATGTGCGACAGCGCGTTCGAGATCGACGGCACGCTCACCGGGACCTGGCCGCTCAGCAGATCGGCGAGCGCCGGACCGCTGCCCTTGTAGGGAACGTGGGTCATCTGTACGCCGGCCATCGCCAGAAAGAGGGCCGCGAACAGGTGCTGCGAGCTGCCGTTGCCTGACGAAGCGTAGTTCAGCTTCCCGGGCTGCGCGGCGGCGAGCGTGATCAGCTCGGCCGTGGATTTCGCTGGCACCGACGGATGCACCACCAGCACGCTCGGCTGCTCGGCGACGAGCGCGACGGGCGTGAAGTCTCCGACGGCGTCGAAGGGAATGCGCTTGTACAGGGCCGCGGCGACGGCGTGGGTGTTGCCGCTGAAAAGCAGCGTATAGCCGTCGGGACGCGCCCTTGCGACCGCTTCGGCGCCGATCGTGCTGCCGGCGCCGGGCCGGTTCTCGACGATCGTCTGCTGGCCCCACATCACTGCGAGCCGCTGCGCGACCGGCCGTGCAACCACGTCGGTGACACCGCCGGGGGAGAAAGGTACGATGAATTTCACGACGCGGTCGGGATAGCTCTGTGCGTGCGCCGGGACCCACAGCGACACCGCGAAGCACAACGCCGCCAGTGCCGGTCGACTACCCATTCATGTCGCGCCGAGCATCCGCTCCACGTAGCGCGCGAGGAGATTGATTTGTGGCGTAACCAATTGATCTACCAATAATTTGATACGCTGGTTTCCGGCCAATACCGCCACTGATACCGTCAGCAGAAGGCGGTTGGCCCCGATACTCGCACAACGCAGATGCGCCAGCGCGTGTCTTGTGAGTCTCGCCTACCCCGTACGCGGGATCGCTCGCGCGGTCTGCAGGGAGCAACTAACCCCATGATGTGTGCGCGAGGTTAGGCGTTAGCGCGGCTCGGTCTTCCTTCGAGCACGCCAATTTGCCAGATTGTCGGCTGACCGCTTCTTACCGGCGTCGGTCTTCGGGCCGGTGCTCTTGCCGCCGTGCCATTTGCAGACCCAGCGACCGTTCTTGCACTTGACCACTTCGGCTCGGACCCTACAGCGCTCGCCTCGTCGGTTATGGGCTTGGCAGAGTCCGGCGGGAAATAGCGATCTAAGCGGGGTGCCCGGCATCGTTCAGTGCCCTACCGGCACGTACCGCGAAAAGGGCTCGCATAATCTGCCTCCCAGCGGGGTCACTGCGCGAGTCTCCTACGCGACATGCGGTGGTTTTGGGTGCACGAGTTCGCATCGCCACTCCTGGACGACCGCGGAGTCGTCTACCCGCTCGAATCCGCGCAGCACCAGCCCTCCGTTCCCGATGCCAGTCAGCACCGGCTCGTAAAGATCGGGAAGCAGCGACCTGCACAGGGCGTCGTTTGATGCGACCAGCTTCGCCACGAAGTACCGCGCGCTGGCAAGCGTTAGGTAGTGGGTACTGAGGACGCCCTCGAACGACGGGCCGTTACCGATCTCCCGCCAGGGTAAGCGCCGGCCACGGCGGCGAAGCGGATACACGCGGCAGCGCATAGGCATACGAAAAAGAGGTAGCTGGAAGGATATAAGGGCTATCCAGTTAGCTCCACCGACCCAAGATGTTGTGGTCACCCGTTGCGGGTTGCGATGTCCTGATAGGTCACTGGCTGAGTGGCCACCGCCTGCTCCAGCAACCGATAGAACAGCAGCCCGCGCGAGCGTGATGTGCGGCGGTTGAACCGGAATGTGAATTCATCGAGGTAATAGTCGAGTTGGGTCGGCTGCACGGCGCCTTGGTGGGTGCCGAGAAGCCAGCGTTTGAGAAGTGAGGCCACACGATGCACCCCCGGCATCGAAACATGCGCTGGGTCCTCTGAACGTAGCTGCACGCGTTGATGGTGAACATACCCATGCTCGGCCAAGGATCGATAGGCGGGCGAACCGTCGGTGTGCACCCTTGCCCCGGGTTCGACGGCCTCGCCCACGAAAGGGAGCAAGTACGTTTCGGAGCCCGCCGGTACCCGTCGCAACCTGATCCGGCCGAACCCCTTCGGCTCTTGCATCTCGATCGCGATCGCGACCAAGGTCTTGAAAGTCTGGCTCTTACGCCTCGCCCTTTTGAGAGGTTCGCTCGGGTCACGGATCCCAACATAGGTCTCATCGACTTCGACCTTGCCGTTCAAGCGCTCCCGACCTGGACGCACCATTGCGCGGCGAAACCGATGCAGCATCGCCCAGCTCGTCTGGTAGCTCCCCAGTCCCAACACCCGCTGCAGCCCCAAGGCGCTCACCCCGAACTTCTGGTTGGTGAGGTACCAGGCGGCGGCAAACCAGGTCCTCAGCGGCGTCCGCGTCTTGTCGAACATCGTTCCGGCGGTCACCGTACCCTGATACCGACACCCACGGCACATCAAACGGCCACGACTGGACCGATACGGCTCGCTCGCCTCACCGCATCGCGGACAGACAAACCCTTCAGGCCAACGCAGCTGCTCAAGATAGCTCAGACAAGTCTCCTCATCGGCGAACCAGTCTAAGAACTGATTCCAGTCGCGCGGATAGTCTCGCCCGGAAACCAGAGTGATCGCCGACTTGCTCACCCCTACATATTGGGGTAGGTGGAGCTAAATGGATAGCCCTTAAGGATATCCAGTATACCCATCCGCTGCACCGGCATGCGCTAGCTCCTCATCTTCTCTACTTCACCGGCGAGTCTCAAAGCGCTCCATTGAAGGAAAAGGCGGCTCTTTGTCGGCTAACTATCCGAAGCCCGGCGGAGCGCGCGACATCAACACTTTCGGCGCGTACTAAGTTGGAGAATCGGCGGGCTGGATCTGGGATCGCCACGCCGCTGTGGACAACCCTATGCCGCCCCGTTGCTAGACTTGAGAATCAAGCCCTCAACCGTCCACGGCACTCGCCAAGTTACGGCGCCACCGATCGATAAGTATTCGCTGCGGAGTCGCTGAAGAGGACGCCGGCCGCATCCTGAGATACGGCGGTTAAGACGGCCGGCTAGAGCTTACGCAGGCGAGAAAAGCCGAGACCGGCGATGGCGATGGCGAGCAGCGCCAAAGTGGTGGGCTCGGGGATCGCAGAAGAGGGGGGATCCACAGAAGCGCGGGCCACGAATAGGCTGGAGGTTCCGAAACAATTGGCCCCTTCGGTCCAGCAGGTCTCTAGCATGCGGAACCCTGGAGCCCCGTTAAGTATCCAAGTGGCCTCGCCAAATGCCCACGTGCCATCAGATCGCGTAATAAAAAAATTGACGTCGTATGTGTTCGGTAGTGGATTGAGGGAGATCTGCCCTGGACCAGACCCGACGGGAAGCGTAACGCCCGCGAAAAAGACACTGAAGTCAAAGAAAGTGTAGCCATAGCTTGGATAAGTTCCGTCCGTGGGCATGAATACATCAAGCCTCTGGATTAGGGTCGTCGAGCCTCCTGGGATGGTGGTCCCCGGCACATAACTGTTGTCGAGGTACATCGTAGCTTTGGCGGTGCCAAAGCAATTATCCGTGCAGGTTCCGGTCCAGTCGTAGATGACGGACGCGTGCCCAGCGGGCGCAGCCAGCAGAAGCGTCGCGAGAATCGCCGAGAGCCGGTGTTTCATGGTTTGCCTCCGAGAGCTGTTGCACGTGCTTGCAGCACGCCAAGGAAGTGAAAACCAACCCGAGGGCCCATCTTAGCCTTGTGCGTCTGGGCCGATGGATCTACGAATGATCGATGCCATTGTCGGCCTCCTTTACAAAAAGGTCTCCCTAAAGGCTCCCCGTAGCAGGTTCCATGCACACTCTATGCCGCGCTTAGACTCGCGTACGCTTTCAGCTACTTGATGGAATCGGGAGCGATCGGCGGACGCTCCGTCGTAAAGCGCGTCGACGGCCCTGCAGATTAGATTTGCGCGCACCGTGAAGCTCGACCATGAGCGACGCACTGCCCGAAGGAAAAAGGGGCCAGTAGACCGCCGATCAACGTTCTCTAGTCACATCGCGGGGGTTTTTGTCTTCCCGCAGCGCAACGAAGCGCGAATGCCGGAGATGATTGTCCGGCGTCCACTCTGCGAACTCGAATTGCCCGACCAGCTCAGGCTTGACCCAGCGGCATTCCGCCATCTTCGCCGCCGTCAGCCCTTGGCCCCAACGCCCGCTTTTCGTTTCCGGCAGATTGGCAAAGGGACATATCGACGTTTCCAATTCTCGGAGCCGCTTCAAGAGATGCAGCCTTGAGTGGGGCGTGAAACCATTTCGTGTCCTCGCCACGAAGAGCAGCCGGTCGCCCTCGTAGTAGCCGAGAATCAGCGCATCGAAGCTGCCGGCGCTCGGTGTATATCCGCCGATGACGAATTCCTGCCCTTGGTTGACGCGCATCTTCTGCCAGGCGCCGGAGCGCAGGCCGGGCTCGTATAGGCTGTCTCGCCGCTTGGCGATAAGACCCTCGAAACCATAGGCTCGGACGGCTTTGAGAAGGTCCGGAACGCTCCCGTTCAGCTCTGCCGCGTGTCGGATCGGTTCCCCGAGCTTCGGCAGCACCTTCGCCTGCAGCAGGCCGCGCCGGACATCCAGCGGCTCGCCTATGAGTGTGCGGCCAGCGAGCACCAGAACATCGAAGACGTAATAGAAGACCGACGCGATTGCAGAACCAGACCTGTGGTTCTGGAGCGTGTTGAAAGAGGGCCGTCCAGACCCGTCGAGGGCGACGAGCTCGCCGTCGATAACGGTCTCATCGGGCAGGGCGGCGAGCGTCGTAACGATCAGCGGATACTTGCCGGTGAAGTCATTGTCGTTGCGGGAGCGAAGCTGGACCTTGCGGCCCGTCTTGATGGCGAGCGCTCGATAGCCGTCCAGTTTTAGCTCATAAATCCAGTTGGGTCCTTCGGGCAATATCTCGCCTGGCAAAAGGAGCATAGGCTCGATGAACGATGCCTTTGTCGTTGCTGTTTTGGCAATCCTTGATCGCTTCGCTTCGCGCATGACGCTAGGCAACCGTTATAGACTTTGCGGTGGGTCCGGCTCGATCAGCTCCGTCGGCAGGACGGTGAACTGTAAAGACGATAGCCCCATGCTAATTTCGTAGCGCGGTCCGACTACTGCCGGAGCTTCGACATGGCCAAGCGCTTCCGCAACTCCTCAGGAACATACTTTTTCGTTCCTGCGAATCGGGTTCTTGAGCGCAACATTGTCATTACCCATTCCTGCAGTAGGTGCAGTCGAATATTACATAACGGCAGAGTTTCTCTCCTCTCCCTGCTGTGCGATAGGCAATAGCGGGATGGTCTCGATAGGCTTTGTTTCGAGTATCGGATATCTCTGGAAGGATGGCGTTTATCTCGCCTCCACCCCCAATGTGGTCTATGGGGCGATCAACAGCGCCGAGCTAGTCGCGGGGACTGAATACGGTGCGGGGGGGTTTCGTGCCTTCCTTTGGGACAGGGGGACAACCACTTATCTGGATCCCAGACCCAATCTGTCTACAGCTCCATACAGCATCAACGACGCAGCCCAAGTCGTGGGCACGACGTATGGAACGCCGGGTGCGACACGCGCTACCTTATGGGACAAAGGCACAGTTAGCGATCTTGGCGCGTTGCCTGGCTATGTAACCAGCGGAGCGGCGGACATCAACAACAGCGGGCAGATAGTGGGAACAAACCAAACAGACGGTTTCCCGCCCACCTCTCTGGCCTTCATTTGGACCAATGGCACGATGAGCAGTCTAGGGACGCTTGGCGGCGCCTCAAGCGGAGCTTGTTCCATCAATGACGCCGGCGAGGTGGTAGGCGGGAGTCAGACGACTCAAGGCACGAATTACCACGCTTTCCTCTGGAAGAATGGCTCGATGACCGATCTTGGAACATTATCTGGCGGCAGCAGCAATGCAACCGCGATCAACAACCGCGGTGAGATTGTTGGTTCGAGTGATAACCGTGCTGTCATATGGCGGAACGGCGAGATAACGGACCTCAATAGCTTGGTGGCGCCTGGTTCCAATTTGTCTTTTTACGAGGCCCTCGCCAATAACGATTTAGGGCAAATTCTAGTTGCCGCGACTTCCGTTACGGGCGTCGGTGGGTACGTAGCCCTGATGACCCCTGTGCCAGAGCCCCAAACATGGCTGATGCTGCTGCTGGGAGTCGCCGTGTTGGCCTGGAAGTGGCGTACCACTACGGTTCCGATTCGATCAACTTCGCGTCATCATTCTTCGGACTGTTGACCCGCTTGCTCACCGGATACGCGACCATCCCTTCGGGTGGCGGCGGAGCCGATTAGGTCTGAGATTTCCTCGTTCTCCGGATCGAGCCACCGCTGGTAATCCTTCGGCTGGACGATCACCGGCATCCGGTCGTGAACAGTTGCTGATACCTCGTTTCAGTCCCGGCGTATCGACCAGCGCTGCGTATCTAGGCTGCCATCAGGCCGGATGAAATGCGCCCTCCTCGCCCTAATGATTTCCAGTCCGGGAATCGCTTCGGCGGGGTTACAGGATGAATTTGGTCCCTCATAGATCACACCTGCGAGTGCCCAGGAGCGCAGGCCCCTATGTTCGATCACGGAGAGCATTGGCCCCCCGCTCATGCCTCGAAAGTTGTAGTTCTCGGGAGGTATGCCCTGCCCCAGAACGCCGATCAAGTCTTCGCGTTCGATAAGGCACGACACGTCGGTGTCGCTGATACTGCTCGCCACGCCGCCGCCCGGTGCAGCGCCGAAAGAGAATTCACGCTGCGATAGCCTGACGGTCTCGACGCCTGGAAACCCGCCGTAGTAAACGCCCCGATCCCGTTGCGGGGGTGGGGGCGGCCACGCGGTTTGACACCCTGTCAGGATCGTTTTCCCAATCGCCCTGGCGTCATCGCGCGAGATTCGAAAGGTCGCGATGTCGATGCCTGCATGGGCGGCGATGAGCGCGTTGCGTCCCTCAAGCTCAAGTGGAAGGTCGCCTAACTGGAGCGCAACGACACTTCCCGCAGCGCGATCCTCCCTCCATCCGGCGATAACGTGGTCGGCAGTTACGCCAAAAGGGCCTTCACCTGCATCCAGAAAGAAGGCCGATCCGTTGCGGGCGCGGTACTGCCCGTTGCCTTGATGGATGACCCAATACAAGGGCACGGTCAATGAGGTTACGAATTCGCCCTCCGCCCTGCCAAGGACGGCCATCATTGCGCGAGCTTCTGCGACGGTGGCGATTGGTGGGGGACCGTGATTCATCAGCGGCTCCGGGAAGGTGTTTGCATATTCTCTGGTACTGCGGCCTGCGCGTCTGCGTCAAGCGCCTCGGGAGTGCGCTGTACGCCCACTATTCGACCGGGATAGCCAAGGGTGCGGCTACGCCCTTGGGTCGATGGGAAATGCAAGGGGGAGAGCGAAGTCGTAGGTAGGAGCACACCGTCGGTTTCCCGTCCTTCGCGCGAACGATCCAGGTGTTGACGCCCGGCGTGATGTTATAGAGATCCGGGAAATCGTCGAGGCCAGAAGGCTCGATCCCGAGCAACTCCTCTATCCGCTGTCTCCTGCTCCATCGTCCGTAACGACCACACATTGCAACGTCTTCGCCGGTCGGTTCGCCCCAGATTTTTCGCGAACGAGCCAATGTCCGCCTTTTCGGCGCGTCCAGGCTAAATCAACTAGTCCGACCGGCCTTTATCAAGCTCGGCAATCCTTTCTTTTATCCATTCGCCAAACACCACAGGCCGCCACTCGGATCCAATCTTCGCTGCCAGATCCAGCAGGTGGCCTGCGGCACCACCTATCGCCCCTCCAAGGGCCGCCGCTCCAGGTCCTTCGAGCGCCGCGCCTAGAGCGCCTCCAAGAGCACCGCCGCCAACATATCCGAACAACGCGAGAGCCTTTCTCCCGCCTGATACAAAGCCGGCCTCCTTTGCTACCTCCTGGTGGTACGCGACGATCGCGTCACGATCGCGCTCGGCTGAGGATTGGAGCCACTCCCTGAATCTCTTGGACTTGCTTCGAAGGCTGAGAATGTCGTCAATGTCCAGCCTCCCTTCGTTCACCAAGACCCTTACATCAGGAAATTCAACACTGCGCTTCAAAGATTCGAGCGTTGCTGCCGTTCGGCTGATAGCGCGCAGGTTCTCGTAGAGCTTATCGCCTACCAGTGCATCCATCGGCGGGGCGAGAAAAAGATCGCATCGCAAACGAGAAGCCGAGAGCAGATGATGATTACTTACAGCGCCACCGCGTATTGCGATCTCCGGCCTCACGTTCAAGCGTGGACCGGCAAGTTCAGCGAGTTCCTCGAAATTGATGTTGAGGTCTAAGGCGTGTTTCGTACCGTCCTTAGACGGCGTTACCGAGGCGATGACGTGTGGCGGGTTGCGAAGACCTTTGAACCGATACAGCTCGTCAACAAACGCCTGAACGATCAGTGCATTCCGTCGGGCATCCAAGAAGTCCTGCATTGCAGCCTCAATGGCGCTGCCAAATTCACTTGCTTTGGCTTCGATTACCCGATCGCGCAGGGCCTTGCGTAGTGACGCTTGATCGCGCACGGCTGTCACAACATTTTTCACTGCACGGTGATAAAGATAACGGCGCTCGAACGTGTTTGGATTTGCTTGCCTTTCATCTTGGAGATTCCTGAGCACATATTCGTTTCGCTCACGGATGTACGCCGGTGCCGTAGTAAACGAGTACTCGTAGACTCCAATTACTCGGTCGCGGAAAAGGGCCAATAGGTCATTGAAGCGCCCCTGCCGAATGAACCAATTCAATACCGCGGCAAACTGCGGTTGATTTGCAACGTTCAGCAGAACTTCGTCATAGTAGCTTAGTGACTCTGCAAGCTGGCCAATATCGACAGGCCTCCCTCGGGCCAATAAGCCAGGAGAGCTGTAGCACCACGAGTCGATGGGCACT
>CAVWFR010000028.1:0-120420 GCA_963754305.1 uncultured beta proteobacterium | reverse complement strand
CCAGCGCGAGCGCGAGGCGCGCGAGACGCGGATCAAGGACTTGAGCGCAGAGCTCGACCGCCTGTACGCGCGCTATCAAGAGCTGGAAGAGCAGAAACGGCCGCTACTCGAGCGCATGAGCGAGCTCTCGCGCGCGCGCTGACGCCGGCACCAAAGCGCCCCCGGTGTGCCGGGGCGTCGGGTTCCGCGCTCGAGCGGCTCCCGGGCGCGTCGGGTCGCTGCAGGGGCCGCGCCCTTGCGTTCAGGCTCAAACCTCAGCTGGCCCCTTGCGTACAATCCCGCGCCGTGACGCGAACGATGCACGGGAGCGAGGCGCCCCGGACGGAACCGCGGTCGAGCGACGTCGGAACCGCGTCCCACGTCGTCTTTCTGCCCGACCGGACGGCGCGGGCGAAGCGTTCGCCGCTCGCTTCCGCGAGCGCCCGCGTAGCAGTGCGCTTACCCTTGCTCTTCTGAAGCTGACGAATGTTCGCTGCGATGCGTGCACCAGCGGCACGTCGCTTTGCCACCGCTGATCAATGCTTGGGCTCGCGAGGCGTGACCAGGTCCGCGACGGAGCCGTCGTCGAAAACCAGCCGGGGCGGCCCGTCGGGCGTCAACACTTCGGCTGCCAGTCGGGGCCGATCGCCGCGTAGCGGTGGACGACGTCCTCATGCCCGATGGCGAAGGCAGCCTGCGCGGCGGCCTCGGACTCATAGAAAGGGGTTTCTGACGGTCAGTTGTCCGTCGAGGACCTGGCCGTCCTGCATATCCTCCGACAACAGCGTCTCGCATCCCTCCAGCAGCGCCGATGCGACGATCATCGCGTCATACACAGAGAGGCCGTACCGCTCGACGATCTCTAGGCCCTTGTCGTGGGTCTCTTCGTCGACCGGGACGACCTTGCAGACGGCGCGGATGACTGCGAGCGATTCGCGCGTTTCCGCGATCGACATGTTCAGCTTGCGCGTCGTTACCGATGCAAACTCGTTGAGCACCTGGACGCTGACCACCCCCCGCTGGACAACGCCGCTTCCGCGCGATCGGCCTTCGAGTCGTCGGCGGAAAGCAGATAGAGCAGAACGTTCGTGTCGAAGAACCGGTCAGCGGCGCTCATGCGCCTCGAGCCGGTCGAACTTGAAGTCGGCGGGCAGGCGCCCCCGGAACTTCCTCAGCCTCGCCAGGAGCTCGCGCGCTCCGGGGCGCCGGCGCACCTCGAATAGGCGCGCGCCGGCGACATGGATCTCGATCTCGTCGCCTTCCTTCAGCGCCAGCGCTTCGACCACCGCTGCGGGCAGTCGTACTGCCAGGCTGTTGCCCCATTTCGAAACTTGCATCGTGCCCTCCGCGCCGTCTAGATATACCGGGGGCACTGTATATCAAGCGCCGTGGGAAAGCGTGCCGCCGGTGAGGCGCTGCCGATCGCCCGGCCAGCCCGTGGCGCTGCCGCACTGCGGCAGACGAACCTGAAGTTCCACTACGACGAGCGCGGGCCAGCTCGTGACCGGGACGTTCGCCGAACACCTGATTCCGACGCTCGCCGAGATGCCGCCCGCGATCCGCGTGGGGCACGTGGAGACGCCGTCGCCGTTCACCGAGTACGGCATCGAGGGCGGCGGCGAAGGCGGACGGATGGGCGCGCCCGGCGCGCTCTCGGGCGCGATCGAGGACGCGCTCGCGCAGTACGGCGTGCGCTGCGACGAGCTGCCGCTCACGCCGCGCAAGGTGCGGGAACTGGTCCGGGCCGGCGAGAAGCGGTAGCGCGGGCAGGGTAGAGGCTCGAGCCCGGTGCCCGGGGCGCCGGGCTTTTTTCCTTATCCGCTCCAGCCGGAGCCAACGTCCGCTTGCGGCTATTTCCTTGCCCTATCGAAGCGAGCGAGGTCCGGCGATCCTCGGCGAAGGAGCCGAAACACCGATCAATCATCGTCCCCGTCCTCGTGGTCGTGGTGCCGCCGCTTCACACCGATCACGGTACCCTGGCGCCGCGGATCCGCACCCCCGAATTGCTTCCCGGTCCGCAAGTCGATGATCACTGCCTGGACCGATCCGATCGGATTGGTGGCGCAGGGGGGGACGTCGTGACCGAGGTCGCGCAGCGCCTGCAACACGGCGGGCGACAGCGGAGGAGTGGGGGTGAACAGCAATGGCGCCAACGGACCCACCTCGCACGACACGGTTCCCGCCGGGCTGCCGACCGAGATCCTCGGCGCATCGATCGCATCCTGGATCGACATGCCGTGATCGATCAGGTTGAGCGTGATCTGGAACACCGAGTTGATGATGGTGGCGCCCCCGGGCGATCCGTACGCCGCGAACGGCCTGCCGTGCTTGAGGAGAATCGTCGGCGACATGCTGCTGCGGGGACGCTTGAACGGGGCCACGTCGTTGGCGCCGGGGTCTCCCGTGGCCGGATTGAGCCGCGGGGTGAAGTTGAAGTCGGTGAGCTCGTTGTTCAGGAGGAAGCCATATCCCGGGACCGTGATCCCCGTCCCCCAGACGGATTCGATCGTGGTGGTGTAGCTCACGATGTTCCCGCGCTTGTCGACGACCGAAAAGTGCGTGGTGTTGACCCCTTCCTCTTCCAGCTGTGGTTCAAGCGCTGCGCGCTGGACTGTGCGGGAGATCGCCGGTGCGTCGAAGGGCAAGGGATTGCCTGCGGTAGGGTCCGGCGTTATTCGGGAGCTCAGGTTGATCTGCGCGCTGCGCGACCGCACATAGGGTTCGGCGAGCAGACCGACCGCCGGGACGTGGACGAAGTCGTTGTCCCCCATCCACATCGCCCGGTCGGCGAATGCCAGGCGCATGCCTTCGATCATCACGTGCAGCGTGTTCTTGGCCCCGAAGCCGAACCCCTGCCCGGCATCGCCCAGGCGGAAACGTTCGAGCATCTTCAGCATCTGGCCGATGGTGAGGCCGCCCGAGGAGGGTGGCGACATCGACGCGATGGTGAAGCCACGATAGTTCGCGACGATCGGTTTCCGGATCTTCGCGTCGTAGCTGATCAAGTCCGCCAAGGTCATCTTGCCCACGCCGGCGGCTCCGGCCTCGCGTCCGCATCTGGGCGTCGACGATCGCATGCGCGATCTCCCCCTCGTAGAAGACGTCCGGTCCGTGCCTGGCGATCAGCCTGAAGGTCTTGGCGAGGTCGCGCTGGACCAACAGATCGCCCGCCTGCAGCGGTCTCGCCGCCGGGCTGGAAAATGGCGGCGGTCTCGGGCTGAAGGGTGGTCATCACGACACCACCCCGGGTGCTGACGATGTCGGCCGCCAACACCGGGTTGATCCTGAAGCCGTCCCTGGCCAGCTTGATCGCAGGCGCCAGCACTTCCGCGAGCGACATCGTTCCGAAATGCTCCAGGGCGGTGGCTACGCCGCGGACCGTCCCCGGAACCCCGACCGAGATACCGCTGGTCGATGCAAGCTCAAAGCTCAATCCTACGAACATGCCGGGCGCTGCGATTTGCGGCGCTCGTTCGCGGGAGTCGATGATGAAGGTCTTGCCGGACCGGGCGAGGTGAATCATCATGAAACCGCCGCCGCCGATGCCCGAGGACTGCGGTTCGACGACGTTGAGGGCAAACGCGATGGCGGCGGCGGCGTCGATCGCGTTGCCGCCTTCTTTCAGGATTCTGGCGCCGGCCTCCGCGGCGAGCGGATGCGAAACTGCGACGACCCCGTCGCGGAACCCTTTCTGTTCCCCTTTGGATGGAACACCCGGCGTGGGCTGCGGGCGGTCCGCCACGCTCGCCGCTGACAGCGCGACAAACGCCAGAAAAGCCGCGCCGTGGGTAAGCTTCCTCAGGAAGCGTCGGGAGAACCCTTCCATATCAAGCCTCCTTTGCCGTAAACACGGTTTGCCATCCGGGCCAGCCGACGAGCCCGCCTCAAATCGACACCGCTCACGGCACCCCTTTTGTGCCGAGAACGACCTCTCTCCTCTTTTCTAGTCAATGATGTTCGCGACATCAAGATGTCACGAGCGGACGGTACTCCTCGAGCACCCGCAATCTGCGGCAGGTCGGGGGCAACCCGACGGACGGAGACCGCGTCGTCAGCGCCTTGCGAACTTGAGGTGCGTGACGTTCGGCGCGGCCACCGTCCGCACGAGCTCGAGCCCGCGCAGATTTACGCCGCGGTAGGTTTGATGCAAGCTCGGCGGCCATGTTCGTCATCGAGCTCATCTACAAGGCCGACCTCGGCGAGATCGACGCGCACATGGCCGCGCACGTCAGGTTCCTGAAGAAGTACTACGCGTCCGGCAATTTCCTCGTCTCGGGTCGAAAGATACCGCGCGATGGCGGGATCATCCTGGCCGTCGGCAAGAGCCGGCAGGACATCGAAGCCATCGTCAAAGAAGATCCGTTCTACGGCACGGTCTCGCCGACTTTCGCATCATCGAGTTCCGGGCCAGCCAACGGGCGGATGACATTCAGAAACGGATCGAGAAGTCCTGATCAGCGATTCGAGTAGCCCGATGAGGTCCGGGCTCTCCTTCGTTCGGCTGATTCAGCATCACGGTCGAGCGAGCGCCGGCTCTCCGGCCACGCGCTCGCGCGGCCGGTGAGGCCACGGATCGATCGGCTGCGCTGTGAGGTCCCGCAGGTGGAAGCGCGCGCCTGATGGATGGGCGACCCGGCCATCGACCACGGCACTGCTCTTCCGGCGACCACATCCACCAGGATCACTCCGAGCCGAACCCCGTACCAGGCGCTTCGCGAACCCGCAGGAGACGGTCGAGTCGCCACCGGCAGGCGGCGCTCCAGAACCACGGCACAATGCGCCTGATGCCTCCCGCGACCTCCACACGCGTGCGGCGGGTCGGCGTGATCGCGTTCGGCGTCGCGGCGGTCGCAGCCGCGGTCTGGTTCGCTACCCGCACCGAGCCGATCGCCGTCGTCGTCGCGCCGGCCGAGCTCGGAAGGGTGGAGTCCACCGTGGCCAACACGCGTGCCGGCTCCGTGTCGGCGTGCCGGCGCGCGAAGCTCGCACCGCCGCTCGGCGGCCGCATCGACAAGCTCACGGTACGCAAGGGCGAGCGCGTGAAGAAGGGCCAGCTGCTGATCGAGCTCTGGAACGAGGACCTCGTGGCGCGCGAGCGCGTGTCCGAGGAGCAGTTGCCCACTGCGAGAGGGAGGCAGCGCGAGGCCTGCGCGCTCGCGGAGATCGCGGTGCGCGCGGCCTAGCGCAGCCGCCAGCTGCGCGCCTAGCGCTCGTGTCGGAGGACGCCGTGGACCGCGCTGTGAGCGAAGCCGAGGCGAAGCAGGCGGCGTGCGCTTCGGCGGCGCCCAGGTCCTCGAAGCGGAGGCGCGCATCCGCGCCTCGCGCGCCGACACCGCGCGCACCGTGGTGCTCGCCCCGTTCGATGTAATCATCGCCGAAGTGAATGGCGAGCTGGGGAGTTCCTGACCCCATCGCCGCCCTGCATTCCTACCCTGCCCGCGATCTACCTGATCGACTATTCGTGTCTCTATGTCTCTGCCCCGATCGACTAGATCGACGCCGCGCAACTCGAGTCGGAATGCCCTGCCGCATCACGCTCTACGCCTACCGCGGCCTGCATTTCCCTGCAAGTGCGCCGCATTGCGCCGTACGTTCTCGCCCTGTAGAAGCAGGCGCGCACGTCGAGTCGAGTGGTGTTCGACAATCCGCGCGATGCGCGCACCTGCTGGTGGCTACAGCGCGCACATCGAGATCGTGTCGCCTGCGCGACAACGCGCTGCGTGCCGACGACGCCCTCCAGCCTGCAACCGCGTCCTCGTGCTGTCGCCGAGACTCGCTGGAGGAGCGCACCGTCGAGACTGGCCTTTCCAATTGGAGTTCACCGAGTGTTCCCCTGCAGCGCGCAGCGTTCACCTCGCTCACGGCCTACCGCGCGCCCAGCGCGCTCTCGGGCGCGATCGAGGACGCGCTCGCGCAGTACGGCGTGCGCTGCGACGAGCTGCCGCTCACGCCGCGCAAGGTGCGGGAACTGGTGCGGGCCGGCGAGAAGCGGTAGCGCGGGCAGGGTAGAGGCTCGAGCCCGGTGCCCGGGGCGCCGGGCTTTTTTCCTTATCCGCTCCTCTCCGTGGAGCGGGGCTGCGCAGCGGCCGGGGTGGCGTGCGGCGCCCGAAGGTCGGCGCTACTCGACTAGCGGTATGCCGAAACACCGATCAATCGTCGTCCCCGTCCTCGTCGTGGTGCCGCCGCTTCAAACCAATCACGGCACCCTGGCGCCGCGGATCCGCACCACCAAATTGCTTCCCAGTCCGCAAGTCGACGATCACTGCCTGGACCGATCCAATCGGATTGGTGCTGCGTCGCGTGAATCGCGATTACGCTGCGCTCCGTGCAATAGGGTCCCGGGAACCGTTCCAGAACTCATGCGATGCGTAACTGCGCGAGCGATGCGCGAGCATCTCCTCCACTTATGTCCGGAACGATTGTCAATTCCAGCGCCGTGACCCCGACAAGATCGACCGCGTAGTCTTCCAACTCGTGCGTCACGCCATGCGGACTGAAGTTATATTGCTGACGCACGATCTCCCGGTACGATTGACCGCCATCCGGCGACCACCGCAGCACAAACTCTTGCGTGCGCGCCTGCTGATCTTCCTGAAACGCCAGTTGAATACGCCTCACCCTCCGGAACTCGTCAAACAGGAGGCGGATCGTCTGCTCCCCGGCTTGTGCTGCCCGCCAGCCTGATCCCGCGCTCGGCACCAGCGCCGCCTCGATCGAGTGTGCCGCGTCCTCGGAGGTAAGTTCGACTTGTGCCAACCGCTGCAAGTCGAGCCAGCTTTCATCGACAGGTGAGACTTGATTGATTAGCCGCTTGCGCATTGATTTTTGCAACCACGACGCCACGATTGCACGAGTGGATCGCGCGGTGACCTCCGGACTCTTAATCCGTCGGAGCGGGATAGCGTCGGGGAACGGGCCGGTGTCGTAGCGGCGTTGAATGCTCGGTGTCGGGCTGAGGCGTCGGTGCCGTCTCGCGGTGAAAAAGCTCGAGCCTCTCCACGGACGTGCCGACTGTAGACTTTACTCGCTCCTTCGCCGCACCGAGTACTTCTTGCAACGTCATGCCGTCGGCCGAAACGACCCACCGGGATAGATTCGAACGAGCGACCGTGGGGACTAGGTGAACGTAGGCGCGATAGGCGAAGGAGCCCAGTTCCCAGATTGTGCCTCGGATCCGGTAGTTTCCGGCGTTTCCTTGCAGCAGTGCTTTCTTAGCCATAGAGAAACCTCCTTGGCAGCTCGGTTCTTCTCATCGCTCCCCGAGCAAGAAGACCGGCAAGCGGCGTGCCGGGGCTATCGCGTTTGTATGAGGGCGGGAGGACGAGCGGCTACCCGCGCTCAGCCCCGATCGCCCTTGATGTAGTGCTCGAGTTGGTCGATGATGAATTTCTGCTCGGAGATGATGTCCTTTACCAGGTCGCCGATGGAGATGAGGCCGATCAGCTTACCGTTGTCGATGACGGGCAAGTGGCGCACGCGGTTGTCCGTCATCAGCGCCATGCATTCCTCGTTGGTCTGGTCGGGGCGCACATACATGACCGGGGCTGTCATGATGTCGCGCACTGGCGTTTCTTTCGACGACCGGCCCATGAGGACGATTTTCCGCGCGTAGTCGCGTTCGGTAATGATGCCGTCGATCTTCAGGTCCTCCATCACCAGGAGCGCGCCGATGCTCTTCTCCGCCATCAGCTTGACGGCGTCGAACACTGACGCCGAGGGAGTGATGGTGTGGACGGCCTGCTCGGGTTTCGACCTAAGAATTTCAGCCACGCCTTTCATGGGCGATTCTCCGTGGTAAATCCTGGAACGAAAGAGATATGTTCGGGTAGTCAGACCCGCCCCGTACCTGCTGATGGACTAGCATCGTAAGCTGATCGAACCGTTTCATTTCCACCGCATCGCTTCGATTACATAATGGCTCAGCTTGCCAACGCCATCGTAGCTCGCTGAAACACCGATGACCTTAAGCTTGAAACCCTCGACCTCGATCATGTCGGCAACGTTCGCGGTGGTGGTCATGCGCAGCAGAAGTACGACATCCGCGACCGGGTCCGACGAAGTTGGGTAGTCCGGCGTATTGCGGACTCCGTCCGTGACAGGACGGCCGTTTCCGAAGACCTTGAGCACGGCACATCGCTCATCTCGCGATTCGCCGAGTACCGGTTGGCCGTGAACGTCCGCGGCCACGACCTTCGTGCCGATGCAGCGAGTGTTGAGAGCGTCCACGAAAGTTGTGTTCGGGTGGTGTCACCGCCTACTACTTTAGGCCAGAGAATAAGATTTTGGCCAACGCCTGCAGGGCGCCGAGCACCACCCCCCTCGAAGGGCGCCAGGGATAGCATCCCGGGCCACGTCCTGAAGGGCCTGAAGCAGGAGTTCGTCGATGAAGCTGACTGACAAGCAACGACGCCGGCGCGACGCCGGTCGTGACATCGGCGCGGAGGTTCTCCGGGCCGTACGCGACATCGAGGCGGGCAAAGGCAAGCGGGTCACGGTGACGATGCCTGCAGCCGCCGAGGCACGCCGCAGGGTCGGCGTCTCCCAGGCGGGGTTCGCTCGCCTGCTCGGGGTATCGGTCCGGCCGCTTCAGGATTGGGAGCAGGGGCGACGCAATCCGAACGGGGCCGCGCGTTCGCTGCTGGTCGTCGCGGCGAAGCGGCCCAAAGTGTTGCGTGAGATCCTGCGGGAGTTGCCGGCGGCGGCGTAGCGGAACCGAGCGTCGCCGCGCCGGGACGACCGAAGCCGCAATGAAGAAAGCCGACTCGATGCTGCCCGAAGGCGAAGACCTCCGCCGCGCCATCGCCTGGCTGATCGAACAGCCGCAGCGCGATGCGCGAGCGATCGAGGAGGCGAGCCGCCGCTTCAACCTGTCGCCGCTAGACGAGGCGTTCCTGCTGGATCACTTCAGCGGGGGTTCGGCGGAGGCTCGGGACTCGACAACCTCAGCCAGGTAGCCTGCCGCTGCTGCAGGGACTGGTTGTAGTCGCCGGTTGCAGCGTCACCGTGTCCGCCGACGGATGAACCTGGGGCATGAAGCCCCTCCGAAACATCGCGACGATCGACCTCGGGGTCAGCACGTCCACTGCGGCGATGGCCTGCGGCGCGGTGTCCGGTGCCTCGTAGCCCTTATGGGTCCACCGAAGCCAGCCGCTCCGCCACAGGAGGTACGGATCGCCGTCGTGCTCGACGATCGTTCCGAGCGGCAGATCCGCGAGGGGCGCCCGGAACGTCCGCTTCCCGCGCTGCTCCGTCAGACGATCGAGGTGGAGCACGCGGTCGATCTCGGAGATCGACTTGCCGGCGGGATGGTTTGCGGCGAACCACGCCGCTTTGAATGCATCGTGATGATCGCGGCGACACTCCCCGCAGGGGCGGTGGCCAGCAGCCAGGGCCGTCGCTTCGTCGATGAAGAACAGCTCGGTGTAGCGGCGGGGCTGCATCAACGGTTTGCGGTTGCGGCCCTTGAAGGACAGGGCGCACGTGAGCCAGGCTTTGTTGGTCCAAGCCCTGGTGATCGCTCCACGCTCGTCGTGAAGGATGCCGCGATTGCCGAGCCACTCGGCGGACGGGCAGGTCGCCGCGATGCGACCCCAGGGGTCTACGCCGTTCGGTAAGGGCATTCTTCGTCTACTCCGATGGGCTTGAATGCCGCTGGCACGCGACTCGCGCCTCGAGAAGTTTCGCCGGGGGCGGGGTAGTCGCGAGGGAGTTCTTCCCCTGCACTCGCCTGGGCCCCCCGCGGGCAGGGGGAGCGAGGAGAAAGTCACGGCTGCCCTTGAGCCGTTGATGCAGCCGCCTGGGCGACGTTCGGCGGGCGGCGGCGGAGCCGTTACGCCGCAGTGGCCCCAGGCGGAAGAGTCGATCAACGGGCGAAACAAGAGGAAGCGGTCGAACCCCGTGGCATCGATCCATGCCTGCTTGATTCGAGGGCGAAAGCGCGGGGCGAAGACTCCAACCTTCTCCTGGCGCGCCATGGATCTGGCCGGCCCGCGACGACTATCTCCTGAAGGGCACGCTGCCGTTCGATCTCCGGTTTGATGTCTTGCATCGCCGACCCGGGACGGTGAGTTCGCGCAAGACGCCGGACAGCGCGGCGCGTTGTCTACTCCCTGATGCGAACCCGCCCGTGTTCGACGATCCACAGGCGGCCGTGCGGTGATTCCGTTCCCAGTAACGCCAGCGCGCCGCGAAGCAGGGTCAACGTACTCTCGACGCTCTGCAATCCCGGGCGCAGCATCCAGATGCCGTCATGAGTTCCAGCCGGGTAGAGTCTGATATCGGAAAAGTCGAGATCGAAAGTGATCAGCACTCGCCCCTCGCGGCGGCAAGCCTCCAGGACATGCGCATCGGGACGGCCTCCGAGATTCTCGGCCAGCGCCGTGTGCGGCTCGTGCCCGGCGTCGCGGAGCAAGGCCTCCGCGTCCCGTGGGAGATTCTCATCGAGCTTGAAGCGGATAGCCATCCGCTCCGGTTACGCAGGGGTGGGCAGGACCCGCTCGCGCGCCAAATCAGCCGCGTAGGCGAGAGCCGCAGGAATATGCTCCGCCTTGAGAGACGGATACTGATCGAGGATCCGTTCCGGTGTTTCGCCCGCGGCAAGATTGTCGAGTACGACGGAAACGGGTATCCGTGTGCCGCGGAAGCACACCGCGCCGTGCATGATCTCGGGATCGGCTGTGACGTAGGGTTTCCAGTCCACGGGCGCCTCCATTCGCGTGAGCATCCACAAGATAGCACTGCGCTTGTCGTTGTGCCGGCCGCAGACGGGGCGGGAGAACCCGTTCATGTAAACCTCCTCCGCTTCGCCAACCCGCGGTTGGCGAGCCGCTTACTGGAGTCGGAGATTGTGCCGGTGCCCGGCGCCAGGGGGCGTGTCCCGAATACCCGGTACTTCTCAATACCGAAACGATGGCGCAGGCCCGCTAACCCCCCGCGCGCCCGCTGCTACACAGCGGGCTCACGCCGACGTACACCTCGTGCTGGCCAGTATGCGGACCCGAGTGGCTCAGGAAGCGAGCCAAGTGCCGGTCTCTTTTCGACGCCATCCACGAAGCGCGGTAAGCTCGGCCGTCCGCGACTGCGCATCTCTCCATCGCCAGATCACCACACCGCCGCATGTCCCACCACGACCTGACCACACCGATCACTGAAGGCGAGGTCCGCGGGCTCCGCACCGGCGACACCGTCACCCTGAACGGCACGCTCTTCGGCATCCGCGATGCCACGCAGATCCACATGTTCGACCGCGGCCGGAAGACGCGCTTCGATCTCGCCGGACACGCGGTGATCCACACCGCGCCGAACGTGAAGAAGGTGCCGGCATCGCCCGACCATCCGGCCGGCTATGCGCCGCTGTGCATCGGTACGACGACGAGCGCGCGCATGGAGCGATTCTCGCGGCCGTTGATGAGCGAGTACGGGGTGCGCGTGATCATCGGCAAGGGGGGGCTGGGCGAAGCATCGCTCGCGGTGTTCCGCGACCTCGGGGGCGTGTATCTCGCCATCATCGGCGGGACGGCGGCGCTCGAGACGACGTGGGTCGAGGCGATCGAGGACGTGGATCTCGACGATCTCAATCCCGAGAGTCTCTGGAAGTTCCGGGTGCGGGGCTTCGGCCCACTCCTGGTCGGGATGGACAGCCATGGCGGGAGCCTCTATCGCGAGGTCGCGTCGGCGGCCGAGGCGAAGCGCGATGCGGTGCTCGCTTCGCTGGGTGTGAGGAAGTGACCCGTCGTCATCCCGGCGGACGCCGGGATCCAGTGCTGCCTCGCCTGGCCCCCGGCGTTCGCCGGGGCGACGAGCCATGACCGAGCTCGAGACCGACCTCCTGATCCTCGGCTCCGGCGGCGCCGGTCTCTTCGCTGCACTGCATGCGCACGCTGCGAATCCAACCCTCGACATCGCCATCGCGGTGAAGGGCCTCCTCGGCAAGTGCGGCTGCACGCGCATGGTCCAGGGCGGCTACAACGTCGCGCTCGCGGCGGGCGACTCGGTCGAGCGGCACTTCATGGACACGATCCAGGGCGGCGCATGGCTGCCGCACCAGGAGCTCGCGTGGCAGCTCGTGACGGGCGCGGTCGAGAGAGTCCGCGAGCTGGAGAACGAGCTCGGGTGCTTCTTCGATCGCAACCCGGACGGGACCATCCACCAGAAGGCGTTCGCCGGGCAGACGTTCGACCGGACGGTGCACAAGGGCGATCTCACCGGCATCGAGATCATCAACCGCCTCGCGGAGCAGGTCTGGGCGCGCGGCATTCGGCGGCTCGAGGAGCATCGCGCGATCGAGCTGGTGCGCTCGCGCGCGGGCCATCGCATCGCCGGCGTCGTGCTGCTCGACATGCGCACCGGCGAGCTCGTGCTGGCGCGCGCCCGCGCGGTGGTCCTCGCGACCGGCGGCGGGCCGACGATGTACAAGTACCACACGCCCTCCGGCGACAAGGCCTGCGACGGGCTGGCGATGGCGCTGCGGGCGGGCTTGCCGCTCCGCGACATGGAGATGGTGCAGTTCCATCCGACCGGGCTCCTCGCCGGGCCGCACACGCGCATGACCGGCACGGTGATCGAGGAGGGCCTGCGCGGCGCGGGCGGCCATCTCCTCGACGGCGCGGGCGAGCGCTTCATGGCGCGCTACGACCCGCGCGGCGAGCGCGCCACGCGCGACATCGTCTCGCGGGCGATGTTCACCGAGATGCGCGCCGGCCGCACCACACCGCACGGCGGGCTCTACATCGCGATGGGCCACCTCGGCCCCGACCACGTGCGGCGCGAGTTCAAGGGCATGGTCGAACGCTGCGCCGACTGCGGGTTCGATCTCGCCGGCGGCCGCGTCGAGGTGGTGCCCACCGCGCACTACATGATGGGCGGCGTGGAGTTCGGGGTCGACTGCACCACCGCGCTCGAGGGCCTCTTCGCCGCCGGCGAGGACACCGGCGGCGTGCACGGCGCGAACCGTCTCGGCGGCAACGGCGTCGCGAACTCCACCGTGTTCGGCGGCATCGCCGGCGAGTCGGTCGCCGACTGGCTGGCTACGCACGGCGAGCTGGCGACGGCCGACGCGGAGGCGGTCGCGCGCGCCTCGAGCGCCGCGCTGCATCCGTTCGGCCAGCCGGCCGGCGATCTCAACGCGATCCGCGAGCGGCTCTACGAACTGATGTGGGACGACGTCGGCATCCTCCGCGACCGCACCGGCCTCACGCGTGCGCTCGGCGAGCTCGACGAGCTCCACGACCGTCTCCGGCGCACCGGGCTCGCCGAGGCGACGCGCATTTTCAATCTCACCTGGCACGACTGGCTCAACCTCGATAGCCTGCTCGGCGTGAGCAAGGCGATCGGGCAGGCGGCGCTCGCGCGCGAAGATTCGTGCGGGGCTCACTTCCGCGAGGACTTCCCCAGGAGCGCCGACCCCGCGACCGCGGCGTTCACGCGCATCCGCGCGAGGGGCGAAGCGCTCGCGACCGAGTTCGTGCCGGTCGCGTTCACCCGCGTGCGGCCGGGGGAGAGTCTGCTGAAGGAGGCGGCGTGATGCGCGGTGCGGACATCGTTGCGCGGGCGCTCGTCCGCGCGGGCGTGAGGAGAGTCTTCACGCTCTCGGGCAACCACGTGATGTCGATCTTCGACGCGGCGCCGGAGGCGGGCCTCGCGCTCGTGCACGTCCGGCACGAGGCGGCGAGCGTGCACATGGCCGACGCCTGGGCGCGGCTGACGGGCGAGGTCGGCGTCGCGCTCGCCACCGGCGGTCCCGGTCACGCGAACGCGGTGCCGGCGCTCTATACCGCGCTCGCATCCGAATCGCCGGTCGTCCTGCTGAGCGGGCATTCGCCGCTCGACGAGATGGGACGCGGCGCGTTCCAGGAGATGCGCCAGGTCGACGTCGCGGCGCCGCTCGCGAAGGCGGCGTGGGCATCGCCGTCGGTGTCGTCGCTCGGCGCGGACATCGCGCGGGCGATGCGGATCGCCGCGAGCGGACGGCCCGGGCCGGTGCACCTCAGCCTGCCGTCCGACGCGCTGGATGCAGCGGCCGCGGACGCAACGCTGCCCGAGCGCGATGCGTTCGTCGCGCCGGTCGCGGCGCTTGCGCCCGCGGCGGCGGAGTCGGTGCTCGGCGAGCTCGCCCGCGCCGCACGCCCGGTGATCCTCGTGGGGCCGACGCTCGTGCGCGGCGCCGGCCGCGAAGCCGCCAAACGGCTCGAGGCCGCGGTGCGCGTGCCGGTGGTCGGGATGGAAAGTCCGCGCGGCCTCAGCGAGCCGGCGCTCGGCGCGCTGGCCGAGATGCTGCCGCAGGCCGATCTCATCGTGCTCCTCGGGAAGACGCTCGACTTCGCGCTGAAGTTCGGCCAGGCGCCGACCATCGCGCCCGCGTGCCGGTTCGTGCACGTCGATCCCGATCCGGTGCTCCTCGAACGCTCGTCGCAAGCGCTCGGCGCGCGTCTCGCGTTCTCCGCCGTGGCGGACTCGGCTGCCGCCGCAAAGCGCCTCGCCGAGCTGGCACCGCAGCGGACGTGGCCGAAGAGCGGCTGGTTCGATGAAGTCAGCGCAGCCGTGAATCATCGGCCGGCGGCGTGGGCGACGCTCCCGCCGTCCCGGGACGGCCAGGTGCATCCGGTCGAAGTGTGCCGCGCGGTGCAGCGCGTCCTCGACCGGCACGAGGACGCGGTGCTGATCTCCGACGGGGGCGAATTCGGGCAATGGGCGCAGGCGTGCCTTACGGCGCGCCGCCGGATGACCAATGGCCCGGCCGGCGCGATCGGGGCCGCCGTGCCGTTCGCCGTCGCGGCGCGGCTCGCGTTTCCCGACTCGCCGGTGGTGGCGATGTCGGGCGACGGTTCGGTCGGATTCCATCTGGCCGAGTACGACACGGCCGTGCGCTGCGGGGCGCCGTTCGTCGCGGTGGTCGGCAACGACTCTCGCTGGAACGCCGAGCACCAGATCCAGATCCGGGCTTACGGCGCCGAGCGTGCCGTCGGCTGCGAGCTGCTGCCGACGCGCTACGATCGCGTCGCGGCGGCGCTCGGCGGTCACGGCGAGCACGTGGCGCGGGCCGGGGAGCTGCCGGCGGCGCTCGATCGCGCGCTCGCGTCGGGCCTCCCCGCGTGCGTGAATGTCGCGATCGAAGGGCTGGCGGCGCCGGACCTGTCGCGGACGCGCTAGAGGAGGGGTGATGACGACACGACTTGCAGCGGTGGTGATCGGGATCGTGTTCGCGTCGGCCGCGCCGGCGGCCGAGGTCGCCGGCGTCAAGCTGGACGACAAGGTGAAGATCGCGCCGAACGCGCCGGAGCTGGTGCTGAACGGCGCCGGCGTGCGGACGCGCGTGATCGTGAAGGTCTATGTGGGCGCGCTCTATCTGCCGGAGAAGAAGACCACCGCGACTGAGGTGCTCGCGCTCCCCGGGGCGAAGCGGATCACGCTCGCGATGCTGCGCGATCTCACCGCGCAGCAGCTCAGCGAGGCCCTGAACGAAGGGTTCGCGGCGAACAACGCGCCGCCCGAGCAGGAGCGCTACAAGGCTCAGCTTGCCGAGCTGCTCGGGATCATGAACGGGCTGGGGCAGGCGAAGAAGGGCGAAGTGATCGCGCTCGACTACGTCCCCGACAGTGGCACGCGCGTGCTCGTGAACGGCGACCCGAAGGGCAAGGCGATCCCCGACGAGGGGTTCTACCGCGCGGTGCTCAGGATCTGGCTGGGCGACAAGCCGGCGGATGCGGATCTGAAGAAGGGATTGCTGGGGCAGAGCTGATCGTCATTCCGGCGTGCGCGGGATGACGTCACTTCGGTCCCGAGCCGAGAAAGGTGAGCGCCAGCATCACCAGGGCCCAGTAGGCGGCGACCGCCAGGAAGAACAGCCCGAGCCCCACGATCGGGAGCGTCCACGGCCAGGAGCGCGCGCACGGGGGGTTGCGGCGCCTCGATGGTCATGAGCGGGCGTTGGGTTTCCGTCGGTAGCGCGCTGCGGTTCGTGGCCGGCCAAGTTAGCGAAGTCGCGTGCGCACCGCAACACGCCCGACGGGCTATCGGCATACGGAAGCGGCTACAATCGTCCGGCGTTTCGACCATAACCCGCCATAGGAGCCAGACATGAGGAGCATGAGGAGCGTCGCGCGCGCGAGCGCGCTAGCTGCGGCGGCCATAGGGTTCGCCGCGGGCGCCACGGCGCAGGACAAGGTCACCATCTCGATCGCCACCGGTCCGACCTCCGGTGTCTACTATCCCCTGGGCGGCGGCATCGCCAACGTCCTCTCGAAGTACGTCCCCGGCTACGCGGCGAACGCCGAATCGACCGCCGGCTCGGTCGCCAACCTGCAGCTCATGAACCAGAAGAAGTCGGACATGGCGCTGTCGATGGCCGACGCCGCGTGGGACGGCTTCAGGGGGCAGGGCAAGTTCTCCGGCGGCCAGGTACCGATCCGCTCGCTGATGGTCGCGTACCCGAACCGCATGCACGTCGTGACGGTGGACGGGACCGGCATCAACAAGTTCGCCGATCTAAAGGGCAAGCGCGTGTCGACCGGTGCGCCGAACAGCGCCACCGAGCTGATGGCGCAGCGCTTGCTCGAGGCGATGGGCCTCGACATGGAGAAGGACATCCGCCGCGAGCGCCTCGATCCGGGCAAGTCCAGCGACGCGATCAAGGACCGGAAGCTCGACGCGTACTTCTGGGTCGGCGGCATCCCGACCTCGGCCGTCACCGATCTCGGCGCGACGCCGGGCACCAAGCTCAAGCTCGTCGATCACGCGGACGCGGTCGACAGCATGAACCAGAAGTTCGGGCCGCTCTACGTGCGGGACACGATCCCCGCGAAGTCCTATCCCGGCCAGGATCAGCCGAACCAGGTCGCGACGGTCTGGAACCTGATCATCGTCCGCGCCGACATGCCCGACCAGATGGCCTACAACATCGTGAAGACCATCTTCGACAAGCGCGACGAGCTGATCCAGGTCCACAAGGAAGCCGCGAGCTTCGACCTGAAGTGGCAGAACAACTACGGCCTCCCCGATTCCGTATCACCCCGGCGCGATCAAGTACTTTGCCGAGCGGGGCGTGAAGCTCAACTAGCGTCATCCCGGCGCAAGCCCGGGATCCGGTGCTGCGTCTCCTCGACCCCGGCGTTCGCCGGGGCGACGAACTTCGTCGTCCCGCCGCACGCCGGGATCCAATACACCGGTGCTGCAGATTCCGATTTGCGCCGGAATGACGATGTACCCTTGCGTCCGGCATGGCCGATAAGCCCGTTCCCCGACGCAGCTGGCGACGGCGCGCGATCATCGCCGTCGCCGTCCTCGTCCTGCTCGTCGTCGGCGCCGTTGCCGCCCTGCCGCTCCTCGTCGACAGCGACGCGGCCCGCCGCGCAATCCAGCGCCGGATCTCGGCGGTCGCGGGCGGCGAGGTGAGCTACGACTCGCTCGCGATCCGTCTCTTCCCGCAGCCCCG
Source organism: uncultured beta proteobacterium (assembly GCA_963754305.1). GTDB lineage: Bacteria > Pseudomonadota > Gammaproteobacteria > Burkholderiales > SG8-39 > DATEDA01. Next base: position 103,013 of record CAVWFR010000028.1, on the reverse strand, counting down.
CGCCGACCTGCGCGGCGCCAGCTTGCGCGTCGCCGACGCGGTCGACGGAAGAGTCGACGAGATCCGGATCGGGATCGCGCTCCTGCCGCTCCTCGCCGGGAACGTCCGGCCCACATCGATCCGCCTTGCGCAGCCCGCGCTGCCGGTGGCATCGATCCCGACGGGCGGCAGCGCCGGCGATCCAATGGCCGCCTACCGCGCCGCGATGGGGCCGGTCGTCGATGGGCTGGTCCGCGAAGCGCAAGGGATGTCGCTCGAGATCGTCGGCGGCCGGCTCGACATCGTGTACGCGGGCCGCCCGCTCCTCGCGCTCTCGGCGCTCGCGGGCGAGGCGGACGTGGGCGCGGATGCGATCGACGCGAGCGTGAGCGCCGCGTCCGATCTCTGGCGTGGAGCCAAGGGCCGCGCGAAGGTTGCCGCGGGCTCGCTCGCGGCGACGGCGAAACTCGAGCTGAGCGGATTGGAGAGCGAGAAGGTGATCGGAGCGCTCGGGGATGCCCGGATTCCGCTGCGCTCCATCCGCGCGGCAGGGGACGTAGTGGTGGACGCGGAGACGGACGGCAAGAGCACTCTGCGCGCGAAGATCGCGGGATCGGCGCCGCAGCTCGCGCTCGCGCGCGGCGAGCGCACCCTCGAAGTCGGCGCGGTGCGCGTCGCGCTGGACGCGGCCCGCAACGCGGAGGCGTTGACCGTTGCCCTCGGTGCGCTTCAGCTCGGCGAGCTCGTCCCGCACGCGACCGGGTCGCTCCGCGCGCAGCCCGACGGCGCGGCACCGACGGTCGAATTGCGGATGCCCGCACTCGATCTCCAGCGCGTACGCACTGCCGCACTTGCGCTCGCGGATGATCTCGAACCAGTGCGCGTCGCCGCCGCGACGCTCAAGGCGGGCCAAGTGCGGGACCTCGCACTCGCCGCCTCGGGAACCGATTTCTCGGTGCTCGCCGAGCCGCGATCGGTCCGCGGCACGGCGCGTCTCGAGGCAGCTGCGCTCGCGTTCCCCGACATCGGGATCGACGTGACGAACGGCACCGGGCGGTTCGAGCTCGACGCGGGCGCAGCGCGGGGGAGCGAGCTCGCGGGCGACATCGGCCGCTCGTCGTTCCGCGACGGCACGCTCGCGGCTGAGCTCGCGCCCGCGGCGTCGTTGCGCAGTCTCGATGCGGCGGTCGACGCCGATCTCGCCGAAGTGCTCGCGATCGTGCGCCGGGCGGCCGGCAAGGCCGCGGTGGCGGACATCGAGTCGTTGCAGGGCCGCGCGTCGGGCCGATTCGCTTATGCGCCCAGCCGCCAACACGCCGGCTTCTCCGTAGACGCGGCGAGCGTGCGGGCGACCGGACGCTACCGGGGCGTGCCGTTCCCGCTGGCGGTGACCCAGGGCGCAGTGCGCTACACGCACGACCGCGTGGTGGTGCGCGATCTCGCCGGCACGATCGGCGGTTCGCGCCTTCAAGGCGGCGCAGCTGAGATCGCGCTCGGCGAGAAGGCTGTGGTCCGGGCGGCGAGCGGCGACGCCGTGCTGGCGCTCGATGAGATCTATCCGTGGCTCGCGTCGCGCGACGGCTTGCGGACCGCTCTCGCCGGCGTGAAGAGCGTGACCGGCAGCGCGGCCGTACGCCTGGTACGCCTGTCGGGACCGCTCGCGGACCCTGCGGCGCTCGACTTCGAGGCGACGGTGCGGCCGACGCAAGTCCGCGTCACCGCCGACGAGCTGCCAGCACAGCTCGCGCTCACCGGCGGGGAGGCCGTCGTCGCGGGACGCACGCTGCGGCTGGACGGGGTCGCGGCATCCCTCCTCGATGCGAAAGTCATCGCTTCCGGCACCGTGCAGGACTACGCCTCGCCCGATCGGCGGATCGATCTCGCGCTTGCGGACGGCACGGTCGGGAGCGCAAACCATCGACTGGGTCCACACGCGCTGGCAGTTGGCGCCTGACGCTAAGCCGCGCGCCCCGATCGGACTCTCGAAGGGGCGTGTGCAGTGGTCGAACGGACGCGCTCGATGCCCAGGGCGCCGTGACCTTCCCGGCGGACGCGGGCGTCGAGCTCGATTTCGCCGTGCACCCGGGCGGCGGCGACTTGCGCCGTCTCGCGCTAAAGGACGCGGACAGCGATGCAGTCGTCTCGCTGAAGTGGAGCGCCGCGGCGGCCGAGGTCGGCTTCCGCGGCTACGCGAGCAACCGGACGCTCGCGCGGATCCTGGCGAAACCGCTGGACATCGAGGGCGCTCTCCGGGGCGATTTCCGCGCCGCGGTCGACCTGCACGAACCGCGACGCTCGACCGCGGTCGGGAAGCTCGAGGGCGACGGGCTCTACGCGCTGGAGCGGCTCGGGCTGCCGGTCGTCATCGACCGGCTGCGGCTGGCCGCCGCGGGCGATACAGTTCGCATCGAGGAGAGCGCACTCCGCGTCGCCGGCGAGCGGCTCGCGGTGACCGGCACGGTCGCGCGCAAACCCGACACCTTCGCGATCGACGGCCGCGTCACCGCCGACAACCTCGATGCGCGTGCGGCTCGTCGAGGCGCTCCGCCCGCCGGCGGATTTGTCACGCCGCCCTTTCGGCGTCGGCCTGGGACCTGCCGGTCGATGGCCGCGTTGCCGTCGCGGTCGGATCGCTCGCGTACGGGAAGCACGTCTTCCGGCCGGTCGCAGCGACGGTCTCGCTCGCGCCGAACCGCGTCGTCGCGCAGGTCACCGAGGCGCAGCTGTGCGGCGTCTCGCTGCCGTTCACCGCCGTGCTCGCGCCGGGGACCGTCACGGTGACCGGCAAGCATCCATTCGCGCGGCCAGGGGCTCGATCAAACGGCGACGTGCCTGACCGGGGCGAACGTCGCGCTCACCGGAATGCTCGACTTCGATGCGGAGTTCACGGCGAGCGGGCCGCCCGCGGGCCTGCTCGAGGCGATGCGCGGGAGCTTCTCCGCGGTGGCCACGGACGGCCGGATCCAGCGCGCACCGGCCATCACCCGCATCCTGCTCATGGACAACGTCGCGTCGCTGCTCCGCGCCGGCCCGTCGGAGCTGATGGCGGGCGGCATGGCGTACAGCCGGATTGCCGCCTCCGGCACGATCGAGGGGCCCCGGATCAGCGTCTCGAGCGGCACGCTCGACAGTCCCTCGATCGGGATCGCCATGACCGGCGACATCGACCTCGTCACCGAGCAGGTCTCGATGCGCGGCCTCGCCGCGCCGTTCAACTACGTACACACGGTGCTGCGGAACGTCCCGGTCGTGGGCCGCCTCTTCGGGCGGCGGCTCGTGGGAATCCCGATCAGCGTTACCGGCGACATGCGCGATCCGACGGTTCTGCCGCTGGGTGCCCAGGCGGTCGGCGACGGGCTCGTCAACCTGCTGAGCGCGACCTTCCAGGCGCCTATCGACCTGCTCGATCCGCTGTTCAACTTTCCGCGGCGGGGCGAAGCGGCGGACAAGCCGTAATACGCCTGCACCGTCCCGCATGCGTCGGAGGCCCCTTCTCGAGGGGCGTCGCGGCGCTCAGTTGAGCCCGCACGACGCGACGAGCGCGCCGGTGATGGGTGGGGCCGCCGAAACGACGCCGCGCCCGAAGGCGCGGCCTCAGCAGTAGTCCCGCCCCGGCCGTCGACCGGGGCGGCGGGACTCGGATGAGTCCCGTCAGGCGAGCGCCGTCAGTTGAGGTCCTTGTCCTTCCAGTACTTCGTACCGGCGACTGCGACCCCGGCCTGGAGCCCGTTCTTGGTGAGGGTGTAGTACCGCGCGTCGGCGATTACGTTCGCGCCGGCGTCCGGGCCGACCGATTTGCCCCCCGCGCCGGCCTGCGCGGTGGCGCCGCCGCCGGCCTCCCAGCCTTTGTCGACGAACTGTTGCATCGCCTGCGCCGACTTGAAGATGATCAGCGTCTCGCTTTCCGACGCGCCGATCTGTAAGCCCGCGCTCGCCTGCGCCATGTCCATATAGGTGACCTTCTTCGTCTTGTTGTCCTGGACGAGGCCCTTGCCGCCGGCGCCGCCGATGAGGAAGCTCAGCCCGTAGGTGGTGAAAACGGCATAGCCGGGGGCATTGGTGACCGCCTCCTTGAGCTTGGGGTCTTCCTTATAGAACTTCCCGAGCGAGGTCGCGGTTGCCTTGCGGACTTCGGCCTGCTTTTTGGCCTTGTCGTCCTGAGCGAGCGCGGTGCCGGCCGCTAGCGAAAGCGTCAGCGCGGCGGTGGTGAGGAGGTGTGGCAGTTTCATCGGGTAACTCCTTTTTGTCGGGACTTCACGTCATTGGGGCCGCGTTTAGGCGTGGCCGATTTTACTCCTTAGCCCTAGGCTTGGCTTTGGGCTCGTGCTTCGCCTTCGGCTTGGCTTCGACCGTACCCTTGGCGTCGTGCCCGGATTTTACCTTGCCTCCGCCCAGCGCCAGCTTCGCCGCGCCTTCGCCGCCGCCCCGCTTCGCCAGATCGGTGAGCAAGCCCTCGTCGGTGAGATCGAGCGGATGCGAATGCTTCCAGTCGTGGTGCACGATCTCGAGAAGCCGCTTGACGATGTGCCGGTCGTCCGCTTCGATCGCCAGCTCGCGCCGGCTGTCGAAGCTCCCGGGGCTCAGGTTGATCGAGCCCACGATCGCCCGAGCCTCGTCGGCGAGGAGCATCTTGGCGTGCAGCTTCAGATGCTTCAGCTTGTGGACCTTGACGCCGACGTCGTCGAGGATGCGCATCCCGCCGACGCCTTCGACGAGCTTTTCCTTCTTCAGCGTATGCGGCGGGCGCGCCATCACGTGGATCTTCACCCCCCGGCGCGCGGCGCGCACCAGGCGCTCGATGATGACCTGGTCCTGGTAGCGCTCGTTCTGCACGAAGAGCGAATGCTTCGCCCCGTCGATGAACGCGGCGATGCGGTCGCGCCCGTTCGAGCTGCACCAGATCAGCTTCGCGTCCGGGCCGGGGTCGAACTGCTTCCGGTGCCAGTCGGCCTCGAAGCCCTCGATGACCTCGTCGACCTCGTGGCGATGCGCGGTCGTGATCGCGTAGTCGCGGGTCTCGGTGAGGTTCTTCGTCTCCCAGTTGAGCGACTTCACGAACGCCGTCTCGTCGTCCACCACCATCGATTTCTCGTGCGTAACCGCGAAGGCCGGATTGCTGTCGGTCACCTCTACCCCTGCCTTTTCGAGTTTCTTGCGGGTCGCCTCGTTCTCCGGCTCGCCCCCGCGGCGGGCGGGGTTGAGCATCACCTTCACCTTAACGCCGCGCCTCTGCGCGGCGATGACAGCGGCGAGCAGGGATGGGTCGGAGAAGACGAACATCTTGACGCGCAGCGAGCGCTTCGCCGCGGCGATCGCGTCGAGGATCGGCCGGGAGGAGTCATCGGGCATCACGATCAGCGAGCGGGACATGGGATTCCTTAGGAGGCGGGCGCCGCCGGGGCGGGCCCGACCTGCGCGCGGTGCAGCTCGGCGTACACGCCGTCGAGCGCGACGAGCTCGTCGTGCGTGCCCTCCTCGGCGACCACGCCGCCCTTGAGGACGATGATCTTGTCGGAGTGGCGAATCGTGCTCAGCCGGTGCGCGATCGTGATCACAGTCCGCCCCTTCATGAGCTTCTCGAGCGCATCGACCACCAGGCGCTCCGACTCGGTGTCGAGTGCTGCGGTCGGCTCGTCGAGGATGAGGATGGGCGCGTTGCGGATGATCGCGCGGGCGATGCCGATCCGCTGCCGCTGGCCGCCGGAGAGGGTGAGCCCGCGCTCGCCGACCATGGTCTTGTAGCCGTCGGGCATCTTGGCGATGAACTCGTCCGCGTTCGCGAGCTTGGCCGCCTCGACGATCTCCGCGTCGGTCGCCGACGGCCGCCCGTAGGCGATGTTGTCGTGCACGGTGCCGCGGAAGAGGACCGTGTCCTGCAGCACGAAGCCGATCTGGCCGCGCAGGCCCTGGAGCGTGTAGTCGCGGACGTCGACCCCGTCGATCAGGACCCGCCCGTCGGTCGGATCGTAGAACCGGGGAATCATGCTGACGACCGTGGATTTTCCGCCGCCGGTCGGGCCGACGACCCCGACGAGCTGGCCCGCCGCGATGCTGACGTCGACCGATGTCAGCACCGGCGCTTTCGGGTCGTAGGCGAAGGCGACGCGGTCGAACGTGATCGCGCCTTTGAGCGTCCCGGGCTCGCGCGCATCGGGGCGCTCGGTCAGGGCGATGTCGGTGTCGAGGATCGTCTGCACCCGCTCGACCGCCACCGCCGTCTGCGCGATGCTGTTGCTCATCTTCGCGAGGTCCTGGACGGGCTTGAAGAACTTCGAGAGGTAGGTGAGGAAGACGGTGAGCGCGCCCACGGTCATCACGTCGGAGAGGACCAGCGCCGTGCCGCGCCAGAGCACGTACCCGGCGCAAGCGGCGGCGACGACCGAGACCACCGGGGAGAGCAGCGCCTTGACCCGGCGTGCCTTGAGCGCCGCGTCGACGGTGGCGTGGCTCACGTCCGTGAGATGGGCCTCTTCGAGGTCCTGCCGCCCGTAGGCCTTGACCACCCGGACCGACTCGAGTCCCTGCTGCACCACCGAGACGATCTCCGACTGGTGCTTCCGGACTTCATGGGTCGCCTTCTTCACCGCGCGGTTGAAGCGCGCGACGTAGAGCACGAGGAACGGGGTGACGGCGACCGCGATCAGCGCGAAATCCCAGTCGAGCCAGAACATGATGCCGAGCATCCCGACGATCGTCATCAGGTCGACGAGGATGCCGAGCGTCCCCGACGAGGCGAAGCCCTGGATGGTCTTGATGTCGGTGGTGATCGTGGACAGGATGTCGCCGACCTGGTGCGTGTCGTAATAGCCGAGCGAAAGCCGCTGCAGGTGGTCGTAGACGCGCAGCCGCAGGTCGTGCGCGACCCACTGGCTCACGCTCTCGGTGTAGTAGTTCTCGATATAGCTCGCGACCGCGGCCAGCACCGCGATGACCACGAGGCCGATCGCTGCGATGGCGGCGAGCTCGAGCTTGCTGTCGCTGAGCGAGAGGATGTGCAGCGCCCGGAGCCACTCCGGCGGCTTGTGGGTCCCGACCACGTTGTCGAGGATGATCTTCAGCGGCCACGGCCCGGCGAGCGTCATGACCGTCTGGACCAGCATGGCGGCGAAGACGATCGCCAGCTGGCCGGAGTAGGGCCGGAGCATCTCGCGCACGAGCCGGATCTTCGAGCGCGGCTTCGCGGCGGCTGGCGCAGCTGCGGGCTCGACCGTGGCGGCGGCGCCGGCGTCTCCGGCGGTGTGCGTGGCGGCGTGCTTCGACATGGCTCGCGGTTACTTGGGGTCGATGGGGCCTGGATCGGCGCTGCCGGAGCGGACGACGCTGGCGAGCTTGAGCCCGATTATCTGCGCAATGACGACCGCCATGTAAAACTGCCCGCTCATGACCTCGAGCCAGGTCAGGGTGTTCGTGAACGGCGAGGTCGGAGTGATGTCGCTATAGCCGAGGCTCGACAGGGTGGCCAGGCTGAAGAAGTTGAAGAGGGCGCGGCGCAGGTGCCAATCATCGAGCTGCCACTGGATCGCGGGATTGACGCTGAAAGCGTCGGGCGCGAGGAGCGCGGCGGCCGCGTAACCGTTGCCCCACAGCACCCCGAGCAGCAGGTAGCCGGCGAACGCCCGGAGGATGTCGTCGAACCGGATCGTGCGCTTGCGGAAGATGTCGCGCACGATGACCACCACGGCGAAGCCGAGAAACACCACGATGAGAAGGTGGAACGCCACGGCCAGCGGCGGCGTATGCGAGGCCAGGAAGGCGTAGTGTGCTATAGCGAGCGCGACCGCGGGCAGCGCCAGCGCGAGCCCGAGGTTGCGCTCCCAGGTCTTGCCGAAGACGATGAGCATGACGCCGACGGCGACTGCGAGCACGGCCGCGTCGACAATGAAGCGCGCGGCGATGCCGCCGTGCACGAGGAACGGCTGGCTCACCAGCATCCCCAGCACCGCGGCGAGCAGCACGAAGTGCTTCCATTCGCGCAGGGCCGTCATCATCCGCCGGACTCCGCGGGCCGATGGAACCGAGCATGCGGTTCCCGCTCGGACGAAAGTCGCGGCGACACGCGCGCTGCTACTACGCGCTCTCCCTGACGGGGTGGAGGACGAGCTCGACACGGCCGTCGAGATAGGAGCTGCTCGGGCTCCCGCTCGCCGAGACCGCGGCCGGGGGGACGCCCATGCCGAGCAGCTGGCCGCGCACTGCCTCGGCCCGCTGATCGGAGATCCAGCGCCGCTCCGCCTCGGACCCGCCGCTGTCCGGATGCCCGATTACCGAGATCGTGGTCTTGCCGTAGGTCTTCACCACGCCGGCGACCTTGTTGAGCGTCGAGATGAAGGCGGGGTTCACGACGGTGGAGCCCCGCTGGAAAGCGCTCTCCCGGGTCATGCTGATCAGCAGCGAGTTGTCTCTCAGCATCGTGACGCTGGCGGTGCCGTTGTTGATCTCCGGCTGCAGGACCTGCTCCAGGTTCTTCTTGCGATCGTCCATGAAGTGGCCGACCAGCGCGCCGCTCAGGCTGCCTCCGACCGCGCCGATCAGCGCGCCCGCCCAGGGGTTGCCGTGGTCGATGATCGCGCCGAGCGCCGCGCCGCCCATCCCGCCGAAGAGCGCGCCTTTGCCGGTGTCGGTCTGCATGACGCCGCCCATCCCGCCGCCATTGCCGCCGCCGCAGCCGGGAAGCAGGGCGAGAGAAAGCAGCGCGGCGGCGAGTGCCGTTCTGCCGGTACACGAGGTTTGCGCGGGGATCATGTTGCCTCCGTGAATGCTTGTTGTTCTCGGGATGCCGGGTCGCTTGCGTCGGCGTACCACCGGCAGAAGACCGCGGGTTGATAGCTTCGCCGCGCCGTCGCCCGCCAGAGTGGAGATGTCGTGCGTGATCAGCCCTGGTTGAGCAGCGACTTCTGCTCCGTCGGCTTCTGCACGGTGGCCGCCTGCCCGGCCGATACCGTGAGCGGCACGTTCACAGTCACCGTGGTGGATCCCCTTCTGGCCGGATATCCCGCGTCTATCTGCCGCGGACGAACCCGCCCGGCCCAGCGGCGAAGCAACCGTCGCTCTCGTCGGGGCAGATGACGATGAACGTCGTGCGCTGCCCGCAACCGTCGACGCCGATCGTGTACTCGGCGCGCTGGATGCCGTTGAACAAAACCGGCTGGATCATCTCCCGGGACAGCAGCACCTCTTTCGCGGCCGGGCAGTTTAGCTCGAATTGACCGCGCTTAAGCGCGGCCTGCATCGCCGCGGCCTGCCTCGAGTCCAAGAACTGCGCGTACGTCGCGCAACCGGTCAGCATGAGCGCGGCGAGCGGAAACAGCTTCGACATGTCCGACCTCCGGTATTCGGCGTGACAGCGGTCATGATGCTCGAAGCCGCCTCGCGTTAGCCATACGTGCTGCCACGTAGAACACCTAGCGCGGTTCGAGCGCGGCCCGGAACCCGCCGGGATCCGCGCGTGACAACCGCCGGGGTGTGCGGTTCGCGCTGCCGGCGCAATGCCCCGGGGGTCACGCGCGGACGCCCTCGAGCACCGCGAGCAGGGCGTCGTTCGCATCGTGACACCCGGGCCGCGGTCTGCACGCGGGCCGGCAACAGGAGCCTCAGCTCGGGCAGGCCGCAAGTATCGGCCGCCTTTGCGGAGGGAGAAAGTGGGCCTGGTCGTATAACGTGGCGTGCGCTGGCACAATCGGCGGCGTGAACGTTCCTGCACCGCTGCGCGCCATCTGCTTCGCCGCAACGTCGCTCCTCCTGCCGGCCTGCACCGGCCCAGCGGCGCCGGTCGCCAGGGACGAGGGTGAGCGCGCGGCGAGGGCCGAGATCCAGATCAACCTGTGCGCGGCGCCCGAAACGATCGTCAAGGGACTCGCGCTCCAGCCCGACGGCGTGGGTCCGCGCGAGGTCTGGTATTTCGAAAGCGCCGACCTCGCGCACCACCGCGGCGGCGTCGTCTTCCGCCTTCGGCTCGGCGCCCGCGAGCGCGAGCTGACCTTGAAGGTCGCCGATCAGGATTGCGCGCGGATCGATGCCGCCCTGCTCCCGCCCGCGGAAGGCAAGTGCGAGTACGACCTGCACGGTGCCGATTTCAAAGGTGCAGTGTCGTTGAGCCGGGAGCTGGACGAAGCGACCGTGCGCGCGCTGCTCGAGGGCCGCCTGCCGCTCGCCGACGCGCTCAGCGCCGCGCAGGTGCGCTATCTCCGCGAGGGCACGTCGGCCTGGCCGCTCGCGCCAGACGCCCGGCGGCTCGGACCGGCACGGATCGACACCTACCGACCGGCGGACCGACGCTTTGTCGTCGAGGTCTGGGAGCTGCCCGGCGGCAATCGGTACGCGGAGATCTCGCAGAAGGCGAGCGCCGCGGACGCGGTCCGCCGCCGTCCTGGACTCGAAGCGGAGCTCGCCCGCGCTGGGGTCGCGGCGTGCGCCGATCAGTCCTCGCAGGCCGCCGACAAGCTGCGGGCGCTGCTGCGCTAGCCCGCGCTACTGGAGGACCCAGCCGCGCGCGTTCATGCAGTTGGGGACGATCATGCCGTCGTGCACGCTCGGCGCTTGCGCAAAGACCCGCTGGTACTCCGCCCGGCAGGCGGCAAGGTCGGCGTTGTCGGTCGGACCGTAGGCGGAGACTTGCTGCCCGGTCGCTAGGTTGACATAGGTCGACGACCCCGCGCATCCGCCGACGACTGCGACGGCTGCCGCCGCAACGGCCGCCCCGATCGCGCTTGCGAATCTCATCTCACTTCTCTCCTGATCGATCGCCGTGTTTTCGTTCGCGCTCGACCGATTATCCAACATCGCCCGCTCTTAAGGCTGCCTTAAGTTTCGGCGTTTAGCCTGCGCGCTCATCCGGGTGCCCTCGTGCCCGATCCTTCGAGACAGAAAGGAATGCGCATGCAAAGCAAGACCTTCTCCCGCAGCCTGGTGGCCGCGGCGGTGATCGCCGCGCTCGGCGGCGGCTACGTGGCGCGCGACCTGATCCAGCCCTCGCACGCGCAAGCCGCTGCCGCCGTCGTTCCTGCGGTTGCCCCGGGAATCTCCGCCGCCCGGCTTCCCGATTTCTCGCAGCTCGTCCGCGAATACGGGCCGGCGGTCGTCAACATTTCGGTCGATGCGACCACGCCGGCGGCGCAACGCACGCCGCGGCAGCCGCAGGACGAGAGCGATCCGTTCGAACAATTCTTCAAGCGGTTCCAGATGCCGATGCCGAAGGGCGGCATGCCGCGGCACGGGATGGGCTCCGGCTTCATCGTCAGCGCCGACGGTTACATCCTCACCAACGCGCACGTCGTCGCGGATGCGACCGACGTGACGGTCAAGCTCTCCGACCGGCGCGAGCTGAAAGCGAAGGTGATCGGCGCCGACTCGCGCACCGACGTCGCGCTGCTGAAGGTCGAGGCCACCGGGCTGCCGACGGTAAAGATGGGTGATGCGAAATCGCTCAAGCCGGGCGAGTGGGTGGCCGCGATCGGCTCGCCGTTCGGTCTCGAAAACAGCGTCACCGCCGGCGTCGTGAGCGCCACCGGGCGCGCGCTGCCCGATTCGAGCTATGTGCCGTTCATCCAGACCGACGTCGCGGTGAACCCGGGCAATTCCGGCGGCCCGCTCTTCAACATGGCCGGCGAGGTGATCGGCATCAACTCGCAGATCTTCACCCGCACCGGCGGCTACCAGGGCGTTTCGTTCGCGATCCCGATCGATGTCGCGCTGAACGTGAAGGACCAGCTTGCCGCGAACGGTCGCGTCGTCCGCGGCCGGCTCGGTGTGGGCATCCAGGAGCTGACCCAGCCGCTCGCCGGCTCGTTCGGCATGAAGACCGCCACCGGCGCGCTGGTGACCCAGGTCGAGAAGGACAGCCCGGCGCAAGCTGCCGGCCTCAAGCCCGGCGACGTCGTGCTGAAGCTCGACGGCCAGGCGATCGAGCGCTCGAGCGAGCTCGCGCGCCGCGTCGCGGAGACGAAACCGGGCACGCGAGCGACGCTCGAGCTGTGGCGCGCTGGCGCGGCGAAGGAGGTCGCGGTCACCGTCGGCGAGGCGAAGGACGCCAAGGCCGCTGAGGCGGCCCCCCGCGCAGCCGAAGCGCAGGGCAAGCTCGGCGTCGCGGTCCGTCCGCTCTCGGCCGAGGAGCGCAAGGAGATCGGCGGCAAGGAAGGCCTCGTCGTCGAGAGCGTCTCGGGCCCGGCGGAGAAGGCCGGCATCCAGCGCGGCGATGTGATTCTTGCGGTGAACGGCACGCCGGTGAAGTCGGCCGGCGAGCTTCGCGGCCTCGTGGGTGCGGCCGGCAAGTCGATCGCCGTCCTCGTGCAACGCGACGATGCGCAGATCTACGTGCCGGTGAACTTCGGCTGAGCTCATGCCGTATCCCATCCGGAGGCGATTCAACGTGAGGCGCTCGGGGCTCAAACCCCGGAACGGGGCGGTGGTGTGGACCCTCGGCCGGGGACCGGGCGCCCCGATGATTCCGATGCCCCCGCTCAAGAGTCAGGGCGAGATCCAGTACGTCACCGGCGGTCTCGGCGAGGCGGAATACGTGTCGATGCGGCAGGCGCAGTGCAAGTTTCCGCTGGCGCTCGAGTTCGTCCGCAAGGCGCGCATCTCACGACACGTACATCGCCGACGTCGCGGTCAGCGTGCTCGATCGCGAGGGAAGGCAGGTGCTCGCGGTGCGATCCGACGGGCCGTACCTGCTCGCGAAGCTGCCCGACGGCGATTACACGGTGCGGGCCATTTACTTCGGCCATATGCTGGAGCAGACCGTCCGCGTTGCCGCGGCCGCCTCCGCGCGGGCGGTGTTCGTGTGGGAGATGAAGCTCTAAAGCGGCTGGCTGCAAAAACTCGTTCAGAATCCCGGGCGGCGCGCGACTCGCCGGTGCGCGCCGCCCGCACCTTTTCGGGGTATCGAATGCGCATACTGCTGGTCGAAGACGACGCGATGATCGGCGAGAGCGTCGTGGCCGGGCTGCGGCACGCGGGACATACGGTCGACTGGGTGCAGGACGGGCTCGCCGCCGAGGCGGCGCTCTCCCCGCTGGTGCACGAGCTGGTGCTGCTCGACCTCGGGCTGCCCCGGAAGCTCGGACTCGAGGTGCTGAAGAGCCTGCGCGCGGGCGGCGCCGATCTGCCGGTGGTCATCATCACCGCGCGCGACGCGGTCGCCGACCGCATCGCCGGGCTCGACGCCGGCGCCGACGACTATATCCTCAAGCCGTTCGACCTCGACGAGCTCGCCGCCCGCATCCGCGCGGTTGCGCGCCGGCGGGCGGGGCGCGCCGCACCGGAGATCGAATACGGCTCGCTCAGGCTCGACCCGGCGAAGCGCCGGGCGTTCGTCGACGGGCGGGAGGTCGGGTTGTCCGGGCGGGAGTTCGCGCTGCTCGAGGCGCTGCTCGAGCGCCCCGGGGCGGTGCTCTCTCGCGCGCAGCTCGAGGAGCGGATGTACGGGTGGCAGCAGGAGATCGAGTCGAACGCGGTCGAGGTGCACATCCATTCGATCCGGCGCAAGCTCGGCGCCGACATGATCCGGACGCTGCGGGGGGTCGGCTACACGGTGGCGAAGCGGGCGTGAGCTCGATCCGGCGCACGCTGCTCGTGGGGCTGCTCGCCACGGCGGCGGTCGCCGGCGCGCTGGTCGCATTCGGCGTCTACCGCACCGCCTACGAGCAGGCGAACGAGCTCTTCGACTACCAGCTCCAGCAGATGGGGATCGCACTCCGCGACCGCATCTTCGAGGGCCGCGGCGCCGCGGCGATCGACGCGGAAGACTTTCTCATCCAGGTGTGGCGCGCCGACGGCGCCGTCGTGTTCGTCTCGAGCCCGCGCGTCATCCCGCCGGTGCTCGCCCCGGTGGGCGTGAGCACCGTGGCATCGGCGGACGGCGATTGGCGCGTCTATCGCATCGACGCCGAGAGTCAGATCGTCCAGGTCGCCCAGCCGATGAGCCTGCGGCGCGACCGCGCGGCGCGGGGCGCGCTGCGCGTGCTGGCGCCGGTGGCGGTGGCGCTGCCATTGCTCGCGCTCCTCATCTGGATCGTCGTCGGCCGCGGGCTCGCGCCGCTGACCGGCCTTGCGCACTCCCTCTCTGCGCGCGGGCCGCGGACGCTCGGCCCGCTGCCGGAAGCGGGCCTCCCTGACGAGTTGCGGCCGCTCGTCGCCTCGCTCAACGATCTGCTCGAGCGCCTCGGTCGCGCGCTGGAGCGCGAGCGCGCCTTCATCGCCGACGCGGCGCACGAGCTGCGCACGCCGCTCACCGCGGTGGGTCTGCAGCTGCAGCTCCTCGAGCGGGTTCCGGAAGGCCCCGCGCGGGAGGAAGCGCTGGCGCGCCTCAAGGCGGGCGTGCAGCGTTCGGTGCGGCTCGTCGGGCAGCTTCTCGACCTCGCGCGGCACGACGAAGGCGCGGCGGATCGGCGCGCGGCGCGGGTCGACCTCGCGGCGGTCGCGCGCGAGGTCCTCGTCGAGCAGGCGCAGCAGGCTCAAGCGCGCGGCATCGAACTCGATCTGGATGCGTCCGCGGCGGTGGTCGACGGCGATGCGGAAAGCTTGCGCGTGGCGCTCGGCAACCTGGTCGACAACGCGATCCGCTACTCGCCGGCCGGGGGCAAGGTGGACGTGCGCGTGCGCACCGTCGGCGGGGAAGTCGTAGCGGAGGTGCTCGACTCGGGACCGGGCATCCCGCCGGCCGATCGCGAGCGGGTGTTCGATCGCTTCCGCCGTGGACAACACGCCGCGGGACCGGGCAGCGGGCTGGGGCTGGCGATCGTGCGCGAGATCGCCTCGCGGCACGGCGCGACGGTCGAGCTGGGCGATCGGGAGGGCAGTCCGGGGCTGTGCGCGCGGATCCGGTTCGGCCGCGCTTAGAAGCCGGCGAGCCGTTCCACGAACCAGAATGCCGCGAGTGTCCCGATGGCATAGCTCGCGACCGGAAGCGCATGCGCCGTCAACGGACGCGGCAGCGGCAGTCGCCGCGCCACCGCCAGGAGTCCGAGCACCACCGCGATGAACGCGAGCTGGCCGACCTCCACGCCGACGTTGAACGCGAACAGCGCCAGCGGCACGTCGTTCTTCGGCAACCCGATCGACGTCAGCGCACCGGCGAAGCCGAACCCGTGCAGCAGGCCGAACGAGAACGCGACGACCCACGGCCACCGAGCCGCGAGGCTCCGCTGCCCCTGCCGCACGCGGAGGATCTCCGCCGCGAGCAGCAGGATGCTGAGCGCGATCGTCGCTTCGACCGGCGGCCCGGGCACGTGGACGACGCCGAGCGTCGCCAGCGCGAGCGTGATCGAGTGCGCGAGCGTGAACGCCGTGATCGTCCACACGAGCACGCGGGTGCTGCGCACGATCAGCATGAGCGCGAGCACGAACAGCAGGTGGTCGTAGCCGAGGAGGATGTGCTCGACGCCGTGCTTGAGGTAGGTGCCGAACACCGCGAGGGCCCCTTGCGACCCGGCGACCTCGAGCCACGGGTTCGAGGGGTGAACGAGCGTCGTCGAATACGCGCCATCGCGGAGCTGCACGCGCGCGAGGACGTCGGTGATCGTCGCCTGCAGGCCGACGAACTCGACGCGCTTGCCGGTGAGACCGCCGTCGACCTCGATGAGCCGGCGCTCGACGATCGAATCAGGAAACTCGCGCACGCCCGGCTCGGTGACGTTGCGCGCGCCCTCGGGGAGTTTCAGTACCACCGGCAGGGGCATGCCCGAGAGCAGCGGCGTGCGCCAGAGCACGTCGTAGCGGCCCGGCGCCGTCTCGGTTATCTCGAGGTAGGCGGGCCGGGACTCGTGCGCTCGCGCAGCCGGCGCGTGGGCGAGCGCCGCGACGCCCACGAGGAGCGCCATGATCCGGAGCAGGCCAGTGCGCGCGCCGTTCACGGGCGTTTCCCAGGCTGGCCCGTTTCTTTATCCCCCCGGGCCTTCGTGAGCGAGTCAGGCAGCACCACCTCGTAGCGCGAGCGCATCGCCTCGAATGCCTTGCGCTTCGTCTCGGCGCGCCGCTCGGCGAGCCATAGCTGCTTGACCTCCGGTTCGACCTCCTCGAAGGTCGGGATGCGCTTGGGCGTCATCGCCTCGATCCAGACGAGGTGCCAGCCGTACCCGGATTCGACCGGGCCCTGCCACGATCCCGGCTTGAGCTGGAGCAGCGCCTGCGCGAACTGCGGGCCGAACACGCTGGCGACCTGGTCGAACGAGCGATCGCCGTAGTAGTCCTGGAACATGAACGGGTCGGCGAGCTTGGCGGCGGTCGTCGAGTCGGCGGGCTTGCCGCCGAGCTTCTCCAGCGCGCGGGACGCGTCGGCTTGCGCGCGTTCCCCCCGCCGGTCCGGGGAGAAGTAGAGATGACGGAACGAGGCACGAGGCGGAAACGCGAAGCGATCGGCGTTCGCCGCGAACCAGGCTTTCAGCTCGTCGGGCTTCGGGTCGCCGATGCCCGAGAGGTCCTCGGCCAGGAACTCCATCTTCTGCGCCATCCGGCGCTTGACGATGGGGTCGTTCTTGTCGAGGCCGAGCGCGAGCGCTTCCCGAAACAGCACCTCCTCGCGGACCTTGGTCTCCACCAGGCTCTTCATCTGCTCGGGCGTTGGCGCAGGACGTCCCTGCGCGCGCCACATGATGGTCATCTGGACGAGATCGTCCTCCGTCAGCCTGATCTGGTTGGAAGAATCGCGCTCCGCTGAAGCGGGGTTCAACGCGCGATACAGGACGAACAGGGCGAGCCCGGCGAGCAGGAAGTGCAGCAGCGGCTCGCGCAGCAAGCGCCGGAGCCGCGAGGCCGGCGCAGCAGGTCCGCGGGCAGGCATCTGCATCACCGTCCGAGGTGCTCGAGCGCGAGCCGCAACGGCGCATCGGAGATCGCGATGACACCGCCGTAGGGCGTGTCCAGCTCGAGGATCAGCAGCACCGCGGCGGCGACCGCCAGCGCAGTGGCGATGCCCGCCGCGATGACCGTGCCGTTGCGCGGCGCGAGAAGGCCGAGGCCCGCGAACGTCAGCGCGAGCCAGAACGCGAGCACGACCAGGAACGGCCCGGGGATCGTGCCGCCGGAGCGGGCGAGGATGATCCAGTGGGTCTTCACGAGGTCGGCTGCGATCGCGAGCGAGCGCGATCGCAGCTCGAGCTGGGCAGCGGTTTGCGGCGTGAGATCGCGCAGGCCGATCTGGATCTCCTCCAGCGGATCGCGCCGGCCGGGCGCCGCCATGCCCGCGACTTCGGCGTCGCCCCGGTGCCAGATTTCCTTCAGCTTCGCGGCGGTGGAGTCGCGCAGGAGCTTTCTCGCGCCCCCGGTCTCAGGGCCGTACTGGGCCAGCGCCTGGTCGAGCAGGATCACGTCGGCCGCTGTCTCGATGAGCCCGTCGTTTTTCGCGTCGTAGGAGGTCTTGGCCGTGGCGATCAGCAGACCGAGGACGAGGGCGGTCAGCGCGCTCAGCACGCCGACGGTTTGCTTGACGGAGTCCTTGGAGTGGTCGCTGAGATGGTCCTTGGGGAGCGCGGTGTTGACGAGGAAGCCGAGCAATCCGCCGGCGAGGACGCACCCCAGCACGACCAGCGACACCGAAATTTCGTTCACGTGTCCTCGCATTGCGACAGTGCCGTTGCGGCGCGGCGGGATCCCGGGCCGGCGCGGAATTCTACGCGCTACTTTCGCGCGCGGCGGAAAGTATCGCAGCGGGAAGTCGGTTCGAAACATCGGACCTTGACCCCATGGCGCGAGCCGGCGCAGCTAGTGGAAACGCATCCGCGTGACCGGGCTTCCTTCTGCCGCATAATCGCGACTCCACGGGAGGAGGGCCCATGGCAGACGAGATGGCGAGGCCGGTCACGGAGCCGCCGCGCGGCGACCCGCCATCGGGGTCACTGCGCGCCGACGCGACGCCGGAGCCGGTGATCGACGAGGCCACGCTCAGGAAGGCCGAGGCATTCGTCGAAGCGGAGGAGGGGGCGACGAACCGCTTCCCGGGCGCGTGGGGCGTGTTCCTCACCGCTGCCGCGGTCGCGATGAGCCTCTTCCACCTGTACGCCGCGTACGGGGTCATCACGACGACGACGCTGCGCTACGCGCACGTCGGCTTCGTGCTGTTCCTCGTGTTCCTGCTGTTCCCGGCAACGAAGCGGCTGCGCAACCGCTTCAACCCGCTCGATCTCGTCTTTGCGCTGCTCGGCGTCGCCACGATCGTCTACGCGATCGCCGGCGGCGACAATTTTCTCGACCGCAGCACCGCCCCGAACTCACTCGACATGGTGATGGGCATCGCGCTCGTGGTGCTGGTGCTCGAGGCCGCGCGGCGCTCGACCGGCTGGATCATGCCGTTCGTCGTGATCCTCTTCATCGCGTACGCGATGGCGGGGCCGTGGCTGCCCGATCCGTGGCGGCATCGCGGCTACGACGTCGGACGGCTCGTGGGCACGATGTACATGACGCTCGAGGGCGTGTTCGGCACTGCGGTCGACGTTTCCTCGTCGCTCATCATTCTGTTCACGATCTACGGCGCGTTCCTGACGTTCTCCGGCGCCGGGAAGTTCTTCCTGGATTTCTCGTTCGCCGCGCTCGGCGGAAAGCCGACGGGCGCGGGGCGCACCATCGTGCTGTCCTCGTTCCTGCTCGGTGGGCCGTCGGGGTCCGGCGTCGCGACGACGGTGACGCTCGGCACCGTCGCCTATCCGATGCTGGCGAAGGCGGGCTACGAAAGGAATGCCGCCGGCGGGCTGCTCGCCGCCGGCGGGCTGGGGGCGATCCTGTCCCCGCCGGTGCTCGGGGCCGCGGCGTTCCTCATCGCCGAGTTCCTCAAGATCTCGTATCTCGACGTGATCCGGATGGCGGCGATTCCGACCTGCCTCTATTACTTCTCGCTGTTGCTGATGGTCGAGATCGACGCGCGCAAATACGGCATGCGGCCGGTGGACTTCGGCGCGCGTCCGGGCGTGTGGCAGCTCACGCGGACGATGGGGTTTCACTTCCTGTCGCTCGTCGCGATCATCGTCTTCATGCTCGCCGGCTTCTCGCCGATCGGGTCGGTGTTCTGGGCGACGGTGGTCGCGTTCTTCGTGAGCTTTCTCAACCGCGACTGCGCGCTGCTCGATCTCGGCCTCATTGCGCGGCGGCCGCCCGGGTGGTGGCAGGACGTGCTGCTGCGCTCGAAGCTCACGAAGGCGCTCGAGGCCGGCTCGGTCAGCATGCTGAACGTCGGTGCGACCTGCGCCGCGGCGGGGATCATCGTCGGCGTGGTCACGCTCACCGGACTGGGGCTCAAGTTCGCCGAGATCGTGATCGCGTACGCCGGCGGTAGCCTCGTTCTCACCGCGATCTACACCGCGCTGATCGTCTGGGTGGTCGGTTTGGCGGTGCCCGTGACCGCGAGCTACATCATATGCGCGGTGATCGCGGCGCCGGCGCTGATCCGGCTGGGCGTGCCGGACTTCGCCGCGCACATGTTCATCTTCTACTACGCGGTGCTGTCGGAGGTGTCGCCGCCGACCGCGCTCTCGCCCTTCGCCGCGGCCGCGATCACCGGCGGCGACCCGTACAAGACGACGCTGCAGTCGTGGAAGTACACGCTGCCGGCGTTTGTGGTGCCGTTCGTGTTCGTGCTCGACCCGCTCGGCGTCGGCATCCTGCTCGCGGTGCCGAAGGGCGGGAGCTGGTGGGACGTCGTCTGGATCACGGTGCTCGCCTCGCTCGCGCTCGTCGCGCTCGCCGGTGCCGCGGAGGGTTGGCTCCTCAAGAAGACGAACGGCGCGGAGCGGCTGCTGCTCCTCGTCGCGGGCTTGCTGCTGCTGTATCCGAAGGCGCTCCTCGATGCGATCGGGTTCGCGCTGCTGGTGGCGGCGGTGATTCTGCAGCTCCTCCGGCGCGGTGCGGCTCGCCCCGTCTCCCAAGACCTGCAGCGGCCAGGGTGACCGAATGACCCTCGAAAGCTGGCTCGCTTTCCTCGTCGCGGCCATCCTGATCAGCGTCTCGCCCGGCGCCGGCGCGGTCGCATGCATGACTACCGGCATGCGCTATGGCTACCGGCTCGGCATCTGGAACATCTTCGGCATGCAGGCGGGGATCGCCCTACAACTCGCGATCGTCGGCGCGGGGCTGGGCGCCATCCTCGCCACCTCGACCTTCGCGTTCACGGCGCTCAAGTGGCTGGGTGTCGCTTATCTCTGCTGGCTCGGCTGGCGACAATGGGGCGCGCCGGCCGAACCGCTGCAAGTGGGCGGAGACCGGAGCGGAGGGACCGCCCGCGCGCTGTTCGCGCAAGGCTTCCTGGTGAACGCGACGAATCCGAAGGCAACCGTCTTCTTCCTCGCCGTGCTGCCACAGTTCATCGCGGCGTCGCGGCCGCTTCTGCCGCAGTACCTGGCCGTGGTCGCGACGCTGACCGCGGTCGACCTGGTGGTGATGAGCGCCTACACGCTCTTCGCGGCCAGATTCCTGCGGCTGCTCCGCGAGCCGCGGCAGATCCGCCGCGTGAATCGCTTCTTCGGCGGCCTGTTCATCGGGGCGGCGGCGTTCCTCGCGACATTCAAGCGCAGCGCATAACGCGTCGAGAGCGGGGTTCCCGCAACTTTCCAGCCCACCGGTCGCCACCTCGTGGCGCGGCTTGCGCGCCCACCCTGAGCGCCCGAACGCTCAGGCCGAAGCGCTCTCCTCGGTCCGGTCCGCGCGCTTGCGCTCGTGCGCTTTCAGGAAGCGCTTCCGGATCCGGATCGACTTCGGTGTCACCTCGACCAGCTCGTCGTCCTCGATGAACTCGACCGCGTACTCGAGCGTGAGCTTGATCGGCGGGGTGAGGAGAACGTTGTCGTCCTTGCCGGCGGCGCGGATGTTGGTGAGCTTCTTGCCCTTGAGCGGGTTGACCGTGAGGTCGTTGTCGCGGCTGTTGATGCCGACGACCATCCCTTCGTAGATCTTCTCGCCCGGCGACACGAACAGGCGCCCGCGCTCCTGCAGGTTGAACAGCGCGAACGCGACCGCCTCGCCGGTGTCCTGCGACACGAGCACGCCGTTGCGGCGCCCGGGCAGATCGCCTTTGAGCGGACCGTACTCGTCGAAGACGTGCGTCATGATCCCGGTGCCGCGCGTGAGGTTCATGAACTCGTTCTGGAAGCCGATGAGCCCGCGCGCCGGGATACGGTAGTCGATCCGCACGCGGCCGCGCCCGTCGGGCTGCATGTCGACGAGGTCCCCGCGCCGCCCGCCGAGCGCCTCCATCACCGCGCCCTGATGCGCGTCCTCGACGTCGACGGTGAGCGCTTCGTACGGCTCGCTCGTCACGCCGTCGATCGTGCGGGTGATCACGCGCGGGCGTCCGACCGCGAGCTCGTAGCCTTCGCGCCGCATGTTCTCCACCAGGATGGTCAGGTGCAGCTCGCCGCGGCCGTGAACCACGAAGACATCGGTCTCGCCGGTGTCCTCGACCCGCAGCGCCATGTTGGTGAGGAGCTCCCGCTGGAGGCGCTCGCGCAGGTTGCGGCTGGTGACGTACTTGCCCTCGGTGCCCGCGAACGGCGAGTTGTTGACGACGAACCGCATCGTGAGCGTGGGCTCGTCCACCTTGAGCGGCGGCAAGCCTTCGGGACGGTCGGCATCGGCGATCGTCGCGCCGATGGTGAGCTCGTCGATGCCGGTGACGAGCACGATGTCGCCGGCGAGCGCCTCCGCCAGCGGCACGCGCTCGAGGCCGGAGAAGCCGAGGACTTGGTTGACCTTCGCCTTGCCGAGCGGCTTGTCCCCGAGCATCACGGCGACCTCCTGGCCGGGAACGAGACGGCCGCGCCGCATCTTGCCGACGCCGATGCGCCCGACGTAGCTCGAGTAGTCGAGCGCGTGGAGCTGGAGCTGGAGCGTGCCGTCGACGTCGACGTCCTTCGGCGCGGGGACCCGCTCGAGGATGGTCTGGAACAGCGGGCGAAGATCGCCGCCCTGCGCCTTCGGATCGAGCGATGCCCACCCTTGCAGCGCCGACGCGTACACCACCGGGAAGTCGAGCTGGTCTTCGTGCGCACCGAGCTTGTCGAAGAGCTCGAAGGTCCGGTTGACGACCCAGTCGGCTCGCACGCCCGGCCGGTCCACCTTGTTCACGACGACGATCGGCCGCAGGCCGAGCGCGAGCGCTTTGCGGGTGACGAACCGGGTCTGCGGCATCGGCCCTTCGACCGCGTCGACGAGCAGCAGCACGCCGTCGACCATGCCGAGCACGCGCTCGACCTCACCGCCGAAGTCCGCGTGCCCGGGTGTGTCCACGATGTTGACGTGCACGCCGGCGTAGTCGATCGCGCAGTTCTTGGCGAAGATCGTGATGCCGCGCTCGCGCTCGAGGTCGTTCGAATCCATCACCCGCTCGGGCGGGCGTTCGTGGGCGGCGAAGGTTCCGGCCTGCTGCAACAGGCGGTCGACGAGCGTCGTCTTGCCGTGGTCGACGTGGGCGATGATGGCGATGTTGCGGATGAGGCGGGACATGGTCTGGCAATGGGGGTCTGGCAATGTCTGACAATGGATGCTGCGCTGCAATAAGCAGCCGGCGAGTATAGCAGCCGGGCCGCGCCCGGCGCGGTGAATTCCGGCGGGCGAGAGCGGAGGAAAGGTGTGCCCGGGTGTGCCCCCTCGTAGCCCGAACCCCTACTTCAGGCCGTCGAAGAAACGCGCGAGCTTGGGGCTTCCGGCGTAGGCAACGTGGAACCGCATCCACGGCGAGCGCGCCTGCGTCGGGCTGAAAAGGCTGCCGGGCGCGAGGATGATGCCCTGCGGCTGCGCGGCCGCCGCGAGCGCCTCGGCGTCGCGATGCCCGCCCGCGTGCGCCCACATGAACATGCCTGCCGAGGGCTCGTGGAAGAGCGTGAGGCCGGCGCGCTCGAGGTTGCGGATCGCCGGCTCGAGCGAGCGCGCGAGCCGGGCGCGGACATGATCGACGTGCTTGCGGTAGTAGCCGTCGGACAGCACCTGATAGACGAGCCGCTCGCCGAGCTCGGGCGTGGTCAGGCCCGCGAGCATCTTCTGCGCGGTGAGATCGCGCGCTAGATCGGGATGCGCGGCGAGAAATCCGACGCGGAGACCCGCGCCGAGCGTTTTGGAGAAGCTCCCGACGTAGATCACGCGATTGAGCTGGTCGAGCTGGGCGATGCGGTGACCCCGGCCCGGGTTCAGGTCGGCGAGGATGTCGTCCTCGACGATGTGGAAGTCGTGCGCTTCGGCGAGCCGGAGCACGCGGAACGCATCGGCCGCGGCGAGCGAGGTGCCGGTCGGGTTATGCAGCACCGAATTGGTCATGAAGAGCTTCGGCTTGTGCTCGGCGGCGAGCGAGTCGAGCCGCTCGACGTCGAGCCCATCCGGCCTCCGCGGAACGCCCAGCGGCCGCATTCCCATCGCGGCGAGCCGTCCGAAGAGCACGTAGTAACCGGGGTCGTCGACGAGCACCGCGTCGCCCGGATGCAGAAAGTAGCGCGCGACGAGATCGAGCGCGTGGCTCGCCCCGGACGTGAGCACGATGTTGTCGGGCTCGGCGCGGATCTCGAGCTCGGCGAGGTAGATCTGCAGCAGGTCCCGCAACGGCGCATAGCCACGCGGGGTCCCGTAGCCGGTGAGCGCGCTCGGTTCGCGGCGCGCGAGCGCCCGTAGCCCAGACTGCAGCAGCTCTTCGTCGAGCCAGCTCTCCGGCAGGCAGCCGGAGCCGGCGAGCAGCACGTCGCGGCCGTCGTTCCCGGCGTAGAGCTGGTGGAGCAGCCATACGACGTCGATGCGGTTCGCCGGCGGATCGCTTCGCTCCGTGCGCCGGACCGGCTGCGGGCGCTCCCGCACGTAGAACCCGGAGCCGCGTCGCGATTCCAGGTAGCCCTGCGCGACGAGCCGGTCGTAGGCCTCCACGACGGTGAAACGCGACACCCTGTTGTCCTCCGCGAACCGCCGGATCGAGGGCATACGGGTGCCGGCGCGCAAGTTCCGCTCGTCGATCCGGGTGCGGACAAACCCGGTGATCTGCTCGACGAGCGGCAACGGCGCATCGTGGGAAAGCGGGCTGACGGTGAGGCTATGGAGGCCTGTCATGGTCTTTCAGCCGGTACAGATTCCCGAACTGCCTGCGAAAGTGTACCTGTGGTGTACTGCAAGCGACCGTTATTGTCCAGTCGTGACGTTCGAATCGGGAGTAGGTGTCATGGGCAGGTTGGTCTCCGTCGTTCTCGCACTCCTCCTGGCCGGCTGCAAGCCGGCGCAGATCACGCTCGCGGTCGACCCCGGCTTCTATCCGTCGGCCGTGGCCCATGACCCCGTCAGCGGCCGCTTCTTTGTGGCGAGCTATGCAACCGGCGCGATCGCGATGGTGCGGCCCGACGGGAGCGTGGTGGCGACCGTCAGGCCCGCTGCCGCGTCCCATCCGGTGGTGCAGCTCGCCTACCAGCCGAGAGCGCGCCGGTTGTGGGCGCTGACACCCCAGACGGTCGAGGTCATCGAGCTCGCGGCGCTCCCGGTGCGCCGCACGGTTATCGCGGAAGCGGGCGCGAGCGGCCGCTTCGCCGATATCGTCGCCGATGGCCCCGCCCGCGCCTTCGTTCTCGACGCGGCGAGCGGGGAGATCGTCGCGGTCGACGCGGACCAAGGGTCCGCGCGCCTCGTCGCTCGACTCCCGGCGGCGCCCGAGCGGCCGGCGCCCCTTGCCGAGGGTGCCCTCGCAGTGGTGCCCGGCGGCACGGCCCTTGTCGCCGCACGCGCCGGCGGGTTGTGGCGGGTCGATCTCGCGACCGGCGCGGTCGCGCCGCTCGCGCTCGGGGCGCCGCTCAACGACGTCTCGCAGCTCATCGTGATCGCAAGCGATGCGACCGCGCATCACGTCGCCGCGCTCCGCGGGCCCGCAAACGAGATCGTCACGCTCCGGATCACCCCCGATGTGCGCCGCGCGATGGTCGACGCCGGAACTCGCATGCGTTTCGACACGCCGGTGCACGGGACGTTCGACGGCGCCGGGGTGACGGTGCTGCTCGGCCGCATCCGTCATCACCCGAGCTTCGGCGGTGACGCCCGGCCCAACCTGCCGCCACGGCTGGCGACCTACGCTCCGGGTGCGGTCCCGGGCGACATGCGGATGGCCGCGGGCGCCGAGCTGGTACGCTGACGGCGGTTACTTACGCCGGAGGGGTCCGATGCCCGCGCTGCGCTTCAAGCAGGTCGACGTCTTCACGACCCGGCCGTTCTTCGGCAACCCCGTTGCGGTCGTGCTCGACGGCGAGGCGCTCGACTCAACTGCGATGCAGCGCATCGCGACGTGGACGAACCTCTCCGAAACGACGTTCCTGCTGCCGCCCACGGTGCGCGAAGCCGACTACCGTCTGCGGATCTTCACGCCGCGACAGGAGCTGCCGTTCGCCGGGCACCCGACCGTCGGCAGTGCACACGCCGTGCTCGAGGCCGGGCTCGTTCCCGCGAAAGCCGAGCTCCGCCAGGAGTGCATCGCGGGTGTGCTGCGGCTGGCCGTGGAGGGGGTCGGGAGCGAACGGCGCATCGCGGTCGAGGCGCCGCCGGCGTCGTTCACGCCAGTGTCCGATGCCGCGGCGGCGGAGGTCGAGCAGGCGCTCGGGGCGCGGCTTGCACCAGGCACCCGCGCCGAGATCGTCGGCATCGGCCCGCGCTGGCTCACCGCGATGCTGGCCGACCCCGGAACCGTGCGCGCGCTCACGCCCGACTTCGCTGCCGTTGCGGCGCTGACGCGGCGTCTTGGCGCCACCGGTATCACGGTGTTCGCGGGCGAGCCCGCGCAGGGACACGAAGCCGTCGTGCGGAGCTTCGCGCCCGGCGACGGCATTCCGGAAGATCCCGTCTGCGGGAGCGGCAACGCCGCGGTCGGCGCGTGGCTCGCGCACGGCGGCGCGGCCGTCGGCGAACGGGGCCGGCACGTGGCGAGCCAGGGGCGCGAGCTCGGCCGCGACGGCTACGTGTCCGTCCGCTGGGATCCGACGAGCGAACGGGTGTGGATCGGTGGCGCCGCGGTGACGTGCGTCGACGGGGTGCTCAACGTGTGACGGCGACTCGCGCGGCGTTAGAATTCGGGTCATGGAACACCAAGCCACCAGCGGCAGGCTCCTCTCGGACGCCGAGCTACGGCGCTTCCACGCCGTGATGCACACGCCATTCGGCGCAATCGGCTTTCGCACCGAAGGGGTCGGCACCGAGGACGAATGCATCGCCGAGATCCTCTACCTGCCGGATGCGGCGCCCGAGGTCTCCCCGAAGAACCGCCTCGCCGGCGAGGCGTGTGCGCAGGTCCGACGCTATCTCCACGATCCCGTGCGGCAGTTCGCGCTGCCGCTCAAGCCGCTCGGCACGCGGTTCCAGCGGCGGGTGTGGGAGAAGATCTCCGGCATTCCCGCCGGGCGGGTCCGCAGCTACGGCGAGGTCGCGAAAGACATCCGGTCGGGCCCGCGCGCCGTCGGGCAGGCGTGCGGCGCGAACTACTTTCCGCTCGCGATCCCGTGCCATCGCGTCATCGCCACGGGCGGCATCGGCGGCTTCGCGCGGAACGACGAGGGGTTCCACATCGCGATCAAGCGGTGGCTGCTCGCGCACGAAGGGATCCGCTTCCCGGCATGAACGAGCGGGACGCGGCGCTCCTCGACGAGTTCTGCGACCAGCTCTGGCTCGAGGACGGGCTCGCGAAGAACACGCTCGCGTCGTATCGACGCGACCTGCGGCTCTTCGGCGACTGGCTCGCCGGGCGGGGCGGCTCGATCGGTGCCGCCGCCGAGGCCGATGTCCTCGGCTACTTCGCGTTCCGTCACCGGGGCGCGGACCGGCCGGGCGGACAGCGGCCGCGCGCGACGACGCAGGCCCGCATCGCCTCGAGTCTCAAGCGCTTCTACCGATTTCTGATCCGGTCCAACCGGATCGCGGCCGATCCCACGCTCAAGCTCGAGCCTCCGAAGCGTCCGCCGCGGTTCCCGAAGACGCTCACCGAAGCCGACGTCGAGGCGTTGCTCGCCGCGCCCGAGGTCGCGGCGCCGCTGGGCTTGCGCGACCGCGCCATGCTGGAGGTCCTCTACGCGACGGGTCTGCGCGTGTCGGAGCTGGTCATGCTGAAGAGCGGTGAGGTGAGCCTGGACATGGGCGTGGTCCGCGTGTTCGGGAAGGGATCGAAGGAACGGCTGGTGCCGCTCGGCGAGGAGGCGGTCGCCTGGCTCACGCGCTACCAGCGCGAAGCGCGACCCGCGCTGCTCGCGGGTCGTGCCGCCGACGCGGTCTTCGTCACTTCTCGCGGCGGTGGGATGACGCGGCAGGCGTTCTGGCATCTCATCAAGCGCCACGGCGCCCGCGCGATTCCCGGCAAGCCGCTCTCGCCGCACACGCTGCGCCACGCCTTCGCCACGCATTTGCTCAACCATGGCGCCGACCTGCGCGTGGTGCAGCTCCTGCTCGGCCACGCGGACATCTCCACGACCCAGATCTACACCCATGTTGCGCGCGAGCGATTGAAGGCGCTGCATTCGAAGCATCATCCTCGTGGTTGAGCTAGCTCTAACTCGGGGGATTTACAAGGGGGCGTGCCCCCTTGTATCCCCGCGCGTTGAGCTAGCTCTAACTCGGGGGATTTACAAGGGGGCGTGCCCCCTTGCAGGTCCGCACCGCTGAGCCGGTGGCGAAGACCGACCGCGTGTCCGAAACCCCGGCGACCGCCTTCCTCAAGCGGCACGGCGTCGCCTACTCCGAGCATGTCTTCGAGTACGTCGAGCACGGCGGCACGCGCGCCTCCGCCGCGGCGCTCGGCATCGACGAGCACGAAGTGCTGAAGACGCTGGTCATGGAAGACGAGTCGAAGCGCCCGCTGGTGGTGTTGATGCACGGCGACCGCACGGTGTCGACGAAGCGCCTCGCGCGGCAGATCGGCGTGAAGCGGGTCGAACCCTGCGCGCCGGAGGTCGCACAGCGCCACTCCGGCTACCAGATCGGCGGCACCTCGCCGTTCGCGACCCGCAAGCCGATGCCGATCTACCTGGAGCAGAGCGTTCTCGCTCTGGCGAAGATCTACATCAACGGCGGGCGGCGCGGCTATCTCGTCGGCGTCGACCCGGCCGAGCTCGTGCGCGTGATGGCGCCCGAGCTGGTCGAGGTGGGTCTGGAGGAGTGAGCGCCCGGCGCGAGCTACTTCCGCGCGCGCTCGATCGTGATGCCGATGCGCCCGACGTCCTTGAGGATGCCGAGCTTCGCGACGCTCACGCGCACGCGCGGTGAGCCGAACTCGGTCATGACGAGCTCGGCGATGAACGCCGCCAGCTCCTCGACGAGGCCGAAACGGCGCGCGTCGAGCTCCTCGCGGACGCGGCCGACGAGGACCGCATAGTCGATGGTGTCGGCGACCTTGCCGGTCGAGAATACCCGGTCCGACGGCAGCTCGAGCTCGAGATCGAGCGCGATCGGCTGGGTGATCGCGCGCTCGCGCTTGTAAATCCCGACCTTCGCCTCCAGGCGGATGTCGCGGAGAAACAGCTGATTCGGCATCGGGCGAGAGGCGGAGTGAGGCGGGTTACACTTTGCGTGTCATGGCGACGGCCGCGTTCATTCTAGTCGGTTACCTGATCGGATCGCTCTCGTTCGCGGTGATCGTGAGCAAGGCGCTCGGCCTCCCCGACCCGCACACCTACGGCTCGGGCAACCCCGGCGCGACCAACGTTCTGCGCACGGGTAACAAGCTCGCGGCCGTGCTCACGCTCGCCGGAGACGGCGCGAAGGGCTGGCTAGCGGTGTTTCTCGCGCAGCGCTTCGCGTGGCGCTTCGGCGTCGACGATGGCGGGATCGCGGCGGTCGCGCTCGCGGTCTTCGTCGGCCATCTCTTCCCGGTGTTCTTCCGCTTCGCGGGCGGCAAGGGCGTGGCGACCGCGGCCGGTGTGCTGTTCGCGATCGACTGGCGCGTGGGGCTCGGCACGCTGGCGACCTGGCTCGTGATCGCGTTCTTCTTCCGCTATTCGTCGCTCGCGGCGCTCGTCGCCGCGGCCTTCGCGCCGTTCGCGGCCGCGCTCGTGCTGGGGTTCGGCGCCTACGCCGCAGCGGCGCTTGCGATCGCGGTGCTGCTCGTGTGGCGGCACGCCGACAACATCCGCAAGCTCATCGCCGGCACCGAGAGCAGGCTGGGCGCAAAGAAGCCGGCGGCGGAAGCCTGAGAAGAGACGCGCCGCCGTGGCGGCTACCCGACCGGCGCGAGATCGGCGAGATCCCACCGCGGCCGCACCGTGAAGGCCAGCCCGCGCCCGTCGCTGTCGCCGGCCGCGAGCCGCATCGCGCCTGCGAGCGCGATCATCGCCCCATTGTCGGTGCACAGATCGAGCTCGGGATAGAAGGTCTCGAATCCTTCGCTTGCCGCGGCCGAGTCGAGCCGCGCGCGCAGGCGCCGGTTCGCGCCGACGCCGCCGGCGACCACGAGCCGCCGCTCGCCGGCCGCCGCGAGCGCCGCGCGGCATTTCGCCACCAGCACGTCGACGATCGCCTCCTGGAATTCCGCCGCGAGGTCGGCGCGCCCGGCGTCGTCGAGCGGCTGTGCGCGCGCGAGCGTCGCGACCGCGGTCTTGAGCCCCGAGAAGCTGAAGTCGAGATTGGCGCTCGCGATCAACGGCCGCGGGAGCCGGAACCGCCCAGCGCGCCCGCGATCGGCGAGCGCGGCGAGCGCCGGGCCGCCGGGATAACCGAGGCCGAGCAGCTGCGCGGTCTTGTCGAACGCCTCGCCGGCCGCGTCGTCGAGCGTCTCGCCGGCGAGCGTGTAGCGCCCGACGCCCGCGACGCGCATCAGCTGGGTATGTCCGCCCGAGACGAGCAGCGCGACGAACGGGAACGCCGGCGGACGCGCCGAGAGCAGCGGCGAGAGAAGATGCCCTTCGAGGTGATGAATGCCGATCGCCGGGATCCCCAGCCCGTAGGCGAGCGACGCGCCCAGGCTCGCGCCGACGAGCAGGGCGCCGGCGAGCCCCGGGCCCTGGGTGTATGCGATCGCGTCGAGGTCCGCGAGCTTCGCTCCGGCGCGCGCGAGCACGCGCTCGACCAGCGGCAGCGTGCGCCGAATGTGATCGCGCGAGGCGAGCTCGGGCACCACGCCGCCGTAGTCGGCGTGCATCGCCGCCTGTGTATGCACTTCCTGCGCGAGCAGACCGCGCGCGGTGTCGTACACCGCGACGCCGGTTTCGTCGCAGGATGTTTCGATGCCGAGGACGAGCATTTCGGACGAGGCCTAGTCTGGGGGATCTACAAGGGGGCGTCGCCCCCTTGTTCCCGCGCGGTTTCGATGCCGAGGACGAGCATTCCCGGAGCGTAGCCGATTCTCCGCACCGGGCCTAATATTCGCACCCGCCATGCGCCTCCTCATCGTCGAAGACGACGCGATGCTCGCCGACGGTCTCGCCCGCAGCTTGCGCCAGTCGGGCTATGCCGTCGACTGGGTCGACAGCGCCGAGCGGGCGCAGCTCGCGGTCGGGCACGAGACCTTCGATCTCGTCGTCCTCGACGTGGGGCTCCCGGGCATCGACGGGTTCCAGCTTCTGCGTCGCCTTCGCCGCAGCGAGCACTACGTGCCGGTGATCGTCGTGACCGCGCGGGACGCGGTGACCGACCGCGTCCGCGGGCTCGACCTGGGCGCCGACGACTATCTCGTCAAACCGTTCGCGTTCGAGGAGCTGGAGGCACGGGTGCGGGCGCTGATCCGGCGCGGCCGCACGCCGACCAGCCCGCGCATGGTCTACGGCGCGCTCGTGCTCGATCTCGTCGCCCGCGAGGCGCGCGTGAACGACGAGCCGATCGACCTCACCGCCCGCGAGTGGGCGCTGATGGAGTTGTTCGTGACGCAGCCGGGCGTTGCGCTGTCGAAGGACCGCATCGTGCAGTCGCTCTCGAGCTGGGACGAGAAGCTCTCGCACAACGCGATCGAGGTCTACGTCTCCAGGCTGCGGAGCAAGCTCGAGCCCGCCGGCGTGCACATCCGGACGGTGCGCGGGTTCGGCTACCTGCTCGAGGCGCTGCGTGAGGGCTGAGCCGCGCATCCGCACGCTGCTCCTGGTATGGCTCCTCGTGCCGCTCGCCGCCGTGCTCGCGGCGAGCGCTGTCGCGAGCTACACCACCGCGCTCCGCATCGCGACCGAGGCGTACGACCGCGCGCTGCTCGACCCGGCGGTAGCGATCGCGCAGCGCCTCTCGGCGGCCGACGGCAAGGTCGAGCTCGATCTTTCGGCCGCGACGCTCGATGCGCTGCGCGTGGACACCACCGACCGCATGTACTTCGCCGTCACCGCGCGCGGGCGGCTCGTCGCGGGTCAGTCCGATCTGCCGCCTCCGCCCGAGGCGCCCGCCGACGCGACGCCGGTGTTCTACGATGCGACGATACGCGGCGAGGCGGTGCGCGTCGCCGCGACGTCGATGCCGTTCGCCGAGGGCCCGGCGTTGGTGATGGTGGCCGAAACGCTGGTGAAGCGCGAGCGCATGGTGCGCCAGCTCCTCGCCTCGAGCGCACTGCCCGAGCTGGCGTTCTTCGCGGTTGCGCTCGCGGTGGTGTGGTTCGGCGTCGGACGCGGTCTCGCACCGCTCGAGGACCTGCGCGCCGAGCTCGCCGCGCGCTCGCCGCGCGACCTCGGCCCGGTCGCCGAGGATCGCGCACCGGTCGAGGTGCGGCCGCTGGTGCAGGCACTCAACGATCTGCTGCGTCGCCTTGCGGAGTCGATCGACGCGCAGCAGCGGTTCGTCGCCGATGCAGCGCACCAGCTCCGCACGCCCCTGGCCGCGCTGCAGGCGCAAGTCGACGCGGCGCGGCGCGAGCCGATGCCGCGCGAGTTGGCGGCTACCGTCGAGCACCTCGACGCAGCCGCCCGCCGCGCGGCGCACCTCGCGCGCCAGCTGCTAACGCTCGCTGCGGTCGAGCCGGCGGCGGAGCGCGCGTTCGCGCCCGAGAACGTCGATCTCGCCGCTGTCAGCCAGCAGCATGTCGCCGACTGGGTCACGCGGGCCGACACCAAAGCGATCGATCTCGGCTTCGATCTGGCGAGTGGGCCGGTGGCGGGCGAGCCGGGTCTCCTCGCCGAGCTCGCCGCGAACCTCGTCGACAACGCGCTGCACTACACGCCGCGCGGCGGCGAGGTGACGCTGCGCACCGGCCGCCGGGACGGGCGCGCGTTTCTCGAGGTCGAGGATAGCGGGCCGGGAATTCCGCCGGGCGAGCGCGAGCTCGTCTTCGAGCGGTTCCATCGCGTAAAGGGGACTACCGGCGCCGGCTCGGGACTCGGCCTGGCGATCGTGCGCGAGATCGCGCGTCGGCACGGCGGGGTGGTCGATATCGGGACGCGCGCTTCAGGCGCGGGCACCGTGGTCGCGGTGTCTTTTCCCGCGCGGGGCGCATAACGCTCCATCGGCAGGGTCAGGGATCTGTCAGGAAACACCCGCTACCGTTATCGGTTACCCGTGCAGGACGTCCTCGTGAGCACCCCGAGCGGTGCGTACATCCCGCTTTCCCAGGTCGCCGAGTTCCGGACACTCTCGGGCAGCATGAACATCAGCCGCGAGAACGGCACCCGCGTGCTGTCGGTCGGGATCTTCATCCGCGACCGCGACATGGGTAGCGTCGTCGCGGACATGAAGGACCGTGTTGCGGAGCAGGTGACGCTGCCCCCCGGGTACACGATGGTGTGGTCGGGCGAGTTCGAGAACCAGGAACGCGCGATGGCGCGGCTCGCGCTGATCGTGCCGCTGTCGGTCCTGATCATCTTCCTGCTCCTGTTCGACGCGTTCCAGTCGTTCCGCAGCGCGCTTCTGATCGTGCTGAACATCCCGTTCGCGCTCATCGGCGGCATTTTCGCGCTGCTTGCGACCGGAATACCGCTGTCGGTCTCGGCGGCGATCGGATTCATCGCGCTCTTCGGACAGGCGGTGCTGAACGGCGTGGTGATGGTCTCCTACTTCAACCAGCTCCGGAACGCCGGCGCGTCGCCGTACGAGGCGGTCATGAAGGGGTCGCTCGTGCGGTTGCGGACCGTGCTGATGACCGGTCTCCTCGCGATGCTCGGTCTCGCGCCGATGGCGATCTCGACCGGCATCGGCTCCGAGACGCAGAAACCGCTCGCGGTGGTGGTGATCGGCGGGCTGATTTCGGCGACGATCCTCACCCTTATCGTGCTGCCGACCCTGTATCTGGTGGTGCAGGAGCGGTTTCCGAAGCGCGCGCGGAAGGCGGCAGGCGCGCATTGAGGCGCGCAACGCGCGCGTGAGCGTGAAGTTCGCGCGGGTGCGTCAGGGTTTTGTCAGTGATGCGCAGATAGGCTACGCGGGCTTCCTCTCAACTGGTCGAAACTCCTTGACGGCCCGGTCCTCCGGGCCGTTTTTTATGGCCCGCCGCGGGGATCGCGAGCGACGAGCACTCGCGCCGCGCCGCGCCGCGCCGGGCGCGGCGCTCGTCTCCCGTCGCCTTGTCCGCAACCCGCTGATTCGGCTATACTCCCGCCCCTTCGCCCGCCGGAGTTGCAATGCCGACCGTCCGCGTCAAAGAAAACGAACCCTTCGAGGTGGCGCTGCGCCGCTTCAAGCGCACCGTCGAGAAGACGGGTCTCCTCACCGAGCTGCGTGCTCGCGAGTACTACGAAAAGCCGACGCAGGAACGCAAGCGCAAGCTCGCTGCGGCGATCAAGCGGCACTTCAAGCGGCTGCGCAGCCAGCAGCTTCCGCCGAAGCTCTACTGAGGCAAGGAACAGGGCATCCTCATCGAGGGCGAGCAGCGCGGCTAGCTCGCCCTCTTGCTTTCCAGCGCTCCCGATCGTCTCCCCATGTCTATCAAAGCCCGCCTCACCGAGGACATGAAGGTTGCGATGAAGGGCAGGGACGCGCGGCGCCTCGGGGCGGTGCGCCTCGCGCTGGCGGCGATCAAGCAGCGCGAGGTCGACGAGCGGAAGGACCTCTCCGACGCGGACATCCTGGGCGTTCTCGAAAAAATGCTCAAGCAGCGCCGAGACTCGATCGCGCAGTACACCGCCGGCAATCGTCGGGATCTCGCCGATCAGGAGCAGTTCGAGATCGACGTTCTCACCGCCTATCTGCCACAGCAGGCGAGCGAAGGCGAGGTGGACGCCGTCATCGACGAGGCGATCGTCGCCACCGGCGCGAAGGGCATCGCCGGCATGGGGCAGGTGATGGGCGTGGTCAAGGCGAAGCTCGCCGGGCGCGCCGATATGGGACAGGTTTCGGCGCGCGTAAAAGCGCGGCTTGCGTAACGTCGAAAATCGCCTATAAAGAACGAGCGGGCGCTCGCGAATCACTGGACGAGGCGCCCGCTCGTTTGCATATGCAGGTCGCATCAGAGCCCGTGGAAAAAAACGGGCCAGCTGGGTGTTCCGCCAGAGGAGCAATCGGAACGATTCTTGCGGGCTAAGTACGGACTGCGGCGTTCCGCTATTGGCGCGTGATCCCCGACTCCTTCAAGCAGGATCTTCTCAACCGCGTCGACATCGTCGACGTGATCTCCGGTCGGGTGCAACTCCGAAAGAGCGGCGCCAATTGGATCGGGCTGTGCCCGTTCCACGGCGAGAAGACTCCGTCCTTCACGGTGAGCCAAGTCAAGCAGTTCTACCACTGCTTCGGCTGCGGCGCGCACGGCAACGCGATCGGCTTCCTCATGGAGTACGGCGGTCTCGGCTACATCGAGACGCTCAAGGAGCTCGCCGAGGGCGTCGGCCTCAAGCTGCCGGAGATGCAGGGCGACGAGCGGCGGCGCAGCGCCGCGCCCGAGGGGCCCGACCTCTATGAGCTGCTCGCACAGGCCGCGCGCTTCTACCGCGAGAGTCTCAAGAGCACGCCGCGCGCCGTCGACTATCTCAAGGGCCGCGGTTTAGACGGCAAGACCGCCGCGCGATTCGGCATCGGCTATGCGCCGGCGGGCTGGCAGGGTCTTGCCGCCGTGTTCCCGCGCTACGAGGACAAGGCGCTCGTCGAGTGCGGCCTCGTCGTCGAGAACGAGGGCAAGCGCTACGACCGCTTCCGCGACCGTGTGGTGTTCCCCATCCTGAACCAGCGCGGACTCGCGATCGGCTTCGGCGGGCGGGTGCTCGCGGGCGACGATGGGCCCAAGTATCTGAACTCGCCGGAGACCCCGGTGTTCGAAAAGGGCCGCGAGCTCTACGGGCTGCCCCAGGCGCGCGAGGCGATCCGCGCCGCGAGCCGCGTGCTCGTCGTCGAGGGCTACATGGACGTCGTGATGCTCGCGCAGCACGGCGTGGAGAACGCGGTGGCGACGCTCGGCACTGCCACGACGCCGGTGCATGTGCAGAAGCTCCTGCGGCAGGCCGACGAGGTCGTGTTCTGTTTCGATGGCGACGCCGCGGGGCGACGCGCGGCGTGGCATGCGCTCGAGGTGAGCCTGGAAGCGCTCGCGGACCGGAAGGTCGTTCGATTTTTGTTCCTGCCCGCCGAGCACGATCCGGACAGCTACGTGCGAGCGCACGGCCGCGAGGCATTCGAGCGGGAGCTGCAGGCCGCTCAGCCGCTGTCGGCATACCTGCTCGCGACGCTCACCGGGCGTGCCGACCTCGCGACACTCGAAGGCCGCTCACGGCTGATCGCCGATGCGAAGCCGCTCGTGAAGCGGGTCGCAGCGCCGGCGCTGCGCGTCCAGCTCGTCAAGGCGCTGGCGGAGAGCGCGAGCATGGCGCCGGTCGAGGCGGCGAGGCTGCTCGAGGTGCGCGACGGAACGATCTCCAATTGGGGGCGGCCCGGGCGCACGCCGCCGATGCGGGTCGACCGACGGCCGGTGCGCTCAAGCGTGGCGTACCTGCTCCGGGGGCTCCTCGCGTTCCCCGAACTCGCCGCCGAGTTGCCGGTCGAATTGCTGTCCGGTGACGACCCGGAGTCGAAGGCCCTGCAAGTCGTTCATGCCCGCATCGTGGGCGGTAATCCGCTCCCGAAGCCGGTTTCTGCGGCGTTCGAGGAAGAGCTATTCCTTGCCGAGCTGCAGCAGATCGAAGCCGAGCTCCTCGCGCTGGGCTTCGAGCGCGAGCACGTCGAGCCCGAGTTTCGCGGTGCGCTCCGAAAGCTGCAGTCCGATCTAAATGACCGGGAAATCAAAGACATGCTTCAGCGCGGTCAAACGGTCGGACTCGCTGAGCGGATCAAGCTGCAAGAGGCGTTCCGGCGGCTGCCGTCGGCCGCCTCCGACCTTGCGGGAAGCGGCGGAACCCCCACTTAACCAGTTATAATCGCAACCTTTTTTGCCCACCAGTCTCTTCTCCGGGAACGACCATGGCACCCAAAACGACTAAGGCGCGCGACACCGACCAAGCGAAGCGCAAGGCGGCCGCCGCGAAGGCGCGCCCGGCCGCTCGGTCCAAGCTCGCTCTGCGGCCCCCCGGGCCGCGCGCGAAGGCCGCCGCCCGCCCGAAGGCGAAGGCGCCGGTACGGTCGAAGCCGTTCGCCAAGTCGAAGCCGAACTCGGTAGCGAAAGGCAAGATCGCGGACAAGCCCAAGGCGCTCACCAAGGTGAAGGCACTCGCCAAGGAACGCGCCCAGCCGTTACCGGTCAAGCCCGTCAGCAAACCCGCGGCCAAAGAGAAGGACAACAAGCCGCAAGCCCGCGCCGACCTGAAAGACGCGGTCAAGGCCAAGCTCGCGACGCCGAAGAAGGGCGAGCCGATCCCGCGACTGAAGGTGAACCGCGCGAAGGCGCGCGAGGCGGAGCGCGCGCTCATCGCCGCGGCCGCGGCGCGGCCCGAGGACGCCGAAGTCCGCCGCATGCGGCTGAAGACCCTCATCAAGCTCGGCAAGGAGCGCAGCTACCTCACCTACGCCGAGATCAACGACCACCTGCCCGACGTCGTCGACGCCGAGCAGATCGAGACGATGATCTCGACGTTCAACGACATGGGCATCCAGGTGTTCGACGAGGCACCGGATGCCGAGACGCTGCTCATCACCGAGAACGCCCCGACCGCCGCGGCCGACGAGGACGCGGAAGAAGAGGCCGAGGC
Source organism: uncultured beta proteobacterium (assembly GCA_963754305.1). Lineage (GTDB taxonomy): Bacteria > Pseudomonadota > Gammaproteobacteria > Burkholderiales > SG8-39 > DATEDA01. The sequence continues at coordinate 66,123 of CAVWFR010000028.1, read as the reverse complement.
CGCGCTCGCCACGGTCGATCCCGAGTTCGGCCGCACCACCGACCCGGTGCGCATGTACATGCGCGAAATGGGCTCGGTCGAGCTCCTCACGCGCGAGGGCGAGATCGAGATCGCCAAGCGCATCGAGGACGGCCTGAAGCAGATGATCATGGCGATCTCGGCGCTGCCGACGACGATCGTCGACATTCTCGAGCTCACCGACAAGGTGAAGCGCGAGGAGATGCGGATCGACGAGCTGGTGGACGGCCTGGTCGACCCGAACGCGAAGGACGAGCCGCCGCCCGAGATCGCCGCCGAGGAGGCGGAGGTCGAGGAAGAAGAAGAGGAAGAGGAAGAGGGTGACGAGAGCGCCGCGATCAGCGCGAGCCTGCTGCAGCTCAAGGAAGATGCGCTCGATCGCTTCGGCAAGATCCACCGCCTGTTCGAGAAGCTGAAGGTGGCGCTCGTCAAGCACGGCCATCGCAGCAAGGAGTACGCGAAGATCCGCGAGGGAATCTCGGCCGAGCTAATGCTCGTCCGGTTCACCGCGCGGACCATCGAGAAGCTGTGCGACTCCGTGCGCGGCATGGTCGACACCGTGCGCCGGCACGAGCGCAAGATCCAGGTGCTGTGCGTCGAGAAGGGCGGCATGCCGCGGCCGCACTTCATCAAGCTGTTCCCGGGCAGCGAGACCTCGCAGCGCTGGATCAGGAACGAGACCGCCGCCGCGCGGCAGTACTCGAACCAGCTCGCGCGCTACGAGCCCGACATCCTCGAGGAGATCGCGAAGCTCGGCGACATCCAGAAGCGGATCGGCATCCCGCTGAAGGACCTCAAGGACATCAACAAGCAGATGTCCACCGGCGAGGCGAAGGCGCGGCGCGCGAAGCGCGAGATGACGGAGGCGAACCTGCGCCTCGTGATCTCGATCGCGAAGAAGTACACCAATCGCGGCCTGCAGTTTCTCGACCTCATCCAGGAAGGGAACATCGGCCTGATGAAGGCAGTCGACAAGTTCGAATACCGCCGCGGCTACAAGTTCTCGACCTACGCGACGTGGTGGATCCGGCAGGCCATCACCCGCTCGATCGCCGACCAGGCGCGGACGATCCGCATCCCGGTGCACATGATCGAGACGATCAACAAGATGAACCGGATCAGCCGCCAGATCCTGCAGGAGACCGGTCAGGAGCCGGATCCGGCGACGCTCGCGCTGCGGATGGAGATGCCGGAGGAGAAGATCCGCAAGATCCTCAAGATCTCGAAAGAGCCGATCTCGATGGAGACGCCGATCGGCGACGACGACGACTCGCATCTCGGCGATTTCATCGAGGACACCTCGACCGTCGCGCCGAACGACGCCGCGATGTACTCGAGCCTGCGCGACGTCACCAAGGAAGTGCTGGACTCGCTCACCCCGCGCGAGGCGAAGGTGCTGCGCATGCGCTTCGGCATCGAGATGAACACCGACCATACGCTGGAGGAGGTCGGCAAGCAGTTCGACGTCACCCGCGAGCGGATAAGGCAAATAGAAGCGAAGGCGCTGCGGAAGCTGCGCCACCCGTCGCGGTCCGAGCGGCTGAAGAGCTTCCTCGACAACAATTGAGCCGCTGACGTAACCTGGAACGCCCCGCCGCTCGCGGGGCGTTTTCTTTACCGCCCCTCTGACAAGGGGCGACGCGAGCCCGCCGGAACCGGCTGGCGCGCTGGAGGGTTCCGGACTTCCGGGGCTTTCGAGGCATGCCCGACTTCGACTACGACCTCTTCGTCATCGGCGCCGGCTCCGGCGGAGTCCGCGCGGCGCGCATCGCCGCCGGCTTGGGCGCGCGCGTCGCGATCGCGGAGCACTATCGCGTCGGCGGCACGTGCGTCATCCGCGGGTGCGTGCCGAAGAAGCTGCTCGTCTACGCCGCGCATTTCCGCGAGGACTTCGAGGACGCCGCGGGGTTCGGTTGGTCAGTCGGAGAGCCGGTGTTCTCGTGGGAGCAGCTCATCGCGAACAAAGACCGGGAGATCCTGCGGCTCGAGCGCGCGTACAGCGCCACGCTCGAGCAGGCTGGCGCCACGTTGCTGCACGGCACCGCGCGAGTCGTCGAGCCGCACAGTGTCGAGCTCGACGGTAAGCGCATCTCGGCCCGGTACATCCTGATCGCGACGGGCGCGTGGCCCGTACGCCCTCACATCCCCGGCGCCGAGCACGCGATCAGCTCGAACGAAGCATTCGAGCTCAGGGCCCTGCCCCGGCGGGTGCTGGTGGTCGGCGGCGGATACATCGCCGTCGAGTTCGCCGGCATCTTCAGCGGCCTGGGATCGGAGGTCACGCTGTCCTATCGCGGCGAGCAGATCCTGCGCGGCTTCGACGACGATGTGCGGCGGCATCTCGCGGGGGAGATGGAGAAGAAAGGGATCCGGATCGCCCTGCACAGCCACATCGAGCGCATCGACCGTCGGCCCGACGGCTCGCTTGCCGTGACCTTCACGGGCGCGCACGCAGCACTCGCCTGCGACGAGGTGATGTTCGCGACCGGTCGCAGGCCACAAACGGAAACACTCGGTCTGAGCGAGGCCGGTGTGAACCTCCTGGTCGGCGGCGCGGTCGACGTGGACGAGTTCTCGGCCAGCTCCGTCCCGAGCATCTATGCCGTCGGCGACGTGACGAATCGCATCAACCTGACGCCGGTCGCGATCCGCGAAGGACACGCGGTGGCGCTGACCCTGTTCGGCGGCGCACCGACTCGAGCCGATCACATGAACGTCCCGAGTGCAGTATTCAGCCAGCCGCCGGTCGGGGCGGTCGGATTGACAGAGGCGTCGGCGAACGCGTGCTTCCCGAAGGTGGACATCTACAAAGCGACCTTCCGTCCGCTGAAGGCGACGCTATCGGGTCGCGACGAGCGGACGCTGATCAAGCTCGTCGTCGACGCCGCGACCGAGCGCGTTGTCGGCGCGCATATCGTCGGACCGGATGCGCCCGAGATCATCCAGGGCATCGGGATCGCGGTGAAGGCGAGGCTCACCAAGGCCGATTTCGATGCGACGGTCGGCATCCACCCGACCATGAGCGAGGAGTTCGTGACCTTGCGGGAAAAGTTCGTTCCGTAGCTCGTCGCTCCGGCGTTCGCCGTCCCGGCGAACGCCGGGGCCCATGAGAAGGCTAGTAGCTCCCGGCTGCCGCCGGGATGACGTCAGTCCAACCGCGCTCCGGTGTACTTGATCACCGGCGCCCAACGTGCCGAGTCGCGCGCCATCAACGCTCCGAACTCGGCCGCCGTCCCCCCCGCCGCCAGGATCTGGCTACGCGCCAGCGCCTCGCGCACCTCCTTCGAGGCGAGCACCTCGTTGATCTCCCGGTTCATGCGCTGGACGATCTCGGCGGGGGTTCCCGCGGGCGCCAGCACGCCGTTCCAGCCGGTGGCGTCGAACCCAGCGAGGCCACCCTCCGCCACGGTCGGCACGTTGGGCAGCAGCGGGAAGCGCTCCGCGCTCGACACGGCGATGATCTTCACGCGTCCGCTCTGCACGTGCGGCTGCAGCACCGACGGCGGGAGGAACGCCGCCTGCACGTCGCCGGTCGCAAGCGCGTTGGCCGCCGGCGCGGCGCCGTTGTACGGGATGTGGACGAGATAGAGCTTGCCTTGCGTCTTGAGCAGCTCCATCGTGAGGTGCGTGCCGCTGCCGTTGCCGAGCGAGGAGTAGTTGAACTTGCCGGGGTTCTTGCGCACCAGCTCGAGGAGCTCCTTCACCGACGACACGCCGAGCGACGCATTGACGCCCAGCGCGAACGGCTCCCCGGCCATGCGCACGACCGGCACGAGATCCTTGAGCGGATCGTAGGGCAGCTTGCTGTAGAGATGCGGCGCGTACGCGAGCGGGCCGTTGAAGGAGTACACGAACGTATAGCCGTCGGGCGCCGACCTTGCGACCTCGCCGGTTGCGAGCGTGCCGCCCGCCGCCGGCTTGTTCTCGACGATAACCGGCTGGCCGAGGCGGTCCTTCAACCTGTCGGCGACGAGCCGCGCGGGAATGTCCAGCGACCCGCCTACCGCGCCCGTGACCACGATCTTCACCGGTTTCGTGGGCCACGACTGGGCCGACGCATCGAGCGCGACCAGGGACGCCGCCAGCAGCGTGCCTAGCAATCGGAATAAGGCGTTCACCGTTCCTCCTCCCCTCAATCTGTTTTCTTGGCCGGTCGACGACCGTTACGCGTCCGGCGATTCGAGGATACCAGCCTCGGCCCGTGCTACCGCGTCGAGGAGGAACTTCGACTTCGACAGGCGGGATCGGCCGTTCGAGGCGAAGTCACTTGGAGTTCGACAGGTTGCGCTGGCGGCGCACGACGCGCAGAAACGAAAAAGCCCGGTTGCCCGGGCTCTCATATGAGAAAGCGGCTAGTCCCGCTTTAGACGGGTCTGATATTCGAAGCCTGCTTACCCTTGGCGCCGTCCGTGATGTCGAACGTGACTTTCTGGTTCTCCTTCAGCGTCTTGAAGCCCTGACCCTGAATTTGCGAGAAGTGGGCGAAGAGATCCTTGCTGCCGTCATCCGGCTTGATGAATCCGTAGCCTTTTTCCTCGCTGAACCATTTGACGATACCTGTGCTCATTCGTGACTTTCCTTGCCTAGAAAATTGAATATGGCCTTGCGGCCCGCTTGCGAGAACTTCAAGGGAAATGACGTTAGACCTGAGGTACCGCGGATCGCGGCAACGACTGACCGGCGACTTTCTCGGCTTGAGAATTCTTGCAGGGCGCTATATAACGCCTCGGCCGTTGATGGTCAAGCGGTTTCTCGGGCTATCCGAGACGGATGATTTTCACCGCAAAGTAGAATCTAGGTCGACGGGCCTGTAGCTCAGCCGGTTAGAGCAGGGGACTCATAATCCCTTGGTCCCTGGTTCGAATCCAGGCGGGCCCACTATGAAAATCAAGCTGTTAGGACGCGTAACGCAAGCAATCGAACCCTGATTCGCACCCTGATTGGCGGGAGGGAGAGAGGGTGAAACGCGCAATTTCGGCGAAGTCGAGGCCGAGGACCACTTCCGCTTGGTCGGCGTATGAGCGGTTCATCGATAGCGTCGTGAAGGAGCTCAAGCCGCACTATGCGATTGATGAGATCTGCGGTGGAGAAAGAAACCGCATCGCCGGGATATCCGCGCGTCACCAAGTAGACGTTTCGTTCGTCGATCGAGACACGTCGCCTCCGACGCTTGTACTCATCGAGTGCAAGAGCTTCAAGCAGACGTCGAGCCGCGCGGTGACGCTGGGCCAGGTGAAGGTGCTAAGGGCGACCATCGAGGACATCGCGGCTCACCCTCGGAGTAACCCAGGGCGAGTGGCCGGAATCTTCGTCAGCACGCGGGGGGCGCAGCGCGGTGCGATGTCGTTCGCGCGCTACCACAACATAGACTTTCAGCGCGTTTCCGCTCGCGCCCCCTGGAGTTTTAAGTACCGCGACGTACACCAGATCGGACCGGCGGGGCAAAAGGTGAAGGTGAGGGCGGGAGCCGTGGCGCCTTCAATTGAAGTCCAGCTGACGTCCGTGCTAATTAGGACCGCGCCGCCGCCATCGACGTAGAGTGGGAGCGAGCGAAAAAACGCGCCGTCGAGGTTCCTGTGACTTCAGGATTCGACGGCGCGAAGGCGCTGGTGGAGCGTGCTAATTAAAACTCGTCTGCTACTCGCTTCGTCGCGCCGGGCGGGTCGTATCGGCTGATATCGCCAATCGCGAAGACGAGCTGCCCGGATTCGAGCAGCACGCCGCGCGAGCGCGGCGCGTCGGGCGCGGTAGCGATGACGCGCTTGAATTCTTCCGGTTCGACGCCCCATCTCAGGGCAGCTTCCGATTCCGTGATCAGCACGCGATTGTGGTCGTAAAGCACTCGTCGTCGGAGTCGCCAACCAACATTCGATCGCTTACGGCTGCGCGAAGGCGTTTCGCGAGCTGGGCGCAGATCTGGCGATCACCTACGTCAACGAGAAGACCAGGACCTACGTCGAGCCGCTGGCAAAAGAGCTGGAGGCGCCGATCTTCATGCCACTCAACGTCGGAACGCCCGGCATGCTGGAGGCGGTGTTCGAAAGAATCACCGAGGAGTGGGGCCGGCTCGACATCGTGCTCCACTCGATCGCGTTCGCGCCGAGGGAGGATCTGCGCGGAGCGCTCATCGACTGCTCCGCCGAAGGCTTCAAGCAGGCGATGGACATCTCCTGTCACTCGTTCGTGCGCATGGCGCGGCTCGCCGCCCCATTGATGAAGAACGGCGGAACGCTGTTCGCGATGAGTTACTACGGCGCCAACAAGGTCGTGCCCAGCTACAACGTGATGGGGCCGGTGAAGGCCGCTCTCGAAGCGTGCTGCCGTTACTTGGCGTACGAGCTGGGCGGCAAGAGAATCCGCGTGCATGCCATTTCGCCTGGACCGCTCAAGACCCGCGCCGCCTCGGGGCTGAAGGATTTCGAGCTCCTGCTCAACGAAGCAGCGCAGCGCGCCCCGATCGGCGAGCTCGTGGACATCATGGACGTGGGCTTCGCCTGCGCGTACCTCGCGACGCCGTACTCGCGGCGCATATCGGGCGCAACGGTGTATGTAGACGGCGGAGCGAACATAATGGCCTGACCGTTCGCACGCAACAGGCCAGCGCTATCCGGCGGGCCGCTGTTTGAGGCTGCGGCGCGCGTATCTGACCGACGACGCACTCGGCTCGTGCGCAGGCCGATCTCGGCGAGGAACTTCTCGCTCCGCGTCAGATTCTTCCTGTTCGCAAGGCCAGCGATGCAAGCGACGGCGGCTTTTGCATGTGCGTGGGAGCACGCGCGTAAGTCGTGAGAGACCAAGGTGCATGTAGGCGCTGCGCAACTGAGCCGGTCGATCCTCCGGAGCACTTACCAAGCAGGTGCGCCATCGCCGTACCTCCTACCAGATCCCGACCGAATGCCGACGCTTCGCTGACGACGGGGCGCGCTGGGGTTGCTACGCTCCGCTGCGACACTCATACGCGTATCACCGAGGCCATGACCAAGCAGCCACAGCTTCCGAAGGGACACTCGTCCATCCTTTCGCCGGAGTTCAAGTATGTGCCGGCGCTAAAGACGGATCTCGCGAAGACCTTCGCCCGCATCCGCGAGCGGCGTCTCGCGCAGTCGCGGAGAGGTGCGAGCGTGTCGGATCCGGTACCGGCGACGTCCACCATGTAGGCAACGCGTTCGCCGTGGCGCGGGCGAAGGTCGACTGCGACGACGCCTGAGCCAGCGAGCGGCCGCCCCGCACTTGTCCGCCATCGCCCCCGCCGCCCCGCCTCCGCGCCGCGCCCTCGACCGATTCCTGCACCTCTTCGCCGACGTCCGCGACGGCGAGGGCGCACAGGTGCTGCTGCTCGCGCTCAACGTCTCCCTGATCCTCACCGCCCATTACGTGATGAAGCCGGTGCGCGAGGCGCTGATCCTGGTGCAGCCCGGTGGCGCGGAGCTCAAGAGCTACGCGACCGCGCTGCAGGCGGTCCTGCTCGCGAGGCTGGTGCCAGCGTACGGCGCGCTCGCCGCGCGGCTGCCCCGCCGGCGGCTCATCAACGTCGTCACCGCCTGCTTCATCGCATGCCTCCCGCTCTCTTACTTCGCGGCGGATCAATGCGTCGAACCTAAGAGGAAACGGTCCCTGTAGCGGATTTTGTACCAGGAGGCCCCCGTGTTCAGACTCGTTGCGCCGTCGCGGGCCTAAGAAAACAGCTGGCAGGCGTTGCAGGTGGTTGAGTACACTGGTAGCGGATTTTTCCGCCCCCGTCTCATAAGTCGTTGGTCCCTGCGTCGGGTCCAGGAGGACCCCTAACAAGATCAAGGCGCTATCTCGCATGGACGCCTTGAGTCCCTTCGACTGTGGCCATTCTTGTATCAAGGGGTGGGAGGCGCGCGTCTCCTCGCGGGCGAACAACAAGTTCGGCGCTGGCGCGCCGCTATGGCGACCCGCCGCTATCGCAGCGACAGATGCGGTCGCAGACGCGTGCGCCAGCCTTCCCTGCCGTGAAGTCGCCTACTGCTCGTCGGCGCTCTCCGACCCCGCTGGCTCGATCCCGTGCTTCGCGTACAGCGCCCGGACGGCACCCTCAGGATCGCGGGCGTAGTGTTCCCGGTAGGCCAGGATGTCCTCGATGCGCGATCGGAGCTTGGTATAGCGGTCCACCTCGGGCGGGTACAGGCGGTCGTAGAGCGGCATCCACGCGTCCCCCACGCGCACCGAGAGCGCCGGGTTCGGCACGTAGTATCCGTGCCCGACGCGCGCGAACAGCTTACGGTTGTAGGCGTACTCGCGGGTGATCTCGTTCCGCGCGAGCACTCCGCTGAGGTAGCCGCGGCGCCGGCGGCGTTCCGGAAAAATGCTCTGCGGAAATGCGTCGGCCGGCGTCAGGAGATCGTCGACCCGGAAACCGATCCGATAGCCGTGAGGGTAGTTCAGCCGCAGCTGGAGCAGCGCGACGAGCGCGTTGAAAACGAAGTACTCGATCACGTGCGCATCGAGCTTCAGCAGGCGGCCGTCGCCCATCAGGTCCACGGCCTGCGGGGCGAGCATCGCGTAGAGCCGCTCGAAGGGGCCGCGTGCGTAGGCCGCGTCGGTGAACGCGCGCACCAGCACGTGATCGAACGCGAGCCGGCCGTGATTGTCGGCAAGCGCGACGTCGGCCCCGCGTCCTAGCAGCGCCTCGACGAGCGCGGTGTTTCCCGCCGCCGCCGCGAGCATGAGCGGCGTGTGGTTAAACGGGTTGCGGAAGTCCGGCCCATACTGATCGACGAGCCGCAGCACCTCTTTCGGATTGCCGCTCTGGTAGGGCGCGCGGTCCCGTTTGACGTGGTTCGCCCCCGCCTCGCCAAGACGGCTCCCGCGATCGGAGAGCACTGCGAGCATCCCGCGCGCAGGCTCGAAGCGCCTGTCCGCCAGACGTCTCACCCATACGGGCTCGTCGCTGAAGACCGCGTACTCGAACAGCCGCTGGCGCGGCTTGTTCGAGATGTTCGCCGGATCGAGCGCTTGGGCGGCGAGCGCGGCGAGCCCGGCCACATCGACCACCGGCCACGGCACCCCCTGCTGCCGAAGGACGCTGCGCCGCACCTCCTCGGCCTGTTCGAGCTTCCCCTGCTCCTCGAGACGGTGGGCCTCCTGCTGCCACTCGTCGCGGGTGGATTTCTGCTCGGCAAGGTCGAGACGCTCGCGTGCCGTGGCGAGGCCGAGCAGCTTCAGGAGCGGGTGCGAAGTGTCGGACTCGATGACGTAGAGCCCCTTCACCGCGCGGGTCGCCGCGACGTAGAGCGCGTTGATGTAGAACTTGTAGGTGTCGAGCGACTTGTCGGTCTTGTCGGCAGCGCGGGCGTACTTCAGCTCGCCCGCGGCGACTTCGGCTTCGCCGAGGCCGGCGGCGATGGCCGCGAAGCTCTGCCGCTCGCTCGACACGAATTCGAACAGGATGATGTTCTCGTACTCGAGCCCCTTCGCTTCCTGCACCGAGAAGACGAGCGGCGTACGGAAATGCTCCCGTGCCCGGGGCTTCAGGTCGTCGCGCAAGACCATCACCGCGAAGCGCGCCGATTGCCGCGTCTTGCGATCGAGCTCGGCGACCAGCGTCGAACCGGCGGGGAGCAGGTCGACCGTGCCGGCCTCGCCCGATACCGTCTCCACGAGGTAGTTGCTCTCACGATCGATCGAACCGAAGCGCAGCTGCTTGAGCCGCAGCAGCCGGTTCGCGAGGCCGACGACACCGGCGGCGTTGCGGTAGTTCGCGCGCAGGACGTGGATGAGCTCCCCCGGCGCCGACACGCCGTCACTGAAGAACAGCGTTTTCAGCTGCGCCCAGGAGAAGAAGTTCGGGTGCACGATCTGGTTCGAGTCGCCGCACAGCAGGAACCGCCCCGGCTCGCGCAGTAGACGCAGGGCGAGCGCGAGCTGCACGTTGGTCAGATCCTGGACCTCGTCTACGACGATGAAGTCGTAACGCGCCGGCGCTTCGGCGAGATAGCGCTGGGCGAGGATGTTGGCGTCGTAGCGGCCGGATTCCTTCAGCCAGACGAGGAAGCGCTCGAAGAGGTCGTATACCCAGCCCCGGTCCGCACCGAGGAAGATCGAACGGCGCACGCCGAGTGCAAGGTAGTCCTCGCGCGTGAGCCAGGGCCGGTCGGTCGTAAGGCCGGTGAGAACGCCCTGGAACTCTTCGTAGAGCGCATGGGCGAGCCCCGGGCGCACTCCCGGCTGGCGCGCGAGCCAACCACGGAAGTCCCGGTACTCGAACTCGCGACCCTCCGGCACGCGGATCGACTCGAGCAGTTCGCGAAACGCGAGGAAATCGACGTTCTGGTGCTCGCCCTCGTAGCTATGCGCGTAGTAGAGATCGCGCGCGTGGCGAGCGAGGAACGGCGAGCGCGTCACGTAGAGCAGCTGACCCTCGACCGGCTTCATCTTCTCCAGCGTGAGCGCCGTCTTGCCGCTGCCGGCGGAGCCCACGATGACGATCGGCGCGGGCACCCGGTAGAGCGCCTCCTGCGCATCGTCGAAGCTGAGCACCTTGTCGAGCAGGTTGAAGTGCGGGTTCGCCGGGTTGACATACGCGAGCGCCGGGAGTTCGCTCGCCGCCGGTCCGGCCGGCGGGAGCGGCTCGAGCTTTGACTCGTCGACTGCGGCGCCGCGCAGGAAGCGCGACTTGTCGTACGCGTGGTTCTCGATCACCTCGAGCAGCAGCGCATAGCGCTCGCCGTCGTGCCGCGCGATTTTGAAGAGCAGGCGGTCCGCGTCGCCGAGCTTGGCCCGGTAGTACCCGCCCTGCCCGAGCTTCTTCACGTCGGCGGAGTACAGGTCGTCGCGCTCGAGCATCCGCACGACCTTGTCGTAGCGGGCGGGCGCGCGACCGGGATCGAGACCGCGGTGGACGAGGATCTTCACGGGCGCAGTGGGCGGAAAGACGGTGGGTCGTCGCCAACGAGCGTGCTGGAGTAGAGCCACCCAGATGCCGATTCTGCCGTCAATCCGCGCGGCGGGGATGGCGGAGCGAAGACGGCCTCCGGGGCGTTTCCGGGATGCGGGGAATCGCGCACCGTGCGGCGTCTTGCGCGCGCGGCTACCGCAGAGGCCACGGATGGAGGGATAGCGCCGGCGGTTGACGAAATTGACGAAGTTGCTATACTATGCTGGCCAACTCGGAGATCCCATGCCCGCCGTTCAAGCAAGACCACGACAGCAACGCAAGGCCCCGGTGCCGCGTCCGCCGAGCGCGGCCGGCGTCGAGGAGTCCGCCACTCTGCTTGGCGTCACGGCGCTGCAGACCAATGTCGCGCAGCTTGCGGGCATGACGCGCATCGTCCTGAGCTCCCTGCTCCGGGAGATGGGCGAGGCCCGGGCGCGATCCCTCAAGGATCTGGTTGTTCTGGTCTTCGCTGCCCAGGACGCGACTTCAAAGGCGGCGGAGGCCGCCGCGCGGATGCTGCGCCCGAGCGGGGAGTACTCGCGATCTACGCGCGATAAGGTCTCGGGGCTCTACGCGAAAGCCCTAGCGCTGCAGAGCCAAGCCAATGCAAGCCTCGCGCGGGCACAGTCGCAAAGCGATGCTGGCGATGGCGCCCACGATGCGCTGCGGAGGGCTCGGGAACGGGGCGCCGACTACCGGAGCGCGATCCTAGCGAGCCCGGATATGTTGAGCGGCGAAGAGGTCGCGAAACGGCTGCGCATAACCCGGCAGGCGGTGGCCAAGAAGCGCGCGGCAGGGGAGCTCTTTGCGCTCGCCTGGGGTTCGCGAAAGCTTCGCTATCCGTCATGGCAGCTCGAGCCGGTCGTGTTCGGCGAGCCGCTGAAGAACGTCCTCGCCGCGCTGACAGGCGAGGATCCCTGGGCGGTGTATCGGTGGTTCACGACGCCGGAGGCCGCATTCTCGGACGACACGCCGCTCAGTGCGCTCATCGCCGGCCGTGCGGAGGATGTCTTGAAGGCGGCGCGCTCGTACGCCGACCGTGCCTAAGCGGCGCCCGAAGCCGCCGGCCACAAGAGCGCCGACGCCAGCGCGCGGCGGGTCCACTGTCCCGCCCCGCGGCCCTCCCGCGGATATTCATGCGCGTAAGCTTGAAGTTCGGACGGTCGAGCCATCCGCGTTCGTGCGCATCGGTTGGAACGACGCCCGGCATCCGCTGCTCAACTTCCGCGCCACGGGCGACAATCGGTTCGATGCGCCCGACGCGAGCTTCGAGACGCTGTACGTCGCCGACTCGCTCGAGGTCTGCTTTGGCGAAACAATTCTCAGAGGCGACATCAAGGGCCAGCCTTTGGTGTCGGGACGAACCTTCGTGCCCGAGGCCGAGCTTAGCGGCAGGTCGGTCATCAGGCTGGCGGGCGCGCCGCTCAGGCTCTCCGTACTGACGGGCGCGGCCCTGAAACGACTCGGCGGCGAAGCGGGCATCTCATCTGTCGTGCCCTATGCTGTGCCCCAGCAGTGGTCGAAGGCGATACATGAACACCCGGAAGCCGTTGACGGGCTCGTGTACATGTCGCGGCACGTCAACGACAGAGAAGCAGTCGTACTCTTCGGCAGGGTCAGAGCCAGGCTGAGCGCGGTCGCAGAGAATGAACTCCTGTGGCACCCGGACATCGGTCGCGTGTTCGACCTTTTTGAAGTTGCTATCTGACGCCGTGGCCAGTATCGGTGCTGCCACATCGGCGACGCGATCCGTGTGGCCGTTCTTGTACCAGCGAGCCGGCGGAATGAGGTTCTGCCCGGCTACTTGCTGCTGCAAATGAAGGTGGCAGGCGTTGCAGGTGGTTGATTACACTAACGGCCTGATTGACCGCCCTCGTCTCATAATCCCTTGGTCCCTGGTTCGAATCCAGGCGGGCCCACCAAACATTCAAGCACTTGCACGAGGTGCTCGTGAGGCCCCGCGGGAGTTTTGCGGGACCTACCCAAGGACACCCGCCGCAGCACGGCCGCTCGGGTTGCCGCCGATTCCGATGCGGTTAAGCACGACGAGCACTAAACTAATGATCCGTGCGATCGATGCTCGCGCGGCCCTCCGGTGCCAGGTCCACCAGGACGCCGATGTTCGCGATCTCCAGTACCGAGCGCAGCGACTTGCCCACATGCACCAACTGGAGACGTCGCGCGCTCACGGCGAGCGCCTTCGCAGCAAGCACGAGGACGTGCACGCCTGCGCTCGTCGCGTACGACACTGCGGCGCAATCGACGATGAGTGGCTGGGCGGTTGCGCCAATCGTTTCGAGCAACGCACGCTCGAACTCGGGCGCACTCGTACTGTCGATCGGCCCGCGCGGCGTGATGACGCACCGTCCCTCGATCGTGGCGATCGTCACTTCCATGCTGGCGCTCGCTTTCGCTACGGGCCCGCAGGCCCGACTTTGGCGACGGACTCCGCGCGCGTCGGACAGATCACGAAGAGTTCGTTGAAGCCGCCGATGTCGAACAGCCGTTTGATCTCACCGATGACACCGCACAAGGCGAGCTGGCCCGCGGTCTGCTCGACGGTCTTGCCGACGATGAGCAGCGAGCGGAATCCAGCGCTCGACATGTAGGCGACGTTGGCGAGATCGATCACGACACGATTCTCGCCGGCGCGGACCAGCTCGCAGACGCGATCGCCAAACACCTTGGCGGTGACGGAATCGATGCGGCCTTTCGGTTCGACGACTGCGACGCCGTCGGATGCCCGGATATCGAGTTCCACTGGCAGAGCCTCCTTCCGAGTCCTCGAGCTCACTGAACTCCACAGCTTACCTCGCCTGCGAAACTGCGTGACTTCTCCTGCCTCAATGATCGAAATGGAAGTGGATCGTCACCCGGCCCCGCAGCGACGTGGCGCGCGCGCGGTCCGCATTGCGGCGCACGAGGAATCCCGCGAGGCGTCGTACGCCGTCCGCGGATTCGCGAATCTCCTGATCGGTCGGGCGACGATCCGGAAGTTCGAGGAACTCGCCCTGATAGTGCACCCGTACGTCCAGGTTGAATTCGTCGAAGCTCGCTTCGATCGCGATCGCTCCTTGCGGAGCGCAATTCTCGAAGATGGTCTCGGCGAGTTGCTGCACGCCGAAAATCGCGCGGCCGATCACCTCGGGACGCGCGCCCCATACCCGGCCGCATCCCGCGAAGAAGCTGTCGATGGTCTGCGGATCCGTGACCTCGCCCGCGATCGTGAGACGCACTTTCTCTTTCACACCGATGCGGAACAGCAGATTGAGCCCGAGCGCCGTCACGGTTGCGAGCACCAACGAGGAGCCGACGAGCGGACCCGGCAGCGGGGTCGCTTGCGCCATCGCCGGGAAGATGTCCACCGCGATGCCGGCGACGATGGCGAGCGCGATGGTCAGCGACCGGCGCGCATCGAGCAGACGGGAGCTCATGATCTGGATGCCCTGGATGATGACCGACGCCATTGCGAACAAGAGCGCGGCCATCATGATCGATCGCGGCATCGATGCGAGCACCGCGGCGAGCTTCGGCACGAATGCAAGGAGCACGAGGATCGCCGCGATCGCGAACGCGATTCGGCGGCTGGTCACACCCGTCATCGCGGCGAGGCCTACGTTCGAGGCCGACGTGTTCGTGCCCATTGCGCCGGCCAGGCCCGACAAGACGGTCGCCGCGCCATCGGCCAACACGCCGCCCTTTATCGACGACATGTCCGGCCGCACCCACTCGGCATCGTTCGTCCGTTGGCAGATCGTGATCACGCCCAGCGCTTTCATCGCCGCGGCGAGAGCAGCGATTGCGAACGGAACGACGAGCCCGAGGTCGAACGACCAGGAAGCTTGGCCAAGTTGCGGGACGATCGACCCAGGCGGCCGCACCAACGGCATCGCTCTGCGCAACATCGAAGATGCCGGCGATCGCCGCGGCAATGTAGCCGATCGCCACGCCGACCAGAGCGCACAGCATGCGCGCCATTCCGCGGGCCCAGACGCTGAGGATGATCATCGTTGCCAGCGTGATCGCAGCAACGCTCCACTCGGCCGACGTCACCCGCGCCCCTTCGCCGCCGAGCATGAGCCGCAGCCCGGCGATCGAAGCTGAGAGTCCGATCATGAAGATCACGACGCCCGAGATTTCAGGCGGGAAGATCGGGCGCAGGCGGTTGAGAAGCGGCGCCAGGGCGGCTTCCAGACAACCGGCAAAGATCGTCATGCCGAACACCAGCGGCAGCCCGCCGAGTTTTGCTGCAATCAGTGACGGGCCGAGATAGGTGGCCGTGAACGTCGCCGGGCACATGAATCCCGATCCGAGTGGGCCGACCCGCAGCGCCTGTAGCAGCGTCGCAGCGGCCATCACCAGCATCCCCGCCCCGACGAGATCGACGACGGCTTTCGCGGGAGTCTCGGCAATCCGAAACACCAGCAATGGATACACCAGATTGATTGCAATCAGCCCAACGTGCTGGACGCCGCAGAGTATCGTGACGACAGCAGGGGGTGTGTCTTCCAGCCCATGGACGATATCGGGCGGCTTCTTCATGCTGGCGCGGAGGGAGGAGCGAGGTTGCGCCGCAGGCTTAGACGGTTGCGATTTCCGGCGCGCTCGTAGCGGACCTCGTCGTTTAGCGCACGAATGAAACGAATGCCGAGCCCACCGACCGCTCGTTTCGCGAGATCGGTCTCGACATCGGCGAGCGGGACCATGAGCGGGTCGAACGGCGCGCCATCGTCCTCGATCACCGCATGCAGCGCGCCATCGGCGATGCGCAGTTGAATGACGATGTCGTGCGTCGCAGCGTCGGCATAGCCGTAGGAGATGATGTTGGAGAGGACTTCGTCGAGCGAGACCTGAAGATCGGCCAACACCGTCGATGGCAAACCGTGGGCCGCCGCAAATCGATCTACGCCCTCCTTGACCCGGGCAAGCTCAACGCGCTCGTTGGTGATCTGCAGCCTCACAGCTCGAACCGGATGATTGAAAGATCATCCTCGAGCGGACCCGGTCCATGCAGCGCGCGCAAGGTATGGACGAGCCGGTCGAGCTCCGCACTGCCCGACGGGGAGAGCTGTGCGAGCAGCTCGAGAAAGTCGTCGAACTCGAGCATCGATCCGTCCGGCTTCGTGATCTCGAACGCCCCGTCCGTCATCAGGAACAGCCGGGCGCCCGGCGGCACTCCGCATTCGTGCTGGATAAACGTCATCCCCGATAGCACGCCAAGGATCGGCTCTTTGCCGCGCAACTGCTCGATCTGCGCGGCGCTGCGCGTCCCCTGGGGCACGAGCAAGGCCGGCGGATGTCCGGCACTGGCGTACGCGAGGCGCCGCGTTCTCTTGTTGAACACGCCGTACCAGATCGTTAGGAACAGGTTGTTCTGATCTTCCATCAAGTACGCTTGATTGAGTGCGCCAAGGAGTGCGGCGGGCGCACGGAAATCGGTGTTGGGGAGGGCCTCCGACCGCAGGGTGTTGGCCGCCGCGGCGGACATCAGGGCCGCGCCCACTCCATGCCCGCTGACATCGAGCACATAGAGCGCCAAGTGATCACCGTCTATCCAGTGATAGCCGAATGAGTCGCCGCCGAGCTCCGTCGAGGGGATAAAGCGCCAGTCGGCCGTGAGCGCCGGGTCGGCCACCGGCGGCGGCAGGATGGAGCGCACGTAATTCGCAGCCTCTTCGAGCTCACTGGCGAGACGCTGGTTGGTAGACAACAGCTCGGCGCGAGATTCTTGGAGCGCCCCGTAGGTGCGCTTCAGCTCTAGGTTGGCGGCCTCGAGCTCCTCGATGAGGCGCGCCTCGCGCTCGGAGAGGAGGGTCATGTCATAAGCCTTCTGCTGCATGCGCTGCGCCGCGTTGCGCTCTGCGGTGCTGTCGATCAGCACCACCCACACCCGGTCGCCAGCGCCGAACAAATGCAGGTCTGCGGCACGTCCGTCGGTGGTTTGCACGTGATGCAGTTGAAATGGCGATGTGGCGGGAGGAAGCAGACCTTCGAGGAAGCATGCTTGCTCGGGCGCCGGCTGCCCACTCTGGATTGCATCAAGGCCGTGCGCGGCAAGTGCGCCCCCCGCGGCAACCAGGGTCTGCGCGGAGTCGATGACCAGCCACGCGATCGACCGTTCGCCAAAGACGAGTTCATACAGGTATTCGGCGACTTCGAGCGGTACGGAAGCTGCCGGCGTCATTGCGGAAACCGCCGGTCGATCTGCGCGATGCCGCGAAATCCGCGTACTACCGCGCCCGATGCGGGACGATTACGCGGGCGGCAAGGGTCTGGAACGCCTCCTCCACCCCTTCTCCGGAGCGCGCGCTGGTCAGCTGCACGGTCCAGCCGGCGCGCTCCAGCGCGGCGATGTGTTCCGCGGAGACCGACCAAAGGCTCTGCAGATCGTGTTTGTTGAGGAGCACGACGAACGGCAACTTGCCGACTTCGGCTTCCACCCTTCGTTGTATCGACTGCGCCACGTCGATCGTGCCGGGACGCGTTCCGTCCACCACGAGCAAGTAACCGGCAGCGCCGCGCACATAGCTCGTGCGGACTTGCGAGATCTCATCCTCCCCAGCGATATCCCAGAGGATGAGGCTGACCTCGGAACCATCGACGGTCATGATCCGCTTGTCGATCTTGACACCGACAGTCGTGAGGTAGCGATCGGAAAAGATGCTGTCGACGTAGCGGCGCACGAGGCTGGTCTTGCCAACGGCGAACGCACCGAGCATGCAGATCTTCTTTTGCAGCGCCATCCCGTCGCCTCTTACTCGCTGATCCGGATCGTGAATGACACCCGACGGTCACGCGAAGGATCGCGCGCGGTGACCTGGTCCTGCGTGGGCTCCATCGTCCCGGCGCCGCGTACCGACAAGAGATCCGGGTCGATGCCTTTCATGCGCAGCAGCGAGCGAACCACTTCCGCCCGCCCGAGGCTGAGAGCGAGATTGGCGCCGTCCTTGCCGGTTGCATCCGCGTGGCCGATGATCGTCGTGCGCATCGATAGACCGAGGGCACGCGTGAGCTCGGCGAGCGCGCGCAGCTCCGCGGCCACGCTGTCCACGATTGCCTCCTGACCCGGCGCCGGCCGCGGCGCGTCGGTATCGAAGTGGACCAGCCGCGCTTCGATGCTCGCCCGCAGCCGCTCGACCTCGGTCATGTCGACGTCCTTCACTCCCGACAGATCCAGGTCCAGCGCTCCCGAAGGCAATAGACGGCTCACTGCGCGCGCTTTCTCGATCCAGTGCCGCGGGGCAGAGCCGTACGCGCGCACCGCTTCGCCCTCGAGCCGAAGCTCGACGCTTTGCAGCGGGTCGAGGCTAGCTTGCACCCGTCGAAAGACGAATGCGGGATGGAGCGCCTGATACGGGCTCCAGCTGCCAACCACCTTCGCCGGCGCCAGCGCAAATCCGTCGAGTAACGCCTCCGGCCGGACCGCCAACGGATCGCGCAGGCCGGTGACGTGCAACTTTCCATCGCGCCGCTCCGCGCCCGTGACGACGATGCCCGGCTCGGCCTGCAGCCGCCGCAGGTAGCCCGCCCATTGGGCGTTTTCCTGATGGCGCTCATACCATGCGTACGCGACCCAAGCCATGAGCGCCAGCAACGCGACGAGGAGCAGCCAGAGCATCGGCGAGGTGCGCCGATCACGGGGCCGCGCCTGCTGGAGCAGACACTCGGCCAGCTGATCGCGCAACCCGGGAAACGCCGCGGTGTCGCCGTCGAAGCTCTTAAGCGCGTGGCGTCGCTCCACATGAATTTGCGCCAACCTGCTCTCGAACAGCGCGTGGAGGCTTTCGGGCGGCTTGCCGCGGATGACCGCGGCCAGGAACGCATCCGGGCCGTCGCTCCGCCATATCAGCAGCTCGCCAAGACGCATCGAATCGACTTCGCTACCGACGGTCTCCGCGAACGAGTCGCGGACGAAATCCTGGATCGCGCTCAGCATGCCGGAGATGAGTTGCGGGTCTCGGCTCGCCGCGGGGTCGGCGGCGACATGCTCGATCAGCAGGCCGCTCTCCTTGTGGATCAGAAAGACGTGCTCCACGCGATAAACGAGCGTGTGCTTGAGCACGACGGTGGCAAAGGGAGTTCCGGTGCGCCACGCTTCGAGCCGCCATTTGAGCCCGCGCCAGGAAAAGCTCGCCTTCAGCGCCTCGTTCAGCGATTGCAGCATGCTCTCCATCGCCTCGCCGATCGAGCGGCGAATCGCCGGCACCATGAGAGGCGACAGGATGTTGACCAGCGTCCGCGGGTCGCGGCGGATCGACGATTCGGCGGCGCGTTCGACCGTCGGCGCAAGCACCTCGCCCAATCGCTCGTCGCGTGCGGCCGCATGCACGATGGCGGAGGGCAGGATTTCGCTCACGGCCGCGGCTAGCTGTTCAGGGTCGTCGAGACGCCGCGCGAGACGCGCGAGGAGTGCCTGCTCACGGCCCATCAGAATCGTGCGCAACTCTGCAAGGCGCGGATCCGCGGGCAACAGGCTCGGGAACTTGGCGGCGAAGTCCTGATTGATCGCTCGCGCCAACTCCAAGAGCAGGCCGGCGAGCCGCTTGCGGTCGATCTCGCCCCGATCGGACTCGGAATCGAGCCCTTCGAGGCCGGGCTCCGACGTACTCATCGTCGCAACTTCGGGTGCCATACCGCGATGACCGTGGCGTGGACCTGGTCCAGTGCGGGATCGACCCGTCAGGCCGGCTCAACCGTGATCGTTGCTACTGCTCTTGCCGAATCCTTTCGGAGCGACATCCTGATTCAGGCACTTCGCGATCTCGATGAACAGCCCAGCGAGCAGGTTGCGATCGGTCTTCACGCCGGAGAGCTCGTTGAACATCCTCTCCACGGTCGCGCGCGTATCGTCGTTGCGGCGTTTCAACTCGTCGCGCAGCCCTTGCGTCTCCTGGGTCATGCGCTCGATGAAGTCGCGCTCGAACTGGCTCAGTTGACCGGAGAGTTGCCCGATGCGCTTCTCCAGACTCTGCACTTGGTCACGCAGGCTGCGCTCGAGCTCCTTGTCGCTGTCGGATCGCAGCTCTTTCTCCTGGGCCATCTGGTTGGCGACGGAATCGAGCTGTTTCTTGAGCGAGGTTTCGACCGTGCTCAGGTGCTGCGTCGTTTCCGATTCCAGATCGCGCAGCTTCTGCTGGAAACGCTCGTCGATTTGCGAGAACCGGCGATCGTAGTCCTGCATCTGGTTGCCGAACAGGATGTCGCGAATCTTGTCTACGCTGACCGCATCCCCGCCAGGCGCGCCGACGCCCGGCAGGGCCGGGGGCCCGGATTTCGTGGCGATCGAATCAATCGCGGCGTCAGCTTTATTCGCTGTAGGCATGATTTGCCACCTCCACTCGATTAATGGACACGATGAGTACACCTCAATACAGGTGAGGAATCTTGGCCAGCGTCCGGCAAGATCGGATAAGCATTCATGCGGCAGCGGCGGCGGGCGGTTGCACAGCGAGCAAACGGCGCAGGTACGGCACCTGCTCGAGCGTGGCGCGCTCGCCTTCTTCGATAATGTAATCGATCTTCTCGATATCGAACATTCGCACCCGTTCGCGAAACTGCGGGATGATCGAGATCACCTCGTCGTGATGCGCCATGGCAGGAAACGCGAAAAGTGATTTTCGCAGGTTGTTGGTCATCAAGCTCGACAGCTGGAACGCGAAGCGTGTGGGGGAAGAGACCTCCTCCTGGTAGGGACTCTCGAATCCCAGCGCCAGAATCACACCGCCGCCTTCGCGAATCGCTACGCCGACCGGCACCGGGTCGGAGAGGAGGCCGTCGATGCAGAGCCGACCGTTGACTCGATGCGGTTTGAAGACGAAGGGCACTGCGACGCTGGCCCGAATCGCATCGACGATGCGGCCGGACGAGAGAATCACCAGCTCGCCCGTGTGAAAGTCGGTCGCCGTGATGAACAACGGGATCTTCAGATCGGCGAAGGTGGAATCGCCGAACGCTTGACGCAAACGGCTCATGATGAGATGGTCATGACGCAAACCGAACTCCGCGTTGAAGCCGAACTGCTTGGGCATCAGCACGCTCAGGAGCGCACATGGATCTCGATCTCGTCGCCTTCCTTGAGCGCCGGCGCTTCGACCACCGCTTCCGGCAGTCGCACCGCCAGGCTGTTTCCCCATTTCGAAACTGCATCGTAAGCCCTCCTGCGCGAATCCAACGCTTGATCGCCGATCCTGGCCGGCGCCGGAGCCGAGCCGATCGCGCCCGCACCGCTACTGGGCGAGCACCGCGGTCGGGTCGCCGTAATAGAGATATGACGCCCAGGCGATCTGGTCGGGATAGCGCTCCCTGATCTCCGTGCGCGTCGCGCGCAGCGCCTCGCCGACCATGTAGCCCTCGAGCAGCCGCTTATAGAACTCCACCGCGAACTCGGCCGCCGGCTTGTCGTACACCGGCCACAGAGAGCCGATGCAGCCGAGCGCGCCGCCGTAGATGAACGCCGAGGCGAGCCCTTCGGCGGGCTGCTGGAAGTAGCTCACCTTCTCCTGCCCCTGGGCCTCGTTCGCCGTAACGCCGGTCTCGCACGCATTGAGGAAGACTAGCGGCCGTCCGGCCATCAGCCGCCGGATCTTCTGCGCGAAGAACACCTCGTTATCCTTCTCGGTGCCGAGGTAGAGCCCGCTCAGCTCGTGGCTCTCCTCGTCGAAGTGCGCGTGCCCGGCGTAGTGAATGACGTCATAGGCGCCCGAGCGCAGCAGCTCGTTCAGCTTGCGGCCGGTGGCCCGCTCGGCGGCCACAACCTCGACGCGGATGCGGTCCTTCCATTCTCCCTCGAGATAGTCCTGCACCGTTTTGATCTCCTGCGCCGCGTTGGCCAGGTTCTTGTCCGGGTCGGCGTAGATCAGGAGGAAGCGGACGAGCCGGTCGGCGCGCGGCGCGGCGGGGCGGTCGGCCGGCGGCATCGCGCGCCCCATCGGCATCCGCGCCACCGGGCGGTCGAGCGACAGAAACTTGCCCTGGGCGTACATCAGCTCCCAGGGCAGCTCGAGGTCGTTGGTGGTGATGGTGAGCGCACATCGCGTCTCGGCGATCTGCCGCTGCATCTGCTCGGGCATGAAGAGCCGGTACATCATCTCGCCGACGTCCTGCACCAATGCCCCGACGTTGATGCGCGGGTCTTTGAGGTCGGCCTCCTCGTCCCAGAGCGCCCGGCGGACGTGGTCGTGCTCGGATGCATGGAGCCCGGGCGCAGGCCCGGGCGCCGGCTGCGGCGGTTCGCCCGCCGCCGCGCCTTTTCGCACGCGCTCGAGCCCGTGCCCGATCGCGTCGGTGACTCGCCGGAGCGCGTCGGTCATCGACTTGCGATCGTTCTCCACCAGCGTTGTCGAGGCCTGCACGTTGACCCCGTGGCCGGCACGCTCGCCCGGCATGCGCAACAGAACCGTGTAGTGGTAGCGCCGCTTCTGGTCGAGCGGGGACTGCAACAGCAGCAGCTCGGCAATGCGGCTGAACTGGCGTGCTTCCTTCCGCTTCTCGTCGACCGCCGACGCGGCATCGTCGACGTTGGCCGACGCCTGCTCCGCGGCGAGCTTCTGGAGCACCTCGGGCAGGCTCGAATAGGCGCGATCCGTGATCGCGGTCTGGCCACTTCTCACCAAGGCCTCGAGCGACTGATGCCGATCGGTCTCTCGCCTCACCGGTGCGTGGACGAGGAGCGCCGCGTCGAGCGCGTTCTTCAGGCTGGCGATGCGCGTCTTCCACTGGTCGATGTCGGACTGGAAGCCGCGCACGATGTTCGCTTCCTGCAGCGCCTTTTGCTCGAGCTCCTCGAGCATCTCCTTCCCCAGTGCCCAGTCGTCGCAGTCGATGTGCTGCGCGAGCTCATCGAGCAGCCGGGCCGCGTCGCCCGCCCCATCATCCCCCGCCCCGAACTTGCGCAGCAGTCCTAGCGACTGGTCGAGGCGGAGGCTCAGGCTTTCGAGCAGCTCGGCCTCGCCATCGGCGATCACGAGGCGCGACCGCTGCAGGGGCTCGACGATGTCGCGCATGCGGTCGCACAGCGTCCGCCGTTCCTCGAGCAGCACGAACAGCTTGGCGATGCGAGGGAGCGTCTTCTCGGTGCGGGCCACGGCGGGTGATTCAGGCTTACGCCGACTTCGGTCGGCCGAGCATCTGCTCGGCCGCCTTGAGTCTCTCGTCGGCTTCACGGAGGCGCTGCAGGAGCGGCTCGGGGGAATTCGGCCCGACCCTCTTCGACTGCGCGCGGAGCTTCTCGGCCGCCTCGCCGAGTTGCACCATGACGAACTCGGGCAGGTTCGCGCCGAAGCGGTCCGACTGCGCGAGGAGCGCGGCGAGGTTGCGATCGTAGACGTCCAGACGCGCGGCGAGCGCCGACCATTCGGACCGCTTCTCGGTAGCGAGCGGGCCGGAGCGCGCCGCGCTCGAAGACGACACCTGGCTCTCCGCGGCCAGCATCGTCCCGCTCGGCGCCTGCAGGTGGAACACCGACATGCCCCAGTCGCGTGCGCCGGGCAGCTCGAGATCGATCAGGCGGCGGCCGTCCGTGACCGCGGTCTCGAGCGAAGCGCCGCCGAGCAGAGCGCGGTACAGGCCGGTGGAGAACTGGACGTACGCATCGACCGCGACCAGCCCACGCCATCCGATCACGCTCGGCACGCCGAGCGGCACGAGCACGCTCGCGGCTTCATCGGTATGGCAGGCGCTGAAGTACACCAGCCGCAGGTCGCTTTGCGACCGCAATCCCGCTAGCGTCTCGGCGATCGGGTGGAGCTCGTACTCGCGATCGCGCTCTGCCACGAGCGCGAGCAGCTGGGCGGCGCCGCGCTCGCGGCGAGCATTGCGCGAGCGCTCCTGCGCTTCGGTACCGGTGCCGGAGAAGTTCACGATGTGGTACTGCTTTTTGGCGAGCGCGGCCTGCAGCTCGGCCCGGGTCGCCGACTGCACGACCGTCAGCGCGAGGAGCGATGGACTCGACGACTGCAGTTGCTCGAGCAGCTCGATGTCGCGAGCCGTGCCCAGGTCCCCGGTCGGGTCGGCGCACAGCAGCAGCACCTTCAGCGGCGGCGTGATCGGCGCGAATCCGACCGTCGGCCGCGTCGACTCGAACTGCCGCACGAGCGGCGAGCGCGTCGAGAGGGCAACGAAGTCGCCGCGCCGCGGGTCGTAGAGAAACTCCCAGGGCAGCGCTCCCAGCCGCGCGTCGCTCGTGATGACGCGGACGGGAAGCGTCCGTCCGGTTTCAGTGGCTGTCGAGATCGCGTCACTGTAGATGCGGCCCAGCCGCCCTTCGAACACCGCCGAGAACAGCCGCGCCCCGAGCTCCTGCACCGGATCGAGGGATTGGCGACGGCCACTGCTCCGCAGCACGCCTTGGCGCGAAACACGCGAGACCGCGGCCAGCGCCTCGTCGACCTCGTCGGGGTCGACCGAGATCCTGACCGTCTCTTCCCACGTCATGCTGCCGGCCTGCAGGTGCGCGGCCACGGCCTCGCCCGCCGGCCTGAGAGTGAGCCGAAGCTCGTCGGATTCGAGCGGCGCTACGGCCATGTCCCCTCCGTCGATGGCGAACGGGTGCCGCGGCTGCGGCGTCCCGACGCTCTCATCGTAGAGAAAGCGTGCGGCCGATTCAATTCGAAGATCGGCCGGCGGGCTAGGCCATCGGTTCTACGGCCGCGGACCGCGGCCGGGTTTATCTTGTTGGCCGGGGCTTTACCGCGACGAGGGGGCGGTCATGGGCGGGTTCGGCACACTCGGCTTTGATGCGATCACGGAGCCAACCGGGCTCGGCTCGATCGCCGACCTGCTCGCGCCCTGCCAGTTCAGCGACGCGCCCGAGGGTCCCCACATCCGCGAGTCATCCCGCGTCGAGTCACGCTCGCCGGCGGAGCCCGACGCCATCATCCAGACCGCAATGCACTGGGGCCGCTGAGTCGCGCGGCGAGAAAAGGAGACCGACATGCCGGAAAAGATGCCAGACGTGATCGTGCTGCTCCCGGGAATCACCGGCAGCGAGCTGAAGAAGAACGGCAAGGTGGTGTGGGGCTGGTCGGGCCGCGCGCTGGTGAAGAATCTGTTCACCGGCGGCGGCGCGTTCGTGAAGGACCTGTGGGTCGAGCAGGATTCGCCGACCGCGGAGACGCTCGGCGACGGCATCACCGCCTCGAGCCTGCTCGACGATCTGCACGTGCTCCCCGGCATCTGGAAGATCGACGGCTACGGCGCGGTGGCGAAGTTCATCGGGTCCGAGTTCGAAGTGACCGAAGGGAAGAACTTCTTCCCGTTCCCGTACGACTGGCGGCGCGACAACCGCGCCTCCGCCCGGATGCTGAAGAAGCGCACCGACGAGTGGCTGCACCGGTGGCGCGCGGAGAGCGGGAATGCCAAGGCGAAACTCATCCTCGTCGCGCATTCGATGGGCGGACTCGTGTCGCGCTACTTCCTGGAAGTGCTCGACGGCTGGCGCGACACGCGCGCGCTGATCACGTTCGGCACGCCGTACCAGGGCTCGGTCAACGCGGTCGACGCGATCGCGAACGGCCTCAAGCAGTTCGGTGTCCTCGACCTGACGCCGCTCGCGCGGCGCCTGAACTCGCTCCACCAGCTGCTCCCGGTCTACAAGTGCTACGACCAGGGCGACGGGCAGCTGCAGCGCGTGGTCGATGCCGGCCTGCCGAACGCCGACCCGGAGCGCGTAAAGGACGCCTTCGAGTTTCACGAGGAGATCCGGCGCGCGGTGGAAGCGCACGGGAAGCAGGACGACTACCGCCGCAACGGCTACGGGATCTATCCGGTCGTCGGCCACCGGCAGCCGACGAATCAGTCCGCGCGCCGCGCCGGGAACGGCGTCGAGATCTTGCAGGAGATCCATGGGCGACGACCCGGGCGGCGACGGCACCGTGCCGCGCCCGGCGGCGGTGCCGCGGGAGCAGGACGACGCGGCGGCCGGAATGTTCGCCGCGACCAAGCACGCTTCGCTGCAGAACACGGACGCGGTGCTCATCCACCTGAGCGGGCTCATCACCGGCCTGTATCTGGACCTCGGCGCGTTCCGCGCGCCGCAGCCGAAGCTGGTCCAGCTCTCCCTTGCGCTCGAAGACATCTACCGCCTCGGCGAAAAGATCGAGATCCGCGCGCGGCCGTCGGGCGCCGGGGCGGCGCTGGGCGCGACGTTCGTCGAGGTCGAATCCGGGCGCGAAGTCGCCAAGCTCCCGCTCGTCGCAGGGCGCGACGGCTGGCACGCGGTCGAGTTCCAGCCGCCGCAGGCGAGCGCATACCGCGTCACGGTTTCCGGTGAAGCCGGCAAGGTGGAACCGGCAGCGGACGTGTTCGAGGTCGTGCAGGTTCCGTAACGCGCGTCTGAGGGAAATGAGATGAGCGCGCCCAAACCTCGCCCGATCCGCTGGTTCGAGAGCGGCTTCATCGTCGTGCCGGCGATGCGCACGCTCGCGCGGATTCTCGAGCTCGCGGCGGCGGAGAGCGCGGACTGGGTGGTGCTGCGACGAGCCGTCGACTGGCAGCCGAAGCCGCTGCTCTATGTCTATCGCCTCGGCGAGCTCGAGGCGTTGCGGCGGAAAGCGCCCGCGCTCGCGCACGTCGCCGCCGAGGATGCGCTCGAGTTGCGCGAGGCGAAGGCGAGCGCGGAGTCGAGCGATCGAAAGCGGCCGGCGTCGGCCCCACCGGGCGACGCGCACTGGCCCTCCGCGCAGCGCATCGTGCACGCCGGCCTCGACGAGCGTCCGGACGCGATCGGCGAGATCGCGCCCGACCAGAAACCCGGCCGCGGCCCGACGCGCGGCGGCCCATCCGGGACGACCCGCGGTGGTGAGCCCGGCGCTCCTGCCGCGCCGAGTCCCGGCGGGGGCGGAGTGATCGGGGGCGCAGCAGGCGGGGTCGCGGTAGGCGAGGGAAACGTTCGGTTCGAGACCGTTCGATCTCGGTCCGATGCGCTCCGCGGGCCCCAAGAGCGCTGGCGCTGCGGCGCCGGGCGACGACACGGTG
The DNA here is from genome assembly GCA_963754305.1 of uncultured beta proteobacterium. GTDB lineage: Bacteria > Pseudomonadota > Gammaproteobacteria > Burkholderiales > SG8-39 > DATEDA01. Next base: position 39,233 of record CAVWFR010000028.1, on the reverse strand, counting down.
GACATCGAGCTCTCCGCGCAGGGCCCGGCGGAGATCAAGGTCGACGACGAGGACGTCATCGACATCCAGGTCGCGCTCGCCGGCGTCGTGCCGGCGCTCGCGAATGTCCGTCGCGCCGCCGCCAAGGGCGATGAAAAAATCGTCGCGCTGCTCAGCATTCAGGGCGATGCGCTCGCGGCGGTGGGGCCGAAGCTGCTGCGCCTCGACGTGCCGACCGCCGCAAAGCCGTCCTCGCAGAAGGCGTTCGGCGTGCGCGCGGTGCGCGAGGGCGTCGCGCAGGTCGCGGTGATCTTCCAGCAGGGCGGCTCCGAGCTCGGCACCGTCCCCTTCAGGATCCGGGCGGTCACTGGCGCAGCCGAGCGGCGAGAAAATCAAGGCCGACGCGACGGCCGCGCCCCGCGACCCGGCCGACGATGGCGTCGTGCTGCTGCTCATCGAGGAAAAGCTGCTCGCGGGCGGCGGCCTTTGCTACAACTACAAGCTCGTGTCCGACCGGCTCGAATGGGACCACGTGGATTTCGACTCGCCGCCGCTCAAGGACGAGGGCGGCGGCGCGGCGGCGAACGCCCGCCGCTACGTCGACTCGGTCTACAAGCGCATGACCGAGCGGGTGCTCGCGAACTACGACGACGTCAAGGCGTTCGCGCGCGAGGTCAAGGCGATGGGTGCCGACCTGTCGCTGCAGCTCTTTCCGAGCGATCTCGTGCGGGAGCTCTGGGACAAGCGCGACAAGCTCGGGACCGTGCACGTCAAGTCATGGGAGCCGTACATCCCGTGGGAGATCATCCGGCTCAAACATCCCGACTCCGGCGCGACGGACGACAGGTTCCTCGCCGAGTACAGCCTGGTGCGCTCGCTGAACGGCACCAGCCGCCCGGCGCGGCTCGCTCTCGGCAGCTGGCGCTATCTCGCCGCCGAGTACCCGAACGGCTCCGAGCAGCCGCTCACCGCCGAGAAGGCGCTCTTCACCGACGTCCTCGACAAGCGCGCCATCAAGGCCGTGCCGATCAAGGCCGACCCGAACGACGTGTACGACGCGCTCAACCAGCCCGACTTCGACGTGCTGCACATCTCCTGCCACGGCAAGGCCGAGCACGAGAACATCGAGCAGTCGGTGCTGATCATCGGCGACCGCAAGGTCGGCGGGGAGGTCAAGCCGGTGATGCTCGATCCGACGACGGTGCGCGAGGAGGCCAAGTTCACGGCGCGCCATCCGCTCGTGTTCCTCAACGCGTGCGAGAGCGGGCGCCTCGGCCGGAGCCTCACCGCGTGGGGCGGCTGGCCGCGGACGTTCTGGGACGCGGGCGCAAGCGCGTTCGTCGGGACATCGTGGTCGGTGCGCGACAAGCCGGCTAAAGATTTCTGCGAGGCGTTCTACGGCACGCTGATCGACGGCAAAACGCTCGCCGAGGCGGCCGGTGCCGGGCGCGCTGCGATCAAGGACAAAGGCGACGCGACCTGGCTCGCGTACAAAGTCTACGGCAGGCCGACGGCACGCAAGGCGTGAAGCGGAGGGGCTCGGCATGTCCAGCACCGTGAAGCTCAACCCGAGCGCGCTCGACGCGCTCGACCAGTTCGACGTCGGCGTCATCCGCCTGGATGCGGGGCAGGTGGTCATCGCCTTAAGCAACGCCGCCAGACGGCTCGTGGCGCCGGTCGACATGATCGGTCAGCACATCGGCGTGCTGTTCCCGGACCCGGACGAGTGGTCGAAGATGCAGGCCGAGTTCCGGGCGCGCCACGAGGGCCGCCCCGGGGCCTACGAGACCGAGTTCACTCGCCCGAGCGATGGCGTCCGCGTGCCGGTCGGGATCCTCGCCGTCGGCCGAAGTCGACGAGGCCGGGGAGGTCGTCGGCTCGATCGGGTTCATCCGCGATCTGCGGGAGGCGCGGGTCGACCGGGCGATGCACCTGGCGATCGAAACGAAACGCTCGGGGCAGGATCTCCTCGCCACCATCGCCGCCGAGCTCGGCCGCCTGGTGCCGTTCGATGCCTTCCGGGTAAATGCCATCAGCCAGCGGCGCGAGCACCTCCGGCAGCTCTACGCGACCGATGCCGATGCCGCCTTTGCACGCATCTACAGGTGGTGGCCGATGCCGGAGTTCGGCCGGGCGCTGATGGACCGCGAGCACACCCAGCTGTACGACCTCGAGCAGTTCTTCCGGCAGCCCGAGTGGGCGGAGATCGCGCGCACCGACCCGGCGACACGCGACTACCTCGCCAAGGGCTACAAGCATGTCCTCAGCCTGCCCGTCATCGAGGGCGAGCGCGTGGTCGCCTTCGTCTCGCTCGACTCGAAGAGCGCCGAGTCGCCCTACGGGCCGGAGATCGTCGCGCTGTGCGAGCGCCTGCCGCTCGCCTCGGCGGTGCGGATGGCGCTGAATCACGAAGAGCAGGATCGCCTGCGCTTTTCCCTGAAGCTGATCGCCGAGCTCGGCAAGGTCTCGCACGACATCGGCAAGGTGTCGCAGGCGCTGGTCGATCGGCTCGCGGAGCACTTCGGCTGGGAGCACGTGGCGGTGTTCCAGCGCGACGAGGACAGCGGCGGCTTCCGCGTTCTGAGCCAGGCGGGCAAAGGCGACGGGCGGCTGCCCGAAGGCTTCGTCCTGGGCGAGAAGGAAGGCATCATCGGCAAAGCGTTCGCGCAGGAGGGGCCGGTCAACGTGCCCGACGTCAGCAAGGTCCCCGACTACTTGCCGGGCGTCGAGGGCATCCAGTCCGAGCTGGCGGTGCGCGTGCCCGGGGCGGTCGTGCGCTGGGTGCTGAACGTGGAGTCGAAGCTGCGGGACGCGTTCGCGGCGGAGGAGGAAGAAGCCGTCAACCCGCTCGTTCGCGAAGCCGGCTTCATCCTCGAGCGCGCCGCGCTGCTGCACATGCGGACCGCGATCCTCCGATCGATCAACGACGCGGTGATCGAGACGGACCGGCAGGGGATCATCCGGGACGCCAACCCCGGCGCCGAGCGACTGTTCGGCCGCCGGCTCTCCGACCTGAAGGAGACGAGCTTCGGGCGCGTTCTTCTGGACCAGGCGGTCGCGAAAGCCGCGCTGCAGACCGACTTCGCGTGCCAGGAGACGACGGTCGTGATGCGCGACGGTAAGCACGTGCCGGTGCTGCTTTCGGGCGCGACGCTGCCGAAGGATCTCGGCGGGCGGGTCTTCGTCGCGAGCGACCTCACCTACCACAAGGAGATCCAGCGCATCGACGTGCTGAAGGAGGTGTTCCGGCAGGCGGCGCTGGAGACTCGCGTGCCGCTCGCGCTGGCAGCCGGCTGGGTCGCACGGCTCGGCGAGATGAAGGAGCCTGCGCCCGAGGCGGCGGAGAAAATTCTGAAGCAGCTGCGCAAGGTCGACCTGCCCCTCGAGCGCCTGATGCGGCTGTCTGCGGGCGGATCTGCGCCCGCCGCGGCCGGAGGGAGGACGAGCCTCGCACGGGTTGTCGAGTCGGTGCTGGAGGAGCTGCCGGACTGGGAGCGGCTCCGGGTCAACTTCCGCGACGTCTCGGCGGCGGCGATGGTGACGGCGAAGGAAGACGACTTGCGGTTCTGCGTGGAGACGATGCTGTCGTTCGCGCTCCGCACTCGCCCGGAGGACCAAAAGGTGAGGATGCTCCTCGCGCGCGAGGACAACCTGGCGTCGCTGCGCGTGGAGGGCGACTGGCAGCCCGACTTCCATGGCGCCGGCGAGCCGCGCGTCTCCGATCGGTGGCGCCGGCAGGCGATCTCGGACTTCGTGCTCGGCGAAGGCATGCTCAAGCGCCTCGCCGAGCAGAGCGGCGGCCGCTTCATCTGGGACGTGGAGAAAACTCTGGCGCTCGAGCTGCGCGTCCCGGTTGCGGCACTGGAGCGCGCGCCCCATGGATGATTGGGCGCTCGTCGTCAATCGCGACCCGGAGCTGCGCGAGTTCGTCGCGGAAACAGTCGAGAAGGCGTTCGCATCCTCGCTGGCGGTGGTCGCCAGGAGCAACCTGGAGGAGGGGGAGCGTGTGCTCCAGTCGCGCGGGCTGCGCTCCTGCAAGCTCGTGGTCGCAGGCGTCACCGCGCCGCTCAGCCGCCATCACTCGCCGCCGCTCGACGCCTCGGACCTGACCGCGCTCGAGTTTGCGCGCCGGGTGCGCCAGGGCGGCGACGAGACGCTGCCCTTCGTGTTCCTGGTCGCGTTCAACGACCTCGGGCGCCTGGAGGAGCAGGCGAAGATCGCCAACGTGTGCACGGTCGAGTGCGGGTCCGACTTCTACCGGCGGCTCCCCGGCGCGATCGCCGCGCTCGTGCGGCCCGGCGCGCGCGGGCGAACCGGGCTGCCGTACATCAACGTCGACATCACGCTGACCGACAACGCGACGACGTGGCAGCTGCGTGCTCGCGGCGCCCTGAACTCCGCCGACGACGGCGGCCCGCTGAACATCCGCGACGCCGTCCTGGACAACCTCATCCGGCGCTCGGAAGTGGAAACGCCCGACCCGACGCATCTCGGCCAGATCGGGACCCGGCTGTTCGACATGCTGATGTTGAACACGCTCAACAAGCAGCTGTACGCAAGCCTCAACAAGGCGCTGGGGATGCTTAGCGGCGAAGGCCAGCGGTTTCGCGACCTCGAACTGGCACGCATCCGGTTTATCGTCGACCAGCGCACGCATCCCATCCTGCTCGAAACGATCGCCCCCGGCGCGAAAGGCAGCGAGCCCGACTTCTGGATGCTGAAGGCGCCGATCTTTCGCAAGTACGAGCAGCGGGCCGACCAGTACCCGCTGTTCAAGGACAAGAAGAGCCGCTACGAACCGTTCGATTGCCTGCTCATCCAGGCCTGCGCCAGGCCGTTCGTGAGCCCCGACCCGATGGCGCGCCGGTTCCAGTCCATCCCGCTTGCCGGCGACGAGGTCGCGTGCCTCGAGACGCTGCTCGGGAGCCTCAAGCAGCACGACCCGCGCTGAGGATCGGCGACGTGAAGGTCCTGTCCTACCCCCAGGACGCCGATCCGCGCGAGGCGAGCGGGCGGTTCGCGGCCGAGATCCAGCGGGAGTTTGAGAACGGGGCGGCGCCGAACCGTCCGTGGCGCCTGGTCCACTACGCGGGCCACTCGGCGAAGGGGCTCGACAATCGCGGGTACCTCGTGGTCGGTCCCGGCAAGCCTGGCCTCGTCGATGCGGAGGTGTTCGCCGCGTGGGCGCACAGCGCGCAGTTCGTGTTCATGAGCAGCTGCCGCAGCGCCGGCGGGTACTTCGTGACACGGCTGGTCGAGCGGACGATCCCGGCGGTGCTCGGCTACCGCTGGCCGGTCGAGGACCGGGTCGCGCGCGTGTTCGCCGAGGGCTTCTACCGTCACCTCTTCGAGGACGACATCGGCCGGCGCTTCCTCGAGTACGCGTTCCTGAAGGCGAGGAAGGATCTCTACCGCGCCGACGCGACATCGAGCGAGTGGGCCTCGCCGATCCTGGTGATGCAGATGATCGACCCGCAGCTCGATGACTAGCGGGAGAATCGCCGCCGTGGGGCGGCGATTCTTCCATGGTCTGGACGGCTCGCCCCCCGGAGAGACCGCGCCTGCATCGGCACGGCCGGTCGACGACCCAGGTGCCCGTGACGGCCCTTACGACTCCCGCACCACCCGATTCGCCAGCACCCCGATCGACTCGTTGACGACCTCGACGAGGTCGCCCGGATTCAGGGCCGGCACCGTCGGACCGTCGCATCCGAGCCAGATGACGTCGCCGGGATGGAGCGTGACGTAGCGGGTCATGCGCGCCACGTAGTGGGCGAGGCTGAAGATCATGTCCTTCGTCGAGTACTCGGACACCGTCCGGCCGTTGATGCGAACGGCGATGGTCTGGACCATCGGATCGATTCCCGAGACGACGAACGGACCCATGGGCTTGAAGGTGTCGATGTTCTTCGCCCGCCAGAGCGTCCGGTCGCTGCGCTGAAAGGAGCGCTCGCTGAGATCGTTCCCCAGGGTGTAGCCGGCGATGCAGCCGAGCGCCTCGTCCTCGGACAGGTGCTTCGCTTTCCGGCCCACCACCGCGACCAGCTCGCCCTCGAACTCGATCGGCCCCGGCGAGTCGCGGGGGATGATCACGTCGGCGCCGGCGCCGACCAGGGCATTCGCCGAGCGGTAGCCGATGTCGGCTTGCGTCGGCACCTTGAGCGACATCCCGTGGTGCTGATTGGCCCACTCGATGTGTGCGCGGTAGTTCAGCCCCGCCGCGTAGAAGTTGGGCGGCATCACCGGCGGCAGCAGCTTCAGCGCGGCGATAGGACGGCGGATGCCGGTGCGTTCATGGCGATCGAACGGGGGACCGCTCAGCACTTCGACCTGCTCACCCTCGACGATCGCGTACGCGGGCCCCTGCTCGAGCTCGATCCGGCACCACTTCACGGGTTCGTCGCTCATCGATCCTCCGCGTCCCGGGCGATCAGGTCCGGCCCGATCTCGCCCACCGTGCGCACGCCGCACAGCTGCATGGTGCGGGCGGCTCGTCGCGCAGGATCTCGAGCGGCCGCAGCGCGCACGACAGCCGGCCGCGGCCGCAGGCGGTTCCGCGATACCCGCGAGCGGCCGGTCCATCACTCCGCCTTCACGCCCGCGGCCTTGATGACCCGCGCCCAGCGGTCGGCATCCTTCTGTAGCCAGGCGCGGAACTCGGCCGGCGTGCTCCCGCCTTCGGTGATCGCCCCCAGTCCGCTCAGCTTCTCCCGGGTCTCCGGCTTCTTCAGCGCGGCGCGGATGACCTCGTTCAGCTTGCTCGACGATGGCGGCGGGCGTGCCGGCGGGCGCGACGATACCGAGCCCTTGCGTGTACTCCTCGAACCCCGGGAATCCGCTCTCTGCCATCGTGGGCGCGTTCGGGTAGTCCGGATGGCGTTTCGGAGTGCTGACGGCGAGTGCTTTCAGGCGCTTCTGCGCCACCTGGTCGGCGATGCCGACCATCGGATAGAACATGAAGGTCACGCGCCCGGCGATGACCTCCGTGAGCGCCGGGGCGTTGCCGCGAAACGGCACGTGCGTCATCTGCGTGCCGGAGAGGTTCTCCACGAGCGCGGCGGCGAGGTGCGCCGATCCGCCGTTGCCGGCCGAGGCGTACGAGACCTCGCCGGGCTTTGCCTTGGCGGCTTTGACGACGTCCTGCACCGAGGCATACGGCGAGTCGGGCTTGGTCACCATCACCAGCGGCAGGAAGGCGACCAGGGTGATCGGCTCGAAGTCCTTGATCGGATCGTACGGTTTCTTGTCCGCCAGCAGGATCGCGTTCACGTTGTGCGAGAGCGTCGTCATCAGGAGCGTGTAGCCGTCGGGGGCGGCGCGCTTGACCTCCTGCGTGGCGATGAGCGCATTCGCGCCGGTCTTGTTCTCGACCAGGACGGTCTGGCCGAGCGATGCGGTCATGTCCTGCGCGATGACACGGGCGATGACGTCCGTCGGTCCGCCCGCGGCAAAGCCGACGACGAGCTTGATGGGCTTGGCCGGGTAGTTCTGCGCGTGGGCGCCGGTGCTGGCGGCCACGCCTGCCAGTATGGCGATGCAACAGCCCAGAAGACGATTCGTCATGCTGGCTCCTTGAAAAAGCGCGTCGCCATCACCTGGCAACGCTTGATCAGCCGCGGCTCGTCGGGCCGGTAGTCCGCCACGGCATTGTGGATGGTGCGCATGTTGTCCCACATCAGGACGTCCCCGACGTGCCACCGCGCCGCGAACCGAAATTCGGGCTTGGTCTGGTGCTCGAACAGGAACTCGAGGATCTCGTCGCTCTCCTTCTGCGGCAGCTCGTTGATGCGCATCGCGTATCCGGGGTTGGCGTAGAGGCCCTTGCGCCCGGTGATGGGGTGGGTCAGGAAGAGCGGCTGGGACACCGGCGGCTTCGCCTTGCGCTGCGCTTCGGTGAGCGGCGGGCGCGTGCTGCCTTTCTCGCGGCGCATCATTTCCCAGAACTTGTTGAAGTCGTGCAGGGCGGTCTTGCCTTCGAGCGTGCGCTTGAGGTCGGCCGGCAGCTCGTCGTAGGCCGCGCGCTGGTCGCAGAACTCGGTGTTGCCGAGGGGCTGGCCGTTGCGGTGCGGGATCTTGATGCCGTAGAGCACGTTGCAGAAGGCGATCAACCGGCTGTAGGACATGTCGGTGTGCCAGCTCTGGCCCGCATCGGCGAGGCCGAGCGGCTTGCCGTTCTCGACGATGTTCGAGAGGATCATCACCTCCGGTATGCCGGGCTCCTGGTAGCTGTTGGCGACGTTGATCTCGAGCTCGCCGAAGCGCGCGGCGAAATCCCTCAGCTGCCGGGCGGTGAGGTCCTGGCCCGGAAAGCGCAGGACGCCATGCTCGCCGAGCGCGCGCATCGCGAACTCGAATGCTTCGTCCGACAGCGGCTGCGCTAGGTTCAGCCCGTCGATCGCCGCGCCCAGTGTGTGCCCGCTTGGGATTACCTTTGCCATGTCGCCTCCGTCTACCGTGGTTCGCAAGAGTCTAGGCCAGACCACCCGCCGCGATAGAATCGCGCAGCGAAACTTACATCATCGAGAGGAGCAGCCCGAAATGATCCACGTCCTGGCCGTCGTCACCGCCAAGCCCGGCATGCGCGCTTCGATCCTCGAGGCGTTCCGCGCGAACGTTCCCGCGGTCCGGGCGGAGAACGGCTGCATCGAGTACGGCGCCGCGATCGATGCCGAGAACGCCCTCGCGTTTCAAACGCGCTACGGCGCCGACACGTTCGTCGTCGTGGAGAAGTGGGAGAGCATGGACGCATTGCAGGCGCACGCGGCCGCGCCCCACATGGCGGCGTACGCGGCGAAGACGAGGGAGCTGATCGCGAGCCGCGTGATCCACATCCTGTCCCCCGCGTGAGCTGCGACGCTCGCTTCGGTCCGCGGCGCTGAGCCGGGCATCGTCGTGCGCGCGACCCGCGGCCGGCGGCGACGTTACCGTCTTCGCGCCCGAGGCCGCTTGGCGCGCGGCTTCTTCGCCGCGGCAGCTTTCTTCGCTACGCGTTTGCGGACCGCCGGCTTCTTTGCGGCTCGCTTCCTCGCCACCGGCGTTGCGGCCTTGCCCTTGACCTTTGCTTTGGAACGAGGCTTCGCGGTCGCCGCCGGCCGTCCGTCGCCGCGCCTTCGGTGGCGCGTGCCACGCGCGCGGGCTGCGGTGCTCCGGCTTCGGGCGTCGGCTTCGCTGCGGCGATGTGCGGCGACATCCCCGCTCCGGCCGGGGCGGGTGTCTCGGTGGCCGCCGAGACCAGCCCGGCAGCCCCGTCGACCACCGCCTTGAGCTGTGAGGATGCCGGCGATCGTCGTGCTGGGATCGAACTCGGCGATCACCTCCTCCATCTCGCGGATGAATGCCCGGAACTTCGCCGTGCGCGCATCGATGTTCGCGATCGCCTGGCCGATGAAATCCAGGATCAGGCGATCGCGTTTCTGCTGGGCGATCCGTCGCTGGTCTTCGGTGATGTCCGGATCGGCGATGGTGTTGCGCAACGCCGCCAGGGCGAGCTCGTAGGTGCGGTCGGCTTCTTCGTTCGTCGGCATGGGTCAGTCCTTCCGTTTGTCCTTGTAGGCGATGTAGGCCTCGCGCAGGAGGATGACGGTTCGCTCGAGATCCGCCGCTTGAGGAATGCCGGGCTGCGCCTGTTCCGCCGCCGCCTGCAACCCGCGCATGCTGTGCTCGAGCTGGTCGAGCAGAGCGAGGTAGGCGTTCAGCACGTCCCGATAAGCGTTCAGCTCGGCGTCCTTTGCGGCCACCTTCCCGGCCTGCGCGCTCGCTTCCCGAACCAGGGTGAGCGATCTGCACCTTCGCCTCCGGCGTCGGGGCACCGGGACCGTGCTGCTTGATCACCACGGCCGGAACCAGGCGCGTGTCGTTGATCTCGAAGCGGGAGCCGATCGATCTCGAGCGTTCAGCTGCTTGAGCGCGTCGTCGATCTCGCGCGTCGCCTGGAAGCTCCCGGCCAACGCCACGAGGTTCCTGCCGGTCGCATTCGCGGCGTCCACGAATCGGACCGAGCTCGAGATCGTTCAACCCGCGCCGGATGCGGTAGAACTCTCCCGCGTCCTCCCGGAGCAGCTTCAGGAACTTGTCCGCGATCAGCGGCCCGCCCTTTCCGACCGCGGCGATGAAGTCGCGCCGCGACCTCTCCCTCACGGCTTCGAGCGCCAGCGGCTTGAGCGGCGCAAGGTACCCGCTCACCTCGGTCCACGTCACGGCGACCGCGGCGATCGGGAAGCTGCCGAGGCTCGACGAGAGCCCGTCCACGGCGCCCGCGAGCTCGTCGGCGGCCCGCCCCTCGGCCAGGGCGGTGAGGAGATCGTTATAGCGTGCCACCACATCCCAAGCCTTCATCCGGACGACGACGCGATCCACGGCGGCGGCGTTCCTGCCGGCGGCGCCCGGGTCGAATGGCTCGCCGCGCCTCTTGCGCCCGGGCTTCGCTGCATCCGCCGCGGCTTTCAGGTCCTCGTAGTGCGCGGCGGCCGCGCCGTAGTCGAGCAGCACCTCTTCGCCGGCGGCGCGGGCCTTGGTGAACGTCTCCTTGTAGGTCGCGAACTCCCGGGTCGGAACGGTGGTGCAGCCGGCGGCGGCGATTGCCAGCAGGAGCGAGCGCGACGAGCGGCAGCCGGAGCGTCGCCCCCGCCAACGGAGCGCGCCACCGGCGCGCGGGCGAAACGCGATCGATCGCGGTTGCCGCGACGATGCGCATCGCGGCGGTCGGCCTGGGTCCAAGAAACAGTTGCATCACGCTCGCTCTCCCTGGAAACGCCGCGCCGGGACCGGCTCGACAATGCGTCGGGTCGAGCGGACGCGGCACGACTCGGCGGGTAGGATGGCCGAGTCCCGCCCGCCAGGGAAGCGGCGATTTGCGCCCTTTCCCCCGTCCGGAGGGTATATTCGCGGGTAGGCGACCCCCCGGGGGTGTTCGCCTTCCCACACGAGGCGAGCCGTCGCCCGAGAAGACGCGGGCCGAAGGACGGTAGCGGGTGGAACGCATTCGCGGCAGATCCCGGCCGAGCGCCTGGATGCGCGAGCGTCACATGACCGCCTCCCGTGGAGTGCCGGGTGCTCGTGCGGATGGCACGGTGTGCCGCGCTTCGCGCGAGCCCATCGGATGCGGCTCGCCGGGTCGTTGACATGCCGACCTGGCGTTTGCAGGGTTGACCATGCAGCGCCCTCCGGGGTGCAGCGAACGAACCACAATGAGCGCTCGACGCGCCTCGAAATCTCGATGCCAAGCGTGATACGGGACAAGTCCCCCGACTGCGACCGGCTGTTCCCCCGGACCTCCCGACCAGGCCCGGCATGAGCGCAATCGGTCTCGCCTCCCACCTCGTCTTCCTGCCCGACCGCGCGGCGCCGCGCTTCTTCCTCTGGGGTCCCGGGCGCGGCCGGCTCGCCGCTCGTCGCTGGCGGCAAGCCGGAGAGAGTCCATCTCGCGGATGAGACGCTCGCACCGCGCGATCTCGCCGGCATCACCGTGCCGCTGCTCGAAGCGCTGCCCCGACTCGCGTCGCTGACCGCAGCGGAAGTCGCGCGGGCGCCGGCGTCGATCGAAGCCTGGAGTCTCGCCGCGAAGCTCGCGCTCGATCTGGTCGGACGCGAGCGGATCGTCCCGCGAGTCGTGCCCGCGAAGGATGACGGCAGCGAAGCGCGCTTCGCCGTCGCGCTCGCCGCGCCGGAGGACTCGGAGCGGGTCGTCGAGCTGGCGAAGGCGTTCCCGCTCGCCGCTCACGCCGTGCCGGCGAACCGCGGCCGCCGCGGTCCGAAGGCGCTCGAGGTCTGGACGCCCGAAGCGCTCTTGCGGGCGTTCCTGGACGCGGCCGCCGATGTGCTCGTGCGCGCCGCGATCGGCCTGCGCACGGTGCGGCAGAAGGCCGCGCACATCCCCTGGGAGCGGCGGCTCATCATCGCGCTCTGCGGACCCGATGCCGGCTTCGAGCCGGAAGGGTTCCAGGAGCGCACGCTCGTCCGCGATCTCAACGTGTGGACCCGACCCGCGCTCGGCGTGGAGGCGGATGCGCCGCGCGCGTGTTTCCGGCTGGACTTCCCCGACGGCGATGGGCCGCAGGCGGATAAATTTCCGCTGCGCTTTTTCCTGCAGGCGGCCGACGATCCGAGTCTGCTCGTGCCGGCCGAGGAGGTGCTGCTCGGGAAGGGGCAAGCGCTCGGCCGCCTCGGGCATGGCTTCAACGCCGCAGAGGAGTATTTGCTCCGCGCCCTCGCCACTGCCGCGCGACTCTTCCCGCCCATCGCGCGCGGCTTGCGCGAAGCGCGGCCCGGCGCGGTGCTCCTCGAGGCCGCCGAGGCGTGGACCTTCCTCACCGAGGCCGCGCCGGCCTTCGCCGAGGCCGGCATGGGCGTCATTCTCCCGGCGGAGCTGACGAAGTCGGGGCAGCGGCGGCTGCGGCTTCGCATGCGCGTAGGCGGCGCGGCGGGCGGCGCGGCCGCGGGGATGGTCACCGGCGCGAGCGGGCTCTCGCTGGAATCGGTGCGGTCGTTCCAATGGGAGGCCGCGCTTGCGGGCGACCCGCTGTCAGCGGGCGATCTCGCCCACCTCGCACATCTCAAGGCGCCGCTCGTGCGATTTCGCGGCCAGTGGGTGGCGGTCGACCCGACGGAGCTCGAGGAGGTCCGCCGCCTGGTCGCGAGCGGCGGTGGGACGCTTGCCGCCCACGAAGCACTGGCGGCGGCGCTCGGCGGAACGATGCAGCGTCCCGAGACCGGGATGCCGATCGACGTCGTGGCCGATGGGGACCTTGCCGGCGTTGTGGCGCGGTTACGTGGTAGGGTGCCGGTGCGGGCGCCGGTGCAGGCGGGCCGGCGGTCCCGCGCGACTTCCACGGCACGCTGCGCCCGTACCAGGAGCGCGGCCTCGGCTGGCTCGTGCAGATGGCCGAGCTGGGCCTGGGCGCGTGCCTCGCCGACGACATGGGGCTCGGCAAGACCATTCAGCTCCTCGCGTTCCTGCTGCACCGGCGCCAGGAGCGGACCGACGACCGGCGCCCGACGCTCCTCGTGTGTCCGACGTCCGTCGTCGGCAACTGGGAACGCGAGATCGCCCGCTTTGCCCCGGCGCTGCCGATCGTCCGGCACTACGGCCCCGACCGTGCGCGGTCCCCGGCGGAGCTGGCAGCGGCCCCGCCCAACGCCATCGTGATCACGAGCTACGGGCTCCTGCGCCGCGACGCCGAGCTCCTCGGCGCGGTGGACTGGTCGACGGCGGCGCTCGACGAAGCGCAGAACATCAAGAACCCCGCCTCGCGCACTGCCCGGGCGGCGCGCTCGCTCCGGGCGAGCTTCCGCGTCGCGCTCACCGGCACGCCGGTCGAGAACCGCCTCGCCGAACTGTGGTCGATCTCCGACTACCTGAATCCGCGCCTGCTCGGGCCGCTCGAGCGCTTCCGGCGCGACGTCGCGGTCCCCATCGAGCGCTACGGGCGCGAGGACGTCGCAGCGAACCTCACGCGCGTCGTCCGGCCGTTTCTCCTGCGCCGGCTGAAGAGCGACCCGGCGATCATCCAGGACCTGCCCGCCAAGCAGGAAATGAAGGTCGTCTGCACGCTCACGCGCGAGCAGGCCTCGCTCTACCAGGCCGCGGTCGACGAGACGATGCGCAAGATCGAATCCTCCGAGGGCATCCAGCGCCGCGGCCTCGTCCTCGCCCTCATTACCGCGCTCAAGCAGATCTGCAACCACCCGGCGCACTACCTCGGCGAGGCGGGGCCGCTCGCCGGCCGCTCCGGCAAGCTCGCGCGTCTGCACGAGATGCTCGAGGAGGTGGTCGAGTCGGGCGACCGGGCACTGGTGTTCACGCAGTTCCGACAGATGGGCGACCGACTCGTCGCCTCGCTCGCGGACTCGTTCGGTGCGGAGGTGCCGTTCCTGCACGGCGGGGTCGCGCGCGCGGCGCGCGACGCGATGGTCCAGCGCTTCCAGGACGACGGGGCCGGGCCGCAGATCTTCGTGCTTTCGGTGAAGGCGGGCGGCACGGGCCTCAACCTTACGGCCGCGAACCACGTGTTCCACTTCGATCGCTGGTGGAACCCGGCGGTCGAGGACCAGGCGACCGACCGCGCCTACCGCATCGGCCAGACGAAGTCGGTGCAGGTGCACAAGCTCCTGACCGCCGGCACGATCGAGGAGAAGGTCGACAGTCTCCTCGACCAGAAACGCGACCTCGCCTCGCGCATCGTCGGCGAGGGCGAGCAGTGGATCACCGAGCTCGACGACGGTGCGTTGCGGGATCTCTTCGCGCTCGCGCCCGACGCCGTCGTCGCCGGCGAGGAATCCGACCGCGACGAGTCGGACGGCGCCGCGCCGGCGCCCGCAGCGCCGCGCGCGAGCGGCAGGGTCGCGAAGACCACGGCGCGCCCGAGGGTGCACCGGTGAGCCGCCGCGACTGGCATCCGAGGCGCGCGCCCAAGCGCCCGCCGCCGGAGCGGGGCATCAAGGTCAAGGAGATCGGCGCGACCTGGTGGGGGCAGCGCTGGATCGGAGCGCTCGAGCGCTTCTCGTCCAACTACCAGAACCGGCTCGCGCGCGGGCGCGCCTACGCGCGCGCGGGGCGCGTGCACGACCTCGAGGTGAAGCCGGGGCGGGTCACCGCGCGCGTCACCGGCTCGCGCGCTTCGCCCTACAAGGTCACGCTGCGCATCGCCCCGCTCCAGGCCGGGGCCTGGGAGCGGGCGATCAGCGAGATGGCGAAGCAGGCCCTCTTCGCCGCCGAGCTGCTCGCCGGGAACATGCCCAAAGAGATCGACGCTGCGTTCCGGGCTAGCGGCCGGAGCCTCTTCCCGGCGACGGAGAAGGATCTGCAGACCCACTGCTCCTGCCCCGACTGGGCCAACCCGTGCAAGCACGTCGCGGCCGCGCACTACGTCCTCGGCGAGGCGTTCGACAAGGATCCGTTCCTGCTCTTCGAGCTGCGCGGACGCGGCAAGGACGACGTGCTCGGTGCGCTGCGCAAGCGGCGCGCGCGGGCCGGCGGCGTTGCGGAACCGGCTGGCGCACCGGCGGCCAGCGCGGCCGCGATCCCGACCGTGTCGCTCGCGGGCCGCGACCCGGGCGAGTTCGAGCGCCGCCGGGGCCACTCGGGACATCTGCACTTCCGCATCGAGCCGCCCGCCGCGACGGCATCGAGTCTCCGCCAGCTCGGCGCGCCGCCCGCCTGGTCGCTCGACGAGAGCCCGGCCGACCTGCTCGCGCCCGTCTATCAGGCGGCGGGCGCGCTCGCGCGCGATCTTGCGCTGCGGCCGGCGGAGGAGGAGGCGGCGGGAGCGCTGTCGCGCGCCGGGCGGAAGCGGTAAGGACTACCGACGCGTCGGCATCGCCGGCGCGCGCACTGCTCACAACCAGATGAAATGCGTCGCGCGCAGCTCCGCTTCCCCACCCCACCGGTACGCCACCAGCGCCCCGCCGTTCCCCGCGCTGTAGTCGACGCAGGCAATCTGCGGCGCCAACGGCGCCGGCCGCGTAGCGAGCATGTAGTGCCCGAAGAACACCGGCGGCCCCGCATACGGCCTCGCCCGCCGATCCGCCGGCATCGGAACATCCGGGAGCTGCTCCATCACCGCTGCCGGCGCGAGCACTACGCGCCGGAACGTCCGCGGCTCCTCGCTCCACCACCGGATCCGCGCGTTGCTACGCAGCTTGCCATCGGTGTCGGTGAAGAGCATCCCTTGCGGCAGCGAGACTTCGAGCCCCTTGCATAGCGCTTCGACAGCCTCGAACGACCAGTGGCCGCTCCGATTGCTCGAGAGAATCAGCTCGTCGGTGAGCGTCGCACCGGGACCGAGGTGCGGCCGCAGAGCGTCCATGTAGTCGTCGTTCCAGCACGCGTGCACGACGCGGATGTCGCCGAGGTCCAGCCAGAGCGGCAGGGTCTTGAACCATTCGATGATCTCGGCGTGGAGCGGTTTGCCCGCGACCTCGGCCAGGAACGCGTGATGCTGCCGCCGGTTCCCGGGGCGTTGATGCCGCCGCAGATACTCCGTGGGATGCTCCGGATCGCGCGTCGCCCAGGCGATGGCGTTGAACTCGTGGTTGCCCATGATCGCTATGGCGGCCCCGGTGTCGGTCATGCCGCGCACGAGCTTCAGCGTCTCGACCTGCTGCGGTCCGCGGTCGATCAGATCGCCGACGAAAATCGCGGTGCGGCTCGGATGCCGCCATGCGCGCATCGTCTCCCGATAGCCGAGCGTCCTGAGCAGCGCCACGAGCCTGTCGTGGTGGCCGTGGATGTCGCCGATGATGTCGTAGTTCACGCCGACTTCCTGCTGCCGCCTTCGCCGCGCGCGGTGCCGCGTTTTGCCTGCTTGACGCCCGCCGGCCGCGGTCCCGACGCCGCATGCACGAGGCTCGCGAGCACGCGCTCGCCTTCGCGACGATCCGTTTGCGTCAGGAGCGTGCGGTAGAGCGCCTCGGCGGTCTCGAGCCACTCCGCATCCGCATCGTCCTCGTCGCCGGGCAGCGCGCAGCGCTCCTTTGCCCATCTGACCCAAGTCCAGGTGAGCGGCGCGTTCCGGTCGACGCCGAGGCCGCGGTGATGGATGTCGCAGAGGAAGCGGCTGGCCGTCTGGTTGCCGGCGAGCGCGAGGTCCTGGAGCTCCTCGAGATAGTCGGCGAGCTGGCCTTGCGCGCCGAGCTCGCCGAGGAACGCGGCGATGATGTGGCAGCGCGCCGCAGTGACGAGATCCCGTTCCACCCCGTGGCCGAACCGGAACATGAGCCCCAGCTCGAACAGGCTGGCGGCATGGTCATGCAGCGCGGCCTCCGAGAACCAGCGGAACGCTTCCGCGAGATCCACCGCGACCCCGTCGCCCGCCTGGTACTGCTTCGCGAGGCGATACTGGGCCGCCGCGCTGCCGTCCTCCGCGCGCAGCCGCAGTCGGGCGACCTGCCGTGCCCGCTCCTCGGGGGTCATCTCTTCGCTGTTCATTTCGTGCTCCGCGCCCGCGACAGGTGGGGTCGGGGCGCCGGCTCCCATGCTCTTCGCGAGTTTCCGGGCCGGCCGCGGCGCGTGCGAGGGATTCTTCCTCCCGCTCACTGGGCGAGCGTGAAGGATTGCTCGGTCGGGAAACGGGAGTCGCCGGTGACGCGGCCCTCGATCCCCGCCCTTCCGCGAGCGCCGGGACCGAACACCCGAGGCCGCGGGCCCCGGGACAAGAATAGCCGGAGCTCAGCCCCCGATAATCTCGATCCTTTCGGCGAGAAGCGTGTGGGAGAGGATGAAGCCGTCGCACTCGACGTCCTTCCCCACGTAGCGATCGAGCGCCGGGTCGGCGAACGCGGGACCGCCCTTCCGGCGCAGCACGAACGATCCGCGTTCGGTGGCGATGCAGGCGGCGAGATGCTCGCTCTTGGAGCCCTTTCCGAAGACCCGCCGTTCCACGTGGCCGCGCAGGCCGACGACTCTTAGCGGCGAATCTGCACCTGCCATCGATGCCTCCGGCTCATGCCTTGGGGTCGAAAGGGCTGGTCTCCGTTTTTGAGCGTGCTCCTCAGCGCTGGAAGTACACCCGGTACCCCACGATCCGGTTCCCGGCTTCCTTCGCGACGACGGCGGTGCCCAGGTTCAGGTTCTCGTGGCCGGGCTTCGAGGGCGTACGGACGAGGATGTAGTAGCGCTCGGCGGCGGCGCCCGCCTTCTTCCCCATCTTCGCCGCGGCAGGGCCGCGCTTCACCGCGAATGCCTTGAATTCGGGCTTCGCACCAATTCCCGCCTTCCGCGCGATGTTCCGAAGCGCCTGCTTCACCGCAGGCGCGCGCGAACCCCGCTTCGCCGGTCGGGAAGCGGTCGGCTTGGTTTCGCGCAGGAATTTGCCGGTCGCCTGCAGCTTCGCGCGGCGCTCGCGACGCGGGACTCGCGCGGCAGCGGCCGAATCCGCCGTTGACGGGACCCGCGTTGCGTCGGGCAAGCGCACGGGATGGACCGATGGATCGCCGTACAGGCAGAACTGCGCGAGCGTCTTGAGATCGAAGGGGTCCATCTGGCCGGTCTGTTCTACGAAGCGCTGCTGGGCGGTCAGCGCGGCGCGCCCGAGCGACGCGCCGCCGAGGACTTCCGCGAGGAGGTACTGCGTGACGAGATCCGCCGCACCGTTGCCGTCGGCCGGCCCGTAGGCGATCGTCGTGCTGCCGAAGTACCCGTACGCGCCACTGCCTAGATAGTGCTGGCAGATCGGCAGGTCGATCGCGAGCGTGACCGAATCGTAGAGCTCGGCGCCGTAGCAGCACTCAACCGCCGCGACCGTCCCACGCGCGATCTTTCCGCGCAACGCTCGGGTCGTCAGTGATTTCGGCATGGTCCGCGCATCCTCGCCGTAAAAGGTCGGGTCGGCCTCCGCGCCGTGACAGTTGATGAAGTGCATGCGGCTCTTCAACTGCGCCGCGGGGTGAGCGGGGCCGCTCGGCGGGGAGAGGCGGAGGCGCGCATCGTTGCCGAAGGTCTCCTTCAGGCTGAGCGATGTCGAGCGCCGCCAGGTCCGCGTCGACAGGCCGAAGTACGCGGCGTAATCCTCGGGTGGGCGGCTGGCGTAGGTGCCGGACGTCCGCAGCAGGCGGATGAGGTAGCCGGGCGTTTTCGCGCCGGTGAGATCGGGCAAGCGGCCGACGACCCGCGTCGGACCGACGAACTTCGCGGGATCGGTCGAATACGGCTCGTCGCACGCGTACGGCAGGTCGCCGAGCGCGTACCGGTCGTCGTCGTGGCCGGGGTCGTGCGCCGGGTTCTTGAGATCCTGGTGCGGGATCACGTCCTTCGATCCCAGGATCAGCAGGTAGTCCGGGTCGAGCGCGCGGTAGACCGCATCGATCGCAAGCTTGTTCTGCCGGGCATCGGTCGGGTCGGTGACGGCTTTGCCGCGGCAGCGCTTCATCTGACCGCGATCGTCGATCGCGACGAGCCGCGTGACGATGCCGCGCTTCTTGTCGGCGGCGATCATCTCCGTCACGGCGCTCAGGATCTCCTGCACTCCCGCAGTCTTGTATTTGGCCACCAGCGCGCCGCGATTCGTCACGATGATCTTGTCGTCCATGCGTTTCCCCTTCGAACTATGAACTGTGGTTAGCAAGCCCCTAGGGAGCGACTACGTGGCCCCCTGGGGTGAGGCGCCGCCGGTCGCTGGCGCCGTCGAGGCCTGCCAGCGCCAATACGTGCGAGCGACCGGGTTGCCCGCGCCTTCGACCTGCGCGAGCGCGGCGAGGAGCTCGGGCGTCATCACGGCGGTGGCGTGCGCGCGGAAGACCGGCGCGTACTGCCGCCACGTTTCCGCCGGAGTCTTGTTGAGCGTGCCACTCACCGGAAAGAACAGCTCGGTAGGCTTGCGGGCGACCTGGATCAGCCAGTTGACCGGCCACCACAGCGCGAGCAGCGCGAGCGCGCCGGCGATCACCTGCACCGCGAGCGGCGCGGCCGCTATCGCGCGCAGCACGCGCCGCCGCGTCCGGGCGCGCGGCCACGCGCGTGCGACGCGCGCCGCAACCCGCGCGCGGCGCGTTCCCTGGAAGGTCAGGTCCAGCTCACCCCCCCACGACCTCGAACTGCACGTCGACGTTTCCGCGCGTCGCGTGCGAGTACGGGCAGATCTTCTCGTGCGCTTCCTTCGCGAGCGCCGCGAGCTCGGCTTGCGGCAGGCTCTTGTCCTCGACGAGCATCTTGACCGCGATGCCGAAGCCGCCGCCGTCGCGCGGACCGATCGACACTGCTGACGTGATCTTCGCCTTGGTGGCGTCCTTCTTGTGCTGCTTGGCGACGAAATCGAGGGCGCCGCCGAAGCACGCGGCGTACCCCGCTGCGAACAGGTGCTCCGGGGTGGCCGTGCCGGGCTTGCCCGGGCCGCCCATCTCCTTCGGCACCGACAGGTCGACCTTCACCATGCCGTCGCTCGACTCGGTGTGGCCGTTGCGGCCGCCGGAGGCGGTCGCGGTCGCGGTGTAGAGGGGCTTGATCGTGTCCATGACGATGTCCTTCTGGTTGAGGGAGGGGCCGCACAGCCTACCAGCGATTGCGCCGGTGCAATGGCAGCGCGAGCGAAACCGACGCAACCGTCATGCCGCGACTATCGCGCCTTGCGCCTCCCCCGCCGGTTCGCCACCAGCGCGCCGGCGAGCGCCGTCCACCCCGTCTGGTGCGACGCGCCCAGTCCCTCGCCGGTATCGCCGTTGAAGTACTCGTGGAAGAGCAGCGAATCACGCCAGGCCGGGTCGCGCTGGAACAGCGCGACGTCGCCGTACACCGGGCGCCGTCCGTTCGCGTCGAGGAGGAAGAGCTTCAGCAGCCGGCGCTCGATCTCGTCGGCGACTTCGCCGAGGGTTGCCTGCACACCCGAGCCGGTCGGCAGCTCGACGGTGAAATCGAGGCCGACGCACGCGTGCAGATGGCGGAGCGACTCGAGCGCGAGGAAATTGAGCGGGAACCAGATCGGACCGCGCCAGTTCGAATTGCCGCCGAAGAGCCCGGTGCGCGATTCCGCCGGCTCGTAGTCGAGGCGCGCGGCATGCCCGTCGAGCTCGACGACGAGCGGGTGCTCGAGGTGGTAGCGCGACAGCGAGCGCAGCCCGTAGGGCGAGAGGAACTCCGCCTCGTCGAGCATCCGCGCGAGCACGCGCCGCAGGCGCGTCCCGTCGACGATCGAGATCACCTCGGCGCGGTCACCGCGCGGAAAATGGTGCTGGAAGCGTGTGAGCTGCGGGTGGTGGTCGAGAAACCAGCGGGCCCGTACGCGGAAGTCGGGCAGCTGTTCCCACAGCGAGCGGTCGAGCTCGGTCGCCGTGAAGAGCGGCAGCAGACCGACCATGGAGCGTGCGCGGAGCGGCACGATCGAGCCATCGGGCTTCCGCAGGCGATCGTAGAAGAAGCCGTCCGCCTCATCCCACAGCTCGTTCATCGCCGTGCCGATCGAGGCGAAGTGCTCGAAGAACTTCAACGCCACCGCCCCGTAGGAGCGGTCATGGTTCGCCAGCCGCAGCGCCATCTCGAGCATGTTGAGGCAGAACTTCGCCATCCACGCCGTGCCGTCCGACTGTTCGAGCACGTCGCCGCCGGGGAGCATCGCCGACCGGTCGAACGGCCCGATGTTGTCGAGGCCCAGGAATCCGCCCTCGAAGATGTTGTCGCCCAGCGCGTCCTTGCGGTTCACCCACCAGGTGAAGTTGATCAGGAGCTTGTGAAAGGCGCGCGCGAGAAAGCTGAAGTCGGCGCCGCCGTCGATCCGGAACACCGCGAGCGCCGCCCAGGCGTGCACCGGCGGGTTGACGTCGGCGAAATTCCACTCGTAAGCGGGGAGCTGGCCGTTCGGGTGCATGAACCACTCGCGGCCGAGCAGCAGGAGCTGATGCTTCGCCGCGGACGGGTCGGTGTGCGCGAGCACGACGCAGTGGAACGCGAGGTCCCACGAGGCGTACCAAGGGTATTCCCACTTGTCCGGCATCGCCAGGAGATCGTGGTTGTTGACGTGGCGCCAGCCGGCGTTCCGCCCCGTCTTCCGCACCGCGGGTGGCGGCGGCTCGGTCGGATCGCCGTCGAGCCACGGGGCGACGGCGTAGTGGTAGAACTGCTGGCTCCAGATCATTCCCGCGAAGGCCTGTCGCATGACGTGGGCCTCGTCTTCCGTCGCGTTCTCCGGCCGCATGGTCGCGTAGTGCTCGTCGGCCTCGCGGACGCGGTCGGCGAGCGTCCGTTCGAAGCCCGCGCCGAGATCCAGCGGCTCGCCCGCATCGTCGCGCGCGAGGCGCACCCGCAGCTCGACGCTATCGCCCGGCGCGATCACGAGGCGATACCAGCACGACATCTTCGTGCCTTGCCGCGCCGGGTTGACGGTGGCAGCGCCGGCGACGACGTGGTCGTTGATGCCGTCCTTGGGGTAGGGCGTCCGCGCGGGCGCGCCGTAGAGACGCGCCACGTTGGTCTCGTTCTCGCAGAACAGGAGCTGCGGCGGACGGCCGGCGGGGTCGCAGGCCGCGCTCAACCGCCAGCGCCCGAGCTCTTCCTCCTCGGCGAGCGCGCCCGCTTGTTCACCGGTGTCGGCACGGATCCCCGGTCGCGTGGCGCCCACTTTCCAGGACCACCGGTTCCGGAACCATAGCGTCGGCAGCACATGCAGCTCGGCGGTTTCGGGCCCGGCGTTGCGCACGCGGATGCGGAGGCACACATCCCGCGGCGAGGCCTTCGCGTACTCTGCGGTGATCTGCCAATAGCGGTTCCGCTCGAAGATGCCGGTGTCGGCGAGCTCGAACTCGCGGTCCTGCTTCCCGCGCCGCGCGTTCTCCTCGCGCAGCCGTGCATAGGGGAACTCGCCTTGCGGATAGTGATAGCGCCACCGCAGCCACGACGCGGTCGGCGTCGCGTCGAGGTACCACCAGTACTCCTTTGCGTCCTCGCCGTGATTCCCCTCGGGACCGGAGAGGCCGAAGATGCGCTCCTTGAGGAACGGGTCGCGGCCGTTCCAGAACGCTAGCGCGAAGCACATGCGCTGGTCGAGATCGCAGATGCCGGCGAGGCCGTCTTCGTTCCAGCGGTAGGCGCGCGAACGGCCGTGCTCGTAGGGAAAGTACTGCCAGGCCTTGCCGTCGGCGCTGTAGTCCTCGCGCACCGTGCCCCAGGCGCGCTCGCTTAAATAGGGGCCGATCAGCTTCCAGGCGCTCGGCCGGTCTTCGGTCGATTCGGCGAGGCGGGCCTGCTCGGCGGTGCCGCTCGTCATCGCTCGGCGGTGGCGGTTCGGAAAGTCACCCGCCGGCCCGGCGGCCGCGTCATTTCGCCGCGGACCGCGGCGCGTTCGCGGCACCGGGCATCGACCGACGCACGCTCGCGACCGCCTGCGGCGTCGCATTCGACGGCGCGCCGTTGCCCCAGCTCGTGCGCACGTAGTTCGCGATGTCGGCGATCTGCCGATCGGTGAGCTGCGCGGCGAAGCTCGGCATGGGCACGTAGCCGCCCCGAGGGGGCACGCCGCCGACCACCACTTTCAATATGTTGGCCGGGTCGGGCGCGCGCACCACGCCGTTGCCGGCGAGCGGCGGGAAGACGCCGGGAATGCCGCGGCCCTTCGCCTGGTGGCAGCCGGCGCAGTGGTCGAGGTAGAGCGTGGCCGACTGCTTCGCCACCGGCTCGACAGGCCCGCGTCCGGTGACCGAAGCGTCGGCGGGGATGGTCTTGAGGTACGTGGCGATCGCCGTAAGGTCGGCGTCGGTCATGAAGCTCAGGCTATTGTGGACGACTTGCGCCATGTCGCCGAGCGTCGTCGATTTGCCCTTGGCGGCGCCGGTCTTCAGGTACGCCACGATCTGGTCGAGATTCCAGTCGCCGAGGCCAGTGCGAAAGTTCGAAGTCAGATTCAACGCGAACCAGCCGTCGATCTCGGCTCCGGTGTACGCCTTGTCCTTCTCGACTGCGCCGAGGAGGTTGCGCGGCGAGTGGCACTCGCCGCAATGACCGAGGCCCTGAACGAGATAGGCGCCGCGGTTCCACTCGGCGCTCTTGGCGGGATCGGGCTTGAAGGTGCCTTCTCGAAAGTAGAGCTCGCGCCACACCGCCATCGTCCAGCGGATGTCGAACGGGAACCGGAGCTGGTTCACGTCGACCGCGTTCTTCACCGGCGGTAGCGAACGGAGGTAGGCGTGGATCGCGTCGGAGTCGGCGCGCGTGACCTTGGTGTAGGACGTGTACGGCATCGCCGGGTAGAGGTCGCCGACCCTCTTGCCGACACCGTCGTGGAGCGCGCGGTAGAGATCGTTCGCCGTCCACGTACCGATGCCGGTTTCCCGATCGGGCGTGATGTTCGGCGTCAGGAGATCGCCGAACGGCGTTCTCATCCGCAGGCCGCCCGCGAAAGGCGCCCCGCCCGGCTGCGTGTGGCACGAGACGCAGTCGCCGGCGCGCGCCAGGTACTCGCCACGCTTCACCTGCTCCACCGCTGGCGTCTGGGCGATCGCGTCGCGCAGAACCCCGACGGTGACCGACAGCGCCAGGGCCACGGCGGTCACCGACATCGGTCCGCTTCCCCGGTGTTTCATGTCGGCCATACCGCGCTGTCGGCGGCAGCGAGGGACGCGCTTCAGGCCTTCTTGACCCAGGCGGTGCACCAGCCCTTCGTGTGCACCAGCTTGCCCGGGAAGATGGCACAGGGGCCGTCGGCCGCGCCGGGCTTGCCGGTGAAGAGGCTGCAGTTGCCGCAATGGGCCTGCGGGTCTTTGCGATTGGGGGCCTTCGCCGCGTCCGCCTTGTAGCCGAGCGCCACGGCCTGGGGGTCGGCTTCGCTGATCAAGCTCTGCGCGCGCGCGGTCCCGGTGAGCAGCGCGTTGGCGAGCGGCGCACCGGCAAGGCCGGCGACGGCGAGCTTGATGAAGCGGCGGCGATTGGTAGTCGGAGTACGGTCGGTCACGCGGAGGTCCTCGTCTTTGATTGAGAAGGTGCTGCGGGCGCGAGCCCGGCGGGGCGGAGTGTACCGTCCGCCGCTCGTCACCGGCGAGTGGCGGCCGAGCGTCGTCCTGGAACATGTGGATGGGCCGTCCGCCGGGGGAACTCCGGTTCGGGTTCGAGCGGTGGGTCGGCAACTTTCATGTCGTCTATCCGTCGAGGAAGCTCGTTCCTGCGAAGGTTCGCGCCTTCGTGGACGACTTGGCAGCCAAGTGCGCTCCGCATGCTTACTGGGACCGTGATGGCCTCGGCTCGGTTGAGCGCCGACGAGTAGGCGGAGGCGGGCTGCAGGGCGTCTGAAAAAATCCGGTACCGAACGCTTCCCGCGGAAGACGCTTTATGCGCTGGCGGAGCTATTGCCGAAGCGGCCCTGAGATCCAGCTACGAAGGCGAACAACCTTCACGCCCGCCGCAGCTGCGCTCTTGCCGCCGCGACGACGTGCTCCACCGTGAACCCGAACGCCTGCTGCAAGGCCTTCAGCGGCGCCGAGGCGCCGAAGGTGTGCATCCCGATCACTGCGCCGGTCGTGCCGACGTAACGTTCCCAGCCGAAGGCTCGAGGCCTGCTCGATCGCCACGCGCGCCGTCGCGTCGGGCGGCAGCACGCTGTCGCGATATGCCTGCGGCTCGCGCTCGAAGATGTCCCAGGACGGCATCGACACCACGCGCGAGCGGATGCCCTCCGCGACGAGCTTTTCATGCGCGTCCGCGGCGAGGCCGACCTCGCTGCCGGTCGCGATCAGGATGACCTCGGGTTTGCCGCCCGGCGCGTCCGCGAGCACGTACGCGCCGCGCGCGACACCGGACGCCGGCGCGTATTTCGTTCGGTCCAGCGTCGGGAAGCGCCTGGCGCGACAGCACCAGCACCGAGGGTCGGTGGCGCAGTTGCATGACGTAGCGGTACGCCTCGACCACCTCGTTCGCATCGCCCGGCCGCAGCAGCGTGAGGCCCGGCATCGCGCGAAGCGACGCGAGCTGCTCGATCGGCTGGTGGGTCGGACCGTCCTCGCCGTCGCCCATCGCGTCGTGCGTAAACGCGAAGATCGTCGGCAGCTCCATCAACGCGGAGAGGCGGATGGCCGGCCGCGCGTAGTCGCTGAAGATGAAGAAGGTCGCGCCGAACGGCCGCAGCTTCGAGAGCGAGAGCCCGTTCAAGGTCGCGCCCATGGCGTGCTCGCGGATGCCGAAGTGCAGGTTCTTGCCGCCCGGGTTCGCGGCCTGGAGGTCGCCGGCGCCCTCGAACTTGAGCGTGGTCTTGTTGGACGGCCCGAGATCCGCCGACCCGCCCAGCAGCCATGGCACGTTCTGCGCGAGCACGTTGAGCACCTGGCCGGAAGCATCCCGCCCGGCGATGCCCGTTCGCGTCGGCGGGAAAGACCGGGAGGTTGCGATCCCAGCCGGAGGGCAGCTCGCGCCGTTGCATCTGGTCGATCTCGGTCGCAGCCGCCGGATACTTCGCGCGATAGCCCGCGAAGAGATCGGTCCACTTCCGGTGCGCGTCCGCTCCGCGCGCGCCGACGCCGGCCGCGAAATGCTCGCGCACGCCGTCGGGAACGAGGAACTGCGCGTCCTCCGGCCAGCCATAGGCGCGCTTGGTCAGCCGGACCTCTTCCTCGCCGAGCGGCTCGCCGTGCGCCGCGGCGGTGTCGTGCCGGTGCGGCGAGCCGTAGCCGATGTGGCTGTCGAGGATGATCAGCGTAGGGCGGCCCCGGGTGTCGCGGAACGCCCGCAGCGCGTGCTCGATGAGATCCATGTCGTTCGCATCGCCCACGCGCAGTACGTTCCAGTCGTACCCGAGGAAGCGCGCCGCGACATCCTCGGTGAAGGCGAGCTTCGTGCTGCCTTCGATGGTGATGTGATTGTTGTCGTAGATCCAGCAGAGGTTGTCGAGGCCGAGGTGGCCGGCGAGCGACGCGGCCTCCGACCCGACGCCTTCCATCAGGCAGCCGTCGCCACACACCGCGTAGATGTCGTAGTCGAAGACGGCGAAGCCCGGCTGGTTGTAACGCGCGGCGAGCCACCGCTGCGCGATCGCCATGCCGACGCTGGTGGCGATGCCCTGGCCGAGCGGGCCGGTGGTGGTCTCCACGCCCGAGACCAGGTGGTACTCGGGGTGGCCCGGCGCATGGCTGCCGAGCTGGCGGAAGCGGCGGATGTCCTCCAGCGTGACTGCGGGTTTGCCGACCGTCTCGTAGTCGGCGTTGACCGCCTGGACGCCGGTCAGATGGAGGATCGACCACAGCAGCATCGAGGCGTGCCCGTTCGAGAGCACGAACCGGTCGCGGTTCGGCCAGATCGGGTCCTGCGGGTCGAACCGCATGACGCGGTTCCAGATCACGTACACGAGCGGCGCGAGCGCCATCGGCGTGCCGGGATGACCGGAGTTCGCCGCCTGCACCGCGTCGATCGACAGCGTGCGGATGGTGTTGATGGCGAGCTGGTCGAGCTGGGCGTCGGTCATGAGGGTTCCTTTCACGTTTCTCGTGCCCCTCTCAAAGGGGTGGCAAAGCGTCAGCGCGCCGGCGGGCTCGCGGGTGCAAACAAAAACCCGCCTCGTTTCACTTCGCGCCTCCCCACGGGGCGGTCACGTCGCCCGGGCGATCAGCAGCGCGAGGGAGCGCGGCCCTACGCCGGCAGAACGCGCATCATGCGAAACGCGATCACGCGCTGCGCGAAGCGGTGAGTTCGCGCCCCCGGGGCAGAGCGTCGGCCCCAGGGGGAAGCGGCGGCCTTGCGCCGCTGCTGACGCCGGCGGCAGCCGGTCCATCTAGCCTCCGGCCGCTGGGCGATCGGCGAGCACCAACGCCCGCTGCTGGCTGACCTGCCCGGCCGGAATGTCCGGATCGGCGGCGCGGAGGCGCGCGAGCATCGCGGCCTTTTCGACCCCCGTCACCAGCCACAGTACGCGCCGTGCCCGATCGAGCGTCGGGTAAGTGAGCGTCATGCGGCGCCGGCCCCGGTAGACGGCGGTGACGGCGACATCGGCGTCGACGACGTCGAGGACCGGGTCGCCCGGCACGAGCGAGGCGGTGTGTCCGTCGGGCCCCAGCCCGAGATGCACGAGATCGAGCTCCGGCGGAGAGCCGGCGACCGCGGCGAGCGTCGCGGCGTAGCGCGCGGCCGCGACCGCGAGATCCGGGAACTCGACCGGCATCGCATGGACCTGCTCGGGACGGAGCGGCGCGCGATCGACGAGGCTCTCGCGCAGGTGCGTGAGGTTGCGATCGGCGTCGCCCGGGGGCGCGACGCGCTCGTCCACCTGCAGCAGATGGACCCGCTCCCAGGGCACGTCTTCGCGCGCGAGCAGGCGCAGCATGACCCACGGCGTGCGGCCGCCGCTGACGGCGAGGGTGAAGCGCCCGCGCGCGGCGACCGCCGCGCGGGCATCGGCGGCGATGAGCGCGGCGCCGCGCGCGGCAACCGCATCGGCGGCGGCGAGGACTTCGAGCTTCATTGCGGCAGCTGCTCCACGACGGTCGGGTTCTGCCAGCCGCCCTTGGGGGTGACGGTCTCCCCCGCCTCGCCCGGGCCCCAGGTCCCCGGCTCGTACTCGTGCACCGGCGTGCCGGCCTTCAGCACCGGATCGACGATGCGCCACGCCTCCTCGACGTAATCCTCGCGGGCGAACAGCGTGCGGTCGCCCGTCATCGCGTCGCCGAGCACGCGCTCGTAAGCGTCCATCTCCTCCGGACCCGGGTTCCGGCTCGCGAGCAGCTCGACCTGCTTGCCGATCATGGCGTCCGCGTCGTCCATGACGGTCGTGCCCAGCGCGATCGTGGTTTCCGGGCTGATGCGAAACCGGAAATGGTTGGGCACGCCGCCGCGGGTGGGGAAGATCCGCGGTGCGCGGCGCAGGCGTACGATCAGCTCGGTGCAGGTCACCGGCAGCGACTTGCCGGCGCGGATGTAGAACGGCACGCCCTGCCAGCGCCACGAATCGATGTCGAGCCGCAGCGCGGCGAAGGTTTCCGTCTGCGATCCCGCCGCCACCCCAGGCTCCTTCCGATAGCCGCGAAACTGGCCGCGCACGAGATTCTTCGCCTCGATCGGCACGACCGACTTCAGGACCTTCACCTTCTCGTCCCGCATCGACTCGCTGTCGGTGCGCGCGGGCGCTTCCATCGCCAGATTGGCGAGCACCTGGAACAGGTGATTCTGGATGACGTCGCGGATGGTGCCGGTCTGGTCGTAGAACGCGCCGCGACCCTGCACCCCGAAGCTCTCCGCCATGGTGATCTGCACGCTGCGGACGAACTTGCGGTTCCAGAACGATTCGAAGAACTCGTTCGCGAACCGGAAGAACACCATGTCGTGCACCGGCCGCTTCCCGAGATAGTGATCGATGCGGAAGATGTGGTCCTCGTCGAAAGTGCGCAGCAGGATCGCGTTCAGCGCCCGCGCCGAGTCGAGGTCGTGCCCGAACGGCTTCTCGACCACGACGCGAGCGCCGTCGGTGCACCCCGATTTAGCGAGTTGCTCGACGACCGTAGCGAACATCGAGGGTGGAATCGCGAGATAGTGCGCGGGACGCCGCGCGGTGCCGAGCGCCTTGCGCAGCGCCTGGAAAGTCGCCGGGTCGTTGTAGTCGCCATCGACGTAACGCAGCAGACCGGCGAGCTTCTCGAACGCCGCGGCATCGAATTCGCCGTGCTGCTCGAGGCTCGCGCGCGCCCGCGCCTTTAACTGGTCGAGATTCCAGCCGGCCTTCGCCACGCCGATCACCGGCACGTCGAGGTGGCCGCGCTTCAGCATCGACTGCAGCGACGGGAAGATCTTCTTGTAGGCGAGATCGCCCGTGGCGCCGAAGAAGACGAGTGCATCGGAGTGGGGTTCGGTCATGGTTGTCTCGCGTCATCCGGGGGAACGGCTATTTCGCCGGCTTTTCCAGGTGACCGCCGAACTCGTAGCGCATCGCCGAGAGGAGCTTGTTCTGGAACTCCGCTTCGCCGCGCGAGGCGAAGCGCTCGTAGAGCGCGGTGGTGAGCACCGGCGCCGGTACCGCCTCGTCGATCGCGGCCTTGATCGTCCAGCGCCCTTCGCCGGAGTCGGAGACGCGCCCGGCAAACTTCGCGAGCGCCGGGTCCTCGAGTAGCGCAGTGGCCGTCAGGTCGAGCAGCCACGAGGCGATCACGCTGCCGCGCCGCCACACCTCCGCGACGTCGGGCAGGTTCAGGTCGTACCGGTAGTGCTCCGGATCGCGGAGCGGCGTCGTCTCGGCATCGATCTCGTGCGTCTTCTTGCCTACGTTTGCGGCGCGCAGGATCCCGAGTCCCTCGGCGTACGCCGCCATGATCCCGTACTCGATGCCGTTGTGAACCATCTTTACGAAGTGCCCGGCACCGTTCGGCCCGCAATGCAGATAGCCCTGCTCGGACGTGCCGCCAGCCTTCTCGCGGCCGGGTGTGCGCTCGATGGTGCCGATGCCGGGCGCGAGCCGCGCGAAGATCGGATCGAGATGCTTCACCGGCGCGTCCTCGCCGCCGATCATCATGCAGTAGCCGCGCTCGAGCCCCCAGACGCCGCCGCTCGTCCCCACGTCCACGTAGTGGATCCCTTTTGGAGTCAGCGCTTTCGCGCGGCGGATGTCGTCGACGTAATACGAGTTGCCGCCGTCGATGAGAATGTCGCCCGACTCGAGATGCGGCACGAGATCCGCAATCGTCTTGTCGACGACCGCGGCCGGCACCATCAGCCAGATCGCCCGCGGCCTGGCGAGCTTCTGCACGAAATCCTGGAGGGAGGACGCGCCGATCGCTCTCTCCTTCGCCAACGCCTCCACCGCCTTCGCCGACATGTCGTACACCACGCACTCGTGGCCGCCCTCGATGAGCCGACGCACCATGTTGGCGCCCATCCGACCGAGCCCGATCATTCCGAGTTGCATCATTGACTCCTGGTTGTTGGCACGACTTCCGCCGCCGCCGGGCCGTGACACGTTAAGTCGCCTTCAGCTTCCGGTAACGTCGGATGAGCGCGTTCGTCGAACTGTCGTGCCTGCCCTCGGGCTCGGCCCTGCTCGCGAGCTCCGGGATGATGCGCTGGGCGAGCACCTTCCCGAGCTCGACGCCCCACTGGTCGAACGAGTCGATGTGCCAGACGGTGCCTTGCGTGAACACACTGTGCTCGTAGAGGGCAACCAGCTTGCCGAGTGCCGCCGGGGTCAGCCGCTCGAGGAGCAGCGTATTGGAGGGCCGGTTGCCCTCGAATGTGCGATGGGGCACCAGCCAGTCGGGAGAGCCCTCGGCCTTCACCTCCGCGGGTGTTTTCCCGAACGCGAGCGCTTCGCCCTGCGCGAACACGTTCGCGAGCAGCACGTCATGGTGCTCGCCCAGGGGATTGAGTGCCTGGCCGAACCCGATGAAGTCGCACGGAATGAGCCGCGTGCCCTGGTGGATGAGCTGATAGAAGGAGTGCTGGCCGTTCGTCCCCGGCTCGCCCCAGTAGATCGGACCGGTATCGCACGCGACCGGCGTCCCGTCGAGGGTCACGTGCTTGCCGTTGCTCTCCATCGTCAGCTGCTGGAGGTAGGCCGGGAAGCGCTTCAGATACTGCTCGTACGGCAGCACCGCGACCGTCTGCGCGCCGAAGAAATCGTTGTACCAGACCGCCAGCAGGCCCATCAGCACCGGCAGATTGCGCTCGAACGGCGCGGTGCGGAAATGCTCGTCCAGCTCGTGGAAGCCGCCGAGCATCGCGCGGAAATTGTCCGGGCCGATCGCGAGCACGGTCGAGAGGCCGATCGCCGAGTCCATCGAGTAGCGCCCGCCCACCCAGTCCCAGAAGCCGAACATGTTCGCGGTATCGATGCCGAACTTCTGCACGTCCTTCGCATTCGTCGAGACCGCGACAAAGTGCTTCGCCACCGATTTCTCGTCGCCCCCCAGGCCCGCGAGCGACCAAGCGCGGGCGGTATGGGCGTTGGTCATCGTCTCCAGCGTCGTGAAGGTCTTCGATGAGACGATGAACAACGTCTCGGCCGGATCGAGGTCGCGCGTCGCCTCGGCGAAATCGGTCCCGTCGACGTTGGAGACGAACCGGAACGTCATGTCCCGCGCGCTGTAGTGCTTCAGCGCCTCGTAGGCCATCACCGGCCCGAGATCGGAGCCACCGATGCCGATGTTGACGACGTTGCGGATGCGTTTGCCGGTGTGGCCCTTCCATGCGCCGCTGCGCACGCGGTCCGCGAACTCGGCCATCTTGTCGAGCACCGCGTGGACCGCAGGGACGACGTTCTCGCCGTCGACGACGATCGAGGCGTCGCGCGGCGCGCGCAGGGCGACGTGCAGGACGGCACGCTGCTCCGAGACGTTGATCTTCTCGCCGCGGAACATCGCGTCGATCCGCGCCCTCAGGCCGGACTCGCCGGCGAGCGCCAGCAGCAGCTTCAGCGTCTCGTCGGTGACGCGGTTCTTCGAGTAGTCGAGGTAGATGCCGGCGGCTTCGACGGTCATGCGCTCGCCGCGCCCGGGATCGTCTGCGAAGAGCTGGCGGAGACTCTCGCCGCGAACGCTCGCATAGTGCGCTTCGAGCGCCTGCCATGCCGGGCGGGCGGTCACGGGCTGGATCACTGCGCTCATGCACGAGCTCCTTTCGTCTTACGGCCGCGGCGCGCGCTTTCCCACAGTCGAAACCCGCCCTCGAACGCATTGGCATTGTCGCCCTCGCGGCATCCGGGCGGCAGCGTCTTGAGCTTCTTGACGTTACCGCCGCCGAGCACCACGTCCTCCGGCTCGAGCGCGGCGGTGAAGCGCTCGACGACGTCCGCGACGTACCGACGCCATCGCTTCTTGCCCAGGCGCTCCAGCCCGCGGACGCCTACGTAGTTCTCGTAGGTGCTTTTCCGGTAGGGGAGGTGGCCGAGCTCCATTGGCTCGACGATGCCGTCGACGATCAGCGTCGATCCGAGGCCCGTACCCAGCCCGAGGAACAGCATCTTGCCGCCGTTGTAACCGCCCAGCGCCTGCATGGCCGCGTCGTTGATCACTTTCACCGGCCGCTTGAACGCCGCCTCGAAGTCGAACCCCATCCACCCGGCGCCGAGGTTGTGCGGCTCCGCGATCACCCGGTTTCGCAGCACCGGTCCCGGGTAGCCGATCGACACCGCATCGTAGCGCCACCTTTCGGCGAGCTTCTTAACACGGGCGACCATCTGCCGGGCGGTCAGCGTCGGCCCGGACGGAAACTCCCGGTGGACGGTCTCACCGGTGGCGAGGATCTTCACGTGGGTGCCGCCGACATCGATGACCAAGACGTTCATCAACACTTCCTTTCGTCATCCCGGCACACGCCGGGATCCAGGGCGGCGCAATCCGTAGCATGATGCCCCCTGGATTCCGACTCGCGCCGGAATGACGGTCACGCCTTCTCCAGCGCCGCGCTCTTCGATGCGATCACGTCCATGAGCTCGTTCCAGGACTTCACGAACGACTTGGCCCCTTCGTCCTGGAGCTCGGCCGCCAGCGCGTCGACGTCGATACCCGCCTTCCCGTGCGCGGCGATCACCGCTTCGCAGTCGCCGCCATCGGCCGGCATCGCAGCGCCGACCTCGCCGTGGTCGGCGAATGCCTTGAGCGTGCCCTCCGGCATGGTGTTGACCGTCAGGGGTGCGGCCAGCGCTTTGACGTACAGTATGTCGGGGGCTTTCGGATCCTTGGTGCCGGTGCTCGCGAGCAGCAGCCGCTGCGGGCGGGCGCCGGCGTTGAGGGCCCGCTTGTACCGCGCTGAAGCGATGAATTCACTGTAGGCCTTGTAGCTCCGCCGGGCGATGGCGATGCCGAGCGTGTTGCCGAGCTCTACCGGCACCTTGCCCGCCACCGCGACGTCCCACCGGCTGATGAACAGCGACGCGACCGACGCGATGTCGGGCGGAAGGCCGGCGGCGATCCGCCGCTCGATGCCGCGCAGGTACGCCTCGGCCGCGGCGACGTAATGCTCGCGCGAGAAGAGCAGGGTCACGTTCACCGGCACGCCGGCGAAGGTCGCCTCTTCGATCGCTGGCAGCCCTTCTTTCGTACCGGGAATCTTGATGAACAGGTTGCGGCGCCCCGCACGGGCGTGCAGGTCCTTCGCGACGGCGAGCGTGGTCTTGGTGTCGTACGCGAGCAGGGGCGAGACTTCCAGCGACACGAACCCGTCCACGCCGGCGGTCCGTTCGTGCACCGGCCGAAAGAGGTCGGCGGCCTGCGTGATGTCCTCGATCGCGAGTTCGAAGAAGAGCGCCTCACCGGATCTGCCGCTCTTCAGCTTCTGTCGGATGGCGCCGTCGTAGGCCGCGCTGTTCTTGATCGCGTGGTCGAAGATGGTCGGATTCGAGGTGAGCCCGGTCACCGACAGCTCGTCGATGTAGCGCTTGAGCGTGCCGCTCGTCAGCAGGTCGCGCGTGATGTTGTCGAGCCACAGGCTTTGGCCGAGGTCGTGCAGTGTTTGCGTCGCTTTCATCGCGTCACCTTTGGTGGATGGCCCGCGGGTCGAACGCGGGCAGGTCGTGAGAGAGGAGGTCGCCGATGCGCTCGACCGTGAGATCCGGCGGTGGATACGCGGCGAGGGCCTGCGCGTCGTGAGCGTACTGGCCCTGGCGGGGCAGCACCGTGGTCACCCGGTCGCCCCAGGCGCTCTTCACCGCGGCGAGGATCCGCGGCTTGTCGTCGACGAGCACGTAGCGCCGGGCCGGGTAGCGCCGCTCGACGTCGTCGAGCGAGCGTTCCTTGTGGATATAGATGAGCACGTGTCCAGCCACCGCTTCCGCGATGCCGGAGCGCTCGACCTTGCGCGGCTGGAAGACCACGTCCCCGTCGGACAGGACGACCGTCCGTCCCCAGCCGCCGAAGCGCTCGAGGACGTCGAGCGCACCGGGATACAGGCGATTCGCGAACGGGTAGTCGACGAGAAAGGACGACATGGCGAGAAGACCGATGTCCTGCGGATGCTCGACCCGATAGCGCTGCAGCGCGCCGAGGTAGTCGCGGTAACCGAGCTCGTCCATGAGGCTCTCGAGGATCGCCCAGTACCGGTCGCGGCATGCCGGCCCGAACTCGCGCTCGAGGTGGCGCTTGATATCGGCCTGGATGTGGTCGTTGTCGAGCAGGGTGTTGTCGACATCGACGAGGAAGACCGTTGACAGGACGACGGGGTCGGGTTTCATCGGTGTTACGGTTTTCGTGACGGGCGCTCGGAAACCGGCTCACGCGCCGACGTGGCGCGTATCGTCCCACAGCCGGATGACCGGCTCCGACAGGTCGTGCTCGTAGCCGACCTCGCTGACACTTGCTGTCCCGAGCACGAAGTAGCGCCCGGCCCCGGCTTCGAGACCGAGCCAGCGAGCGGCGAATACTCGCAGGAAATGGCCGCTCGAGAACAGCAGCACGTTGCGCTGGACCGCCCGGACACGGCTCACGACGCGGTCGGCGCGCGCACCTACCTGGTGCGGGGATTCGCCGTCCGGGCAGCCGTCGCGAAAGAGTTGCCAGTCAGGACGTTCGACGAGAATGTCCCGGGTGCGGCGGCCCTCGTACCGGCCGTAGTTCCATTCCACCAGGTCGCGATCGACTTCGGCGCCGGGGCCGAAGCCCGCCAGCTCGCAGGTCCGCGCCGCGCGCTGCAGAGGGCTCGTGAGGACGCTCGCGAAGCCGAGGCCTGCGAGCCGTTCCCCGAGCCGGCGGGCGTTGCGCTCGCCGGCTTCGGTCAGCGGAACATCGGTCAGCCCGGTGTGCTGGCCGGAGCGGCTCCAGGCGGTCTCGCCATGGCGCGCTAGGTACACAACGGGCAGCGCTTCACTCATCGCGCGGTCTCCGGCGGTCGGGCCGTTCGGTGCGGCGCGGGTATGCTAAGAAGGTCGCCGCAATGGCGGCGAGTCTCCTCACTTGGGAGCGCGAGGGGGGAGTGCTCCCGCGCAGCCAATAGACTATTGAGTTTTCCGTAGCACGGGCGTGAACGCCCAGGGGAGGACCCGGTGATCGGCACGGTGGCGGACGCGGGCGAGGAAGTGCCGCAGCGCGGCCACGCGTTCCGCGGCGTGAGCGCTGGTCGCGGGTATCGCCGCCGTCGGCGGCCTGCTGTTCGAGTATGACACCGGCGTCATTTCGGCCGCTATTTTGTACCTCCGGGCCGAGTTCCGGTTGAGCCCGGGCGCCGAAGGCGTGGTGGACGTGCTCACGCTCGGCGCGCTCGCCGGCGCGATCGCCACCGGCTGGGTGTCTGTGACGGAGGGCGAGACGCCCGAAGAGATCGGCCGATTCTGGAGGTGATGGCGGATGCCGACGCGTAGCTTCCAGCCCGTTGCAGGAGAGGGCGGCATGCCCAAGCTCGTGCTCGTCGCCGCCGACGGCGCGCGTGCCGAGTTGTATCTCCACGGCGCGCACGTGACGTCGTGGATCCCGGCTGGCGAGAGCGACGAGCGCCTATTCTTGAGCGCGCGATCGCGCTTCGGCCCGGGCGAAGCGATCCGCGGCGGGGTGCCGGTGTGCTTCCCGCAGTTTGCAGACCAGGGGAAACTCCCGAACCACGGGTTTGCGCGCGTGTCGACGTGGGCGCTCGTTCATGCGCTGGTAGCGGATACCGGCGCGGCGCATGCCGTTCTCAGGCTCGGCGACTCGGCGCCTACGCGCGCGCAGTGGCCGCATCCGTTCGCGGTCGAGCTAGAGGTGGCGCTGTCCGGCCGCTCCCTCGAGATCGGTCTCGCGGTGACGAACACGGGACCGGCGACCTTCGAGTTCACCGGCGCGCTCCACACCTATCTCCGGGTCGCCGACGTGCGCGAGGTCACCGTGCGCGGGCTGCAGGGTGCGCGCTACCGGGACAAGGCACTCGGCACGGACGGCAACCTCGAGCGCGCCGCCCGAGTTGCAGATCGACCGCGAGATCGATCGCGTCTACCACGTTGCGCCGAACGACCTCGTGGTGCGCGAGCCCGGGCGCACGACAGCCATCCGTGCGACCGGCTTTCCGGATACGGTGGTCTGGAACCCCGGCGCCGGACGGGCGCGCGAAGCTGCCCGACCTCGAGCCGGGCGGCTATGCGCACATGCTCTGCGTCGAGACCGCGGCGTCGCGGGCGCCGGCCGCCGTCGCGCCCGGCACGCGGTGGCAGGGCTCGCAGACCCTTACGGCGCTCTAAACGGCGGACCCGGGAAACACGGTCGGAGCGCGGGTCAGGGCGCCTAACTTCGCCAATTGCGGTTACGCACTCACCATGCGTACTCCCTGCCGTCGTAATGGAAGAACTTTCCGGACTGCGCCGGCCCGAGCGTCTCGATCAAGCGCCTGAGCGCCGCGACGCTCTCGGCCGGGGACAGGGTCGCGCCTGCGCCGCCCATGTCGGTGCGCACCCAGCCGGGGTTCACCAGCACACAGCTGATGCCGCGCGGCGCGAGATCAATCGCCAGGCTGCGCATCACCATGTTCACCGCGGCCTTCGAGCTGCGATAGGCGATCGAGCCGCCGGAGATGTTGTCGGTGAGCGAACCCATCCCGCTGGTGATCGTGACGATGAGCTTACGATCGCTGCGCGCGACATGGTCGACAAACGCCTCCGAAACCCGCATCGGTCCCATGGTGTTGACGTCCAATACCGACGCCCAGGAGCCGTAATCGACGTTGCCGGCCGTCTGTTTCGGTTTGCCGATAATCCCGGCGCTGTTGAGCAGGAGATCGATGACGCGCCCGTCGAGCTTTGTAGCGGCCGCCTGGACGCTCGTGAGGTCGGTCACATCGAGAGCCAGGATCTTCATCCCTGGGCTCGCATCGGCCAGCCGCCGCAGTTGCGAAGCCGAATCGGGCTCGCGACAAGCGGCGAATACCTGCCAACCCTCTGCTGCGTACTGTTTCGCGAACTCGAATCCGAGCCCGCGATTGGCGCTGGTGATCAAGACGCTAGCCATGAGCGTTGTCCTCTAAGCCCCGGGACACGGCGCACCGGCGCTCACCCACTCCTTGAATGCGCCGACGAATTCCTCGTGCGTCAGCGGCGGCACCGAGCGCCCGCCGCCAGGCTCCCAGCCCCAAAGGACGAGCTTGTCCTCGCGCACGTGGATCGTAAGCTGGGCGAGCGACTTACCGCCATTGGTCTTTCCCTCTCTGAGCACCAGACAAAGATCCCGCGGCGAGAGCCCGATAAACACCATCTTGGTGTTCCTCGGTGGCACGTGCCAGTTCGGCGCGCCCGGCGGTGCAAGCGCACCGTAGCTCTCGGGCGGATTGCGGCGCTGATGACAGGTCGAGCATTCCATGCCGACCATGCCGCGCCCATCGGTCCCGCGCCGAACGTTCTGAGCATGCGGTGTGCCACGATCGTACTGCAGCGGTGCATCGCCCGGGATATGGCAGTTCTGACAGCGCGCGATGCTGCAGCACCGAGCGAATCGGCGCGAACAGCTTGTTTGCATCCTGCGCCGCGACGCTACCAGGAAGGGCAAGCCGTTCAGCGCGCGTCGGAAGGCCGCAGTCATAACATCTCCACTCTCAGCGTCGCATTACCCCCCTCTGCGGGTTGCCCGGCTTCGCGCTCTGGTCACAGGGACGACTAACGGCCGCCAGCAGCAAACCCCGCAGCCCTGACGATTGGTGCCCAGTGCGCGGTGTCGGCGGCGATGATTGCCGCGAGCTCGTCCGGCGTAGTCCCGGTGGGTTCCACACCGAGGTCCGTGAGCTTGTCGCGGATGTTGGGCGTTCGGAGCGCCTTCACGATCGCAACCGAAAGGTGATCAATCAGCGGTTTCGGCGTCCCCGCCGGCGCGTAAACGGCGTTCCAACCAACCGCGACGACCGTTGGGAATCCCTGTTCTACGAACGTTGGCACCGTCGGCAGGAGCGGGGAGCGCATGCTGCCCGAGGTCGCGATAATGCGAAGCCTGCCGGCCCGGTCAAGTGCCAAGAACTCGGCGAACGCGCTGATGGCCGCGGGGATCTGGCCTCCGATCAGCTCGGATTCAACCTGCGCGAGGCTCCTGTACGGCGACGTGGACCAAATCGGTGCCCGACGCGCGGGCGATCATCACGCCGAGCAAGTGCGGGAGGCTGCCCGATCCGCCGGTACCGAAGCTCGCCTGCCGACGGATTCGCCTTTGCCCAGGCAACGAACTCGGGTACGGTTCGGGCCGGGTGATCCGGCCGGACCGCAAGGACAAACGGGTACCGTGCGACCTGGGCGACCGGGGCGAAGTCCTTCGATGGGTCGTAGCTGAGGTCGCGGAAGACGAGCGGCGCCAGCACGGACACGACGATCGGCGCCAGCAGGAACGTGGTGCCGTCGGCTGCGGCGTGCTTGAGCGCTTCCGCAGCGATGCGTCCGGTCGCGCCGGGCCTGTTCTCTACGACGACCGGCTGCCCGACGGACTCCCTGATACCGTCGGCGACCAAGCGTGCAGTGAGGTCTGTCGTGCCGCCCACGGCCACCGGAACGAGGATCCTGACGGGGCGGGCGAATGTGGCCTGTGCGTGACCGTCCGGGGGTACGATACCCGCGGCAGCCCCCGCCAGCACGAGCCGGATCAACCAGGCGCAGCGCACGATGCGATCATCGACAGCAGCGGATAGGGGACGCAAGTCTCGCCGAGACCGTAATCGCGGTCAATCTCGAGGCCGGCGCCGCGAAGGCCACCGGATCTGCACGAGCCAAAGGATCTCGCTAGACTGAAGGTAATGGCTTCGCGCCTGACTTCCACGATGATCGATCCGGCCCGTGCGGTGCCAGAGTCGGATTCCCCGTCCTTCGGTGAGCTCCTGGCATTTGAGCGACTGCTCGCGGAGCTGTCGGCGGGCTTCGTCAACCTGTCCACGGCTAGCGTCGATGATGCGATCACCGACGCGCTCCGGCGGATCGTCGAAGCCCTCGGCGTCGAGCGATGCAACCTCGTCCGTT
>CAVWFR010000027.1:0-46646 GCA_963754305.1 uncultured beta proteobacterium | reverse complement strand
AAGGCCGTGCTCGGCGCCGACTACGTCGAGCGAGCGTTCAAGACAGCCGACGACTTCAGCCTCCCCTTCCAGGAGCTGGTCACCGAGTACTGCTGGGGCGCGGTGTGGACGCGCGAGGGACTGTCGCGAAAATCGCGCAGCCTTCTGAACCTCGGCATGCTCTCGGCGCTCAACCGTAGCCAGGAGCTGAAGCTGCACATCCGCGGCGCACTCAACAACGGCGTGACGCGCGAGGAGATCCGCGAGGTCTTCCTGCAGGTAGCCATCTATTGCGGCGTGCCGGCTGCCGTCGAAGCCTTCCGCAGCGCGCGCGAAGCCTTCGCCGAAATCGATGGCAAGAAGCGGTCCGGGCGCGAGGAACCTTCATGTCCAAGCACCTCGGATTCATCGGGCTCGGCCGGATGGGCGAGCCCATGGCCTCGCGCCTCATCGCCGCCGGCTACACGCTGACCGTTCACGACGTCCGCGCCGAGTCGGTCGCGGCGCTGGTCGCCAAGGGCGCCAAAGCCGCGGCTCGCCGACCGCGGTCGCGTCCGCGGCCGAGACGCTCCTGCTCAGCCTGCCGACGCCGGCGATCGTCCGCGAATCGCGCTCGGCGCTGCGGGTGTCAGCGCCGGCTCGAAGGTCAAAACGGTGATCGACCTGTCGACGACCGGTGCACGCGTGGCGCGGGAGATCGCGGCCGCGCTCGCGGAGAACGGCATCACCGCGGTGGATTCGCCGGTCAGCGGCGGCGTCGCCGGTGCGGTCGCCGGCTACGCTCGCGGTGATGGTCGCCTGCCCGCAGACGCTCTTCGACGGCCTCCAGCCGATGCTCGCGCACTTCGGCAAAGTCTTCTTCATCGGCGAGCGGCCCGGCATGGGCCAGACGATGAAGCTCGCGAACAACCTGCTCTCGGCCACCGCGACGGCGGCCACGGCGGAGGCGCTCGTGTTCGGCGTGAAGTCCGGGCTCGATCCGACGGCGATGTGCGAGGTGATCAATGCGGGCAGCGGCCGCAACACCGCCTCGCAGGACAAGTTTCCGCGGCAAGTGCTTACGCGCAAGTTCGCTCAAGGTTTCGCGACCGGACTGATGTACAAGGACGTCAGGCTCTGCCTCGAGGAGGCCGAAGCTGCCGGCGTGCCGATGGCGGTCTCGACGGCGGTCCGCGATTTCTGGCGCGGGCCAGCCAGGAGCTCGGGGCGGACACCGACATTACGACGATCGTGCAGCTCGTCGAGCGCGCGGCCGGCGTCGAGGTCAAAGGCAAGTAAACGGGGACACGAACGATGACCGCACCGCAAGCGTACGAAATCTACGCGATCAAGTACGGCGATCACCAGCGTCTCGCCGGCGAGAACTTCATCGGCGGCGATCCGCACAACGGACCGATGCCGATCGACTACTTCATCTGGGCGATCAAGGGGCCGCAGAAGACGTGGATCGTCGACACCGGGTTCGACGCGGCGATGGGCAAACAGCGCCAGCGGAACGTGATCCGCTGTCCCAGCGAGGGACTCAAGGCGCTCGAGATCGATCCCGGCAAGATCGAGGACGTGATCATCACGCACATGCACTACGACCACTGCGGGAGCCACGCGCTTTTCGAGCGCGCGCGCTATCACGTGCAGGACAAGGAGATGCTCTTCGCGACCGGCCGCTGCATGTGCCATGCGCCGATCCGCTACGCGTTCGACGTTGAGGACGTGGTGAAGATGGTGCGGCGTCTCTACGACGGCCGGCTGGCGTTTCACGACGGCGACGAGGAAATGGCGCCCGGCATCAGCGTGCATCACGTCGGCGGGCACACGATGGGCCTGCAGATGGTGCGCGTCTGGACGCAGCGCGGCTGGGTCGTGCTCGCCTCCGATGCGAGCCACTACTACGCCAACATGGAGCAGGCGCGGCCGTTCCCGATCGTCTACAACGTCGCCGACATGCTCGATGGACACAAGAAAGCCTACGCGCTCGCGGCCTCGCCGCGGCACGTGATCCCGGGGCACGACCCGCTGGTGCTGAAGCGCTATCCTGCCCCGAATGCCGCGTTGCGCGGGATCGTTGCGCGGCTTGACGTGGAGCCAGTGGCGGAGTGAGCGCGCGGCGCGAGCGCTACAGCGGTGGTCGGACTCAGTTAACGCGGTTCCCGCCTCATCCGAACGGGCTACCGGAGGTCCCGACATGATTCAACGCGTCCAATAGTGCCGGTCTGGGTGCATCCGTGGCTCCGCCCGCCCGTAGAACGCAGCGTATCCCGACAACATGGAGGCTGCGATGGCAAGGATGGCGAAGGCAGGATGGGCGGTGGTGGCATCGATCGGCTTGCTGCTCGGCGCGGGTCAGAGCGGAGCGCAGTCGCTGGCGCAGCGCAACATCGTGCTGAATGGGCAGCATCTCGATGCGCTGAACGTCGTGGCGCTCGACTATCTCAACTGCGGCCGGCCCGTCCCCGACGGCCGTTACTGGGTGAACTGGATCACGCGCACGTGGGGCTATGAAGGTGGACCTGCGCAGGGACGCGTGGAGAACTGCACGCGGGGCGCTAATCCGACGAATGCCCGCCCGTCCGGCTCAAGCCGCTATATCGAGGACCGTATCTTCGAGCGCTCGGGCGTGAGCATCATCCAGAACCCGGTGTACCGGTAGGCAAGCGCCGCAAAGACACCTCGGTTGTTGTCGACGGCGCCGACAACCACCCCGTCGGCTCCTCGGAGGCTCGCGCCAACGTCGATTTCACGTCCGGCAGCAGGACTGTTCCCGAGCCGTCTAGCATCGCGCTGGCCACCCTTGCCCTGGCTCTGGCGATGATTTCGACCGGGCTTGCGATGCCGCAGGGTTCGCAGTGGGGCAGCGCGCAGCGCGGCCTGACCGCGCTGCCCGGGTCCCGCCCAAACTTCGCTAAAATCCCGCACCTCGCGGGTGTAGTTCAATGGCAGAACGGCAGCTTCCCAAGCTGCATACGACGGTTCGATTCCGTTCACCCGCTCCACCCACCCCTTTGACGGCCGCCTGACGGCGGTGCGCTGTGGGCCATGGCCTCGTCTAGCTTCGAGGCGCGCCTGGAGCGGAACAGCCGAGCGACAACTAGCGGAAGCCTGATTAAGGCAGGGCGCTGCGCCCTGGTCGCCCAAGGCGCAGCATCTGACGTAGCTACTCGTCTAGCTCGCCGGCCGCGGCCGCGATGCGCAGCGCGTTAAGCACCTC
This sequence comes from uncultured beta proteobacterium, assembly GCA_963754305.1. Taxonomy (GTDB): domain Bacteria; phylum Pseudomonadota; class Gammaproteobacteria; order Burkholderiales; family SG8-39; genus DATEDA01. The sequence continues at coordinate 43,462 of CAVWFR010000027.1, read as the reverse complement.
ATTGGCCCCCGGCATGCAGCGGTCTTATCGCCGGCGCGCGCGACCAGCACATCCTCGCCGACCTCGTGCTGAACCTCCTCGAAACGCCCTGCGCGTGCGGCAACCAGCACGATCGGAAGTCCCGACACGGTGGGGGTATGCGCTGGGTATTGCGTGTCCGCGCGCGTGAACAGTAAAATGCCTGTGGCATAACGAGGAGGGGATGCCGATGACGAGCAGCAACGAGATCAGAGTAGCGGTTGGAGAGCCCAACGGACGGCGTTCGTCGACCTGGCGCATCTGGTTCGGACCCAACGACGTTTACGCCGCCTTCCGTCAGGTCGCCAACAAGCGGAAGGTCTCAATCCACTTTGAGCACGCGGACCACCCGGGAAGAGTTCGCTACGCCGGATTCACCGATCCGTACGCGAAGTACTTGATGCCCGACGAGCCAATGACACGCCAGAAGCGAAAGCATGCGGAGTGGCCGGGTGCCGATCTGGGTTCAGACTGCTACGCCGAGTTTCGTTTTCGGATTCCCGAGTGTGAGCTACGGCATCTCGATTCTGATGGTGCCCGCGATGTCATCTGGCTGCACGCACCTCCGGTCGGGATGGGGACCGAGGTCTTGATCCTGTCGGGGCCGCCGAGCTATCAGGGATTGTTCCCGCAGCGGTCGGACGGAGCGTCTACGGGTTGCTTGCATGAAACGCAGCTTGCGAATGGGCGTCGCATTTGGGTCGTTCACCACGTGATCCCCGCTCCATCATCGGAGATCGAGAAGTATCGAAAGCAGGTCTGGCGGGAATTCGCGATTCACGGATGGCTCGATCCGGCCGTTCCCCCGCCGAGCAAGGACGAGCGCTTGAACCTCTCCATGGACTGTCAGGACGGCAGCGGGGCCGAGGTAGAGCTGGCCGCAGATTTCATCGGTCTGCGTCGCCGCGCCCTGCAGGCCGTGCCCCCTCAGGCCTAGAGGCTAGCCGCAGGGTGCCGTCAACCCCGACAACAGCGGGTCGTGATCGCCGGCGCCGGCGCGTCCGAAGAGCCTGACGCGGGGACCGTCTGGCGTCGAGGTGGAGGGGTGCGCCCGCCGTGCTAACGTCGTGGGAGCCGCAAATCGGCGGTGGTAAGCCTGGGGGTAACGGCCGGCGGACAGATTTGCACGGGGCCGTTTCCTCCTATGAACGGTTGGTTGGGTTCGATTCCGTTCACCCGCTCCACCACCGTATTTCCTGGCCTCCGGTCCGACGCTCGCGGGCGCGTCCGAACGCGAGGCCCTAGGGCGCTAGGGCTGACGGCGTTTCGCACTCCTGGCCCGGCAACCGCCGGGCCAGGAGATCGCGGGTCTCACTTGCGCGCGAGGAAGCGCTTCGCCGTCTCGACCTCGGTTTGCGCCGGGTCGGCGGTCTCGCCCAGGGCCGCGAGCTTCGCGTAGTACTCCTGTGCCTTGCCCGCATCGCCGGCCAGCTCCGCGGCGCGCGCGGCGCCGTAGAGCCCACGGAGCCGGTTCGGCTCCTTGCGCATCGCCGCCTCGAATTCGGACAGCGCCTGCGCGGGCCGGGCGAGCTCGAGCAGCAACTCCCCCAGGAGCTCGCGCGCGGGCTTCACCGGTCCCGGCGTCACGGTGTTCTTTTCGGTCGAATCCTCATGGCCGGCCGCGGCGCGCATGAGCCGCAGCGCTTCGTCGTTCCGCCCCTCGGCGCGCGCGATCCAGGCGTTGACGACACCGGTCTGGATGTCCGCCTGGTCGGCCCAGTAGCGAAGCTTGGCTTCCAGCATCGCTTCCTTCAGCTTCGCGAGGCGCTCGGTCTCGCGGCGTGCGCCCGCAACGTCTCCGGACCGCGCGGCGCCGAGCCCGCGCGCGAAGACCAGCACGGCCTCGGCATTGGGAAATTGCTCCCAGGCGAAGTCGGGCTCAGCCGGGCTCAGAGCGAGCCGGGCCGCCTCCTGCCAGCGGCCGCGCTCGATCGCGTAGCGCGCAGGGATCGCGGCGACAGCGTGCGCGGCAACGAAGTTCTCCTCCGGCACGCGCTTCAGCGCGACCACCACGTCGACAAGGGCTTTCGCTTCCCGCTCCTGCCCGAGCTGCAGGTGAGCGTACACGAGGTAATCCGAAGCGTGGAGCCATTGGCGCGGATCGGAGGCCGCGGCGATGCGTGCGGCCGCCCGGTTCGAGGCGATCGAGTCCTGCCACGCGCCGACGCGCGTGAAGATGTGCGACGGCATGTGCTGCGCGTGCGGCGCGGACGCGGCGATTTCCGAGTAGCGGCGCGCGGCCGGCACGCCGAGGTACGCGATCGGCGGATAGTCGAAGGAGTGCACGATGTAGTGTGCGACGCCCGGGTGATCCGGCTGCTTCGCGAAGATCGGCTCCAGGATTGCCGCGGCCTTCTTCTGGTTGGTGTAGCTCTTGTCGTTCGGATCGAAGTTCGCAGAGACCGCAAGCGCATGCAGGATCTTCGCCTCCGTATCGGACGGGTAACGGCGCACCAGCGAATCCATGGCGACCTCGTACGCGAGCTGCCGCGTGCGGTTGACGCCCTTCTCCGGGCTGTCGAAGAACGCTTCGACCGCGGCGATGTACATGCCTTCGCGCTCGGTCCTGGCACCGAGCGCTCTCGCCTTCTCGATGCGTCCCCAGCCGTCACCGAGGCCCTTCCCGCGCAGCGGCCACTGGAAGGGGTTGTCCATCACGATCATGGCGTGGCCCCAATGCGCCATCGCGCACGCGGGATCGGCCTCGAGCACCGCGTCGAACGCTTTCCGGGTCTCGGGAAAGTAGAAGTTGTGATAGAGCTGCATGGCGCGGTTGAAGCGCCGTTGCGCCTCGGGGGTGCACGACACGGGGAAGTCGACGCGCCCCAGCGTCTCGGCGGCAGCCGGCTGACGGGGCAGGTCGGTCGCAACGAGGTCGGGAGCAGCGGTGAGAAAGGCGCTCGCGGCGAGCGCCGCGTAAACTGTCTTCGGCTTCATGGTGATTCCTCCTCGGGATGAACCTCGGCCAGCGCTCCGCCCCGGCATTGCCGGGACGGCGGGACCGCCGGCCGCACAGCCCAACAGATAGGCGAAGGCCCGTCGGCCGTCCCGACGGATCGCCTAAGCTTTTCCTCAGGAAATGATCCATTCGAGAATTCAGGCCTCTACGCTCGTCTCGAGGCCCCTCCGGTGCTAGCAGAGCGTCACACCCGCCCATCCGAGACCGCGCGTCAGCTCCAGGTCGGGGAGTGGCGCGTCGATCCCTCGAGCAACGCGCTTCAGCGTGGCCCCGAAGCGGTGCGGCTGGAGCCGAAGGCGATGGACCTGCTTGTGCTCCTCGCCGAGCGCGCCGGAAAGGTCGTGAGCCGGGAAGAGCTGCTGTCTGCGGTGTGGCCGGGCGTCGTCGTGGGAGACGAAGTGCTCACACAGGCGGTGATCAAACTCCGCAAGGCCTTGGGCGATGCCCCTAGGAAGCCCGAGTACATCGAGACGATCTCGAAGCGCGGTTACCGGCTGATCGCGGCCGTGGATCGAGCGGGCGACTTGCGCGCGGGCGAGCTGGCCGAGGCGGCCGCCGTCCATCCGGCCCCCGGCCCGCGCGACTGGCGGATGGCGGCCGCCGCGGCGCTCGTCGTGTTCGCCGCGGGCCTGGCAGTCTGGTTCGCTCAGCGCGGGGGCGACGCCGATACCGCAGCACCCGACGCGACGGCCGAAACGCTCCGCGCCGCCTCACGCCCGATGGTCGTCATCCGACCCTTCTCCGCGGTCGGCGTCGACCCGCAGGCGGCGTTGATCGCGCAAGGCCTGACGTCGGACCTGGCGACAGACCTGTCGAAGGTGTCCGGGCTTTGGGTGGCGGTCGAGGGCGCGCTCGCCGATCTGGCCGGACGCCGACTCGCTGCCGAGACGGCGCCGGCCCAGTACGTCCTCTCGGGAACGGTCCAACGGGCAGACGACCGCCTCCGCGTACAGGTCCATCTCGCCGAGGCAGCGACCGGGAGAACCCTGTGGTCCGAGCGCATGGAGCGCTCCTCGAACGATCTCTTCGCGGTTCAGGACGAGATCGCGCGCAACCTCCTGGCTGTGCTCCCAGTCAAAGTGAACGAAGCGGAGTCCTCGCGCCTCGCGCGCCGCTACACCCGCAATCTGCAAGCTTACGAGCTCTTCCTGCGCGCGCAGTCGGCGGTGCTGGTGCGCCGCGAGGCGGAGAACGACCTCGCGCGCGAGATGTATCTGAAGGCGATCGAGCTGGACCCGACGTTCGCGAGGGCCTACGCCGGCCTGGCGCTGACCCATGCAACGGACCACCGCAATCGGTGGGTCAAGGACGGCGCCGCCGCGATCGCGCGTGCGTTGGAGCTGGCCAACACTGCGCGCTCGATCGATCCGGATCTACCGGAGACATACTGGGTGCTCGCCTATGTGCACGTGTCGCGCAAGGAGCTTTCCGAGGCACTGCAACAGCTGCGAGCCGCGCTGCGCTTGAACCCGTCGTACGCGGACGCCCACGCGTTCACCGGCGGGATCAAGACATACCTGGGGCAGCCGGCCGAGACCCTGCCGTCGCTGCGTACCGCGATGCGCCTCAACCCCGACGCGGGCTCGCTGTATTTCATGCTCCTCGGCCGGGCGTACTACTTCCTCGGGGACCTGGACCAGGCGCGGCTGAACCTTTCGCATGCGCTGTCGAGGAACGCGGCCAGCCTGGAGTCGCGGGTCTATCTCGCGGCGGTGCTCGCCCGTCTCGGCGAACGCGACGCCGCGGCGTGGGAAGTCGAGGAGATCCGCGCGCTGGTACCCGGCTTCAAGGCTCGCGAGTGGCTGGACGCCGAGCCGATGGCTGATACCGAACAGCGGAACCAGCTGCTGAAGGATCTCGGCGCGCTGGGGCTCTAGTCTGCACGGGGCAGGATCGATGCGAACGGGCCTGCCGGTCGCGTCGGCCGTGCCGATATTTTTCGGAACTCGGGCTGGCGCCACTGCCCGCGCAGCCCGGCGCTCGATCGACGATGATATCCGCGGGCTCACTCCGCCGTGATCCCCGCTTCGCGCACGAGCTTCGTCCACTTCGCGACTTCCGACTTCACGTAGGCATCGGTCTCCGCCGGGCTCATCCGTACGACTCTCGCGGTGGCCTTCTCGAAGCGGGCGGCGACCTCCGGATGCTCGACGACCTTCGCGGTCTCGGCCCGGAGCCGGTCGAGGATGGCGGCGGGCGTCTTCGCCGGCGCGAAGAGCCCGAACCATGTTTCCATCTCGAGCGTCGCGACCCCGCTCTCGTTGATGGTCGGCACGTTCGGGAGCAACGGGTTGCGCTGCGCGGACGAGGCGGCGATCCCCTTGACCTGCCCGGCCTCGATGTAGGGACGGGCGGTGCCCGTCAGGTCGTAGAAGAGATCGACGCGTCCGGCGAGCAGGTCCGGATACACCGCGCCCGCCCCCTTGTACGGGACGAAGTGGAAGCTCGTGGCGGTGAGCTTCGCGAGGATCGCGGCACCGATCTGCTGCCCCGTGCCCGGCCCGCCGACCGCGAAGTTGATCTTGCCGGGATTCGTGCGGGCGTACTCGACAATCTCCCTCAACGTCGCTTGCGGAAGGTCCTTCCGCCCGACGAGCGTGTACGAGTAGGTCGCGATCAGCCCGACGGGCGTGAAATCGGCGAGCGGATCGTAGGCGAGTTCCTTGTAGAGGCCCGGGTTCAGGGCGATGTTGCTGAGAGCGCCGACGAGCAGCGTGTAACCGTCGGGCGCGGCCCGTGCCGCCGCCGTGGTGCCGACCACGGTGCCCGATCCGACGCGGTTCTCGACGATGAACTGCTGCCCGAGCTGCGCCGACAGCCGCTCGGCTGCGACTCTACCGACGAAATCGAAGCCGCCCCCGGGCGGGTTAGGGGCGATGATCTTGACCGGGCGATTGGGATAATCCTGGGCAGTCGTCGCCGCGGCGGCGAGGCCGAGCGCGAGCGCGGCAAGCGCCCGTGCGAACGCTGAACGCTGCGACATCACCCCTCCTCCAAGAATGGTTTCGATTCACTGTATCAGGGTCTGGAGAGAGGGGGACACGTCCCCGTCCGCCCCCTAAGATCGGCAGTCATCGATGACCGCGCGCGAGCTGCAAACGACCCCGGTGCTATCATTCGCGCACCATGCTCGAGCTCTCCGTGAACGGCGAAACGAAGCGCTTCGACGGCGCGCTCGACCTCGCTCATCTCCTCGAGCAGCTCGAGTTGAAGGGCCGCAAGGTCGCGGTCGAGCGCAACGGCGAGATCGTGCCGCGCAGCCGCTATGCGGCGACGCCGCTCGCGCACGGCGACCGGCTCGAGATCGTCGTCGCCGTCGGCGGAGGCTGACGCCATGAATGCGCCTGCCCAGGCTCTCGCGGATCCGCTCCTCATCGCGGGCAAGGCTTACGCCTCGCGCCTGCTGATCGGCACCGGCAAGTACAAGGACTTCGACGAAACCCGTCGGGCGGTCGAGGCGAGCGGCGCGGAGATCGTCACCGTGGCGATCCGCCGGACGAACATCGGCCAGACCGCGGGCGAGCCGAGCCTGCTCGATGCGCTGCCGCCGTCGAAGTACACCTACCTCCCGAACACCGCCGGCTGCTATTCCGCCGATGATGCCGTCCGCACGCTCCGGCTCGCGCGCGAGCTGCTCGACGGCCACGATCTGGTGAAGCTCGAAGTCCTCGGCGATCCGCACACCCTCTTCCCGAACGTCATCGAGACCCTGACGGCCGCCGAGACGCTCGTGAAGGAGGGCTTCAAGGTCATGGTCTACACCAGCGACGATCCGATCATCGCAAGACGGCTCGAGGAGATCGGCTGCGTCGCGGTGATGCCGCTCGCGTCGCTGATCGGCTCCGGCATGGGAATCCTCAATCCCTGGAACCTCCAGCTCATCCTCGAGAACGCGAAAGTGCCGGTGGTCGTCGACGCCGGCGTCGGCACCGCCTCCGATGCGGCGATCGCGATGGAGCTCGGCTGCGACGCGGTGCTGATGAACACCGCCGTCGCCAAGGCGCGCGATCCTGTGCGCATGGCGCAGGCGATGAGAAAGGCGATCGAGGCCGGCCGCGAAGCGTTCCTCGCCGGCCGCATGCCGAAGAAGCTGTACTCCGCGACCCCCAGCTCCCCGACCGAAGGCCTGATCTCCAGGAAGGCCTGAGCGCCGTCGGGCCGAGGCGCACGGCGATGAGCGACGTCGCCCACCGCTCCATCCGCAGCTTCGTCCTGAGGCAGGGCCGCACGACCGCCGCGCAGGCACGCGCGCACCGTGAGCTCCTCCCCCGCTACGGGATCCCGTTCGCCCCCGTACCGCTCGATCTCGAGCGCGCGCTCGGGCGCTCGGCACCGCGGGTGCTCGAGATCGGCTTCGGCATGGGCGAGACGACCGCGGCGATCGCCGCCGCGCATCCGGAAATCGACTATCTCGGGATCGAGGTGCACTCACCCGGCGTCGGCAGCCTGCTGAACCGCATCGAAGCGCTCGGCCTGAAGAACGTCCGCGTGATCCAGCACGACGCGGTCGAGGTCCTCGAGCGCATGGTCGCCCCTGGCGCGCTCGACGGCGTGCACGTTTTCTTCCCCGACCCGTGGCCGAAGAAGCGGCACCACAAGCGGCGGCTGCTCCAGAGCGCGTTCGCGACGCTTCTCGCCTCCCGCATGAAGCCGGGCGGATGCCTCCACGTCGCGACGGATTGGGAGGACTATGCGAACCAGATCCTGGACGTGCTCGCGGGCGAACCCACCCTCGCGAACACCGTTGACGGCTTCGCGCCACGACCCGGCACGCGCCCTCAGACGAAGTTCGAGCGCCGCGGCACGAAGCTCGGGCACCGCGTGTGGGACGTCATCTTTCGCAGGCGGTAAAGCGCCCCCGCTCAGGCGGGCGTCTGCCCGCCCGCGAGCGATGCCTGGTCGAACCCCGCGATTTTTTTGTAGCCCTCGGACATCGCGCGCAGCTCGTCGAGCGCGATGACGTCCTCGATTCGCTCGAACGGCCGGTCGCCGCTGCGCAGCTTCACCTCGCGCAGGATGGCGTCCGGCGGCATCGTGCGATTGGTGAGCACGACCTTCGAGGTCGCCGGCAGGCGGGAGGCTTCGTACGCCTTCAGCGCTTCGACGGGGTCGCGGTGCGCCACGAGCTCGTCGACGAGCACGCGCGCATCGAGGATCGCCTGCCCGGCGCCGTTCGAACCGCGCGGCACCATCGGATGCGCCGCATCGCCGAGCAGCGTGAGGCGCCCGAAGCTCCATCGGTCGAGCGGGTCCTGATCGACCATGGGGTACTCATAGACGGCATCCGCGCTGCGGATCAGCTCCGGCACGTCGCACCAGTCGAAATGCCAGTCGCGGTAGGGCCCGATGAAGTCCTCGATACGGCCCGGACGGGCCCAGTCGCGCTTCGGGAGATAGTGCGGCGTCTCGATCTCGGCGAGCCAGTTCACGAGCTGGCGCCCCGCCTCGTCGATCCGGTCGCGGATCGGATAGATCACCATCTTCCCGGTATCGAGCCAGCCGGCGCGCACCATGCTCGCCCCGGAGAGCATCGGCGGCCAGCGCGTGACGCCGCGCCACATATTGACGCCCGAGTAGCACAGGATCCCCCTCGTTCGGGTGGAGCTGCCTGCGAAGCACCGAGTTCACGCCGTCCGCGGCGATGACGACCAGCCCGCGCTGAGGGGCGAGGGCTTCGCCGGTCCCCGCGCGCACGAAGTGCGCAACCGCGCCGCCGGTGTCTGCCTCCGCCCGCACGCACTTCCAGCCGAGGTGCAGCCGGTCCGCGCCGACTCTTTCCCGAACGGCCGCCGCAAGCACCGCCTGCAGATCCCCGCGGTGGATCGAGTATTGCGGCCAATCGTAGCCCGCGTACCGTCCCACCGGCTCGCGATAGATGAGCTGACCGAAGCGGTTGAAGAACGCCGACTCCCTGGTGAGGATCGCCACGCGCGTGAGCGCAGGCTCCAGCCCCAGCTCGCCGAGCGCCTTCGATGCGTGCGGGAGGATATTGACGCCGACCCCGAGCGGCCTGATCTCCGGGGCGGCCTCGTAGATGCGACAAGCGAGCCCGGCGCGATGCAGCATCAGCCCGAGCGTCAGGCCGCCGATGCCGGCGCCGACGATGAGGATGTCCATGCCTGAAGTCTAAACTGCGCTCGCATGCCGGTTGAGGGTACTCGCACGCCTCCGGAAAAATCACCCGCTAGCTGCCCGGTTCCCCGACCACCGCCGCGAGCGCGCGGTCGATGACCGCGCCGCGCTCGCCAACGATCCGGACACTGCCAGCCCGAATGCGGTCGGACAGGTCCCGGCGCGAGAGCTGCCGCGCACTCGCGCCGCTCGCAGTGAAGAGATAAACCGTCTGCCCGGGGCTGATCCACGCGAGACGCGCGCGCACCGGCGGATCGACTTCCGCGAATTCGACCATCGCGCCGCGCTCGAGCACCGGCCTCGCATCGAGCGCGAGCTCGGGCGCGGCGAAGACCTCGGACGGCGGGGCGGGCGGCGCCACCGCCGGCGGCGGTGGCGGACGCTTCGAGCGTGCCGCTTGCAGCGACGCGGCGTGCGTGCGCATCAGCTCGTCGAGAAAGGCGGCTTGCGCGTGCGCCGGAAGGTCGATCGTCTGCATGCCGCGCTTGAGCGCGGGCACGAGCTTGGGCAGCATCGCGGTGAGCCGCGCGACGTCTCGCGCCTGCTTCGGCGCCACGCTCCAGACCAGATCGTCGACGAGCGCGAGCCGCGCGTCCCAGCTCTCGTCGCCGGCGCGGCCGTGGATCCCGGCGTCGGCGAGCACGCCGGCCCACGCATCGACGAGGAAGCGCTCGACGAACGACGGCGTGCCGACGCCCGCGCGCTTTGCCACCTCCGTCATTGCTCGCGCGCGGACCTCCGCCGCGCGCTCCTGCTCGGCGAGGCCCGCGGCGAGCACCTCGACCGCCTCGTCGCCCTCCCGCACGACCTCGGCGACGAGCGCGGCGAGCCGCGCGCGAGCCGCGTCGAAGATCGCGAGGTCCTCCTCGAAGCCCGTCAGCACCTCGCCGAGGATGGCGTGCAACGTGCCGATGAACCGGCTCTCCGCGCGGGCATCGATCGCCGGGTCGGTCCCGGCGTCGGTGATGGCCTGCAGCAGCGCGCGGAGCGGATGCTCGCGCCTCGCGAAGAAGCGGCGATCGAGCAGCGCCGCCTTGAACGCGACGATCTGCAGGCGCGCGATCTCGACCTTGACCGGGTCGGGAAGGTCGCGCTCGTGCAGGAGGAAATCGAAGACGACCGCAACGAGCTCGCCGGTGAGGCGGTCGAGCGGGTTGCCGTCGGTGCGCGCGAGGTGGTCGACGACCGCGTTCAGGTCTCCCGGCCCGCCGGCGCCGTCCGCGGTCGCGGCGCCCTGGAGCTGCGAGAGCTGCGCGAGCAGATCGCGCCCGACCGGCATCATCATCGCCCGCGCGAACAGCGAGCCCTCGGGGTTGGCGAGCATCCGTGCGCCGTATTGCCGGGTCGCGGGCGGACCCTCGAGCAGTCCGGCGACGATCGCGCCGACGTCGATCGGCGAGCCGGTGGCGCCGGGGAGCAGATCCTTCAGCGACATCGCCTGGCTCAACGTCATGCCGGGCGGCATGCCCGGCGATTCGGGGGCGGCCGGGGCGGGGGCCCGGCTGCTCGCGGCAGTCGGCGCGCGCGCCGCCGGCATCGAGTCGGGCGCGCGCTGCACGTGGCGGCGGATCCGCGGGAGCACGCCCTCGGCGATCAGCAGATCGTTGACCTCGCGGTAGAGCTTGCGCAGGGCGAGCGCGAGATGCGGCTGCAGGCTGTTGACGAGCGCCATCCGCACCGGACCGGGATCGGGCACCGCGTCGCAGGCCCGCCGCAGCGCTTCGAGCACCGTCTCGGGGCCGAGCGGGTTGGCGGGCCCTTCGAGCGGCGCACCACCGGCGAGCTCGCCGAGCCGGGCACCGATGCCGCCGAGCTGCTCGGAGTCGATCTCCTCGGTGGTCTTCCGCACCAGCCGGCCGAGCGCGATCTCGAGCTCGATTGCGGCATCGTCGACGAGCGTGAGGCTTCCGAGGTCGGTCGAGCCGGCGGCGGCGCGCGCCGGCGGCCGCAGCTTGCGGTCGAAGATCGCGACGAGGCCCGTCTCGAACGCCGCCGCGATCGCGCCGCGGTGCGCCTGCACCGCGGCGGCCGCGTCGGCGAGGATCAGCTTTTCGGGCTGGGAGGTCGACTCGTCCGCGAGCGCCTTCAGCTCGTCCGGGAGCGCGTTCAGGGCGGCGGCGGCCGCGAGCGGCAGCCGGCCGCGCGCGAGCTCCCGCACGCGGGCAACGACGGCCGGGTAGTTGCTGCTCATGCCGCCGAGGATGCCGGAGTCGACCTACGTCCCGCTGACCGTACGCGCCGCGACGTGCACTCCGACACGTCGCAGGGCTCAGGCAGCGAGGCCGGGATCGGCGGCGGCGCGGAAATGACGGTTCGCCTCGTCGTCGCGCCCGATGCGTTCGTACACGCGCGCCGCCGCGACATGCGCCGCACGCGAAGGCTGGATCGACAGGCTGGCGTCGAGATAGCTCGTGGCCTTGCCCCAGAGCCCGCGGCTTGCGCACAACCGCCCGAGCGTCGCGAGCAGGGCCGCATCGTGCGGGTGCGCCTTCAGCCACCGCTCGCACTGCTCGAGGCGCTCGAGCGAGTCGGATTCGTGGTCGCACTCGCCGTAGAGCGCGACCAGCTCGGAGGACCAGTCCGTTTCCAGCGCCTCGCGGATGAGGAGGTGAGCCGAGCGGCAAGCCTCCAGCCCGATGAAAAGCCGCGCTGCGGCCTGTGCGATGCGCGGCACGACGCGGTCGGCGGCGGGCACCTCGCGCCAGAACGCGGCAAGGCTCTCCGCGTCGAGCGCCTTCTTGCGGAGATTCTCGATCGTCGCGGTGATCCGGAGCTGCGCGGCGGGCTCGGGTGCGATTGCGCCGCGCTTTTCCAGCAACCGAAGAAGGCGCAGCACCTCGTCCCAGTTCTGCAGGCCCTGCTCGGCGCGCAACAGCAGGCGCACGGTCGCGACGTGGCGCGGCCCGGTCGCGTGCAGCTCCCCCAGGATCTCGCGCGCGGCTTCGAACCGCCGCTCGTCGAGCGCGAGCTCGGCCTCGGTGGCGAGCCGCGCGTTGCGGCTCGCGCCCGCGGCGCCCTCGGCGCGAGCCAGCCACTGGCTGCGGCGCTCGGGGTCACGCAGCTGGTGGGCCGAGCGCGCAGCGAGCAGCGCCGCCAGCCCGGGCGCCTCGTCGAGCGCGTAGGCCTTCGCCGCGGCCTTTTCCGAGCGCCCGAACCGGCCCTCGAGAAACGCCTGCCACGCTTCGCGCAGCGCGTTCTGTCCGCGCGTCGCTCGGCTGCGGCGTCGGTAGGCCGCGACATGCGAGGGCAGCCGGACGGTGTGCGCCGCGAGCCGCAGCAGGCCGTGCAGAAGCGCGAACGCGGCGACCAGGGCGAGCAGCAACAGCGTCAGCGAGATCTCGACGCGGTACGGCGGATAGACGACGAGCGCATAGCCCTCGCCGTAGCGCGCGGCGAGGGAAAATGCGACCGCGAGCGCGAAGACAACCAGGAAAGTGATGAGCCAGCGCATGCGCCGCTCAGCGCCCGCGCCGCCGGCGCATCCGGCCGCGGCCGGCGGGAGCGCCGCAGCAGCCCTCGATCGGCACGATCATTTCACCGTCCGCTCGCGCGGCATCTTCAGGCTCCGCACCGCGTTCAAGCTCTCTCCGATATTCGGAAGCTCGACGTTCACCGCCGCGGCGCCGAGCTGCGCCAGCGTCTGTGCGACGGTCGCGACCGGTTTCTGCTTCACGTCGAACCAGCGATCGAGCCAGGCTTGCGCCGCCTTGATGTCGCCGCGGAACGCCGGCTCGTCGCGTTGCAGCAGCGCGAGGCGCGCGTGCAGGAGGCGGAGCTTGAGGTTCTCGCGCAGGAAGTAGCGGTTTTCGGGCGCGACCAGCGCCGGGTCCGACGCGTCGAGCCGCTGCACTCGCACGAGACCGCTGATCTCGTCCCACACGGCGCGCCAGCTCCGCCGCCAGCCGCCCTCGCCTGCGGCGCCCGCCGGCGGCTCACCCGCGACGCCCTGCGGCCGTCCGTCAACGACCAGCGGCAGCTGGTCGACCGCCGCGATGACCTGGTCGATGCGCACGGTCATCCCGGCGACGTCGAGGCTGGGTGCGTTCTTCAGGCGCTCGATGTCGCGCGCGATTACGCGGCGCAGGCCGAGCAGCTGCGGGCGGTCCGAGCGGGCGAGGCGCGTATCGGCGTTCTGCAGCGCGACCAGCGCCGCCTGGACATTCCCGGCGAGCTGCAGCTGCTGGGCCGCGATCGCGAGCGTCTGCTCCACCTCGGCGAGCAGCCAGTCGTCGCGCGAGCGGGAGAGCTCCTGGTAGAGCGACTCGAGGGCGAGCTGCTGGCTCTGAGACTCCAGGAGCTTCGCCTCGAGCGCGCCGATGCGCGCCTGGGCGTCGCGCACCCCATCCTGCGTCTCCTTGGCGATGGTGCGGCCGTCCCGCGCTTCGGCGCCCGACTCGCGCAGCTGCTTCGCGACGCCCTCGCGCAGCTCGGTGAGCTCGCCCCGGGCGCTCCACCAGGACCAGGCGAGCAGCAGCACGGCGAGCCCGAGCGCGGCGACCGCGACCGGCAGCCAGCGCTCGTACCCCCCGCGCGCGCGAATGAACAGCGGCCCTTCGGACGGATCCATGCTCTTAGTTAGTTGTCACGACACGAGGGGCCACACCCCCTAGTGCTCCCCAAAGTCAGGAAAAACGCTGCCTCCGGCATCGGTTTTCTCTCTAGCCTTCACGATGCGAGGGGGCAGACCCTCTCGCGCTCGCGGCGAAACTCGCCGCCGCGGCGGCGAGTCTCTTTCTAGACATGTCGGCGATATGACGCTCACATTCTCGCCCAAAACGCGGTCAGCGCGGCGGCGAGCGCCTCGTCGCCAGGCGCGGTCTGGACGACACGCTCGCAACCGAGCGCCCGCGCATAGGCCGCGATGCGCTCGTGGGGCGCGAAGAGCGGCGTCTGTTTGAGCCGGCTCTGCCCGAGCGTCCCGAGCATCTCGAACAGGTTCCGCAGCCCCTCGCTCGAACTGACGGTCACTCCGTCGATCTCGCCCCGCGCCCACGCGCGCAGCAACGGACCGAGATCGACTTTCGGCCGGGCGCGCCGGTAGCACTCGACGTAATCGACGCTCGCACCGCGGCCCCGCAAGGTGTCGCCGAGCAGCTCCCGCCCGCCGTCGCCGCGGAAGATGACGACGCGCTTGCCGGCGACTTCGGCGAGGTCCGGCATCTCGAGCAGCGCTTCGCTGTCGAAGCGGCCGGGCGGCGTTAGGATCCGCGCGACGCCGTAGCGCCGGAGCGCCTTCTCGCTCGCCTTGCCGATGGTGGCCGCAGTGAGCCGCGGCGGCCAGTCCCGCCGCGCGCGGATCACGTTCATGCCGCGGTCGACGGCGTTGGGGCTGATGAAGACGGCGAGATCGTAGTCGTCGAGCCGGTCCGCAGCGTCGACGAGCGGGCGGAAATCCTCCGGATCCAGGATCTCGATCGCCGGGCAGCTCACGGGCTCCCCGCCGGCCTCGCGGATCAGTTCGGCGAGACGCTCGTTCTGTGCCGCCGGTCGCGTCACGAGGATGCGGCGCCCGGCAAGCGCCCCGCCAGTCATTCCCTCGGACATCCGCCGATCATCCTGCCGGAGACCTCGCCGGTCACCCGATCTCCGCCAGGACCTGCGCCGCACCGCGTTCGCGCAGTGCCGCGGCAAGTGATTCGCCGACCGACTCAGGCGCAGCCGCATCGCCGTGCGCCTCGGCGCGGATGACCCGGGCACCGTCGGGGCTCGCGACGACGCCGCGGAGCCGCAGGCGCCCCTCCGCGATCTCGCCGTAGGCCGCGAGCGGCACTTGGCAGCTGCCACCGAGCGCCCGGCTCACCGCGCGCTCGGCGCGCACGCAGGCCGCCGTCGCCGCGTCGTGGAGCGGCGCGAGGCGCTCCACGAGGTCGTCGCGTCCGGCGCGGCATTCGATCGCGAGCGCGCCCTGTCCGACCGCCGGGAGGCTGACGTCCGGGTCGATCACCGCGCGGACGCGCGTCCCGAGGCCGAGGCGCTTCAACCCCGCGACGGCGAGTACGATGGCGCCGTACTCGCCGCGATCGAGCTTGGCGAGACGCGTGTCGAGATTACCGCGGAGCGGCCGGACGTCGAGCCGAGGGTAGCGGCTGCGGAGCTGCGACTCGCGGCGCAGGCTGGAGGTGCCGAGCGCCGCGCCCTGCGGCAACTCGTCGAGCCGCGCGTAGGCATTCGATACGAACGCATCGCGCGGGTCCTCGCGAAGGAGAATGGCGGCGAGCACGAAGCCCTCGGGCATCGCCACCGGCACGTCCTTCGCCGAGTGCACCGCAATGTCGGCCCGGCCGTCCTCGAGCGCTAGTTCGAGCTCCTTTACAAACAGCCCCTTGCCGCCGATCTTCGCGAGCGAGGTGTCGAGGATCTCGTCGCCGCGCGTACTCAGGGCGAGGATCTCGACCACGAGGCCGGCATGGAGCGCGGCGAGCCGGTCGCGCACGTGCTCCGCCTGCCACAGGGCGAGCCGGGACTTGCGCGAAGCGATGATGATGCGGTTCGGGGGCGGCACGGGACTACCGCGGAGAACGAAGCTCCACCGCAGAGAACGCGGAAGAGCGCAGAGTATCGCAGAGCACGATCGCCGGTGGCGCTTCCGCGCCGTCTCGCGTGCTCGGTGCCGAAAGGCGTGGTGCAGTCACCTCGCCCGGGCGGGCCGGATCACCGTCCCGGTCGCGAGCGAGATGCGGACGAGCTCGTGCGCGCGGTCGCGGGCATCAATGGGCAGCTTCTCGACCTCTAGCCACGTCTCCCACACTTCGCCCGGGGCGAGCGTCTTCGGCAGCCGGCGCTGGCGGCGATCGACGTCGGCGCGCGGCGAGCACTCGAACCACACCCGCGTCACGAGCAGCTCCTCGTCGGAGCGGTTCCGCAGCGTGATGAACCAGCAGTCGCGCACGTCCTTGCCCGAGGCTTCCCACGCACCGCGGCGCACCTCCGCCTCGACCTTTCGGCGGTCGGCGATAGCGAGCTTTACGCTCGCCCAGGCATCGCGGAGGAGGTTTGCCGCCAGCATTTAGAGGCTCGCGAGCGCCTTCACGGCCGGCCACTGCCGGCGGCTGACGGGCAGCCGGTCCGCTACGCCCTCCAGCACCACCGCCCAGCCGGCGCCCTCGCCGTCGCCGTCGACGACGCGCTCGAAGCCGCGCACGCGCCCGCGCGCGACGAGACACGAGCGATGCACGCGGACGAAGAAGCCGTTGAACTCCTCCTCGAGGCTCGCGAGCGACTCCTCGAGCAGGAACTCGCGGTCCGCGGTGCGGATGGTCACGTACTTCAACTCCGCCTTCAGGAACACGACCTCGGCCACGGGCACCAGATGGATCCGCCCGCGCTCGCTCACGGAGAGAAAGCGCCGCGGACCCTGCCCCGCGGCCGCCGCCGCGCGCTCGAGCGGCTCGCGCTGAACCGCGCCGTCGGCGCGCGCTTTCTCGAGCGCCGCGGCGAGCCGCGCCGCGCGCACCGGCTTCAGCAGGTAGTCGATCGCGTTCACCTCGAACGCCTCGATCGCGAACTGGTCGTGCGCGGTGACGAACACGACCGCAGGCGGGCGTTCCATGTTCGCGAGGTGCCGCGCGAACTCCATGCCGTTCATCTGCGGCATGTTGATGTCGACGAGCGCCACGTCCACCGGCATCGTCGGCATGAGGAGGAGCCCCTCCTGGCCGTTGGCCGCCTCGCCGACGACGAGGTTCGGGAGCTCCGCGGCGAGGTCGCCGAGCACCTCTTTCATGCGCTCGCGCGCCGGCTGTTCGTCATCGACGAGAAATATGCGGAGCGGCACGGGTGCGCTCATCGTCTTCAGGCCGCCGCCCGCTCGCCCGACACCGAACTCGGCGCGGCCTTGCGGTACGGCATCACGATCCGGATCTCGTAGCTCGTGTCGTTCACCGCCGTCGCGACCTCGGCCTCGACGTCGAAGTGGAGCGCCAGTCGCTCGCGGATGTTGGCGAGCGCCATGCGGTTGCCCTGTCGGTGCTGGTAGTCCGGGTGATAGGGGTTCGTGAGCCGCACGTGCACGCGGTCGCGCTCGCGCCGGATCGCGATCTCGATCGTCCCCGGTCCGGTGCCCGGCTCGATGCCGTGATACACCGCGTTTTCGACCAGCGGCTGCAGCAGGAGCGGCGGCACGAGCGCGTCGCGCGGCGCCTCGTCGGTCTCCCAGTCGACGACGAGCCGGGGTCCGAGCCGGAGCTCTTCCAGGTTGAGGTACTGCCGCGTCAGGTCGAGCTCGTGCGCGAGCGTCGTCAGATTCTTCACGTCACCCATCACCATCCGATAGAGCTCGGCCAAGTCCTCGAGCGCGGTCTCGGCGCGGCGCGGATCCCTGCGGATGAGCGAGAGCACCGCATTCAGGGTGTTGAAGAGGAAGTGCGGTCGGATGCGCGCCTGGAGCGCTTGCAGGCGCGCCTCGGCGAGCGCCGGCGAGAACGCGCTGTTCCGCAGGTGGAAGTAGCCGGCCAGAAACGCGGTCAGGAGCAACGCGAACCCGCCGGCGCGGATGATGCCGAGCGGCTCGCTGTCGACGCTCGCCCGCACCCACTGCACGCCGGCGGTGAGCCACATCACGCCCACCGCGACGACCGTGAGCGCGATCCAGTACGGCAGCCGCGCGAGCCAGGGATGCGCCGCCGAGAGCGCGACGAGGCTCGCGATCAACACCGGACCGACGACGAGCGTGAAGTCGAGGAACTCGTCGACGAGCTGCACCCAGGTCTGGGCCTTGAGCGCGGCGGCGAGAAACGCGGTCAGGATCACCGCCACCAGCACGCGCGCGATCACGCCCAGATTCCGGAAGTCGGGCAAGGCATCCAGAACCTGGCTCGCTATCGGCGAACCCGCTCCAGGCGAACCCGCTTTCGATGAACGGTTAGGCTGGCGCGTCACGTTTAGAGGGACGGGTCGTGGGACGGATCCGAGGTCGGGGATCGGAGTCGGGGCACGTCGCAAGACGGGGCACGACCCGAGAAACCCCCGCCTCCGCCCGTGACATCGCTTAGAATCACCAATGAAAAGAGGCACCTAAGTTCGGCGCCCAACATCTTGTCTCGCCGGGGATTCTCCGGTTTGTGGGGACCTTTTCAAGCCGTCATGCCGCCAGCCGAGGAAAACGGTCACACCCCCTGGTCCGGCCGCTTCGCCGAAGCGCCCGATGCGCGCGTCCAGCGTTACACCGCGTCGGTGTCATTCGATCGACGCCTCGCCGAGTTCGACATCCAGGGCTCGCTCGCCCACGCTCGGATGCTCGGCGGCTGCGGCATCCTCGGCACTCGCGACCTGGCCGAGATCGAGCGGGGGCTCGCCGCGATTCGCGACGAGATCCGCGCCGGGCGCTTCGAGTGGTCGATCGAGGCGGAGGACGTGCACCTCAACATCGAGCGGCGGCTCACCGCTCTCGTGGGCGACGCCGGTAAACGGCTGCACACCGCGCGCTCGCGGAACGATCAGGTCGCGACCGACATCCGGCTCTGGCTCCGCGCCGAGATCGACGAGATCGCGCAGCTCCTCGTGAGCTTGAGCAGCGCGTTGGTCGATCTCGCCGAATCGCACGCCGCGACCGTGATGCCGGGCTTCACCCACCTGCAGGTCGCGCAGCCGGTGACCTTCGGCCATCACCTGCTCGCCTACTACGAGATGCTCAAGCGCGACCGCGAGCGGCTCGCCGATTGCCGCAAGCGGGTGAATCAGCTCCCGCTCGGAGCGGCGGCGCTAGCCGGCACGAGCTATCCGATCGATCGCGAGCGCGTTGCCCGCGAGCTCGGCTTCGACTCTATCTGCGCGAATTCGCTCGACGCCGTGTCCGATCGCGACTTCGCGATCGAGTTCACCGCGTGCGCCGCGCTCGTGATGGTGCACCTCTCGCGGTTCTGCGAGGAGCTCGTGCTGTGGATGAATCCGCGCTTCGGCTTCGTCCGGCTGCCCGATCGCTTCTGCACCGGCTCGTCGATCATGCCGCAGAAGAGGAATCCGGACGTGCCCGAGCTAGCGCGCGGCAAGTCGGGCCGGGTCATCGGCCATCTCGTCGCGCTGCTCGTCCTCATGAAGGGCCAGCCGCTCGCGTACAACAAGGACAACCAGGAGGACAAGGAGCCGCTCTTCGACACCGCCGACACCCTCATCGAGACCCTCGCCATCTTCGCCGCGCTCGTGCCCGGCATCGAAGCGAACGCGGACGCGATGCGCGCCGCCGCGCGCGAGGGCTTCGCGACGGCGACCGATCTCGCCGACTACCTGGTGCGTCACGGTATGCCGTTCCGCGACGCGCACGAAGCGGTTGCTCGCGCGGTGCGCGAGGCCGAAGCCCTGGGCGCGGACTTGTCCGACCTGCCGCTGCCGGTGCTGCGCCAGTTCGCGCCCAGGGCGGGCGAGGACGTGCACTCGGTCCTCGGTCTCGACGGCTCGGTCGCAGCGCGCAACCACCCGGGCGGGACGGCTCCGGAGCAGGTCCGCGCCGCCGTCCGGCGGGCGCGTGCGGAACTTTCACGCTAGCCGGGGCGTGCCCGCTTGAACTTCGTGCCGCAGGCCGGTATGACGGACTTCTCCCGCTATCGGGTCACGCCCGTCTCGCACCGCCCCCAGCTCCCCAGACCCCAACCCCAGAGCATGTCCGCCGTCGCCCAGTTCGATCCGACCATCGCGATGGATGCGGCCCACCCGGACCGCATCGGCAAATACCAGGTGATCCGCAAGCTCGGCGACGGTGCGACGAGCGAGGTCTACCTGTGCCACGACGAGTTCGCGGGGCGCGACGTCGCGGTCAAGATCGTGTACCAGGACCGGCTGAACGATCCCCAGGGCGGGAAGGTCTTTCGCAAGCTCTTCGTCACCGAGGCCTCGCTTGCCGGCAAGCTCTCCCATCCGCACATCACCCAGATCTTCGACGCGGTGGTGGGCGATCTGATGTCCTACATCGTCATGGAGTACGTGTCCGGCGGCACGCTCGAGCAGTTCTGTCCGCCAGAGAACCTGCTCCCGCTGGACAAGATCGTCGAGATCGTCTTCAAGTGCACCCGCGCGCTCGACTTCGCGCACAAGCTGGGCGTGACCCATCGCGACATCAAGCCGGCGAACATCCTCCTCGTCGGCGGCGGCGGCACCGACATCAAGCTCACCGACTTCGGCTCGGCGATCATGAGCACCGGCGACACGACGCAGGTGACCGGCATCGGCTCGCCGGCCTACATGTCGCCGCAGCAGATCAAGGAGCTACCGCTCGACCACCGCACCGACGTCTACTCGCTCGGCGTGGTGATGTATCAGCTGCTGACCGGCGTGCTGCCGTTCAACGCCAGGAACAACTTCAGCATGATGTACCAGATCACGACGGTCGAGCCGCCGCCGCCGTCGGCGCACCGCAAGGAGATCCCGTCGGCGCTCGACGCGATCGTAAAGAAGGCGATGGCGAAGGACCTCGACCGGCGCTTCCAGAACTGGGACGAGTTCTCGTTCGAACTCGCCGAGATCTACCGCTCGGAGGAGATCCGGCGGCGCTCCGACGAAGTGGCCGACAGCGAGAAGTTCAACACGCTGCGCGCGATGGAGTTCTTCAACGAGTTCACCGACGCCGAGCTGTGGGAAGTGCTGCGGATCAGCTCGTGGCAGGACGCCGGTCCCGGGACGGCGCTCATCCAGGAAGGCGGCACCGGGGATTTCTTCTGCATCCTCGCCTCCGGCGAGGTGAAAGTCACCAAGCGCCGGAAGCTTCTGAACATCCTCAACGCCGGCGAGTGCTTCGGCGAGATGGCCTACCTCTCGCGGCAGACGAACGTGCGCAGCGCCGACGTGATTGCGCTATCCGCCTCGCGCGTCATTAGCATCCGCGTCGACGACCTCGCACATGCCTCGGATGCGTGCCGCCACTGCTTCGACCGCGCGTTTATGTCGATCCTGGTCGAGCGGCTGACCCTCGCCAACAACCGCCTCACGGCCGTCTAGACGATCCGTCGCCCCGGCGCGAGCCGGGGCCCAGCAGGTGCGCGCGCCGTGTCGCGATTGAGTCCCGCATCCGCCCCGTCGCCCCGGCGAACGCCGGGGCCCAGCAAGCCTTGTGGATTCCGGCGTGCGTCGGAATGACGGTGGCCATCCCGGATCCCCTCCGCGCCGCGCTGGAAGAGGCAATCGCCCGTGCGACCGGTCAGCCGTTCGCCATCGAGCACGCGGGCGCCGTCGCTGGCGGCTGCATCCACGCGAGCTTCACGCTCGAATCGGGCGCGAGGCGCTATTTCGCAAAGACCAACGACGCCCGGCACGCGGCGACCTTCGCCGCGGAGACCGACGGCCTCCTAGCGCTCGCGGGCACGGGGATGCGCGTGCCGCGGCCGATCGCGCAAGGCGCGGCGGACGGGCGGGCGTTCCTCGTGCTCGAGCACCTCGCGTTCGGACGCGATGGCGATGCGGGCTATCGCGCGCTCGGGCGGCGGCTCGCACGCGTGCATGGACACCGCGGTGCGTCGTTCGGCTGGCCGCGAGACAACTTCATCGGCCTCACTCCGCAGTCGAACGCGCAGTCCGCCTCATGGCCGGAGTTCTGGCAGCGCGAGCGGCTCGCGCCGCAGCTCGCGCTCGCCGCTCGGAACGGTCATGGCGACGCGGTCGGGGCGCTCGGCGAGCGCGTGATCGAAGCCGTCCCGACGCTTCTCGCCGGGCACGAGCCCGCCCCGTCGCTGCTGCACGGCGACCTCTGGAGCGGCAACGCGGGCTTCCTCGAGAACGGAACGCCGGTCGTGTTCGATCCGGCGGTCTACTACGGCGACGCGGAGGTCGATCTCGCGATGACCGAGCTCTTCGCCGGCTTTCCGGAGAGCTTCTACGAAGGGTACCGGGAGGTCCGTCCGATTGGCGAGGGCTATCGGCTGCGCCGGGTGCTCTACAACCTATACCACGTGCTCAACCACTTGAACCTGTTCGGTGACGGCTACCTCGCTCAGGCCGAGCGGATGATGGCGCGGCTGCTCGCCCTGCCCTAAGCCCACTTGTGGGCGCGGATCCGATCGGCGAAGTGCTTCGCTGCCGGCGTGCGCTGCCGCCCACGGACGTCGACGAGCTGCACGGTCAGCTCCACGGCCGGATCGGCGCTCTCCACGAAGGATCACAGCGCGGCCGGTATCGCTCGGATTGCGGAAGCCTCCCGCGTCGCCGTGCAAGCGTGAAACCGGCGGCCTAACGCACGTGAGAGTGCGGCGCGGGTCGCCGCAGTGCGCGTGCAGCTCGCTGAGCGACCTTGCGTGATGCTTGCCGGTGCGTGCGGTTCCTGCGATGTTGTGCTTTGCTCAGGGACATGGGGTGCTCCGTTCCCCACCGCAGTGGGCGCTCGGTCAAGGTGGTCCGTGCTGCGATGAAGGCGAGAGGCCTACATAGCCCGCGCGTCGTGAAGAACAGAAACGCAAAGCCCGCGGAGAGATGCTTCGCGGGCCTCGGTTTCGGCGTTACTTAGACGGTCTGACCCGCCAGCAGCTTCTGCAGTTCGCCCGACTCGTACATCTCGCGCAGGATGTCCGACCCGCCGACGAACTCGCCGTTGACGTAGAGCTGCGGGATCGTCGGCCAGTTCGCGTATTGCTTGATGCCCTGCCGGATCTCCGGCTCCTCCAGCACGTTCACGCTGAAGAAATCCTTCACGCCACAGGCGTAGAGGATCTGCACCACCGTCGCGGAGAACCCGCACTGCGGGAATTGAGGCGTGCCCTTCATGTAGAGCGCCACCGGGTGGGAGGTGACCTGCTGCTTGATCGTGCTTTGCGCGTCCATCGGGATGTCCTTCCTCAATTCTTGACCAAAACACTCGGGATTGTACCGACAGGACGCAAGTCTGGTCAACGCGCCAAGAGGTGCCCTGTAACCGGCCGGCTCCGACAGCCGAGTGTGGCTCCGAGCTGCTGAGAGCGAAGCGGAGGCTCCCCCCAACGCACTCGAACGACCCGTTCACGGTTTGGTCAGCGATCTCCCCGTGGCGCCGGACAAGGTGGCTTGGAGCTCGGCTAAGATCGACAGGGCGATCGTCTCCGGAGAATCCGCGCCGATATCGAGGCCGACCGGGCCTTTTATTCTTCCGCGGGCCGCCGAGCCCATCTGCCTCGAGCCCCGCGAGCAAACGCTCTTTGCGCGCGGGCGGCCCCAAGACGCCGATGTATCGCGCACTCATGTCCGTGAGCTGGGCGAGGTAGGTTCGATCCGTCACCAGATGGTGACTCATAACGATGATCGCGTCGAACTCGGCGAGTGATACTGTTTCTGCGAGCGCGCGCGGAACGACGTGGATCGCCCGTTCCGCGCGCTCGAACCCGCCGCGCGCGAGATAGGCCGGGCGATGGTCAACGACCGTGACGCGCCAACCCAGATCGGCGGCCATGTTCACCAGGGGAATCGCATCCAGGCCGGCACCGAGCAGCAGCAACTTGGGAACGGGCTTCAGGCTCGCGTAGAGCACGCCGAGCCCGGACTCATCCTTCCAGTAATGCGTCTCTCCCGAGCGCACGATGCGTTCGCACTCCTCCGCGAGCTTGTCCGCGAGGGCCTGATCGACATTCCACGCCTCGCGTAACCCGGACTGCACGATCACCGTCGCTCCGGGCATCACGCCCGGGCTCGCGCCTTCGATCACGGTTGCGATCGCGGCGGGACGATTGGCCAGCAGGTGCCGCGAGATCGAAGCGAAGGGCTGATAGTCCTGCGACGGCAGCAGCGGCTGAAGAAGGACCCTGATCAGGCCGTTGCACCCGACACCCAGCCCGAACAGCTCGTCCGCTTCGCCTCTCATGTCGTAAGTCACGGGCGAAGCTTTCCCTGACTCCAACACCGTCCTTGCGCGCTCCGCCAGGTCGCCCTCGAGGCAGCCGCCGCTGACCAGGCCCTGATACTGGCCGCCCGCCGCGATGAGGATGCGATGGCCGGCCTTGCTATAGGTCGAGCCCATCGTTTCGTAGACCGTCGCGAGGACCATCGGTTGGCCATTGGCGCGCCACGAATCGAAGGTCTCGATGATCTGACGCACGCTCATATCGAAAGCAGAGCATAGCATCAGCGGTGGCGCGTTTCGTTCGTGCGCCGCCACCTATGCCGCAGTGCGAGTGACGCCCACATCCGCGCGCCAAGTGCGGCATCGCGGTGACTTCCCCACGTTGCGCGTCGACTGCTTCGCCGAAGAAGGGGGCCGGTCGGGACGGCGGCGTTTCTACGGCTTCATAGAGTGGTCAACGTTGGAACAGCCGTTGCTCGCACAGGCCAAGGTCGTTATAGTTTACTGGATATAACGAGGCGGGCTTTCCACCGGACAGGAGATACCTCATGATGGCGGTCCAGCCGCGTCCGCCGGCTCGCAGCAACATCCTGCGGAGTCCTGCTCACCCGGCCCGGTCGGCGCGGATCCCGCGGCAATCGTGGCGGAGGCGAGCCTGAATGGCGGCTTGAGCATGGTCCCGGCACCTGCGTACTTCGAGCGGGAGCCAGCGTCCCCGCTGGCTCTGGGCGGTCCTGCACGTGACCGCCGTAATATATGCTGGAATATAACGAGTGCGCAAGGACGCGGGAGGCAGGGCCGCCGTGGCGCGCGGAGTCCGGGCCAGCAAGCGGGGGAGTATCTCAACGGGAAGGCGGTCCGGATCGGGACCGCCGAATCGGGGCCATCGCTCCCCCGCCGATCACGTGATGCGCCCGCGTCCCTCGCCATCATCGCGCGCCACGCGAAACCCCAACGCGCTCAACTCGTCACGAATCTGCGCGTCCTCCAGCAACGCGCAGAACGCGCGGACTGCGGGTCGCTCCAGCCGCGCCTTGGGCACGATGAAGTCGTAGCGCTCTTCCTGAATCGGGATGAACCCCAGTCCGTACTGCCGGGCAACCGTATCGATCGCTACGCCCCAGTCCGCGCGCCCCTGGCGCACCGCGGCGGCAACCGCGTTGTGCGACTTGGTCTGGACGCCATAACCCTGGGGCCTGCGGTCCCCGAGCAGCTTGTCGATGATGATGCGGGTACCGCTGCCGGCGTTGCGATTGACCATGACGCAATCGGAACCCTGCAACGCGGCCTCGATGGCCCCGTCATAACTCTTGCCCTCGAAACGCGAATCCGAGGCGCGATACACGATACCCTGCATGCGGCCATAGCCCGGCACCAGCGACAAGGCCTCGGTGAGCAAGGGCCGGTTGTACTCGCCCGTCGCGGGATCCATGATGTGCACGCCGGCGAGATCGCACTCTCCGCGCTTGGCCGCAGCGAGGCCTCCCATGCTTCCCACATAGAGCGACTTGGCGCGGAGCCCCGAGCGAATCAGTTTCCCCACGAGCAGATCCAGGCCGACGCAATGACTGCCGATGATCACGAGATCGGCGGGCTCGAGTCGATTTCCCAGGAGCTGTACCGCGACCGTGCTGCCGGCATCGACGATCTCGGTGTGCTGATCGATCGTTATGAAGCCATCCGCGCCGCTGAACGTCGTGACGGACCCGGAGCCTTTCCCCATGGGATACGCCGTGAGGCCGTGCATTCCCTGCACCAGCCCCACCAGGAGGTATTCGGTCCGTCCACGTTCAGAGTTCACGCGCATCGGCAGCGTGGCGGAAACGCTCTGCCGGTGCTCCGGGGGCAGGCCGGCGTAGGCGCGTATCACGGGGGCCACGAACTCGTGGAACGTGAAGATCGCGGACGTCGGAAAGCCCGGCAGGATGACCACCGGCTTGCCGCCGGTGACCGCAAGGCAGATCGGTTTGCCGGGCTTGAGCGCCACACCGTGAGCGACCACACCCGGGTCGACGAGCCGGCTCACGACCCGGTACGAGAGATCACCGGCCCCCTTGGACGTCCCTCCCGAGAAAACCACGAGGTCGGCTTCCAGGCCCCGCGCGAGCGCGCGCGCAAGCGCCTCGTCGTCGTCGGCGATGACGCCTAGCTGCACCGGCGCTCCCCCCAGTTCCTCCACGGCCGCGCCGATGATCGCGGCGTTGGAGTCGTAGACGGCGCCGGAGCGTAAGGGATTACCCGGCGCCACGATCTCGTTGCCCGTGGAGAAGATCGCTACCCGCGGCCGACGGTAGACGGCGACCTCCGCGAGCCCCAGGGCGGCCAGCACGCCGATCTCGCGGGACGTGAGGAGCTGTCCGGTCCGCAGCACTGTTTCGCCCCTGGCGATGTCGGTTCCCGAATAGCTTACGTTCTCGCCAGTGGTGGCCGCGCGCCTGATCTCCACGAGCCGGCCGTCGCCGGATGCGGCGAGCTCCGTGTGCTCGACCATTACGACCGCATCGGCCCCACGCGGCAACATTCCGCCCGTCGCGATCGTGGTCGCAGCCCCAGCGGTGACCGTGCTGTCGGGCACGACCCCGGGCGCGAGAACCTCATCGTTCAGCCGCACCGTTCGCGGCTTTTCCTCCATGGCTCCGAACGTATCGCTCGCCACCAGGGCGAACCCGTCGACGTTGGAGCGGTCGAAGGCGGGTACGTCCACATCCGCCAAGACGTCCTCTGCGAGCACACGGTTCAGAGCCCCTGCCAGCGGCACGATCTCCTTGCCGAGCGGCTCGAGCCGCAGGTGCAGCTGGAAGCGCGCGGTCGCTTCGTCGCGGGTGATGACGGTAAGGAACTGGGTCTGGCTGGATTGCGCTTCCCGGCCTCTCTCGACACCTGCGGCAGGCATTGGTCGCTGCGGCATTTACTCGTACAGATACACGGTGACCTCGGTGTCGGGGCCGTAGCCCTCGCTCTCCGCAGGGACGATCACGAAGCCATCCGCGCGAGTCGTCGAGGAGAGGATGGAGGCGCCGCTCAGTGCGATCGGCTCGACTCGGCCATCGACTAGCCGGACCCGGCAGTAATCCACACGGCCCACGACGGAGACGATCTTGCGGGCGACAGCGCCCTGGCGGGTGGCGTGCGGCCATTCGGGCTTGCGCCCGCCGCGCAGCCGAATGGCGCGTCCGGCAAAGAAATCGTAAGCGCAGAGACAGGAAACGGGATTGCCGGGCAGCAGGAAAGACGAGCACCGCGCCGATCCGGCCGACGCCCGCCGGGCTCGAGGGCCGCATGGCGACGCCGTGGATGGCGAGCTCGCCCGTCTCGGCGAGCAGCCGCGGCGCGTGGTCCTCGGCCCCGACGCTGGAGCCTCCCGAGACCAAGATGACGTCCGCCCCCGGAGCGATGAGCGTATCGCGGATCTTCTCGGGGTCATCACCGAGCCGGATATGCCTCTCGACCAGGCCGCCGTCGCGGGCGACGAGCGCGCGCAGCATGGACGAGTTCGCGTCGTAAACCTGGTACCGGCCTTTTGGCGTTCCGGGGGCGACCACTTCATTGCCGGTGACGAGGATGCGGACGCGCGGCCGCTGGACGACGTTCAATTGCGCCAGCCCCAGGGAGGCGAGCAGACCGACGTCCTGCGGACGCAGGCGCCGGCCCGCACCCAGCACCGGCGAGCCCTCCTGGATGTCCTCGCCGCGGCGTCCGACGTGCTGACCGGGGGCGACCGGGAGCGTGACTTCGAGCTGCCCCGCCGTCTCGGAGGCGTACTCGGCCGGCAGGACCGCATCGAGTCCTTCCGGCATTGGGGCGCCGGTCATGATCCGGACCGCTGCGTTGGCCCGTGTCGAGCCGGTGAAGGGCTGGCCGGGCAGCGCTTGACCGAGCACGGGCAAGGGGAGCGGGTTGTACTCGCTGGCACCCGACGTCTCGGCGCCGCGCAGGGCATAGCCGTCCATTGCGGCGCGATCGAACGCGGGCACGCTGAGTGGAGCAATTACCTCGGTAGCCAGGATGCGGTCGGCGGCCTTGTCCAGCGGCACCGTCTCGTCGCTCAGACGCGCGGCGTGCCGATCGATCCAGTCCAGCACGGCGGGAACCTCGCTGCGCTGCCTGAACCCGTGCATGCGTACGTCGGCTGAGGGGGGCGCGTCCTTGTGCATCTATTTTCCTGCCTGGAACTGCGGACTGCCAGGAGATCCCACGCAGGCGTCGACCTGGATTGTAGCGTTCGGGTGGTCGTCCCACGCGGTATCGGCTCACTGCGCACTGGCATACGATATCGTCCGGGCACTCCTCTGGAGCGCCGACGAAGGAGAGCCTCCCGATGATGCAGGACGTCATGTTGCGCGTGGCGCTCACGAGCCGGCACCACATCGGTCCGGGCAAGGTGCGGCTCCTCGAGTTGATCGACGAGCTCGGCTCGATCTCCGCGGCCGCGCGCGCGATGGACATGAGCTATCGGCGCGCTTGGCTCCTGGCGGAGAACATGAACACGATGTTCCGCGAGCCAGTGCTGACGCCAGCGGTCGGCGGCATGCAGGGCGGCGGCGCGGTGCTGACGCGCCTCGGCCGCGAGATCATCGTCCGGTTCCGTCGCATGGAGGCCGCGACCCACAAGGCGATCGCGGGGGACCTTTGCCGCGCTCAAGTCGCGCACGAAGGCGGGCGCGCGATCGCAGGTGCGCAGGCCGGGGGCAGCCGTCGCCCCTCCCCGGCTGTCGCGCGCCGCGCGCGACAGGAGCCATTGACGCGTCAGTCGAGATCGAGCGGCGCGGTGCTGATGGCGTGGCCGTCGATGGCCACCGATTTCACGACCGCGTAGACCGGCTGCCCGCACACGAGCGTCAGGCGGTTGATCGAATCCCGCGTGATCCGCGCGACGATCGCGCCCGCACCGAGGTCCACCTTGACCTCGGCGTACGGCCCGGTCTCCTCGGCGATCTCCACGATCCGGCCGGCGAGGACGTTCTGGGCGCTGAGCGCCGTCGGCCGCTCCACCGCGAGGATGACGTCGCGCGCCCGGATGCGAACGCGCAGGCGCGCGCCCGGCGCTGCGGCCAGCCGCGGCAGGATGAGCATCTGGTCGCCGAATTCGAGACGCGTGATCTGGCGTTCATCGTCGTGGCCCGCAACGCGGGTGTCGATGATCGCGCCGGCCTCGAAGCGGCCAAGCAGCGGCCGCAGGTCGAGCCGCCCGGACAGCGACTCGGGCGTCCCCTGCGCCACGACGCGCCCCCCGTCCACCAGCACGATCGTGTTCGCGAGCCTGACCACCTCCTCGAGGGCGTGGCTCACGTACACGATCAGGATGCGCAGCTCGTCGCGCAGGCGCTCGATGTACGGCAGGATCTCGTCCTTCCGTTCCGCGTCCAGCGAGGCCAGCGGCTCGTCCATCAGCAGCACGCGCGGCTGCGCCAGCAGCGCGCGGCCGATCGCGACGCGCTGCTTTTCCCCGCCGGAGAGGCGCGCGGGCCGGCGGTCGAGGAGATCCGCGACGCCGAGCAGGTCGACCACCGCGTCGAACGCGATCGGTCGATTGGTCCGTGGCGCACGCTTCCAGCCATAGCGCAGGTTGTCCCTCACCGTGAGGTGCGGGAAGAGCCGCGCGTCCTGGAAGATGTAGCCGATGCGCCGGCGCTCCACCGGCACGTCGATCCGCTTCGACGAGTCGTAGAGGACGTCGCCGCCCGCCACGATCCGGCCTTCGTCGGGGCGGAGCAAGCCCGCGATCGCGGCGACGATCGAGGTCTTGCCTGAGCCGGATCGCCCGAAGAGCGCCGTGACCCCGTGCTCGTCGGTGCGGAACGCCGCGTCGAGGCGGAAGCTGCCGAGCTGCTTGCGGACGGCGACGTCGAGCATCGGCCCGGATTGTCGCGCATCTGCGGCAGCCGGCGCCGCGACGGCGGTTGCGGGCTCGCGATACATCAACCGCCGAGCATTCGCTTGATGCGGCGCGCGAGATGCTCGGACAGGATGAGACCCGTGAGGGCAAGAGCGATCGAAAGCAGGGAAAGCCGCGCCGCGGCAGCCTCTCCCCCCGGGGTCTGAGTCGCGGTGTAGATCGCGAGCGGGAGCGTCTGCGTCTCGCCGGGGATGTTCGACACGAACGTGATGACCGCGCCGAACTCGCCGAGGCCGGCGGAGAACGCGACGACCGCGCCGGCGAGCACGCCCGGAAGCATCAGGGGCAAGGTGATCGTGAAGAAGCGATCGATCGGCCGGGCGCCGAGCGTGCGCGCCGCGTCCTCGAGACCGGCGTCGATCGCCTCGATCGAAAGGCGGATCGCACGCACCATCAGCGGGAACGTCGTGACCGCGATCGCGAGCGATGCGCCGGCTGCGGTAAACACCAGCCGGATGCCGAACCAGTCGTTGAGCGGCTGGCCGAGCAGGCCCCTGACGCCGAAGAGGACGAGCAGCAGATAGCCCACCACGACCGGCGGCACCACGAGCGGCAGGTGGACGATCCCGTCGAACAGCGTCTTGCCCGGGAATCTCCGGCGCGCGAGAAACCAGGCGCACGCGATCGCGAACGGCAGGGCGAAGAGAACGGCGCGTGCCGACACCTTGAAGGTCAACCAGAGCGCCTGCAGCTCGGCGTCGGTGAGCACGGCTACTTGACGCTGAACCCGGCCTTCCGATAGACGGCCTGCGCCTCAGTGCCGGGCAGGAATTCGAAGAATTTCCGGACCTCTGGCCGGTCGCGCTTGGCGAGGATCGCGAAGGGATAGCTCACCGGTGGATGCGAATCGGCCGGAAAGGCGCCGGCGATGCTGACCTTGCCGCTCGCCGCCGCGTCGGTGGCGTACACGATCCCAAACGGCGCCTCGCCACGCTCGACGAGCAGCAGTGCCGCGCGGACGTTGTCGGTGCGGGCGATCTTCGGCGCGACGGCATCCCAGATGCCGAGCTTCGTCAGCGCCTGCTGGGCATAACGGCCGACCGGGACGTGCGCGGGATCGCCGGTGGCGAGCTTCCCGCTGCCGATCATTCCCGCGAGGTCGAAGCCGGGCTTGATGTCGACCGTGCGCTTATCGCTGGCGGGCGTGATCAGGACCAGCGCGTTGCCGAGGCGGCTCGACCGCGTCGACGCCTCGATCAGGTTCCGCTGCGCCAGGTAGTCCATCCACTCCTCGTCGGCCGACGCGAAGATGTCGGCCGGCGCGCCGCTCTCGATCTGCTTCGCAAGGGTGGAGCTGGAGGCAAACGAGAACTTCACCCCTCCCCCGCCTTTCTCCCGATAGATCTTCGCGATCTCCTCGAGGGCATTCGTGAGCGAGGCCGCAGCGAACACGGTTACGTCCTGGGCCGCGGCGGCCGCGGCGGCGGAAGCGAGCACCAGTGCGGCGACCGTCTGCGAGATCCGACGGAACCGGGCACGGAATGGAAGCACGATTTGCCCTCCTTGGCGAAGACCGCGTTGCGGATCGTCGTATTCTGTCAAATATACCGGATGGTCACAATCCCGGAAGGGCAGGTCGTCGCCCGGCTCGAGTTGCGGTGATGCGCCGCGCGGTGCTTTCAGCGGCACCGGCCCTGAGATGGAGTGCCTATCGGCTTGAAGCCCAATTCGACTTGACCGGTCCATGGTTAACCCGGAATATTCTCAGCGATATAGCGCCGCGCACACGGGATGAGCGTCGCCGCTGCGATCATGCACTGGCTGGTGGACGAGTCGCCGCGGCCGCTCGCGCTCCGCGAAGCGGCGGCATGAGCCGCGGGCTAGTCGATCGGCTCGGCCGCGATCGTCGGCGCGGCGACGGCCGTCGGCGTCTGGCTCTGGATGCGCTACGGCGCCGACGTCGTACTGGACTCGATCGTGCGCTTCTGCTTCGGCTGAAGCGCGCCGGTCACGCCGCGCGGCCGCCCGCGACGCGAACGATGCCGGCGAGATCCGGCCAGCTCGTGATCCCCGCATAGCCGTACATACGCGAGCAGGCTGCGGCAGCGCTCGGCCTGGTCGAATCCGTGCTCGAAGAGGAGCCAGCCGCCGGCCGCCAGATGGCGGCCCGCGCCGGCGACGATCGCACGGATCGCGGCTAGCCCGTCGGGGCCGGCGGCGAGCGCCGTGCGCGGCTCGAAGCGTAAATCGCCCTCGCCGAGGTGCGAGTCGCCGGCGGCGACATACGGCGGGTTGGAGACGATCACGTCGAAGCGCTCGCCGGCGAGACCGGCGAACCACTCGCCCTCGGCGAACCGAATCCCGACGTGGTGGCGCGCCGCGTTCTCGCGCGCGATCGCGAGCGCGGCGCGCGAAACCTCGACCGCGACCACCTCGGCATCCGGCGCGGCGTGTGCGAGCGCCACCGCGATCGCGCCGGAGCCGGTGCCGAGGTCGAGCACTCGTCCGGCGCGGTTCGGCAGCCGCTCGAGCGCGAGCACGACGAGGAGCTCGGTCTCCGGGCGAGGGATGAGGACATCGGGCGTGACCTTCAGCGAGAGCCCGTAGAACTCGCGCTCGCCGGTGAGATAGGCAACGGGCTCGCCGGCCCGGCGCCGGAGGAACAGCCGCTCGACGCGGCGCGCCGCCTCGGCGTCGAGGACGCGCTGCCCGTCGACGAGCAGTGCAGCGCGCGCGAGGCCGAGCCCGTGCGCCGCGAGGACCTGCGCTTCGAGGAGCGGAAGGCCGCTCGACTGTACGAGGCTCGTAATGCTCTTGCCGGCGGTCATCGCTGCCCGCCCGCTAGGCGCGCCACGTCACGGCGTCGCGGCCGATTCCGCGAGCGCTGCCAGCTGCTCCGTCTGGTGCTCCGCCGCGAGCGCGTCGAGGATGTCGTCGAGGTCGCCGTCCATGATCGCGGCGATCTTGTGCAGCGTGAGGCCGATGCGGTGGTCGGTGACTCTGCCCTGCGGGAAGTTGTAGGTCCGGATGCGATCGGAGCGGTCGCCGGAGCCGACGAGCGATTTGCGCGTCGCCGCCTCCTCCGCGCGCTTGTCGCGCTCCTGCTGGTCCTTGATGCGAGCGCCGAGGAGCGAGAGCGCCCGCGCCCGGTTCTTGTGCTGCGAACGGTCGTCCTGGCACTCGACCACGATGCCGGTCGGCAGATGCGTGACGCGCACCGCCGAGTCGGTCTTGTTCACGTGCTGGCCGCCGGCACCGGAGGCGCGGAACGTGTCGATCCTCAGCTCCACGGGGTTGAGCACGACTTCGGCCACCTCGTCGGCTTCCGGCATCACCGCCACGGTCGCGGCGGAGGTGTGAATGCGCCCCTGGGTCTCGGTCTCCGGCACGCGCTGCACGCGATGGCCGCCGGATTCGAACTTGAGCTTCGAGTAGGCGCCCTGGCCGATGACCCGGACGATGACTTCCTTGAAGCCGCCGAGCTCCGAGGGGCTGGAGGAGATCACCTCGACCTGCCAGCGCCGGCGCTCCGCGTAGCGCGAGTACATGCGGAAGAGATCGCCGGCGAAGATGGCCGATTCGTCGCCGCCCGCGCCGGCGCGGATCTCGAGGAAGATATTGCGCTCGTCGTTCGGGTCGCGCGGTAGGAGAAGCCGCTGGAGCTCGCTTTCCAGCGCCGCCATCCGCTCCTTCGCGCTCTTCGCTTCGTCCTCGGCGAAGCTCTTCATGCCCGGATCGGCGGCCATGCCCTCGGCGGCCGCGAGATCGGCCTCCGCCGCGCGGTGCTCCTGGTAGCGCGTGACTACCGGCGTGATCTCGGCATGCTCGCGCGAGAGGCGCTTGAACTGGTCGAGGTCGCGCGTCGCGCCTTCGGACGAGAGGAGCCCGTTCACCTCGTCGAGACGGCGCGCGAGCTGCTCGAGCTTGGCAGCGATGGAAGGCTTCATGGCGGCGGCAGCCGTCGCGGGCGCGGAGGCTCGAGCTAGCGCCCGGAGCGCAGGCTGTAGAGGCGGGCGACGAGGTCGCGCAGCGTGCCGCGGTCGGCCGCAGGCGCGTCGTTCAGCGCCCGAGTGGGCGCGTGCAGGAGCTTGTTGGTGAGGCCGTGCGAAAGCGCTTCGAGCACCGCCTTGGGATCGTCGCCGCGCTGGAGCATGCGGAGCGCCCGGTCGAGCTCGTTCTGCCGCGCGGTCTCGGCGCTGTCGCGGAGCGCCCGGATCGTGGGCACCACCTCGCGCGCCTCCATCCAGTGCACGAAGGAGCCGACCTGCGTGTCGATGATCGTCTCGGCCTGAGCGACATGCGAGGCGCGCTCGTCATGCCCGCTCCGCACGATCCCGGCGAGGTCGTCGACCGTGTAGAGATAGACGTCGTCGAGCTGGGCGACCTCGGGCTCGATGTCGCGTGGCACCGCCAGGTCGACCATGAACACCGGCGCATGGCGCCGCGCCTTCACGACGCGCTCCATCGTCCCCTTGCCGAGGATAGGGAGCGAGCTCGCGGTACAGGAGACGACGATGTCGTGCTCGTGCAGGCACCCGGGTAGGTCGCGGAGCTCGACCGCGCGGGCGTCGAAGCGTCCGGCGAGATCCTGTGCTCGCTCGAGCGTACGGTTGGCGACCGTGATCCCGCGGGGCATCTGCGCCGCGAAGTGCGTCGCACAGAGCTCGATCATCTCGCCGGCTCCGACGAGGAGCACGCGCGTCTCGCGAAGCGAGGGAAAGATCCGGCCGGCGAGCTTCACCGCGGCGGCGGCCATCGACACGACGCTCGCGCCGATGCCGGTGTTGGTGCGCACCTCCTTCGCCACGGCGAACGAGCGCTGGAAGAGCCGTGAGAGGGTCGCCCCCATCGTGCCGGCCTCCTCGGCCAGACGCACCGCATCCTTCATCTGGCCGAGAATCTGCGGCTCGCCGAGCACCATCGAGTCGAGCCCGGCGGCGACGCGGAACGCGTGACGCACCGCCTCGTCGCGCGGGAGGGTATACACGTAGGGCTCGACCGCTTGTGGATCGAGCCGTTGATAGTCGACGAGCCACGCGAGCGCCTCGGTCGGGTCGCCGGCCGCGCAGTAGAGCTCGGTACGGTTGCAGGTGGAAAGGATCGCAGTCTCTTCGGCCGGCCGCGCCTGGACCACCGCGGACAGCGCCGCACGCAACCCGTCGGCGTTGAACGCGACCTTCTCGCGGATCGCGAGCGGTGCGCTCTGGTAGTTGAGGCCGAGGGCGAAGAGCTGCATGGTGGAGGGTTCGTCCGGGGGCATTTTACCGGGCGGGGTGGCCGGACGCACCCGCTTTCCCCGGCCGGCGACCGGGCCTATTCCCGCACGTTCTTCCGCAGCCTGAGCGGCCCGGCAGGCGCGGCCGCCCGCTTGCGCACTGCACGCATGCGCAGGTTGAGAAGCTCGACCGCAACCGAGAACGCCATGGCGAAGTAGATGTAGCCCTTCGGCACGTGGAAATCGAGGCCCTCCCCGACCAGCGCGAACCCGACCAGGATCAGGAACGACAGGGCCAGCATCTTGATCGTCGGGTGCCGGTCGACGAAGTCGCCGAGCGGCCGGGCGGCGAGCATCATCACCGCAACCGCCAGGACGATCGCAATGATCATCACCTCGATGTGATCGGCCATCCCGACCGCGGTGATCACCGAGTCGAGCGAGAAGACGATGTCGAGGATCGCGATCTGCACGAGCACCGCGCCGAAGGTCGCTTTCGCCGCGGAAGCGTGCTCGTCCTCGTCGCCTTCCAGCGCGTTGTGGATCTCGTGGGTGCTCTTCCACAGCAGGAACAACCCGCCGACGAGCAGAATGAGATCGCGCCCGGAGATCTCCTGGCGGAGTACCGTGAACAGCGGCTCGGTCAGCGTCATGATCCACGCGAGCGAGAGGAGGAGTGCGATGCGCATGATCATCGCGAGCGCGAGCCCGATGCGGCGCGCCTTGTTGCGCTGGCTCGCGGGCAGCCGGCCGACGAGGATCGAGATGAAGATGATGTTGTCGATGCCGAGCACGATCTCGAGCGCGGTGAGTGTCGCGAGCGCGATCCAGGCCTGCGGGTCGGCGAGCCATTCCATGGGACGTCCTCCGGGCGTAGCGACTCGAGTCTAACGTCACTCCGGCGGCAGCCGGCGCCCAGGAAACGCCGTACTGGTCCCGGACGACGCGCTGCGCCGCGCCGCCTCCCACGGGTCGGTGCGGCGGCGATCGCCACTGGGGTCGGCGGTCGCGCGCGTTCTTCGTGTTCGCATCCCCGTCGCTTCGCGACGGGGCCCCGCTCAGGGACTCAGGCCGCGAGCTCCTCCGGCGCCACCGAATTCTCGATGTCGCGGAACGACGCCTCGGTGTCGAGCAGCGGGAACTGCCGCGGGTGCCCCACGAGGAAGCCCTGGAAATAGCGGATGCCCAGGCCGAACGCCCAGTCGAACTTTTCCTGACTGTCGATGCCCTGCGCGACCACGCGCGCATTCACTTCGCCCGCCGAATCGACGAGCTGGCGGATGTCGCCGTCCATCACGTTCTGGAACGCGCTCGACACCGCCTTGCGGTCGAGTTTGATGAGCTTCGGCCGCACGAGCGAGAGGACGGTCGCCATCGCCTTCGGGCGGTCGGGCACGAAGTCGTCGAGCGCGAGCCGGACATTGCGCGCCGCGCAATCGCGGGCGAACTGGAGCAGCACGGTCGGATCGCTGTGCGACGCGGTATTGGTCACCTCGACGATCAGCCGCTTCGCCTTGGCGCCGAGGTCGTCGAGATGACTCAAATAGCGCGCGCGGTGGACGTTGAGCGTCACCATCGAGACGTTCACGCTCACCATCAGCGAGGGGTGCAGAACGTCGAGTGCGGCGATCGCCTGCTTGAGCACCGAAACGTCGACCGTGCCGATGTAACCGCAGTCCTCCCAGCGGCGGATCATCGTTTCGCGCGAATCGGGCTTATCGAGCCCCTCGCGAAAGCGCAGCAGCGCCTCGTAGGCGACCACATTCGCGCGGTCGCTGATGATCGGCTGGAAGGCGGTGCGGATGATCTGTTCCACGGCTGGCGGGCCCCGATTCGATGCGTCCGCAACACCGCATGCAAGCAGGGTGCCAGCGGACCGGAACGGCGGCAGATGTGTGGCGTTGTGCTCGTTTGCAGGCGCGAGACCGGTGTGCGCGCGCGGCAGAGTTGTCGCGCCGATCGTCAGGCTTGTCGGCAGCTGGTCGGCGCGCTCTAGCGCAACCCGATGTCGCGCGCGATCTGCGCGCCCATTTTCGGATCGAAGGAGTCGACGCGCTTCTGCTCGGCAAGTGCCTTGTCGCGCTCGCCCGCCCTGTGGTAGGCGATCGCGAGCTCCTGCCCGGCGTGCGGGTTGAAATACTGCTGCTTCGCCGCTTCCTGGAGATGCGCGATCGCAGCCGCGAGCTCGCCGCGGCGCAGGTAGATCACGCCGAGTCCGTACCAGGCTCGGTCGAGGAGAGGTTTGAGCCGGATCGCGTCCTTGAACTCCACGATCGCCGCATCGAGATCGCCGCGCTGGTGCAGCAGGAACCCGAGATTGAACCGCGTGTCGGCGTCATCCGGGGCGAGACGCACCGCTTCCCGCAGCGCTTCGATCGCCTCCGCCGGCTCGCGCTGCTGCGCGTAGAGGAAGCCGATGCAGCGCCACGCGTCGACGCGCTTCGGGTCGAGCACGAGCGCCGCGCGGAAGTCATCGATCGCGCGCCGGTGCCGCTTGAAGAACGACCAGAACTGGGCCCGCCAGACGAGGGCGCGCGCGGCGAGCGGGCCGGTCATGCGAGCGGGTACGAGCGTGCCATGGCCAAGGACGGACGATCCGGAGCGATCCGGACGGGTTGATCGATGACGACGGTGCATTCTACTGGCCCGACGCGCGACGACGTTTTGGGCTGGCCTGTTCGGACTAGGCGTGCTCGCGTTTTGCCGCGAACGCCTGCAGGCGGTGCGACATAACGTTCACAAGCGTCGATCGACGGGCCAGGGTCTCCCCGCGCCTCGGCGGCGCCGTGCCGTGGTAGAGGTCTTTGTGGAGCAGCTCGATCTCCGCGTGCTCGGCTTTGAGAGCGCCGATCCCGCGGCGACCGGCCTACCGTCGTACCACCCCTCGGTTCTGCTCAAGATCTATATCCACTGTTACCTCAACCGTATCCAGTCCAGCCGACGTCCTGGAGCGAGAGGCCCAGCGCAACGTCGAGCTGATGGGGCTCATCGGCCGCCTGACCTCGGATTTCAAGACGATCGCCGACTTTCGCCGCGACAACGCCAAGGCGATCCGCAACGTGTGCGCCAGTTCATCGTGCTGTGTCCGATCTTCGTTGCTCGTAGACCGCCCGCTACCGGTGCCGGCGCACCATCGCACCGAGCGCGGCCAGCCCGGCATGAGATCTGTTCCCCCATTTAACGGCATGCGACGCCGCGTGTACCACGTCAAGCGACACTTGTTTCACGCCGCCGATAGCGAAGTTAGTCCGGGGGGTGCGGAGCGCGCCGGAGATAGAATGTCGCCGGACGGCGCCTACTATTCGGGGCGGCCCCTCGGAGGGGAAGGAGTCTGGCATGGCCGACACGATCCGGAAGGTGGACTACTTCTCGACCGAGGTTCCCAACACGCCGGGTCAGACGTTCCGCGTGTTGTCGACGCTGGTGAGCGCCGGCATCAACCTGCTCGCGTGCAACGGCTCGCCGCTCGGGCGGCGCGCCCGAATCGACGTCGTGCCCGACGACACGCGCAAGTTCAATGCCGCCGCCAGGAAGGCGGGGCTCAAGTTCAAACCGAAGAAGACCGGTTTCCTCATTCAGGGCGACGATCGGCCGGGAGCGCTGGCGGCGAACCTGAAAAAACTCGCCGACGCGCGCGTGAACGTCACCGCCGTGGACGGCCTATCCGCGGGGAAGGGGCGCTGGGGCGCGATCCTCTGGGTCAACCCCAAGGACTTGCGCCGGGCGGGCCAGTTGCTCCGCGCGAAGGCGCGCTGACCGCACGGCGGCGCCGCCTGTTTTGGTGCGCCGAATTGACAAGGCCCGCACCGCCGCGTATTTTTTAACCGAGCGGTTAACAGTTGTTGCGGTGCGGCCAACGCGCGGAAGACGGCGGCCCGAATCGCAGCACCGATGCGCGCCTGAACGCTGCAAAACGTGGAGGAAAACCCGTGGAACACTGCATGCGCTGGGATGGAAAGCGGGCGCTGGCGCTCGCTTGTGCGGCGGCT
Source organism: uncultured beta proteobacterium (assembly GCA_963754305.1). Classification (GTDB taxonomy): domain Bacteria; phylum Pseudomonadota; class Gammaproteobacteria; order Burkholderiales; family SG8-39; genus DATEDA01. The sequence continues at coordinate 4,588 of CAVWFR010000027.1, read as the reverse complement.
TTGGGTGCGGGCGCGAGCGGCACGGCGTCGGCGCAGCAGATCGTGATGAAGATCGCGACGGTGAATGCCGGCGACAATCCCCGTAACGTCGCGGCCAACGAACTGGCAAAGCAGCTCCCCGCGAAGTCGGGGGGCAAGATCAAGGCCGAGGTTTATCTCAACAACCAGCTCGCCAAGGGCGAGGCCGCGATGCTCGAGGCCACCCAGCTCGGCACGATCGATATCTCGCCGGTGGGTGCCGCCCCGATCGGCGGAATCTTCGAGCCTGGCTACCTGCCCCTTTCGCTGCCGTTCCTCTGGCCGAGCCGCCAGCACGTGTGGAAGGCGATGGACGGCCCGCTGGGCGCGGAGCTGTTCCGCCGGATGGAGGCAAAGGGCCTCAAGGGCCTGTGCTGGGGCGGCGGCTGGGGCTATCGCAACGTGATGTCGAACAAACGCCCGATCACGGCGCCCGCGGACATGAAGGGCATCACGATCCGGGTGCAGCAGTCGCCGGTGTACATCGGCATGATGAAGCAGCTCGGCGCAAACCCGGTGCCGATGCCCTGGAGCGAGGTGTTCCTCGCATTGAAGCAGGGCACCGTGGACGCGATGGAAGCGCCGGCCGTCTCGATCGTGTCGGACAAGTATCACGAGATCGGGAAGTATTACTCGCTGACCAAGCACACCTACGAACCGATTTCCTGGTTCACCAACCTCAAGAAGTACAACGCGCTGCCGCCCGACGTGAAGCAGGCGGTGGACGCCGCGGCGAAGGAAGCCTGCGCGCTCGATCGCAAGGCCGAGCTCGACAGCGAGGCAGGCGATCTCGAGATCATCCGCAAGGCCGGGGTGAAGGTGAACGACATCGGCGACACCAAGCCCTTCCGGGAAATGATGGGGCCGGTTTACCAGGAGGTCGGGACGAAGGTCGGCAAGGAGTGGATGGATAGAGTTCTCGACGCCGCGAAGTGAGGGTTTTGAAGAAGGCCCTGGCGCTGATCCTGGCGTACGGCGTGGAAGGACTGTGCATCGTCCTTCTCACCGTCATCTCGATCGACCTGCTGCTCGGCGTTTTCTCGCGCTACGTGCTGGAGCGCACCTTCGTCTGGTATGACGAGGTGGCGCGCGCCTGCTTCATCTGGCTGGTCTTCCTCGGCGCCGCCGCGGCGGTGAAGCGCGGCGCGCATTTCGGGCTGCACACCGTGGTCGATGCAATGCCGCCGCATCTCAAGCGCGCGGCTTTGCTCCTGACGCCGCTGACGGTGATCGTCTTCTCCGCGGTGCTCGTCGTGCAGGGCTGGAGCCTGACGCAGCACGGGTCGACGCAAACCACTGCAGTCATGGCGATGCCGGTATCGTGGATCTATGCCGCAATGCCGGTCGGCGGCGCGCTGATGATCCTCTACAGCCTGCCGGTCGCGTGGCGCACCTGGCGCGGGGACTTGGGAAAAGAGCAGGGAGCGAAGCAGCCGTGATCGCGGTCGCGATCCTGGTGTTCCTGGTGCTGCTCGTCCTCGGCGTGCCGGTGGCGTTCGCGATCGGCGCAGCGGGGCTCGCCGGGCTCGTCTGGAGCGGCGAGTTTCCGCTCATCGTCATCATGCAGCAGATCCACCAGTCGGTGGATTCGTTCGTGCTGCTGGCGATCCCGCTGTTCATCTTCGCCGGCATGCTGATGGAGACCGGCGGCATCGCAGTCCGCCTCGTCCATCTCGCGCAAGCGCTCGTCGGCTGGATCCGCGGCGGCCTCGCGATGGCCGTCGTGATCGCCGAGTACATTTTCTCGGGCATCTCCGGCTCGACCATCGCCGATGTCTCGGCCATCGGCGCCACCATGATTCCGCCGATGACGCGCGCGGGTTACCGGCCGGGGCAAGCGGTGAGCATCGTGGCGGCTGCCTCGGCGATGGGCATTCTGGTGCCGCCGTGCATCCTCATGATCGTCCTGGGATCGATCGCGAACGTTTCGGTGGCGGCGCTCTTCGTCGGAGGCTTCGTTCCGGCGATTGTGCTCGCCGTCGCCATCATGGGGTTCATCTACTGGGAGGCACGCCGCGCTGGAATCGCGCCGCCGCGGCGTATGAAGCTCCCCGAGCTGGGCAAGGCCGTCCGGCAGGCGCTGATCCCGCTCGGTCTGCCCGCGATCATCTTCGGCGGGATACTCGGCGGCGTGATGACGCCCACCGAGGCCGCTTCGCTCGCGGTGCTGTACGCGGCGATCGTCGGCCTCTTCGTCTACCGCGAGATCAGGTGGCGCGATCTACCGGCGATCATGGCGCGCAGCGCCGTCGTCACCGCAACGGTGTGCTTTTTGCTCGCGGTCGCGGCGGTGATCGCCTGGATGCTCGCCGTGGCGCAGGTGCCGGCAGCGATCCTGTCGGCGATGCAGGCAATTTCGGCCGGGCCGATCACGTTCCTGATCTTGAGCGCGCTGCTCTTCATCCTGCTCGGCGCGGTGCTCGAAGGGCTGCCGGCGGTCGTGATCCTCGTCCCCACCTTCCTGCCGGTGGTCAAGCAGATGAACATCGACCTGATCCACTACTCGATCGTGGTGACCGCCGCGACCGGGATCGGGCTCTTCCTGCCGCCGATCGGCGTGGGGCTGTTCATCTCTTGCGGGATTGCGGGCATCACGGTCGATCGCGTGACGAAAGAGATGATGCCGTACGTCGCGATGCTGACTTTGGGACTGCTGCTGGTCATCGCCTTTCCGTGGCTCACGCTCGTGCTGCCGCGGGTATTCGGCCTTTAGCGGGAGAAGAAGGAAATGACGGCTTCCACCGACGAAGTGCGATTCGTCGCCGCGGATCGCGTGGCGACCATCACCCTCAACCGCCCCGACGACGAGAACCGGATGACGCCCGCCGTGCTCGAGCGGCTCGCGGCGATCGCCGACGGCCTTGCGGACGATTCCGAGACGCAGGCGGTGATCATCACCGGCGCAGGCGATACCTTCTTTTCCGCTGGCATGCTGCATCCGAAGGTACGCGCCAAGCTCACCAAGGATCAGATTCTAGGCATCGTGCGCCTTGGCAACGCGGTGTTCGACCGCATCGAGGCATTGCCTCAGATCACCATCGCCGCCCTTAACGGCGCGGCCCGCGCGGGCGCGGCGGAACTGAGCCTCGCGTGCGACATGCGCATCGCCGCGCCGCACGCGACGTTCTCGCTGCCGGAGGCGAAGTGGGGCGGGTTTCCCGGCGCGGGCGCACCCGTACGGCTGCCGGGAGTCGTCGGTCGGGCGCGCGCGCTCGAGATCATCTGCACCGGACGCGAGCTCGCCGCAGAAGAGATGGAGCGCGTCGGACTGACCCTGGAGACTCACGCTGCGGACCGGCTCCTGCCCGCGGTCCGCGAGTTGGCGGGACGCATCGCGGCCTGCGGCCCGCTCGCGATCCGCGGCGCGAAGCGGATCGTCAACATGCGCAGTGCATCCGGCTTCAAGGCGGCGCGGGAGCTTTCGGATGCCTTGCGCCACGCGCTGGAATGGACGCACGACATCGACGAGGGCGCGGCGGCGAACCTCGAGGGACGGGCGCCGCGCTTCACCGGGCGTTGATGCGTCGCCGCTCGAGCAAGTCTGGTGGCCAAGGACGGAATTGAACCGCCGACACAAGGATTTTCAGTTCGCCTGTGGCCGACGTAGTGGTTGTGAAATCAGTGACTTCCGAGGACGCCCGTTGCGTCTTTCGCAGCACGATGCAGGACTTTGCACAGCTGATCCCCGCGAAATTCACGCGCGGCTCAAGCGGCCGCTGTCTCAATGATAGTCGTCTTCTCGCTGATGACGCACCGCCAGGATGCTGACGGTCTTGTCGTCGTCGATCTCGAACAATGCGACGTACCCTGAGGCTCCAAATGGGATCACGAGCTCGCGCAGAAACGGGTTGCCCGGGACTGCCTTTCGGTAACTGAACGGCGAAAGCTCCAGGCTCCTGACGGCATTCCGGATCGCTTCAAGCGCCCGCTCCGCCAGTGCCCAGTCGGTTTCGTCCCTCGCCAGGATGAACTCGTAGAGTCGAACTAGGTCGGCCTCGGCCTGCTCAGTGAACCGAACCCGATAGGTCACCTGTGAGCTTTGGCCGAGGCCTTGGCGCGAGCGAGCATTTTCTCGAGGCGTCCGATTACCGTATCGGACTTGACGTATTTGCCGGTGCGGCGCGCCTCATCGCGGGAACGCAAACCTCGCGCAATGAACTCGCGCTGAGCCTGCCTTCGCTCGATGCTCTCTCGAATCGACTGTTCGAGGAAGCTCGAAAGGCTCTCGCCCTCCTGCAGAACCTCCTCCGCTGCATCCCGAAGCTCGGGATCGACGCGCAGGGACGGGAACGTAGCGGTCTTCATCCAAGTTCCTTGCGTTGCAAATGCCACGCATTTTGGCGGATCCGCAAGAGGTTTGCAATGATGATTCGAACACTCGACCCCCTGAACCCCATCGAGCCTTGTCATTTTGAGCCATAGTTAATTCAACGACTTGTCGAGCGTCCGCGCGCAACTCCTGCACAGAAATGCAGCAAAGCGCTGCAACAATCCTGCGAATTTCACGCAGCGTCGGCCCCCTGCTTCAATACCAGGGGCTTCACTTCAGCGCGCGTTACTAGCGGCCGTC
>CAVWFR010000026.1:0-190229 GCA_963754305.1 uncultured beta proteobacterium | reverse complement strand
TTCCGCTCGGACGCGCAGACCGCCCAGCCGACCCGTCCGCGGACGTGAACTTTGCCCGCCCGCGCCGCCCGCCCCCCGGCGGCGATATGCGCTCGGCATGCACGGGTGCTAACATGGGCTCAATACCAATAACTCAATACCAATAAGACAGACCAAGAGGAGCATCGTGAAGATCCTGGTCGTGGATGACCATCCGCTCATCCTCGAGGCGCTGCATCACGTGCTGAGGCAGCTCGACGGCGCGGTCGAGGTCTACGACGCGCGCACTGCCGAGGATGGCCGGCACCTCGTCGCGGAGCACCCCGATGCCGGGCTGCTGCTCCTCGATCTCACGCTCCCGGGGGCCGACGGCTTCAGCCTGCTCGAGGAGCTCCGCAACGGGCATCCGTCGATTCCCGTGGTGGTGATCTCCGCTTCCGATCGCCGCGAAGACATCCTGCGCGCCATCGACCTCGGCGCGATGGGGTTCATCCCGAAGAGCTCGTCGAACCAGGTGATGCTGCAGGCGCTGCGCCTCGTGCTCTCCGGCGGCGTCTACCTGCCGCCGATCGCGCTCACCGCGCGCGACGAGCCGCTGCTCCCGACGCCGAGGATCGCCGACGGCGCGCAGGCCGCGCACACGAGCCCGCGCGATCTCGGCCTCACCGCGCGCCAGGCCCAGGTGCTCGCGCTGATCCTGCAAGGCAAGCCGAACAAGGTCATCTGCCGCGAACTCGGGCTTGCCGAGGGGACGGTCAAGATCCATGTCGCCGCGATCCTGCGCGCGCTCAACGTGAGCACGCGCACTCAGGCGGTGATCGAAGCGAGCCGGCTCGGCCTGCAGCTCGAGAACGTGATCTCGACCGCGCTCGGCCAGCACACCCGGCACTGAGGTCGCGAGCCCGGCGACCGGCTCCCGCCGCCCGCGCCGTTCGATCCGCTCTTCCCCAAAATGCGATGAGCGCCGCCGCGCCGGTCTCCAACGCAGCGCTCGCGCAGAAGGTCCGCGCCGAGCAGATCCGCACGGTTTACCTTTACTCGCCGACCACCACGACCGGCTCGATCGTCGCCGGCGCGTTCCTGGTTTGGATAGCGCTCGACAAGGTGGCCATCGGCGTGATCGCGTCGTGGGCGGCCGCGCTCCTGCTGCACCAGGCGGTACGCGTTTACCACTACGGCGCCTATCTCGCCGCGAATCCGGGACCCGACGAGTCCGACCGCTGGGGACGGCGCTACATCGTCGCGGCTGTGATCGCCGGCTGCATCTGGGGCGCGAGCGGAATCTTCTTCTACGTGTCGGACGCGATCGTCGAGCAGACCTATCTCGCGCTCATCCTGTTCGGGATCGTCTCGCTCACCATCCCGTCGATCTCGATCTTCGCCCCGGCGTTCTATCCGATGGTGGTGCTGGTACTCGGGCCGTTCATCGTCCGCTGCCTCGCCTCCGGCAACAGACACGAGATCTCGCTCGCGATACCGCTCGGCATCGCGCTCGCCATCGCGCTCATGTTCGGCCGCAAGGTGAGCCTGCTCGTCGACGAGGCGATCCGCCGCCGGTTCGAAAACGTCGAGCTGATCGAGCTGCTCGCCCGGCAGAAGGAGATCGCCGAGGACGCGCGCGCGCAGGCCGAGTCGGCGAACCGCTCGAAGACCCAGTTCTTCGCAGCGGCGAACCACGATCTGCGCCAGCCGCTGCACGCGCTCGGCCTGATGGCGGCGGCGCTCACCGAGCGCAGCCGCGACCCGGGCGTGACCGGCCTCGTGGCGAGCATCAACGCGTCGGTCGAGGCGCTCGAGGGACTGTTCACCGAGCTGCTCGACATGTCCAAGATCGACGCCGGCGCGGTGACCCCCGAGCTCGCCGATTTCCCGGTGAGCCGGGTGCTCGACCGGCTGCGGCTGGAGCTCGCGCCGGAAGCCGCCGAGAAAAGCCTGCGCCTGCGCGTGCGACGCTCGCGCGCCTGGGTGCGCAGCGATCCGATGCTGCTCGAGCGGATCCTGCGCAACTTGGTTTCGAACGCAATCCGTTACACCGAGCGGGGCGGGGTGGTCGTCGGCGCGCGACGCCGCGGCGCGACGCTCTCGCTCGAGGTCTGGGATTCCGGCGTCGGCATTCCGGAATCCGAGCGCGCCCGCATCTTCGAGGAGTTCTACCAGCTCGCCAACCCGTCGCGCTCGAGCCGCAAGGGGCTCGGGCTGGGCCTCGCAATCATCGCGCGGCTCTGCATGCTGCTCGGCTACCGGATCCGGGTCGAGTCCCGTCCCAGGCACGGCTCGGTGTTCCGGTTCGAAGTGCCCCTCGGTGCGCCTCTACCCGAGGCGCGGTCGGCGACCCGCGAAGCCGAGCCGCCCAGGGGTGCGCTCGACGGCCGGCTGGTGGTGGTGATCGACGACGAGCCGGCGATCGTGGAGGGGATGCGCTCGCTCCTGTCCAGCTGGCAAGTGGATGTGCTCGGCTCTAGCGACGGGGCCGACGTGATGCCGCAGCTCGAAGCGCTGGGACGCCTGCCCGACCTGCTGATCGTGGATTACCGGCTCGCGGAAGGACGGCTCGGGACGGAGGTCATCGACACGATCCGCGACGTACTCGACCCCGAGATTCCGGCGATCGTCGTCACTGGATCGAGCACGCCCGATCTCGCGGCGCGCGTGCAGGCACGCGGCGACGTGCTGTTGCTGAAGCCGGTGCTGCCGGCAGCGCTCCGCACGCTGATCGACGCCAAGCTGCGGGCCCACGCCGCGCGCTAGAAAGAAGGCGATGGGAGAAAAAACCCGGCGGCGCGGTTCGCGCGCCGCCGGGTTCAAGAACGACCACTACGCAGAGAGGAGCACTGCTACCGTAGGGTCGGGGAGCTACCGGGTGCACCGCCCGGGGCGCTGACCCGGACGTCAGAGTTCGAAAGCTGGCCGGCGTCGGCGATGCCGGCCCAGACGAGCAGCAGCACCACCGTGACGAAGACCATCGTGATCCGTAGGGCTGCGCGGATACTGGTTTCATCGCCGCCGGCGTGGGCGTCTTCCGCCGCCACAATCATGTCGCGGTCGCTGCCGAATAACGTCGTCATGGTGCGCCAAGGTTCGAGCAATGGCCTCGTCCTGGGAATGCTTCCGACGGTCTAGGCCTTACGATCTAGTCTTGCGATGGGAATGGGTAATCACGCTCCCGTGTACCGCGGCGGCAGGATCGGGCCTGAAGGCATACGAGTGACTTACACGGTGACCGGCAGCGCGGCGTCCAGGCTGCCGTGACGGCGAGTCGTCTGATCTTCGCGGATTTCGCGACGCGCGCTTACGTGCAACAGCGATCGTCGAGACCCGCAGCCTGCGTCGCTTGCCGCAGCTCCGCTGCGTGGAGCTCACCCGCAAGGCTTACCGCGCCGGGCCGATACCGCGGAACGCTCGGGTCGCCGGTGAACGGCTGGTCCTTGGGCAAGCCCGCCGCGCGCATCTCCGCGCGGAGCCGCGCGCTCGCGGCCCGATCCACCCGGCCGCTCGCGGGGTCGACGACCGCGCCGTACGATTCGCGCGCGGCGCGGAGCGACACGTAGCCCTGCCGCAGGTCGTGCTCCACCGCGTCGAGGTCGCGCTCGAGCGGTGAGCCGAACCCACCGCCGCCGCCCGAACGCAGGATGTACCTGTCGCCGGGCTTCAACAGACGCGAGAGCACTTTCCCGGACGGGAAGGCGGTCTCGCTCTCGCCGGCGCGGTGCAGCGCCACCTGGTTGCCCGCTGCCGAGAGCCCGTCATAGAGCCCCCAGGGCCGGCAGTCGACGCGCTCGATCTGAGAGTCGAAGCCGATGTCGGCAAGCGCGCGCACCACCTGCTCGGTCCCCATGCCGCCGCGCCAGCATCCGGCCCCGCCGGAATCGTCGCGGAGCCGATACGCCTCGACGAGCAGGGGGAACTTCGCCTCGGCCTGCTCGGTGGGGCTGTTGTGCGTGTCGCCGTCGTTGATGGCGATCGTCGCGCTCACGCCGTCCTCGCCCTGCTTCGCGCCCCAGCCGCCGCCGATGAGGCCGCCGGTGTGCATGAAGAGCTTGCCGTCGCGCGGCTGCCGGCCGCTCATCTTGGCGATGACGAGATCCGCGTGGTGGCCCGCGATGACGCGGTCGGGGATCGCCGGCGCGAGCGCCTTGAAGATCGTGTCGACGATCGTCATGGGGTAGGTCATCCACCAGCGCATCGGGGCCGGCTTCACAGCGCTCACCACCTTGCCCGGCGGCAGGATGATCTCGAGCGCGCGGAAGCAGCCGTCGTTGATCGGGAGATCGAGCGCGGTGGTCAGGCACTTGTAGGCGACCTGCGCGCACGAGCGACCCGCCGTCTCGCCCGAGTTGTAGAAGCCCTTGACCTGATCGCTCACGCCGCTCAGATCGACGGTCATCCGGTCGTCGTCGACGCTGATCTTCACGCGAATCGGCACGCGGCGGCCGGCATCGACGCCGTCGTCGTCGAGGAACGATTCGGCCTCGTAGACACCGTCGGGGATCGTCCGCACGCTCGCGCGCGCGGCGGCCTCGCTCTGATCCATGATCGCGCCGATCGCATCGAGCACGGTGTCGCGGCCGTACTTCGCGACCAGCTCGAGGAAGCGCTTCTCCCCCGTCTGCACCGCGGCGATCTGGGCGCGCAGATCGCCCATCGCGCGCTCGGGGATGCGCACGTTCATGCGGATGATCGAGAGGACGTCCTGGTTCAGCTCGCCGGCGCGGTAGAACTTCACGATCGGCATCTGCAGGCCCTCGGCGAAGATGTCCGCGGTCATGCCGCCGATCGCCCCGCCGATGTCCTGCCAATGGGCCATGCACGAGGAGAACCCGAGCAGCTCGCCCCGCCAGAAGATCGGCACCGAGAACGTCATATGGTTCAGGTGGCTGCCGGTGAGATAGGCGTCGTTCGTGAGCAGCACGTCGCCGGGCGCGAGCCCGGCGGCGCCGCCGAAGTGCGCGAGCTTCGCCTTGGCCGTGTCGCTCATGCCGCGGATGAACATCGGCAGGCCGAGGCCGATCGAGACGGTATTGCCGCTCGCATCGAGGAGCCCGACAGTGAAATCGAGCGCCTCGTAGATGATCAGGTTGTACGCCGTCCGCATGAGATTGGTCTTCATCTCCTCGGTAGCGGCGACGAGCCCGTTGCGGATGATCTCGGTGACGACCGGGTCGAGCGTGCGCTCGCCCTGGCTCACGAGGCGTTCGTTCATGCGAGCACCTCGATCAGCAGGTTGCCGTGGGCGTCCACTTCGAGACTCGATCCCGGAGGTACAACGGTGGTGGAGGCGTATTCCTCGACCAGCACGGGCCCGGCGATGCGGTTGCCTGCCTTGAGCCGCCCGCGGTCGAACACGCCGGTCGGCACGAACCCTTCGGCGGTGAAGTAAACCGGCCGCCGGCCGGTTTGCGCTTCGCGGTCGGGCGTGGCGCCGCCCGCAGCGATGCGCTCCAGCGCGGGCCGCGGCATCTCGCCGACGACCGAGCAGCGGAGGCTCACGATCTCCGCGGACTCGTCGGCGGAGGCGTAGCCGTACCGCTCGATGTGCGCCGCGTCGAACATCGCCTTGATGCCCGCCACGTCGCGCGTACGGAAGAGTTCGGTCGGCAGCTCGACCGAGACCGCGTGCTCCTGGCCGACATAGCGCATGTCGGCACCGTGCCGGATCTCGATCCGCTTCGCGTCGGGCGCGGCTGCGCGGACGTCCACGAGACCGGCCTGCTCCATCTCCCCGAGGATGCGGTCGAAGACATCGAACGGCGCGTCCGCAAGCCGTGCGAAGAGGCTGCGCACGAAGTCGCGCCGCAGATCGGCGACGAGCATCCCGAACGCCGAGAAGTGACCCGGGGCGGTCGGCACGATCACGCGTTTGATCTGCAGCTCGCGCGCGACCGGCACCGCGTGCAGCGGCCCCGCTCCGCCGTAGGAAACCATCGGAAACTCGCGCGCGTCCAGGCCGCGCTCGGTGGTCACACGCTTCACGACGTTCGCCATCGCCGCCGCGGCGATGCGGATGATGCCGTCGGCGGCAGCCTCGACCTCGAGCCCGAGCGGCGCCGCAATGCGATCGCGGATCGCGCGGCGCGCGGCCTCCGCGTCGAGGCGCATGTCGCCGCCGAGGAAGCGCTCGGCGGCGAGCCGGCCGAGCACCAGGTTGGCATCGGTCACGGTGGGCTCGGTGGCCCCGAGCGCATAGCAGACCGGGCCGGGCTTCGCGCCCGCGCTCTGCGGACCGACGTGCAGCGCGCCGCCGGGAGCGAGCCGCGCGATGCTGCCGCCGCCGGTGCCCACCTCCTGGATGTCGATCATCGGGATCTGGATCGGCAGCCCTTCGTTGTAGCCGCCGACCATCGCACTCGTCGCCATCAGCGCCCGGCCGTGCAGCACGACACCGGCCTTGGCCGTCGTGCCGCCCATGTCGAAGGCGATCGCGCGCTCGAGCCCGACCGCTTCGCACAGCGTCTGCGTGCCGATCACGCCCGCCGCCGGGCCCGACTCGAGCATGCGGATGCACTCGCTGCGCGCCTGTGCGGCATCGAACAGTCCGCCGGTCGACTGGACGACCAGGAACCGTCCGGGAAACCGTTCGGACCGGAGGAACGCCTCGATCTCGCTCAGATAGGTGTCCACGCGCGGACCGACATAGGCGTTCGCAACGACGGTCGAAGTGCGTTCGTACTCGCGGTACTCCTGCGAGAGCTCATGCGAGGTCGACACGAACATGCCCGGAAAGCGCCGCTGGAAGAACCCCTTCGCGGCGAGCTCGTGATCGGGGTTGCGGTACGAGTGCAGGAAGAGGATCGCGAGCGCATCGACGCGCTCGGCCTCGAGCCGCATTGCCACGGCCTCGAGCTCGGTCTCGTCGAGACGCGCGAGCACCTCGCCCGCCGCGTTGACCCGCTCGTTCACCTCGAAGCGCAGCGCGCGCTCGACCAGCGGCCGGTGCTTGCGGAAAAAGAGGTTGTACGCCTGCGGCCGGTTGATCCGGCCGATCTCGTACACGTCGCGGAAGCCCCTGGTGGTCACGAGCGCGGTGCGGGCGCCGTTGCGTTCGAGCATCGCGTTGATGGCAACGGTCGTCCCGTGCAGAAAGAGCGAGCTCGCGCCGAACCGCGACCCCGCCTTGCCGACGCCGGCGCCGATGCCCTCGACGATGCGGTCGGGCGTCGTGAGCGTCTTGCCCAGGGCCAGCCGCCCGGTGCCGCTGTCGAACACCGCGATGTCGGTGAAGGTGCCGCCGACGTCGGCGGCCACGCGCGCTGGCGCGGCGCTTGCCATCGATTCTTCTCCTCGAGTCACGGTCCGCGCCGCGCGGCCGTCAATCGGCCTTGATCCCGGCCGCCTTCACGACCTGCGCCCACCGCGCCGACTCGGCGCGCATCCGTGCCGCCAGCTCGGCGGGGGTGTTGCCCACCGGTTCCGCGCCGAGCCCCGCGAGCTTCTCCTTGACGTCGGGAAGTTGCAGGAGCCGCGCCACTTCCTGCTGCAGCTTGTCGATGATCTCTGCTGGCGTGCCCGACGGCGCGATGAGCGCGTACCACGACACCGCCTCGAACCCCGCGAGTCCCTGCTCGGCGACCGTCGGGACCTCCGGCGCGGCGGCGGAGCGCCGCGGGCTCGCAACGCCGAGCGCGCGGAGCTTCCCGGACTTGACGTGCGGCAGCGCCGAAGACATCTGGCTGAACATCATCGTCACCTGGCCGCCCATCAGGTCGTTGAGCGCCGGTCCGGTGCCCTTGTAGGCGACGTGCACGATATCGATCCCGGTCATCGATTTCAGGAGCTCGCCGGCGAGATGCGCCTGCGAGCCGCTGCCGGGCGAGGCGAAGTTGAGCGTGCCCGGCTTCGCGCGCGCCAGCGCGACCAGTTCCTGCACCGTCTTCGCCGGCACTTCGGCGTTGACGACCAGGACGTTCTCGACGGTCGCCAGCAGGGTGATCGGCGCGAAATCCTTGAAGGGATCGTACGGGAGCTTGGCGAAGATATGCTGGTTCACCACCAGGTTGCCGGTCGGGCCGACGCCCAGCGTGTAACCGTCGGGCGGCGCCTTCGCGACGAACTCCATGCCGATGTTGCCGGCGGCGCCGGTCTTCGACTCGACGATCACCGGCTGGCCCCACGCTTCCTGGAGCTTCTGCGCGACCAGGCGCGCGAGGAGGTCGGCCGGGCCGCCGGGCGCGAACGCGTTCACGATGCGGATGGGCTTGGAGGGATAGGGTTGCGCGTGCACCGAGACCGCCGCGAGCGCGAGTACCAGACCAGAAACGAACCGCCACACGATCTGTCTCCCCAAGTTCACCATTCCTCGCCGCTCGCCTCGACCGTCTCGGCACAACATCCTGCCATTGACGATCAACGACACCGCGTACCTTCCCGGCGAGGAAGGTGCGGAGGTTACCGCTCCTTGCTCAGTCCGCTTTCGCGCCCGAAGTCTTCACCACGTCGGTCCACCGGGCGGTCTCCGATTGGATGAACTGGGCGAAGGCCTCCGGCGAACCGCCGACCGTGTCGATGCCCTGGTCGGATAGGCGCTTGACGACCTCCGGATCCTTCAGCGCTTTGACGAACTCCGCGTTGAGCCGATCGATCACCGGACGCGGCGTCCCGGCCGGCGCCGCGAGCCCGAACCACGGATTGACGTCGTAGCCGGCGTAGCCGAGCTCGACGATCGTCGGGACGTCGGGAGCGAGCGGCGAGCGCTTGTCCGAAGTGATGGCGAGCGCGCGCGCGCGGCCATCCTTCACGAACGGCAGCGCGGTGGTGATCGGATCGAACAGGAAGTCGATGCGGCCGCCAACGAGATCGATGAGCGCCGGCGCGGACCCCTTGTACGGCACGTGGGTCATCTGCAGGCCGTTCCGCGCCTTCATGATCTCGCCGGAGAGGTGTCCGCCGCTGCCGATGCTCTGCGACCCGTAGCTCACCTTGCCGGGGTTCGCCTTCGCGTAGGCGACGAGCTCGGACATCGACTTCACCGGGCTGGAGGCGGGCACCAGCACGAGGGTAGGCGAGCTGAACAACACGGTGATCGGGTCGAAGTCTTTCGTCGGGTCGTACGACAGCTTCGAGTAGAGGCTCTGGTTGATTCCGTGCGAGCCGATGTTCGCGAGGTAGAGCGTATGGCCGTCGGGACGCGCCTTCTTCACCACGTCGGCGCCGATCTGCCCGCCGGCGCCGGGCCGGTTCTCGATCACGATCGGCTGGCCGAGACCTTCGGCGGCCTTCTGGCTGATCAGGCGCGTGCTGTTGTCGGAGATGCCCCCGGGCGGAAACGGGATCACGATGGTGATCGGGCGGGAGGGAAAGGCTTGCGCAAAGGCGATGCTTGCGGCGGAGGCCAGCACCGCCGCGGCGACGACGCGGACGAGGCTATTGCGTTGGGTCGACATGCGGGTCTCCTAGTTCAGCTCGACGAGGATGTCCACCTCGAACGTCACCCCGAACGGCGCCGAGGACAGGCCTTCGGAGGTCCGCGTGTGCTTGCCGGCGTCGCCGAAAACCTCGACCAGGAAGGCGGAACAGCCGTCGGTGATCTTCGTGTGATCGGTGAAACCTTCCTGGGCCAGGGTCTTGCCGCGGACGTTGACGATGCGCTTGACGCGATTCAGATCGCCCACCGCCATCTTGATCCGGTTCACCTCGCGCACGCACGCGAGCTTGGCGGCGATGATCGCGTCTTCCAGCTTCACCTGGTCTGGGACGCGCCCGCGCACGAACTGCCCGTCCGGACGCTGCGGCGCCGCGCTCGAGAGGAACAGCAGGTTGCCGACCTGCACGGTGTCGACGTAGCTTCCGAACGCGGGCTTGAGCGGCGGCAGCTTGCCATCCGGGAAGCCGAGCTCGCGCAACGCCTTCTCGAGCCGCTGGTCGACCGCGGATTGCGCCAGCGCCGGCTGGAATGCGGTCACGAGGCCAAGCAACCCCCACAGCAACAGAGAGACAATCCCCGCCGTCGGGCGGCGATTCTCCTGGGATCGGGCAGCACGAGGGAGTATGCCCTCTCGTAGCGTGCAAACCAGCTTGTGCATGTCACCTCCTCAGTTGAGCGCCTCCCCGGCGCGATTGACAGGTTGCAGCTGCGGTTCAAGCGTGCCGAGAGTCGAGCACCGGGTCGGGCGCATCGAGCGCGGCCTGGTCGAACCCGGCCAAGCGCTTGTAGTTCTCCGAGGTCGTCTCGAGCTCTTCCCGCGTGAGCACGTCCAGCACGTTGGTGAAGCCGCCGGGCGAGCGCTGCTCGGCGAGGATCATCACCTTCTCGGGGCCCATCTGGTTCCGGTTCACGGTAGCGAGCGCGGACACCGAGGTGCGCCGAATCGATTCGTATGCCGCCAGCGCCGCAACCGCATCGGGCTGCTCGATGATCGCCCGCGCCAGCGCCGGTGCGTCGACGATCGCCTGCGTCGCGCCGTTCGAGCCGGCCGGATGCATCGGGTGCGCGGCGTCGCCGAGGAGCGTCACGCGGCCGAAGCTCCACTGCGGCACCGGATCCCGGTCGACCTTCGGAAAGACATACAGCTCCTTGCACTCGCGCATCACCGCCGGAATGTCGAGCCAACCGAAGTGCCAGTCCTCGAACACCGGCAGGATCTCGGCGAGGTCGGCGCGCCGGTTGTACTCTTCGCGCGCCATCGGCGTCTCGGGCGGGATCGTCTTCTCGGCGACAAAGTTGATCTCGCATCGGCCAGCGCGCTCCGCCTCGCCGCTCATCGGATAGGCCACGAACTTCTGCAGGTTGTGCCCGGCCATGAACATCGAGCGGCCGGTGAGATACGGGGTCCACTCGGACACACCGCGGTACATGAGCTGCCCGGAAAAGCGCGGCCCGCCCTCGTCCGGATAGAAATGGCGCCGCACCGTGGAGTGCACGCCGTCGGCGGCGATGAGGATGTCCCCGCGCTCGCTGGCGAGACTCGCGCCCGACCGCTTGTCGACGAAGTGCGCCGTGACGCCGCGCTCGTCCTGGTCGAAGCCGGCGAGATGATGACCGGGGCGCACGACATCGGCACCGAGCCGCTCGACCGTGCCGCGATGGAGCAGGCCCTGCAGCCGCCCGCGATTGATCGCGATCTGCGGCCAGCGATAGCCGGCCTTCAAGCCGCGCGGCTCGCGCCAGATCTCCTGGCCGTGCCGGTTGAAATAGATCAGCTCCTCGCACGGGACGCCGCAATCGGCGAGCGTCCTGCCGAGGCCCAGCCGATCGAGCTCCTTCACGCCGTGCGGCTGCACGTTGATGCCCACGCCGAGCTCGCGGATCTCGGGCGTCGACTCGAACACCTGCACGCGGCAGCCGATCGCCGCCAGACGTAGCGCCGCGGTGAGGCCGCCGATGCCGGCGCCCGCGATCAGGACGGTGAGCTCACCGGGTTTCATTTGCCGCCGGGACGAGCCACGACCTTTCCGATCGTGTCCTTGGTGTGATAGTCGGGCGCCTCGTAATAGTGGGGGCCGTCGTAGACCTCGACCAGAAGGCTGCGCTTGATCGCCTTGGTCGGGCCGTGCGGGTTGTCCTTCGGATTCATGTAGAAGTCCCCGGGCTTGAGCACGATGTTCGAGTCGGTGTACGCGTACTCGCCCTCTAGGCAGTACATGAACTGGTTCGAGGCGTGCGTGTGCTTCTCCGGCACTCCGGAGCCTTCAGGAAAATCGAGGAGCGCAATGCTCGCCCCCGACTCCGGGTGCACCCAGAGAACGTATTGCCGCAGCCCGGTCTTGGGGAACAGCATCCATTTCGCCGGGTCGAGATCGCTCTTCTTGACGAGCACCTCGCCGATTGGCGTTCTGATGTGGATCTTTGAATCGTCCATACGAAGCTCCTGAAGCGTGCCGTTTCAGCGGCGGGCGAGACCGGCGAGGTGTACCTGCATCGCGCTAGCCGCTCCGTCCGGATCGCTGGCCGCGACGCGCGCGACGATCTTTTCGTGCTCGCCCTGCACCTGAGCGTACTCGCGCCGGTCCGACAGGTTGATGAACCAGAGCGGCGTCGAGCGCTGGTGCAGGAGACCCTGGATCTCGACGATGGTCGGGTTCCCCGTGCACTCGGCGAGCCCGTGATGGAGCCGGCGATCGAGCTGCATCAGGCCTTCGCGGTCGCTCGCCTCGATGAGGTCTGGTCCTTCCGTGAGCAGGACTTTCAGCGCGCGCACCTGCGCCTTCTCGGCGCGCTCGGCCGCGAGCCGGGCCATGTGGATCTCGAGCGGCACGCGCGCCTCCACCACCTGCGCGATGTCGTCGCGCGACCAGGCGCGCACGGCGATTCCCTTGCGCGGCAGGACATCGAGCAGGCCGTCGTGGTGCAGCCTCAATACCGCATAGTGCACCGGCGAGCGGCCGAGCTTCAGCGCGTTCGCGAGCTCCTGCACGTTGAGGAACGTGCCCGGCGGGATCTCCATCTTGAGAATCCGCCACTTGATCGCCTGGTACGCCTCCTCGCCCAGCGAGGTTTTCGGGGCCGGCGCGAGCAGCCCCGGCTCGTGCGCGAGGCGGTCGCGCCGCCCGGGGTCGCTTCGCCGTTGCAGCGCAGAGCGCGCGGTCACCGCATCGTTCCCGGCATAGGACTACGCCGCATGGGGCCGGCGAAGGATTTTGGAGACATGTAGGGTAACATATCACGAGACACGTCAAACAGCCCACTCCGCGGTCATGCCCAAAGCCCTCGACATCGCCTACGCGACCTACCAGGTGACGGATCTCGAGCTGATGGAGACGTTCCTCGCCGACTTCGGGCTGGTGCGGGCGGATCGCTCCGCCGACAGTTTGTATATGCGCGGCGCCGGGACCGCACCGTACCTTCATGTGGCAAAGCTCGGCGCGAGCAACCGGTTTCTCTCGGTGGCGTTCCACGTCGAGTCGCGCGTCGATCTGGATGCGCTAGCCGGGATGCCGGGATCCTCGGCGGTCGAGCCGATCCCTGCCCCTGGAAACGGTAGCCGCGTCACGATGACGATGGCCGACGGGCACCGCGTCGAAGCGGTGCACGGTATTGCCGCGGCGGCTGCACTCCCCGCACGTGCGCCGAACCCGTTCAACGCCGGGGCGGACAAGCGCCGGCTGAACGCCCCGCTCCGGCCGCTGCGCGAGCCCGGCCGCGTGCTGCGTCTCGGGCATTGCGTCCTGAAGGTCCAGGATCACGACGCCGCGGTGACCTGGTTCGCCGAGCGCCTCGGCCTGATTCCGTCGGACTACCTGTGCGTACCCGGCAACGAGAGCCGCGTCATCGGCACGTTCCTGCGCTGCGACCGCGGCGAGCGATTCGTCGATCATCACTCGCTGCTGGTGACGCAGGCGGACGCGGCGGGCGTGCACCACACGTCGTTCGAGATGCAGGATCTCGACGCGGTGATGGGCGCGCACGAGTATCTGGAGTCGCGCGGCTACCGGCTCGACTGCGGCGTCGGCCGGCACCTGCTCGGGAGCCAGATCTTCGACTACTGGCGCGATCCCTTCGGCAACAGGGTCGAGCACTACACCGACGGCGACGTGGTCAATCATCTCCACCGCCCGTCGAAGTTCGCCGGCACGGCCGAGGAAACGACGCAGTGGGGCGCCAAGCCGCCGATCGAATTCTTCATGTAGTGCGATGACGGGGATCGGCCAGCCGGTGCGTCGCACCGAGGACCTGCGTATGGTCACGGGCGCGGGCCGCTACGCCGACGACTGGGACGTGCCGGGCGCCGCGCGTGCGGTCTTCGTGCGGTCCCCGCACGCGCACGCAGCGCTCTGTTCCATCGACGCCACGGCCGCGCTCGCTGCGCCGGGCGTGCTCGGCGTGTTCACTGCCGCCGACCTGGCAAATGACGGTCTGGGTGGCATTCCATGCGTGAGCATCCCGCCGTCCGTGATGGACGGGAAATGGTTTCGCACGCCGTTCCCGGCGCTCGCGAACGACCGCGTGCGCTGCGTCGGACAGGAAGTGGCGCTCGTCGTCGCCGAGACGAGGGCGCAGGCGCTCGATGCCGCGGAGCTGGTGGTGGTGGACTACGAGCCGGCGGCCGCGTCGCCGACGGTGGCGTCCGCGATCGCCGACGGTGCACCGGCCGTGTGGGCGGAACGCCCGGACAACCTCTGCTTCGTGCACGAGCTCGGCGATCGAGCGAAGACCGCGACGGCGTTCGCGTCCGCCGCGCATGTCACGCGGCTGCGCGTATTCAACCAGCGCCTGGCCGGCAATCCGCTCGAGCCCCGCGGCTGCATCGGCGCGTTCGATCGCAGCGAAGGGCGCTACCGCCTCATCACGTCGACGGCGAACCCGCACCGCATCCGCCAGCTGCTGGCCGAGCACCTCCTCAAGGTGCCCGCGCACCGGATCCACGTCATCGCGCGCGACGTCGGCGGCGGCTTCGGCACCAAGGGCGGTCTCTACCCCGAGGAGGTGATCGTGCTCTGGGCGGCGAAGCGGCTGGGCCGCCCGATCAAGTGGATCGCGGATCGCAGCGAATCGTTCCTCGCCGACTTCAACGGCCGCGATCAGCTCGCCGACGCCGAGCTCGCGCTCGACCCGTCCGGACTGATCCTTGGCCTACGCGTCACGACGAATCACAACCTCGGCTGCCAGGTCGGGCCCTCCGGCGCGCATCCGCCGCTGATCGGGGCGCGGATGCTCGCCAGCGTGTATGCGATTCCCGCGATGCACGTAACCGTGCGCGGCGTGCTGACGCATTCGCGCACGCTGACGACCTATCGCGGGGCCGGCCGGCCCGAGGCGATCTACCTGGTCGAGCGCGCGCTCGATCAGGCGGCGGCGGAGCTCGGCATCGAGCCAGTCGAGCTCCGACGGCGGAACCTCATCCGCGACCTGCCGCATCGCACCGCGGTCGGCGAGACCTACGACAGCGGCGAGTTCGAACCTATCCTCGATGCCGCCCGCGCGCTCGCCGACTGGGACGGATTTGCCGCCCGCCGGAAAGCAACCGAAGCGCGCGGCCTGCTGCGCGGGCGGGGCCTGGGGATGTACATCGAAGTCTGCGCGACGGTGTCGGATCGAATGGAGATCCGGTTCGACCCGACCGGCGACGCGAGCGTGGTCGCAGGCACGTTCTCGTACGGACAGGGACACGAGACGATGTACGCGCAGATGCTCGCCGACTGGCTCGGCCTCCCGTTCGAGCGGATCCGCGTCATCCAGGGCGACACCGACCAGGTGGCGTACGGGCGCGGCAGCTTCGGCTCGCGCACGGCGACCGTCGGCGGATCGGCGCTGCGCGGCGCCGCGGACGTGATCATCGAGAAAGGCAAGCGCGTCGCCGCGCATCTCCTCGAGGCCGGCGAGGCGGACATCGCGTTCGAGCACGGCCGCTTCGTCGTCGCCGGGACCGACCGCTCGGTCACGCTGCAGGATGCGGCGCGGGCAACCTACCAGTGGGGCGCCAAGCTGCCGCCGGATCTCGCCTCGGGGCTGGAAGGGATCGGCCACTGGTCGGCGACGCCGCAGAACTATCCGAACGGATGCTACGTCGTCGAGGTGGAGGTCGACCCGGAGACCGGGGTCGTGCGCCTCGACCGCATCGCGGGGATCGACGACGTCGGCCGCACGATCAACCCGTTGCTGCTTGAGGGCCAGGTGCACGGCAGCATCGCGCAGGGCGCGGGGCAAGCGCTGCTCGAGGAGATCGTGTTCGATAAGGCCGGGCAACTGCTGACCGGCTCGTTCAGCGACTACGCGATGCCGCGCGCCGACGACTTCCCGTCGATCACGCTCGATACCCGCAATATTCCCACGAAGGGCAATCCGCTCGGGGTCAAGGGCGGCGCGGAGACGGGAACCGTCGGGATCCCCGCGGCCGTCGTTTCGGCGATCCTCGACGCGTTGCGGCCGTTCGGGGTGAAGGACGTGCCGATGCCGGCGACGCCGTTCGCGGTGTGGACGGTTCTAGCGGCGACCAAGGACGGCACGGCGAAGGTTTAAGCTCGCGCCTTCCCCAGCGACTCGACCAGCGCCACGTAGCGCCGCATCGCGGCCTCGCTCGCGGTGCCTTCGAGCCGCTTCCAGGCGTCGAACTTCGCCCGGCCGACGAGATCGGTGAAGCCCGGCCGCTCGCCCTTGGCGTCGCCGTTGCCCGAACGTGGGGCGACGGGCTCGAAGCATGGAAGCGGTTGGAACCTCCAAACGCAGCATTGGAGTATAGCCCTGCAAGTCTCGACGCTGCGGGTTGCACCTACGCGTACCGCAGCCTCGTCCCAACCCCCGCCGCCCGCGCCTTCTGCAGCAGCGCCGCCCCGAGCGCGATGTCGGAGAGCGACAGCCCGCGATGCCAGAAGAGGATCGTCTCGTCGTCGCGCTCGCGCCCCGGCTTCCTGCCGGCGACGATCTGGCCGAGCTCGGCGTGCAGCGTCGCCTCGGAGAGTTTCCCCGAGTCGACATGCCGCCGCAGTGCACCGAACGGCCCCGAGCGCGCCTGGCCCCAGTCGTCCATCACCATCTTGTCCATGATGTCGGTGAGCGAGTCCTCCACCGCGCTCATGGTGCCGTAGGGCATCACCAGCGCTCCACGCTTGATCCACTCGGTCTTCAGCATCGGCGCCGGCTGCTCGAGCCGCGACGCCTCGACGACGATGTCCGCGCCGCGCACGCAAGATTCCCAATCGGCGGTGGCGACGACCGTCTTGCCGAGATCGCGCGAAAGCCGTGCGGCGAAAGCGTCGCGACTTTCCGGGCGCCGCGAGTGCACGCGGATCTCGGCGAAGTTGAAAAGCCGGTCGAGCAGCCGCACGTTCCAGTACGCGGTGCCGCGTGCCCCGATATGTCCGAGCACTTTGGAATCCTTGCGCGCTAGATGCTTCGCGCCGAGAGCAGTCACCGCACCGGTGCGCGCGTCGGTGATCCACGTCGCGTCGATCACCGCAATCGGCATTCCGGTGCGCGGATCGAACAGGTTGAGCAGGGCCATCTCGGACGGCAGGCCGCGCTTGTAGTTCTCGACGAAGTCGCCGACGATCTTCACGCCGGCCAGTGCGAGCGGCGCGATGTAGCCGCGCAGCACGTTGAAATGCCCGGGAAACGACCGATCCGGCACGAGGTGCGTGCGCGGCTCGATCACGGTCTCGCCGCGACCTTGGGCCGCGAGCTGCGCCTCGATCGCCGCAAGGATCTCGTCGTCGTCGAGCGCGAGCTCGGCGACATCGGCGCCGTTGAGGTAGTGGATCCAGATCTCGCTCGGCATCGCGCGGTACTATAGAGCACGTTGGAACAAGCGGGCCTCGCCCCTTGTCTATCCCGCAACGCCGTCAGGAAACGCCTGCACCATGACCAAAGCCATCTGGAACGACGCGGTGATCGCCGAGAGCGGCGCCTGCGAGACGGTCGAGGGCAACAAGTACTTCCCGCCCGACGCCGTGAAGCGCGAATACCTGCAGCCGAGCGAAACCCACACCGTCTGTGGGTGGAAGGGTACGGCGAGCTACTACGACGTCGTCGTCGACGGCAAGTCGAACAAGGATGCTGCGTGGTACTACCCGGACGTCAAGCCCGCGGCCGCGAACATCAAGGGCTACATCGCGTTTTGGCGCGGCGTGAAGGTGGAGTAGTCGCCCCGGCGAAAGCCGGGGCCCAGTCCGGCGCCGCTCTGGATCCCGGCGTTCGCCGGGATGACGACAAGCAGATGACCGATCGAGCTCTCGAGCAATTCCATCCCGCGGTCTCGGCCTGGTTCCGCTCGGCCTTTGCTGCCCCGACGGCACCGCAGATCGAAGCCTGGCCGGCCATCAAGTCCGGACGCCACGCGCTCGTCGCAGCGCCGACCGGCTCCGGCAAGACGCTCGCCGCCTTCCTCGCCGCGATCGACGCGCTGGTGCGCGAAGGCATCGAGCGCGGGCTCGCCGACGAGACGCACGTCGTCTACGTCTCGCCGCTCAAGGCGCTGTCGAACGACATCCAGCGCAACCTCGAGGCACCGCTCGCGGGCATCCGCGCCGAGCTCGCCGCGCTCGGGCTGCCCGACGTCGACGTCCGTACGTTCGTCCGCACCGGCGACACCCCGCAGGCCGAGCGCACGAGCATGCGCAAGCGCCCGCCGCACGTCGTCGTCACGACGCCGGAGTCGCTCTACATCCTGCTCACGAGCAAGTCCGGTCGCGAGATGCTGCGGACGACGCGCACCGTGATCGTGGACGAGATCCACGCGCTGGCGCCGAACAAGCGCGGCGCGCATCTCGCGCTCTCGCTCGAGCGGCTCGCGGCGCTCGCGGCCCCGGGCCTCGTCCGCGTCGGGCTCTCGGCGACCCAGAAGCCGATCGAGGAGATCGCGCGGTTCCTCGTCGGTGGCGAGACCGCCGCCGACTGCGCGATCGTCGATACCGGCCACGTGCGCAGCCGCGACCTCGCGATCGAGCTGCCGCCGTCGCCGCTCGAAGCCGTCATGTCCGGCGATGCCTGGCAGAAGGTCTACGACCGCATCGCTGAGCTCGCGAACGAGCACCGCACGACGCTCGTGTTCGTCAACACTCGCCGACTCGCGGAGCGTGCCGCGCGCCATATCTCCGAGCGGCTCGGCGCCGATCAGGTCACTGCGCACCACGGCAGCCTCGCCCGCGAGATCCGGCTGAACGCCGAGCAGCGTTTGAAGCGCGGGGACCTCAAGGTGCTCGTCGCCACCGCCTCGCTCGAGCTCGGCATCGACATCGGCGACGTGGATCTCGTCTGCCAGCTCGGCGCGACGCGCACGATCGCGGCGTTCCTCCAGCGCGTCGGGCGATCGGGCCACGCGGTTGGCGCGCTGCCGAAGGGGCGGCTCTTCCCGCTCTCACGCGACGACCTTTGCGACGCATCCGCGTTACTGGATTCAGCGCGGCGCGGCGAGCTCGACCGCATCGCGGTGCCGGCGAAGCCGCTCGACGTCCTCGCGCAGCAGATCGTCGCCGAGACCGCGCACCGGGAATGGCGGGAAGCGGATCTCTTCGACCGTTTTCGGCGCGCGTATCCGTTCCGCGATCTCACGCGCGACGAGTTCACCGCAGTCATCCAGACGCTCGCCGAAGGCTTCAGCACCCGCCGCGGCCGGCGGAGCGCGCATATACATCGCGACGCGGTGAACGGCGTCCTGCGCGGCCGGCGCGGCGCAGCGCTGACCGCGGTGACCTCCGGCGGCACGATCCCCGATACCGCCGACTACACCGTGGTCCTCGAGCCGCAGGGCCAGACGATCGGGTCGGTGAATGAAGACTTCGCGATCGAGAGCCTCGCCGGCGACGTATTCCAGCTCGGCAACACTTCGTACCGGATCCTCCGCGTCGAGCGCGGCACCGTCCGCGTCGAGGACGCGAAGGGCGCGCCGCCCGGCATCCCGTTCTGGTTCGGCGAGGCGCCGGGGCGGAGTGCCGAGCTGTCGCAGTCGGTATCGCGGGTGCGCGAGACGATCGAGGCAGCCCTCGACGAGGGGGGGCGGGAAGCGGCAAACGCGGTGCTCGTGCGGGAGATCGGCCTCGCCGAGAGCGGTGCCGAGCAGCTCGTCGATTACCTCGCCGCCGCGCGCGCCGCGCTTGGCGCGCTGCCGACGCTCGACACGATCGTGCTCGAACGCTTCTTCGATGAAGCAGGCGGCATGCAGCTCGTCGTCCACGCGCCGTTCGGGAGCCGCATCAACCGCGCGTGGGGGCTCGCGCTCCGCAAACGGTTCTGCCGCCAGTTCAACTTCGAGCTGCAGGCGGCGGCGACCGAGGACGCGATCATCCTCTCGCTCTCCACCGGCCACAGCTTTCCGCTCGAAGAGGTGGCGCGCTATCTCTCGTCGAAGACGGTGCGCCCGCTGCTCGTCCAGGCGCTGCTCGACGCGCCGATGTTCGCCGCGCGCTGGCGCTGGAATGCCACCGTCGCCCTGGCGCTGCCGCGCTTCCGTGGCGGGCGGAAGCTCCCGCCCCAGATCCAGCGCATGGAAGCCGAGGATCTCCTCGCCGCGATCTTCCCCGACCAGCTCGCCTGCGGCGAGAACATCGTCGGCGACCGCGAGATCCCCGACCACCCGCTCGTCAACCAGACGATCGCCGATTGCCTGCACGAGGCGATGGACATCGACGGCCTCGAGCGAGTGCTCGCGCGCCTCGAGCGCGGCGAGATCCGGGTGCTCGCCTGCGAGCTGACCGAGCCGTCGCCGCTCGCCGCCGAGATTCTGTCCGCGCGGCCGTACGCTTTCCTCGACGATGCGCCACTCGAGGAGCGGCGTACGCAGGCGGTCATGGCACGGCGCTGGCTCGATCCCGAAACCGCCGCCGACCTCGGGAAGCTCGACGCCGACGCGATCCAGCGCGTACGCGACGAGGTGTGGCCCGACGTGCGCAACGCCGACGAGCTTGCCGACGCGCTCGCGACGCTCGCGTTCTTGAGCGACGCGGAACTCGACGCTCAGCCGGAGTGGCGGGCTCTCGCGGGCGAGCTCGCGCAGACTCACCGGGCGACGCGCCTCGCCAGCGGTCTATGGGTGTCCGCCGAGCGCCTCCCCGAGTTCGAAGCGCTGTTCCCTGAGCATGAGCGCGCGCCGCAGATCGAGATCCCCACGGAGTACCGCAAGGCGTGGACGCGCGATGACGCGCTCGTCGAGATCGTCCGGGACCGCCTTCAAGGCCTGGGGCCGGTGACGACCACCGTCCTCGCCGCACCGCTCGGGTTGCCGGAAACGGACATCGAGATCGCGCTGGCGAAACTCGAAGCCGAGGGCGCCGCGATGCGCGGCCGGTTCACCTCGAACGCTCAAAGCGTCGAGTGGTGCGAGCGCCGGCTCCTTGCGCGCATCCACCGCTACACGGTGAACCGTCTGCGCGCGGAGATCGCGCCCGTCGAGGCGCGCGACTTCATGCGCTTCCTTTTCCGCTGGCAGCGAGTGGCGGCCGAGGCGCGAGTCGAGGGCGCCGATGCGGTCGCGGCGATCGTCTCGCAGCTCGAAGGCTTCGAAGCGCCGGCCGCGGCGTGGGAGACCGAGATCCTGCCGGCGCGGGTGAACGAGTACGACCCGGCGTGGCTCGACGAGCTCAGCCTCGCCGGCCGCGTGGTCTGGACGCGGCTCGACCGGCCGCGTCCGGCCGGCGAGCGGACGCCGAGCCCGGTGCGCACGACGCCGATCGCGCTCGTCGGTCGCCGCAACCTCGGCATCTGGACCGCGCTCGCCGCCTCGGCCGAGGACGCGACGCTCTCCTCGCGCGCACAGCAGGTTTGCGACTTCATCGCCGCACACGGCGCGTCGTTCTTCGAGGAGATCGTCGACGGCACCGGGCTCTTGCGCACGCAGGTCGAGGAGGGGCTCGGCGAGCTGACCGCGCTCGGGGTCGTGAACTGCGACAGCTTTGGGGGCCTGCGCGCGCTGCTCGTGCCGACCGACCGCCGGCGCTCGCTCGACGGCCAGAAGCGGCGCCGCCGCACTGCGGTCTTCGGCATCGAGGACGCGGGCCGTTGGGCGCTAGTGCGGCGCAAGCCCGCCCCTACGGTCCTCCCGGACGAGGGTTCGAGCGCAAAGCGTGAGGGGGTGGGCGACAACCCCGACCCGCTCGACCACATTGCTCGCGCCCTCCTCAAGCGCTACGGCGTTGTCTTCTGGCGCCTGATCGATCGCGAAGCCGCGTGGCTGCCGCAGTGGCGCAACCTGCTCCGCACTTATCGCCGCCTCGAAGCGCGCGGCGAGATCCGCGGCGGCCGGTTCGTCGCCGGCATTTCGGGCGAGCAGTTCGCGCTGCCCGAGGCCGTCGGACTGCTCCGCGACGTGCGGCGCGAGGCGCGGACGGAGACGCTGGTGTCGCTGAGCGGCGCCGATCCGCTGAACCTGGTCGGCATCCTCTCGCCCGGTCCGCGTCTTCCCGCGCTCACCGGCAACCGCGTGCTGTATCGCGACGGTGTGCCGATCGCGCTCCTTGTCGGGGGCGAAGTGCGCTTTCTTGAACCGCTCGACCCCGCGGCCGAGTGGAGCGCGCGCAACGCGCTGCTGCGCCGCCAGGTGCCGGCGGTGCTCAAGTTTCTCGGCTGAACGCGGCGGAGACGTGCGCCTCCCGCCGGAGACTCGCGTTGCGACGCCTCAAAGTGGGCTCAGCGACTCGAAATCGATCCGGGAAGACAGGCCGACGGCCAGCCGCGGGCGCCACCAAAGCGCAACGACGAACGTCGGGAGATGACCCGCCTGGCCGAGCTCGTCGCCGTCTCGCAACGCGTCACCGCCTCCTCGGGCCGTCTCGCGAAGATTGCCGCGCTCACCGAACTGCTCCGCGGCTTGGCGCCGGAAGAGATCGAGATCGCGGTCGCGTACCTCTCGGGCGAGATGCGACAGGGCAAGTTGGGCGTCGGATATGCCACGTTGCGCGACGCCGCCGGCACCGGCACGGCAAGCGGCGCGCCGCTGACGCTCGAGGAAGTCGACGCCGCGCTCGACCGCCTGCGCGCGACCGTGGGCAAAGGCTCGGCCGCCGGGCGCACCGAGCAGCTCAAGACGCTCTTCACCCGCGCCAGCGCCGACGAGCGCGACTTCCTCGTCCGGCTCCTCGTCGGCGAGCTGCGCCAGGGCGCGCTCGAGGGCGTGATGCTCGACGCGATCGCCAAGGCGGCGGAACTTCCCGCGGCCGCGGTGCGGCGCGCGGCGATGTACGCCGGCGGGCTTCCCGCGGTCGCGAAGGCCGCGCTGACCGAAGGCGCAGCCGGGCTCGAACGGTTCTCGATCCGG
Organism: uncultured beta proteobacterium; assembly: GCA_963754305.1. Taxonomy (GTDB): domain Bacteria; phylum Pseudomonadota; class Gammaproteobacteria; order Burkholderiales; family SG8-39; genus DATEDA01. Next base: position 167,637 of record CAVWFR010000026.1, on the reverse strand, counting down.
CTCCTGCAACCGGTGCAGCCGATGCTCGCGAGTCCGGCGGACGACGTCGCGTCGGCACTCGCCCAGCTCGGCACCGCGGCGCTCGAGTGGAAGCTCGACGGCGCGCGCGTCCAGGTCCACAAGGCGGGCGGCGAGGTGCGCGTCTTTACCCGCAGCCTGAACGACGTCACCGCCGCAGTGCCCGAGATCGTCGACGCCGTCCGGCCGCTGGCGGCGCGCGAGCTGATCCTCGACGGCGAGACGATCGCGCTCGCGCCGAACGGCGCGCCGCAGCCGTTTCAGATCACGATGCGGCGCTTCGGCCGCAAGCTCGACGTCGAAGCGTTGCGCGGCGAGCTGCCGCTCGCGGTGTTCTTCTTCGATTGCCTGCGGCGCGACGGCGAAGATCTCGCCGACCGCCCGGGGCGCGAGCGTTTCAAGGCCCTCGCCGCGGCGCTCCCGGCGGGGATCGTCATCCCGCGCATCGTGACCGCCGACGTCGCCGCCGGCGAGGCGTTCCTCGCAGAGGCGCTCGCAGCCGGGCACGAGGGCATCATGGCGAAAGCGCTCGACGCGCCTTACGAAGCCGGCCGCCGCGGCGCGAGCTGGCTCAAGATCAAGCGTACCCACACGCTCGATCTCGTCGTCCTCGCCGTGGAGTGGGGCAGCGGACGGCGTAAGGGCTGGCTCTCGAACCTGCACCTCGGCGCGCGCGATCCCGACGCCGGCGGCTTCGTGATGCTCGGCAAGACGTTCAAGGGTCTGACCGACGAGACACTAGAATGGCAGACCAAGACGTTCCTCGAGCGCGAGACGCGCCGCGAGGGACACGTCGTCCACGTGCGGCCGGAGATCGTCGCTGAGATCGCCTTCAATGATCTGCAGGCGAGCCCGCATTACCCCGGCGGGCTCGCGCTGCGGTTCGCGCGGCTCAAGGCCTACCGGCCGGACAAGCGCGCGGCCGAGGCCGATACGATCGCGACGGTGCGCGCGGTGTACGCGAAGCAGAACGAACGGGCAGACAGCGGCCTCACGTAGTGTCCCAGCATCTCGCGACCACCGATATCCCGGCCCGCCTCGACCGCCTGCCCTGGTCGCGATGGCACTGGCGGGTCGTCATCGCGCTCGGCATCGCGTGGGTGCTCGACGGGCTGGAGGTCACGCTGGTCGGCTCGCTCGGCGCGGTCCTGGAGCGACCGGACACGCTCGCTCTGTCGGCCGCGCAGATCGGATGGACCGGCTCGGCGTACGTCGGCGGCGCGGTCGTCGGCGCGCTGTACTTCGGCCGGCTTGCGGATCGGCTCGGCCGCAAGCGGCTGTTTCTGATCACGCTGGTCGTCTATCTCGCGGCGACGCTGGCGACGGCGGCTTCGTTCGACTTCCTCACCTTCCTCGTTTGCCGCTTTTTCACGGGTTTCGGCATCGGCGGCGAGTACGCGGCGATCAACTCCGCGATCGACGAGCTCGTCCCGGCGCGCGTGCGGGGCCGGGTGAGCCTCGCGATCAACGGGAGCTTCTGGGTTGGGGCGGCGATCGGCGCGGGCTTGAGCCTGGTGCTGCTCGATCCGCGGGTGCTCGGCCCGCAGCTCGGCTGGCGCGCGGCCTTCGCGGTCGGCGCGCTGCTCGCCGTCGCGATCTTCCTGGTGCGCCGGTACGTGCCGGAAAGCCCGCGCTGGCTCGTGATCCGGGGCCGCGCCGAGGAGGCGGAACGCGAGCTCGCCCGGATCGAGGCCGAAGTCGCACGCGAGCATGGCCCCCTCCCGCTGCCGGCGCGCAGCCTGACGGTCGCGTTGCGGGCGCCGCCTTCGCTCGGCGAAGCTGCGGCGGTGCTGGTGCGCCGGTATCCCCGCCGAACCGTCCTGGTGCTTTCGCTGATGGTGTCGCAGGCGTTCTTCTACAACGCGATCTTCTTCACGTACGCGCTCGTGCTCACCCGGTTCCAGGGCGTACCGGAAGCGGAGGTCGGCTACTACATCTTCCCGTTCGCGATCGGCAACTTCCTCGGCCCGATCGTCCTCGGGCCGCTCTTCGACCGCGTCGGACGACGGGTGATGATCGCCCTGACGTACGCGCTCGCAGGCCTGGGGTTGGCCGCCACCGGCTATGGGTTCATGCAAGGGACCCTGGACGCCGCGACTCAGACGCTGTGCTGGTCGATCGTGTTCTTCCTCGCTTCGGCGGCGGCCAGCTCCGCCTATCTCACCGCGAGCGAGGTCTTTCCGCTCGAGATACGAGCGCTGGCGATCGCGGTGTTCTACGCCGTCGGCACCGGCGCCGGCGGTTTCCTGGCGCCCGCGCTGTTCGGAATCCTCATCGAGACTCAGAGTCGCGGCGCGGTGTTCGTCGGCTACGCGATCGGCGCGGGTCTCGTCCTCGCCGCGGCCGTCATCGCCCTCGTCTTCGGGGTCGATGCGGAGCGCAAGCCGCTGGAAGAGATCGCCCCGCCGCTCAGCGCGCGCTGAGGCATCATCCAGGGCAAAGGGGCTTACCCTCCCGGTTCGTCGCCACCTTTCACCCCATTGGAGGACAGGATCTAGAATGGCCAAACCCAACTATGCATTCGCAAAGCGTCAGCGAGACCTAGCCAAGAAGAAACGGAAAGAGGAGAAGCAGCAGCGCAAGACGGCAGTACGAGACGAGCGGCCCGAACAAGATCCGGCCGCGGCGCCACCGCCGCCGCCCGCCGACGAACCGCCGGTGGTCTCGTAGTCGGGTCGACGAGGACGGGCCGGCCCGTGGTCCAGGCTCAAGCCCTGGATCACCGGCTGCGGCGGGATGACGGAAGCAGGAAGCTCGGGGCCAGGGGGCGAGGGCAGGCAGATGTCCACGTCAGGCGCGCCGGCGATGGTACGCCTGCCCCAGCCACCGGCCCGCAGCTTCCTGCGGGGCGAGTCTTTGCTGGCGGGCGCTACCCGCCGAGGCTGGCAACGAGCAGCACGACCGCGCCCACGATGACGCTTACTGCGAGCCCGGCTGCAGAGGCCTTGAGAAGGAGGCCCGAGAAGTCGGCGAGCATCGCCCAGCCGCCCAGGCCGCGCGCCGAAGAATTGGTCTTGGTGTCCATGTTTACGCTTGATCCCGCTCGTTGACGCTGGTCCGGCCCGCCACCGGGCCGCGACGGTTGCGATTACGCGCTGCGGCTGCGGCCCGACGAGGCGCCGGCAAGGGAAGGTTGCCGGAAAATTCTGGCAAGAAAAAGGCAAACCGCCCAGGCGTGAGGAGTTTTGCCGGGGACGCAAGCACCGCGCCGAGACGACCGATCGCTCGAGGTGGGAAGCCCGCCGACCGGAGTCGGGCATCGGCTGCCGCGACGAGCGTTCCGTCGCGGCGCCCGGAGCTCAGTGCGAGACGAACCCCGCCAACGCTTCCGCCCGTGCAATCAACCGTTTGGCGGTGAGATACGTGGGCACCTCGGCGAGTGACCCCTCGTGCTCCACCCGCTCCCGGCCGGCCGCGCGCGCCGCCTCGAACGCGGCCACCAGCCGGCGGGCGCGCTCCACCGTTTCGACGCTCGGGGTGAGGACATCGGTCACGGCCGCGACGTGCGCGGGCGAGACGAGGCTCTTCGCGCGATAGCCCAGCCGCCGCGAGCGCAGGGTTTCGGCGCGTGCGCCCTCGACGTCGCTGAACGTGTAGGGTGCATCGATCGCCAACACGCCCACGGCGACGCACTCCACGAGGAACCGGCCGCGGACGTAGTCGAGCTCGGCGCCGTCGGGCGAGCGCTCGGCGCCGAGATCGGCGGCCATATCCTCGGACGCCACCAGGCACGCGGTGACGCGCTTGCTCGCACGCGCGATCGCGTGCGTCGCGACGAGGCCGGCAGCGGTTTCCACGTTCGGAACGATCTCGGTGCTGCCGGTCGGGATGGCGAGGCGCCGCTCGTGGTCGGTGATCGCGCGGTCGAGCTCGACGATCTGCTCCTGCGCGACCGTCTTGGGCAGGAGCACCGCGTCGGGCCGCGCCTGGATCACGACCGCTAGGTCGTTCCTACCCTCCAGCGCGAGCGGGTTGATACGTACCGCGGCGACGATGCCGCGCTTGCGCACCTTTTCGAGAAACGCGAGGATCATCTCGCGCGCGCGCGGACGCAGCGGCGGCGGGGTGAAGTCTTCGAGATCGGGGACGATGACGTCGGGCTGCGCGTCGAGCGCCGCGGTCTGGGCGCCTGCGTCGGCGCCGGCGACGAACAGCCACGTCCGGCGAAGATCGGGCGGCCGGCGCTTGTGCGCGTGGCCGTGTGCGTGCGAGTGGGCCATGCATACCTCCAGTTGATCTCCCGGTACGCCGAATCGCGCACACTGAGTTGCGCAGGCACAGCGTCCCCACCTCGTCGCTATGATATGCCCGTTGGGCGCCGAGTAAAGTGAAAGCGAGCGCGGATTTCTCGGTCCACGCGACGGATTTGCTCGGCACGCTCGGCCGCGTGGTCGTGCGGCGGATGTTCGGCGTCCACGGTGTCTACTGCGACGGCGTGATGTTCGCGCTGATCGCAGACGATGTGCTCTATCTCAAGACCGACGAGTCGAGCGCGTCGATTTCGAACGCGTCGGCTCGGCGCCGTTCGTCTACGAAGCGAAAGGCCGCCGGAGCACCATGGCTTATCAGCCGGCGCCCGACGAAACGATGGAGTCGTGCGAGCGGATGGCGCCGTGGACAAGCAGCGCGCTCGGCTCGCGGCGCTCCGCGCTAGGTCGACCGCGACGGCGAAAGAGAGCGGGGCGGCATGCGGCTCACGCGCAGGAAGTAAACGCTGACCAGCGTCGCCGCGAGCGTCATCCCGACCACCGCCGCCAGCCAGAACCCGTTCGCCGCCATGGGCGCCGCGACGGCGATGCCGCCGATGCCGAGCGCGTAACCCCCGCCAAGGGCGACACCCCAGAGCGTAACGCCGTAGATCAGCATCGGCACGGCCGCGCGCCTGTAGCCGCGCAGGACCTGGACTGCCACGGCCTGCACTGAGTCGAACACGTGATAGGCCGCGACGAATGCGAGCAGGCTGGTCGCCAGGCGTTGCACGCCCGGGTCCGCACTATAGGCGCGCACGATCGGTCCTGCGGCAAGGAAGATCGCCGCGCCCACCGCGAGCCCCGCGACGAGTCCGAGCGCGATGGCGGCTACGCCAGTCGCGCGGGCGCGCGCTGAGTCCCCGGCGCCGAGCGCCTGCCCGACGAGCACACTCGCAGAGTTGCCGATCGCGAGCGGCAGCATGAAGGCGAGCGCGGTGAGATTGGCGGCGATCTGATGGGCGCCGGAATACACCGCGCCGAACCGCGCGATGAAGAGCGCCATGAACGTGAACGCCGTGACGTCGACGAAGAATACCGCGCCGATCGGCACGCCGAGCGAAATGAGCTGCCGCTGCGCCGCGGCGCGCGGCCACGACCAGCGCTCGAACACGCGATAGCGCGCATACGCCGGGTTTGCTCGGCACCACCACCAGCCAAGCCCGCAGGTGAGCCACGCGATCGCCGCCGTGGCGACCGCGCAGCCGGCGCCGCCGAGCTCCGGGAAGCCGAGCTTCCCGTGGATGAGGATCCAGTTGAGCGGCACTTTCAACGCCAGGCCGCCGAGGTTGAGCAACATCACCACGCGCGGCCGCGAGATCGCGGTCGAGAAGCTTTGGAAGACGCGGAAGAGCAGTGCCGCCGGAACCGCCCACGCCATCGCGCCCAGGTACGCGCGCGTCTTGCCCTCCACTTCGGGCGAGAGCTGGCTCAGGGCGAGCAGCGGGTCGGGATGCGTCACCAGCGCGATCGAGATCGCCGCGAGGCCGAGCGCGAGCCACGCGCATTGCCGCACCTCCTCGCCGATCTCCGCCACTCTTCCGGCGCCCTGGAGCTGCGCGACGGTGGGCGTCAGTGCGAAGAGGACGCCCATGAGCGTTACGAACAGCGTGACGTAGACGCTGGCGCCGATGCCAACCGCGGCGAGATCGAGCGTACCGTAGCGCCCCGCCATCACCGTGTCGATGACGCCGTTCGCCATGATGGCGAGCTGCGCGATGTAGACCGGCCAGGCGAGCCGGAGGATGTCGCGGACGAGATCGCGGCGCCCGGGCGCATCGCCATTCATTGCCGCTGTCGACTCGAATGCCATGCTCGGCTGCTGCGGCTGAGTTTACGGCTGCGCTGATGAAGGGCTGTTCTCGATCAGCGCAGTCTCTGGAACTGGGAATTAAGCGGGGCCGTGGCCCCCTGGTCGATCGAGTCTAACCCGGTAAGATGACCGGACCCGCTGGAGGACGGCACCGCAGACGCGCGCGTGGCGGCGCGGGGAGCGAGGCGAAGCGCCGAGCGCGCGCCCGGCGCTCAATTCGCAGTGGACAGCAGACCCGCGTCCTTGGCGACGCGGCGGACCTTCCGAGAATGCTTGCGCAGATCGCGCTCGCGGCGGCGGCGTTTCTTCCGCCACAGACGCGCCGTCTTGAGCGGCATCAGGATCCACGACGCGAGGCCGACCATCAAGCCTAGGATCAGCCACCCGCCATAGTGGCCGAGGAAGCGCGACACCTCGCCGCCGCGCGGCTCGTAACCGGCGTCCGCCGCCGCGGCATCACCCGGCCACGGCGCGGCGGCCTCGAACGCCGAACCGAGGCCCGAACGCCGTTCCGTGCGCGCGAGCTGCTGGTCCTTCAGCACCAGGAGCTTGCGCACGTCGTCGATGCCTCTCTCGAGCAACCCGATCCGTGCCTCCGCTTCGGCGAGCGCGCGCTTGAGCGAGGCAACGTCATCGTCCCGCGCGGTCGCGGCCGCGCGGCTGCCCGGCGCCGGCGTCTCGAGGCTAGTGACGCGAAACTGGTCGCGCGCGGCATTCGGCGGCGGCGCCGCATTCGCCTGGGTGCGCGGCGGTGCCTCGGGCGCCCGCGGCCGGGGGGCCGCAAGTGCGGTGTCCGCAGGCTGCCTGCGGTGGGCATCGAACGCATCGCGGCGCGCGCGGGGCATGCGTCGCGCCGCGTCGACGTCGATCGCACTGGCGGCTTCCGCGGCAGGAACCGCGAGGACCGCGCCGGCCCGCAGGCGGTTGGGGTCCGCCTTCAGAAACGCCTGCTCGTTCGCGTGGAACAGCGCTGCCAGCGCCTGCTCGAGCGTCGCGCCGGCGGGCTTGTGCGCCTGCGCGATCGACGCGAGCGTGTCACCCGGCTTGACCTGGTACCCGCCGGGCCGGAGCGGCGCGCCGCGTCGCTCCGCGGGCTCGAGCGCGGAAGCGACCGGCGTGGCGAGCGAGGGGGCGATCGGTGGCGACACCGGCGCAGCGATCGCGCGTCCCCTCGTGTGCGGCTCTTCGAGCAGAAACGGATACTCGCGTACCGCGCTCCCGGCGCTGGAAACGAGCTCGACCAGAAGCTGGATGAACGGATCGTCGAACGGTTCGCCCGAGCGTACGCTGACGACGAACCGGTTCTTGGGCCGCCGCTCGACCGCCACGCGGAGCCGGTCGAGGGCGGCGGGTGGCTCGAGGTTCGCGCGCCAGAACACTTCCGGCGGCGGGATGCGCGCGGCGAGCGACCCAGCCTCGTCCGGCCGCACCGAGAGGATCTCGATCTCCGCCCGCAGCGGCTCGCCGACGCCCGGACTGGAGCGTGAGCCGCCCGAGCTCCGCGGCCCACCCCGTCGCGGGGAGGAGTCCGGAAACGAGGAGACCCGCCGCAAGCAGTTGCCGGAATGCCATTGGAATGGGAAGGACGAGAGCGCGATTATTGCAGAGGCGAAGCGCTTTGGGATGAGGTGCGGTGCGGCATAGGCCCGGTTTTTCGCCCCATGTCGAGGAGTCGGACGTCTCGCGCACCGGCGCGTCGCCCGTGCCCGACACCGCGGCGTTGCTCGCGTATGATCGCGCCGGTTTTCCGTCTGTCCGTCACGCCACCGCCCATGCCCAGGCGCTACGCCCGCCGCGAAGATCTCGGACTTACCCCGGCCGAGTTCCGCACGCTCGCCCGGCTCGACCGACCGGAGAAGATCCAGGCGTTCCTCGACGACCTGCCGCAGAACTTCGAGCCCGACGGCGACACCGTGCTTTCGGTGCGCGAGGTGCTGCGCCAGCGCCGCGCGCACTGCATCGAGGGCGCGATGGTCGCAGCCGCGGCGCTCTGGATCCGTGGCGAGCGACCGCTGCTCCTCGATCTGGAGGCGGTGCAGGACTACGATCACGTCGTGGCCGTGTTCCGCCGCAACGGCCGCTGGGGCGCGATATCGAAGACCAACCACGTGCCGCTCCGCTATCGCGACCCGGTGTACCGTAGCCTGCGGGAGCTGGCGATGAGCTACTTCCACGAGTACGCCAACCGCCGCGGCCAGAAGACGCTGCGGAAGTACTCGCGCGCGCTCGACCTGCGCAGCATCGCGTCGAAGGTCTGGGTCACGAACGGCGCGAACTGCTGGGAGATCGCGGAGCGGCTGAACGAGATCCGGCACTATCCTTTGCTAGCGAAGCGCCACGAGCGGGCCTTGCGCACGCGCGACCGGCTCGAGCGCCGCGCGCAGCAGGTGCGCGATCACGACCCGCCGGCGCGAGTGCGGCGGCAATGGGCGGAGAAGCGCGCGCGGCGGCGGGCGAAGTAGCGGCGCCGCGAGGGCGAACGGGCGCGGCTCGACCCCGGCGGATCAGGACCACAGCACGCGCGCGAGACTGCAACGCGGATGGAAGACCCCGACCTGCCCAGCAAGGGCCGCATCGAGGCGCTGACCGACGGCATCTTCGCGGTCGCGATGACGCTCCTCGTCCTCGACCTCAAGCTGCCCGAGGCGCTCGCCGGGATAGTCGACGATGCCGGCCTGCGCGCGGCGCTCCTCGCGCTCCTGCCGAAGCTCGAGAGCTACGTCATCAGCTTTCTCGTGCTGTGCGTCTTCTGGCTCGGGCACCACCGGCTGATGCACGTCGTGCGCGGTGTCGAGCACGGGTTCCTGTGGCGCAACCTACTCTTCATCCTCTGCATCACGTTCGTGCCGTTCTCGACGTCGCTGATCGGCGAGTATCGCGAGCTCGACGACGCGCCGGTCGTCTACGGCGTCAATCTCGCGCTGATTCTCGCCGCGCAGTTGATGCTATGGCGGCGCGCGTTGTTCCACCTGATGGCGCTTCCCGCGGACGAGGCGGCGGCACGCTGGCAGGTCGTGCGTAGACGCTTTTTCGTGGCGTTCGGAATCGTCGGCGCCGCGCTCGCGCTCGCAGCGGCGGGCTGGCGGTTCGCGGCCTACCTCTACCTCTTGTTCTTCTTCGTCTCCACCGTGCGGCCGAAGCCGGCGCTCGCTCGCTGAGGCGGAAAGCGGCGCTGGCTTTCACGCTACGAGAGGCACACCCCAGGCTCCCCGAGCTCAGTTCCTGTCGGGCGGCGCCGGCGGGAACCGCCGCTCCAGCCGCTCGATCTCGCGATCCCGCCCCTCGAGCAGCTGCCGCAGACCGGCGATCGTCTCCTCGAGTTTCCTGATCCGCTCGCGCGATGCAGCGATCGCCAGCTCGCGCGAAGCGATGTCGTCCGCCGGATCGCCCTGGAGCGCGAGGCGGTCGCCCTTCGGGGCCGACGGCTCGCCTCGGGCGGCGACGCGCCCCGGCTCGCGGCGCTCCGCTTGCGTCGCGGCCGGCGGCCCGGCGGCCACCGCGCCGGCGAGCCGGCGGCGGTAGTCCTCGAACGCGACCCGATGCTCGGCGACGACGCGTCTCGCTTGCTCGGCGGGTATTGCTGCGACCTCGTCCGCGCTCGGGATCGCAAGCAGGCTCCCCGCACGCAAGCGGTTCAAGTTATCGTCGACGAACGTGCCTCGATTCGCGTTGAAGATTGCGACCATTGCCTGATCGAGAGTCCGACCTTCGCGACGAACCCCCAGCGCGATCTTCGCGAGTGTGTCGCCGGGCGCGACGCGGTACTGTGCGTCGCGCTGCGAACCCGCGCCGCGGCCGTCGCGTTCGGCGCGGGGCGCCGGCCGTTCCGGCGCAACCGGCTGGGCCCGCTCAGCCTGCGCACCTGCGCCGCTGCCGTCGCGTTCGGCGCGGGGGGCAAGCGGTTCCGGCGCAACCGGCGCGGGCGATTCAGCCAGCGTGGGCGGGACCGGCAGCGGCGTGGCATCCCCGGGGGCGAGGAGGAAGCTGTAAAGACGCAGGATCCGCCCACCGGTCCACGACAACTCCAACAGCACGTCGACGAGCGGCTGGCCGACGGGTTCGGTCGAGGTCAGCCGCAGGACGTACCGGCCGTTGGGGTCGCGATCGACCTTTGCGCGCATGACTTCCGCCCGCGGCTGAAGCGTGACGCTGGCCGCGCGTAGAGCTTCCGGCGAAGCGAGGCTCCCCGCCAGCGAGTCGCGCTCATCGGCGCGGATCGCGACGATGTCGATCTCGACATTGAGCGGCTCGCCCGTCTTCGACAGCACGGTGACCTTGCCGAGGTTGGCCCCGACGGCGGCGAGCGGCACGGCGAGGAGCGCGGCAACGACGAGGCAAGACAGGCGACGGGGCATGATCGGACCGATTATCCCGGACTGGCGAGTCTTCGGGACGGCGGCGCCGATCGCAAGCCAATGCATCCGTCCCGCCTGCGTTTGACAAATGTTTGCAATCTGGTCGGGGACGGCCGACAAATCCGGCGCAATGCTTAGCGCGGCGTGTCGCCGGCAAGCGTGATGCGGTGCATGACGCGGCGAAACCCGTGGTAGTCGTTGATCGGGTTGTGCTGTGCGCACCGGTTGTCCCAGAACGCCAGCGAGCCCGCCTCCCACCGGAAGCGGCAGGTGAGCTCCGGCCGGACCTGGTGCCGGAAGAGGAAACCGAGCAGCGGCGCACTCTCCTCCTCGGTCATGTCCTTGAACCGCACCGTGTGCCCGATGTTGACATAGAGCGCCTTGCGCCCGCTCTCCGGGTGGGTGCGCACCGCCGGGTGTTCCGCGACATACGCGTCGCGCGCATCGCCCCGCCCGTCGCTGCGGACGCGGTCCTCCCGAGTTCGCGTGGTATCCGCCTTGGACGAAGCGTTCACCGCGATCAGGCCGTCAAGCAACCTCCGCATGCCCTCGGACAGCGTCTCGTAGGCGAGGTACTGGTTGGCGAATTCGGTGTCGCCGCCGCGCGGCGGCACTTCGCGTGCGAGCAGCATCGAGCCCATCGGCGGCGTCGCGAGGTATGCGGTGTCGGAATGCCAGATGCCGCCGAAGTTCTGGCGCTCGTGCTCGAGTTTTTTTACCTCGATCAGTTCGGGGAACCCGGGTAGACCGGCCACGAACGGATACTCGATCGGCGTCCCCAGCCGCCGCGCGAACGCCATGAACTCCGCCGGGCCAAGGTGCTGGTCGCGAAAGAAAATCACCAGGTGGTCGAGAAAGGCGCGGCGGATTTCGGCGACCGCCGCGTCATCGAGCTCGCGCGCGAGATCGACGCCGTGAATCTCGGCGCCGATTGCGCCGGCGATGGGACGGACGTCGATGGCTCGGCAGGCGCTCATAGGAGGACCGAGTATAGCGTCCGCGCCCACCGCCCCTTCTTGGGGGGCACAGTTAAGGCGTCGGCGCCGTCCAGCCCCCACCCAGGGCGCGGAAGAGATCGGCCGAGGCCGCCCGGCTCTGGCGCAGCGCGTCGATCCGGATCAGCTCCGCCAGCAGGAGGTTGCGCTCCGCGTCGATAGCGGCGAGCTGGCTCGCGAGCCCGGCATCGTAGCGCGCGATCGCGAGCTCGAGGCTCGCGCGCAACGCCGCGACGCGCGCGCTCTCGGCATCGTAGATCTCGCGCGCGCGGGCCTGGGTGTTGAGCGCATCGCGCACCTCGCGGAAGGCGTTCTGGATCGTCTTCTGGTACTGCGCCACCGCCTGGCGCTGACGTGCTTCCGCCGCATCGGTCTCGGCGAAGAGCCGTCCGCCCTGGAAGATCGGCTGCGCCAGTCCGCCGGCGATGCGCCAGATCCCCGCCGGGCCGGTGAACAGATCCGAGAGCGATGCGGCCTCGCTGCCGAAATAGCCGGTGAGCGAAATGCGCGGAAAGAACGCGGCGCGAGCGACGCCGATCCGCGCGTTGGCGGCGACGAGCTGCTGCTCGGCCTGAAAGAGGTCGGGTCGGCGCAGCAGCAGGTCGGAGGGCAGCACCGCCGGCACGACGATCGCCACCTCGCGGCCATCGGGCGCGCGCTGGGGGGCGACGTTCTCGTCGATGATCGCGCGCGGGCTGCGGCCGAGGAGCACCGCGAGCGCCGCCTCCTCGAGCGAGCGGTCGCGCTGCAGGGCCGGGAGCACCGCGCGCGCGCCCTGCACCTCGGCGTCGAGCTGCTGCACGTCGAGGTCGGCGATCAGGCCCGCCGCCGCGCGCCGGCGCTGGAGCTCGAGCGCGCGCGAGCGCAGATCGAGCGTGCGCTCGGTCGTCGCAACCTGCTCGTCGATCGCCTGCAGCGCGTAGTAAGAGCGCGCCACTTCGGCGGCGAGCGTGATCTGGACGGTGTCCCGCGCCGCTTCGGTCGCGAGCAGGTCCGCCTGCGCCGCGGCGGTGGCGTTGCGCAGCCGGCCCCACAGATCGAGCTCGTAGGAAAGATCGAGCGTCGCGCGGTAGTTGGTGCGATACACCGGGATGCCCGGGAAGAACGCCGCCGTCCGGGTCGAGGCGCGGCTCCGGTCCGCGCCGAGGCTGCCGTCGAGCGACGGCCACTGCAGCGACTCCTGGATCCGGGCGAGCGCGCGCGCCTCGTCGACCCGGGCCACTGCGAGCGCGAGGTCCTGGTTGCTCGCGAGCGCCTCGTCGACGAGCCGGACGAGCGTCGGATCCCCGAAGAGCGTCCACCACCGCTCGGCCGGTGCCGCGATCGACTGCTGCGGCGGCGGCACCGTCGCACCGGGCGGCGGGCGCCACGTCTCCGGCAACTCGCTCGGCGGGCGCTCGTACTTGGGCGCGAACGAGCATCCGGCGAGCACGGCGACGAACAGGCCAACGATCGCGTTACGCATGGCCGCCTTCCTTCGGCGCGCTCGGATGATGCTGCGGCGTGCGCGCGGCGCGCAGGCTCGCCTCGCGCGCGTGATGCGCCTCCGCCAGGATCTCCGCGCTCGACCGGGGTTCGCGGAGCCGCCGGTCGGTGATCAGCCGGAAGAAGAGCGGCACGAAGAAAATCGCGAGGAACGTGGCGGCGAGCATGCCGCCGACCACCCCGGTGCCGACCGCGTGGCGCGCGCCTGCACCCGCGCCGGTCGATATCGCGAGCGGCAACACGCCGAAGATGAAGGCGAGCGAGGTCATCAGGATCGGCCGGAACCGCAACCGTGCCGCCTCGACCGCCGCCGCGGGTGCCGACAGCCCTTCATGGTGCTTCATCGACGCGTACTCGACGATCAGGATCGCATTCTTCGCCGCCAGGCCGAGCAGCGTGACGAGCCCGATCTGGAAGTAGACGTCGTTCGTCTGCCCGCGCAGCCAAACCGCCGCGAGCGCGCCGAACATCCCGAACGGCATTGCGAGCAGCACCGACAGCGGCAGCGACCACTTTTCGTATTGCGCGGCGAGGATGAGGAACGCCATCAGCGCCGCGAGCGCGAGCGCGATCACCGACGTGCCGCTCGATTTCTTCTCCTGGTACGACGCCCCGCTCCAGTCCAGCGAGAACTCGGGCGGCAGCACTTCTTTGGCGACCTTCTCGACCTCCGCGATCGCCTGGCCGGAGCTCGTCCCGGGGGCCCCGGCGCCGAGGATCTTCACCGCCGGGAGATTGTTGAACCGGTCGAGCGTCTCGGGGCCCGCCGCGTACTTGATGTTCGCGAGCGAGGCGAGCGGGACCATGTCGCCCTTCATGCCGCGCATCCAGATGTCGCCGATGTCGTCGGGCGTCTTGCGGAAGCGCGGCTCGGCCGACATCAGCACCTGCCAGGTACGGCCGTAGCGGTTGAAGTCGTTGACGTAGTAGGTTCCGAGCGTCGCTGCGACCGTCCCGAAGAGATCGTCGAGCGGCACGCCGACCGCCTTCGCCCGCTCGCGGTCGACGTCGACGTAGAGCTGCGGAGTGTTGGCGCGCCACAAGGTGTTGATCTGCGCGAACGCAGGATCCTTCGACGCGCGCCCGATGAACGCTTGCGCGACCTCGGAGAGCCGCTTCGACCCGCCGCCGCCGCGGTTCTGGACGTAGAACTCGAACCCGCCGGCGGTGCCGAGGCCGAAGATCGGCGGCGGGTTGAAGGCGAGCACCAACGCCTCCTTGATATGCCCGGTCTTCATCCAGAGCTCGCCGACCAGGGCCTGCACCGGGACGTTACGCTCGTCCCAGTGCTTCTGGGTGACGAAGATCGTCGCCGCGCTGTTGCGGAAAGCCCCGCCGAGGAAGTCGAAGCCCGTGAATGCGACGGCGTTCTCGTTCGCCGGGTTCGACTTGATGATCTGGAGCACCTCGCCGACCACCTTGTCGGTGCGCTCCAGCGTCGCGCCGTCGGGCAGGATCACCGCGGCGATGTAGTAGCCCTGATCCTCGTCCGGCACGAGCGACCCGGGGATGCTCCGCCAGAGCACCGCGGTGATCGCCACCATTCCGGCGAAGAGCGCTAGACCCAGCACCGCGCGGCGGATCATCCAGGCCACGCCGCGCGCATAGCGGTTCGTGACGCGGGTGAACCAGTCGTTGAAGGCGCGGAAGAAGCGGTTCGGCTGCTGTCGGCCGCGCTTCAGGATCATCACGCATAGCGCTGGGGTCAGCGTGAGCGCGACCAGCCCCGAGATCACCACCGCGATCGAGATCGTGACCGCGAATTGGCGATACAGCTCGCCGGTCAGGCCGCCGAGGAAGGCGATCGGCACGAACACCGCGCACAGTACGAGCACGATCGCGATCACCGGGCCGGTGACCTCCTGCATTGCCTTGATCGCCGACTCGCGCGCCGAAAGATGCGCCTCGTGCATGATCCGCTCGACGTTCTCGAGCACGACGATCGCGTCGTCGACGACGATGCCGATCGCGAGCACCATGCCGAAGAGCGTGAGCGTGTTGATCGAGTAGCCCAGCATCAGCAGCCCGGCGAACGTGCCGATCAGCGACACCGGCACCGCAAGCAGCGGGATCAGCGTCGCCCGCAGGCTCTGCAGGAACAGGTACACGACCAGGAAGACGAGCAACATCGCCTCGCCGAGCGTGATCAGCACCTCGCGGATCGAGACCTCGACGAAGCGCGTGGTGTCGTACACGACCGAATGCGAGAGCCCGTCGGGGAACCGCGTCGCGAGGTCGTTCACCGTGCGGTTGACGTTGGCCGCAACGTCCAGCGCGTTCGCGCCCGGCTGCAGAAAGATCCCGACGAGGGTCGCCTCGCGGCCGTTCACGCGGCCGATGAACTCGTAGTCCTTCGAGCCGAGCTCCACCCGCGCGACGTCCTTCAGGCGCAGATTCGAGCCGTCGGGGTTCGCCCTGACGACGATGTTCTCGAACTCCGCCACCTCTGCGAGCCGGCCCTTCGTGGTGATGGTGTAGACGAGCTCCTGCGGCCCGCCGGTCGGCGTCTGGCCGATTTTGCCGGCGGCGAACTGCGCGTTCTGCTCGTTGATCGCGCGCACGACCTCGGCGGTGGTGAGCTTGAGCTGCGACAGGCGGTCGGGCTTGACCCAGATCCGCATGGCATAGTCCTTTGCCCCGAAGATCTGGACGTTGGTCGTGCCCGGGATGCGCTTGACGGCGTCCAGCACGTTCAGCGTCACGTAGTTCGATATGAAAATGTCGTCGTACCGGCCGTCCGGCGACAGGAAGGCGATGACCTGCAGGAACGCCGAGGAACCCTTCTCCACGGTGACGCCCTGCCGGCGCACCTCGAGCGGCAGCCGCGCCTCGGCCTGCTTCACCCGGTTGTTGACGTTCAGCGCCGCTTTGTCCACGTCGGCGCCGATGTTGAAAGTGACCTGGATCTGCACGACGCCGTTCGAGGCGGATGTCGAGCTCATGTAGAGCATGTCCTCGACGCCGTTGATCGCGTTCTCGAGCGGCGCGGCGACGGTCTGCTCGAGCGTCTCGGCCGAGGCGCCCGGGTAGACCGCCTGCACCGTCACGACCGGCGGCGAGATCTCCGGGTACTGCGCGATCGGTAGGCTGCGGATCGACGCGAGACCGGCGATGACGATGAAGATCGACAGCACCGCGGCGAAGATCGGTCGATCGATGAAGAAGCGGGAGAACATGATGGTTTGGTCCGTCTGATCCGGGGGATTTGCAAGGGGGCGTGCCCCCCTGTTCCTTACTGTCGAGGTCTCTTCGTCTGCCGGTTCGCAGGTTCCTCAGCTTTTCTTCGCCGCGCCCTTGTCGCCCTTGCCGGGCGGGGGCGGCGCGGGCGGCTTGCCGTCACCGCCCGGCGCGGCGATGCGCACCGGCGCACCGGGCCCGATCTTCATCACGCCGTCGACGATCACTTTGTCGCCCGGTGCGACACCGGAATCGATCACCCACGACTCGCCGACCCATTCGCCGACCTCGACCGGCCGCATCTCGGCCTTGCCCTCGGTCACGACGTAGACGAACTTGCCCTTCGGTCCTTCCAGGATCGAGCGCTGGGGCACCGTGATGGCCGCCGGGCGCACGGCACCGGCGAGCCGTGCACGGACGAACTGTCCGGGCTTGAGCCCGCCGCCCGCGTTCGGCAGCTGGGCGCGGGTCTCGACCGTGCCGGTGTTCGTATTCACCTGCACGTCGGTGAAGTCCACCTTGCCGGCCTTGCTGTAGGCGCTGCCGTCCGCGAGCGACACCGTGACGTCGAACCGGCCGTCGGTAGGCAGCCGCAGCCGTTTCGCCTCGACATCGCGCCGGATCCGCAGCAGCTCGGCCTCCGGTATCCCGAAGATGACGTAGATCGGATCGGTCTGCGTGACCGACGTGAGCAGGACGTCCGGTCCGGACACGAGGGTGCCCTCGGAGCGGAGCGAGCGGCCGGAGACGCCGCTGATCGGTGCCTCGACGCGGGTGTAATCGAGGTTGAGCCTTGCCTCGGCGACGCGGGCGCGGGCGCCCTTCACCTCGGCGGCCGCGATCTGCGCGGCCGATACCGAATCGTCGTACTCCTTTCGGCTCACCGCCTTAATGTCGATCACCGCCTTCATCCGCTCGGCGTCGCGCCCCGCCTGTGCCTCGCGTGCCTGCGCGGTGGCGAGATCGGCCTCGGCGCGCGCGAGCGCGACCTGGAACGGCGCGGGATCGATCTGGAACAGCGACTGCCCCCGCTTCACCGCCTCGCCTTCGCGGTAATTGCGCTTGAGCATGATGCCGGTCACCCGCGCCCGCACCTCGACCTCGCGGTAGCCCGCAGTTTGTCCCGCGTACTCGTATGCGACGGGCATCTCTTTCGCCTCGGCGGTGACGACCGACACCTCGGGCGGCGGCATCTGGCCGGGCGGCTGGCTCCCGACCTCGCCGCAGGCGGCCAGCACAAGGGCGGCAGCGACGGAGAGTGCCGCCGGGACTGTTCGCCGCGTCGGCCGGCGCAGTTTGAGGACGAATGAACGGAGCATGTTCTTGGCCCCTGCCTTGCGGGCGCGCGCGATCCGGAATCGAAGCGTGGCAGTTTACATACATGGGCGAATGTATGTAAAGTACCTCCCGGGTAAAGTTGCGTGAACGACGACCGCGGCCCGTGCGCGGTCGCACCCGCGCGATGCGCCCGCGTTGCACCGGCACTGTACCGGTGCACGAACCATTACAGGACGACGAGACGATGCCTCGACGCACGAAGGCGGACGCGCTGGTGACGCGCAACCGCATTCTTGACGCGGCGGAACGGGTATTCAGCCGCCGCGGCGCGTCGCGCCCTTCGCTCGAGGACATCGCTGCCGCGGCGGGCGTCACGCGCGGCGCGATCTACTGGCACTTCCGCAACAAGGCCGATCTCTTCGCCGCGATGCTCGCGCGCGTAACGCTCCCGATGGAGGAGATGGTCGGGCGCTCCGGCGACGATGCCCACTCGGATCCGCTCGGCTACATCCGGCGCTGCATGGTGACGGTGTTGCGCAAGACGACCGACGACGCCCAGGCGCGGCGGGTGTTCGAGATCGTCTGCCACAAGTGCGAGTACGTCGACGAGATGGCGCCGGTCCGCGACCGCTACGTCGAGATGCGCGCCGAGTGCCTGAGCGAGCTCGAGCGCGGCGTGCGGAACGCCGTCCGCCGCGGCCTGCTCCCCGCCGGCGTGAATGCGCGGAGCGCCGCGGTCGGGCTGCACGCGCTCGTGGACGGCTTGATCAGCAATTGGCTGCTGGACCAGAAGTACTTCCCGCTCGGGCGCGAGGCCGAGCGAATGGTCGATCAGTATCTTGCCGGCCTCGGGGTGGCGCGGCCGGCGGGCAGGCGAGCCGCGCCTGCGAAGCGCGCTCGCCGGGCCGGCGGGCTTCGCGCCGCGCGCGCCGCCTGACGCCCCGATCTCCTGGCGGGCTGCACTGCGGTTCGCTGCACTGCGGCGGGCATCACCGCTTCACAACCTCCGATGCCGGGCCTATCCTGCTGAAGTCGCACGCGCCAGAAAACCACGACTCTTTACGCGCGTGCCACTGAGGAGGACTCCGATGCCCGCAACGTTCGTGCTTCAGGTCAACGGCCAGACGCGATCGGTCACCGTCGAACCCGAGACCCCGCTCCTGTATGTCCTGCGGAACGATCTCCAGCTGAACGGCGCCAAGTACGGGTGCGGGCAGGCGCAGTGCGGGGCCTGTTCGGTGCTCGTCGACGGCCGCGAGCAGCGGTCCTGCGTCCTGCCGGTCTCGGTCGCGGCGAAGGGACGGATCACCACGATCGAGAGTCTCGGCACGGCCGAGCGGCCGAGCGCGCTGCAGCGCGCGTTCATCCAGGAGCAGGCCTGCCAGTGCGGTTTCTGCGGCAACGGGATGGTGATCGCGGCCCAGGCGCTGCTCGCGCGCACACCGAAGCCGACCGAAGCGGAGATCAAGCGCGCGCTGGACGGGCACCTGTGCCGTTGCGGTTCGCACAACCGGATCGTGCGCGCGGTCATGCGCGTCGCGCAGGGAGCGGTGTCATGACGCCCGCCCGCCCCGACTCCTCGCGCCGCGAGTTCCTGAAGTCCGGCGTCGCCCTGGTGGTCGGCATCGCGCTCGCGCCGGAATCGGTGCTCGGCCAGGCCGCCGGCGCGCAGCCGCCCCTGCCGGGCAGCCTGAACACCAACCGGATGCTCTCGTCGTGGCTGCGTGTCAACCCCGGCGGAACGGTGACGGTGTTCACCGGCAAGATCGAGCTCGGCCAGGGCATCGCCACCGCGCTCGCGCAGATCGCCGCCGACGAGCTCGACGTCGACTACCGGCGCATCGAGATGGTGACCGGCGACACGTCGCGCACACCGAACGAGGGGGTCACGGCGGGCAGTCTCTCGATGGAGCAGAGCGGAACCGCGGTGCGCTTCGCCTGCGCCGAAGCGCGCGAGCTGCTGCTCGGCGCTGCCGCGGCGCGCCTCGGCGTCACACCGGCGGAGATGAAGGTCGCCGACGGCACCGTGACCGCGAGCGGTGGCAAGCAGGCGACGTACTGGGAGCTCACCTCCGAGGCGATGCTCCGCCGCGAGGCCTCTGCCAAGGCGAAGCCCAAGCCGCCCGGCGACTACAAGTACGTCGGTCAGAGTCTCGCGCGACGGGACATTCCAGGCAAGTTCACCGGCGCTCCCGCGTACGTCCAGGACCTGCGTCTTCCCGGCATGCTACACGCCCGCGTGGTGCGTCCCCCGGCGCCGCGCGCAGAGCTTGTCAGCGTCGACATCGCGGCGGTGAAGCGGCTCCCGGGCGTGGTCGGCATCGTGCGCGACGGCAACTTCCTCGCGGTCGCGTGCGAGCGTGAAGAGCAGGCGATCAAGGCGCGCGAGGCGCTACGCGACTCGGCGGTGTGGATGCGCCCCGATCTCGCGACGACGCTCGCCGACACGTTCGACCGCGCCGACCCGGGCCTCGCGTCCCAGGACTCGGTGGTGAACGAGAAAACGGCGCCCGGCGCGTCGCCCGCGGCCAAGCGGATCGAGGCCCGCTACACGCGGGCCTATCAGCTGCATGCATCGATCGGGCCGTCGTGCGCCGTCGCGCAAGCCGCCGACGGCAAGCTCACCGTGTGGACGCACAGCCAGGGCGTTTTCCCGCTGCGCGGCGACATGGCGCGCGCGCTCGGTGTCGCCCCGGAGAGCATCATCTGCATCCACGCGGAAGGCTCGGGGTGCTACGGGCAGAACGGCGCGGACGATGTGGCCTTCGACGCGGCGCTCGTCGCGCGCGCCCTCCCCGGCCGGCCGGTGAGGCTGCAGTGGATGCGCGAGGACGAGTTCATGTGGGAGCCGTTCGGCTCGGCGATGATCATGAAGATGCGCGCCGGTCTCGATGCGTCGGGTCGCATCGTCGACTGGCAGCACGAGCTCTGGAGTTACCCCCACACGACGCGCCCGGGCGGGCGCGAGGGCGTCAATCTGCTTGCCGCCTGGTACGTCGCGAACCCCTCGCCGCCGACGTTCCCCGCCGACGTGCCGCTGCCGTCGGGCGGCGCCGATCGCAACGCGATTCCGCTCTACGATTTTCCGACCCAGCGCATCGTGAAGCACTATCTACCGGAGCAGCCGCTCCGCACCTCGGCGCTGCGGACCCTGGGCGCGTATGCGAACGTCTTCGCGCTCGAGTCGTTCATGGACGAGACGGCGGGCGCGGCCGGCGCCGACCCGGTCGAGTTCCGGTTGCGGCACCTCACCGATCCTCGCGCCCGGGCGGTGATCGAGGCGGCGGCACGCAAGGCGGGCTGGCAACCGGGCGCGAAGCTCGCGGCGAGCGGCAACACGCTCCGCGGGCGCGGCATCGGGTTCGCCAGGTACAAGAATCTGGGTTGCTACTGCGCGGTTGTCGCCGAAGTCGAAGTCGATCGTGCGAGCGGCGTCGTGCGCGTGACGCGCGCGGTGTCCGCGGTCGACGCGGGGCTCGCGGTCAATCCGGACGGCGTCGTCAACCAGATCGAGGGCGGCATCATCCAGTCGGCGAGCTGGACGCTCAAGGAGGCGCTGAAGTTCGACCGCGCGGGTGTCAAGACCCGCGGCTGGGCGGACTATCCGATCCTGCGGTTCAGCGAAGTGCCCGCGGTCGAGGTGGAGGTGATCCAGCTGCCCGCCGAGCGCTCGCTCGGCGTGGGCGAGGGATCGCAGGGGCCGGCGGCCGGCGCGATCGCGAATGCGTTCGCGGCGGCGACCGGACGCAGGCTGCGCGACATTCCGTTCACGCCGGAGCGGGTCAAGGCCGCCCTCGCCTGACGATCAAAGGAGAAGCGCCGTGAGAGGGATGCTGAAGCCGCTACTGGTGACCGCGCTCGCCTTTGCCGCGCCGGTCGCAGTGGCGCAGGAGACGGTGGTCCGGGTGAACGTCTTCCCGGGCTCTCCCAACGCGCCGATCTTCATCGGGCTCGAGCGCGGCATCTTCGCTCGGCACGGCCTGAAGGTGGAGTTGCAGAACACGCCGAACTCCGACGAGCAGCGCGCGGGGCTCGCGGCCGGCAAGTTCGAGATCGCACATGCGGCGGTCGACAACGCGGTGGCGATGGTGGAGACCGCCGGCCGGGACACGATCATCGTCATAGGCGGCGATGCGAGCATGAACTACTTCATGGTCCGCCCCGAGATCGGCACCTTCGCGGACATCCGCGGCAAAGTGGTCGCGGTCGACGCACCCAACACCGCGTATGCGCTGGTCGCGAAGAAGATCCTGAAGAACAACGGCCTGCTCGAGGGCCGCGACTACACGGTGCGCCCGGTCGGCGGCACCGCGCAGCGCTCGGCGGCGATGGCGTCGAACCCCGACCTCGTCGCGGGGATGGTGAACGTCCCGTTTTCCATCACGATCCAGGAAAAGGGATTGAAGAGCCTCGGCCGCTCGCTCGACCTGATCGGGCGCTACCAGGCCACCGGCGCCTTCGTGATGCGTCCCTGGGCGCAGGCGAACGCCGACGTGCTCGAGCGCTATCTCGCCGCGTATATCGAATCGGTCCGGGCCACGCTCGACCCGGCGAACCGCACCGACGTGGCCGCGGCGTTGGTCAAGCGTCTCAAGCTCGATCCGAAGGTGGCCGAGCAGACCGTCGAGCAGCTCGTCGTGCCCGGCTTCGGCCTCGCGCCGGACGCGCGGTTCGACATGGAAGGCTTCCGGACGGTGCTCGCGCTGCGCGCGGAGCTCGAAGGTCAATGGGGCGGCAAGCCGCCGGCCCCCGACAAGTACGTCGATCTCGGCTACTACGAGCGCGCGATGAAGCGGCTCGCGGCGAAGTAGCCCGCCGGCAAGGCGCACTTCCGCCCGCGTCACCGGAACTCGCGCAGCTCCCGCACGACCCAGATCGGCGTCGCGGCGATCGCCAGCGATGCGACCGCGAACGCGAAGCACGCGCCGTAGCCGCCGGTCGCGTCGTGCAGCACGCCGCCCATGACGGATCCGATCGCCGCGCCGACGGCGTTCATCGAGTACACCGTGCCGTAAATGGTCGCGACCCGGGGGCCGGCGAACTTCGTCGTGCAGATCGCGGAGATGATCGGCCCGCGCGCACCCTGGCACGCGCCGAACACGACGACATAGGCCACCAGCAGCCACGCGGCCGCGTGGAACGACAGCGCGAACAGGATGGCGATCCCCAGGCTGCTGCCGACGAAGCTCGCCGTGACGGTGTGACGGTAGCCGAAGCGCGCGGCGATGAAGCCGATGCCGGCGAGCGTGCCGACCTGCAGCATGCCCATCACGCCGAATGCGGTCGCGGCGACCACCGGCGCGAAGCCGACGTCGATCAGGT
Source organism: uncultured beta proteobacterium (assembly GCA_963754305.1). GTDB lineage: Bacteria > Pseudomonadota > Gammaproteobacteria > Burkholderiales > SG8-39 > DATEDA01. The sequence continues at coordinate 144,947 of CAVWFR010000026.1, read as the reverse complement.
AGACGACGATCTGGGGGACGATCGTGAACATGCCAACCGCGGTGAAGAAGAACATCGCCGCGAGGCCCCAGTAGACCCGCGTTCGCAGCGCGGCGCGCAGGGTCCACCCTTCCCCCTGTACGCGCTCGCGGGTCCGCCGTCGATAGTCCGGATGTCCCGCCGCGAACTTCCGCCACGGCAGCGCGAACGCGGCGATCGGCATCAGCGCGAGCAGCACGAGGCCGAGCGCGCGGTAAGTGGTCCGCCAGTCGAGATAGGCGAGCAGCACTTGGGTGAGCGGCACGAACAGCAGCACGCCGCAGCCGATCGCGGAAAACGCGATGCCGATCGCCGCCGAGAGCCGCGCGTGATACCAGCGCGTGAGGAGGCCCGAGCCCGGCACCATGCCGACGAGCGCGACGCCCGCGCCCACCATCACGCCGGCGTACAGATAGAACTGCCCCAACGTGTCGAGTGTGCTCGCGAGGAGATACGCCGCGGCCACGCAGCCGAGGCCGCCGAGATACACCGCGCGCGGGCCGATGCGGTCGAACAGCGTCCCGACGAACGGCGCGAGGAGCCCGCCGACCAGCAGGTACGTCGCATAGACGCCGGTGAGCTGCGAGCGCGACCAGCCGAACTCGCGCTCGAGCGGCAGCAGGAACACGGTGTAGGTCTCGCCGCTTCCACGGCCGAGGAGATTGAACGCGAACACTGCGGCGAGAACGCCGAGCGCGGGGCCCTGCCACTCCGATCCGCGCGGCTTCGGGTCGGGCGCGCTCATCGCGGCTCAGCGCCGCCGCGCCGCGGTCTGGACGAACATCACGGTCGCGACCACGATCACCGCGCCGGCGATCTGCAGCGGCGTGAGCGCTTCGCCGAGCGCGAGCCACGCCATGAGAGCCACCGCGACCGGCTCGAGGTTGAGCACGACGGCGGTCTGCACCGCACCGAGCAGCGGCAGGAGCAGAAACAATCCGATGATCCCCGCGACGTAGAACAGCGTGAGCCCCGCGAGGCCGGCCCAGCCGGCGCCATTCGCGGGCAGCCGGAAGCCCGGCACCACGAGCGAGACCGCGAGGAAGATCGCGGCGGTGGTAGCAAGCATGAAGAAGGTCCTGAGCGGCGGGCTCAGTCCCGGCGCGAGCCGCGGCGTCAACATCATCGCCAGACTGAAGGTTACCGACGCGCCGAGCGCGGCGGCGACGCCGAGCGGGTTCACGGGCTCGGGCTGCACGCCGAGCACGAGCGCGAGGCCGCCGAACGCGACGAGGAGCGCGATCGCAAGCCGCAGCGTGAATCGCTCGTACCCGAGGAGACCGCTCACCACGCCGGTGAGGAACGGGTAGGTGTAGAACACGAGGATCGCGAGCGTGACCGGGATCAGTGCGACCGAGACCTGAATGCACACCGTCTGCGCGGCGATGAGCACCCCGAGGAGGAGGGTCGACTTGAACGCCGGCGGCAGCGGCAGCACGGCCTCGCGCCGCAACCGCACCAATACGAGCAGGAGGAGTCCTGCACACACCGAGCGGACCGTCGCGGCGGTGAGCACGTTCACCCCGTTGGCGAAAGCGAGTCGCGCGGACACGTGCCCGGCGCCGAGCGACACCGCGACGGCGAAGAGGCCGGCGAGCGGGAGCCAGGCATGGGTGCGTGTCGACACGGGGGCGGAGAGCGCGCGCGAAAGCGCGCGATTATGCCAGTGGGGTGCGCGCGTCGATTCGAGGCGCTGCTCGCGGCCGGTAGCGCCCGCCCGCGCACGGGTGGACAATGGGCGCGCCATGAATAGGTTCAGCGCGCTCCCGATGGTCGCGGTCGCCCTTCTCGCCTTTGCTATCCCTGCCTCGCCCGCGCTGGGCGATGAGGCGCGCGAACGTCTCATCGCCGAAGTCGCGAAGGCCGCGAACGGCTTCCTGGCTTCGCTGCCGGAGGATCGGCGTCCGGCTGCGAAAGCCGCGTTCCAGAGTCGCGATCGCACGACGTGGCGCTACACGCCCGGCGGCCGCCCGGGGATGCCGATGCAGGAGATGTCGCCGGCGCAACGCGAGGCGGCGCAGGCGCTGCTGCGCAGCTTTCTCTCGAGCGAAGGCTACCTCAAGGTGCAGTCGATCATCGCGCTCGAGGCCGTGCTGCGCGAGCTCGAGCGCTGGGACGAGCGCGATCCGGAGCGCTACTGGTTCTTGGTGTTCGGCGAACCCGGGACAGAATCGCCGTGGGGAGTGCGAGTCGAAGGCCATCACGTCTCGCTGCATCTCGCGGTGATCAAAGGCCGATTTGTTTCATCGACGCCCACCTTCCTCGGCGCGAATCCGGCGGAGGTCCGCAGCGGGCCGAAGAAAGGGAGCCGCGCGCTCGCCGCCGAGGAGGACGCGGCGCGCGCGCTGTTGGACTCGCTCGACGCCGCCCAGCGCGGGGAGGCGATCGTCGACGACTCGCCCTACGGCGACATCGTGAGCCGCAACCGCTCCAAGGCGGATCGGCTCGAGGCCCGGGGTATTGCATTCGCGAAGCTCTCGTCGCCGCAGCAGACGCAGTTGCTGGCGCTGATCGAGGGTTACGCAAGCACGATGAAGCCGAAGCTCGCCGAGGAGCGGCTGGCAAAGATCCGCGCCGCCGGCCTCGACGGCATCCGCTTCGCCTGGGCCGGGCCGACGGCCCGCGGCCGGCCGCACTACTACCGCGTGCAGGGGCCGACGTTCCTGATCGAGTTCGACAACTCGGGCGGCAACCACATCCACACGGTGTGGCGCGACTTCGAGGGCGACTTCGGGCGCGATCTCCTGAAGGAGCACTACGGCACCTCGGCCCACGTCGGTGGGCGGCACGTGCCGCGGCGCGATTAGCGCGGGTGCGTTACCGGCGCCAGGGCGCCGGCCCGGCCGGTTTCGCGCGACCGGGATCGCGCCCGAGCGCCGCAAGCACCGCCTGCACGATCGCAGCCCGATCCACTTCGAAGAACGCGCGCAGCGCGGCCCGCGTGTCGCTGCGACCGAAGCCGTCGGTGCCGAGCGCGACATAGTCGCGGCCGCCGGGCAGATAGGGACGTACCAGGTCGGGAACCGCGCGCACGTAGTCGGACGCGGCGACGATCGGGCCGGTTGTGGCCGCGAGGCAGCGCTCGACCCACGCGACTCTTTCGGAGGACGCGTCGTCCCGGCGAGCGCCGCTCTGGATTCCGGCGTCCGCCGGAATGATGGCGCCCAGCCGGCGCGCGCGCTCGCACTCCATCCCGTCCCAGCGCAGCTCGGTCCAGCTCGTGACGCTCCAGACGTTCGCCGCAACGCCGTGGTCGCGCTCGAGCACGTCCGCGGCAGCGAGCGATTCGCGAAGGATCGTGCCGCTGCCGAGGAGCTGCACCTGGGCGCCGTCGCGCGGCTGCAGCAGATACATCCCGCGCAGGATCCCTTCCTCAGCGCCGGTCGGCATCCCCGGGTGAACGTAGTTCTCGTTCATCATGGTCACGTAGTAGAAAATGTCCTCCTGCGCGTCGAGCATCCGCCGCATGCCGTCCTGCGTGATCACCGCGAGCTCGTAGCCGAAGCACGGGTCGTAGGCGCGGCAGGTCGGGATCGTCGATGCCGCGAGATGGCTCGTACCGTCCTGGTGCTGCAGCCCTTCGCCCGAAAGCGTCGTGCGCCCCGCGGTCGCGCCGAGGAGAAAGCCGCGCGAGCGCGAGTCGGCCGCCGCCCAGATGAGGTCGCCCACGCGCTGGAAGCCGAACATGGAGTAGAAGATGTAGAAGGGCAGCATCGGCACGCCGTGCGCGCTGTAGCTCGTCGCCGCCGCGATCCAGGAGCTGAGCGCGCCAGCCTCGGTGATCCCCTCCTCGAGGATCTGGCCGTCCTGCGCCTCCTTGTAGTAGAGCAGCTCGTCCTGGTCCTCGGGCGAGTACACCTGGCCCACCGACGAGTAGATTCCGATCTGGCGGAAGAGCGACTGCATGCCGAAGGTGCGTGCTTCGTCGGCCACGATCGGCACGATGTGCTTCCCCAGGCTCGCGTCGCGCAGGAGCTGCGTGAGCAGCTGCACGAAGATCATCGTCGTCGACTGCTCGCGATCGCGCGTCCCCTCCAGCGTGCGCGCGAACGCGGTGAGTGCGGGCACCTCGAGCTTCGGCGCGCGCGAAGAGCGTGCCGGGAGAAAGCCGCCCAGTGCCTCGCGGCGCGCGTGCAGGTACTTCATCTCCGGCGAGTCGTCGCCGGGCCGGAAGAAGCGCAAGCCCGCCACGTCGTCGTCCGAGAGCGGCAGCGCGAACCGGTCGCGGAATTCCTGCAGCGCGTCGTCATCGAGCTTCTTCTGCTGATGGGTGCCCATCTTGCCCTGGCCCCAGTGACCCATGCCGTAACCCTTCTTGGTCTTGGCGAGAATGACCGTGGGCTGTCCCTGGTGACGGACCGCGGCGTGATAGGCGGCGTAGATCTTTACCGGATCGTGCCCGCCGCGGCGCAGGCGGTCGATGTCCTCGTCCGACAGGTGCGCGACCATGGCCTGCAGCTCGGGGTACTTGTTGAAGAAGTGCTCGCGGTTGAAGCGGCCGTCGGTCGCGGCGTAGGTCTGGAACGCCCCGTCCACCGTCTCGTGCAGCCGCCGCAGCATGACCCCATCGTGATCGCGGGCGAAGAGCGTGTCCCAGTCCGACCCCCACATCAGCTTGATCACGTTCCAGCCCGCACCCGCGAACAAGCCCTCGAGCTCCTGCACGATCGACCCGTTGCCGCGCACCGGTCCGTCGAGCCGCTGCAGGTTGCAGTTGACGACGAAGATGAGGTTGTCGAGGCCCTCCCGCGCGGCGAGCGAGAGCGCGGCGAGCGACTCGGGCTCGTCCATCTCGCCGTCGCCGACGAACGTCCACACCTTGCGCCCGGCGGTGGCGAGCACGCTGCGGTGCTCCAGGTAGCGCATGAAGCGCGCCTGGTAGATCGCGTTGATCGGCCCGAGCCCCATCGAGCCGGTCGGAAACTGCCAGAAGTCGGGCATCAGCCAGGGATGGCAATAGGAGGAGAGCCCGGCGCCGCCGACGTCGCGGCGATAGTTCGCGAGCTCGGCCTCGGTCAGCCGTCCCTCCAGGAACGCCCGGGCATAGACGCCCGGCGCGGAGTGCGGCTGGAAGTACACGAGATCCACGGCGGGTGATCCCGCCGGCGCGCCGCGGAAGAAATGGTTGAAGCCGACTTCGAACAGATCCGCCGCCGAAGCGTAGCTCGCGATGTGGCCGCCGAGCTCCGGATGCTCGCGGTTCGCGCGCACGACCATCGCGAGCGCGTTCCAGCGGATGATGGCCGCGATGCGCTGCTCGAGCTCGAGGTTCCCCGGGAACTGGGGCTGGTCCTCGAGCGCGATGGTGTTCTTGTAGGCGGTGTTGAAGACCGGCGGAAGCTTGACGCGCTTCGCGCGCGCGCGGTCAAGCAGCCGCTTCAGCAGGAAGGTCGCGCGCTCGGGTCCTTCCGCCTCGACCAGCGCGTCGAAAGAGTCGAGCCACTCGCGGGTCTCGAGCGGATCGAGGTCGGGCGGCGTGACGCGCCAGAACGCCCACGGGGCAATCTCGTAGAGCTGGGTCATGGAGGGTCGCTGCTTTCAGATCGGTCAGTCGGCGATGATAGTCCGCCGGCCGAGGCACGTGCTTCCGAAAGCGCTGGCAGGCCCAGCGTCTGGCAGCATAATCTGCGGCACTTGCTTCCTGAACGGACTGCTCATGCCGCGAATGCCGATCGATGCGATCGACTGGAAAATCCTCGATCGCCTGCAGGACAACGCCCGGCTCTCCAACGTCGAGCTCGCGCAGGCGGTGGGTCTCTCGCCGTCGCCGTGTCTCGCACGCGTACGGCGGCTCGAGGAGGGCGGGCTGATCCGGGGTCACGTCACGCTGCTCGACCCGCTCAAGCTCGGGCTCACGGTGAGCGTGCTGGTGCAGGTGACCCTCGAGAAACAGATCGAGCCAGCGCTGGAGGCATTCGAGAAGGCGATTCGCGCCCGCCCCGAGGTGATGGAGTGCTACCTGATGACGGGCGACGCGGATTACCTGCTGCGGGTGGTCGTGCCGGACGTGCAGGCGTTCGAGGGCTTCATCCTCGGCTTCCTGTCGCGCGTGCCCGGCGTCGGCAACATCAAGTCGAGCTTCGCGCTCAAGCAGGTGAAGTACCAGACGGCGCTGCCGCTTCCGGGAGACGCCGCAACGGCGCGGCTCGCGAACTCGGCGCGGCGCAACGTCGCATCCCGCTAGCAACGACTCTGATCCGGGGAGTGCGAGGGGGCGACCCCCCGCGCATTCTCGCAACCGAGGGTGGGTGGCCGGCCGCTACGAACGCGGGCCGAACATGTATTTCTTGTTCCTCGCCGCGGTGGGCTTCGTCTCCACCGGCGCCGAGGGCGGCGGTGCGGTCGGTGCGACCTTGAGATATCCGAGCTGGTCCTTGATCGACAGCGCGAGCATCACGAGCGTTTCGTTGCCCGAGTCCTCCGCGTGGGCCAACACCTGGCGCCCGTAGGCCGCGTCGCCCAGCATCTTCTCCAGGTCGACCGGGACGCCCCGCTCTTTCTTGAACAGGATCTTGAAGTGCGCCAACGCCTTCAGCAGCGATTGTTCCATGGGTTGCCTCTCCGCGAACCGTGTCGGCCCGCCTGACCGCTCGACCGCCGGCGCCTTGCCGGTCGACGAAGCGTGGGGCGAAAGCGGCCGCAACCGCAAGGCGCTTCACGGAAGGCGCGCGAACTATTCGACTACGCGCCGTGTTCGCCACGTGCGCTCCGAGCGCCGCGGTCCATCGAGGTGCGCGAGTTGCAGCCGGGCTGCCTACTTGTGCCGGTGTTGGCGGTAGGCGGTGCACTGACGGGGTGCACAGCCTCTCGGGGCCGCGCCGCCTCCGCACGCCCGGGTGCCGCCGGGCTGGACGCGTAAGCGTCGGCGCGCAAGGGCGCATAGGCCTTGCGGTCTAGTCAGTCCAAGAGACACGCATGCCTAGAATCGGCCTGCGGTACACCGACGCGCGGAGGCCCTTACGACGCCGCGCTCGACCGCTACTCGCCCCGGCGCCTGGCGCTCGCCAACGCACTCGGCGATGCGGTCCGCAACGGGGAGCTCCGCATCGCGTACCAGCCGATAGCGCGGCTCGCCGACCGTTCGGTCCCCGGTGTCGAGGCGCTCGCCCGCTGGCGGCATCCGGAGTACGGCGAGGTCGCGCCCGACGAGTTCATTCCGCTCGCCGAGATGGGCGACCACATCCGCAGCCTCACGCTGAAGGTGCTCGCCGACGCGGCGCGCCAGTGCAGCGCGTGGCGCGCGCGCGGGCTCGACGTCCGCGTGGCGGTCAATCTCTCCACCCGAGTGCTGATGGACCAGGGGTTCGTCGCCGAGACGCGCAGCATCCTCAAGCACCACGAGGTCCCCGGGACCGCGATCGGCTTCGAGATCACCGAGAGCGCGATGCTCGCCGATCCGGCACGCGCGCTGGAGACGATCGAGCGCCTGCACGCAGTCGGGGTCGGGTTCAGCGTCGACGATTTCGGCATCGGCTTCTCCTCGCTCGCCTACCTCAAGCAGCTGCCGCTCGAGAGCCTGAAGATCGACCGGTCGTTCGTCGCCGGAATGACCGCGAACGTCCGCGACGCCTCGATCGTGCGCTCGACGATCAACCTCGCCCACGACCTCGGCCTGCGGGTGGTGGGCGAAGGGGTCGAGAGCGCCGATGCGCTGGCGATGATCGGACGCCTCGGTTGCGACGAGGCCCAGGGCTATCACATCGCGCGGCCGCTCGACGGTGCGGCGCTTGCCGCTTGGATGGACGGGGGCGGCTGGCGGAGCGCCGGCGCGTAGTTCTTCGGGAGACAGGGGTTCACCCCCTCGTGCTCCCCGAGCCGCATACGACTCGCGGCCTCACGGTACGGCGCGGTCGGACCCCGCCGTAGCCTGCCGCCGAGGTCTGCGCCTGCCCGGGCGCGAACTCCGGCGGCTGCACCACCGGACCGCCGCCGTCCGCTCGGCATTCGCGCTGTTCAATCCGTCACCCGCGACGCGCGGTGGAGCTTGCCCTGCCTGTCGTCGTTACGACACTCTGGTGATGCGCCCCCCTTGGGCACGATCGCTTCGCCGGGCGGTGAGGACTAGGCGCAGATGGCTATGGAATGTGGATTGCCGATGTACTACATTCGCTGGGTCTCGGCCAGGATAGGTGACGTGCAGCCCTCCCTTCTCGGATCGCTCCGCTCGGTCGCGCTCGCCGGCGCGCTCGCCGCGGTCGCGGCGCCGGCACCCGGCCAGGGCTTCAAGTTCTCGCAGGACGGCGCCGCCGACAAGGCGGTCGAGGCCGAGAAGCAGAACCGCATCGCGGCGCAGCTCTCGACGCCCTGCCGCCAGGCGATCAGGGACAAGAAGATCATGGTCATCATCGGCGAGCAGCAGTCGAACGGCCACGTGCTCGCCCAGCAGCAGAACTACGGTCCCCATTTCCAGGCGATCAACGAGCGGCTGCGCGCGGTCGGGCTGCGGACGTTCACGCCGGAGGAGATCCGCAAGCAGATCGCCCAGGCGGAGATCGACGCGTACTTCAAGAACGATCCGGATGCGGCGCTCTCGGCCTCGCGCCGGCTCGGCGCGAATTTCGTCCTGCGGGGGCTCATCGTCTCGCAATCGACCGTCAATCCGATCATGCGACTGAACCAGGTCTCCGTCGGGATGGGATTCACGCTCGCCGCGTCGACCGGTAAGACGGTCGCCGATGCGTCGGCGAACGCCGCGTCGTACTCCGGCGCCGACACGCGCGCGATGGCGCTGACCTTGCTCAACGAGCAGGCGGACGAGGTCGTCGCGAAGCTCTACAGCGATTACTGCCGGAACGCGGACGAACCGGCGCGCAGGAGTGGCGGCAAGTGAACTCGAAACGGTAATGCGGTCCTTTGCGGAGGGAGTCACCATGGACATGATCAATGTGAAGCGGCTTGCAGCGAGCGTTGCGCTCGTTCTTTTCGGCGGCGGCGCCATCGCCCAGCAGCCGCCGACGTGGGGTTCGGAGAGCAGCCCCTCGCCGAATGTCGGCAGCACCACCTCGCAGAAGGCGAACGAGGCCGCCGACCGCACCATCTACAAGCCGATCGAGTACACGAACGCGTCGAAACAGGGTCCGGCGCTGGTCGTGATCCCGGGCGAGATCAAGAGCAACAATGCGACCTTCGTGCAGAAGTTCAGCTCGAACAACATCGCCGATTTCGCCGAGATCGAGCTGTCGAAGGCCAACTTCCAGGTGCTCGAGCGCACCAATCTCGGGCCGCTCCTGAACGAGTTCCAGCTCGCCTACAACCTCGGCGATCCGAACCAGGCGCGGCGCTACCTCGGCATGGGTAAGCTGCGCACGACGAAGTACGTCGTCAAGTTCGACATCCTCAAGACCGAGCAGGTCGCCGCCGCCCAGCAGGGTTTCGACGGCCGGCCGCTCGGCCAGATCGCCGGCATCTTCGGCGCGTTCTCGGGTTCGCGCGGCGGCGCTCTGGCCGGGGCCGCCGGCGGCACCGCGGTGGGTTCGGTGCAGACCGGCGAGTCGACCGGCGTGTGGGTCATCGGCATGCGCTACAAGATCATGAACGCCGAGACGACCGAGCAGCTCGCCCAAGGCTACACCGAGGAGAAGATGGAGGTCGGCGCGACCAGCACGTCGGTCCTCGGGGTGTCCCAGTCGCAGCAGGGCGGCGTGACGCTCGACACCATGGTGCAGCGGCTGATCCAGAAGACGGTCTGGGAGATCGATAACAAGTACAAGTAGCGAGGGTCGGCGCACGCGCGAACGCCGGCCCCAGAGCCGGCGTTCGCATTTGCCGTTGCGCGATGGATGCGCGCCGCGCGAGGCCCGCAGCCCGACCGGGAGAAACCGCATGACCCACCCCAGCAAACTCGGGAAGTACGAAATCCGCCGCGAGCTCGGCAAGGGCGCGATGGGCGTGGTGTACGAAGGGTTTGACCCGTCGATCGAGCGCGTCGTCGCGCTCAAGACCATCCGCGCCGACCAGCTCGGCGGCGAGGACGCGCCGGAAATCCTCGCGCGCTTCCGCCGCGAGGCGCAGGCCGCGGGCCGGCTCCAGCATCCGCACATCGTGGCGGTGTACGAGTACGGCGAGGACGCGGGCACGACCTTCATCGCGATGGAGTTCGTCGAGGGCCGCTCGCTGAAGGAGTTCTTCAGCCAGCACGCGCGCTTCACCGTCCCGCAGCTCGCCCGGATCATGAGCGAGCTGCTCGATGCGCTCGATTACTCGCACCGACGCGGCGTCGTCCACCGCGACATCAAGCCGGCGAACATCATGATCCTCCCGGATGGGACGGTGAAGGTCGCCGACTTCGGCATCGCCCGGGTCGAGTCCTCGAACCTGACCCAGACCGGAATGATCCTCGGCACGCCGAGCCACATGTCGCCCGAGCAGTTCATGGGCCAGACGGTGGACGGCCGGTCGGATCTCTTCTCCGCGGGCGTGATCCTGTACGAGCTGCTCACCGGGGACAAGCCGTTCTCCGGTACCGCGACGACGATCATGCACAAGGTGCTGACGGAGAATCCGCTGCCGCCATCACGCTTGAACGTGCAGGTGCCGCGGCCGTTCGACGAGGTCGTTAAGAAGGCGCTCGAGAAGCGACCGGACGATCGCTTCAAGACCGCGCGCGAGTTCGCCGACGCGGTCCGCGCCGCCGCCGAAGGCCGCGCATCGCCGGCCCTCGAAGCGACCGTGGTCGCCAAACCCGGCGACACCGCGCGGACCGAGCTCAACATCACGACCGAGCGCACCCAGGAGACGATCCAGACCCGGCGGATCAAGACGACCGCGCCGAGCCCGCGCGAGCCGGTGGCGACGGAACCCCCGCCGGTGCCGCCGCGACGCTCCCAGAAACCGGCGATCGCGGTCGTAGGTGCGCTGGCCGCCATCGGCGTCGCCGTAGCGGGTTGGCTCATCGTGTCGCGGAGCTCCGGCCCGGCGGACCGTCCACCGGCCGCCGCCGCGCCCGCGACACCCGCGGCTCAGACGGCCGCGGCGCCGGCACCAACGCCGGCCTCCGTAACCCCGGTTGCGGCGCCCCTACCCCCGGCAGCCCCGGGCACCCTGCTGGTAACCGCGGTCGGCCTCGTCGACCCGACCGACACGCGGTACCAGGCCGACAAGGGCCTGATCCAGACCGATTTGCGCGCCGACTCGAAGAGCCAGGCGGTGGAAAAAGCGCTCGGCCTCTATCTCGACGGGGCATCGCTCGCGAAGAACTACGAGCTGCTGCGCGACAAGTTGCTCTCGAAGAGCGGCAGCTTCATCACCAACGTCGTCCAGGAAGGCGAGCCGCGACTCGGCCAGGACGGCCTGATGTCGCTCACGACGAGGGCGGTGGTGAACGTGAAGGCGCTGCAGAAGTCGCTGAACCAGATGTCGCGCGACGAACGCATCCAGTTCATCCGCCAGAACGGCGACCCGAAGGTGGCGGTGAAAGTGACCGTCCGCGACGCCGATCAACCCGATGCGCTGGCGCAGCCCTCGCCGATCGCCGAGAACCTGCTGAAGGAACGCATCAAGTCGTTCGGGTTCCGCACCTGGTCAGACGACGGCGCTGCGACCGGCGACAAGACGAAGTCGGCGGACTTCAACGTCCTCGGCGAGGCGCGCATCAAGAAGCTCTCGGCGAAGCTCGCCGCCTCCGGCGTGACGATCAACAAGTTCACGCTGTCGTCCTGGACGGTGAAGGCGGTCGATCGCGAGACCGGCGAGGAGATCTACTTCAACAACACGCTGCCCAAAGCGGCCGGCAGCTGGGCGAGCCAGGAAGAGGCGCTCGCCGCGATCGGCGGCAAGATCGCCGACGAGTTCTCGCGCGACTTCTTTTTGCAGCACTTCCCGTCGACCGGGCAGAGAGTCACGCTGCGGTTCGAGGGTGTTCCGACGGGCGTCGCCGACCAGACGCTCGCGCGCGAGTTGCTCGGCCTGCCGGCGGTACTCAACGCGAGCGCGCGAGATGGCGGCGATCGCAGCTACGACGTCGTGCTCTCGGGCACCGGGTCGGTCCAGGATCTCGTCGCGGGCCAGGTGCTGAAGCCGCTCAACGCCAAGCTGGGCCAGGCGTGCGTTCAGCTCGGGGCGAGCGCGGGCACCGAGGTGTCGGTCCGGTGGGACAACGCGTGCGCTGAAGCCGCGATCGTCGAGCGGCTCGAGAAGAACCCGCCGGCGAGCCTCTACGGCGCGCCGCCCGGGCGGCTCAAGTCGGTGGTGAAGAACCCGGAGACGCTGAAGCGGTTGACGATCTGATCTTCACGACACGGGGCACGCGCTCGTCGTGCTCCCGGACATGCGAGGATCGCCGCCAATGCGGCGATCCTCTTTTGAAAAGGGGCGGCGGGCCCGGCGCATTCATTCGCAAACGAAGGTGACGACCTCCGCGTCGGCGTCGCCGGCCGAGTGGCCGAAGCAGATCCGGCCGCGCCCGCGGAGCATGAGCTGATCGCGCTTCAGCATCACCTCCACGTCGCCCTCGTTGGTGACGTAGGTGCCGTTGGTGCTCTGATCGACGTAGTAGAACCGCTCGCGGCGCCGCTCGATCTTGCCGTGCACGCGCGAGGCCATCTTGTCGGCGATGACGAAGTCGTTGCCGGGGTCGCGCCCGAAGAGGACCGAGGCCTTGCCCGGCTCCATGCGCACGGTCCGGCCGGCGTGCTCGAGGCGCAAGCTCGCGACCGCGGCGACACGCGCCCCCTTCGGCGCCATCATCGTCGTCTCGCCCGCGTCCTGCCACATCACCTCGAAGACGCGGATCTCGTCCTGTTTGCCTCTCACGGTTAGCGCGTCGAGATCGCGGGTGTTGTCGCGGAAGCGCGAGGCAAGAGAATCGATCGTCGGCCCGGACGTGATGATCTGGCCCCCCTTGGCGAGCCCGGCCATCCGCGCGGCGGTGTTGACCGCGTCGCCGAAGACGTCGCCGCGCTCCTCGAGCACCGGGCCGGCGTGGAAGCCGATGCGGATGCCGAGCCGGACCGTGCCGATCGCAGGGAGCTCGGCGACCTCGATCTGCATGTCGACCGCCGCCTCGAACGCGGCATCGGCCGACTCGAAGACCGCCATGACCTCGTCGCCGATCGTCTTGACCACCCGGCCGCGGTGCGTGGCCGTTGCTCGCCGCAGGATGTCGAGGACGGACTCGATCGCCGCGAGCGCCGCGCGATCGCCGAGCCTCTCGTAGAGCGAAGTGCTGCCGCTGACGTCCGCGAACAGCACCGCAAGCACGCGTGGACCGAGATCCACCTCTCGCTACCCCCCGCGCGCCGCGGCGGGTGTTCAGGCTGCGGCGCGCTCTTTCTTCTGCTGTTTCTGCTGCGCGGCGTTGGCGTGCATCGATGCATACGCCTGGTGCGCAGCCGCCTCCGCGTCGCCCACGTGCACCGGAAGGCCCATGTCTGACAGTACCGAGCCGAGCGCCGCGAGACAGAGCATAACGTTGTCCGGCCGGCACGAGTAACCCATGATGCCGAAACGCCAAATTTTCCCCTTGAGCGGCCCGAGCCCGGCGCCGATCTCCAGGTTGAACTCTTCGAGCAGCGTCTTGCGCACCTCCGCCTCCTCGACGCCCTCGGGGCAGAACACCGCGTTCATCTGCGGCAGGCGGTGCGGCTCCTTCACGAGCAGCTTGAGCCCCATCGCCTCGAGGCCCGCCTTCAGCGCGACATGATGCCGCTGGTGACGCGCCCACGAGTTCTCGAGCCCTTCCTCGCGGATCAAGAGCAGCGCCTCGTGCAGCGCGAAGAGCGAGTTGGTCGGTGCGGTGTGGTGATAGGTGCGGGTGGTCGCGTTCCAGTAGCCGAGCAGCAGGTTCATGTCCATGAACCAGCTGTGGATCTTGTCCTTTCGCGCCTGCACGCGCTCGACCACGCGCTCGGAGAACGACACCGGCGAGAGGCCGGGGGTGCACGACAGGCACTTCTGGCTCGCGGAGTAGATGGCGTCGATGCCCCACTCGTCCACCTTGACCGGGGAGCCGCCGAGCGACGTGACCGCGTCGGCGATTACGAGCGCCTCGTGCTTGTGCGCGATCTCGGTGAGGCGCTTCGCATCCGACTGCACGCCGGTCGAGGTCTCGGCGTGGACGAACGCCACGATGCGGGTGTCGGGATGCTTCTTCAGCGCGTCCTCGACCTTGTTCGGGTCGACCGGCGCGCCCCACTCGTCGTCGACGATGATCGGCACCCCGCCGCAGCGCTCGACGTTCTCGAGCATGCGCCCGCCGAACACCCCGTTGCGGCAGACGACGACCTTGTCGCCGGGGGCAACCATGTTGACGAAGCAGTACTCCATGCCGACGGAACCGGGTCCGGAGATCGGGAATGTGAGCGGATTCTTCGTCTGGTAGGCGTAGCGCAGGAGCTGCTTCAACTCCTCCATCATCTCGACAAAGACCGGGTCGAGATAGCCGATCGCCGGCTGGCTCATCGTCGTCAGCACGCGCGGGTGGATCTCGGTCGGCCCGGGACCCATCAGCGTGCGCTGCGGCGGGTGGAAGGAGAAGATGCGTTTGGCCGGGGCAAAGTCTTCCATCGTGTCGCTCCCTTGCATGGGTGACCCGAAGAACGCGCCTTCGGGCCGGGATTTCACGCGGACGGGTTTCTTCGCCGCGGCTTCGTTGAGAATCTCGACAGCCGCGATCCGGCCGGCGGTGATGCGCTCGATCTCCATCGCCCAGCGCGACGGCACATAGCCGCACTTCACCCAATGGCTGACGAGCGCGCGGTCGAGCTGCAGGCGGCGCGCGACGTCGGCCTGACTGCCGAAAAGGGCGACGAGACGCTCGGCGCAATTCATGGTGCCGAGCATGCCATGACAAACTCAGTTTGACAAGACGGTGTTACGGGCTTGGAGCACCAGGAGATTCAGGGATTTACCACCTAGCCTTCAGTTGCACCCAGGTCAAGAATCCCCCGATCTCCGCCAGGTTCGGGCGCGCCGGTCGCCCGCACCGCGCCGAAATCGACCAACGTGCGGTCCATGAGATGCGACGGGGTCACGCTCGCGAGCGCGCGAAAGATGCTCTCGATTCGGCCTGGGAAGCGCTGCTCCCACTCGCGAAGCATGGCCTTCGCCTGCGCGCGCTGAAGGTTCTCCTGCGACCCGCACAGATTGCAGGGGATGATCGGGAACTGCCGCGCCTCCGCCCAC
This sequence comes from uncultured beta proteobacterium, assembly GCA_963754305.1. Taxonomy (GTDB): domain Bacteria; phylum Pseudomonadota; class Gammaproteobacteria; order Burkholderiales; family SG8-39; genus DATEDA01. Next base: position 129,809 of record CAVWFR010000026.1, on the reverse strand, counting down.
CCGGCGAGATCCTCCTCGGGCACGTAGGCGAGCGGCCGGATCACCACGTGGCGGCCGTCGTCGGAGACGAGCTTCGGCGGCATCGCCTTCAGCTTCCCGCCGAAAAAGAGATTCAGGAAGAAAGTCTCGAGAATGTCGTCGCGGTGGTGCCCGAGCGCGATCTTCGTCGCCCCGAGTTCGCCCGCGACGCGGTACAGCACGCCGCGCCGCAGCCGCGAGCACAGCCCGCACATCGTCTTCCCCTCCGCGATGACGCGCTTCACCACCGAATACGTGTCCTGCACCGCGATTCGGAACGGGATGCCCAGCCGCCCCAGATATTCGGGCAGGACGTGCGCCGGATAGCCCGGGTGCCGCTGATCGAGGTTGACCGCGACGAGCTCGAAGTCGAGTGGTGCGGCCTCGCGCAGCCTGAGCAGGATGTCCAGCAAGCCGTAGCTGTCCTTGCCGCCGGAGAGGCACACCATGACCCGGTCGCCGGCGCGGATCATGTCGTAGTCGGCGATCGCCTGGCCCGCGAGGCGGCGCAGGCGCTTCTCGAGTTTGCCGGTCTCGTAGGCCGCTTTGCGGACCTGCTTTGCGGTGGGCGCGTTCATCGGCCCGCCGCGCCCGCCGCCCCGGGAGCCGGCAGGCCCCACAGCGCGTTCCCGCTCACAGGTTCACGCTGCGCCCGCCGTCCACGGTGACGATCTGACCGGTGACGTAGGGCGCCTCGGCGACCAGGAAATAGACCGCGGCCGCGACGTCGTCGGGCTCACCGGCGCGCTTGAGCAGCGTGTGCGAGATCACGCGCTGGCGCGCGAGCTCGTCGAACGAGCCGTCCGCGGGCCAGAGCACCGGTCCCGGCGCGACCCCGTTGACTCTTACCTCGGGCCCAAGCTCGCGCGCGAGCACCCGCGTGAGCCCGGACAGTCCCGCCTTGGCGACGCTGTAGACGACGTAGCTTTTCAGCGGCCGGTCGGCGTGGATATCGGTGATGTTCACGATGCAGCCGCCCGCGTTTCTGAGGTGCGGGGCCGCAGCCTGCGCGAGGAAGAGCGGCGCCTTGAGATTGGTCCCGACGAGGTCGTCCCAGTCGGAGAGCTTGATCTCGCCGAGCGGCGTCGCATGAAAGGTGGAAGCGTTGTTCACGAGAACATCGAGCCGGCCGAAGCGGGTGACGGTCGTGCGCACCAGCTCGGGTAGCTCGGCGGCGTTGAGCAGGTTCGCCTGCACTGTGGCCGCAGAGTTCGCGCGGGCGCCGTGCAGCGCTTTCTGCAGCTCGAGGCTCTCCGCCTTCGCCGAGTGGTAGTGCAGCATCAGATTCGCGCCCGCCGCGTGCAGACGGCGCGCGATCGCGGCACCGACGCGCTTCGCGCCGCCGGTGATCAGGACGACCTTGCCTGAGAGCGCTTCGGTGGCCACTCTGTTGCGCATTCTACGCGACGCGCGCACCATGCTCGAGGCACGCCCGCGCCGTACCCTCTTTTCTCGCACCCGTCCTTGGCACCTCGATGAGCCTGCCCGAGCCCTCCCCTGACGCCCGCGCGCACGCAGACCGCGTGGCCGGGCACCTGCGGGCCGAGATCGAGCATGCAGGCGGCTGGATCGGCTTCGCGCGCTATATGGAGCTGGCCCTCTACGCCGCCGGTCTCGGCTACTACATGGCTGGCAGCCGGAAGCTCGGTCGCGACGGCGACTTCGCGACCGCGCCGGAGCTCTCGCCGCTTTACGGCCACACGCTTGCACGCGCCGCCGCGCAGGTGCTGGCCACGGCGGGGGATGAGATCCTGGAGATCGGCGCGGGCTCGGGGGCGCTGGCCGCGTCGCTGCTGGAGGAGCTCGAGCAACTCGGGCGGCTGCCGCGGAACTACCTGATCCTCGAGCTCTCGCCGGAGCTGCGTGCGCGGAGCCGCGACTCGCTCGCCGCCCGCGTGCCGCAGTTGATGGAGCGCGTCGCGTGGCTGAACGGCCTGCCACCGGCGTTCTCGGGGTTCGTGATCGGCAACGAGGTGCTCGACGCGATGCCGGTGCACGTGGTGCGCGCGCGCGCCGGCGCGATCGAGGAGGCCGGTGTCGCCGTCGCAGCCAACGGCGAGTTCGAGTGGGCGCATCGTCCGGCCGCCGGGGAGTTGCTGCACGTCGCGCGCGAACTCGAGCTCCCCGACGATTACACGACCGAGATCGGACTTGTCGCGCGCGGGTTCGTCGGCAGTCTCGCGCGCATGCTCGAGCGCGGCGTCGTGGTCTTCGTCGACTACGGGTTCCCGCGACGCGAGTTCTACCACCCGCAGCGCGACGCGGGCACGCTCATGTGCCACTACCGGCACCGGGCGCACGCGGATCCCTTCTTCCTCCCCGGACTGCAGGACATCACAGCGCACGTGGACTTCACCGCGGTCGCCGAAGCGGCGCGCGGAGCCGGTGCGGACCTTCTCGGCTACACCTCGCAGGCGCAGTTTCTCATCGGTTGCGGTCTGACCGAGGTGATGTCTCGCACGAGCCCGGCGGACGTCCAGCGCTACCTCCCGCTTGCCGCCGCCGCCAACAAGCTGACCAGTCCGTCCGAGATGGGCGAGCTCTTCAAGGCGATCGCGTTCGGACGCGGGGTGGCGGACAACCTCGCAGGCTTCCGCTCCGGCGACCGGCGGAACGCGCTTTAATCTTCACGATACGAGGGGGCGCGCCCGGGCACGCCCCCTCGTGCTTCCCCGGCTGAGGGGAATCACCGCCAACGCAGCGATTCTCTCTTCAGGGCGCGTCAATCGACGGTGGCGAAGAGGTTGTTGAACGCCTCGGCAAGCGTCGGATGGGCGAAGATCGCGTCCCGGAGCGCGGTGTACGGGACCTTGCCCATGATGGCGATCTGCAGCATGGCCATCAGCTCGCCGCCCTCGATTCCAAGCACCGTGCAGCCGAGGATCCGCTTCGAATCGGGATCGACGACCGCCTTCATGAAGCCGCGCGTCTCGCCCATCTCGATCGCGCGCGCGACGCTCGTCATCGGCAGCTTCGCCACGCGGTGCGCGATGCCGCGCCTGGCGGCCTCGGTCTCGTTCAGGCCGACGGTGGCGAGCTGCGGGTCGATGAACATCGTGTTCGGCACGTAGCGGGCGTCGGTCGTGGCGTTGCCGTTTTCGAGCCAGTTCGCGCGCAGGACGCGGTAATCGTCGTAGGAGATGTGGGTGAACGCCGGCCCGCCGTTGACGTCGCCGATCGCGTAGATGCCGGGGACGCCGCTCTCGAGCCTGTTGTTCACCGGAATGAAGCCCGTCTTGCCGGTCGCCAGCCCCGCCGCCGTGAGGTTCAGCCGATCGGTGTTGGGTACGCGCCCCGCGGCCAGCAGCAGGTGGCTCCCCTCGACCTGACTCGGGCCGGCAGCGGTCTCGAGCAGCACCTGAACGCCGCCGCGGCCTTCGATTCGTGTGACGCCGGCGCGGTTCACCACCTCGATGCCGTCCTCGACCAGGATCTTCTCGACCTCGGCCGAGACATCCGGATCCTCGCGCGGGATCAGGCGGTCGTCGCGGTTGACGATCGTCACGCGCGCGCCGAAGCGGCGGAACATCTGGCTGAACTCGAGGCCGATGTAGCCACCGCCGAGCACGACGAGGTGCGCTGGCAGGATCTCGAGCTCCATGATGCTCGTGGAGTCGAGGAACGGAACGTCGCTCAGACCCGGGACCGGCGGCACCGCCGGACGACCGCCGACGTTGATCACGATCTTCGGCGCGGTGAGGAGCCGCTCGCCCCCCGAGCCGAGTGCGACGCGCACGGTCTTCGCATCGACGAAGGTGCCCTCTCCGAAGACCAGCTCGACGTTCGGCGTGGACTGCAGGTAGCGCGTTCCCGCTGCGCGAAACTGCTCCACGATCGCCTGCTTGCGGCGATAGACCTCGCCCATGTCGACGCGGATCGGGCCATCCGGGTGGACGCCGTAATCCGCGCCGCGGCGGGCGAGGTAGGCAACACGCGCGGAGGCGACCATCGTCTTCGTCGGGGTGCAGCCGGAGTTGATGCAGGTGCCGCCGACGTGTTTCCGCTCGATGACGGCGGTCTTCCAGCCGGCCGCCCCCAGCGCGCCCGCGAGGGGCTTCCCCGACTGGCCGGTGCCGATGATGATGGCGTCGAAGTTCTCGGTGGACATGACGGTGCTCCTCGGCGTTGGTCGACGACAGGCGGGCCGCGCTTACATGGAGCCAGAGGCGGCCGGCGCGGGCCGGCCGCGAAGCGCTGGCTATAATTCGATCATGCATTTTCCGCGCGCGTCTATCGCGATCCTGGCGTTCGCCACGCTCACGGCCGTCGCGGCGACCGACTACGAGCGCGCGGTGAACGATGCGCGCAAACGCTGGGCGGACAGCGCGCACGGTCCGATGCTCGAGCGCATCCTCCCGCCGACGTTCGAGCCCGCGCAGTTGCCCGAGCCGGGCTCCCGCGGCGCGAAGCTCGTCGTGCAGTACTGCGTCCAGTGCCACAACCTGGCCAATCCGGCGATGCACAACCCGGAGAAATGGCCGGTCGTCGTCGACCGCATGGTGCTCAGGATGAACGGCAAGGGGAACCTCGGTACGCTGATGAAGGAGATGATGGCCGGCGTGCAGGCACCCACCGCCGAGGAAGAGCAGGTGCTGCTCGCCTACCTGCAGAGACACGGGCAACGCGCGATCGACGCGAAGCGCTACCCCGAGCTCGAGCAGCCGTCCGGACAGTCGTTCAGGCTCGCGTGCGGGCAGTGTCACGTGCTGCCCGACCCGCGCCGGCACACCGCTGCCGAGTGGCCGGCGGTGGTCGCGCGAATGGAGCAGAACATGGCGTGGATGAACAGAGTCGTGGGGACTCGTCCGAATCCCGCCGAGCCGCAGTTGCGGGTCGAGGAGATCGTGTCCTTCCTGCGAAAGTACGCGCGGCGCGGCTGATATACCCCCGGCGGACATACTCCGCCCGCGCTCCGCCGCTCGAGCGACCGCCGCTACGGCGGCGACGCTGTCCTCACAACGTACCGGTCAGCCAGCGCAGCAGCCGACCGGCCGCGCGCCGCCACCCGGGCTCGAGCATGACGGCGTGTCCGGTCTCCTCGAGCATCTCGGTCCGCAGCCCGATCGCCGCGAAACCGATGCGCGACTGATCGAGCGGGAACAGCGCGTCGCGTTCGGCGAGCAGCACCAGCATCGGCGGCCGGCGCATGCGCCAGGTCTGCGGTAGATCGAAGAGCATCATGTCCCAGATCACCCGCTGCGATTCACTCTGGAAACGCGGGCAGTACTCGGCGAGCTTGTCCGCCGGCATCGGGCCGGAGAAGAGCGCCTTATGCATCGCGTCGAACGACGCGCGGCCGCTGGCGAGCATCGTGTTCAGCTCCGCGAGCAGCCCGGGCTTCTGGATGGCTAGGGTGAGCGACGCGGGGAGTAGTCCTTGCGGCGGCACCGGCGCGATCAGCGCCGCCGCGGCCGCATCCGCGCGTTCCAGGTACTTCATCAGCACGATCGCGCCCATGGAGTGGCCGACGAGGACCGGCGTTTCGCCGATGGCGGCGATCGCTTCCTCCAGGTCCTCGACGAAGTCCGCGAGGCTTGCCCACGTGAGCGCTTCGCGTCCATAGCTCTCGCCGTGACCACGGAAGCTGAGCGCGTATGCGGGAAAGCCGTGCGCGGCGAAGTACGGCAGGAAGTGCTCCGCCCACGTCCACGCCCCGGCGAACGCACCATGCAGGAAGAGCAGCGGCGCGCGCGGCGTCTCGATGGCGGGCCGGGCTTCAAGGATCTCGAGCCGCGCCGAGAGCGCGGAGCGCAGCACGGCCTGCATCTACGCCGGGACGGCCATGCCCCGCTGCACCGCGGGCCTCGCGCCGATCGTATCGAACCAGCGCTTGACGTTCGGGAAGGTAGCGAGGTCGGTCTTGTGCCAGTCGTGGCGCGCCACCCACGGATAGGTCGCGATGTCTGCGATCGTGTACTCGCCGCCGGCGAGATAGCGCGCCGCGCCGAGCCGCGCGTCGAGCACGCCGTAGAGCCGGTCCTTCTCCTTGACGTAGCGCTCGATCGCGTACGGCACCTCGACCTTGGCTGCGCGGAGGAAGTGGTGGACCTGGCCGTACATCGGCCCGACGCCGCCCATCTGGAACATTAGCCACTGCAGCGCGGCGTATTTGCCGCGCTCGGAAGCCGGGAGGAGCCGGCCGGTCTTGGCGGCGAGGTAAACGAGTATCGCGCCCGATTCCATCATCGCGATCGGCGCGCCGTCGGGCCCATCCGGGTCGATGATCGAGGGGATCTTGCCGTTCGGGTTGATCGCCAGGTAGTCGGGCGCGAACTGGTCGCCCTTGCCGATGTCGATCTTGTGCACAACGTAAGGGAGACCGCATTCTTCCAGCATCACCGAGACCTTGCGGCCATTCGGCGTCCCCCACGTGTACAGGTCGATCATCAAAGCTCTCCGGGCGATTCGGCGGGCGATTCGGCGGGCGATTCGGACAAGCGCGCGAGTCTATTACAATCGATTGCATAAACCAAACACCGCGCAATCGTGCCGTGCTGAAATGGCTCCTCACGCTGTTCATCGCGCTCGCCGTGCTCACGGCGATCTCGCCGTTGCTCGCGCGTCTGGGGATGGGCCGGCTGCCGGGCGACGTGAAGATGCGGGTGAAGGGACGCGACTACTACCTGCCGTTCACCACGACGATCCTGCTGTCGCTCGTGCTCACGGCCCTCGCGCGGCTCGTCTAGGTCAGGCGCCGGACGGCTTTCCGCGCGCCGACCGCTGCGCGTCGAAGTATCGCCGCAGCTCGTCCGCGGTGAGCTTGCCGTCGTGGTTCGTGTCGATGCGGTCGAATTTCCCGCCGAGCCGGGGCAACGCCTTGTCGGCTTCGGTCCGAGTCAAGCCGCCGTCCCCGTCGGCGTCCGCGCGGCGAAAGTGCTCGGCAAACCCGCCTGACTGCTTGGCCGCGTCGCGCTTGCGCGACCAGCGCTCCAGCTCGTCGGGCGATAGCTTCCCGTCATGGTTGCGGTCGATCTCGTCGAAGTGCGGCGCGAGCTTGGGACGCCCGCGCTCGACCTCGGCGCGCGAGAGGGTGCCGTTGCGATCGGTGTCCACGCGCGCGAAGCGGCTGTTGTCTGCCGCCGCCGCGGACACCGCCGCCAGCAGTGCGGCGAGCGCGGCGAACCGGTTGGCGGCGATCACGACCGCGCGCATCGGTCAGCGCGGCATCGCGAGCCGGCGCTCGAGCGACTCCAGCTTCGCCTGGACTGCGTTGCCGATGAAGATCTGCGGGCTCGAGGGGGCGAGCCGTTCCGAGCGCTCCTGCTCGCCCACGCTCGCCCGCGCCACCTCGAACGCCTCGGTGAACGAGAACGTGTTGCCGAGCGCCTCGCGGAAATACGCGCGGCCGAAATAGGTGAAATCGCGACCCGATTCGCACCCGAACGAGGTGCTCTTCGCGTCCGCGGCGGTGATGACCACGGTGTTCGCATCCTTCAGCGGTTCGACGAAGCCGCCCGAGTAGCACGCCGATACCACGAGCACCTTCCACTTGATGCCCGAGTCGTCGAGCATGCGCGCGAGCGCGGTAGGCGTGAGCTGCTGCAGCGCGAGCGGCGGCAGCTCGAATGCGAGCTCGTGGCGTGCGTCGCCGTGGGTGGTGATGAAGAGGAACAGCACGTCCTCCTCCGGGTTCATGGTCCGGCCTACGCGCTCGAGCACGGTGCGGAGATTGGTCGCGGTCGCGATCGGCGTTTCGCCGAGAGTCGACGGGCTGTTCACGAGCACGATCGAGCGCCCGGCGGTCGCGAACCGCTGGTCGAACATCCGACGCACCGCCGCCAGCTCCCGCGCGAACACGTCCTGGGACGCATACGGCGCGACGCCGACGAAGTACAGGTCCTCGACGCCGGGCCGCTCGGGCGCGAGCCGCCCGAGCGCCTCGTCGAGCAGCCGCTGCTGGCGGTGAAACGCGCGCTCGTCGGCGATCGAGGGCTCCGCTTGCGCGGCGCTTGCGGCCGCCGGGTCGAAGCCCACCCACAGATCGGCGCGAGGCAGGAACAGGAAGAACCCCGCGAACATCGCGGCGAGCACGCCGGCGGCGCCCGCTGTCCGCACACCCTGGAGCCCCGACAAGACGAAGAGCGCGCGCGCCATCACCGCGAACCCCCAGGCGAGGAGCGCGTAGCCGACGCCCGCCCCCGCGCCCGGCGGAATCCACTCGAACGCGAAGAAGAACGCGGTGAACGCAGCCTCGAGCACCGGATCGCTAGCGAAGAGCGCCGTCGCGAGCCCGAGCACGAGCTCGCGGCGCTCGAGAATGCCGGCGACGAGCACACAAACGGCCAGGACCACCGTCACCTCGCTCAGCACGACGGGTAGCGCCGCGGTGTTGAGATGGCCGGGCCACCCGCCGCGCAGGCAACTCGCGCAAAAATCCACGACGATGACGAACGCGAGCAGCACGAGAAAGTCGGCGGGCGAGACGCGGTAGTCGATCGGTCGCACGTGGCGGAACAGCGCGAGCCGGGTGCCGGCGACGACGTTGCAGCGGAGGCCGTGCGCGAGCACGGCGAGGAAGGATTTCATGCGCGGTGCAGCCGAGGTGGTACCGGACCAGTGAATTCTAGCCAGTTGCCACGTTACGAGGACGCGTCACAGCGCCGCGCCAGCGACCGCCGCAACGCGCGCCGCGCGGACCGCCCCGCCGATATCGCTGCGATTCGCGGCCGCGATCGCACCCGCGTCGATGGCCTGCGCGGCGGCAAGCGCGCCCTCGAGACGCGCTTTGCGGCCTGGGTCCGCGTCGCCGAGCGCCGCCGCGTCGCACTCGCAGGCGTCCACGACGAGCGCGAAACGCTCGGGGCGGCGAAGCGCGTCGAGCTGCTCGAGCAGTCCGACGAGCGCCGCGGCGTCGAGCGCGCGCGCGTTGCGCACCTGCGGCGAGGCGCTCGCGGCAAGCACCGCGAGCTCGCGGCAGTCCGCCGGCGCGCGCAGCCGCGCCGCGGCCGCGTCCGCCGCGTCGGCCGGTCCGCCGGCGAAAAGCGCCGCGTACCGTACCGGCAGCGGGTGACTCGCCGCCGCAGCGGTATCGAGCGCCGCGAGTGCGCGGCGCGCATCGAGCCGGCGCCACTCCGGCAGCACCCGCTCGAGCGCGCCGCAGGCGGCGAGCGCCTCGAACATCCGCCGCGGCGTCCGCTCCATCAGGCCCTTGGCGAGCTCCTGCCACACTCGTTCGGGCACGAGCGCGTCGATCTCGCCGGCCGTGACCATCTCGCGCATGAGCCGAGCGGTCTCCGGCGCGATCGCAAACCCGAACCGCGCGGCGAAGCGCGCGACACGCAGAATTCGCACCGGATCCTCGGCAAAGGCGGGGCTCACGTGGCGCAGGACGCCGTCCGCCAGGTCGCGGGCGCCCCCGAACGGGTCGATCAGACCCCCCGCTTCGTCCCGCGCGATCGCGTTGATCGTGAGGTCGCGGCGCGCGAGATCTTCCTCGAGCGTGACCTCCGGCGCCGCATGGACGGTGAACCCCTTGTAGCCACGGCCGGTCTTGCGCTCGGTGCGCGCGAGGGCGTGCTCCTCGTAGGTCTGCGGGTGCAGGAAGACGGGGAAGTCCTTGCCGACCGGCTTGTAGCCGAGACGCTCCATCTCCTCGGGGGTGGCGCCGACGACGACGTGGTCGCGATCCTTCACCGCGAGCCCGAGCAGCTCGTCGCGCACCGCGCCACCGACCTGGTAGATCTTCACGCGGGGCGTTCTCTGCGGTCAGCGCGGCGGCGTGGCGTACGGCTCGTCAGGGGCGTAGAACTCGGTCTCGGCGCGCGCCGAAGCGCTCCACGCCTGCACCGCCGGCAGCGCGAGCACCGCATCGGCGTAACGGCGCGCCACCATGGGGAGCTCGACGCCGTACGTCGCAAGACGCGTGACGACGGGCGCGTAGAAAGCGTCGGCGGCAGTGAAGGCGCCGAACAGCATCTCGCCGCCGTGGCCGAAACGCTCGCGTGACATCGTCCAGTTCGCGACGATGCGATCGAGGTCGTGCTCGACCTCCGCGCTCCGGCCCTTGCCGGGGTGCTCGCCGCGGATGTTCATCGGCATCGCCCCGCGCAGCGCCCGGAACCCGGAGTGCATCTCGGCGGAAATCGAGCGCGCGACCCTGCGCGCCCGGGGATCGTGCGGCCACACGTGCTGCTCGGGCCAGCGCTCGGCGACGGCCTCCACGATGGCGAGCGAGTCCCAGATCGGCTCGCCGTCGAGCCACAGTACCGGCACGAGGCCCGACGGCGACCAGCGCGCGATGCCGTCCCGCCAAGCGTCGCTGTCGAACTTGAGCTGCACCTCCTCGAAGTCGATGCCGAGGGTCCGCAGCAGCACCCACGGCCGCATCGACCAGGACGAGTAGTTCTTGTTGGCGATGACCAGCGTCGGCTTCGCCATCACACCTCCCGCGTTTTCCGGCCGGCGTAGTAGCGGAACACGCTATAGCGCGAGCGCGGAAAGAATCCCTGAAGATAGACCGGCGCAACCGCCTCGAGCGGCGTCGCCTTGAGCCCGAAGGGCAGCGGCGCCGGGGAGACGCTGTCGACCTTCATCGAGTAGTAGTTGTCGCGGCTGAGCAGCTTCCCCGGCGCGAGCTCCATCGCCCGGGCCTGCAGGTACGAGAGCCGCGGCCCGAGGCCGATCACGGGCCGCGGATGGCCCGAGAGCCGCCCGGCGTACTCGACGAGCTCGCGCAGCGTGTACACCCTCGGGCCCGCGAGATCGTAAGCCCGGCCTTCGGCCTCGGGCGCGGCGAGGCTTGCGACGATCGCCTGCGCGACATCGCCGACATACACCGGCTGGAACTTAGCCTCCGGTGATCCCAACAGCAGCACCGGCAGCAGCCGTTGCAGCTCGGCGAACAGGTTGAGGAAGCGGTCCTCGGGGCCGAACACCACCGACGGCCGGAAGATCGTCGTGCGCAACGCGCCGCGCACCGCGACGACCGCCGCCTCGCCATCGGCCTTGGAGCGCAGGTACTCGCTCGGCGCATCCGGCGCCGCCTTGAGCGCGCTCAAGTGCACGAGCTGCGGCACACCGGTCGCGAGGCAGGCGGCGATCGCCCGCTTGGGAAGTTCGACGTGCGCCTGCGCGAATGCCGATCCGTAGGGCTCGCCGCGAACGCTCTGCAAGATACCGACGAGGTTGATCACCGCATCGCAGCCGCGGACGAGACTCGCGAGCGTCGCCGGATCTCGCACATCGGCCTGCACCACGTCGACCGTCGGCAGCGTGATCAGATGTTTCGCGCGCTCGCGGCGGCGGGTAGGTACGACGACGAAGTGCGCGCCCTCGACGAGCTTCTCGACGAGGTGACGACCGATGAACCCTGAGCCGCCGAGGATGCAGATTCTGGCCATGGCTGGATGCGTGGAAGAAACCCGAAGTCTTCCCCGCCTGGACAGAACGGGTGGCGAAGCGCCGGGGTGGTGGCTGCGGCCCGTCAAGCGCCACACCACCCCGCCTCGTTTGCGCGAGGCACCCCTCCGCTTGCGAAGAGGGGAAGAACCGGCGGCTATTCTACCGTCGCCTGCCCGGTGATCGTGGGGGCGTAGCCCTCGCCGGACCTGCGCGGAGGAATCATGCCCATGCGGGCTTTGAGCGACCGCGCCTCGCCACCGTAGATCGCGGCGTAATAGACGGTGTTGCTCATCACCTTCTTTACGTAATCGCGGGTTTCGTTGAAGGGGATCGACTCGGCGTAGATCGCGCCTTCGAGCGCACGATCAGCCTTCCACCGGCGTGCACGGCCCGGGCCGGCGTTGTACGCCGCCGCGGCGAGCACCGGGCTGCCGTCGAGCTCGTCGAGCACGTAACGCAGGTAGCTGGTACCGAGCGCGATGTTGGTCTCGACGTCGTTCACCTGCGCGAGTGTGAAGTCGCGCATCCCGAGCTTCTTCGCGACCCACCGCGCGGTGGCAGGCATGAGCTGCATCAGACCCGAGGCGCCGGCCGAGGAGCGGGCGTTGGTGATGAAGCGGCTCTCCTGCCGCACCAGGCCGAGGACCCAGTACTCTTCCAGCCCCTGCGAGCGCGCCTGCTCGCCGAACACCCCGCGATAGGGGGCGAGGAACCGCAGGTTGAAGTCGTGCACGCCCACCGTTCGGTCCGCGCTGTTGATAGCGCGGTCCCACAGCTCGTTCGCACGGGCGAATTCGGCCGCGGCGAGCAGCTCGCGGTCGTCCATCCCGCGCAGCGACCAGTTCCATTCGCGCACGGCGTCGAACCGCACCTCGCGCGCCGCGTCGGCCCGCAGCGCGCTCGTGTCGATCCGGAAGAGCGTCACGGCGCGCTGCAGGCCACCGTTCGCGGCCGCTCGGTTGATGTCCTCCGGCGTCGGCGGCTCGGGGCGCGACGGGACCGTGAGCGGCCGCCCCAGCTCCTCGAGCGAGAGCTTGCCGTAGAAATGAGGCTCGCCCGCGATCCGCGCGAAAAGCTGGTCGGCCTCGTCGCGCTGGCCGAACTGCCGCAGCGCACGCCCGTGCCAGTACACCCACGCCGGGTCGCTCCGGCCGGCCGGCGTCATCTTCTCGATCGTCGTGCGGACGTCCAGCCACTCGCCCTGGCGCAGCGCCGCGCGCACCCGCCACTCGAGCTGCTCGTCGGCGAGCGCGGCCGTATCGGCGTTCGCGAACCATTCGAGCGCGCGCGGATCGTGCTGCCGCGCCGCCTGCGTGGCGAGGTGGCTCCAGATCGAAGCCTGGTCTTCGGGCGGGAGCCGCTCCTGGAGCTTCTTCGTCCATTGGCCCGCGGCGGCGGTGAGGTCGCTGCGAGCAAGGCGCGCGAACGCATAGACGAGGAGCTCGCGATTGGTCCGCTTCTTGAGATCGAGCTTCTCGGCGCGCTCGATGAACCGCGCGGGCTGTGACCGAACGGAATCGAGCGTGCGGTCGTCGGGCATCTCGCCCGCCGGAAGATAGTCGACCACCCGCTTCGCTGCCGCCATCCGGTCGGCCTGCAGCAGCATCCGCGCGCGCTCCCAGACGTGACGCGCGGTGAGGCGGCCCGCGGCGATCTCGCTCTCGGCGATCGGCACGCACCCCTCGGGCAGCTCGCGTGGGCTTGCCCAGATGCGCCGGAACTCCTCGACGGCGGCGCGATCGCTGCGGCGCCAGCGCGCCTGCAGGCTGTAGCACGTGACCTCGGCGTCGTCGACGACGAGGTTCGGGAAAGCGGCGTCGAAGAGCTCCCACTGCTGGCGCTTGCCGAGCACGATCAGCCACTCGCGGCGCAACTGCTCGGCCACCAGCGTACCGGCGTACCGCCCGAGGAAATCGCTCACCTCGCCGGGCCCGGCCTGGTCGAGCCGCAGACGCAGCTGCCAGAAGTCCGCGTAAGGTTCGAGGATGCTGCCCTTGAGCGCGCGCGCGTGCGTCGCAAGCGTTGTGGCGTTGCCCTTGGCATACGCTTCGCGCGCCGCGAGGTACTGATCGTCCGGCACCGGCCGTCCGGACGGCGGCGCGGCGGCCGCCGCCAGCGCCGTTGCGGCGAACCAGGCTAGGGCAAGAAGTCTCAGCATGGATGCTATATTACGCCGCGAACCTAAAGCAGCGCATGAACAATAACACACGCCCCTCGCAACCTTCGCACCGGGTGCGCGAGCGTCGGCCCGGTATGCGTTTGCTCTGCTCGCGACGACGCGCGTGACGCCCGGCGAGCTCAAGTCCTGGCGGCGAAGCGAGCGCGAGCGCCTGCTCAACGCGCGCCTCGCGCTCCCCGCCGACACGCTCGCGCGTCACCGTGAAGCGATCGACCGCCATCTCGTGCGCGGGTTCCCGAATCTCGCCCGGGGTGTCGTTGCTTTCTGCTGGCCGTACCAGAACGAGTACGACGCGCGGTTTCTCGTGCGCGTCTTGCGCGAGCGCGGAGCGGTCACCGCGCTGCCGGTCGTCGTCGCGCCGAAGACGCCGCTCGTTTTCCGCGAATGGCATCCCGGGGTCCGGCTCGCGCGCGGGGTGTACGACATCCCTTACCCCGCAGAGAGCCTCCAAGTACAGCCGGACACGGCGCTGCTCCCGATGCTCGGGTTCGACGACGCGGGCTTTCGGCTCGGATACGGCGGCGGCTTTTTCGACCGAACGCTGGCGGCGGCCGCCCGTGCACCGGTGGTGATCGGGGTTGCCCACGAGCTGGCGCACCTCGCCACGATCCACCCGCAGTCGTACGACATCCCGATGGATTGGATCGTGACCGAGCGCGGCATCTACCGCCGGGATGGCGCGCGACTCGAGTTTCTCGGCGCACCACCCGCCGGCCAGGCGAGCGCGCTGAGCTCGCCGGTCTGCTACGCGGGCGATCTCGACCCCGGTTATTTCGGCCAAGACGCGAAACCCGACCAGAAGTGACGAGCGCCCTGACCGGTCGGATCAGCGCTTGAGGGCGAGCGTCACCCCATCCCCGACCGGCAGCATCGAGAGCGAAACGCGTTCGTCGCGGTGGACCTTGTCGTTGAGCGCGCGCAGCGCGAGCGTGTCGGCGCTGCGCTTCTTCGGATCCGCCACGGCGCCGCCCCACAGCACGTTGTCGATCGCGATCAGGCCGCCGCGACGCAAGAGCTGAAGGCAGCGTTCGTAATAGCCGTCGTACCCGGTCTTGTCGGCATCGATAAAGGCGAAATCGAAGGCGCCGGCCTGCCCGTCCGCGAGCAACCGGTCGAGCGTCTCGAGCGCCGGGGCGATTCGCAGATCGATCTTCCCGGCGACGCCGGCCTTCTCCCAGTACGGCTTCCCGACCGTGGTCCACTCGGCACTCACGTCGCAGCAGACGAGCGTGCCATCGGGCGGCAGCGCGAGCGCCACGCAGAGCGCGCTGTAGCCGGTGAAGGTGCCGATCTCGACCGCGCGCCGCGCGCCGATCGCCTGCATCAGGAGCTGCATGAACTGGCCCTGCTCGGGCGAGATCTGCATGCCGGCGAACGGCAGCTTCGCGGTTGCCGCGCGCAGCTCGGCGGCAACCGGCGGCTCGCGCAGCGAATGGGCGAGCAGATACGAACGTACCTTCTCGTCGATGCCCCAGGTTCGCCGCGACATCAGCCGAGAAAAAGCCGGTAGGCAGCGTTGCGCGACTCGTCCACGTAGGGGTAGCCGAGGCTTGCCAGGAAAGCGCGGAACTCCGGCATCGCACGCGGCGGCACCTGCATGCCGACCAGTACCCGAGCGTAGTCCGCGCCCTGGTTGCGGTAGTGGAACAAGCTGATGTTCCAGTCCGAGCGCATGCTAGAGAGGAACTTCATCAGCGCGCCGGGACGCTCGGGGAACTCGAAGCGGTATAGCAGCTCGTTCGCCGCGAGCTCCGAGTGCCCGCCGACGAGGTGGCGGACGTGGAGCTTCGCCATCTCGTTGTCGGACAGGTCGAGCGTCTTCAGCCCATGCCGCCGCAGCGTCCGCGCGATCTTCGCGCTCTCCTCGCGGCTGCGAACCTCGACACCCACGAACACGTGCGCCTCGACCGGGTCGGCCATGCGGTAGTTGAACTCGGTGATGTTGCGCGCGCCGAGCGTCGCGCAGAACTTGCGGAAGCTGCCGGGGCGTTCCGGGATCGACACCGCGAGGATCGCCTCGCGGTGCTCGCCCACCTCCGCCCGCTCGGCGACGAAGCGCAGGCGGTCGAAGTTGGCGTTGGCGCCGCAGGCGATCGCGACCAACAGCTTGCCGCGCACGCGCGTGCGCTCGACGTACGCTTTCGCACCCGCGATCGCGAGCGCGCCCGAGGGCTCGAGAATCGAGCGGGTGTCCTCGAACACGTCCTTGATCGCCGCGCAGGTCTCGTCGGTGTCGACGAGCAGGATGCCGTCGACGAGCGCGCGCACGATGCGGAAGGTCTCCCGGCCGACCTGTTTTACCGCGACGCCGTCCGCAAACAGACCGACGTGCGGGAGGACGATCCGCCGGCCCGCTGCGATCGAGCGCTTCATCGCGTCGGAGTCCACCGGCTGGACGCCTATCACCTTGATGCCGGGCTGCAGCCGTTTCACGTACGAGGCGACGCCCGAAATCAGCCCGCCGCCGCCGATCGCGACGAAGATGGCGTGGATCGGCCGCGTCGACTGCCGCAGAATCTCCATCCCGACCGTGCCTTGGCCGGCGATCACGTCCGGGTCGTCGAACGGATGGACGAACGCAAGCCGCAGCCGGCGCTCGAGCTTGCGCGCGTGCTCGCGGGCCTCGCTGAACGAGTCGCCTCGCAGCACCACTTCGGCCCCGCGGGCGGCCACTGCCTCGAGCTTGATGCGCGGGGTCGTCACCGGCATGACGATCACGGCGCGGCAGCCGAGCTTCTGCGCCGCGAGCGCGACGCCCTGCGCATGGTTGCCGGCGGAGGCGGCGATGACGCCGCGCTTGAGCGCGTGTGCCGGCAGGTTCGCCATCTTGTTGTACGCGCCCCGCAGCTTGAACGAGAACACCGGCTGCATGTCCTCGCGTTTGAGCATCAGCCGGTTCCCGAGTCGTGCCGAAAGGTTCGGTGCGAGCTCGAGCGGGGTCTCGACGGCGACGTCGTACACCCGCGAATTCAGGATGCGTTCGAGATAGTCGATCGGCATGGCACGCGGCGCGCCCCCGCGCCGAGGGGCCGTACTCTAGCAGGAGCACCGGGAGACCCGGCCCGTCGCGACGACCGGCCGCGCGCCGTGACCGATTTCGCGCCGGCGCGCGCCGGCAACGCGTCCGCCGGCCCCCGCCGGCGTGTAGCGGAAGTAATCCCTGTCCTGGGCACGCCGCGCACGCTACCGTTGGCCCCGGGGAAATTCGCTCGAATCAAGGAGAAGAAGAATGTCGTTGCGATTGAAGTTCAACCTCAGCCTCTTCGCCGTCATGCTGCTCGGTCTCGGCGTGAGCGGGTTCTTTCTGCACGACCTGCTGCAGAAGAACGCGCGCGAGGAGGTCCTGCACGAAGCCGGCCTGATGATGGAGTCGGCGCTCGCGATCCGCGCCTACACGGTCGACCACGTCCGTCCGCGGCTGCAGAAGCTGCCCGACGAGGAGTTCATGCCGCAAACCGTCCCCGCGTTTGCGGCGACCGAGACGCTCGCGACCCTGCAGAAGAAGTATCCGGAGTACGGCTACAAGGAAGCGACGCTCAATCCCACCAATCCGCGCAACAAGGCGGAAAGCTGGGAGATGAAGATCGTCGAGGCCTTCCGCGGCGATGCGGGGCTCAAGGAGACGACCGGCGTACGCATGACCCAGGCGGGGCCCAGCCTCTACGTCGCGCGGCCGATCAAGATCGGCAATGGCGCCTGCCTCGCCTGCCACAGCGAGCCGAGTGCGGCGCCGGCGTCGCTGGTGCGCACGTACGGCGACCAGAACGGTTTCGGCTGGAAGCTGAACGAGATCGTCGGGGCGCAGGTCGTGTCGGTTCCGATGGCGGTCCCGATCATGCGCGCACAGGTGACCTTCTACACCTCGCTCGGCGCGCTGATCGCGATCTTTTTTGCGATGTTCGTGATCCTGAACATCCTGCTCGACCGGCTGGTCATCAAGCCGATCGTGCGGATGTCCGCCGCCGCCGACGCGATCAGCGGCGGAAAGTTCGACCTGACCGAGATGGACGCCTCCGGTACCGACGAGGTGGCGCGGCTCGCGCAGTCGTTCAACCGCATGACCACGAGCCTCGCGAGGGCGATGCAGCTCCTGCGCGCGAAGAAATGACGGCGCGGGCGCGATCGCACTAGGCTCGGGCCGTCCCTAGTCGGAGGACGGAGATGACAACGCAAACCAGCGACTGGCTGAAAACGCTCACGGAGCAGGCTGCGGCCTCGCTCGGTCCAATCGCCGGCATCGTAGTCGAGCAGGCGGCGGCCGACGGCGCCGCACCGGCGGAGGTGCGCGAGCGCGTCGCCGAGCAAATCGATGCCGGCGCACGCGAGCGCTTCCTGCGGACGACCGAACACCTCGTCCCGGCGGCGCGGCCCGGCACCGCTACGGCCGCGCCGGCGCGGCCCACCCCCGCCGCAACGCCGGCGGCAAGCGCGACCCTCGCTAACAGCGATCCCGCCTTCATCAAGGCGCTGGCGCGCGATCTCGCGGCCCGCATCGGACGGCAGGGCGAGACGATGGTGCTCGAGGCGGCGCATCGCTGCCGGACCAGGATGCAACTCTGCATCCGCATCGCGAGCCAGGTGGCGGACCCGGCGCTCAAGGCCTATCTGTCGAAGCTCGCGCTGGACGATCCGCGGGCAGCCGGGCGGCGCAAGAGCTGACCGCTGCGCGGCGCGCCGCGGGTTCGCCGGCGATGCCCGACTGGTTCACCGCGGAGGCGGGACTCGCTTCGCTGGCGGCCGCGAGCTTCCTGGCCGCGACGCTCGTGCCCCTCAGCTCGGAGGCAGCGCTCGTCGCGGCGCTCAAGGCCCACCCGGAGCTCTATCCGGCGGCGCTCGCGGTCGCGACCGCCTGCAACACGCTCGGCGGGATGACGACCTACCTGATCGGGCGGTTCCTCGCGACGCGGAAACCGCTGCGACAGATCGAAACGTTGCGCAGGTGGGGCCCCGCCGCGCTCGCGTTCGCGTGGGCGCCGCTCGTCGGCGATGCGCTCTGCATCGCCGCCGGGTGGCTGAAGCTCAACTGGATCGCGGCGCTGGGCTTCCAGGCCATCGGACGGTTCGCGCGTTACTGGATTGTCGCTCAGGGCGCGCTGCTGCTCTGACGAGGCGGGAAAAAAGCCGCCCCGGGGCGACGGTGCGTCCGGGGTAGGAGGCGCGAAGGGGGCCGGCGCCTCGTAGCGTGAAAACTAGCCGCGGACCGCCGTCCACTTCACCTCGGTGCCGCCCTGCGTCTTCGTCGTGCCTTCCATGTTGTTGCCTCGCGTCCGACCGTTGAACTCCCGCTTCTGGCCGTTTGCGTCGACGAACGTGAACCGGACGTTCGGCCCGTTGAGCCGGGCCTCGGCGAGATCGAAGGTGCGTGCCCCGTCGCTCGCCTTGCCGGTGAGCTTCTGGAACTGCTGGTCGAGCGAGACCTGCCACGACTCCTCGCCGCTGCCCGCGGGCACGGCGAGCTTCCAGTTGCCCCCGACCTTGGCCGGCACGATCCAGAGGTAGGCGTCGCGGCCCTCGACGGTCGCGGTCTGGTCGGGCTGCCAGTCTTCCATCGTGAAGGCGTGCGACACGATGCGGGTACCGGGCCGCATGTCGAGTAGCTTCGGCCGCAGCTTCACGTTGAGCGAGGGCAGCAGGTACATCGTGATGACCGTCGCGTCGTTGAAGCTGGTCTCGAAGATGTCGGCCTTGATGAACTTCACCTTGTCGCCGAGACCGGCCTTCTCGGCGTTCTTGATCGACAGATCGACCATCTCGGGGTTGTATTCGATGCCCATCGCGCGCGCGCCGAACTTCTGCGCCGCCGCGATCACCGTGCGGCCGTCGCCCGAGCCGAGGTCGATGACGTAATCCTTCGGCCCGACTCTCGCCATCTTGAGCATCCGCTCGACGAGCGCCTCGGGCGTCGGGACCCAGACGACGTCCTTGCCCGACTGCCCGACCTGCGGGGTGTAGTCCTTGGATCCGGGTTTGACTTCCGCCGGCGCTTGCTGGGCCGACGCGGTGGTGGTGATGAACGCAAACGAAAGGGCGAGCGCGAAACGCGCGGCCGGGGTCACGGACTTCACGGCTGTCTCCTTGGGGTGACGCGAGGGAACGGGTGGCGCGGCGAGCTTCGCCGCGCTTGGGGCCGAAGTATAAGCGGCCCGCCCCCGGGATGTCCTGCCGGCGTCGGCCGGGTCATGCCGCGGTGAGCGGCGCCTGCTCGAGCATCAACCGCTTGAGGCCGAACCGCCCGAAATTGATGTGCACCTGGACCTGAGGGCCCTGGCCGACGTACTCGATGACGACGCCTTCGCCGAACTTTGGATGCGTGACGCTCTGGCCGATCCGAAACGGAACCGGGGCCGCCGCGGCCTTGGGCGCCCGGTAGCGAGGCGAGGGTTCCTCGGCGCGCCAGGCCTTGTCGTCCAAGAGCGTCCGCCCCTTGGGCGTGAGCCACTTCAGCACGTCCTTCGGCAACTCGTCGACGAAGCGGCTGGCGACGCCATAGCGCGTCTGCCCGTGCAGCAGCCGCGATTGCGCGAACGAGAGATAGAGTCGGGTGCGCGCGCGCGTAAGCGCGACGTACATCAGGCGGCGCTCCTCCTCCAGGCCGTCGTCCTCGGCGGCGCTCTGCTCGTGGGGGAAGAGGCCCTCCTCGAGCCCGCTGACGAAGACGACGTGGAACTCCAGGCCCTTCGCCGAGTGCACCGTCATGAGCTGGATCGCGTCGGTGCCTTCGGCGGCCTGGCCTTCGCCCGACTCGAGCGCGGCATGGGCGAGAAAAGCGCTGAGCGGATCGGGCGGCGCTTGCTCCGCCGCGGCGGCGTCGTCGGCGATCTGCGCGCCGAAGTCTTCGTCCTCCGCGAACGCGGCAGCGGCGTTGACGAGCTCGCCCAGGTTCTCCACCCGGTCGGCGCCGTCGCGCTCGCTCTTGTAATGCTCGACCAAGCCGCTCGCCTCGATCAGGTGCGCAACCACTCCGGGCAGCGGCAACCCCTGCGTGCCGTCGCGCAACGTCGTGATCAGCCGAAGGAACGCGCCCACCGCCGCGCCTGGCTTCCCGCCCAGCCGGGCGGCCGCCTGCCACAGGCTCGCGCCGGCGGCTTGCGCGGCATCCTGCAGCGCCTCGACCGAGCGCGCGCCGATGCCGCGCGCGGGGAAGTTCACGACGCGCAAGAAAGCACTGTCGTCGTCCGGGCTCGCGAGGAGGCGCAGATACGCGAGCGCGTGCTTGACCTCCTGGCGCTCGAAGAAGCGCAAGCCGCCGTAGACGCGATACGGGATGCGCGCGGAGAAGAGCGCGTGCTCGATGACGCGCGACTGCGCGTTCGATCGATACAGGATCGCGATCTCGCGCCGCGCGAAGCCGTCGCGCATCAGCGACTGGACTTCCTCCGCGATCCAGTTCGCCTCGTAGCCGTCCGACTGCGCCTCGTAGAGCCGGAGCGGCTCGCCCTCACCCGCGGCGGTCCACAGGTTCTTGCCGAGCCGCCGACGATTGTGCGAGATGAGCGCGTTGGCCGCGTTCAGGATGTTGCCGTGCGAGCGATAGTTCTGCTCCAGTCGAATGACGTTCTGCACGCGGAACTCGCGCTCGAAGTCGGCCATGTTGCCGACGTTCGCGCCGCGGAAGCGGTAGATCGACTGATCGTCGTCGCCGACCGCGAAGAGCGCGTTGCTCTGTCCGGCCAGGAGCTTCAGCCAGCGGTATTGCAGCCGGTTCGTGTCCTGGAACTCGTCGACCAGGATGTGGCGGAAGCGCGCCTGATAGTGCGTGCGCAGCACTTCGTTTCGCTGCAGCAGCTCGTAGCACCGGAGCAGCAGCTCCGGGAAATCGACCACGCCCTCCTTGCGGCATTGCTCGTCGTAGGCGGCGTAGAGCTCGCGCGCGCGGCGGCTGAACTCGTCGTGGCCGGGCGGGACGGCCGCCGGCCGCAGTCCCTCCTCCTTCTGGTCGTTGATGAACCACTGCACCTGCTTCGGGGCAAAGCGGTCCTCGTCGACGTTCAGGCTCTTCAGCACGCGCTTCACCGTCGCGAGCTGGTCCTGCGAATCGAGGATCTGGAAGGTCTGCGGCAGGCCGGCGTCGCGGTGGTGGGCGCGCAGCATCCGGTTGCATAGGCCGTGGAACGTGCCGACCCACATGCCGCGCGTGGAGACCGGCAGCATCGCTGCGATGCGCGCGATCATCTCCTTCGCGGCCTTGTTGGTGAACGTCACCGCGAGAATGCCGGCAGGGCTGACGGCGCCGGTCTGGATCAGCCAGGCGATGCGTGTCGTGAGCACGCGTGTCTTGCCCGATCCCGCGCCGGCGAGGATCAGCGCGTGCTGCGGCGGAAGCGTGACGGCCTGGAGCTGCTCGGGGTTGAGGTTCTCGAGGAGGCTGGACATTCGCGAACAGCGGAAACCGCAGCCGCGATTCTATAGAAAGCCCGCGATTGACACCAAAGGTGTTTCGGCTTACACCGCTCGCGACAGGTCCGAGCGGGAGCGAGGACGGAGATGACGAAGCGTTTCGAGGGCAGGGTCTCGATCGTTACCGGCGCCGGCCGCGGCATCGGCCAGTCGATCGCCCGCCGGCTCGCCGCCGAAGGCAGCGCGGTCGCGGTCCTCGACATCAGCAGGTCCGAGGCCGATGCCACCGCCGCATCGATCGCGGCGGCGGGCGGTAATGCCTTGACGGTGCAAGTCGACGCCCTCGATCGGAGCCAGGTCGAAGCGGCCGTGCGCGCGGTGCTCGAGAAGTTCGGCCGGATCGACAATCTGGTCAACAACATCGGCGTCGCGCAGGCCAAGCCCTTCCTCGACAGCACCGAGGAAGACTGGCGCCGGATCATCGACTCCAACCTCTATACCACCCTGCGGTTCTCGCACGTCGTGCTGCCGGTGATGCAGAAGCAGTCCTCGGGCGCGATCGTCAATATGTCTTCGGTCGCCGGGCGCATGCCGCGGCCGAAAGCCGTGCCCTACGCGGTCGCCAAGGCCGGCGTGATCGCGCTGACGCGCTCGCTGGCGGTCGCCATGGCCGAGCACAACATTCGCGTGAACGCCGTCGCACCCGCGACCATCGATACCGAGGTCGCGATCAACGCTCGCAAGGAGGATCCGGCATTCGCGAGCTTCGCCGAGGAGCTGACGAGACAGATCGTGATGAAGCGTTGGGGTCGCCCGGACGAGGTGTCGTCCGTCGTCGCGTTCCTCCTCTCCGACGAAGCTTCTTACATGACCGGCCAGACGATCAGCATCGACGGCGGCAGCTCGATGCTGTAACCACTCACCCAGAACGATCGACCCAAGGGTAGCGATGCCGAAGAAAACCGTTGCGGATCTCCAGCGCATGAAGCGGCAGGGCGAGCGCATCGCCTGGATGACCTGCTACGATTTTCCGATGGCCCAGCTCGCGGAGAAGGCGGGGCTCGACATGCTGCTCGTCGGCGACTCGGCGGGCAAGGCAGTCTGGGGCTACACCGGCGCGCACCGCGTCGGGCTGGAGCAGATGCTCGTCATCACCGAAGCGGTGCGGCGCGGCGCGCCCGCAACCTTCGTCGTCGGCGACATGCCGTTCATGTCGTTCGCGACCCCGGATCTCGCGGCTGCGAACGCGGCCCGGTTCTACCGCGAGACCGGCTGCGACGCCGTGATCCTAGAGGGCGGGCGGTCCATCGTGCCGCAGGTGGAGATCATCGCGGCGAACGGCATGCGGGTCATGGGCCATCTCGGACTGACACCGCTCAGTACCGCCAGGCTCGAGACCGCGGAGGACGTGGCCGAGCTGATCGAGGATGCGCTCGCCCTCGAGAAGGCCGGAGCATTCGCGATCCTAGTCGGCTTCTGCCCTGCCGAAGTGTGCGCCGCGGTCCGCGACGAGCTCTGGGTGCCGCTGATCGGCAGCGGCTCCGGCCCGAACACCGATGGCGAGCTGCAGGCGATCACCGACATCGTGGGCACCTTTCCCCTCATGCCGCCGTCGATGGCCGCGAAATATGCCGACCTCGGGACCGAGATGCTGAAGGCGTTCGAGTCTTACGTCCGGGACGTGAAGCGCGGCGCGTTCCCGGGCGAGAAGGGCATAACGATGGACGCGAAGGAAGCATCGCGGCTCGCGGCCGTGCTCGCGGCGCGCCGGCGGTCGTAACCGCGCCACGGCCGCATGCGCCCCGGAGCGAGCCGCGCGCCTCGCGGGGCAGTCTCAGTCGCCCTTGATCGCGAGCTCGCGGATCAGCCGCCCGTACTTCGCGTAGTCGTCGCGCGCGAGCTGGGGTTGTCCACTCGCGTTTTCACGATGTGAGGAGGCACACTCGGCATCCGCCCGTTCCCCAACCCCATAGCGGCGCGGACCTTGCGAGAAGCGCGCGGTGCATCGGGGGCTCCTGGTCGGATGGCCCTGCCCCGTAAACGCGCGGCTCCCCGGACCGGAGTCGAAGCGGCCGTCTACTGCGTGACGCGCGGCGCCATGACACCGAATTGCCCGGTCAGGCGGCCGGCCAGCGCCTCGGCCTCCGCCCGCGACGGCAAGCTCGCGATGCGGACGTCGTAGGCGCGCCGGCCCTCGGCCCGACGGACGTCAAGTTCGGCTGGATAGCCCGCCGCGCGCACGTCCTGGTACACCCTGAGCACCTCGTTCTCCGATTCGCCGGCGGCGAGCACCACTTTCCAACGGCCGCCCCGCCGCGCGGCACCCTTCCCGTCCGCGATTTCGGTTTCGGCCGCCCACTGCTTGAGCTGATCGGGATTGACAGGGCCGACGGGTAGCGGCGGCTGGCCTCGGGGAGCGATATAGAAGGAGAGCGGTTGATCCATCGTGATGGTCGGGTCGCCCTGGCGCGAGACCTCGATCCGACCCTCGATCAGGCAGACGATGTCGCGGTCGGCCGCGGCTTTGCCCCACAGATCCGTGCCGCGGATGCCGGCCGTCACCGTCGCCACCGTAACGCTGACGTCGCGCCGCCGTGCCCGCGCGAGGATCTCGGTCGTGAACCTGAAAGCACCCTGCGCGACATTCATTACCGACACGAACACGCTGTCCTTGCGCGTCTCGATCGTCGTCAGCCGGAGCTGCGCGTTCTCGCCGAGCTTCACCGCGCTGCCGTCGGCGAGCTTCACCAGGAGCCGTGCATCGGCGCCGGTGCGCAACGTGTCGTTCGACCGGAGCGAGGCGCCGGGCGCGAGCGGCACGCGTGCGCCATCCCGCTCGACCCATGCGGGCATCTGGACCCCCTCCACGACGGCCTGCGCGCGCTCCTGTGCGTTGGCGGCGAAGGCCGCAACCGCCAGCGCGGCGATCGGCAAGAAGCGAGTCATTGCAGGGCTCCTTCTCTGGTCTTGACGATAGGGGCGCGTTCCCTTCGCGGGCCCCGGATCACCGCTGGAGCGGCGATTCTCTGCCTTCGATTCCCGTTCGAGGCTTATTACGTCGGCATACCGGCCGCGGATGCGCGCCGGGCGGCAGTATTGCACAGGTATAATTTCGCGCTTTCGGACCAGAGTCCACGCGCGATGGAGCAGCAGTACGAGCCGGCCAAGGTGGAGCGCGAGGCGCAAGCCCACTGGGACGCCACGCACGCGTTCCGCGCCGTCGAGGCGCCGGGCAAGCCGAAGTACTACTGCCTCTCGATGTTTCCCTACCCCTCGGGGAAGCTGCACATGGGGCACGTGCGCAACTACACCATCGGCGACGTGCTCACCCGCTACTACCGCATGCGCGGCCACAACGTGCTGCAGCCGATGGGCTGGGACGCATTCGGCCTGCCGGCCGAGAACGCGGCGATGGCGAACGGCGTGCCGCCGGCGAAGTGGACCTACGAGAACATCGCGTACATGAAGGAGCAGCTCCAGTCGCTCGGGTTCGCGATCGACTGGGAGCGCGAACTCGCCACCTGCTCACCCGAGTACTACCGCTGGAACCAGTGGCTGTTCCTGCGGATGCTCGAGCGGGGCATCGCCTACAAGCATACCGGCGTGGTGAACTGGGACCCGGTCGACCGGACGGTGCTCGCGAACGAGCAGGTGATCGACGGTCGCGGCTGGCGCACCGGCGCGGTGGTGGAGAAGCGCGAGATCCCGATGTACTACCTCCGCATCACCAAGTACGCGGAGGAGCTGCTCGCCGATCTGGACCAGCTCCCCGGGTGGCCGGAGAGAGTCAAGCTGATGCAAGCGAACTGGATCGGCAAGAGCGAGGGCGTCAACTTCGGCTTTCCGTACACGCTCGACGGCGAGCGGAAAGTGATGCGCGTCTTCACGACCCGCGCCGACACGATCATGGGCGTCACGTTCTGCGCGGTCGCGGCGGAGCATCCGCTCGCCGCGCACGCCGCGAAGCGCGATCCGAGGATCGCCGCGTTCGTGGCGGAATGCAAGCGCGGCAGCGTGATGGAAGCCGACCTCGCGATGATCGACAAGAAGGGCATGCCGACCGGGCTCTCCGTGACGCACCCGCTCACCGGCGAGAGCATCGAGGTTTGGGTCGGCAATTACGTGCTGATGGGATACGGCGAGGGTGCGGTGATGGGCGTGCCCGGACACGACGAGCGCGATTTCGCGTTCGCGAAGCAGTACGGGCTGCCGATCAAGCAGGTGATAGACGTGGCCGGCAAGCCGTTCTCCGCCGATGCGTGGCAGCCGTGGTACGCCGACTACGGCCGGTGCATCAACTCCGGCAAGTACGACGGGCTCGGCTACCGCGAGGCGGTCGATGCAATCGCGGCGGATATCGCGGCGAAGAGGCTCGGCGGCAAGCAAGTGCAGTGGCGCCTGCGCGACTGGGGGATCTCCCGGCAGCGCTACTGGGGTACGCCGGTGCCGATCATCCACTGCCCAACCTGCGGCGACGTGCCGGTGCCCGACAAGGACCTGCCGGTGGCGCTACCGGAGAACCTGGTGCCCGACGGCACCGGCAACCCGCTCGCGAAGACGCCGTCGTTCCTGGACTGCAAGTGCCCGCAGTGCGGCGGCGGCGCGCGGCGCGAGACCGACACGATGGACACGTTCGTGGACTCGTCGTGGTACTTCGTGCGCTTCGCCTGCCCGGACCAGGCGCAGGCGATGGTCGACGAGCGCGTGAAGTACTGGCTCCCGGTCGACCAGTACATCGGCGGCATCGAGCACGCGATCCTGCACCTCCTCTACGCGCGTTTCTGGTCGAAGGTGATGCGCGACCTGGGTCTCGTCTCGTTCGACGAGCCGTTCTCGCATCTCCTCACTCAGGGCATGGTGCTGAATCACGTGTTCCTGCGCACCGACGAGAAGGGCAAGCGCACGTTCTTCGCGCCCGAGGAGCTCGACATCGTCCACGACGAGGCAGGCCGGGTGACGGGGGCGCGCGCGAAGTCCGATGGACTGCCGGTGGACTACGCCGGCATCTCGACGATGTCCAAGTCGAGCCGCAACGGCGTCGACCCCCAGGAACTGATCGAGCACTACGGCGCCGACACCGCGCGGTTTTTCATCATTTTCACCAGCCCCCCCGAGCAAACGCTCGAGTGGTCGGATGCGGGCGTCGAGGGCTCCCACCGTTTTCTGCGCCGTCTGTGGGATTTCTGCTACAGGAACAAAGCGTGCATCGCGCCTGCTCCAGTGGTCACGCGAGTCGCTGACTGGTCGAACGAAGAGCCGGTGCTGCGAGAGAAACGAGCCGAGGTCCACCGCATCCTGAGCCAAGCAAACTACGACTACGGGCGGATGCAGTTCAACACCGTTGCGTCGGCCGGGATGAAGATACTCAATATCCTGGAGAAACTGCCGCTCGACGACCTATCGCCCTTGGATGCTACCGCGCCAAGGCGGCCTTTGAACGCGAGGCGGCAGCTCCTCAACGAAGGTGTCGGGGTGCTTCTGCGACTCATCCACCCGATCGTGCCGCATGTGACCCACAAGCTGTGGGCCGAGCTGGGGTTTGAGCGGCAGTTCGGTGACATCATGGCTGCACCATGGCCGGAGGTCGACCAGTCCGCGCTGGAAACCGACGAGGTCGAGCTCGTGCTGCAGGTCAACGGCAAGCTCCGCGGCCATTTGCGGGCGCCGAAAACCGCCGATCGCGCGGCGCTCGAGCGGCTGGCGCTCGAGAACGATGCGGTCCAGCGGCACACCAATGGGCAGGCGCCGAAGAAGGTAGTGGTGGTGCCGGGGAGGTTGATCAATGTCGTGGTCTAGATTCGTCATTCCGGCGAACGCCGGAATCCACGCCCGGGGTACCGGCGTACACCGGGACGGCGACCTTCCGCGCCGTGTCGCGCTCGCGTTGCTCGCTTGCGCGGCGCTCTCGGTCGCGGGCTGCGGCTTCAAGCTCCGGGGGCAGCAAACGTTCCCGTTCGAGACGATCAGCGCGCCCCAGACGACGCCGCTCGTCTTCGAGCTGCGGCGGAACATCGTCGCCGCGAGCACTGAGACCAAGCTCGTTCCGACCCCGGCGGAAGCCGACGCGATCCTGACCGTACTCACCGAGCAGCAGGAGAAGGTGATCCTCTCGCTCAACACCCAGGGGCGGGTGCGGGAATACCAGCTGCGCTACCGCGTGGTCTACCGGCTGTCGAACCCGAAGGGCCTCGACTACATCCCGCCGACCTCGGTCGTACTCACGCGCGACATCACGTTCAACGACCAGGTGCTCGCAAAGGAGGTCGAGGAGGGGCAGCTCTACGCCGAGATGCGCTCCGACATGGTCCAGCAGATCATCCGCCGGCTCGCCAAGGCCAAGCCCGCGGCGCCGGACGACGAGTAGCGCCGGCGTTGCAGCTGCGCGGCGACCAGCTCGAGGCCCACCTCGCTCGCGGCTCGAGCGCCCTCTACGTCGTCCATGGCGACGAGCCGCTGCTCTCGCTCGAGGCGGCGGATGCGATCCGCGCGAAGGCGCGCGCCGAGGGCCACGGCGAGCGCGAGGTCCATCTCGTCGAGCGGGGCTATGACTGGAGCCGCCTCGCCATGGCCGCGGCATCGCTGTCGCTCTTCGCGAGCCGGCGGATCGTCGAGCTGCGGATCCCCACCGGCAAGCCGGGCACCGACGGCGCGGAGGCGATCGCGAAGTACTGCGGCCGGCTGCCCGACGACACGCTCACGCTCGTGTCGCTGCCGCGTCTCGATCGCGCGGGGCAGGGCTCCGCCTGGTTCGGCGCGCTGGCCGCCGGGGGCGTGGTCGTGAACGTCTTCCCCGTGGACCGCAAGCAGCTGCCGCTCTGGGTCGGCGCGCGCCTCGCGCGCCAGAAGCAGCGCGCCGCCGAAAGCGCGCTCGCCTTCATCGCCGAGTGCGTCGAGGGAAATCTCCTCGCCGCGCACCAGGAGATCCAGAAGCTCGGCCTGCTCTATCCGGCGGGCGAGCTCTCGTTCGAGCAGGTGCGCGATGCGGTGCTCGACGTCGCGCGGTTCGAAGTGTCGCAGCTCTCGGAGGCGATGCTCGCCGGCGACAAGGTGCGCCTGGCGCGCGTGCTCGACGGCCTCGCCGGCGAAGGCGAGGCGCCGCCGCGGGTGCTCTGGGTCATGGCCGAGGACGTGCGCGCAGTGCTGCGCGTGCGCGCGGGGCTCGCCGCGGGACGCCAGGTCGCAGAGCTCCTCCGCGAGGCGCGCGTCTGGGGCGATGCGCGCCAGCGGCTCGTCGGCGCGGCCGCGCGGCGAATGGCGCGCGAGGCGCTCGAAGCGGCGCTCGCCCACGCCGCAGCGATCGACCGGACGATCAAGGGGCTCGCGAAGGGGAACCCCTGGGACGAGCTGCTCCGGCTGGGATTGCGGTTTGCGTGACGGAGTCGGGGAGCCCGCTCAACCCTCGCGGCGGTTTCGCACGTCGCCCTTCACCCACGCCTTCACCCGCGGGTGCGCGAGCACCTCGCGGTTGACGACATTCGGCGGCGCCAGTCCGCGCGCCAGCGAAACGAGCCCGGAGAATCCTTCGCAAGCGATGTTGCCGAAGCACTCGTCGGTCCAGCAGAGCGCATGCGGCGTCACGATTACGTTGTCCATCGCGAGCAGCGGGTTGTCATTCTCGACCGGTTCGTTGGTGAAGACGTCGAGCGCCGCGCCCGCGATCCGACGCGCACGCAGCGCTTCGATGAGCGCGGGCTCGTGCACGATCGGGCCGCGCGCGACGTTGATGAGATAAGCGGTCGCCTTCATCGAGGCGAGACGCTCGGCGTTGATCAGCGCGCGTGTCTGCTCGTTCAAGAGACACGCGACGACGACGAAGTCGCTCTCGGCCATCATCGTGTCGAGCGGCACGAGCGTCGCACCCAGCCGCTCGATGTCCGCCGCCGGAACGTACGGATCGGCGACCGCCACCCGCAGGTCGAACGCGCGCGCGAGCGGGATGAGCTCCTTCCCGATCCCGCCGCCGCCCACGATGCCGAGCATGCGCCCGGTGAGCCCGGTGCCCATGTAGCTCGTGCGCTCGTCCCAGCGGCCACTGCGCGTAAGGCGATCCTTGGTGAAGAGGTGCCCCGCGAGCGCGAGCACGAACGTCATCGCGATCGTCGCCACCGGCCGACGGATCGCGAAGGGCGTGTTCGTGACGATCACACCGGCCTCGGTCATCGCCGCCACGTCGACCGAGTCGTACCCGACGCCGTGCCGCGCGATCACCTTCAGCCGGCCTTCGGCGGCGCGCGCCACCGACGCGCGGGTCACCCGCGCCTGGGTGAGATAGAGCGCGTCGTACTCGAGCGCGAGCGCGGGCGGGATCTCGCGGTGCCGTTCGGGCAGCCATGCGCGTTCGATCTCCGGCGCGCTGTCGAGAACCGCGAAGTTCTCGGCACCGAACGTCGGATTGCCCGCAGCATCGAGCAGATCGGGCGCGAGCCCGACGCGGAAGCGCGCGGCCATGTGCTAGATCGCCGCTTCGCTGGCTTGATCGAAGAAGTGCAGCTTCGCCGGATCGAACGCGAGGCGCACCTTCTCGTGCATCTTCACGGTGACGCTCGGCTCGACTCTCGCCACGAGCGCGTGCGCCCCGGCGGTGATGTTCAGCAGGATCTCCGAGCCGAGCGGCTCGACGACATCCACCGTCGCGTCGAAGATGTACTCGGCCGGATCCGACCCGTTGGCGAGCCGCAGCGCTTCGGGACGCACGCCGAGCGTGGCGCGCTTGCCGGTGTGCGGCCGCAGGGCCGCGGTGCTCGCTTGCGGAACCTTGATCCGGATGCCGGCGGCTTCGGCCCACAGCCCGCCGCCGGACTCCGCGATCGTGACCTCGGCGAAATTCATCGCCGGGGAGCCGATGAACCCGGCCACGAACTTGTTGGCGGGCTTGCCGTACAGAGCCATCGGCTCGCCGACCTGCTGCACGACGCCGTCCTTCATCACCACCACGCGGTCGCCGAGGGTCATCGCCTCGACCTGGTCGTGGGTCACGTAGATCGCCGTGGTCTCCAGTCGCTCGTGCAGCCGCTTCAGCTCGACGCGCATCTGCACCCGGAGCTTGGCGTCCAGGTTGGATAGCGGCTCGTCGAACAGGAAGAGCTGCGGGTGCCGGACGATCGCGCGGCCGAGCGCTACCCGCTGTCGCTGCCCGCCGGAGAGCTGGCGCGGCTTGCGCGCGAGCAGCGGCTGGATGCCGAGGATCTCGGCCGCCGCCTGGACGCGCTTCTCGATCTCGTCCTTCGGGAACTTCCGCATCTGGAGCCCGAACGACATGTTGGCGTACACCGACTTGTGCGGGTACAGCGCGTAGTTCTGGAACACCATCGCGATGTCGCGGTCCATCGGCGGCAGGTCGTTCACCACCCGATCGCCGATCCGGATCTCGCCGGAGCTGATCTCCTCCAGCCCGGCGATCATGCGCAAGGTCGTGGTCTTGCCGCAACCCGACGGGCCGACGAAGACCATGAACTCCTTGTCCCGTGCGTGCAGGTTGACGTCCTTCACGGCGTGGACGTTGCCGTCGTACCACTTGTTGATGCCGGTGAGGACGACCTCGGCCATCGCTAGCCCTTTACCGAGCCGGTCAGGCCGGCGACGTAGTACTCGACGAAGAACGAGTAGGCGAGCGCCACCGGCACCGAACCGAGCAGCGCGCCGGCCATGAGCTGGCCCCAGAAGAAGATATCGCCGCGGATCAGCTCGGACACCACCCCGACCGGCACCGTCTTCTCGTCGACCGACGAGAGGAAGACGAGCGCGTAGATGAACTCGTTCCACGACAGCGTGAAGGCGAAAATGCCGGCCGACAGGATCCCGGGCACCGCCACCGGGAAGATGATCCGCACCATCGCGCCGAAGCGCGTCGCGCCGTCGATGCGCGCGCACTCCTCCAGTTCCTTCGGGATGGTCTTGAAGTACCCCATCAGGAGCCAGGTACAGAACGGGATCAGGAACGTCGGGTAGGTCAGCATCAGCGCCCACGGCGTGTTGCCGAGGTGCATGTTGCGGACAATGTCGGCGAGCGGGATGAAGAGCAGCGTCTGCGGCACGAGGTAGGTGATGAAGATCGCCGTGCCGAGGAACTCCGAGCCCCTGAACCGGAGCCGCGCGAGCGCGTAGCCGGCGAACATCCCGCAGATGAGCGAGATGATCGTCGAGACCGTGGCGATCAGCATCGTGTTCCACAGCCACTGCAGGAACTCGGTGCTCTCGAGCAGGCCCTTGAAGTGCTCCAGGCTCGGCTCGAGCGTCCAGAACGGGGTCGCGTTCGCGGCGCGCCAGGAGCGGTAGAGCTCCGGGTCCGGGCGGAACGCGGTCACCGCCATCCAGTAGAACGGAAACAGCGTGAAGAGGATGAACACCGACAGCGGAATGTAGAAGTACAGCCACTTCTTCCAGCGCCGCTCGATGACCATGGCCTACGCGCCTTCCATGCGCTTCAGGTAGCGCAGCTGCACCCACACCACCGCGAACAGCACCGGGAACATGAAGAGCGAGATCGCCGCGCCCTGGCCGAGCAGCCCCGAGGCCACGCCGATCTGGTAGGCGTAAGTGGCGACGAGGTGCGTCTCGTTCGCCGGACCGCCGCCGGTGAGCACGTAGATCAGCTGGAAATCGGAGAACGTCTGGATCACCGAGAACACGACGACGACGAGCGTCACCGGCAGCAGCAGCGGCCAGGTGACGTGCCAGAAGCGGTGCCAGGCGTTGGCGCCGTCGAGCGCCGCCGCCTCGTGCAGATCGGGGTTGATCGTCTGCAGCCCGGCGAGCAGCGTGATGGCGAAGAACGGCATCCCGCGCCAGGTGTTGACGAGGATCGCGCACCACATCGCGTAGTCGCCGTTCGACAGGAACGGGATCCGGTCGGTGATCCAGCCAAGGTGGTAGAGCGACCAGTTGATCACGCTGAAGGTCGGGTCGAACATCCAGCGCCAGGCGAACGTCGAGAGCACCGTCGGGATGATGAACGGCAGCAGCATCGAAGCGCGGATCAACCGCTTGCCCCGGAAGTGGCGGTTGAGGAGCAGCGCGAGCCACATCCCGAGCGACAGCTTGAAGACAGTCGCCCAGAACGTGTAGAAGAACGTGTTCTTGAACGCGGTCTGGAAGATCGTGTCCTCCCAGGCCTTGGCTGAAATTCTCGACCCCGACGAACTTGCCCGCCACGCCGACGCTGATGTCGGTCAGCGCGAACCAGATCGCCATCACGAACGGATAGGCGATGAAGATGGTGAGGATGATCACGCCGGGCGCGAGCAGCGCCACGGCGAGGACGCGCTGATTCTCGAGCAGCCGCGTCCAGCGCGAAACGACGATGCGATCGGCGGGGAGCGCCGCGCCCGCGGCGCCCCCGGATCCCGCCACCACCGGACCCCTCAACGCCCGACGATCAGCCGTAGACCTTGCGCAGCTCGCCCGCGGCCCACTTGACCGAGTCCTCGGCCTTCATCTTGCCGCTTGCGACCTGGGCGTACATGTCGGTGATGATGTACTTGTTCCACACCTCGGCCGCCTTCTTGTTCGGCTCGCCGGCATAGCCCATGGCGCGACCCGTCAGCGAGGCCTTGCTGAAGGGCAGCATCACCGGGTCCTCCTTCCACATCGGGTGCTTCTCCCAGTCGCGCGTCGGCGCGATCGCGAAGCCCTTCTGCACGATGAACCACTTCTCGTAGGTATCCTTGGTGTGGGCCCAGCGCAGGAAGTCCTTGGCGGCCTTCTGGTTCTTGGAGTACTTCATCACCATGTGCGTGAACGCGGTGTGGTACGGGGCATCGCCCGCGGGGCCCTTGGGCAGCGGCGCGTGCAGGATGTCGGTGTGCAGCGGCGCGCCCTTCTCGGTCTTGAACTTGTCCTTGCCCCGCAGCGCGGCGATGTAGATCGACGCACCGTTGAGCGAGGCGCAGATCTCGCCGGAGAGGAACGCGCGGTTGTTGTTGGTGTCGTCCCAGGCGAGGCCGCCCTCGTCGTGCGCGTCCTTCCAGAACGCGGCCATGAAGTTCACCGACTCGATCGTCTGCTTCGATTCGAGCACCACCTTGCCGGCCTTGTCGATCTCCTGCCCGCCGTACGACCACATGAAGGGATAGGTGAACGTCGGCGCATCGCCGAAGGTGTGGCCGAGCGTCTGGCCGATCGGGCGCTTGGCGGCCTTGAGCTTCTTGCCGACCTCGCGGTACTGGTCCCAGGTGGTCGGGAAACTCTTCGCGCCGATCTCGTCGAACCAGGACTTGCGGTAGGCGACGAGCGCCGGCACCGTGGACCAGGGCATCGCCGCCCAGCGCGAGCCCACCTTGCACAGCGCCTGCGGGAGCGGGTAAATCCCGCCCTGCGCCTTGCCGACCTCCTCGGCGATGTCGCTCACGTCGACCCCGGATCCGCGTACAGGTGGGGGTAGTTGTTGAGCAGCATGATGATGTCGGGGCCGTTGCCCGACTGGATCGCGGCGGTGGCGCGGGCGGGGATGTCGTTCGCGTTGATCGTCTCGACGTTGAGCTTGATGCCAAGCGATTTCGCCGCCACCGGTACGTACTCCTTGCGCCAGATCTCGTCGGCCGCCGGAACGAAGTCGTTCCACCGCAGGATGTGGAGCGTCGTGCCCTGCGCGAAAGCGGGCGCGCGGTGCGCGGTCAGGATGCCCTCGATGCCGGCCGCCGCGACCCCGGCACCAGCCACCTTCAGAAACGATCTGCGCTTCATGGAACCTCCTCCTTTTGTCTTGTGGAGCCGCCCTCGGCCGTGCGCGGCGCGAACCCCCGCTTTCGCGCTGGTGGTAACGGCGGAAGCGTCGTCCCTGCAGCGTCCTACGGCGGCACGCCGAGTATGCGTGGGGGACATCCACCCGTCAACGCAAGCGCTTCGCTGCTGTGCAGCGACGCCGTGGCGGTCGGTGCCGCGCCGGCGCTTTGTTCTAAACTCACCGGCATGGACGTTAAGGGCTACATGGCAGGGCTCGGACGCCGCGCGCGCGCGGCGTCCCGCGTATTGGCGCGGGCCGACACCGCGATCAAGAATCGGGCGCTCGCCGCCATTGCCGCCGCGATCCGCCGGGACCGCGCTTCGATCCTCGCCGCCAATGCAACGGACGTCGCGGGCGCCAGGACCGCGGGCAAGGACGCGGCGTTCGTCGACCGGCTGACCCTCACCGACTCTTCGGTCGAGGCGATGGCGCGGGGCGTGGACGAGGTCGCCGCGCTGCCCGATCCGGTCGGCGAGACCGGCGAGTTTCGCGAGCAGCCCTCCGGCATCCGGGTCGGCCGGATGCGCGTGCCGCTCGGCGTCATCGGCATCATCTACGAGTCGCGCCCGAACGTGACCGCCGATGCCGCGGCGCTCTGCCTGAAGTCGGGCAATGCCTGCATCCTGCGCGGCGGCTCGGAATCGGGGCACTCGAACCGGGCGATCGCCGCATGCGTGCGCATGGGACTGCGCGCAGCGGACCTGCCCGAGGACGCGGTGCAGGTCGTCGAGACGACCGACCGGGCGGCGGTGGGTGAGCTGCTGCGCATGAACGAGTACGTCGACATCATCGTGCCGCGGGGCGGGAAATCCCTGGTCGAGCGCATCATGGCCGACTCGCGCATCCCGATGATCAAGCACCTCGACGGGGTCTGCCACGTCTACATCGACGACCGCGCCGATGCCGCGAAGGCGGTCCGCATCGCCGACAACGCGAAGACCCAGCGCTACGGGACCTGCAACACGATGGAGACGCTGCTCGTGCACGAGGCGATCGCGCCGAAGGTGCTGCCCGAGCTGGCGCAGATCTACCTCGGCAAGGGCGTCGAGCTCCGTGGCGACGAGGCCACGCGTGCGCTGGTGCCGCAGACGAAACCGGCGACCGAGGCGGACTGGCACACCGAGTACCTCGCGCCGATCCTGAACGTGCGGGTGGTGAAGGACATCGACCAGGCGATGGACCACATTGCGCGTTACGGCTCGCAACACACCGACGCCATCGTCACCGAGGATGACGCGCGCGCGCGGCGGTTCCTGCGCGAGGTGGACTCGAGCTCGGTGCTGGTGAACGCCTCGACGCGCTTCGCCGACGGCTTCGAGTACGGCCTCGGCGCCGAGGTCGGCATCTCGACCGACAAGCTGCACGCCCGCGGCCCGGTGGGGCTGGAGGGCCTCACGTCGCAGAAGTTCGTCGTGCTCGGCAGCGGGCAGGTGAGGAGCTAGCGCGGATGGCGCGACTCGTCTGGTACTTCGACTTCGTCTCGCCCTTCGCGTATCTCCAGTTCACCGGCCATCCCGGTCTCTTCCGGCGCTCCGACGTAGACCTCAAGCCGGTGCTCTTCGCCGGCCTGCTGAAGCATTTCGAGCACAAGGGCCCAGCCGAGATCGAGCCAAAGCGTGTCCACACCTACCGCCACACGCAGTGGCAGGCGGACAAGCTCGGGCTACCGATGAAGTACCCGCCGGGGCATCCGTTCAACTCGCTGCACGCGCTGCGGCTCGCGATCGCCTTCTGCGGCACCTACGACACCGTCAAGGCGATCTTCGATTTCATCTGGGCCCAGGGCCGCTCGCCGAACGACGAGTGGCAGGCGCTCTGCGACACGATCGGCGTCCCAGGGGCGGAAGTGCTCGCCGCGAGCGCCGGGGTGAAAACCGAGCTCAAGCACAACACCGACGAGGCGATCCGCGCCGGCGTATTCGGTGTGCCGACGTTCGTCGTCGACGAGCACCTGTTCTGGGGCCTCGACGCGACCGCGATGCTGCTCGGGTATCTCGACGACCCGCAGCTCTTCGAGTCCGACGAGATGAAGCGCCTGCGATACCTCCCGGTTGCCGCCACGCGCCAGCCCTGAGCGCCGGATCTTCGCGTGACCGCGCCTGCTCCGCTCGGCCTCATGGGCGGCACCTTCGACCCGGTGCACCTCGCGCACCTCCGTCTCGCCGAAGAGGCGGCGGGGCATCTGGCGCTCGAGCGCGTCCGCTGGATCCCGTCGGGCCACCCCGGCCATCGCGCCGCGCCGGGCACGAGCGCCGCCCATCGCCTCGAGATGGTGAAGCTCGCCGTTCGCGGCAACCCGCGCTTCACCGTCGACGACGCGGAAGCGACAGCCGCGGCGCCGCAGTTCACGATCGACACGCTGCGCCGCTTGCGTGCGGAGCTCGGGAGCGAGGCGCCGCTCGTGCTGATCATCGGCGCGGACCAGCTCCACAAGCTCGACACTTGGCGCGCGTGGCGCGAGCTCCTCGACCACGCGCACTTCGCGGTCGGCGAGCGGCCGGGCTATGCGGTCGCGCCCGACGCGCTACCCGCGGCGGTGGCGAGCGAGTGGCGCCGGCGCGTCGTTGGCGCCGAGACGTTGGGCGCTGCGCCCGCCGGCCGGATGGCCGCGTTCCCGATGACGCTCCTCGGCATCTCCGCCTCCGACATCCGTCGGCGGCTGTCACGCGGTGAGAGCGCGCGTTACTTGCTCCCGCCGGAAGTTCTCGCCTATATTCGGACGCATCGACTCTACCCGGAGGAAGCAAAAGCTCCCTGATGGACATCCGCAAGAAGCAGAAGGCGGTGATCGCGGCGCTCGAGGACGTCAAGGCGCGCGACATCGTTGCATTCGACGTCACTCATCTCTCCAGCCTGTTCGACCGCGTGATCATCGCCACCGCCGAGTCGGCGCGCCAGACCAAGGCGCTCGCGAACCGCGTCCACGAGCGTTGGAAGTCGCTCGGCGAGAAGGTCTACGGCACCGAGGGCGAGGGCACCGGCGAGTGGGTCCTCATCGATCTCGGCGACATCGTCGTCCACATCATGCAGCCGGCGATCCGCGAGTATTACAACCTCGAGGAGCTCTGGGGCGAGCCGCCCCCGCGGCCGAAGCGCCCGCGGCCGAAGCCCAAGCCGTCGGAGCGGGCCTCGGCCTGAGAGCGGACGGCGGGATGCGGCTCCTCGTCGTCGCAGTGGGGGAGCGGATGCCCCGCTGGGTCGACGAAGGGTTCGAGGAGTACGCCCGGCGATTCCCTCGCAAGGCCCGCATCGAGCTCGCCGCGATCCGGCCGGAGCGCCGCGGCACGACCCGGACCGCCGCGCAGGCGCTCGCCAGTGAGGCAAAGCGTATCGCGGCCGCCCTGCCGAAGGGCTGCCGCCGCATCGCCCTCGACGAGCACGGCCGAGAGGTGACTACCGCCGGGCTCGCCGGGCTGGTTGCGGGCTGGCTCGGCGAGGGACGCGACGCGGCATTCCTGGTCGGCGGCCCCGACGGGCTCGATCCGGCCCTCAAGCGCTCGGCCGACCTCCAGCTCAGGCTCTCCAGTCTGACGCTTCCGCATGCACTGGTTCGCATCGTGTTAGCGGAGCAGCTTTATCGCGCCCTCTCCATCCTCGATAATCACCCCTACCACAGGGAATGACCACCCCGGAATGACCACCCCGGAATGACCCCGAAATGACGCCGAACGGATCCGCACTCGCCGCAGCGCCTCGACATCGAGCCCTCGTGCCCTCGAGCCTCCCGCGCATCTACCTCGCCTCGCGCAGCTCGCGCCGCCGGGAGCTCTTGAAGCAGATCGGGTGCCCGTTCGAGGTGCTCCTCTTCCGCGAGCATGGGTTGCGCGGCAAAGACATGGACGAGGCGCCGCACGAGCAGGAGCCGCCCGAGGCCTACGTCCAGCGCGTCGCGAGCGAAAAGGCAGAGGCCGGTTGGCTGAGAGTCACGCAACGCAGCCTGCCGCGATTCCCGGTGCTAGCGGCCGATACCGTCGTGTGCCTGCGCGACCGGATCTTCGGCAAACCCGGCGACCGCGCGGTCGCGATCGCCATGCTGACGGAGCTTTCCGGGCGCGAGCACCGGGTGCTCACCGCGGTCGTGCTCAAGCACGAAACGGTGCTCGACATCATCGTCAACGAAAACGTCGTGCGGTTCCGCGAGCTGACCGAGAGCGAGATCGAGGAGTACGTCGCCACCGGCGAGCCGTTCGACAAGGCCGGCGGGTACGCGATCCAGGGCCGCGCCGCGACGTTCATTCCGGAGATCCTCGGCAGCTACACCGGCGTCATGGGGCTGCCGCTCTACGAGACGGCGAGCCTGCTGCGCAGATACCAGGCGCGCTTCGCTTGAGCGAGCCCTGATACCCGCATCCATCCGCGGTAAGCTTCGGCCGCCATGGCCGAGGAGATTCTCATCAACGTCACGCCGCAGGAGACGCGTGTCGCGGTCATGGCGAACGGCGTCGTGCAGGAGCTGCACGTCGAACGCGCGGCGAGCCGCGGACTCGTCGGCAACATCTATACCGGACGCGTGGTGCGGGTGCTCCCCGGCATGCAATCCGCGTTCATCGAGATCGGACTCGAGCGCGCCGCATTTCTTCATGTCGCCGACATCTGGGAGGAGCGCCAGAACGGCGAGCCGGCCGCGCCGCCGCGCCCGATCGAGCGGATCCTCGCCGAGGGACAGCCGCTCATGGTGCAGGTGGTCAAGGACCCGATCGGCAGCAAGGGCGCGCGGCTCTCGACCCAGATCTCGATCGCCGGGCGCCTGCTCGTCTATTTGCCGCAGGACTCGCACATCGGTATCTCGCAGCGGATCGAGGACGAGACCGGCCGGAAGCTGCTGCGCGAAAAGCTGCAGCAGCTCATCCGCACCGACGAGCGCGGCGGCTTCATCATCCGCACCGTCGCCGAGTCGGCCTCCGAGGCCGATCTAGCGAACGACCTCGCATACTTGCGCCGGCTGTGGGGCTATATCGGCGAGCGCGCCCAGACGTCGCACGCGCCCGCCCTGCTCCATCAGGATCTGTCGCTCGCCCAGCGCGTGCTGCGCGACTTCGTCCACGAGGAGACCGGGCGGATCGTGGTCGACTCGCGCGAAAACTTCGTGCGGCTGCAGGCCTTTGCGAGCGACTACGTCCCCAAGGTTCTGCCGAAGGTCGAGCACTACGCCGGCGAGCGCCCGCTCTTCGATCTCTTCAACGTGGAGGAGGAGATCGAGAAGGCGCTCGCCCGTCGCGTCGAGCTCAAGTCCGGCGGTTATCTCATCGTCGACCAGACCGAGGCGATGACCACGATCGACGTCAACACCGGTGGCTTCGTCGGCGTGCGCAACTTCGATGACACGATCTTCAAGACCAACCTCGAGGCGGCGCAGGTGATCGCCCGGCAGCTGCGCCTGCGCAACCTGGGCGGCATCATCGTCCTCGATTTCATCGACATGCAGAACGAGGACCATCGCGGGGCCGTGCTCGCCGAGTTTCAGAAGGCGCTCGCCCGCGATCGCGTGAAGATGACGCTGAACGGCTTCACCCAGCTCGGGCTGGTGGAGATGACGCGCAAGCGCACTCGCGAGTCGCTCGAGCACGTGCTGTGCGAGCCATGCCCGACCTGCAGCGGGCGCGGCGTGATCAAGACCGCGCGCACGGCGTGCTACGAGATCCTGCGCGAGATCCTGCGCGAAGCGCGGCAGTTCAACCCGCGCGAGTTCCGGATCCTCGCCGCGCAAAGCGTGATCGATCTCTTCCTCGAGGAGGAGTCGCAGTCGCTGGCGATGCTCGGCGACTTCATCGGCAAGCCGGTGTCGATGCAGGTGGAGACGAGCTATACGCAGGAGCAGTTCGACATCATCCTGATGTAGATCCTGAGGTAGATCCCGATGTGGATCTTGGTGTGAGGTGCGCATGCTGAAAGACAAGGTAGCGATCGTCACCGGCGCGGGCGGCGGCATCGGGCGCGAGATCGCGCTCGCGATGGCCGCCGCGGGCGCAAGCGTCGTCGTGAACGACATCGGCGCGTCGCTCGCCGGCGAAGGCGCCGACAAGGGCCCGGCGGACAGGGTGGTGGACGAGATCCGCGCCGGCGGCGGTAACGCGACCGCGAGCACCGAGAGCGTCGCCGGCTGGGCGAGCGCCAACCGCATCGTGCAGACCGCGCTCGATGCCTTCGGCCGCGTCGACTGCATCGTGAACAACGCCGGCATCCTCCGCGATCGCCTGTTCCACAAGATGACGCCCGAGGACTGGGAGGCGGTGATCCAGGTCCACCTGATGGGGGGCTTCTACGTGAGCCGCGCCGCCGCCACCCACTTCCGCGACCAGGAGCACGGCGCTTACATCCACATGACGTCCACTTCCGGCCTGATCGGCAACGTCGGCCAGGCGAACTACGCCGCGGCGAAGCTCGGGCTCGCCGCGCTCTCCAAGTCGATCGCGCTCGACATGCGGCGGTTCAGGGTGCGCTCGAACTGCATCGCGCCGTTCGCCTGGAGCCGGATGATCGCCTCGATCCCCGCCGAGACGCCGGAGGCGAAAGCACGCGTCGCGAAGCTGCAGCGCATGGAAGCGGGCAAGATCGCGCCGATGGCGGTGTTTCTCGCCGCCGACGCGGCCAAGGACGTCTCCGGGCAGATCTTCGCGGTGCGGGCGAACGAGATCTTCGTGATCAGCCAGCCGCGGCCGGTCCGCTCGGTGCATCGCGCGGAAGGCTGGACGCCGCAGACGATCGCCGAGCACGCGCTCCCGGCGCTGGCTGCGAGCTTCGCCCCGCTCGACGTCTCCGCCGACGTGTTCAGCTGGGATCCGGTCTGAAGCCGCTGTTCTGAAAGGACGCCCGATGGCCAGACCCCGCAAGCCCATCCGCAGCGATCTCGGCTGGAGCACCGCGGACCGCATCGTCGTCCGCGGCAAGGACCTCCCGGGCGAGCTGCTCGGGAAGATCAATCTCGGCGACATGGCGTTTCTCGAGCTGACCGCGCGCCTGCCGACCCCGCAGGAATCGATCATGTTCAACGCCATCCTCGTGACGCTAGTCGAGCACGGCATCACCCCGAGCGCGCTCGCGGCCCGCCTCACCTATGCCGGCGCGCCGGAATCGCTGCAGGCGGCGGTCGCCGCGGGGCTGTGCGGGTTGGGCACGGTGTTCGTGGGCAGCATGGAGGGCGCGGCGCGGATGCTCTACACCGTGCTCCCGCGCGAGCGCTCGCGCGCCGCGACCGCCGCCGAGCTCGACGAGATCGCGCGCCAGACCGTCGCCGACTATCGCGCGCGCAAGGAGATCATCCCGGGGATCGGCCACCCGATCCACAAGCCGGTCGATCCGCGTACGCCGCGGCTGTTCCAGCTCGCGGCCGAGAACGGGCTCGCCGGCAACTACGTCGGGCTCATGAAGCGGATCGGCGCGGAGGCGGAGCGCGTCTCGGCGCGTTCGCTGCCGATCAATGCGACCGGCGCGATCGCCCCGATCTGCTGCGAGCTCGGCTTCTCCGACCGGATCGTCCGCGGGTTCGGCGTTATGGCCCGCGCCGTCGGGCTGGTGGGGCATCTCCTCGAGGAGAGCGAGCGCCCGATGGCGCTCGAGATCTGGCACCGGGTCGAGGACGAGGCGAGTGCGCATGCCCGTCCGCCCGAGGATTGACGGATGCGCCCAGGGCGGAAAAACCGCACTGCGGCGACGGCGGGGACCCTGGACCGGGGCGCGGGCAAGACGGCAGAATCCGGCCGGTGAGCGACAAGAGCCTCAGCGACCGGGAGCGCGCGCTGCTGCAGTCGGCGCGGCGCGAGGTCGCCGCCAAGGTCAAGCGGCGCGAGGTGGTGGACACCGCCGGCCTCGCCGGGTCGGCGCCCCATCGCGGGAGCGCCGCGCCCACACCGCCCCGCCGCGACCCCCGCGCGACGACGCCGCTCGACGCGCAGACGGTGCTCGGGTGGGACCATCCGGCGGCGCAGAAGCCGCCGGCGACCGCAGAACACAAGTGGGCGCGGGTCGCGGCGCTCATGGAGAACGAGCGAGTCGAGACCGCCGAGCGGCGCGCCAAGGCGCGCCGCGCGCTGCTCGTCTTTCTTGCCTGCGTGTTCGTCGTCGTCCTGATCGTCGGGAGCCGGGCGCTGATCCGCTGACCGGTTCGCCGAATCAGCGCGCGGCGGCTTCGCCGCGCGCGGCGTGCAGCAGCCGCGCCAGCGCCTGCCTGGAAGCCCTCGGCTACTCGAACGTCGCGGTGTACGCCGGTGGGAAGCAGGACTGGCAGGACGCAGGCCTACCCGTAGAGCGCGGCGACCTGGCGGTGACGGCGTAACGCGTGCCCCTGCCCCTGGCCCTGGTCGTCGGGGCGGTCCGGGTGGAATGGCCCGAACGGTTGGGTGTTCACCACGCCAGGCGGTGGGAGTACCCTGCGTTCCTGATCGTGACGTCCGTCGCTCTGGCGCTGCTGCGAAGCGGTCGGGCCGGCGGGTCGCGGGGGAATTCGCCACCGCCGCCCGCTGTTGACGCACGTCAAGAGCCGGAACCGGCGCCGCATCCAGGTGTGTGGCGCCGGTGTATACAGCTACGGGTTCATAAATGGAGGGGTTTATGAGAGTCCGCACGCGCTACGTCGCAGCCATTGCCATCGCCGCCGCCGCAGCGGCCCACGCCGGCCCCGAGAACGTCCAGTTCCCGTCCGGTTACTTGAAGGGCGAGCGTTACTACACCATCGACCGCCCGGATATCAAGCAGTACCGCGAGTTCTACACCCAGGCCGATGTGGTCGAAGCCGTGCGGAAGGGCCAGCCGATCCCCAGCGGCGCGGTGATCACGATGGTGCAGTGGAGCGTGGAAACCGACGCCCAGGGCAACCCGATCAAGGGCGCCGACGGCCGCTTCCAGAAAAAAGACGTCGTCGCCAACGCGATCATGGAGAAGCGCACCGGCTGGGGCAAGGAGTACCCGGCGGACTGGCGGAACGGCGAATGGGAATACCAGGCCTTCACCGCCGACGGGCGCGTCAACCCGAAAGCGAACATCCGCGCCTGCTTCGACTGCCACAAGCCGCACGAGAAGCAGGATTTCGTCATCTCGCTCGCCAAGCTCAACGGCACCTTCCCCACCGCCGCTGCAAAGCCGCGCTCGGGCACGACCGAGGTCAACATCGCCGGATTCGTGTTCGGGCCCGGCAAGATCAGCGTGGCGCCGGGCCAGACCGTCAACTGGACCAACACCGACGACTCGCCGCACCAGATCTCGGTGGCCAACCGCAGAACCGGCGTACTGGTCAAAGGACAGAGCGCTGCGCTCAAGTTCGACCAGGCGGGGCTGTTCGACTACATCTGCGGGCTGCACCCGACGATGAAGGGACAGGTCGAGGTGAAATAGCCGCGGTGCGCGAACGCGCACCCGCGGTTTGACAACCGCGCGCCCGCAGCGGATTCTTCGCGGGCCATGCAGCGCGACTGCCGGGGACTCGAGCTCACCGCGTCGAATGCCGCCGCGACCGCCGCATTCGATGCGACGGTCGACGGCTATCTCGCCTTCGCGCGCG
Organism: uncultured beta proteobacterium; assembly: GCA_963754305.1. Taxonomy (GTDB): domain Bacteria; phylum Pseudomonadota; class Gammaproteobacteria; order Burkholderiales; family SG8-39; genus DATEDA01. The sequence continues at coordinate 85,721 of CAVWFR010000026.1, read as the reverse complement.
ACACGGGTGCGCGTCTCAAGGCGACGCTCGACGCCGATCGGTCGATGCCGCTCGCGCAGGTTCTGCGCGGGTACTTCTTCCTGCTGATGGGGAAGCCCGCGTTGCTCGCGAAGGCGGTCGAAGCCGCCGCGGCCGCGAAACGAGGGCTCGAGCATGCGACCGGGCGCGAGCGCCGGCACGCCGCGGCGCTGGACGCTTGGTGCCGCAGCGATTTCCAGGGTGCGCTGGAGGCGCTCGAGGCGATCCTCATCGACCATCCGCGCGACGTCGTCGCGCTGAAGGTCGCGCACTATCTGCACTTCTACAGCGACGGCGCGCAGGCGATGCGCGACTCGGTCGCGCGCACGCTGTACGCCTGGGACGAAGCGGTGCCGGGCTACGGCAGCGTGCTCGGGATGTACGCGTTCGGTCTGGAAGAGTCGGGCGCCTACGCGGACGCCGAGCGCACCGGCAAGCGGGCCGTCGAGCTCGCGCCCGACGATCCGTGGGCGGTGCACGCGGTGGCACACGTGCTGGAGATGCAGGATCGCGCTCGCGACGGCCTGGCGTGGATCGACGGCCTCGAGCGCCGCTGGGACGCTTGCAACAACTTCCGCTATCACCTCTGGTGGCATCGCGCGCTGATGCTGCTCGGACTCGGCGAGGCCGAGGCCGCGCTCGCGCTCTATGACGAGCGGGTGTGCGACCCGGCGTCCGACGAGTACCTCGATTTGTGCAACGACGCCGCGCTGCTCCAGCGGCTCGAGATCGCCGGGCTCGGGGTCGGCGAGCGATGGGCGCACATCGCCGACAAGATCCGCGGGCAGCTCGAGGCCAGGATCCTGGTCTTCATCGACGCGCACTATGCGCTCGCGCTGGCCGCGGCCGGCGACCGCGAGGCGGCCGATCGGCTGCGGGCGGCGATCGCCGCCTGCGCGGCCGCCGGCGCGGGAACCACCGCGGCGATCGCCGCCGAGACCGGCCGCGCGCTTTGCGAAGGGCTGGTCGCCTACCGTGCCGGCGACTGGACCACCACGGTCGAACGCTTGGCGCCGCTCCGCGGGCGGCTCGCGCGGATCGGCGGCAGCCACGCGCAGCGCGATCTCTTCACCCAGATCCTCGTCGACGCGGCGGCCCGCGCCGGCCGGCTGCCGCTTGCGTGCGCCATTCTCTCCGAGTGCACGGCCGCGCGACCCGGCAACCGCTGGTACCGGGATCGGCTCGCCGAGTTGGCGCCCGGTCCGGCGTCGCTAACGGAATGAGAAGCTGGCAGAATCCGTTCGCTCCGCAGTACCCGTTACCACCTCAACCTGGAGGATTCGATGAACGACCGCGAGCTGACTACGCCCGATTTCGACAGCCTCGTGCCCGCCGTGCCGTTCTCGCGCCGCGGCTTCCTCGTGTCCGGCGCCGCCACCGGCTTCGCGCTCGCCGCCGGTCCGCTGATGGCACAGCAGGTGATCAAGACCTCCGCCGACGGGCTCGATGTCGCCGACGTGATGATCCCGGTGGGTGGCGGGGCACAGATGCCGGCCTATACGGCATCGCCGAAAAAAAGAGCGGGCAAGCTCCCGGTCATCATCGTCATTCCCGAGGTGTTCGGGCTGCACGAATACCAGAAGGACATCGTCCGTCGGCTGGCGAAGGCCGGGTATTACGCGATCTCGGCCGATCCATTTTTCCGGTCGGGTGATCTCTCGAAGGTCGCCGACGTCAAGCAGGTGATCGCGGCGGCGAACGCGCTCACCGACGCGCAAGCCTTCGCCGACCTCGACGCGCTGGTCGCCTGGGTCGAGAAGCAGCCCAAGGCGAACGCTACGAAGCTCGGGATCACCGGGATGTGCCGCGGCGGCCGGACGGTGTGGATGTATACGGCGCACAACCCGAAGATCAAGGCCGGGGTCGCGTGGTACGGCCAGCTCACGCCCGCCCCGCCCGGCATCACGGCCACGCCGATGGACATCACCGACAAGCTCAACGCCCCGGTGCTCGGCCTCTACGGCGGCGCGGACGGAGGCATTCCGCTCAACCTCGTCGAGCGCATGCGCGCGGGTCTCCTGGCGTTCGGCAAGGACAAGGATTCGGTGATCGTCGTCTACGACGGCATGCCGCACGCGTTCCACGCCGACTACCGGAACACCTACCGCAAGGAAGCGGCCGAGGACGGTTGGAAGCGCATGCTCGCCTGGTTCAAGAAGCACGGCGTCGCGTGATCGCGGGTTTTACCGAGCGGCGGGTCGAGGCCGCCGGCGTGGGCTTCAGCGTGAACACGGCGGGCTCCGGGCCCGCCGTGCTGTTGCTGCACGGTTACCCGCAAACGCATCTTGTCTGGCGGCGACTCGCGCCCGGCTGGGCCGAGCGCTGGGCCCTCGTGGTACCCGACCTCAAGGGCTATGGCGCGAGCGACGCGCCGGCGCCGGCGCTCGATGCGGCGAACTACTCCAAACGCACGATGGCAGCCGAGCTCGTCGCGCTCATGCGCAAACTCGGCCACGAGCGCTTCGCGGTCGTCGGCCACGACCGGGGCGCGCGTGTTGCCTACCGTCTCGCGCTCGACCATCCCGCGGCGGTGGCGAAGCTCGTCGCGCTCGACATCGTCCCGACCGGTGCGATGTGGGCTGGCGCGACGCGCGTCTTCGCGATCAACACCTTCCACTGGGGCTTTCTCGCGCAAGGCGGAGGCCTGCCCGAGCGGCTGATCGGCGGCGACCCGGATTTCTGGCTCGAGTCCTGCTGCCGCAGATGGGCGCGCGGCGCGGCCCGCGCTCGATGATTCTCTGGACGAGTACAAGCGCGCGTTCCGGCGGCCCGAGGTGATCGCCGCGACGTGCGCCGACTATCGCGCGGGCGCGACCCTGGACGACGAGCACGACCGCGCGGATCTCGACGCCGGGCGGAAAATCGCCTGCCCGGTGCTCGCGATCTGGTCGGGCACCTTCGTCGGCAAGGGCAAATCTGCGGACCCGCTCGAGGTGTGGCGGCAGTACGCGCACGACGCGCGCGGCTTCACGGTGGACTGCGGGCACTTCATTCCCGAGGAGGCGCCGGCGGCGATCGCCGGGCCGATCGCCGAGTTTCTCGCCGTCAATCCGGCGCGACCGGAATCCGTCCGACCAGCTTGAGCGAGCCCGCGCCGGCAGGCTTCATCACGATCATCTCGGCGGGCGCCGGGCTCACGCCCGAGATCGGGGTGATCGTGCTCCCATGCGAAACGAGGACGAGGTTCGCCGGCCCGCGGGCGCGGCTCGCACGCTCGACAATCGCGCGCGTTTGCGCGGCCGCGTTCTCCGGGCGGCCGAAGAGATTGTTGAGGGCCGGCCAGGCTTCGTAGGTTCCGAAGGCAAGCTGGGCAGTGTCCCGGCAGCGGCACCATTCGCTCGACAGCACCTGCGCCACGGGCACCTTGTTACGCCGGAACGCCTCGCCGACCCGCTTCGCCTCGGCGCGCCCGGCGTCGTTCAGATTCCGTTCAGTCCTGCAGTCGCCGAGCGTGAAGCCCGGCGGGTCGCCGACGCCCGGGTCGGTCAAGCCGTGCCGGATCAGAACGACAAAGCCGCCCGACCGAAGCTGCGACCAGAGGGCTTCATCGGCGAGCGCCGCCAGCGGCAGCGCGGCAATCAGTGCGATCAGCGCGACGATGCACGCGGGCCGCGCCATGTTTCAGTCGGCGTACTGCCCGGCCTTCTCGATGATCGGCTTCCACTTCGCGATCTCGGCCGCGAGATGCTTCTGGAGATAGGCCGGCGTCGCTTTCTCCGGCGGCACCGGCTCGGTCCCGAGATCGGCGAAGCGCTTCTTCACACCGTCGTCCTTGAGCGCCGTCTGCAGCGCCTCGACCAGCTTGTCGACCACCGGTTTCGGCGTGCCCTTGGGCGCATAGATCGCGTGCCACACCGCGACGTCGAAGCCCTTCAACCCCTCCTCCTGCATCGTCGGGAGGTCTGGCAGCGACGCGACCCGCTTCGGCGTGGTGACCGCATATGCCTTCACCTTTCCGCTCTTGATCTGCGAGGTGGTGTTGGTCGTCTGGTCGCACAGGAGGTCGACCTGCCCGCCGAGCAAATCATTCATCGCCGGCGCGGTACCCTTGTAGGGCACGGTAGTAAGATCGGCTTCGATCGTGCTCATGAACAGCAGTCCGCACAGATGCGAGGCGGAGCCGAGGCCGGCGTTCGCGTACGAGAGCTTGCCCTTGTTCGCCTTGACGTAGGCGAGGAACTCCTTGAAGTTGGCCGCCGGGAAGTTCCCGCGCGCGATCATCGTCATCGGGACGTCGGTGACCTCCCCGACGTACTCGAAATCCTTCAGCGGATCAAACGTCAGCTTGCGATAGAGCGCCGGCGCGGTCGCCATACCGATGTGGTGCATCAGGATCGTGTAGCCGTCGGGGCTCGCCTTGGCCGCTCGCCCAACGCCGATCGTGCCGCCGGCGCCGCCAACGTTCTCGACGAGCACCGTCTGCTTGAGCGTGTTCTGCATCGACGCGGCGATCGAGCGAGCGACGGTGTCGGTCGGGCCGCCGGCGGCAAACGGCACGATCATCGTGACGGGTTTCGTCGGGTACTGCGCGGAGGCGCTGGCCGCGGCGGCGAGCGCGAGCACTACGGAGATGCCGCGGAGAATGGTGGACCGCATGGTCGCTCCTTTTAGTCCGGGTACGCTTTCCGCGCGTCGCCCAGCCCGGCGTTCAGGGCAGCGGCGCACCGGCGCGTCGATGTTACCGCATTCGATTGCGCCGGGTTGCGCCTCAATCGTCCTCCTGCAGCAGGAGCTTTCGCGCCGCCGCCAGCTCGGCGAGCTTCTTCTTGTCCACCTTCGGGTACTGGAGCTTCAGCCCTCCCATCGCCTCCCCGACAGCCGCCGCGACCACGAGCCGCGTGAACCACTTGTTGTCCGCCGGGACGACGTACCAGGGCGCGTGCGGCGTGGCCGTCGCGCGAATCATGGTCTCGTAGGCTTTCATGTAGTCGTCCCAGTACGCGCGCTCGCGCACGTCGGCGGCGGAGAACTTCCAGTACTTCTCGGGCTGGGTGAGGCGCTCGATGAAGCGCTTCTTCTGCGCCTTCCGCGACACGTGCAGAAAGAACTTGCGAATGACGGTGCCGTTGCGCGCGAGATAGTGCTCGAAGTTGTTGATGTCCTCGTAGCGCTCCTCCCAGATGCGCTTCCCCACCACCTCCGGCGGCAGCTTCTGGGCCGCGAGGTACTCGGGGTGCACGCGGACCACCAGCACCTCCTCGTAGTAGGAGCGATTGAAGATGCCGATATGGCCGCGGTTCGGCAGCGAGGGGATGCAGCGCCAAAGGTAGTCGTGGTCGAGCTCCTCGTTCGAGGGCGCCTTGAACGACGCGACCTCGACGCCCTGCGGGTTCACGCCCGACATGACGTGCTTGATCGTGCCGTCCTTCCCCGCCGCGTCCATCGCCTGGAAGATGAGCAGCAGCGCCCAGCGGTCTTGCGCGTAGAGCTTGTCCTGCTGCTCGGCGAGGTAGGCGACGCCCTGCTGGAGGAACAGCCTCGCTTCCTCTTTGACCTCGGTCTTCAAGCCGTAGGTGTCGCCAGGGTCGACATCCTTCAGGCGGAAATTTTTCCCCTTCGTCACCCGGTAACGGTCGAGAACCTTGTAGAGCCGCTTCTTCATTTCGTCCCCCTAGCGTTCACGAACGATCGATCTATCCTCGTATTTGAACATGTGTCGATCGGCATGCAGGCAACATGCGGTCGCCGAGTCCGGGCCAGATCCGGAATCGACCACTTCGCCGGCGCGCCCCCATTGGGCCGTGTACGCTGGCGGCATGAACGACGCGACGTCCAACCGCTCCTCGTACCGGGACGCCTTGGCCGACCCGCTCGCGGTGGAGGTGCTGATCGAGATCCCGCGCGGCAGCTTCATCAAGCGGGGGTCCACCGGACGCGTCGACTTCGTCTCGCCCCTGCCCTGCCCGTTCAACTACGGTTCGGTGCCGAAGTACCTGGGTCTCGAGGGCGATCTGCTGGATGCGGTGGTGCTCGGGCCGCGGCTGCCGCTCGGCGCCCGGAGGTCGGTGCGTGCCTGGGGGGCGGTGATTCTCACCGACCGCGGCATGACCGACGACAAGCTGATCTGCAGCGCGCAGCCCTTGCGCCCCGATCAGCGGCGCAGGGTCCTTCGCTTCTTCCACTTTTACGCGAAGTGCAAGGGGTTGCTGAATCTCTGGCGCCGGCGCCCAGGTCGCAATGCCTGCGAGGGCTGGTGCTCGGCGAGCGAGGCGATCGCGCGCGCTAGGCCGCGGGACGACTCCTGGCGGGGACCGCCGGTTCCGTTTTGAGCGGAAGTCGCCGCCCCGTGGCGGCGACCACGGCACGCCGCGACGGGACACGTGACGCGGCCGTAGTTTCCCCCCGGTATAGTTGGCGCCCCCGTGGATCTCCCCGCTCTCATCCAGTCCTACGGCTACCCGGCGGTCTTCATCGGTAGCATCCTCGAGGGCGAGACGATCCTCGCCCTCGCGGCGCTCGCTGCGCACCGCGGCTATCTCTCGCTCGCAGCGGTGATCGGTGCTGCGGCCGCGGGCGGGTTCGTCGGCGACCAGGTCTACTTCCTGGTGGGGCGGTTCGCCGGCGAGCGGGTCCTCGCGCGCTGGCCGGCGCTCCGACCGGGCGCCGAGCGCGCGAGGCGGCTTCTTCAGCGTCACGACACCCCCCTGATCCTCGGGGTGCGATTCATGTTCGGACTGCGTACGGTGGGACCGATCGCGATCGGGATGAGCCGTGTCCACTGGTTGCGGTTCGCGACGCTGAACCTGCTCGGCGCGATCGTCTGGGCGGCGCTGATTGCCGGGATCGGTTACGCCCTCGGCGAGGCGCTGATGCGGCTGCTCGGCGACCTGAAGCAGGTCGAGGAATGGGTGTTCGGCGTGGTGCTCGTGGCCGGCCTGGTGCTGCTCGGGTGGCTGCGCCGCCGCGGCCGGCGGGCGGCTGCCGAAGCCGCTGTTCGCCCGTAGAATGCGCCGATGATCCGCACGGCGCGCAAACCGGCGTCACCCCGGCGGCAAATGCCGGGGTTCGGTAGAGACGACCGCTGTCCTGGATTCCGGCGTTCGCCGGAATGACGCGGTCGGAGGGACGATCATGAACGACCGCATCCCCGAGAGCATCCCCAACACCTTCACCCTCGAAGACTGGGCGAAGGCCGCCGCGAAATCCGCCGGCGCGCCCGAAAAGCTCGTGTGGAAGACCCCCGAGGGTATCGAGGTGAAGGCGCTCTACACCGCCGAAGATCTCGCGGCGCTCGCTTACGCCAACACGCTGCCTGGGCTCGAACCGTTCGTCCGCGGCCCGCAGGCGACGATGTACGCGGTGAAGCCCTGGACCATCCGCCAGTACGCCGGCTTCTCGACCGCCGAGGAGTCGAACGCGTTCTACCGCCGCAACCTCGCCGCCGGCCAGCAGGGGGTATCGGTGGCGTTCGATCTCGCCACGCATCGCGGTTACGACTCCGACCATCCGAGGGTCGTCGGCGACGTCGGCAAGGCGGGTGTCGCGATCGACTCGGTCGAGGACATGAAGATCCTTTTCGACCGCATCCCGCTCGACAAGGTGTCGGTGTCGATGACGATGAACGGCGCGGTCCTGCCGGTGCTTGCCGGCTACGTCGTCGCGGCGGAGGAGCAGGGCGTCGAGCAGGCGGAGCTCTCGGGGACGATCCAGAACGACATCCTCAAGGAGTTCATGGTTCGCAACACCTATATTTACCCGCCGGAGGCGTCGATGCGGATCGTCGCCGACATCATCGAGCACACCGCGCGGCACATGCCGAAGTTCAACTCGATCTCGATCTCCGGCTATCACATCCAGGAGGCCGGGGCGACGCAGGCGCTCGAGCTCGCGTTCACGCTCGCCGACGGGCGCGAGTACGTGCGCGCCGCGATCGCGCGCGGGCTCGACGTCGACGAGTTCGCCGGGCGGCTGTCGTTTTTCTTCTGCGTCGGGATGAATTTCTATCTGGAAGTGGCGAAGCTGCGTGCGGCGCGCCTGCTGTGGTGGCGGATGATGAAGGCGTTCGATCCGAAGAGCCCGCGCTCGATGATGCTGCGCACCCACGTGCAGACCTCGGGCTGGTCGCTCACCGAGCAGGACCCCTACAACAACGTCGTGCGCACCGCGATCGAAGCGCTCGCCGCGGTGTTCGGCGGCACCCAGTCGCTCCACACCAACTCGTTCGACGAGGCGATCGCGCTCCCGTCGGACTTCTCCGCGCGGATCGCGCGCAACACCCAGCTCATCATCCAGGAGGAGACCCACATCCCCGCCGTGGTCGATCCCTGGGCCGGCTCCTACATGATGGAGAAGCTTACCCAGGACATGGCCGACAAGGCCTGGGCGATCATCGAGGAGATCGAGGGCGTAGGGGGCATGACCAAGGCGGTGCAGTCGGGCTGGGCGAAGCTCAAGGTCGAAGCTTGCGCTGCCGAGAAGCAGGCCCGCATCGACCGCGGCGAGGACGTCATCGTCGGCGTGAACAAGTATCAGCTCGACGAACAGGCGCCGGTCCAGACCCGCGAAATCGACAACACCGCCGTGCGCGAATCCCAGCTGAAGCGCCTCGAGAGCGTGAAGACGAAGCGCGATCCGAAGGCGGTGGCGGCGGCGCTTGCCGCGCTCACCGATGCAGCGCGCAGCGGGCAAGGCAACCTGCTGGGGCTCGCGATCGACGCGGTGCGCGCGCGCGCCACCGTAGGGGAGGTGAGCGACGCGCTGGAGAAGGTGTGGGGCCGCTATCAGGCGGCGAACCAGACGGTATCCGGCGTCTACGGCGCGGCATTCGCGCAGGACCCGGGCTGGAACGCGCTCAAGGCCGATATCGACCGGTTCGAGGCCGAGGAAGGCCGCCGCCCGCGGATCATGGTGGCGAAGGTCGGCCAGGACGGCCACGACCGCGGTGCCAAGGTGATCGCCACCGCCTTCGCCGATCTCGGTTTCGACGTCGACATCGGCCCGCTCTTCCAGACGCCGGAGGAGGCTGCGCGCCAGGCGATCGAGAACGACGTGCACGCGATCGGCGTGTCGACGCTCGCCGCCGGCCACAAGACCCTCGTGCCCCAGATCGTCGCGGCGCTGCGCAAACAGGGCGCGCCCGAGGTCGTGGTGGTCGTCGGCGGCGTGGTGCCGCAGCAGGACTACGAGTTTCTGAAAGCGGCCGGCGTCGCGGCGGTGTTCGGTCCAGGCACGGTGATCTCGGAGGCGGCGCGCACCGTGCTCGGTGCGATCCGGGTAGCGCGGGTCGCCGCCGGCACCGCCTGATGGGGGCGACCCATCGGGCGCAGCTGTCGCCCGCGCATCTCGATCCGGCCGATCGGAAGCTTGCGGAAGGGGTGATCGCGGGGGTGCCCCGCGCGCTCGCCAAGACGATTACCCTCCTCGAGTCCACGCGGCGCGACCATCAGGCGCGCGCGGGCAAGCTTCTCGAGGCCCTACTCCCGCACACGGGGGGGAGCTTTCGGGTCGGCATCAGCGGCGCACCGGGCGCCGGCAAGTCCACGTTCATCGAGACGCTGGGTCTCTACCTGACCGGACAGGGCCGCCGCGTCGCGGTGCTGGCGGTCGATCCGACCAGCGCGTTGTCCGGCGGCTCGATCCTCGGCGACAAGACGCGCATGGAACGTCTGTCGCGCGATCCGAACGCGTTCATCCGGCCCTCGCCGTCAGGCGGCATGCTCGGCGGGGTCGCGCACAAGACCCGCGAGGCGCTGCTCGTCTGCGAGGCGGCGGGCAACGACGTCGTGATCGTCGAAACGGTCGGCGTCGGCCAGTCGGAGACGGCGGTCGCGGGAATGACCGACTGCTTCGTACTCGTCGCGCTGCCGAATGCGGGCGACGATCTGCAGGCGATCAAGCGCGGGATCGTCGAGCTGGTCGACGTCGTCGCAGTGAACAAGGCGGACATCGACCGCAAGGCCGCCGAGCTCGCACGAACGCAGATCGCCAACGCGCTCTCGATGCTGCGGCCGCATGAAGCGGGCTGGACCGTTCCGGTCGTCGCGCTCAGCGCGCTGAAGGCGCAAGGCATCGACGACTTCTGGAGCGAATGCGGGCGCTTCCGCGACACGATGACGGCGGCGGGCGCGGCGGCGGCCAAGCGCAAGCGACAGGCGCTCGACTGGATGAGCGCGCTCGTAGAGCATGAACTCCACGCGCAGTTCTACCAGCACCCGGCCGTAAGGCGCGAGTTTGCCGCCGTGCGCGCGGCGGTGGGCGAGGGGTCGATGACGCCGGCCGCGGCGGCAGCCAGGCTGCTCGAGCTCGGCCGGGATTGACCCCGTCATTCCGGCGAACGCCGGAATCCAATGGCGGCGCGCTACAGTCGCGGGCGCTGCTCGCGCCCCGGCTTTCGCCGGGGCGACGGAAGGACTTGGGGAGGACGTTATGCAGGAAATCATCCGCCGGCTCGAAGAGAAGCGGGCGCAGGCGCGGCTCGGCGGCGGCGAAAAGCGGATCGAGGCGCAGCACGCGCGCGGCAAGCTGACCGCGCGCGAGCGCATCGACCTCCTGCTCGACACCGACTCCTTCGAGGAGTGGGACATGTTCGTCGAGCACCGCTGCACCGACTTCGGCATGGCCGAGCAGAAGGTGCCCGGCGACGGCGTCGTCACCGGCTACGGCACGATCAACGGCCGCCTCGTCTTCGTGTTCAGCCAGGACTTCACCGTTTTCGGCGGCGCGCTGTCGGAGCCGCACGCCGAGAAGATCTGCAAGGTGATGGACAAGGCGATGCAGGTGGGCGCGCCGGTGATCGGGCTCAACGACTCCGGCGGCGCGCGCATCCAGGAGGGTGTTGCGTCGCTCGGCGGCTATGCCGAGGTGTTCCAGCGCAACGTGCTCGCCTCGGGCGTGATCCCGCAGATCTCGCTGATCATGGGCCCTTGCGCTGGCGGTGCGGTGTACTCGCCGGCGATGACCGACTTCATCTTCATGGTGAAGGACTCCTCTTACATGTTCGTCACCGGCCCCGACGTCGTGAAGACGGTGACCCACGAAGAGGTGACGCACCAGGAGCTCGGCGGTGCGGTCACCCACACGACGAGATCCGGCGTCGCCGACCGCGCGTTCGAGAACGACGTCGAGACGCTCATGATGACCCGCCGGCTGGTGAACTACCTGCCCGGCTCCAACCGCGAGAAGCCCCCGGTGTGGCCGACGGAGGACCCGGCCGACCGCGACATTCTCTCGCTCGACACGCTCGTACCGGCCAACCCGAACAAGCCCTACGACATCAAGGAGCTCATCCTGAAGGTCGCCGACGAGGGCGATTTCTTCGAGATCCAGCCCGAGAACGCGAAGAACATCGTGGTGGGCTTCGCGCGCATGAACGGCGCGCCGGTCGGCATCGTCGCGAACCAGCCGCTGGTGCTCGCCGGCTGCCTCGACATCAAGAGTGCGATCAAGGGCGCACGGTTCGTGCGCTTCTGCGACTGCTTCAATATCCCGATCGTCACCTTCGTCGACGTGCCCGGGTTCCTGCCCGGCACCGCACAGGAGTACGGCGGCATCATCAAGCACGGCGCGAAGCTCCTCTTCGCCTACGCCGAGGCGACGGTGGCGAAGGTCACGGTCATCACGCGCAAGGCGTACGGCGGCGCCTATGACGTCATGAGCTCGAAACATCTGCGGGGCGACGTCAACTTCGCCTGGCCGTCGGCCGAGATCGCGGTCATGGGCCCGAAGGGCGCCGTCGAGATCATCTTCCGCAAGGATCTCGGCGACCCGCAAAAGATCGCCGAGCGCACCGAGGAGTACCGCCGGAAGTTCGCCAACCCGTTCGTTGCCGGGCACCGCGGCTTCATCGACGACGTGATCATGCCGCGCGAGACGCGCCGGCGGATCTGCCGGTCGCTCGCGATGCTGAAGGACAAGTCGCTGTCGAATCCGTGGCGCAAGCATCCCAACATTCCGCTCTGAGATGTTCAAGAAGATCCTGATCGCGAACCGGGGCGAGATCGCCTGCCGGGTGATCCGCACCGCCCGCCGCATGGGCATCAGGACGGTGGCGGTGTACTCGGAGGCGGACGAGGATGCGCTCCACGTCGCGCGCGCGGACGAGGCGGTGGCGATCGGCCCGGCGCCCTCGGCCCAGAGCTACCTCGTCATCGAACGCGTCATCGAGGCCTGCCGGCAGACCGGCGCCGAAGCAGTTCATCCCGGCTACGGATTCCTGTCCGAGAACGAGCGCTTCGCGCGGGCGCTCGCGGCGGCGGGCATCACGTTCATCGGGCCGAACGTCGAAGCGATCGCCGGTATGGGGGACAAGATCGCCTCCAAGAAGCTGGCCGAGAAGGCGAAGGTCAACACCATCCCCGGCTACACCGATGTGGTCCGCGACGCGGTGCACGCCGCGGAGATCGCCAAGAAGATCGGCTATCCGGTGATGATCAAAGCGAGCGCGGGCGGCGGCGGCAAGGGTCTGCGCGTCGCGCGGTCGGACATCGAGTGCCGCGAGGGGTTCGTGAGCTGCCAGAGCGAGGCCAGAGCAGCGTTCGGCGACGATCGCGTCTTCATCGAGAAGTTCATCGAGGAGCCGCGGCACATCGAGGTGCAGGTGCTCGGCGACGCGCACGGCAACCTCGTCTACCTCTGGGAGCGCGAGTGTTCGATCCAGCGCCGACACCAGAAGGTGCTCGAAGAAGCGCCCTCCCCGTTTCTCGACGAGAAGACGCGGCATGCAATGGGCAGGCAGGCGGTCGCGCTCGCGAAGGCAGTGAAGTACCGCTCCGCCGGCACCGTCGAATTCGTGGTCGGCGCCGACCGCAGCTTCTACTTCCTCGAGATGAACACCCGCCTGCAGGTCGAGCACCCGGTGACCGAGATGGTCACCGGGCTCGATTTGGTCGAACTGATGATCCGCGTCGCCGCCGGGGAGAAGCTCCCGTTTTCGCAGGACGAGATCGCCCTGCGCGGCTGGGCGATCGAGGCGCGCGTGAATGCCGAGGACCCGTCGCGGAACTTCCTGCCTTCGACCGGGCGGCTGATCCAGTTCCGCCCGCCGACGGAGCGCAACGGAGCGGTACGCGTCGACACCGGCGTGTACGAAGGCGGCGAGGTGTCGATGCATTACGACTCGCTGATCGCGAAGCTCATCTGCCACGGTACGAGCCGCGAGGAGGCGCGGACGCGGCTCGCCGAGGCGCTCGATGCCTTCGTGGTCAGAGGCCCGGCGACGAACATCGCGTTTCTGGCGGCGGTCGCGCGCCATCCACGCTTCGCGGGAGGAACCTTTCACACCGGCTTCATCGCCGAAGAGTTCCCCGGCGGGTACACACCCGCCGCGGCGCCGATCGAGGACCCGAGCCTCTTCATCGGCGTCGCCGCAGCGGTGCACTGGCGGTATGCCGAGCGCTCCGCGAAGATCGCCGGCCAGGTGCGCGGCCTCGAACGCGACGTCGGCGACGCGCGCGTCGTGCACCTGCGCGGCGAGGCGTATCCGGTGCGAGTCCGGTCCATCCCGGGCGGCCAGGAAGTTTTCCTCGCGGGCAACTCCGTCGTAGTCCAGTCCGACTGGAAGCTCGGCGAGCCGCTCTTCACCGGCACGCTGAGGGGCAAGCGCGTGCACGTCCAGCTCGAGCGCGCCGGCATCAAGTACCTTCTGACGCACGCCGGCGTCCAGGTCGAGGCGCTGGTCCTGACCGAGCATGCCGCGAAGATGCAGGCGCTGATGCCGAACAAGCCGCCGCCCGACCTCTCGAAGTTCCTCCTGTCGCCGATGCCGGGGCTGCTCACCGAGCTCGCGGTCCATGCCGGCCAGGAGGTCAAGGCGGGCGAAAAGCTCGCGGTGATCGAGGCGATGAAGATGGAGAACGTGCTCCGCGCCGAGAACGACGCGGTGGTCGCGAAACTGCTCGCCAAGGCGGGCGACAGCCTCGCGGTGGATCAGCCGATCATCGAGTTCCGCTGAGGATCGCGTCAGGCCGGCAGCGTCCGCTGGCCGTGTCATGCACCGGAAGTTACCGGATGGCGACGCCCGAGGACGAGGGCGCCTGCCGTGACCCTAGAACCGCCTTCCCACCGCAACCCGGAGCATGTCGTTCGGCGTGAAATTCACCTTCGGATCCCACGCGATCCGCGCGAACCACGCCCTATAGTCGAAGCCGACGGCGATGCCGGTTGCGCTCACCGTTCCCCCGTCCCCGCTGTCGAGCGGACCCGACTTGTAGAACGCATCCACGCTCAGCCGCGTGTCCGGCGACGGTTTCGTCCGGAAGACCGCATGTGTCACGCGCTGGCCGGCCGCGACCCACTCGCCGCGAATCTGGTACAGCACGACGCTCGTGTCCTGCGGCAGGCGCGCGCCGAACCCGAAGACCCAGGCGTCGTTCGGATCGAAGTTGAGATTGAAGTAGGGCTTCTCGTTGGTGCGCGAGAGGCCGACGATCCCGTATACCTCGCGGCCTATCGCCGCCACGACGCTGCCGCCAAGAAAACCGCCGGATGCGTACTGTCCCGACAGCACCGCCTGCGTGAGCGGGAGCCTGACGTTGTACTCGTACCCGACGCGCGCTTGCCGGAACTCGCCCGGCTGGTCGTAGTAGCCGACCCACGCAGTGTGAGGACCCAAGTTCCCGCGCAGATTGACGTCGCCTGCGCCCCGCTCGTTCGTCGTGTGGTAGTAGGTCCCGGTGAGCTTCCAGGCGATTGCCTCGTCATGCGACGGCGGCACGCCGCGCTCGCCGTCGCCCGATTCGTCGAAGGCGAACGCCACCGTCGAGGCGAGCGCGAGCGCGCCGCAGAGCGACGCGCGCACGCTTACTCGATCTTGATTCCCGCCTCGCGGATCAGCGCGCCGAAGCGCTCGCGATCGGCGCGCTGGAGCGCCGCGAACTCGGCGGCGGTCATCGCGCCCACTTCGCCGCCGATCGCGAGGATGCGATCCTTGACCGCCGGCGTCTGCAGCGCCCGGTTCAGCTCGCGGTTGAGCCGCGCCGCAATGTCGGCGGGCAGACCGGCGGGAGCGTAGAACCCGAACCACGAATCGGCGTCGAACCCTGCGATGCCGGCCTCGGCGAGCGTCGGCGCGTCGGGGAAGAGCGGCGAGCGCTTCGGGCTACCGACGGCGAGGAGGCGAAGCTTCCCCGCGCGCACCTGCCCGAGACCGATTCCCGGGTCGAACATGAAGTCGAGCTGCCCGCCGAGCAGATCGGTGAGCGCGGGCGCGGCGCCCTTGTAAGGCACGTGGACGATATTGATGTTCGTTGCGCGCTTGAGCATTTCGGCCGCGATGTGCGGCGAGCTCCCGCTCCCCGGCGAGCCATAGCTCAGCTTGCCGGGGTTCGCCCGCGCCAGCGCGAGAAACTCCTCGACCGACTTCGCCGGCAGGTCGGGCTTGACGACGAGGAACACCAGGATCCGCGCGGCCGCGGCCACGGGCTCGAGATCCTTCACCGGGTCGAACGGCAGGCTCTTGTAGAGATGCGGGTTGACCGAGAACGCCCCGCCCGAAGACATCAGCAGCGTATAACCGTCCGGCGGCGATTTCGCGACCGCCTCGGCGCCGATATTGCCGTTCGCCCCTGGCCGGTTCTCGACCACCACCGGCTGCCCGAGCGCCTCGCCGAGCGGCGGCGCGACGGTGCGCGCGATCTGGTCGGCTGCTCCGCCCGGCGGAAAGTTCACGATTACCCGGATCGGCTTCGACGGCCACTGCTGGGCTTGCGCCGAAACCGTCGCGGCAAGAACCGCGAGCAGAACTGCGAGCTTTCTCATTGTTCCCTCCTCCTTCTATTTGGGCGCAGTGCCGCCGAGATCCTTGCCGAGCGCCGGGAACTCGCCCGGCTCGACTCCTTCGATCGGCGCGTTGACCGGCCGCGAGGCGCAGCCCACGAACGTCGACGGCACGAGCGTGACACCGAGAAGCGCATCGCGGTTCAGTCCTCCGGCGCGAGCGCCGCGACGATGTCGGGCGGCGCCTGGACCAATTCGATCAGCACGCCCTCGCCGCCGATCGGAAACTCGTCGTTCCCCTTCGGGTGGATGAAGCACACGTCGTGGCCGGCAGCGCCCTTGCGGATGCCGCCCGGCGCGAACCGCGTCCCCTGCGCGGTCAGCCACGCTACCGCCGCCGCGAGGTCGTCGACCCACAGGCCGACGTGATTCAGCGGGGGCTCGTGCACCGCGGGCCGCTGCGCCGGGTCGAGCGGCTGCATGAGGTCGACCTCGACCTTCGTGGGCCCGGCGCCGAGGACGAGGATGTCCTCGTCGACGTTCTCGCGCTCGCTGCGGTAGTTGCCGGCAGGCGCGAGGCCGAGCGTATCGACCCACAGCCGCCGGAGGCGCGCCTTGTCGAGGCCGCCGATGGCGATCTGCTGGATGCCGAGGATCATGAACGGTCTGGAGCTCATTCGCTTGCGCGCCTCGATGCGAGAATGGCGCCAAGTGTACCGTCCGCGACGAAGGGAGGACGATGCTGAGCTGGGGCGCGCTCTACTACGCCGGCGAATGGGTGATCCGTATCGCGATGCTCGTCTACGTGCCGCAGCGGCGGACCGCCGCCGCCGCTCGTACCTGGCTGCTGCTCGTCTTCTTCCTGCCGGTCGTCGGTCTGCTCGTGTACTGGGTGTTCGGCCGGATCTATTATCCGCAGCGGCGGATCGAAGAGCAGGCGCGCGCCTCGCGGTACATTCGCGAGGCCCAGGCGGAGATGCGCGCCGATCGTCCGATCGAACCCCCGCCGCTCGAGCCGCTCGCGGCGCGCGCGGCCGACCTTGCCGAGCGGCTCGGCGATTTCGAGACCTGGGGCGGGAACGCGGTCGAGCTGCTCGAAGACTACGAAGACTCCATCGACCGCCTTGTCGCGGACATCGACTCTGCGCGCGATCACGTCCATCTCGCCTACTACATCTTCGAGGACGACGCGATCGGCCGGCGGGTGGCCGATGCGGTGACCCGCGCGCGCAAGCGCGGCGCAACCTGTCTGGTGCTCGCCGATGCCATCGGGGCGAAGCGCGGGCTCGCGCGCCTCGGGCCGGCGATGCGCGCTGCGGGCGTCGAAGTGGTCCCGCTGCTGCCCGTCGGACTTCTCCGCCGGGGCGCCGCGCGCTTCGATCTGCGCAACCACCGCAAGCTCGCCGTGATCGACGGGGCGCTGGGCTATGTCGGGTCACAGAACATCGTGGCGCCCGAGTTCATTCCCGATTGCCCGAACGAGGAGCTCGTCGCGCGCGTTACGGGGCCGGTCGTCGCGCAGCTGCAGGCCGTGATCCTCGGCGATCGCTACTTCGAGACCGGTCATGTCGCACACGACGAGCGCCACTTCCCGCAAGTCGCGCCGGCCGGCGACACCCCGGCGCAGCTCCTTCCGAGCGGGCCGGGCTACGGGCGCGAGAACGGCCAGGCGCTGCTCGTCTCGCTGATCCACGCCGCGCGCGAGCGCGTCGCGATCACGACGCCTTACTTCGTCCCCGACAACTCTTTTCTCCAAGCGCTGGCTACGGCCGCCGTGCGTGGCGTCGAGACGCGGCTCATCGTGTCGGCGCATTCGAACCAGCGGCTGACCCAGCTCGCACAGGAGTCGTACTACGAGCAGCTGCTCGAGGCGGGCGTCGCGATCCACCTGTACGAGCCGCGCTTCCTGCACGCGAAGCACATGACGGTCGACCGCTCGATCGCGCTCGTCGGCTCGACCAACATCGACATCCGCTCGTTCGCGCTCAACTGCGAGGTGAGCCTGCTCGCCTACGACGAGCGCGTCGTGCGGCGGCTCGAGGCGATCCAGGCGCGCTATCTGGCCTCGAGCCGGACGCTCGAGGCGGCGAGCTGGGCAAACCGCCGGCTTGGCGCGAAGGTCGCGCAGAACACGGCGCGGCTCGCCGATTCGCTGCTCTGAGCGAGGGCCGCGCGCGGGAATCAGCCGCGTCGATAAACGCGCTTCCCCGCGACGTAGGTTGCCTGCACCGCCCGGTCGTCGCCGAGCGTCATCTGGATGAACAGCGCCTCGTCGAGATCCTTGGCGTGCTTCATCCGGTGCTCGATGAGCGTCGTCGACGCGAGATCGAGGACGACGAGATCCGCCTCCATCCCCGGTGCAATGCTGCCGACCCGGTCATCCAGGTAGAGCGCGTGCGCCGACCCGCGGGTCGCGAGATAGTAGGCGTGCCCCGCCGAGAGCGAGTAGCGGTTCGCCTGCGCCGCCTTGTAGGCTTCGCCCATGGTCCGCAGGATCGAGAACGAGGTGCCGCCGCCGATATCGGTCGCGAGACCGACTCTTACCGGGCGGTCGCTGCGCGCGGTCCGGCCGAGATCCAGACAGCCGCTGCCGAGAAAGAAATTCGATGTGGGGCAATGTGCGATCGCGGTGCCCGACTCGTGGCAGCGCGCAAGCTCCGCTTCGGTGAGCCAGATGCCGTGGCCGTAGATCGCGCGCGGCCCGAGGTGGCCGTAGCGATCGTAGATGTCGAGGTAGTTTCTGCATTCGGGAAAGAGCGCCTTCGCCCACTCTACCTCGCGGCGGTTCTCGGCGACGTGCGATTGCAGGTAGGCGCCGGGCGACTCGCGCCACAGCGCGCCCGTCGCTTCCATCTGCGCGCGCGTGCTGGCCGGGGCGAAACGCGGCGTGATCGCGTAGAGCCCGCGCCCGCGGCCGTGCCACCGCCGGATCAGCGCCTTCGACTCGTCGTAGCCCCGCTGCGCCGTGTCCCGTAGCCGCGCGGGCGCGTTGCGATCCATCAGCACCTTGCCCGCGATCAGGCGCAGATCGAGCTTCGCCGCTTCGCTGAAGAGCGCGTCGACCGACTGCGGGTGCACCGTGCAGAACACCGCCGCGGTGGTGATGCCGTTGCGCAGGTTCTCCGCGAGATACACCCGCGCCGCCGCCCGTGCGTGGCGGTCGTCGGCGAACGCCTGCTCGGCGACATACGCGTACTTCTCGAGCCAGTCGATGAGCTGCGCACCGTAGGCGCCGACGATCCGCGTCTGCGGATAGTGGACGTGGCAGTCCACGAACCCTGCCATGATGAGCGAGTGCCGGCCGTACGTCTCGATCGGCGTGCGACGCGGCAGAAGCGGGCGGAGCTTGCTTGCAGGGCCGAAATGGGTGACCGAGCCGTCCGCCATCGCGACGATGGCGTCGGGCTCGTAGACGAGGGTGCGCCGGAGCCCCAACTGGAACGGATCGCCGGTGTACGTGAGCACCGGCCCGCGGATCGCGGCCGTGACACCGTCCGGCCCGGCAGCGCCCGGCGCCGGGGTATTCCGCCTCACTCGGCCTTGACCCCCGCCGCCTTCACGACGTCGCGGTAGCGGTCGAGATCCCGCTTGATCCGGGCGACGAACTCGGCCTGCGACATCCCGACGGCCTCGAACCCGGCGTCCGCGAGCCGCGAGCGGACGTCCGGCAGCTCGAGCGTCTTCCGGACCTCGGCGTTCAGCCGGTCGATGATCGGCTGCGGAGTGCCCTTCGGCGCGAACAGCCCCGACCAGATCGAAGCATCCACGTCGAGGCCGGCATCGCGCGGCGTGCTCCACGATGGATCGAGCGCCGACTTCTTCGCGGTGGTGACCCCCGCGACCTTGGCGCGCCCCGACTTCAGGTGCGGCGTCGCGCCGGGGACGGCGATGACCCCGAACTGGACGTCGCCCGCCGCGACCGCAGTCGCCGCCGGCGCGCCGCCTTTGTAGGGCACGTGCAAGAGCTTGATCCCCGCCGCGAGCGCCAGCCACTCTCCGGCGAGGTGGTTGATGCTCCCGTTGCCGGCGGAGGAGTAGCTGATCGAACCGGGCTTTGCCTTCGCCGCCGCGACGAGCTCCTGCAGGTTGCTGAATGGCGCCTGGCTGTTCGCGAGATAGAGCATCGGCCCGTCGCTCACCATCGTGATGGCGACGAAATCGCGGTCGAGATCGTACGGAACGTCCTTGAACAACGCCGGGTTGACCGCGAACTCGCCGGTATGAGCCATCAACAGCGTGTAGCCGTCCGGCGCGGCCTTCGCCGCTGCCGACGTGGCGATGAAGCCGTTGCCGCCGGGCCGGTTGTCGACGACGAACTGCCAGCCGAGACGCTCGGTCATCTTGGTGGTGAGGATCCGGGCAGTGGTGTCGACCGCGCCGCCAGGCGCGAACGGCACCAGGATCCGGATCGGCTTCGACGGGTAGTCCTGTGCGCCGGCGCCGGACGCCGCAAGCAGGACGAGCGCGGACACGACCAGGTTGAGCAGGCGCATGAACGTTCCTCCTACGACGATGTTGCTACAGGACACCGGGTTCCGGCTTCGCTTTGCGCGCCGCGAGCTTCACCGCTTCGATGATCTCGGGATACGCGGCGCACCGGCAGAGGTTGCCGGAAAGATAGTGCCGGATCTCGTCGTCGTCGGGGTCGGGATGCGCGGCGAGCAGCTGGCGGGTCATCAGCACGAACCCCGGCGTGCAGAAGCCGCACTGGAAGGCACCCGCTTCGATGAAGGCTTCCTGCACCGCGTCCAGCGCTGCACCCGGCGCGTGCCGCTCGACCGTCGACACGTCCGCGCCGTCGGCGAATGCGGCGAGGTAGAGGCAGCCCGACACCGCCGTCCCGTCGACGAGCACCGTGCAGCAGCCGCACAGCCCCTGCCCGCAGCTCTCGCGTGCGCCGCCGAGACCGAACTGTCCCTGCAGCACCTCGACCAGATTCTCGTGCGCGGCGATCTTCGCCGACACCGCCTCGCCGTTCAAGCGGAAGCGGATCGTCCGGTCGGCTACGCTCATTTCAGTTCCTCACGATACGAAGGGGCAGGCCGCTTCGCGGCGCCCCCTCGTGCTCCCCGACGCCACGAAGGCGCCGCCTGCGGCGTCGGTTTCATTTCAGTCGTCCTCCAGCGGCGAGCCTTCCGCGGCGCGCAATGCACGATAGATCGCCTCCGCGGTGAGCGGGAGCGATGTGAGGCGGACGCCGACCGCGTCCTCGATCGCGTTGGCGATCGCGGGCGAGACACCGAACGTGCCGCTCTCGCCGACGCCCTTGGCGCCGAAGGGGCCGGTGCGCTGCTCGGCGTCGACCGCCTCGCTCACCATCTCGCGCGGCAGGTCGTGAAAGCCGGGGATCTTGTACTCCGCGAGCGACGCGTTGCGGAGCTGCCCGGCGTCGAAATCCATCTTCTCGAACAGCGTGAAGCCGAGCTGCATGATCGCCGCGCCGGAAATCTGGGTCGCGACGATCTTCGGATTGATCGGCGTGCCGGCGTCGACCACGTTCACGAGCCGGGCGATGCGCACGTGGCCGGTCTCGGTGTCCACCTCCACCTCGACGCCCGCGCCGCCGACCATCCAGAACGGCGTCGCGTTCGGCGTGAGCCCGGTGGCATAGTCAGGGGAGGTATAGCTCGGGATGAAGCTCGCCGTCCCGATCACGTTCCCGGCCTGCATGCCGTAGCGCTGGCGGAAGATGTCGCCGATCGGCACGTCCGCGTCGGCCGGCAATCCGGCCTCGGTGGCGAGTGCCTGCAGCTTCGCGCGCGCGTCCTCGGCGGCGAGCCTGACCGCATTGCCCATGTGGAACAGCGACCGCGACCCGAGCGTCGCCATGTCGTACGGCGTCACGTCGGTGTCGGAGTGCACCACCGTCACCGACTCGGCGGGCAGGTGCAGCACTTCGCCGGCGATCTGCGCCATCGCGGTGTCGGAGCCCTGACCCATGTCCACCGTGCCCGAGTAGACGATGCAGCTCCCGTCGGCGTTGAGGGTCACCATCGCGACCGAGGTCGTCGGCGCGACGCAGGCCTTGAAGCCGATCGCGATCCCGCGGCCGCGGCGGACCGGTCCGCTGCCGCGCTCGAGCGGCCGCTCCCAGTCCATGAGCACCTCGATCCGGTCGAGCACCTTGCCAAGCGCCGCGTCCTGCATGACGGTGCCGGTCGCCTGCGGGCGGCCGTCGCGCAGCAGGTTCTTGCGGCGGAACGCGAGCGGGTCGAGCTTCAGCTCGCGCGCGATCATGTCGGTGTGGCTCTCGTAGGCCCAGACGAGCTGCGGAATGCCGAAGCCGCGCAGCGCGCCGGCCGGCGGCAGGTTCGTATAGAGGGCGTACGAATCGATCGCCACGTGCTCGATGTCGTACGGCCCTGGCGCGGTAAAGCCCGACTTCTGCGTCACCCGCGGGCCGATGTCGGCGTAGGCCCCGCCGTTCCACCACACCTCGCACTGCCGCGCAGTGATGCGCCCGTCGTTCGTCACGCCGCTGCGGATCCTGAAGGTCGTCGCGTGCTTGGTGATGGTGAAGAACTGCTCCTCCATAGTGAGCGACACCTTCACCGGCCGGCGGGTGAGTAGCGCGAGCACCGCGACCAGCGCCTCGAGCTTGATGTAGAGCTTCGCGCCAAAGCCGCCGCCGAGGAACGGCGCGCGCACGCGGATGCGGTTCTCGGGCCAGCCGAGGAGGCGCGCGATCTCGATCCGCACGAACGACGGGCTCTGCGACGCGGTGTGGATGGTGAGCGAGTCCTCCCGCGACTCGGCGACCGAGACGAGCGGCTCGAGCGGCGTGTGCATCACCTGCTGCGTCCGGAAAGTGTGCTCGAAGACCCGGTCGGCCGCCGCGAATGCGCCCTCGGCATCGCCGCGGCGCAGGTGGTAGTCGAGCGCGACGTTGGTGTTCGCCCGGCCCTTGAGGTGCTTCAGGTCGGGGAAGGTGCCCGCCGGCTTGAGCACGTCGTGCACGATCGCCTTCGACGTCATCGCCTCGATCTCGTCGTAGACCGCGGGCAGCTCCTCGTACTCGGCGACGATGAGGTGCGCCGCCTCCTCCGCGACGTGCGGATCGGAGGCGAGCACGATCGCGACCGGCTCGCCGATGTAGCGCACCTTGTCGATCGCCAAAATCGGCTGGTCGTGGAAGGCCGGGCCGTAGTACGGTTCGGGGACGATGGTGCGGACGTCGTCGGCGGTGACCACCCGGTACACGCCGCCGACGGCCTGCGCGGCGCCGACGTCGATGCGCCGGATTCGCCCGTGCGGCACGGTGCTGCGGAAGATCTTGCCGTACAGCATCCCCGGCAGCCGCAGGTTGTGGACGTACTCGGCGCGACCGGTGACCTTCTGCCACGCCTCGAGGCGCGGGATCGAGCGGCCGACCTGCGGCGTTTCGGTGGGTGTGCTGGCGCGTTTCATCTCGGACCGGTCGCTATCCGAGTGCGGCGCGCACCGCGCGCCGGAGGTAGACGCGGGCGAGCTGCTTCTTGTAGCCCGCCGAACCGCGCGTATCGCCGACGATCGCGAGCTCGTCGGCCGCCGCGTCGCCCGCCCGCGCGAGCGTCGCCTCGTCGGCGCGCGCGCCGCGGAGCGCGCTCTCGGCCGCGAGGAGCCGGGTCGGTTTGTCGGTCGCCGCGCCGATGACGATGCTCGCCGTCCGGATCGCGTCGCCTTCGGTTTCCAGCGCGACCGCCATCCCGAGCGCCGGCCAGTCGTCGGCCGAGCGCGTGGTGCACTTGAGATAGGCGGCGCGCTTCTTCCCGAGCGCCGGAACGCTCACCGCGGTGATCAGCTCGTCCCGGGCGAGGACCGTCTCGTAGTAGCCGGTGACGAGCCGCTCCACCGGCACCGTGCGCTCGCCCTTCGGGCCGGCGACGGCGACGCGCGCGCCAAGCGCGCTCAGCACCGGCGGCAGGTCCTGGTGCGGATCGCCGTGCGCGAGGTGCCCGCCGATCGTCGCGACGTTGCGGACGCGCACGTTGGAGAGCGTGCGGAGCGTCCGCGCGATCACCGGCCAGCCCTTTCGCACCGTCTCCGACCGCTCGAGCTCGGCGAGCGGCGTCATCGCGCCGATGCGCAACCCGCCGTCGGCATCGAGGCCGATGCCGGCAAGCCCGCCGTCGATCGAGCGCAGGCTGACGAGCCGCCGCGGCCGCAGCACACCGGCCTTCATCATCAGCATGACCGCGGTACCGCCGGAGATCGGGCGGACCGTGGCGTCGTCGGGATCGAGGAGCGCGAGCGCGTCGCGCAGCGTGCGTGGTTCGGCGAGCTCGAACGGGGTCATCGCGGAGGCGAAATGGCAGCGGACGTGGAGTATGCCCGTGCCCGGGTGCGCGCGCCAAGCGCCCCGACGCGCGCCCGTGCGGCGCCTACCGCATGCTCTCCCGCAGTTCGACCAGCACGCGATCGAAGGCATCCACGCGGATCAGGCCGACCCGGGGATACTCGATGTCGAGGATCACGTACACCGCCCCCGCTAGCGTGAAGGCATACGCGCCCATGCGCAACCAGTCGCGGGCCCTGGCGCTCGCCATTGTGTAGCCGGCGAGCAGCGCGCTCAGCAGCGAGAGCCCGAAGAGCAGGCCGAAGATGATCTTCGGCGGGTGCATCTCCGCCGCCATGGTGCGCGTGGTCGTGATGTCGATCATCGCGTTGAGCGCCGGCAACAGCAGCATGGTGGCGGGCGGCGCGACCCAGTCGCGGACGCGACCGATTTCGACCAGATCTCCTGCTGGAGCCGGCTGGCGCGGGCGAGCTCGGCCTTCGCCTTGTCGAGGTCGGGCAGCGCGCGATACACGGCGAGCCGCGAATCGAGGTAGTCGCGGAACCGGGCGCGCAGTTCGCCTTGCGCCGCGGCGGGCAGCAGGTCGAGCCGCAGGTACGCCGTCCCGATCGCGTTGGCCTCCTCGATGATCAGCTTGCGGCGCTCGTCGAAGCGCGACGCGGCCCCGGAGAAGGTGAAGGCCACCAGCAGGCCGAGCAGCGCGAACACCGCCCCGTCGACGACGCCCGCGCCCGCACCCTCCGGATCCTGCGCTCTCCGGCGGGCGCCGTACCGGCGGCCGATCTCCAGGCAGCCCAGCATCGCGGCGAAGATACCGCCCGCCAACAGCACGACCTGCAGCGTGAAATCCATTCCCATTCCGGCCCTCCCTGAAATGGCCGCCGGCGGCGGCCGCGCGCTCAGTTCCCTTCGGGCTCCCGGGGCTCGCGCGCCGCCATGCCCTGCGGCTGCGGCGCGAGCTTGTCGGCCTCGTTCACCCAGCCGCCGCCGACCGCCTTGTACACGTTCACGAGCTGCGAGTAATCCTCGACCTGCGACTGGACCGCGGCGAGCTCGGCGGCGAAGAGCTCGTTCGACGCATAGAGCACCTCGAGGTAGCCGGCGTAGCCGTTGTCGAAACGCAGCCGCGACCGAACGGTGTCATCGGGCAATCGAGCGTCGACGGCGGAACAGTACGCTGGCGACTCCTTCATTGGCAGATCCGCTCGAGCGGGCGGGTATCCGCGAATGAGCGCAAGCAGGATACCTTTCAAGCCAAGCGCGAGAATTCTCGCATACCGTTTTGTTGGCCGTCGTCCGGATTGCTGGGTTGGGTACCTCTTCGAGGCAATCAGGGTTAGGGGCTGCTGCTCGCGCGAGCACGCCCGCTTTGTCCCTTCGCGCACTGGGCTAGACTCGCCTCATGCACGGATGGCAGGAAGCCGCGGGCGGCGAGAGCAACGCGCTGGGCTTCTTTGCGCCGGAGGCGCGTTCTGGCGGGACAATCGTGCGAACGTCTTCATGCTCGGCGCCGGATGCACCCCGCTCTTGCAGCTCGCCCACCCACTGGCGGCTCGCACCGGAACCAGTTCAGCGCGGTCGGCATCGCGTGGCAATAGCGCTGGGCCGCCGGGCTCTGACTCGAGGAGGAGATCGACCGATGACGAGGCTCGGATCGGGTTTTCTTTCGGCGGGCGGCAAGCGGCTTTGCCGGCTGGTTGCGCCATTGGCGTTTCTCCTGATTGCCGCGGTCGCGCTCGCCCAGGAGCAGGTGCATCCGCTCAAGCCCCCCGACCGATCAAGTCCGCGCGCCACGCTGAAGACGTTTCTCGATTCCGTTGACAACGTTGCCGCGTTTCTGGCGCGCGACTACCTGCCGTCTCCCTCGCGCGCGCAGGACCGCCTGATCGCCCTGAGCAGGATTCCCGTGCAATCTCTGGACTTGAGCGAGGTGCCGCCGGCGGCCCGCGAAACGACGGGCGTGGCGGCGGCGGTGGCCTTGTACGAGATCCTGAGCAGGATCCCGCTTCCGCCTCTCGACGAGATCCCCGACGCCAGTCAGGTCAAGCAGCCCGCCAGCACCGGCCCGACGCGCTGGGTGATCCCGAACACGGAGATTGCCCTCGAACGCGCGCAAAGCGGGCCACGCAGCGGCGAGTTCCTGTTCAGCGCCGAGACCGTTGCCCGGGCGGACGAGTTCTACGAGCGGGTTCGCGGATTGCCCTACATCCGTCCGGTTCCTTTCGAAAACCTGAAAGAGTTCGACGCCATCGCCGGGGGCTGGATGGTTCCGTACGCCTGGATTCAATCGCTGCCGGCGTCGCTGCGCACCCCGATTGCCGGCCAGTCGGGCTGGAAGTGGATCGGCCTCGCCCTGGTCCTGGGCGTTCTCGCGCTCTTCCTGTGGTTCGCGTACCGCGTGTCGCAGCTGGGCGGCCACGAGCACCCGTTTCTACGGGCATTGGCGCAGTTCGCTCTGCCGGCCTCGGTTCTCGCCGCGACGCCAGCGGCGGCCTACCTGGCGCTCGATCAGCTCAACGTGGTCGGTGCCCTGGGCAGCGCGATCGAACTCGCAGCGACCGCGGTCGTGTTCCTCGCCGGCGCATGGATGGCGTGGCGCCTCGCACCAGTGGTCGCCGAAGCGATCATCGCCTCGCCGAGAATCGCGCCCGAGAGCATCGACGCCCATCTCATCCGCGTCGGCGCCCGTCTGCTGGGAATCGTCGTCGGCATGGCGCTGCTCGCGGTGGGTGCGGACCGGTTGGGGGTGCCGGTGTATGGAATCGTCGCCGGGCTGGGCGTCGGGGGATTGGCCATCGCCCTGGCCGCGCAGCCGACCGTCGAGAATCTGATCGGGGGCTTGAGCCTGTTCGCGGACAAGCCCGTCCGGGTCGGCGATGTCTGCAAATACGGCGACGCGGTCGGGACGGTGGAGGCGATCGGCATTCGCTCGGCCCGGATCCGAGGCGTGGATCGCACGCTCACGACGATTCCCAACGCGGCGCTGGCCAAGATGCCGATCGTGAACCTCACGCGGCGGGACCAGATGCTGATCCAGACCGTCATCGGTTTGCGCTACGAGACAAAACCGGAACAGCTGCGCTACGTCCTCGTCAAGCTCCAGCAATTGCTGCTGGGCCATCCTCGAGTTGACCCCGACCCGGCGCGCGCGCGGTTCATCGGGTTCGGGGCCTCCTCCGTGGACATCGAGGTGTTCGCCTACGTGATGACCCGCGACTGGGCGGAATTCCTCGGCATTCGGCAGGACATCCTGCTGCGGATCATGGATCTCGTCGAGCAAGCCGGCGCGGCGTTCGCGTTTCCCTCGCAGACGCTGTATCTCGGTAGCGACCGCGGCCCGGACGAGAGGAAAGCACTGGAAGCGGAAGCCAGGGTGCGAGAGTGGCGAGACGAGGGCTCCCTTCCCTTCCCGAACTTCTCGCCGGAACAGGCCGGCCAGATCCGCGGATCCGTCGTCTATCCGCCGCCCGGTTCCACGGCAGCCCCCGCCGCCCGATCGGGGTCGGAAGCGCGTTCGCCGGGGAATCCCCCGTCGGCAGAAGACCTGGCCGACGACCATGCAAGGGTCGGGCGGCCAAAGCGAACCTAGAGAAAACTTAGGGAACTCGGCGGTCTTCCCCGTGCTTCGGCGAGTGAAGGCGGGAAATAACAACTTAGGTTAGCAATACCCAGCGGCCAGTGCGGATGAGCCTGTCGCTCCTGGAAGGGCCGGCCGCTTGAACGACGGATGTCGAGAGAGGAAATCCGACGTGAAACGCGCGACAAGTGTCGCTGCGAGCATACCCATCCTCTTGGTGACGGCGTGGTGGACGCTTGCCCTGGTATTTGCGGGGCCCGACCCCGCGTGGCTTAGGACTGGGTTCGCGGCGGCTTACGCATTGGGCACGCTGGCGATCCTTCTGTGGTTGCGCCCGTTCGGCTGGGCACTCGCGGTCTGGGGCCTCGCCCTTGTCGCCTTGCTCATCTGGTGGAGCACGATTCGGCCCAGCAACGACCGCGACTGGCAGCCCGATGTGGCGCGCTTGCCGCGGGTCGAGGTGCGGGGAGAGCAGCTGACCATCCGCAACGTTCGTAACTTCGATTACCGCACCGAAGGCGACTTCACCGCGCGCTACGAGGATCGCACCTACGATCTCTCCAAGCTGCGCGGGGTCGACTTCTTCATGTCCTATTGGGGTTCGCCGGCCATCGCGCACACGATCATGAGCTGGCAGTTCGAGAACGCGCCGCCACTAGCCGTCTCGATCGAGACGCGCAAGCGCAGGGGGCAGGAATACTCCGCACTCAAGGGCTTTTTCAGGCAGTACGAAATCATCTATGTGGTGGCCGACGAGCGCGACGTGGTGGGGCTGCGCACCAATCATCGCGGCGAGCAGGTCTACCTTTACCGACTCAAGTCCACACCGGCGCTGGCCCGGGCGCTGTTGCTGGACTACGTCGACAGCATCAACGGCCTGGTTGAACGCCCGCAGTTCTACAATGCGCTCGTCGACAACTGTACGACGAGCATCCGCCGCCACGCGGAACACGTCGAACCGGACGCACCTCCTTTCGATTGGCGCCTGTTGGCCAACGGCTACCTGGACGAGCGCTTGTACGACCAGAGCATCGTGGACACGCGCCTGCCCTTCGAAGAGCTGCGCAGGCTGAGCCACATCGACGGCAAGGCGAAGGCGGCGGATCGGGATCCCGCATTTTCACAACGGATACGCGAAGGGCTGCCCGACCCTCGGCCTGCAGTCCCGTAACGCGGCCGCATTGAAGCTGGAAACCGACCTGCGGGGAGTATCGTTGCAGTATTGCGACGCTGCACCTTAGCCGACTTGACGAAGCTCGAACATGAGCCAACGACATTTGAGAAGTGATCCTCATCCGCGCCCTGGGCATTGGTGCCGCCGCGTACCGGTATTGCCGCCATATCGCGATGCTTGCGGCAATCGCGCTGTTCACCGGCTGCGCAACCACCTATCCGCTGATGCCCACTCCAACGGTGTACGTCGGGCAACAGGCCAAGCCCCTGTTCGCGGATATTCCGGCCGATAGCCAGAAAGCCTCCGTCGATCTGCTGTACGTCACCAATCGCGCGCCGGGAACCGAGGCGGCCAAGACGCTTCCCTACAGCGCCGAGCGCTCGCATTCGATGGCGTTCGGCGCGGTCACGATCGAGTTCGGCGAAGGGGTCCCCTGGAACACGTTGGTTGCCCAGAGCACCCTGAGCGAGCGCTCGGTGCCGCTTGACTTGAGGCTCGGACCGACGACGGAGCTTGGGCGATTTCCGGCGATCTCCTACGGCGTCGAGGCCACCCCCGCAGGCCTCGTGCGGACCCCCGCTGCGATTGGCGCGCATGAGAAGGCGGCAGCCGCGCTGCAGGCTGAGGTTGCGCGCCGGCTCGCCGCCGCGCCGCGCAAGGAAGTCGTGCTATTCGTCCATGGTTACGCCAACACGTTCCAGGACGCGTCGTTCACGATGGGCGAGCTGTGCCATTTCCTCGGTCGCGAGTTCGTCTGCGCGATCTTCACGTGGCCCGCGGGCGGCTCGCGCGGCCTGTTCTTCGGCTACAACGTCGATCGCGAGTCGGGCGAGTTCGCCGTGTTTCACCTCAAGCAGGCCATCCGCATCATCGCCGACACGCCCGGAGTGGAGCGGATGCACCTCCTTGCCCACAGTCGCGGCACCGATGTGTTGACTACGGCCTTGCGCGAGCTCGAGATCGAGGCCTACATAAACGGGATGCTGCTCGACAGCAGATTCAAGGTACGTAACATCGTGCTGATGTCGCCTGACCTGGATTTAGATGTCGCGATAGCCAAGCTGTTCAGCATCGAATCCGACCCCGACCTGCCCTACAGGAATGCGCCGAATCCGCGGTTCGTCTTCCCTCATCCCACGCTGCGCCTCACTGTTTACATGTCGGAGGGCGATAAGGCGCTCAGCTTGGCCGAATTTTTGATGGGCAGCCTGCGCCGGATGGGACGTGTTAAGCAGTCAACGCTCAGCAAGGAAGACCTCGACAAGTCGCGGGCAATCGCCGGCTGGGCCACCTTTATCGAGGTCACCGAAACACTCGGTTTCATCGGTCACAGCTATTTCGTCTCTGACCCTGCGGTGAGTTCAGACCTGGTTGCGCTCATCCGCTATGGGCTTGAGCCTGGGGATCCGGGCCGCCCGCTCGAAGAAATCTCGAGACCGTTCTGGAAGATTCTCGCCGGCGCGTGCTGCCAGCGACTAGAGAGCCTGTTGACACGGCCCGCGGTTCTCAGGCGCGCCGGGTGATTTACTTCACCAGCTCGATTTCGCTCGGCCGCCACTGTTTGGTGAAGAATGGTTCGAGCGGGCCGCCTGGTCTGGAGCACTCCGCATTTTTCAAGACCTGGAAGCCGGGCGATTTCGAACGGACCACGGTCCCGACGAGGGGAAAGCACTGGAAGCGGAAGCCAGGGTGCGAGAGTGGCGGGACGAGGGCTCCCTTCCCTTCCCGAACTTCTCGCGGGAACAGGCCGGTCAGATCCGCGGATCGATCGTCTATCCGCCTCCCGGTTCCCCGACGGCGTCCACGACCGGGTCAGGGTTGGAAGCCCGTTCGCCAGGAAGCCCCCTCCTGGCGGAAGGCGCAGGCAATGACAGTGGTACGCGCCAGCGGTAACCGACGCTCGGATGGGAGATGATTCATCGGCAAGCCTTCGCCGCGGATCGTTCCCGGCTGCATTAGGGTTGGGCATGCCCGCACCTCGGACCGGCTGGCTGCGCCGCATCGTCTTCGGGATCGCCGCCATCGCGGCGCTCCTCGTCGCCGCCCTCGCCGCGGCACCGCTCTTCGTCGACGCCGACCGCGTCCGGCGCGCCGTCGAGCAGCGGATCTCGGCGGTCGCCGGCGGCGAGGTGCGCTACGAGTCGCTCAAGCTGCGCTTCTTCCCGCAACCGTACGCCGAAGCCCGCAACGCCACCGTCCGCATCCCCGGCACCCTCGACGGCCGGATCGGTGCGCTCGAGATCCGCATCGCGTTGTTGCCGCTGCTCAGCGGCAACGTCCGTCCGGCGGCGGTGAACGTCGGGCGGCCCGAGCTCGAGATCACGATCCAGCCCGGCGGCGGCGGTGGGGGGGACCCGCTCGCCGCGTACCGCGCCGCGCTCGGCCCGGTCGTCGACGCGCTCGTCCGCGACGCGCGCGGGATGTCGCTCAGGATCACCGACGGCAAGGTCGGCGTGGTGTATGCGGGGCAGCGGATGGTGTCGCTCGCCGGGCTCGCGGCCGACGCGCAGGTCGCGGCGGATGCGATCACAGTCAGCGCGAGCGGTGCCGCGGATCTGTGGCGCACCGCCAAGGCGGACCTGAAGATCGCGCCGGGCTCGCTCGCGGCGACGGGCAAGCTGCAGCTGAGCGGCCTGCGCCTGGCGGAGCTGCTGCAGGCGGCCGGCGCGCAGGGCGAGATGCGCGTGAGCGCCGGCGCTGTCGACGCGTCCCTCGAGGCGCAAACGGACGGACGCGCGAGCGTGCGCGCGACGGCTACCGCGGCGGCGCCGGGAATGACGCTCACACGCGGTTCCCGCGCGCTCGATCTGGGTCCGGTGCGCGCCGCGCTGGACGCGCAGCGCGACGAGACCACGCTCGCGGTTTCGGTGCGCGAGCTCAAGGCAGGCGACCTCCTCCCGGCGGCGACGGGGACGCTGCGCGCGAAGGCGGATGGCACGGCGCCGGCGATCGAGGTGCAGGTCCCCGCGCTCGATCTTGCTCGCGTGCGCTCAGCCCTTGCGGCGCTCGTCGGCGATCTCGACGCCGTGCGCGCGGCGGTCGCATTCGTCCCGACCGGAACGGTGAGCGGCTTGAGCGCCGGCGCAGCGGGGAGCGATTTCGGCGCGCTCGGGGCGCTCGGGGCGATGCGCGTGGAGGCACAGCTCGCGAACGGTGCGCTCGAGCTGCCGGCGTTCGGCATCGCGGTTACCGGCGGCGCCGGGCGCTTCGCGCTCGCCGACGGCACGCTGCGGGGGACCGAGCTCGCGGGCGCGATCGGCAAGTCGACGTTTACCGGCGGCGCGCTCGCCGTCGACCTCATACCCGACGCGGCGCTGCGCAAGCTCGAGGCGGCGGTCGACGCGGAGCTCGCCGAGACGCTCGCGATCGTGCGGCGCCTGGTCGGCAAGCCCGAGCCTGCCGCGCTCGCCAACGTCGAGTCGGTGCGCGGGCGCGCGTCGGGCACGGTGGCGTACGAAACCGACCGCAGCCGCGCGCACGTCGCGGTCGACCTCACTCGGATGCAGGCGAGCGGGCGCTACCGTGGCCTGCCGTTGCCGATCGAGGTCACGGGCGGCGCGGTCCGCTACGCCGGCGATCGTCTCGACGTGCGCCGGCTCGACGCGAGCCTCGGGCGTTCGCGGATCCAGGGCGGCGCGCTGGAGCTCGCGCTGGGACGGGAGCCCGCCGTGCGCGCGGCAAGTGCGGACGCCGTGGTCGTGCTCGACGAGATCTACCCCTGGCTAGCTTCGCTGGAGGGACTGCGGCGACCGACGAGCGGGATCCTCAACGCGACCGGTACGGTCGCGGTCCAGGCTCGCGCGGCTCTCCGGTCCGGTGAACCACCCGGCGGCGCTCGACTACGAAGCGGTGCTCCGACCTCAGCCGGCGCGCTTCTCCGGGGGGACGCTACCTGCGCCGGTGACTCTCTCCGCCGGCGAGCTGCGGGTGACGCCGCGCTCGGTCGCGCTCGACCGGCTCGACGCGTCGATGCTCGACGCGCGCGTCGTCGCGTCCGGAACGATCGCGGACTACGCGTCGGACGAACCGCAGCTCGACCTCACGCTCGCCGACGGCAGCGCCGGTGACCGTACCCTCGAGTGGGCGCGCGCGCGCTGGCGGCTGCCGCTCAAGGTGATGCCGCGCACGCCGCTCACGCTCGCGTCGGGGCGCGTGCAGCGCGCCGGCGGGCAAGCCGCCCCGCTCGCCGCGCAAGCGTCGCTCGGCCTCGCCAGCGGCGTGCGGGCCGATTTCGACCTCACCACGCAATCGGGCGACTTCGATCTCCGGCGGCTGGTGGTGAACGACCCCGACACCGACACTACTGCGTCGCTGAAGTGGGCGGCCTCGACGCTCGAGCTCACGTTCAAGGGGAAACTCGACAACCGCACGCTCGCCCGGGTGCTCGCTCATCCGCCGCAAGGGGATGGCGCGCTGCAGGGCGATTTCAGCGCGACGATCGATCTCGCCGACCCGCGCCAGCTCGAGCGCGACCGGCGCGCTCGAGGGCGACCGGATCGACATCCTGGAGCGCTGGGACATCCCGGTCGCGATCGAGCGCGTGCGCCTCGACGTCGCCGGCGACGCCGTCCGGATCCACGAAGGCGCATTCGTGATCGCCGGCGAGCCGCTCGCGCTCACCGGCGCGGTCACGCGCCAGCCGAAGACGTTCGGGCTCGATCTCCGCGCGACGGCGGACGCGATCGACGCCGAGCCCCTGCTCCGCGCGTTCCCGCGCGGCGAGGCCGGGCCGCGAGGCGCGGCTGGCTGGAACCTGCCGGTTGAAGGCCGCATCGCCGTCGACGCGAAGAGCCTCGCCTACGGCCGGTACATCGCGCGCTCGGTGTCGGGCACCGTCATGCTGGCGCCGGAGCGCATCGTGGCGGACGTGAAGGAGGCGCGGCTCTGCGACCTCCCGTGGCCGCTGCACGCGGTGTTCGTGCCCGGCAGCGCGAGCGTGACGTGGAAGATCGCGGCGCGCGGCGAGGCGATCAAGGGAACGGTGATCTGCCTGACCGGCGTGCACATCGCGCTAACCGGGACGTTCGATCTCGACGCCGACCTCGCTGCGAGCGGACCGCCCGACGCTCTGGCGCGCGCCATGCACGGCACCTTCCGATTCACGGCGCGCGACGGGCAGATCCAGGAGGCACCGGCCCTCGCGCGCATCCTATCGCTCGACGCGGTCGGCGCGGTGCTGCGCGCCCGGCCGTCGGAGCTGATGGCAAGGGGCCTCGACTACAGCGAGCTCGCCGTCGCGGGTACGGTCGACGGCGGCCGCGTGCGCGTCGAGAGCGGTACGCTGAACGCGGCGGCGCTCGGGCTCGCGATGACCGGCGAGGTCGACGTTCCTGCGGGGCAAGTCGACATGCGCGGCATCGTCGCGCCGTTCAACCGCATCCAGGAGGTGATGCAGCACATCCCGATCATCGGCGGCATCTTCGGCGCCCGCGTGGTCGGGATTCCGGTCAGCGTCACCGGCGATCTGGACGACCCGCGGGTCGTCCCGCTCGGGCCGGCGGCGATCGGCGACGGCCTGGTGAATCTCTTACGCGCGGTCGTCAAGACGCCGATCGACCTCCTCGATCCGTTCGTCGGGCGGCCCGACCGCGCGCCGTGATGGCGCAAGCCGAGCAGCGGGCCGCGCGGTTCCGCACTTGTCGACACCGCGAACTCAGCGCGGGTTTTGTGCGGTAGAGGTCCCGTCTGCCGGCCGCGCCCCGCCCAGGAGCGGCGGCGGCGCGAGTTTCGCGGCCTCGTTGACCCAGCCGCCGCCGACCGCCTTGTAGACGTTCACGAGCTGCGTGTAGCTGTCGGCCTGTGACTGGACCGCGGCGAGCTCGGCGGCGAAGAGCTCGTTCGACGCATAGAGCACCTCGAGGTAGCCGGCGTAGCCGTTGTCGAAGCGCAACCGCGACAGCCGGGTGTACTCGCGCAGCGCCGCGACCCGCTTGTTCTGCGCCGCCACCTCGTCGCGCTTCTTCACCGTGCCGGCGAGCGCATCGTTTGTCTCGCGGAACGCGTTGAAGATGATCTGCTGGTAGTTGGCGAGCGCCTCGCGCTCGAAGGCCTCGGCGCTCTGCACCTGGCCCTCGATCAGGCCGAACGTGAAGATCGGGCCGGTGAGCCCTGCGGCGACGGTCCACGCGGTCGCCGGGCCGTTCAGGAAGTCGCCGAAAGCCGTGCTCACCGAGCCGAGCAGCCCGGTGAGCGAGAGAGTCGGAAAGTACAGTGCTTTCGCGGCGCCGATGTTCGCGTTCGC
Organism: uncultured beta proteobacterium; assembly: GCA_963754305.1. Lineage (GTDB taxonomy): Bacteria > Pseudomonadota > Gammaproteobacteria > Burkholderiales > SG8-39 > DATEDA01. The sequence goes on along the minus strand of CAVWFR010000026.1, from coordinate 50,785 downwards.
CGCGACCAGCGTCTGCTCGGCCTGCAGGATGTCGGGCCGGCGCTCGAGCAGGGTCGAAGGGAGGTCGGCAGGAATCGCGGGTGCGACGAACTCGTCGATCGCCCGGCCGCGCGGGATCGGGCCGGGATTGCGCCCGAGCAGGATCGAGATCAGGTTCTCCTGCGCGGCGATCGCCTGCTCGAGCGCGGGCACGGCGGCGAGCGCCTGCTGGTATTGCGACTCGACCTGGTTGAGCTCCACTTCCGAGACCACCCCGCCCTTGAAGCGTAGCTCGAAGATGCGCGCGGTCTCGGCGTAGTTCTTCGCCGTCGCCTGCGCGATCTCGAGTTGCTGGTCGAGCCCGCGCAGCGTGATGTAGCTGGTGGCGACGTTGGTCACGATCGTCAGGATGACGCCGCGGCGGCCCTGCTCGCTCGCGTACACCTGCGCCTGCGCGGCCTCGCTCTGGCGGCGCACGCGCCCGAAGAGATCGATCTGCCACTGCGCGCTCAGCGCGCCCTGGTACAGGGTGTAGTACGGATCGGCCGGGGCGGGGATCGGGGGATTGCCGAGGCGGCTCGCGCGATTGCGGCTCACGTCGGCGCTGTAACCGATCTGGGGATAGAACTGCGAGCGCACGACCGCGAGCTGGCCGACGAACTGGTCGACCCGCGCCGCGGCAATCAGCAGATCGCGGTTCTCCCGCAGCGCCGTATCGATGAGCTGATTCAGCGCCGGGTCGTTGAACTGCTCCCACCAGCGCGTGTTCGCGACGTCGGCCGCCGCCGGATAGTCGATGCGCCAGTTGTCCGGGCTCGTCGTCTGTCGGGCGCGAGTAGTCGGGCCCGACCGTGCAACCCGAGACGAGCGCGGCGATCGACGGCCGCGAGCGCGAGCCTGCGCACGTCAGTCGCCCTCCCGCTTCGCGTGCGGTGCGGCCGCAGGCGCGCTCCGCCGCCGGGTGCGCCCGCGGCGGCCGCTTTCTTCGCCGCCGAAGCGCGCGCTCATGCTCTCGAGCATCCAGAAGAAGAGCGGCGCGAAGAAGACCGCGACCACGGTCGAGGCGAGAATCCCGCCGATCACGCCGGTGCCGATCGCACGCAGGCTGTTCGCCCCGGGGCCGCTCGCGATCGCGAGCGGAACGCAGCCGAGGCCGAACGCGAGCGAGGTCATCACGATCGCGCGCAGCCGCAGGCCGGCCGCCTCGATGGCGGCGTCCTTCACCGCCATGCCGTGGCGCACCCGCTCGATCGCGAACTCGCAGATCAGGATCGCGTTCTTCGCCGACAGGCCGACGAGCGTGACCAGTCCCACCTGGAAATACACGTCGTTCTCGAGGCCGCGCACCCAGGTAAGCAGCAGCGCGCCGAGGATCGCGATCGGCACCGTCAGCACCACCGCGATCGGCAGCGTCCACTTCTCGAACTGCGCGGCCAGCAGCAGGAACACCACGATCAGGCCGCCGACGAAGGCGATGGCAGAGGTACCGCCCGCCTGCTTCTCCTGCAGCGCCTGGCCGGCCCACGCGTACGAGAAATCGCCGGGAAGCGTCTCGCGGGCGACCGCCTCCATCGCCGCGAGCGCCTGGCCCGAGCTGTAGCCCGGCGCCGGGCTGCCGGTGACCTTCACCGCGGGGAAGCCGTTGAAGCGTTCCATCAGCTTCGGCGCGGCCACGTAGCGCACCGTGATCAGGCCCGACAGCGGCACCATGTTGCCCGTCTTCGATCGGACGAACACCTTGTCGAAGTCGTCCGGGTTGATGCGGTAGCTCGCATCGGCCTGCAGCACCACCCACCACACGCGGCTGAACTGGCTGAACTGGCCGGCGATCGACGAGCCGAAGAAGGTCTGCATCGTCTGGAAGGCGTCCTGGACCGGGACGCCGAGCACCTCGGCCTTGCTGCGGTCGAGGTCGACGAAGAGCTGCTGCGTCGCGCCGCGGAAAGTGGTGGTGAGACCGGCGAGCTCGGGGCGCTGTCGCGCGGCCGCGAGGTAAGCCTGCACCGCCTGACTGGTGGCCCGCGTGTCGCCCGCGCCGCGATTCTGGATGTAGAACTCGAAGCCGCCGGTCGTACCGAGGCCCGGGATCGACGGCGGGTTGAGCGCGAAGACGAAGCCCTCCTTGAGCTGCGCGAACTGCCGGTTGAGCCGCGGCAGCACGCTGAAGGTGAGCTGCGACGGATCGGTGCGCTCGTCGAACGGTTTCATCGACGGAAAGAAGATCGCGGCGTTGTTCCGGAACGTGCCGTCGACGAGGCTGTACCCGTTCACCACGGCCACGTCCTGCACCGCCGGCTCGGTGGCGAGGATCTTCTCGATCTTCTCGGTCAGGGCGCCGACGTAGCTCTGGCTCGCGGTGTCGGGCGCCTCGACGACGATGAAGAAGTACCCCTGGTCCTCGTCCGGCACGAAGCTGCCGGGAAGGATCCGGAACATCACCAGAATGCCGGCGATGATCGCGCCGAACACGAGAAGCGCGATCGGCCAGCCCTGGATCAGGCGCGCGACGCCGCCGACGTAGCCGCTGGTGAGGCGGTTGAAGCCGTTCTCGAACCAGCGGAAGAAGCCCTTCTTCTCGCCGTGGTGGGCCTTGATGATGATCGCGGCGAGGGCCGGCGACAGCGTGAGTGCCATGACGCCGGAGATCACCACGGAGATGGCGATCGTGATCGCGAACTGCTGGTAGAGGGTGCCGGTGACGCCGCCGAGAAAGGCGACCGGCAGGAACACCGCGACCAGCACCAGCACGATCGAGATCAGCGCACCGGCGATCTCGGTCATCGCCCGCTTCGCGGCCTCGAGCGCGCCGAGGCCGTGCTTGGTCATGTTCACCTCGACGTTCTCGACCACCACGATCGCGTCGTCGACCACCAGCCCGATCGCGAGGATCATGCCGAACATCGTCAGCATGTTGATCGAGAAGCCGAGGAGATGCATGCCGATGAACGTGCCGACGATCGACACCGGCACGGCGAGGATCGGGATGATGGTGGCGCGCAGGCTCTGCAGGAAGATGTACACCACCAGGATCACCAGCACGACCGCCTCGAAGAAGGTGTGCACCACCTTGTCGATCGAGTTCAGCGTGAAGAGACTCGTATCGAGCGTGACCTTGTAGTCGAGGCCGGTGGGGAACTGCTTCTTCAGCTCCTCCATGCGCGCGCGGACCGCACCGGCGGTCTGCACCGCGTTCGCTCCCGGCTGCTGGAAGATGCCAATCGTGGTCGCGGTCTTCCCGTTCATGCGGCTCGCGATCGAGTAGTCGCGCTTGGCGAGCTCGACGCGGCCGATGTCGCGCACGCGCACGATCGCCGTGCCCTCCTTTGCCGTGCGGACGATGATGTTCTCGAACTCCTCCGGCTTGGTCAGCAGGCCCTGCGCGGTGACCACGAACGTCTGCTGCACGCCCGGCGGGCTCGGCTCCGCGCCGATCTGGCCGATGCCGAAGGTCTGGTTCTGGCTCTGGATCGCGTCAGCGACCTCCTGCACCGAGATCCCGAGCTGCGCCATGCGGTCCGGGCGCAGCCACACCCGCATCGCGATGTCGGGCAGGCCGAACACCTGGGCGCGGTTGGCGCCGGGCACGCGCTTCAGTTCCTCGAGCACGTACAGGTTCGTGTAGTTGTCGATATAAGTGGAGGAGTACCGCTCGTCGGGGGAAAAGACCGACAGGATCATCATGATGCTGGAGGACTTCTTCTCCACCGTCACGCCCTGCTGAGACACCACCTGGGGAATCAGCGGCAGCGCCTGGCTCACGCGGTTCTGGACGTTGACCTGGTTGATGTCCGGGTCGCTGCCCGGCCGGAACACCACGCTGATCGAGATGTTGCCGCTCGACGAGCTGACCGAGTTGAAGTAGAGCAGGTTGTCGATGCCGTTGATCTGCGCCTCGATCGGCGAGGCGACGGTGTTGGCGATGATCTCGGCGGTCGCGCCCGGATAGCGCGCCTCGACCGTCACCATCGGCGGCGCGAGCTCGGGGTATTGGGAGATCGGCGAAACGAACATCGCCACCGCGCCGCCGAGGAAGATCAGGATCGAGATGACCGCCGAGAGGACCGGCCGGTCGATAAAGAAGTGCGTGAACACGCGCGCCTACTTCTTTGCGGCGTCGGCCGTGGGTGCGCCTGCGCCCGCTTTCGCCGCGCCGCCGGCGCCCGGCTCGACGATCTTCACCGGCTGGCCCGGGACGACCCGGAGAACGCCCTCGACGACCACGCGGTCGCCCCCGTGCAGGCCGTTCTGGATGACGATTTCCTTCTCGCCGTAGTAGTCGCCGACGAGGACCGGCCGCACCTCGGCGGTCCCGTCCTGCTTGACGACGTAGACCAGGTGGCCGTTCGAGCCCTGCTGGACCGCGAGCTGCGGCACGACGATCGCGTTCGGCCGCAGGGCGCCCTTCGCGTACGCGGTCACGAACATCCCCGGCTGCAGCCCCCTCTTCGGGTTCGGCAGCACCGCGCGCACCAGGAACGAGCCGGTATCCTGGCTGAAGGACGGGTCGGCGAAGTTGATCTTCCCCTTGTAGGGGTAGAGCGTGCCGTCGGAGAGCGCGATCTCGATCTCGTAGTCGCGGTTCTTCGGCTCGATGAGCTGCTTCTTGGCGACCTCGTCGCGCAATTTGGCGGCGAGGTTCTGCGACACGCTGAAGTTCACCCAGATCGGATCGATCGCCGCGACATAGGTGAGGTTCGCGCTGTCGCTCTGCGCGTTGACGAACGCCCCCTGGCGCTGCAGCGAGCGGCTCGCGAGCCCGCTCACCGGCGAGCGGATCGTGGTGTAGCCGAGGTTGAGCTCGGCCTCGGTCACCTTCGCCTGCGCGGAATAGACCGCCGCCTTCGCCGAGTCGAACTCGCCCTGCGCGCGGTCGAGGTCCGATTGCGAGAGCGCATTCTGCGCCGTCAGCGGCTTCACCCGCTTGAGGTTGGCGTCGGCGGTGGTGAACCGCGCCTGCTGCGACTGCAGCTCCCCGCGCGCGGCCTCGAGCTGCGCCCGGAACGGCTTGGGGTCGAGCTGGAAGAGAACCTGGCCTTCCTTCACGACCTCGCCTTCCTGGTAGGCGATCTTGTCGAGATAGCCCGACACCCGGGCGACGATGTTGACCTGGCGCGAGCTCTCGGTCTGCGCGACGAAGCTCGCAGTGACTGGGATGTTCTGCGGCTGCACCGTGATGACGGTCACCTCGGGCACCGGCCGCTGGGCTTTCGGCCTCTCCTCCGCGCAGCCGGCGGCGAGTGCCGCGACGACGGCGGCGAGCCATGCGACGGGTCGTACTGAGGCAAGCGCTCGGCTCAGCATAGGTAGCCCTCTCTGGCGCTCGTCCCGCCCCGGGCGGGAGGAGCCGTCGTCTTCGCTTCTTGGTGCGACTGCGCGGGAGGTGAAGTATGCCCAAAGCAGGCGGCAGGTGCCAACCCGCGACAGCGGCGGCGAGCGCGCGTTGACGCCGCGCGTCCGGAACCGTAGGGTTCGCGGGCTCCGCGCGCGCACGCCCTGCGTGAACCAGACCATCCTCCTCCTCGCCGTCGCCGCGGCGAACAGCGGCCTCGCGCTCCGCATCGTCGAGCCGATGCTGCCGCGGCTCGCGAGCGACTTCGGGACGAGCGTGCCGGCGACCGCGGCGGTGATCTCCGCGTTCGCGTTCGCGCACGCCGGCGCCCAGTACTTCCACGGCCCGCTCGGCGACCGCTTCGGGAAGCTTCGCGTCGTCACGCTCCTGATGGCGCTGTCGGCGGTCGCGGCGTTCGGGTGCGCGTTCGCGACGGATCTCGACTCGCTCATCGCATGGCGGTTCGCGACCGGATTCTTCTCGTCGGCGACGATGACGCTCGGCATGGCCTACCTCGCCGACGTCGTGCCGTCCGCGACGCGGCAGCCGGTGCTCGCCCGGTTCGTCTCGGGGACGATCATCGGCCAGGCGCTCGGGCCGTTCGTCGGCGGCGCGCTCACCGATCTCTTCGGCTGGCGGGCGGCGTTCATCGCCCTGGGTGCGGTGTTCGCGATCGTCGCGGCGGTGCTCGGCTTCGGAACCCGCGCGGAGTGGAAAGCCGAGCCGCGAACGCCGGGCCCGCTCTTCTCGCCGGTGCGACACCTCGCGATCCTCAGGCTGCCGCGCGCGCGCGCGGTGCTCCTCAGCGTGTTCCTCGAGATGACGCTCTTCTACGGCGCGTTTTCGCTGCTCGGAGCGATGCTCAAGGACCGGTTCGACCTGCCGTTCACCGTGATCGGCGGGCTCCTCGCCGGGTTCGGTCTCGGCGGCCTCGCGTACACGACTGCCGTGCACTGGCTGCTCGCGCGGCTCGGCCAGCGCGGCTGCGTCCTCGCCGGCGGCCTGATCGGCGCCGCGTGCTATCTCGTCATCCTCGCTACGCCGGTGTGGCCGCTCGTCGCGCTCTGCACGATCGGGCTCGGCTTCGGCTTCTACACGATGCACAACACGCTGCAGACGAAGGCGACCGAGATGGCGCCCCAGTCGCGCGCGACCGGCATGTCGCTGTTCTCGATGGCCTGGGCAGGGCGGCCAGGCGGTCGGCGCGGCGCTCATGGGCGCAGGCGCGAGCGCCCTCGGCTACGCGCCGATGATCGCGGGCTTCGCGATCGCCTACGCGCTGCTCGGGGTCGGCCTGCGGTTTCGGCTAGGTCGGCTATGAGTCAGAAGTAGAACGTCAGCCGGCCATTGATGATGTACTGGTACTGCGGATCGTCCTTGACCAGGCCGTAGGAGCCGCCGAAGCCGAACTCGACGGTCTTCGACAGCCGCTTGATCAGCAGCACGTCGATCGGCACGAACCAGTTGTTGGTCTCGTCGTTGTAGACGATCGGGTTCTCGGGATAGAAAGCGAGCGACCAGTTGTCCGGCAAACCGAACGTCACCGTGGGGAAGAGGTTGAGGCTGCGCACCTGGCTCCCGCCGCTCCTGACGGAGTGATAGCTCATGAAGTAGCGCGCGGTCGGGCTGAGCGTGATCCTGTGCTCCGGGATCGCGTAGATCGCGCCTATCGCGGGCGCCCACTGGTACTGGTTGCCTCCGAACGGTGCTGCCCCACCGGTCGGAAATACAAAACGCACGCTGCCGAACAGCTTGAGGTTCTTGCTCACCTCGGGCGAGGTGAACGCCTCCTCGATGAACCAGTCCCCGATGCCGGACTTCCACCCGCCGTCAGGGTTCTTCGGGCCGGCGTTGTCGGTGTAGAGGACCGGCAGGTCGATGCGCTGAGTGAAGGTCCAGCCGCGCGGCAGATCGAACGGGATGAAGAAGCGCGGCCGGTACTGCCAGCGCTCGCTGTCGTTGATGTTTTCCTGGTAGAAGAGCCAGTTGTCGAACCGGATCGTGCCGAGCTGCTGCGCGGAGGCGGGCCCGCCGACCGCGAAGGCCGCGGCGGCGAGCGCGAAGAGCAGCGTGGCGATCGGCGGACGGGCCGGCGAGGCACTGCGTTGCGAGGCGATCTGCATCTTCAAGCTCCCTTGATGGTCGGCGGGCCCCGCACGGGCCGAACGCTGCTGCCCCGGGACGCCGCACTGGTGAAGATCAAGCGGCCGCGGGCGCAGGCCTGACAATACAATAGCAATGCCCGCGCGAAAGATTCGAAGATACGCTAGCGTGCGGGAGGCGGCCAGAAAATCCTACTTTGGTCGGATTCCGGCCGACCTAGAGGAGGACGCAGGATGCACGCTCCCGGAGTACACGAGTTCCCGGCTGATGGGAGGGAATCGTTGAGACAGTGGCTTTCGAAGCTCCGGGCGCGCCGCGCGCTGCAGGTGCTGGCCGGGTGGCTCGTCCTGCTCGCCGCCGCCCCGGCCCGGGCAGCGTTCCTCTCCGGCGACCTGCTCGACACCGCGGCCGACTGGCTCGCCCTGTTCGTGATCTTCGTGGTGCCGTGCGTCGTCATCGTCCTCTTCTGGATCGTCCACGTCCTGCCCGAGAAGATCGCGCACAAGCGCCACCACCCGCAGCGGGACGCGATCCAGACGCTGTGCCTGCTCTCGCTCGTGTTCGGCGGCCTGCTCTGGCCGATCGCGTGGCTGTGGGCCTTCACCAAGCCGGTGGGATACCGGGCCGCGTACGGCACGGACAAGCACGAGGACTACTACCACGAGATGGCGGAGAAGCACCGCGCAGGCGGGCTCGTGGGCGAAGAGCTCTTCCACCTGCGCGAGGACCTGGAGGCGATGGAGGCGAAGGGCGCCTTGCCTCCGAAGCTCAGGGCGCTGAAGGAGGAGCTCGAGCGGGTCAGGCTCGCCGACGCCGCCGAGCGGGCGCCGAAGGCCGCGGTTAAGGAAGAGCAGGCGTAATGGAGCTGCTCCTTCTCGGCATCTACTCGTTCTTCGTCTGGCTGATCTTCATCAAGCTGAAGTGGCTGCCGTGGAACACGGCGACGCAGGTCATCGTCGTGATCATCCCGGTCATCGGGATGGCCGCGCTCATCCTCCTGCTCAACATCTTCGCGCCGTCGTCGTCCGACGTGCGCGTCTACAAGTACACGATCCCGATCGTCTCCCAGGTCAAGGGCCGCGTGCTCGAAGTGCCGGTCGTGGAAGGGAACGTCCTGGTGAAGAAGGGCGACGTCCTGTTCCGGATCGACCCGACGCCCTACCAGCTCGACGTGAACACGCTCGAGGCGCAGCTCGCCAACGCTCAAGGCTCGCAGCGCGAGGTGGAGGAGTCGCTGAAGGGCGCCAAGGGCAAGGTCGTCGAAGCGCGCAGCGCGATCACGCAGGCGGAGAGCAACACCGGCGCGGTCAGCGCGCGGCTCGCGCTGTCGCGCAAGCGCGTCGAGCAGTACCGCGAGCTGGCGGCGACCGGTGCCGGCAACCGATTCGACCTCGAGCGGGCCGAAGCGGACGTGCGGGAGCAGGAAGGCCAGCTGGCGGCGGCCCGCAGCGTCGAGGCGCAGGCGCGTGCGGCGCTCGTGCAAGCCGCGGCGAGCGAGCAGCAGGTCCAGCAGAAGCTCGGCGCGAAGGTGAACGGCGAGTATGCGCAGGTCGCGCAGATCCGCGCCCAGCTCGAGAACGCGAAAGTGGCTGCTCGGCGAGACGACGACCCGCTCGCCGTGCGACTGCTACGTGATCAACCTGCAGCTGCGGCCGGGCGCATTCGTCGCCGGCATCCCGTTGAACGCGGTGATGACGCTCGTCGAGGCCGAGGGCCAGGTCCTCGCGATGTACAACCAGAACGAGCTGCACCAGGTCGCGCCGGGGAACGAGGCCGAGTTCGCGCTGAAGACGATTCCGGGCCGGATCATCAAGGGCAAGGTCGACTCGGTCATCTGGGCGCAGGGGCTGGGGCAGCTCCCGGCGAGCGGCACCATCCCGATGACTGGCATGATGGCGCTGCCGCCCGGCAGGTACGGCGTCAAGTTCGACATCGCCGAGCGCGACAAGGCGCTCTTCCTCGCCGCCGGCGCGGCCGGCGACGCCGCGATCTACACCGACCACCTGCACGCGGTGCACATCATCCGCAAGGTGATCCTCCGCGTCGGTTCGTACCTGAACTACCTCGTCCTGAAGTTGCACTGAGCCGATGCGCACGCTTCGTTCGGTCCTCGCGGTGGCGGTCGCAGCGGCGCTCGGGGCCTGCGCGCTGAAGTCGCCGCCCGAGCGCGACGAGCTGGCGAAGGAGGCGGCGGCGAACCGGCAGATCCCGGAGAAGTGGACCGCGCAGGGGGGTGCCCCGGGCGCAATCGCCGACGGCTGGCTCGCGTCCTTCAGCGATCCGCAGCTCGACGAGCTGGCGAGGGAAGCGTTCGCCTACAACCCCGATCTCCGCGTCGCGGCGGCGCGCGTCGAGCAGGCCGCGGCATACCAGAAGGTCGCGGGCGCGTTGCTCTACCCGCAGGTGAACCTGCTCGCCCGCGGGGGCGGCAAGATGAGCGGCGACGCGAGCGGGCTGGAGGGCGTCGGCGTGTTCGTGAACTGGGAGCTCGACCTCTGGGGGCGCGTGCGCTCGGGCGCGGCCGCGGCGAAGTCCCAGTACGTCTCCGCCGCGCTCGATTACCACTACGGCCGCCAGTCGATCGCCGCGCAGGTCGCGAAAGGCTGGTTCCTCGCCACCGAGGCGCGCATGCAGAAGGCGCTCGCCGACGAGACGGTGCGCGCGTCGACCCGGATCACGGGCCTCGCACAGGATCGCCTCCGGGTCGGGGTCGGCGACGAGTACGACGTCCGCCTCGCCCAGGCGAACCTGCAGACCTTCCGCGACGCCGCGCAGAACCTCGATCTCGCGTACCAGCAGGCGCTGCGGTCGCTCGAGACGCTCGCGGGCCGCTACCCCGCGGCGGTGGTCGCGGTGCGTCCCGAGCTCGCGCCCGCGCCCGCGCCGGTCCCGGTCGGGATGCCCTCCGCTCTCCTCGAGCGGCGTCCGGACGTCGTCGCCGCGGAGCGGCGCGTCGCCGCGGCGTTCTACCGCATCGAGGAAGCAAAAGCGGCGCGGCTGCCGCGCATCTCGCTGACCGCCGCGGTGACCAGCATTTCGAGCGAGCTCTTCGTCCTCAAGGAGCAGGACAACCCGATATGGAGCGCCGGTGCGTCGCTCATGGCGCCGCTGTTCCTCGGCGGCCAGCTCCAGGGCCAGGTCGAGGTCCGCACCGCGGAGCAGAAACAGGCGGTGGCCGAGTACGGACGGATCGGCGCGCGCGCGTTCGGCGAGGTCGAGAACGCCCTCTCGGCCGGCTTCGCGCTCGACGCGCGCGAGGCCATCCTCCAACAGGCCGTCGCCGAGAACGAACGGGCGGTCGAGCTCGCGAACATCCGCTACCGCGTCGGCTCGGGCGACCTGCGCGGCGTGCTGCAGCAGAGCCTCACGCTGTACGCGGCGCAGGTCTCGCTGATCCGCGTACGCAGCGAGCGGCTCGTGCAGCGGGTCAACCTGTATCTCGCGCTCGGCGGCAGCTTCGACGAGCGGCCGGCCGAGCCGCCACCGGGCGAACCGAAGCCGGCCGCCGAGAGCGAGCCGCGCCAGTGAGCGTTGCGCCTCGGGCGGCGGCGCATCGATGATCAAGCTGGTCCTCTGCGCGCTCGGCCTCACGGCGATCACCGTCATCATCCACGGCGATCGGCGCCGTGGCCTCTGGCCGGCGCGTGATCGGACTCTGGACCCGGCGCAGTGATCGACCGGGCCGGCTCGGCGCCGAGCTCCTCATGGCCCAGCTCGTGGGCGCGTTGCTGCTGTTGCATCTCGCCGAAGCCGTCGTGTGGGCGCTCTTCTACGTGCTGGTCGGCGCGCTGCCCGACCTCGAGACGGCCGCCTACTTCTCGCTCACGAGCTACACCACCGTCGGCTATGGCGACGTGCTGCTTCCCGAGGCATGGCGCCTGCTTGGTCCGATCGAGGCGGCGGTGGGCGTGCTGATGCTCGGCTGGTCGACCGGTATCCTGGTCGTGGTGATCGGGGTGATCTACAGGCAGTTCTCCCCGTCCCTGACCGCGCCCGACGGCTCGACGGCGAGACCGCCCGGGTGACCACCCCGCCTGCACCGGCGACCGGCTGGCGCGCGGCGTTCCCGCCGGCGCAGTGGCTCGCCTCCTACCAGGGCGCGTGGCTGCCCCGCGACGCCGTCGCTGGCGTGACCCTTGCCGCCTACGCCATCCCGGTGTCGCTCGCTTACGCGACGCTCGCCGGGCTGCCGCCGCAGTACGGCATCTACTGCTATCTGGCCGGGGGGCTGTTCTACGCCCTATTCGGCTCGTCGCGCCAGCTCGCGGTGGGTCCGACATCGGCCATCTCGATGCTGGTCGGCGCGACCGTCGCCGGCATGGCCGCCGGCGATCCGGGACGGTGGGCCGACATCGCGGCACTGACGGCGCTGGTGGTGGCCGTCATGAGCGTGCTGGCGTGGGCGCTGCGGCTGAGCTCGCTCGTCGACTTCATCAGCGAGACGATCCTGCTCGGCTTCAAGGCGGGCGCGGCGTTGACCATCGCGATGACCCAGTTGCCGAAGCTGTTCGGCGTGAAGGGCGGCGGGGAGCACTTCTTCGAGCGCATCGCCGTCCTCGCCGGCCAGCTTCCCGACACCAACGTCGCCGTGCTCCTCTTCGGTCTCGCCGCGCTCGCCCTGCTCCTCGCGGGCGAGAAGCTCCTGCCGGGCAGGCCGGTCGCACTCGCCGTCGTGGTGCTCTCCATCGTCGCGCTGTCGGTCACTTCGCTCGGCGGCCTCGGCTTCTCGATCGTCGGCGAGCTGCCGAGAGGCCTGCCCGACTTCCGCGCGCCGGAGCTGCGGCTGCGCGACGTGGACGGCGTCATCCCGCTCGCGTTCGCGTGCCTGCTGCTCGCGTACGTGGAAGGCGTCTCCGCCGCCCGCACGCTGGCGCAGAAGAACGGCTACGCGATCGATCCGCGCCAGGAGCTGCTCGGGCTCGGCGCGGCGAACCTGGCCGCGGCGTTCAGCCAGGGCTACCCGGTCGCAGGCGGCCTGTCGCAGTCATCCGTGAACGACAAGGCCGGCGCGAAGACCCCGCTCGCGCTCGTGTTCGCCTCCCTCACGATCGCGGTGTGCCTGATCTTCCTGACGGGTCTGCTGCGCAACCTGCCCAACGTGGTGCTCGCGGCGATCGTGCTCGTCGCCGTCAAAGGCCTGATCAACGTGCCCGAGCTGCGGCACCTGTGGCGCGTGAGCCGGTTCGAGTTCGGCGTTTCGATGGTCGCGCTCGGCGGCGTGCTGGTGCTCGGGATCCTCAAGGGCGTCATGCTCGCTGCGGTGGTGTCCCTGCTGCTGCTCATCCGGCGCGCGGCGCGCCCGCACGTCGCGTTCCTCGGGCGCATCCCCGGTTTCCGCGGCCTTTCGGACATGGAGCGGAACCCGGACAACACGCCGGTCGCCGGCGCGATCGTCTTCCGCGTCGAGTCGGCGTTGCTCTACTTCAACGTCGAGCACGTGCAGGACGCGGTCTGGTCGAAGGTCCGCCGGAGCGCGGCGCCGGTGCGGCTGGTGGTGTGCGACCTGTCCGCGACCCCGAACGTCGACGTGGCGGGCGCGCGGATGCTCGCGAAGCTGCACGCGGCGCTCCGGTCGGCGGGCATCGCTTTCCGCCTGGCCGGGGCGCATGCCGCCGTGCGGGACATGCTGCGCGCCGAAGGGCTCGAGGAGCGCGCCGGTTATTTCGGCCGCCGGATCGCGGCGGTCGACGTCGTCGACGAGTTCGAAGGTTTCGCCGGAGCGGCGACGGCCGGCGCCGGCGAAACGAAGTCCTAGAACGGGTCACGGGGAGTGTTGCATGCCAGAGGTCGCAGGCAACGGACGGGAACGCGTGCTCGATCCGATCGAGCGCGTCTCGGAGGTGATCTTCGGCCTGCTGATGGCGATGACGTTCATCGGGTCGCTCAGCGTGGCGACGGCCGGCCGCGAGGAGGTGCGCACGATGATGATCACCGCGCTCGGCTGCAACCTCGCCTGGGGTCTCGCCGACGCGGTGATGTACCTCGTTCGCACGGTGACCGAACGGACGCGCAACCGGGTGCTGCTCGCGCGCCTGCGCGGCGGTTCGGACGCGGTTGCGGGGCAGGCGCTCGTCGCCGACGCGCTGCCGCCTCGAATCGCGGCCGCCGCCGGCACCGACGGGCTCGAACTGCTGCGCCGACGCTTGGTCGAGCAGCCGGCCCCGCCGGTGCAGTCGCACCTCGGCCTGGACGATTTCAAGGGTGCCCTCGGCGTCTTCCTGCTCGTCGTGCTCGCGACGTTCCCGGTGGTGGTCCCGTTCATGCTGTTCGACCAGGCGGCGCCCGCGGTGCGCGTGTCCAACTTCGTCGCGCTGGGAATGCTCTTCCTCTCCGGCTGGATCCTCGCGCGGCACGCGGGGGGAAGCCGGTGGCGCGGCGGCGCCGCGATGGCGGTGGTGGGCGCCGTCCTGATGGCCGCGATCATGGCGCTCGGCGGATGAAGCGCGCGCTCGCGGCGACGGCCGCGTCGCTTTTCGCAGCCGGCGCAATCGCCGCCGAGGCGGAGACGGACTTCGCCGCCTCGAAGGGCTCCGCCCTCGAGGCGCAGCTCAACGAACGGCTGAAGTCCGCCATCCGCACCATCCCCGGGACCGACACGCAGTACCTCCTCGGCGGGTACGTCCAGGTTGACGGAATCGCCAGCCGCAAGAAGCAGGACGGCGACGAGCAGAACACCTTCATCGTCTCCACGACGCCGTTCGGACCGGCGAACGCCGACTACCGGCTGAGCGTGCGGCAGTCGACGTTGCAGTGGCTTTCGCGCACGCCGACTTCGATCGGCGACGTATGGACCCGCCTCGAGGCGAACCTCTTCCCGCTCGACGGCAAGACCGCGCCGGAGCTCAATCAGCTCTACGTGCGCCTCGGCGACTGGCTGCTCCTCGGCAAGACCTACTCCACTTTCATGGACGACGGCGCGCTGCCGACGACGCTCGACTACAACGGGCCGAGCGGCGTGACGTTCGTGCGGCAGTGGCTCGCGCGCGTCTCGATCCCGTTCGGTTCGGGCTGGGCGCTCCAGGCGTCGGTGGAGGAGCCGCAGGCGGACCTCGAGGGCGGCGGCCAGCTCTTCTCCGTGCACACGGAGGCGCGACGGCCGGATCTCGCGGCGCGCGTGCGCTGGGAGGGCGATTTCGGGCACGTGCAGCTCGCCGGTCTCTCGCGGAGCATCGACGCCATCGGCGAGAGCCCGTTCGGGACGCGAACCCGGCACGTGAACGGGACCGGCGCATCGCTTTCGGGGTCGCTCAACGTGTTCGGCGACGACTCGATGCAATTTCAGGCAGTGACGGGCAAGGGCGTCGGGCGCTATTTCAACGACCCGCTGAGCGAAACGGGCGTCGCGCTCGGCACCGACCGGCGGTTCGACCTGCTGCGGAGCTCCGGCGCCACGCTCTACTACCAGCACAAGTGGGCGCCCGACTGGATGACCGTGGCGGGCGCGAGCACCCTGTGGATCAGCGACAGCGGCCAGCTCCGCCGCCCCGACGAGCTGCGCCGCGTGGTGTACGCCTCGGCGAACCTCGCGCATCGCCTCACGCCGACGCTGATCGTCGGCGGCGAAGTGCTGTGGGGCGAGGCGACCCAGGTCGGCGGCGCATCCGCGACGAACCTGCGCTTGCAGCTGTCGCTGCGCTACCTCATCTTTTAGCGATCGAGCCGGAGGGAGGGCCGCATGTCACGAGCACTTCGCATCATCCTCGCATCCGTCCTGGTGAGCGTGACGCTCGCGGGCTGCGTGGTCTACGAGCCGGTGGTGGTTCCTGCCCCCGGGCCGTCGAACTTCGACCGCGCGTGGAACGCGGCGCTCGGCGGCGCGCAGGACGCGGGGGTCCAGGTCACGTCGGCGGAGCCCTCGACGGGACTCATTCGCGGCACCAGGGACGGGATCGACGTGACGGTGGTCGTCGCGCGCCAGGCCGACGGCAGCGTGCGCGTCCAATTCGACGCGAAGGGGCCGACGCAGCGGGATCCGGGGCTCAGCAACCGTTTCTCGCAGGCGTACGAGCGCCGCATGGGCCGCTGACCCTGGCTGGTCTCGAAGGCGAATCGAAAGAAGCGTTTCATATCGCATCCGGACATCTCGTATCGGCAATCGACCGCGACTGGGAGAGCGTATGCCCGCCTGTCCGAGAATGCCCGGCCGCCTTGTAGAATTGTGCGGCGAAACCGCCGCCCGCGTGGTTTACTGAAGGAACGCGGGCTGGCAACGCACAAGCCGTCGCTCAGGCCAATCAACCCTTCCCTTCGACTGGAGAACTCTCATGGAACAGTCCCTGACAAGAACCCGGTGGGCCCTCGTGCTCGCGCTGCTCGCCGCGGCCGCGCCGGCATTCGCGCAGAAGCCCGACGCGGCCGGAGGCGCTGCCGTCGCCAGCGAACCAGGCAGGGCGGCCGTCGCCCGCGCGGCGGAAATCTCCGCCCAGGTCGTCGGCATCGACAAGGCGACCCGGACGGTCACGCTCAAGGGACCGAAGGGCAACGTCGTCGATATCGTCGCGGGCGACGAGGTCAAGAACTTCGACCAGATCAAGCTCGGCGATCTCGTCGTCGTGCGCTACGCCGAGGCACTGCAGCTCGAGCTGAGGAAGACCAAGGTCAAAGCGGGTGACGTGACCGTGACCGAGGGAGCCGCGCGGGCGAAGCCGGGCGAGCGGCCGGCCGTCGCCGGCGCCCGGGAGGTCACCGCGATCGCCGACGTCATCGGCGTCGATCCGAAGAAGAGCACGATCACGCTCAAGGGGCCGCGCGGCAATGTCGTGACGCTCAACGTGCAGAACCCCGAGCACTTCAAGGTCGTCAAGAAGGGCGACCAGGTTGATGTGACCTACACCGAAGCTCTCGCCCTGTCCGTCGAGCCGGCACCCAAGCCAGCGGCGGCGAAGAAGAAGTGAGCGTAGGCGATTCCAGCGGCGACCGGGCGCCCCCGACCCTGGAGGACCTCGCGACGCTGCGTTTCGAACAGTCGCGGGTACGAAGGGTATTCGCGAGCCGTTCCGAATCCGAGCGCGTGAGCGGACGACCGAGCTGGCGGGCCGCCGCTCGGGGCGCGTCTGCACGGCCGACGGGCTAAGGCGAGGTGGATCGGCTGCCCTCGTCCGTGTCCTTGTAGAGCTGCCTGTTTTCCGCGGCCTCGATGCTGGTTCCCCTCGTCCGGAACAGGATGCGCCGGCGGAAGTTCTCGCTGTCGGACTTGGCGCTTCGGGCAGCGAGCTCGGCGGCCACCGGGTAGGCCATGGGGCGTTTGCTCCTTTCGATCGCGAGCAGCTTCGTCTCGTCGTTCACGCGCACGCTGTACTTGGCGACGTTGTAGAGGAGGTACCCCGCGAAGAGATTGTCGAAGTCCTCGTATTGCCCCTGCTCTCTCCGGAAGTCGCGCGACAGGACGGAGGGGAACCGGTTGGGCAGGTCCTTGAACGCCACCTTCTCCTTCTCGTGCGGGTCCACGTAGGTCGAGCCGCCGTACTTCTTGTACAGCACGACGTCCAGTCCGTAGCCGCGCGCGTCCCACTCCTTGATGAGCTTCATCGCCATCTCGGTGGGGAGGTTCGCGTTGGCCGCCGCGACCACCCTCCGGCCGGAGAAAATCCTGGCGCTCGTGACCTCCAGGTCCTTGTACCCGGCGCCCAGCTTGAACGCCGCGCCGATGGTCTTGGCGCAGTTCAGGCGCAGGTAGTCGTACTTGATCTCCTCGTCGTGGTACTCGGTCTTCCCGGCGCGCTTGTGATAGTCGTCGTTGAGGCGGCTGAAAAAGGCCGCGAGCGCCTCCTTCTCCCCGGCCGGCACGCCGTAGACGCGCACGCCGATCACCGATCGCTTGTAGATCTCGCCGAAGTCGAGGCCGAACGAGGCCTTGGGGTCGAGCGACGACGTCGTCCCGAAGAGGTACTCCTTCTTCGGGATCCGGACCATGAGATCGCCGGTGTAGAAGTCCTTCTCGTGCGCGGGGTTGCGGTCGGCGTAGAAATTGGCCGAGTAGACCATGTCGTCGCCCGGCGCCTGGTCGCGAATGGCGAGGGCAAGGTGCCCCGCCGAGCCGCCCTTGGAGGTGCCGTAACTGATCAGCAGCTCGATGTCGTAGAGGTCCTGTCGCAGGATCCCGGTGATCTCCTCGATATTCGCGGGTGGGGGCCCGCCCGGGGTTCCGAAATCGGCGGCGGCTGCATGCCCGGCGAACAAGGCTCCCGCCGTGACGCACCAAGCTACTAACCTCATCCGCTCACCGCTCCCTAGACACAATATGTGTAGTGTGCACGCCGTGGAATACCGGCGACGCATTATCCCGCACGATCTTCGTAACCGATTTCAGGTCCCAACTCGGGTGAACGCATGAACCTCCTGCTCAAGGAGATCCGCCACAACCCGATGCTCTGGCTGCTCGCCGTCGTGCCGGTGGTGTTTGCAGCCGCGAAGCTCGAGCCCGAGGCGCACACGCTGCTCTTCGTGCTGTCCGTGCTCGCCATCGTCCCGCTGGCGACACTGCTGAGTCACGCCACCGAATCGGTTGCGGCCAAGACCGGCGATGCGGCGGGTGGGCTGCTCAACGCCACGCTGGGAAACCTGACCGAGCTGGTGATTGCGCTCACCGCCCTGCGCGCCGGCGAGTACATGCTGGTGAAGGCGTCCATCGCCGGCGCGATCGTCACCAACACGCTGTTCATGCTGGGGGCGTCGTTTCTGCTCGGCGGACTCAAGCACCACGTTCAGGAGTACAACCGGGCCAACGCGCGCGTGCAGGCGGGCCTGCTCTTCCTGGCCACGGTCGCGCTGCTGGTTCCTTCGGCGGTCGCCACAGCCGACTCGGCAGCGGCGGCGGCGTTCACCCAGAAGCTGAGCGTAAGCCTGGCGGTGCTGCTCATCGTTGCCTACGGACTGGGGATGCTGTTCTCGCTCAAGACGCACCGCGAGCTGTTTGGCAGCGCGGAACACGCCGGGGAGGGCGAAGCGCCTTGGCCGATGGGACTGGCGCTGGCTACGCTGGCCGGTGTGACGGTATTGGTTGCGCTCGTGAGCGAGATCTTCGTCGAGTCGGTGCAGAAGGCGGCGGAGACGTTCGGGATGACCCCCGCGTTCGTCGGTTTCATCGTCGTGGCGCTGGTGGGCGGCGCGGCGGAGATGGCCGCGGCGTTCTCCGGCGCGCGCAAGAACCGGCTGGACCTGAGCGTGGGCATCGCGCTGGGAAGCTCGTCCCAGATCGCGCTGTTCGTGGCGCCGGTGCTGGTGCTGCTCAGCTACGTGATCGGCCCGGCGCCGATGAACCTGCAATTCTGGCCGGGCGCGGTGGTAATGATGCTCATCGCCACCGTCACCGCGGCCTTCGTCACGAACAGCGGGCGGTCGGCGTGGTTCGTAGGCGTGTTGGTACTGATGGTCTACCTGATCTTCGCCATGACGCTGTACCTGTTGCCGCCGCGAGTGCAGTGAAATCACTCTGCGATCTACTGCACGCTCCCTGCTCGTCCGGAAGAACGGATGATCCGCAACTGGGACTGCAGCCATGCGCCGCTCTCAACCGCAGCGCCGCTCCCGCACTTGACCAGATAGGGTTTGCCCGTGGTGCTGCTGCTCGCGCCGGCCAGCTCGATGAACTGCTCGGTGCTCCGCACCGCGCCCCGGTCTTCGAGGTACTTCAGCTTGCGCAAGAGGTGCGACTTGGCCTCCGTAGCCGGGTACCAGGTGCCGTTGCGATTGAACGTGCACGATGACGCGTCGAGCCTGGACAGCAAAGCGTCGATCTCTGCGCGGGCAGCGGGAGAAAGGGGTGCTGCGGCGCCCACTGCAGCGAACACGACGGTCAGCAGAAAGAGCAGCAGCCGCATCATGAGTCCAGTCGATCCAGGCGCGGGCTAGAGCATCCAATCGATCGGGAGAATCGAGTAGAAGTCGACGCTCCGGCGTTGGAACCAGTTCGTTCCCGGCTCGGTGTCGTAACGCGTTTCGCCCGAAGCGGTCCGCTCGATCCATTCCAGGCTGCGACCGTCGGGCCCGAGCCGGACCTCGTACGCAACCAGCGGCGCGTTGGTGTCGAAACGCTCGGCGAGCCGCTGTGCGAACGTCGGGCTGTCGATCACGAGGCCCATCTCGGTGTTCAGTTGCGCCGAGCGCTGGTCGAAGTTGAACGAGCCGACGAAGATGCGGCGGCGGTCCACGGCGAAAGTCTTCGCGTGCAAGGCCGCCGGCGAGCTCGATCCGAACTTGACCTTCTCGTGACGCGCGTCCCGCGCCGCCGTCGTCTTGATCTCGTAGAGCTGGACCCCCGCACGGAGCAGATCCTCGCGGCGCTTCGCATAGCCCGCGTGCACGACACTCGCATGGGTCGATGCCAGGGAGTTGGTGAAGATGCGCACCTTCACGCCCTTGCTCGCCTGCATCGCCAACGCCGCGGTGCCCTCCTCGCCAGGCACGAAGTAGGGGGAGATGAGATCGAACGTCTTCTCCGGCCGACCGATCGTCCGCACAAGCTCCGGAAAGAGCAGGACGTCGGTCCGGGCGGTCGTGTCGAGCGTCTTGGCCGGGTTGTCGTACACCACCTGGGTGTGCGTCCATTCCAGCGCGAGCTGCCCGCCACGCAGATCCCGCACGACCGACGTCGCGCGCACCGCCTCGAGGAAGGCGACGGATTCCGGGTCGGCGCGCGTCGAGGCGAACCTGGCCTCGAGGTTGGCGGCGCCGTCCGGCCCGGGAGCGCCTACGAAGCTCGCCGCCGGATAGGCGGACGGACTGTTCCAGTAGAGATCGAACTGCCTCGACACCTCTTGCACGGCCGCGCCGAAGGCGATCACGTCCAGGTCGGCGTAGACGACGCCGCCTCCCGCGCCAAAGTACTCGTTTGCGATGTTGCGCCCGCCGACGATGCTCACCTGGTTGTCGACGGTGAACGACTTGTTGTGCATGCGCCGGTTGACGCGCGTGAAGTCGGTCAGGAAATTGAGCAGGCGGGCGCCGCGCTGCACGAGCGGGTTGTAGAGGCGCACCTCGATGTTCGGATGGGCGTCAAGCGCGGCGATCGTGGGGTCGAGCCCGCCCGTATTGAGGTCGTCGAGCAACAGGCGCACCCGCACCCCTCGCTCGGCCGCCTGCCAGAGGGCCTCGAACAGCAGGTAGCCGACCTGATCGCCATGCCAGATGTAGTACTGCGCATCGATGGACTTGTCCGCGGCGGCGGCGATCAGGGCACGCGCCGCGAAAGCCGCGTTCCCCTCCGGCAGGGGGCGGATCCCGGTCTTGCCCGGATTCGCAGCGACATCTGGCGCCACCGCGCGGCCAATCCGCGTCCCCGCCGTGTCGGCGAGAGCGGTCGTCTCGGTCCGACCTTCCAGCGGGGGCAGGCTCGCGCAGCCCGCAATCAGCGCCGCGAGTGCGGTTGCGGCGAACACCAAAATCCGGCTCATTCGAACGGCCTTCTCAAGCCCGAGAACTATCGATTCTAGCGACCTGCACCCAGCGCGGGAGGACGGTCGGTGCGCATCGCACGTATCTGACAGGTGACGAGGTGACCGGCGACGCGAAGTTCTCCGAGCCGTAGCGTTCGCTGTTCGCCTTCGCGGCCTACAATGCGTCCCGGGCACATCGCGTGCATGTGCAAGGCGCGCACAGGCGCTCACGGGTGACGAATGGCGCTGCTCGTCACGCGAGTCAAGCGCGGGCCGAAGGCGCTCGTCGAACATCAGGATCGAACTCATGGCGATCTCACCGCTCGCCGGGAAACCGGCCCCGAAGGCGCTGCTGGTCGACGTGACCCGGCTCGAGCGGGAGTATTTCGAGCGCAAGCCCGACCTCGGCGACCCGAACCAGCTGGTCAGCTTCGGCACCAGCGGGCACCGCGGCTCGGCGCTGCGCGCCTCGTTCACGGAAGCCCACATCCTGGCCATCACGCAGGCGATCTGCGACTACCGGCGCGGCCAGGGCACCGACGGCGCGCTTTACATGGGCAAGGACACGCATGCGCTGTCCGGGCCGGCCCAGCGCACGGCGCTCGAGGTGCTTGCCGCCAACGGCGCGCAGACCGTCATCCAGCGCGACGACGGCGTGACGCCCACGCCGGTCATCTCGCGCGCCGTTCTCGTTTACAACCGCGGACGCGAGTCGCACCTCGCCGACGGCATCGTCATCACGCCGTCGCACAACCCGCCGGAAGACGGCGGCATCAAGTACAACCCGACCGACGGCGGTCCGGCGGACACGGCCGTGACGCGATGGATCGAGGATCGCGCCAATCAGCTGCTGCGCGAGGGAAACAAGGGCGTGAAGCGCGTCACGTTCGCAGCGGCCATGAAGGCGGCGACCACGCTGCAGGAGGACCTGGTCCGGCCCTACGTCGACGACCTGCGCAACGTCATCGACATGGAAGCGATCCGTGCCGCCGGCCTGAGCCTCGCCGTCGATCCGCTCGGGGGCGCGGCGGTGCACTACTGGGAGGCGATCAACCGCGCCTACGGGCTCGACATCGCGGTCGTGAATCCGGAGGTCGACCCGACCTTCTCGTTCATGACCGTGGATCACGACGGCAAGATCCGCATGGACTGTTCCAGCCCGTATGCGATGGCGCGGCTCGTCGGACTCAAGGACCGCTACCGCGCCGCGTTCGCCAACGATCCGGACGCGGACCGGCACGGCATCGTGACGCCCTCCGTCGGGCTGATGAATCCCAACCACTATCTCGCGGTCGCCATTCGATACCTGCTGACCAACCGCCCCCGCTGGCCCGGCCATGCCGCCGTGGGCAAGACGCTGGTCAGCAGCAGCATGATCGACCGGGTGGTGAACCAGCTCGGTCGCCGGCTCTGCGAGGTGCCGGTTGGATTCAAATGGTTCTCGCAGGGGCTGCTGGACGGCTCGTTCTGCTTCGGAGGCGAGGAGAGCGCCGGCGCGAGCTTCCTCCGTCGCGATGGCACCGTGTGGACGACCGACAAGGACGGCCCGGTGATGAACCTGCTCGCAGCCGAAATCATCGCTCGCACCGGCAAAGATCCGGGCGAGCACTACCGCGAGCTCACGGCCGAGTTCGGCACGCCCCACTACACGCGCATCGACGCTGCGGCGACGCCCGAGCAGAAGGCGCGGCTGGGAATACTCGCGCCGGAGGCGGTGACGGCGGCCTCGCTCGCCGGCGAGCCGATTACAGCGAAGCTCACCCGGGCGCCCGGCAACGGCGCCGCGATCGGCGGCCTCAAGGTGACGGCGACGAACGGCTGGTTCGCCGCCCGGCCGTCCGGCACCGAGAACATCTACAAGATCTACGCGGAGAGCTTCAAGGACGAGCGGCACCTTCGGGCGATCGTGGATGAGGCGCAGCAGATCGTGGACGCTGCTCTGCGCTAGTCGCGGCGGGGCGTCGGGCGGTTCGCGGGCCCTCCGCGACAACGCCCGGGTAGTGCCCGGCGGATAATCTCCGCCTTGGCCGGCGCGATCTCGCCGGTTGTCGCGTGCGCAGCCCAACCTGATGCGGAGACCGGAGCCATGATCCAGTACGAACTACTGCGCGAGCGGGGAATCCTGATCCTCAAACCCGAAGGCGCGCTCCGCGCCGAGGACTTCACCGCGCTCGCCGGCGCCGTCGATCCGTATATCGAGCAGCATGGCGAGCTCGCGGGCCTGGTGGTTGACGCGCCGTCGTTCCCGGGCTGGGAGAACTTCGCGGCGCTGCTCTCGCACCTGCGCTTCGTGCGCGATCACCATCGCCGGATCCGGCGCATCGCCGTGGTCTCGGACAGCACGTTGCTCGCCGCCGGGCCGAAGATCGCGAGCCACTTCGTGAGCGCCGAGGTGCGCAGCTTCGACACCGCCGGTCGCGCAGCAGCGCTCGCTTGGATCGAGGCCGGCCCCCGCGCCGGGGAGCCCCGGCGCGACGGTTAGCGCGACGGCGATGACAGCCGTTGGTTACGCCGCGCCGCCCGGGCGCCGGCGCGCGAACAGGTTGTACATCCAAGCGAACACGCCGCCGCCGACTGCCCCGTCCACCAGGGCGTAAAGCGTCCCGATGAGGACGGATCCTGCGCCCGCCCCTGGGCGATAGCCCGGATAGATCGAGGCAACGAGCGCGAGAAACGCCTGGCCATAATCCGGCCAGATGAGGTTCGCCGACGCGACGATGAGCATCGCGGCGCCCCACAACGATCCGGCCGTCAACGCCAGGGCAGTGACATCGAGTCGCATGACGCCTACATCCAGAACGGGAAACCCTTCAAGCCATCGCTGAAGAAGAGTGCGCGAGAGTGTGACCGGATCGAAGGCGGACGATGCGCCGGCTCCCCTGTCCGTCGGAAATTCATCGTCATGGCCGCGCCTCCAGCACGATCACGCTGCGCGCCTGGGCCGAGTAATTCCCCGCAGCGTGCGGCCGCTGTCGGCCCGGCGCGAGAACGTCCGCCGGCGGCGCCCGCGAGCTGTCGAGGGCGGCGTGCCATCGCCTGCCGGGAATCGACGGCAAGGCGGCCTCCACCGCCTGGTCCGACATATTGAAGATCACGTGCAGGTCCTCTTCATCGTCCATCAGTCCGGCGATGGTGAACCTCAGGAAGCGCCCCTGCCCGTCGTGCCACGCCGGCGCGTCGAGGCGCGGGCCGTGCCAGGCAATGTCCGGGATCCCGCGACCGGGCAGCAGCATGCCATCGAAGAAGCGGTTTGCCGTGAGGCAGGCGTGGCGGCGGCGCAGCGCAATCGACTCGCGCGTGAACCGCAGCATCTCGCGGTTGCTTTCGGCGAGCCTCCAATCGAACCAGGAAAGCGCGTTGTCCTGGCACCAGGCGTTGTTGTTGCCCGCCTGGCTTTTCAGCACCTCGTCACCCGCGAGCAGCATCGGCACCCCACGCGAGAGCATGAGGATTGCCACGAGGTTCTTCGCCTGCCGCAGGCGCAGCGCCATCACCCTGGCATCGGACGTCTCGCCCTCGGCGCCGCAATTCCAGCTGGCATTGTCGTCGGTCCCGTCGCGGTTATCCTCGCCGTTGGCATCGTTGTGCTTGCCGTTGTAGCTCACCAGGTCGTGCAGCGTGAAGCCGTCGTGACAGGTGACGAAGTTGACGCTGTTCCCCGGCAAACGGCGATCGTCGGCGTACAGATCGGCGCTTCCCGCGATGCGAGTGGCGACCTCGCCGACGAGTCCCGAATCGCCACGGACGAAGCGGCGCATCACGTCACGATAGCGGCCGTTCCATTCCGCCCAGCTCATACCCGGGAACGCGCCGACGTGATAAAGGCCGGCCGCGTCCCAGGCCTCGGCGATCAGCGGCACGCCCACGAGGCTGCGCGAGGACTCGATCGCCCAGGGCAGCGGTGGATCGGCCATCGGTTCGCCGCGCTGGTCGCGCGCGAACACGCTCGCCAGGTCGAAGCGGAAGCCATCCACGCCCATCTCCTCCACCCAGTACTCGAGGCAGTGCACGATGAAGGTGGTCACCAGAGGGTGGTTGCAGTTGACCGTGTTGCCACAGCCGGTGTAGTCGCGGTAGCGGCGCCGGTCGGCGGCATCGAGGTGGTAGACGGCCTCGTTTGCGAGACCCTTGAAGTTGATCGTCGGCCCGTGCGCGCCGCCCTCCGCGGTATGATTGAACACCACGTCGAGCAGGACCCCGATGCCCGCATCGTGCAAGGCATCGGAGAGTGCGCGGAACTCGCGGTCGCCGCGCGCCGGGTCGATGCAGTAGCGCGGGTGCGGGCTCCAGAAGCTGTGGGTGCTGTAGCCCCAGTAGTTGACGAGACCCCGCGCGGCCACCGGTGCGGGCACGTCCTGTTCATCGAAGGCCATCACGGGCAGCAGCTCCGCGTGCGTCACGCCGAGCTCGCGGAGGTAGGGGATCTTTTCGATCAGGCCCGCGAAGGTCCCCGGATGCGTCACGCCGCTCGAGGAATGACGCGTGAAGCCGCCGACGTGGAGCTCGTAGATGATCGCACCGTCTAGACCGCGCGGCGCGATCGGCTCGCGCGGTCGCGGGGTCGGCTCGGTCACGATCGCGCGCAGCGAGGCGTGCCCGGCATCCTGCGGGTCGGCAGCTCGGCGTCGGTCCCATAACGCATCGCTCACCGCTCGCGCCCAGGGGTCGGCGAGCTCCTTGCGCGGGTTGAAGCACCGGCCCGTTTGCTGCGTATCGGTCGGTCCGTCCACGCGCCAGGTGTAGCAGGTGCGCGGCGGCAAACCCTCGACGAACACGTGCCAGAAGAAGAAGGTGCGGTTGCGCTCGGGCGCGAGCGTGATGACCTGAAAGGGCTCGCGGCTGTCGGCCTCCGCGTAGAGCAAGAGCTCGACGCGCGTGGCGTGGCGGCTGAAGACGCAGAAGTTGACGCCCTCGGGTGATGCGGTAGCGCCCGGCGGGAAGCGGGACCCGGGACGAGTCGCGTAGACCGCAGCCACCTTCTGATTCTCAATCATGAACGCCGCCTACCAGAGGTAGGGCAGGATGCCCCAGGGACATGCGGCCTCACTGGATCGGCTTGCTGCCCGGCGGAGGTCGGTCGAGCGCAATCCTGACCGGTGCCACGTTCCAGATCTCGTCGCAGTACTCGCGGATCGCCCGGTCGGAGGAGAACTTCCCGGCGCGCGCGGTGTTGAGGATCGACATGCGGGTCCAGCGCTCCGGATTGTTCCAGGCCGCGCTCACGCGCTTCTGGCAGGCCGCGTAGTCGGCGTAGTCCGCGAGCACCAGGAACGGATCCGATTGCAGCAGGTTCTCGACGAGCGGCCGGAACGTGTCCCGATCGCCGCGCGAGAAGTGTCCGCCGGCAACGAGATCCAACGCTTCGCGTAGCTCGGCGTTTTCCTCGGCATAGGCCGCCGGACGGTAGCCTTCCCGCTTGACGCGCTCCACCTCGTCGGCGGTCAGGCCGAAGAGGAAAAAATTCTCCGCGCCGACTTCCTCGCGGATCTCGACGTTGGCGCCGTCAAGTGTCCCGATGGTCACCGCGCCGTTCAGCATGAACTTCATGTTGCCCGTGCCCGAGGCCTCCTTGCCGGCGGTCGAGATCTGCTCGGACAGGTCGGCGGCCGGGTAGATGGCGTGCGCGTGCTTGACGTTGAAGTCCGGGAAGAACACGACTTTCAGCCGTCCGTCCACGGCCGGGTCGCTGTTTACCACCTCGGCGACGCCGTTGATCAGGCGGATGATGAGCTTGGCCATGTGGTACCCGGGTGCCGCCTTGCCGCCGAAGACGAAGCAGCGCGGCGCGATCGCGAGTTGCGGGTCTCGGCGCAGACGCTGGTAGAGCGCGATGATGTGCAGCACGTTCAGGTGCTGGCGCTTGTACTCGTGGATGCGCTTGACCAGGATGTCGAACAGCGCCTCCGGATCGACCACCACGCCGGTGCGGCTGCGAATGCGGTCCGCGAGCGCCTGCTTGTTCAGCCGTTTGATCCGGCGCCATCGGTCCTGGAATGCCGCGTCGCCGGCGCGCGCTTCGAGGCCCTTGAGCCGCGACGGGTCGGTGATCCACCCTTCGCCCACGGTCTCGTCCAGCAACTGCGCGAGCGCCGGATTGCTCAGCACTACAAAGCGGCGCGGGGTGACGCCGTTGGTGACGTTGTGGAAGCGCTCCGGCCACAGCTCGGCAAAGTCCCGGAGCACGGTCTGCTTCAGGAGTGTCGAGTGCAGCGCGGCCACGCCGTTGATGGCGTGACTGCCGACGCTCGCCAGGTTCGCCATGCGCACGCGCTTTTCGCCGGCCTCGTCGATCAGCGACATCCGCGCCACGCGCGCGTCGTCGCCGGGATAGCGTTGCCGGACCTCATCGAGGAAGCGGCGATTGATCTCGCAGATGATCTCGAGCGGGCGCGGCAGCAGGCTCTGGAACAGCGGCAGCCCCCACGTCTCGAGCGCCTCGGGAAGCAGCGTGTGGTTCGTGTACGCGAGGGTGTGCCGGGTGATCTCCCAGGCCTGCTCCCACGGCAGCAGCCGCTCGTCTACCAGCAGCCGCATCAGCTCGGCTACTGCGATCGACGGATGGGTATCGTTCAATTGCGCCGCGAACAGCTCAGCGAAACGCTCGATCGGTTCGCCCTTGGTATCGAGCAGGCGCAGCATGTCCTGCAGCGAGCAGGACACGAAGAAGTATTGCTGCGCGAGGCGCAGGCGCTTGCCGATCTCCGGCTCATCGTTCGGATAGAGCACCTTGGAGAGCGTCTCGGAGATCACCTTCTCCTGGACGGCGCCGTAGTAGTCGCCGACGTTGAAGTCCTGGAAGTCGAAGGATTCGACCGCCTCGCTCCTCCACAACCGCAGGGTGTTGCAGGTGTTGACGCGGTAGCCGAGCACCGGCGTGTCGCAAGCCACGCCTTTGACCCTGTTCGCCGGTATCCAGCGCACCCGATAGCGCCCGTGCGCATCGCGCTCGGCCTCGGAGTGGCCGCCGAAATTGACATAGAAGCTCACGTCCGGGCGCACGATCTCCCAGGGGTTGCCCTTCTGCAGCCACTTGTCGGTCACTTCCACCTGCCAGCCGTCGCGGATCTCCTGATCGAAGATGCCGAATTCGTAACGGATGCCGTAGCCGATGGCCGGCACTTCGAGCGTCGCGAGCGAATCCATATAGCAGGCCGCCAACCGCCCGAGACCGCCGTTGCCGAGGCCCGGTTCCTCTTCGAGCGCGAGCAGCGCGTCGAGGTCCTGGCCGAGCGCCTCCATCGCTACGCGCGCGCTCGCCTCGATGCCGAGGTTGACCAGGTTGTTGCCCAGTTGCGGGCCGATCAGGAACTCGGCCGACAGGTAGCAGGCGACCTTCACATCGCGCGCGGCGCAGGTCTGCACCGCGCTCACCCAGCGCGCCAGCATCCGGTCGCGTACGCTGTAAGCGAGCGCCATATACCAGTCGTGGGTGGTGGCGATGTCGGGGTAGCGTGCTTGTAGATAGGCGAGGTTGTCGACCACCGCGCGCTGCAGCGTGTCGGCCGCCAGCCCGGTGCGGGTCGGTTCGGGAATCATGTCGGTTTGCCCCCGGGTGGCTTGCCAGCGCGCGTGGTGCTCGCGGATAACGGAAAGACGGGACTTCGCTAGTGCACGAGCACGGCGTTCCATCGCTTGACCGCTGCAATGCCGCGGTACGAGCTGAGGATGCTCAACGTCGCCGTGTCGAGGAGGAAGCACAGCGTCTCGCCGTGCCGGACGAGATAGATCTCCTGGATCGGCATAGCTGGCCCGTACGCCCCGTTCGGCTCAGCCCGGCCAGACCCAATTCGCGATCTCGGGCCGGTCGGTGCCGTGCTCGTGCGCATAGCTCAAGTTGAGGATGATCTCGTTCTTCATCCGCTCCTTGAGGTGCGCGGCTTTCGTCTGCAACCTCGGTACCCGGTGGATGACGTCGATCACCAGGTTGAAGCGGTCCACCTGGTTGATGATGGCGAGCTCGAGCGGCGTGTTGATGTTCCCCTTCTCCTTGTAGCCGCGCACGTGCAGGTTGTCGTGGTTGCGGAAGCGGTAGGCGAGCTTGTGAATGAGCGACGGGTAGCCGTGGAAGTTGAAGATGATCGGCTTATCGACGGTGAACAGGCTGTCGAACTCGCGCTCGGTCGAGCCGTGCGGGTGCTCGCTGGCCGGCTGCAGCTTGAAGAGATCCACCACGTTGACGAAGCGCAGCTTCAGATCCGGCAGGTGCTCGCGCAGGATGGCGGTCGCGGCGAGCGCCTCCTGCGTGGCGACATCGCCGCACGAGGCCATCACCACGTCGGGCTCGGCGCCCTCGTCGCTGCTTGCCCGGGTCCAGATGCCGATGCCCTTCGCGCAGTGCACGACGGCCTCGTCGATGGTGGTGAATTGAAGGTGCTTCTGCTTGTCGGCGACGATGACGTTGATGCAGTCGGTCGAGCGCAGGCACCGATCGGCCACCGCGAGCAGGGTGTTGGCGTCTGGTGGCAGGTAGACGCGCGTGACGCTCGGGCTCTTGTTGGTCACCAGGTCGATGAAACCGGGGTCCTGGTGCGAGAAGCCGTTGTGGTCCTGCCGCCACACGGTCGACGACAGGAGGATGTTCTGCGCGGCAACCGAGGCGCGCCACGGGACGTGGTTCTTGCAGATGTCGAGCCACTTGGCGTGCTGGTTGAACATGGAATCCACGACGTGGGCGAACGCCTCGTACGTATGGAAGAAGCCGTGACGGCCGGAGAGCAGATAGCCTT
Organism: uncultured beta proteobacterium; assembly: GCA_963754305.1. Classification (GTDB taxonomy): domain Bacteria; phylum Pseudomonadota; class Gammaproteobacteria; order Burkholderiales; family SG8-39; genus DATEDA01. The sequence goes on along the minus strand of CAVWFR010000026.1, from coordinate 21,275 downwards.
CGAGCCACCCGACCAGCGTGTGCTCGGAGAGCATCTCCATCACTCGTCCATCGCGGGCCAACTCCGCGCCGTCCGCATCTTCCGGCAGCAGATCGGCCATCCAGGTCTTCTTGCTCACCTCGTAGATCGACTGCAGACGGTTGGAGGCGGTCTCGTCCGGCCCGAAGACCCGGAAGTTCGACATGTTGTTGCGCATCACGTCACGCAGGAATTCCCCCAGGGGCCGGGTGTTCTCGTGCAGCACCTTGCCGGCCTCGGCCACGTCCACCGCGTAGCGGCGGAAGTCCGGCAGCTTCAGGTCCTTGCGCAGCAGACCGCCGTTGGCGTGCGGATTGGCGCTCATGCGCCGCCGCCCCGCGGGCGCCAGCGCCTTGAGCTCCGGCGCCAACCGGGCGTCGGCGTCGAACAGCGCCTCGGGCTGGTAGCTCCGCATCCAGTCTTCGAGCAGCTTCAGGTTGGCGGGGTTGCCGCGGACGTCCGAGAACGGCACCTGGTGCGAGCGCCATGAGCCTTCGACCTTGTGCCCGGCGATCTCCTTCGGCCCCGTCCATCCCTTGGGCGTGCGCAACACGATCATCGGCCAGCGCGGCCGCTCGGCCTTGCCGGTGTCGCGGGCCTTCTTCTGGACGGCGCGAATCTCGCCGACGACCGCATCGAGCGTGGCGGCCATCTTCTGGTGCATCTCGCGCGGCTCGCCCCCCTCGACGAAGTAAGGCTTGTAGCCATAGCCCACGAACAGCGCCTCCAGCTCCTCGTGGCTGATGCGCGCGAGAATCGTGGGATTCGCGATCTTGTAGCCGTTGAGGTTGAGGATCGGCAGAACCGCGCCGTCGCGGATCGGGTTGATGAACTTGTTCGAATGCCACGCGGTGGCCAGCGGCCCGGTCTCCGCCTCGCCGTCGCCGACGACGCACGCGACGATCAGGTCGGGATTGTCGAACGCCGCGCCGTAGGCGTGCGAGAGGCTGTAGCCGAGCTCGCCGCCTTCGTGGATCGAGCCCGGCGTCTCCGGCGTGACGTGCGAGCCGATGTGGCCGGGGAAGGAGAACTGCTTGAAGAACTTCTGCATCCCCTCCTCGTCTTCGCTCTTGTCCGGGTAGATCTCGGAATAAGTGCCTTCGAGATAGGCGGGACCCAGCACGCCCGGCGCGCCGTGGCCCGGACCGGCCATGAAGATCACGTCGAGGTCGTCGCGCTTGATGACGCGATTGAGATGCGCCCACACGAACGAGAGGGCCGGGCTCGCGCCCCAGTGGCCGAGCAGGCGGTGCTTCACGTCGCTCGGGCTTCAAGGGCTCCTTGAGCAGCGGGTTGTCCTTGAGATAGATCATTCCGACGGAGAGGTAGTTGCACGCGCGCCACCAGGCATCGATCAGGCGCAGCTCCTCGCTCGTGAGGGGGTTCTGCGGCGAGGCGTGTGAACTTTGGTGCTTAGCCATTCTCAACCTCCTTCAGATAAGGCTTCCTACCGCCGCGCTCGAACCCTTTCGACTCGTGCAGCCTCACCTTTCGGCGGTGCGGCTCGCGGATTGCATGCCGCTCCACCGGTATCAATACCGTTCCTTGATGAACTTGAACGGATAGTCCGGCTCGCGATAGCCGCCGGCCTTCTGTCGCTTCGGCAGCTTCACCTTCTCGCGCGGCGCCTCCTTGTACGGGACCTGCTTGAGCAGGTGGCTGATGATGTTGAGGCGCCCGCGCCGCTTGTCGTCGGTCCGCGCCACGTGCCACGGCGCGAACTCGGTGTCGGTCGCGGCGAACATCTCGTCGCGCGCCCGCGAGTAGTCGTACCAGCGGCTGTAGGACTTGAGATCCATCGGCGAGAGCTTCCAGATCTTGCGCCCGTCGTCGATGCGCGAGGCGAGCCGCTGGGTCTGCTCCGCCTCGCTCACCTCGAGCCAGTATTTGATGAGGATGACGCCGGAGTCGACGATGACCCGCTCGACAGCCGGCATCATCTTCAGGAACTCGCGCGCCATCTCTTCAGTGCAGAACCCCATCACCCGCTCGACGCCGGCGCGGTTGTACCAGCTGCGGTCGAAGATCACGACCTCGCCGGCCGCCGGCAGGTGCGGGAGATAGCGCTGCGCGTACATCTGGCTCTTCTCGCGCTCGGTCGGTGCGGGCAACGCGACGACGCGGAACACGCGTGGGCTCACTCGCTCGGTGATCGCCTTGATCGTCCCGCCCTTGCCCGCGCCGTCGCGTCCCTCGAAGACGATGCAGACCTTGAGCCCCTTGTGCTTGACCCACTCCTGCAGCTTGACGAGCTCGACGTGCAGCTTCGCGAGCTCCTTGTCGTAGACCTTGCGCGCCAGCTCCTCCTGCGGGGCTGCGTTCCGCGCCTTGGTCTTGCCGTCGCCGTTCTTCCTCGCTTTCACGATGTCAGCTCCTCCCTGTCTGGGAAATTTGATGAAAGTGCTCTACCCACTGAACGTGGCGTCGAGATTGGTCAACCATCCGTCACATTCGAGGGCGCTTCGAACCGGAAGAAGTGGCAGGCCCAGGGGCCGAGTTCGACGTATATCCCCGGACCGCGCAAGTCGTCGCCGCTGCGCGTGTACGACCGGCCGCTCAACACGTCGTCCATCCGCCAGTTCCTGCCTCGCAGTTGGTCCCACGGCACGCGGACGGTCGCCTGGGACTGGGTGTCGGCTAGGTTGACGACGATCAGGTACCGGCGCTCGTCCTGTCGCCAGCACCAGGCGACGAGGTTCAGGAAGCTGCCGTTGTCCGACCAGCCGCTGCGCTCGCAGAGCTGCCACTCGCCGTTGCGGAACGCGTCGTCGCTCGTAGCACGGAGGAGCGACCGGTAGAACTCGGCCAGCGCGGCGTCCGCCGGCTCGTCCGGGCGGCGAGCCAGGAACACCGGCAATCGCACCTTCCGGCCCTCAAGCTGCCCCTCGTGCACGAGTTTCGCGCCGGGTTGGGTCAGCGCGGTCACGGCAGCGGCACGCGCCTGCGCGGGCGAAAAGCGCGCCGCCGCGCGCGGCTCGTCGTGATTCTCGATGAACCGGACGAGCTGTTCCTGGTACGCGAGGTCCGCACAGAGGTGGCGCCGGACCGCCTCGGCGTCGGTGTGCGCGAGCCGGTCGTAGAGCCGCTTGTCATAGCAGTAGTCGAAGCCCTGGCGCTGCAGCGCCGATTCGAGATCCCAGTAGGCCTCCGCGACGAACCTGAAGTCGGGATGCGCGGCCTTGACGGCCGGGATCAGCCCGCTCCAGTAGTCGGTCTGCGGTTTCGCGCCGAAGCGACCGCTCCAGGTGCGCTCGAAGACGTCGTTCATTACCAGCATGGCCATGTCGCAACGAATGCCGTCACATTGACCGGCGATGTCGCGCACGGTCTCGACGACGGCCGCGCGCAACTTCGGCTCGAAGGCATTGAGCTGGAGCACGTCGGGCCAGGCGGGAAAGTACGGATCGCGGCCGCAGGCGAAGACATGCCCGCCCGTCTCGACGAACGACGGCGGGTCTCTCGCCCGGTCTTCCACGCTTCCCCGGATGAAGTATTCCGGATGCTCCAGCACCCAGGGATGGTCCGGGGCGACGTGGTTCGGCACGAAGTCGAGCACCAGCCGGATGCCGCGTCGGGACAGAGCCTCCCGCGCCTTCACGAGCCCGTCGCGCCCGCCGAGATGTGCGTCCGCCGCGTAGCGGCGCACGCAGTACGGCGAGCCGACGTTGTCCGCTTCGCGGAAGTCGGGCAGCGCGCGCCGGAAATCGGCGAGCAGGCCCTCGTTCCGGTTCGCGATGGCGATGCCGGCGGGGCTTCGCTCCCAGACCCCCATGAGCCAGACCGCGTCGAAACCAAGCGTCGCGATCACATCCCATTCCCGATCGGGCACGGATGCGAGCGTCAGTGCGCGCCCGGCCTTGCGGCTCTGCTCGCCGAGCCAGGGCCATGTGTTGATCTCGTAGACCGACGGGTGTTTCGGCCACGGGCTCACCGCCTCACCTCGTGGGCGCAGCGGTGGCGTGGAACCCGCGTTTGCCCTCGTCCAGCAATGCCCGCGGCTCGAGCACCCCGTACATCTGGATCAGCCGCGCGACGAGGCCCGTCCAGCCGGTCTGATGGCTCGCGCCGAGCCCCGCGCCGATGTCGCCGTGGAAGTATTCGTAGAACAGGATGCAGTCGCGCCAGTGCGGGTCGGTCTGGAACTCGCCCCAGCGGTAGGCGCGCGACCGCGCCTGGTCGTGGCTGAAGTAGTCCCAGGCGTTGCCGTCGGCGCTGTAGTCCTCGCGCACCGTGCCCCACTGGCGCTCGCTGAGGTACGGGCCCCATCGCTTCCACGGCACGGCCTGCTCGCGCGCTTCGGCGAGTCGCTGCTGCTCTCGGGTCTCGGTCATCGCTCGATTCCTTCAGCGGGCGGGCATCGAAGCTCGCATGAAACGATGCATCGGGGGTGGCGCACGCCCACCGCTTGCGGTCACGAGTCCCGCGACCACCACTTTACCGATCATGCTCGGGCGGCGAATTCTACTTTAGTGGGATCTCAGCACGTTGGCGCATCGTTCCCATTGCGACGCGCGGCGGACACGCTAGCGCCCTACTGGATCCGCATCGCCGCGACGCCGTCCGCCACGGCAAGCTCGGCTTCGGTCGCGGCCAGCACCTGCTGCACCGTGACGTCCGGAGCGGTCTCGAGCAGCGTGGCTCGTCCCGAGGGGAACGCGATCACCGCCATCTCGGTCACGACGAGGTCGACCGGCCGCGCGGAGGTGAGCGGCAGCGTGCAGGCCTTGACGATCTTCGACTTGCCTTTGGCGCTGTGCTGCATGGCGATCACCACCCGCTTCGCACCCGACGCGAGATCCATCGCCCCGCCCATTCCCGGGACCATCTTACCGGGGATCATCCAGTTGGCGAGGCGGCCGGAGCCGTCGACCTGCAGCGCGCCGAGCACCGTCATGTCGAGATGCCCGCCGCGGATCAGGCCGAAGGACATGGCGCTGTCGAAGGTGGCGGCGCCGGGGAGCGCCGTGACCGGCCGTCCGCCGGCGTCCGTGAGCAGGCGGTGATGCATCCCCTCCTCGGGCACGGCGCCGGTTCCGATCAGTCCGTTCTCGGACTGGAAGAAGACGTGCATGCCCCGCGGCACGAAGTTGGCGACCATGGTCGGGATACCGATGCCGAGGTTCACGAGCATTCCGTCGCGCAGCTCGAGCGCGATGCGCTTGGCGATGATGGTCTGCGGATCCATGTCCGGTTCAGCCCTGTGCGACGAGGTAATCGACGACCGGTGCCGGCGTCACGACATGGTCGGGAGCGATCACGCCGACCGGCACGATGTTGTCCGCGTCGACGATGACGGTCTCGGCGGCCATCGCGATCACCGGGTTGAAGTTGCGCGCGGTCAGCGCGTAGGCGAGATTGCCGAGGTAATCGGCGAGGAACGCGTTGACGAGAGCGAAGCCCGCCCGGAGCGCGGGCTCGACCAGATAGTCCTTTCCGGCCACGGCCACTTTCTGCTTCCCCTCCTCCACCACCGTTCCCACCCCGGTCGACGTCAGTATGCCGCCCAGGCCGTAACCGCCGGCGCGGATCCGCTCGACGAGCGTTCCCTGCGGCACGAGCTCGACCTCCATCTCGCCGGCCAGCATCTGTCGCTGCGTCTCCGGGTTCAGGCCGATGTGGCTGACGATCGCCTTGCGCACGAGCTTCGCCTGCACGAGCTTGCCGATGCCCACGCCGGGCGTCGCGGTGTCGTTGGCGATCACGGTCAGGTCGCGCTTGCGCTGCCGCACCAGCTCGTCGACGATCCGCTCGGGCGTCCCGACGGCCATGAAGCCGCCGATCATGAGGCTCGCGCCGTCGGGGATCATCGCAACCGCCTTCTCCAGCGAGATCATCTGCATCGTCGTCCTTCGTTTTCCGCGAAAGCGGCTATTGCCCGGCGCCGCGCCGAAATCGTGAACCGTCGGGAAATCCTACCGTCATCCGACGGTCCCGCAGAAGATCTCGACGTCGCCGTCCGCCGGGCTGGTCCGGATGACGATCGCGTAGCACGCGCGGCGCAGCGCGTCGAGCGACAGCGCTACGCTGTTCGAGACGGTGAACGGCCCGCCGGCGACGGCGGCCCGCCCCGACCGCGCGAGGACGCGCTCGGTCAGCGCGTGCGCCGGTTGCGGCGGCAGCCGGTCGCACGGCCCGTCGTAGAGGAGCGTGTACAGGTGGACGCGCCGGGATGCGAGCTGCGGCGGCACGCCGCTCACTTCCACGACGACCTCGGTCGACGGGCCGCGTGGGATGAGGAACGCCCGGCCGATCTCGCCCGCGTTGCGCGGGGTGGCGACGAGCGGAACGCTGACGGCCGCCTCGTCGCCGTGGCCCGCGCAGCCTGCGACCCCTGCTGCGGCAGCCAGCGCAACCGGAGTCGACGACGCTCGCATCGATCGCCCGGGTGCCCTTGCTCGCCGTCCGCTCACCCGAGCTCGGTCGCGAGCTCCGGCACGATCTTGAAGAGGTCGCCGACGATGCCGTAGTCGGCGACCTGGAAGATCGGCGCCTCCTCGTCCTTGTTGATCGCGACGATCACCCGGCTGTCCTTCATCCCGGCGAGATGCTGGATCGCGCCCGAGATGCCGACCGCGATGTAGAGGTCGGGCGCCACGATCTTGCCCGTCTGTCCCACCTGCCAGTCGTTCGGCACGAACCCCGCGTCCACCGCCGCCCGGCTCGCCCCCATCGCGGCGTTCAGCTTGTCGGCGATCGGCTCCAGGATCTTGAAGTTCTCGCCCGACCCCATTCCGCGGCCGCCGGAAACGATGACCCGCGCCGCGGTCAGCTCCGGCCGCTCGCTCTTGGTGATCTCGCGCCCCACCAGGCTGGAGAGGCCGGTATCGGCGCCGGCGGGAACGGGCTCGATCGGCGCCGAACCGCCGGTCGCGGGTACCGCATCGAAGCCGGTCGAGCGCACGGTGACGACCTTGATCGGATCCTTCGACTGCACCGTCGCGAGCGCGTTGCCGGCGTAGATCGGCCGCACGAAGGTGTCGGCGCTTTTCACCGCGCTGATGTCGGACACCTGTCCGACGTCGAGCAGGGCCGCCACGCGCGGCATGAAGTTCTTGCCGAAGGTCGTCGCCGGCGCAAGCACGTGGCCGTAGTCCTTCGCGAGCCCGGTCACGAGCGCCGCGAGGTTCTCCGCGAGCTGGTCCTTGTAGACTGGGCCGAATCGGCGGTCAGCACCTTGGCCACGCCCGCGCGCCTGGCTCGCGGCCTGGGCGACGCCTTGCGTACCCTGACCGGCGACGAGGACGTGCACCTCGCCCCCGATCTGCTTCGCCGCCCCGAGCGTGTGCAGCGTCGAGGGCTTGAGGGTCGCGTTGTCGTGCTCGGCGATGACGAGGATGGTCATCAGATCACCTTCGCCTCGTTCTTGAGCTTCTCGATCAGGGCCTTCGCATCGGCCACCTTGATGCCGCTCTTCCGCTTCGCCGGCTCCTCGACCTTCAGCGTGGCAATCCGCGGCGCGACGTCCACGCCCAACGCGTCGGGCTTGAGGGTCTCCAGCGGCTTCTTCTTCGCCTTCATGATGTTGGGCAGCGTCACGTAACGCGGCTCGTTCAAGCGCAGGTCGGTCGTCACCACCGCCGGCAGCTTGACCGCCACCGTCTCCAGGCCGCCGTCGACCTCACGCGTGACCTGCGCGCCGCCGCCTTCGAGCTTCACCTTGGAGGCGAAGGTCGCCTGCGGCCACCCGAGCAGCGCGGCGAGCATCTGCCCGGTCTGGTTGTTGTCGTCGTCGATCGCCTGCTTGCCCATGAGGACGAGCTGCGGGGATTCCTTGCCGACGATCGCCTTCAGGAGCTTCGCCACCGCGAGCGGCTGGAGCTCCGCATCGGTCTCGACCAGGATCGCCCGGTCGGCGCCGAGGGCGAGCGCGGTGCGCAGCGTCTCCTGGCAGGCCTGCAGGCCGCAGGACACCGCGATGATCTCGGTCGCGGTACCCGCCTCCTTCAGCCGCACCGCTTCCTCGACGGCGATCTCGTCGAACGGGTTCATCGCCATCTTCACGTTGGCGAGCTCGACGCCGGTGCCGTCGGCCTTCACCCGCACCTTGACGTTCGCGTCGACCACGCGCTTGATCGGAACGAGGATTTTCATCGACATCGGACCCTTTCTCTGCAGCTGACGACGTGGAGCGCGGAGCGACCTTCGCGACCGCCGTGCGCGACCCCTGCAGGGTAGGCCGGCCGCCCGGCCGCCCCACCCCCCATCGCGCGGGGGCTGCCGCCCGCGCGGCGGGCGGGGCCCCCCGCCCGCATACCCCCTGACGCCGGGGGGGAGCCCGCGGCGCCGCTGCGGAGAATCCCGATCCTGAGGATGGCGCAGAGCGTCGCACCCGAATCATCGCAACGTCAACGGGAGAAAAAGAGTGAGCAAGATCAAGAGCAGCCGGCGGCCGGCGCGCCGGGGTGCAGGTGCGGTGGTCGCGGCGTTCACGGCGACGCTTGCGGGCGGCGCGCTCGCATTCGAGTTCGACACCGGCAATCCGGACCTGTCCATCCGCTGGGACAACACGTTCCGCTACAACCTCGGCGTGCGCGTCGAAGGGCGCGACAACAAGATCGGCAACTCGGCGGTCTCCGACGAGGGCACCTACAGCTTCAACACCGGCAACGCGGTCACGAACCGCGGCGACGTCCTCTCGGAGCTCGACGTCGTCTGGAAGAAGCAGCTCGGGTTCCGCGTGAGCGGGGCGGGCTGGTACGACGCCGCGTACGACAGCGACAGCTCCAGCAACCCGAACCCGCCGCTCGTGAACATCCCGAGCTATCCGAACCGGCTGTACACCCCGTACACGAAGCGGTTCTATCACGGGCCGTCGGGCGAGCTGCTCGACGCGTTCGGGTTCGCGAACTTCGACCTCGGTACCGTGCCCACGTCGCTCAAGGCGGGCCGCCTCAGCCTGTACTGGGGCGAGTCGCTGTTCCTCGGCGGCAACCTCCACGGCATCGCCTACTCGCAGAACCCGCTCGATCTGCAGAAGGGGTTCGCGACGCCGGGCAGCGAAGCGAAGGAGCTGTTCCGGCCGCTGGGGCAGGTGTCGGGCACGGCCCAGATCACCGATACCGTTTCGGTCGCCGCGCAGTACTTCTGGCAGTGGGAGGAGTTCCGCTACCCGGAAGGCGGCACCTACACCGGCCCGGTCGACTTCGTCTTCAACGGCCCGGTGCGGCAGTTCCTCCCGCAGCCCGGGCTCGGGTTCGCCACGCGCGGAAATGCCTTCGAGCCCGGCCAGAGCGGCGAGTGGGGCCTCACCACCCGGTGGAGCCCCGAATGGCTGGATGGAACCCTCGGGTTCTACTACCGCAACTTCGCCGACAAGCTGCCCCAGACCCTGCTGACCCAGGTCGGTCCCAACCGCAGCGTCTACAACCTGATCTACAAGGACGACATCGACCTGTGGGGCATCAGCCTCGCGAAGAACATCGCCGGGGTCAGCGTGGGGGCCGAGCTCTCGTACCGCCACAACACGCCGCTCAACTCGCAGGTGCTCGGCAACGCGTCGGCGGCCGGCACGCCCGCCCGCGGCACGACGCCCGGCCCGGTCGGCGACACCTACCACGGTCTCGTGAACGTCGTCGGCCTCATTCCGAAGACCCCGGTGTTCGACACCGCGAGCTACGGCTTGGAGCTCACATGGAGCCAATGGGCCGACGTGAAGAGCGGCCAGAACCTGTTCAATGCCGTGGGCTACCCGGGGTGCACGGTGGCCGGCCAGCCGGGCAACAAGTGGGACGGCTGCACCACCAAGAACTTCTTCGGCCTGGCGCTCGCTTTCACGCCGACCTGGTTCCAGGTCTTCCCGGGCGTGGATCTCCAGGCGCCGCTCACGTTCGCGACCGGGCTGACAGGCAACGCCGCCACCGTCTTCGGCGGCAACCAGGCGAACGGCAACTACACGATCGGCGTCGGCGCCGACATCTTCCAGAAGTACCGCGTCGACCTGAAGTACATCGACTGGTTCGGCCGCTACAAGGACAACGGCAACGCCGTCACGTCACAGAACGGCCTCACGACCCTGCTCTCCGACCGGGGCTTCGTGAGCCTGACCCTCAAGACCACCTTCTAAGGAGGAAGCAATGCATTTCACGCAAGAGTCTGACCGCCGCCGCGCTGGCGCTCGCCTTGAGCGGCCTCGCGCACGCGGGCGTTACCGCCGAGGAGGCCAAGAAGCTCGGCACGACCCTCACCCCGATCGGCGCCGAGAAGCCCGGCAACAAGGCCGGCGACGATTCCCGAGTACACCGGCGGCCTCACCACGCCGCCCGCCGGCTTCAAGCCGGGCGACGGCATCCGGCCCGACCCGTTCGCCGCCGAGAAGCCGCTCTTCTCGATCGACGCGAAGAACATGGCGCAGCACGAGGCCGGCCTCACCGAGGGCGCGAAGGCGCTGATGAAGGCCTACCCGACCTTCCGGATGGACGTCTACAAGACGCACCGCACCGTCGCGTTCCCGAAGTTCGTGCTCGACAACACCGTCGCGAGCGCGACGCGGGCGAAGACGACCAACGACGGCCGCTCGATGCAGGGCGCGCACGCGGGCTTCCCGTTCCCGATCCCGCAGAACGGCTACGAGGCGATGTGGAACCACCTGGTGCGTTTCAACGGCCAGGCCTACGAGGCGAAGTACCGCAACCTGAACGTCGACGCCAGCGGCCGGCCGACGCTCGCCACCGAAGGGATGAGCGTGCAGGAGTACCCGTTCTGGGACGCCAGCAAGAAGGAGGCGGAAACCTACTGGCGAATCAAGCTCACCTACACCGGGCCCGCGCGCCGCGCCGGCGAGGCGCTGCTGATCGTCGACCCGCTCGACATCGGGCAGCAAGGACCGCCGCGCGTGGAGCTACCTGCCGGGCCAGCGCCGCGTGAAGGTCGCGCCCGACTTCGTCGCACGACACGCCCGAACCCGGGCACGGCCGGGGCCACCACGTTCGACGACACGTTCATCTTCAACGGCTCGATGGACCGGTTCGATTTCAAGCTGGTCGGCAAGAAGGAGATGTACGTCCCTTACAACGCCTACGCGGCCGTCTACAAGGCGAAGCAGGACGAGCTGCTGAAGCCCAACCACCTGAACCCCGATCTCGTGCGCTGGGAGCTGCACCGCGTGTGGGTGGTCGAGGCGACGCTGCGCGAAGGCAAGCGCCACGTGTACAGCAAGCGCGTCTTCTACCTGGACGAGGATTCGTGGGCGGCGCTCGCCTCCGACGAATACGACGCGCGTGGTCAGCTGTATCGCTCCGGGCTTCGCCTACATGGCGCCGAGCTACGACCTGCCGGCGCCGTACACCGACATGTTCAGCCACTACGACCTCGTCGCGCGCGTGTACTCGCTGACCGGCTTCATCGCCGAGACCGGCGGCATGCGCCACACGAAGGCGCTGCCTGATCGCGAGTGGACCGCCGACTCGCTCGCGGGCAGCGGCCTCCGATAACAACATCGCGGTGCGGGCGGCCCTCGAGAGGCGCCCGCACCGCGCTACCACCGACCAGGAGGAGACATGTCGCGCAGGATTTTCGGTGCCGCGCTCGCTTCGTTCGCGCTGCTCGCGCCGGCTGCTTCGCCGGCGGCGGAGTTGCGCGACGTGCTCGACACGCCGGCCGCGGCGAGCGCGTTCGCACGGATGGGCCTCCTCAACGGGCTCGCGCGCGCCGGCAAGCGCGTCGTCGCGGTCGGCCAGCGCGGGCACGTGCTCTACTCCGACGACGCGGGCCGCACCTGGGTGCAGGCGAAAGTCCCGGTGAGCTCGGACCTCGTGGCGGTGACCTTCCCGACGCCGTCGCACGGCTGGGCGGTCGGGCACGACGGCGTCGTGCTGCACAGTGCCGACGCCGGCGCGACCTGGATCCGCCAGCTCGACGGACGCAGCGCCGGCCAGGCGATGGTCGCCTGGTACGCCGCCGAAGCCGCGAAAGGCGGGTCGGGCGACGCGGCGAAGCTGCTGGACGAGGCGAAGCGCTTCGCCGAGCAGGGCGCGGAGAACCCGTTCCTCGACGTCTGGTTCGAGAACGAGCGGACCGGCTTCGTCGTCGGCGCCTTCAACCTCATCCTGCGCACGGCGGATGGGGGCAAGACGTGGGAGCCGTGGCTCCATCGCACTGACAACCCGAAGACGCTGCATCTCTACGCGATCCGGCCGGCGGGCGGCGCGCTGTACATCGCCGGCGAGCAGGGATTGCTGCTCAAGCTCGACGCGCAGAGCGGCCGGTTCCGCGCGCTCGAGCTGCCGTACCAGGGCACGCTGTTCGGGATCACCGGCAGCGCGAAGAGCGCCGTGGTGTTCGGCCTCAGGGGTAACGCGTTCCGCAGCGCCGACGGCGGCAAGACCTGGCAGAAGATCGAGACCGGCCTCCAGGTCGGGCTCACCGGCGGCGCGGTGGATGCGGGGCGCCTGGTGCTCGTCAGCCAGGCGGGCCACGTCCTCGTCAGCGCCGACGACGGCGCGAGCTTCAACCCGCTCAAGCTCGAGCGGCCGGCGCCGGCGGCGGCAGTCATCGGCGCCGAAGAGAACGCGATCGTCATCGCCGGCCCGCGCGGGGTCCGCGCGCAGCCGCTGAACTAGCAGGACGGGCGAAACCATGGCCATCGGAACCGACTCGCTGGACCGCATGCCGGTCGTGCGCGACCTCGCCGACTTCGACCGCAACTCCGGGAGCCGGCTCGAGCGGCTGATCTTCAACAACCGGCTCGCGGTCGTCGTGGTCTGCGGCGTGATCACCGTCGTGCTCGCGATCGTGGCGGCGGCGAAGCTCACGCTCAACGCGAGCTTCGAGCGGATGATTCCGCAGAGCCAGCCGTACATCAAGAACTACCTCGAGCATCAGAAGGACCTGCGCGGGCTCGGCAACGCCCTGCGCGTCGTGGTCGAGAACACCAACGGCGACATCTACGACCCGGCGTACCTCGAGACGCTCAAGAAGGTGAGCGACGAGCTCGTGCTCACGCCCGGCGTGGACCGCGCGTGGGTCAAGTCGCTGTGGACGCCGGCGGTGCGGTGGACCGAGGTGACCGAGGAAGGCTTCCGCGGCGGCCCGGTGATGCCCGACAACTACGACGGCTCGCCGCGCGCCACCGAGCAGCTGCGCGCGAACATCGCGCGCTCCGGCATCGTCGGCAGCCTGGTCGGCAACAACTTCAAGTCGAGCATGATCTTCGTGCCGCTCCTCGACCGCGACCCGGCGAGCGGCAAGGCGATCGACTACCGCGGCCTGTCGCGCGTGCTCGAGGAGAGCGTGCGGGCGAAGTACGAGCTCTCGCGCGCGGTCGAGGACAGGGTCCGCTCGCAGGAGACGCCGGCGATCCGCATCCACGTCATCGGCTTCGCCAAGCTCGTCGGCGAGCTGATCGAGGGGCTGGTGCAGGTCATGATGTACTTCGCCGCGGCCGCGGCGATCGCCACGCTCATCATCTTCCTCTACACGCGCTGCGTGCGCAGCACCGCGCTCGTGGTCGCGTGCTCGGTCATCGCCGTGTTCTGGCAGCTCGGCCTCGTCGCCGCGCTCGGGTTCGAGCTCGACCCGTTCTCGATCCTCGTGCCGTTCCTCGTCTTCGCGATCGGCGTGTCGCACGGCGCGCAGAAGATGAACGGCATCATGCAGGACATCGGCCGCGGGACGCACAAGCTCGTCGCCGCGCGCTACACGTTCCGGCGCCTCTTCCTCGCCGGGCTGACCGCGCTCCTCGCCGATGCGGTCGGCTTCGCGGTGCTGATGGTGATCGACATCCCGGTCATCAAGGACCTCGCCCTCGCGGCGAGCGTCGGGGTGGCGGTGCTGATCTTCACCAACCTCGTGCTGCTGCCGGTGCTGCTCTCGTACACCGGCGTGAGCCCCGCCGCAGCCGCGCGGAGCCTGCGCGCGGAGAACGAGGAGACCCGCGGCAAGGGCCTCGGCGCGGTCTGGTCGTGGCTCGACCGGTTCACCGAGCGGCGCTGGGCGCTCGGGGCGATCGGCGTCTCGGCGGCGCTCGCGGTCGTCGGGTTCGCCGTCAGCACGAAGCTCCAGATCGGCGATCTCGACGCCGGCGCGCCGGAGCTGCGGCCGGGCTCGCGGTACAACCGCGACAACGCGTACATCACCGCCAACTACTCGCTCTCGAGCGACCAGTTCGCGGTGATCGTGAAGACGCCGCCGGAAAGCTGCCTCAAGTACCGCACGCTGGTGGAGGCCGACCGGCTCGCCTGGACGCTCCAGCAGGTGCCGGGCGTGCAGACCACGGTGTTCCTCGGCAACGCGGTGCGGCAGATTACCGCCGGCTCGTACGAGGGCAGCCCGAAGTGGCTCACGATCGCGCGCAACCAGGACGTCCTCAACTACGGCGCCCAACAGGCATCGGTGAACAACCCGGATCTCTTCAACACCGAGTGCTCCGTGATGCCGGTCATCGCCTACCTCACGGATCACCGGGCGGACACGCTCGATCGCGTGGTCGCCGCGGCCGCGCAGTTCTCGGCCGAGCACAGCACGCCGGACCTGCAGTTCCTGCTCGCCGCCGGCAGCGCCGGCATCGAGGCCGCGACCAACATCGTGGTGCGGAAGGCCTGGCTCGAGATGCTCGCCTACGTGTATCTCGCCGTGATCGCGCTGTGCTTCATCACGTTCCGCAGCTGGCGCGCGGTGGTCGTCGCGGTGGTGCCGCTGATGATCACCTCGGTGCTCTGCGAAGCGCTGATGGTGATACTCGGCATCGGCGTGAAGGTGGCAACGCTGCCGGTCATCGCGCTCGGCGTCGGCATCGGTGTCGACTACGCGCTCTATCTCCTCAGCGTGCAGCTCGCGCAGCAGCGCGCCGGCGCTCCCGTTGAAGGTGGCGTACCAGCGCGCGGTCCAGTTCACCGGCAAGGTCGTCGCGCTCGTCGGGGTCACGCTCGCCGCCGGCGTGGTGACCTGGGCGTGGTCGCCGATCAAGTTCCAGGCCGACATGGGCATCCTCCTCACCTTCATGTTCCTGTGGAACATGGTGGGGGCGCTCGTGCTCATCCCGGCGCTCTCGCACTTCCTGCTCAATCCGCCGCGCCCCCGCGCCCGCGGTCGCGCGCCCGCGCACCCGGCCCATGCCTGAACGCGGCCCGCATCAGCGATAGACTCGAGTTGCTCCGCAGCGTGCTGATAGCTCCAAATGCACAGCCGGTACCCACTTCAAACTCACTCGCCAACTACAAGGAGGAGTCATGACCGCGTTTGGTCGCTTGGGCATGATTGTTGTCGCAGCCGCGATATGCGGATGTGCATCCACACCGGCGACGGGGCCGGGCTCCAGCGATAAATTCAACGTCCGGCTAACGGCAGGGCCGCAGAACGCCGGCCAAATAGGCGAAGCATCGTTCGCGGCCCAAGGTGACGCTACCAACATAGTGCTGACCTTGAGCGGCGTACCCCAAGGGGTAACGCGACCGGTGTACCTCTACACCTACGTTTACGGAGGTACGTGCGGCAACCTGAGTCCGAAGCCGGCTTACTCGCTCAACGAGGTAGTGCTCGCACGAGCTGTAAGTGGAAGCTCACCAGGTTTTACCCTGGACAAGTTGGCGCCGGTGCCATTGCAAAAGCTTCGATCAGGAGGCTATGCCATCGTCGTGCGGACGCAGGCGCCGGATCTCGATCAGGAGATGTTCTGCGGCAACATCAAATGAGAGTCTGCCTTCGCCCGGCATTCACGGTGACTTCTCTGCGAATCCGTTCTCAAAGGGGGGTTCGCGCTCGAGCCCCGTGGCGCGCCGGCGCCCCGCAACCGCGGTTTCAGCCGCACACCCCGCCCACGCTTGGCCGATACGCGTTGCGAGAGATCGCGCGCGCGGAAACCGACCGGAGCCTGTCATGACGACCTATCTTGCCCCCGTGCGCGACATGCGCTTCGCGATGAACGAGCTGGCCGGTCTGAACGCGCTGCAAGCCCTTCCGGGCTTCGAGGAGGCGACGCCCGAGCTGGTTGACGCCGTGCTCGAGGAGGCGGCGAAGCTCTCGGCCGAAGTGCTCGCCCCGCTCAACAAGCCCGGCGACCAGCAGGGCGCCCGGCTCGGAAGCGACGGCGTGATCGCCGCCGACGGTTTCCGCAACGCCTATCGCCTCTTCGTCGACGGCGGGTGGAACGGCCTCGGCGGCGATCCGCAGTACGGCGGCCAGGGGCTGCCGGCGCTCGTCCTGGCGGCGGCGGTCGAGATGTGGAACGCGGCCAACATGTCCTTCGCGCTGTGTCCGCTGCTCACCATCGGCGCGATGGAGGCGATCAAGGCCCACGGCTCGGAGGACCAGAAGGCGCGCTACCTCCCGAAGCTCGTCACCGGCGAGTGGACTGGGACGATGAATCTCACCGAGCCGCAGGCGGGGTCGGACCTATCGGCGGTGCGCACGCGCGCCGTGCCGGAGGGCGAGTACTACCGCATCCACGGTCAGAAGATCTTCATCACGTGGGGCGACCACGACATGGCGGAGAACGTCATCCACCTCGTGCTCGCCCGGCTCCCGGACGCGCCCGAGGGCACGCGCGGCATCTCGCTCTTCCTGGTGCCCAAGTTCCTCGTGAACGACGACGGCACGCTCGGCGCGAGGAACGACGTCGTCTGCGCGTCGCTCGAGCACAAGCTCGGCATCCATGCGAGCCCCACCTGCGTGATGAGCTTCGGCGACGGCGCAGGCGCGATCGGCTATCTGGTCGGCCGCGAGAACCAGGGCCTCGCGCACATGTTCACGATGATGAACGAGGCGCGCCAGAAGGTCGGCCTGCAGGGCGTCGGGATCGCCGAGCGCGCCTACCAGCAGGCGCGCGAGTACGCGCGCGAGCGGGTGCAGGGCCGCCTGCCCGGGCGCAAGAGCGGCGAACGCGTCACCATCGTCCACCACCCGGACGTGCGCCGCATGCTGATGACGATGAAGGCGCAGGTCGAGGCGATGCGCGCGTTCGGCTACGTCGTCGCGGCCGACATCGACCTCGCCCACCGCCACCCGGACGCGGCGGAGCGCAAGCGCCGCCAGGACCGCGTCGAGCTTCTCACGCCGGTGCTGAAGGCGTGGTGCACCGAGCTCGGCGTCGAGATCGCCTCGCTCGGCGTCCAGGTCCACGGCGGGATGGGCTACATCGAGGAGACCGGCGCGTGCCAGCACCTGCGCGACGCCCGCATCGCCCCGATCTACGAGGGCACCACCGGTATCCAGGCCGCCGATCTGGTCGGACGCAAGCTCGCCTCGGACGACGGCGCCGCGATCCGAGCGCTCGTCGCGGAGATGCGGGCGGCCGAGGCCGACCTGCTGCGCGCGGACGACCAGAGCCTCGCCGTCGTGGCCGCCGCGCTGGGACGCGCGATCGAGTCGCTGGAGGGCGCTACTGCGAGCGTGCTCCGGAATCTCGCCGCCGACTCCGACGCCGCGCTGGCGGCCTCGGTGAGCTATCTGATGCTCGTCGGCTACGTCTGCGGTGGCTGGCAGATGGCGCGCGCGGCAGTGGTCGCGCGAGCGAAGCTCGCGGCCGGCGAGGACGAGGACTTCCACCGGGCGAAGCTCGCCACTGCGCGCTTCTACGCCGATCAGGTGCTGCCGAAGGCATCGGCGCTCGCGGCCGCGGTGCAAAGCGGCGCATCGACCGCGCTCGCGATCGAGGAAGCACTGCTCTGAGCGGAGGAACCGATGTCGACCCAAGCCCTCGATCTCGCGAACATCCAGGCGTTCGTCGGGCGCGAGCTCGGCGCGTCGCGGTGGATGACCCTCGATCAGCGCCGCATCGACGGGTTCGCGGACTGCACGGACGACCGGCAGTGGATCCACGTCGACGCCGAGCGCGCGCGGCGCGAAAGCCCGCTCGGCACGACGATCGCGCACGGCTACCTCACCCTGGCGATGATCGCGCCGAGCACCTTCGAAGTGGTGGTCGAGCCGGCGGGCATCGCGCAGGCGCTCAACTACGGCCTCGACCGCGTCCGCTTCATCGCGCCGGTGAAGGCGGGCGCCCGTGTGCGCAACCGGATCAAGCTCCTCGCCGCCGAGCCGAAGGGCGACGGGCGGTTCCTGCTCACGACCGAGAATACGATCGAGATCGAGAACGAAGCGAAGCCGGCGCTGATCGCGCACGTGCTCGTGCTGGCGATCGCCGGCGAGACCGCGGCGCGGGAGGCGGCGTCATGACCGGGCGGCGGGATCCATGAGCGCGGCGCGGGCGAGCCCGACGCGCTCGCGGGTCGCGCGGCCGAGGGGATGCTCGGGCCGAACCCCTTCATCGGGCTGCGGCCGGAGGACATCGCGGAAACCGTCCGGCTGATCGGCGCGCAGGCCGTCAAGCAGCCCGGGGTCGTGCTCGAGCAGGAGGCAGCCTTCGCGAGGGACCTCATCTCGGCGCTGTGCGGCAATGCCGACCTCGCCCCGGAGAAAGGCGACAAGCGCTTTGCCGACAGCGCATGGCAATGGAACCCGTTCTATCGCACGTACCTGCAGGGCTACCTCGCGTGGAGCCGCGCGCTCGGCGGCTTCGCCGACAAGGCCGCGGTGGACGAGCGCACCCGGGAGCGCATCCGCTACGTCGTGTCGCTCGCCACCGAAGCGCTGGCGCCGACGAACACGCTCCTCGGCAATCCGGCAGCGCTCAAGAAGATGATCGATTCCGGCGGCGGGAGCGTCCTCGCCGGACTGAAACAGATGCTCGGCGATCTCATGACCAACCGCGGCATGCCGGCGCAGATCGACAAGCAGGCGTTCCGCGTGGGCGAGAACCTGGCGCAGTCGCCGGGCGCGGTCGTGTTCGCGAACGAGGTGCTCGAGCTCATCCAGTACGCGCCGGCAACCGCCGAGGTGCACGCGCGGCCGCACCTCATCGTGCCGCCGCAGATCAACAAGTTCTACGTGTTCGATCTCTCGCCCGGCAAGAGCATCGTCCAGCACCTCGTGCGGAGCGGCTTCCGGGTCTTCGCCGTGAGCTGGCGCAACCCTACGGCGGACCAAGGCGGCTGGGACATGGACACCTACGCGGGCGCCCTCCTCGAGGCGATCGCCGCGGTGCGCGAGATCACCGGCTCACCCGACGTGAATCTCCACGCGGCGTGTTCCGGCGCGATGACCGTGTCCGCGCTGCTCGGCCACCTCGCGGCGCGAGGCGAGCGGCCGGTCCACGCGGCGACGTTGATGGTCGCGGTGCTCGGGACGAACGAAGGCTCGCAGCTCGGTCTCTTCGTCACCCCCGAGACGATCGCCGCCGCGAAGCGCGCTTCCGCCGCCAAGGGCGTGCTCGACGGACGGGACATGGGACGCGTGTTCGCGTGGCTGCGCCCCAACGACCTCGTCTGGAACTATTGGGTCAACAACTACCTCATGGGGCAGCCGCCGCCGGCGTTCGACGTGCTGTACTGGAACAACGACACCACGCGGCTGCCGGGGCGCTTCCACGGGCAATTGCTCGACGTCTTCGCCGGCGACCTGTTGCGGCAGCCGGGTGCATTCAACGTGCTCGGCACGCCGGTCGACCTCGGGCGGGTCGAATGCGAGAAGTTCGTGCTCGCCGGCATCACCGACCACATCACGCCGTGGAAGGCGGTGTACGAGCTCGCGCGGACGCTCGGCGGGCCGGGCGAGTTCGTGCTGAGCTCGAGCGGCCACGTGCAGAGCCTGCTCAACCCGCCCGGAAATCCGAAGGCGCGGTTCTTCGTCAACCCGACGCTTCCGGGGACCGCCGACGAATGGCTCGCCGGCGCCGAAGAGCGGACCGGCTCGTGGTGGGACCATTGGCGCGAATGGCTCGCGGCGCGCTCCGGTCCGCTCGGCCCCGCGCCCGCGGGGCTTGGGAGCGAGCGTCATCCGGCAACCGTGCCTGCGCCGGGCCGCTACGCGCTCGCTGCCTGAGCGCTCCGGCGCGGTCCGCCGGCCGGGCGCACCGGATGGCATGACGCCATGGCCGCTGCACTCGAGCTGAGGATGATCGAGGTCGGCGGACAGCCGCTCCGCGTCGGCCGGTGGCCCGGCCGGCCCGGCGGCGCGCCGCTCCTCGTCTTCAACGGCATCGGCGCCAACATCGAGCTGCTCGAGCCGTTCGTCGCCGCGCTCGACGGCGTCGAGGTCCTCGCCTTCGACGTGCCGGGGACCGGCGGCTCGCCGCTGCCGGCGCTGCCGTACCGGTTCTCGACGCTCGCGCGGCTCGCCGCGCGGCTGCTCGACGCGCTCGGGTACCGCGCGGTGGACGTGCTCGGCGTTTCGTGGGGCGGCGCGCTCGCGCAGCAGTTCGCCCACCAGTGCCCGGATCGCTGCCGCCGCCTGGTCCTCGCCGCAACCTCCGCCGGCGCGCTCATGGTGCCCGGCCGGCCGTCCGCCATGGTCAAGCTGCTGAGCCCGCGCCGGTACCGGGACCCCGACTACCTGCAGGAGATCGGCGGGGAGATCTACGGCGGCGCGTACCGCCGCGATCCCGGTCTGCTGCGGACCCACGGCGAACAGATCCGGCCGCCGGGCGGCCTCGGCTATGCCTACCAGCTCCTCGCGGCGTGGGGCTGGACGAGTGCGCTCTGGCTGCGTACGCTGCCGCAGCCGGCGCTGGTGATGCACGGCAACGACGACCCGATCGTCCCGCTCGTGAACGCGAAGCTCCTCGCCGCCCTCATCCGCGACGCGCGCCTGCACGTCGTCGACGACGGCCACCTTTTCATGCTCACGCGCGCGACTGAGGTCGCGCCGGTGGTGCGCGGCTTCCTCGACGCGGAGCCGGCTTGACGGGGACGCCCGGCCTTGCGGTCGGCGGGGCGGACGAGGCTGCACGGCGCACGGCGCTCGCCCGGATGCGCTGGACGGCGACCGGCGTGCTCGGCGGCATGCTCGCCGCCCTCGGCGCGAGCGCGCTCCTCCAGCCCGCATACCCCGCGCTGCAATGGGTGCGCGCCTTCGCGGAAGCCGGCGCGGTCGGTGCGCTCGCCGACTGGTACGCAGTGGTCGCGCTCTTCCGGCGCCCGCTCGGACTGCCGATCCCGCACACCGGCATCATCCCGGCGAACAAGGACCGCATCGGCGAGACCCTCGGGCAGTTCGTCGAGCAGAACTTCCTCACGCCGGAGAACGTGGTGAGGCAGCTCGACCCGCCCGCGCTCGCCAACGCGATGGCGGCCTGGCTCGCCGACGCGGACAACAGCCGCGCGCTCGCCGCCTCGATCTGCGATTTCGTCCCCGGCCTTCTCGACGCCGTCGGCGACGAGGACGTGCAGCCGCTGCTGGAGCGCGTGGGCAGCGCCCAGCTCGCGCGGCTCGACGTCGCCGCGGTCGCCGCGCGGCTGCTCGCGGTGGCGGTGGAGAACGAGCGTCAC
>CAVWFR010000025.1:0-54995 GCA_963754305.1 uncultured beta proteobacterium | reverse complement strand
CGGCGTCTCGAACGTCCCCCCGGTGTTGAGAACGCCCTGCTTCAGCGCCTCGATCGCCGCCGCGACCTCGTCCGGATCGCCGCGTACTCCGAGCTCGATGTGCCGGCGCGTCCCGTCCTCGCCCATGTGGGGCAGGCTGAAGACCTTTAGCCGTGTGAAACGGGTCTCGACTTCGACCATGAGCGGCGTCAGGGTGCTCTCGGCGGACCCGTACACGATGATGGAAGCGTCCGCCTCCGGCAACTGGTGATGCAGGTGGGCGTAGCGGTTGTCGAGCACCCATTCCACCATCGGCCAGGCCATCACCGGGAAACCCGGCACGAAGTGGTGGTCGCCGAACGAGAAGCCCGCGATCTGGTTGTAGCTGTTGGGGATGATCGTCGCCCCGCGCGGGAACGCTGCCATCTTCAACCGCTGCGGCGTCGTCTCGCCGCCGAACCGGCCGCGGATCAGGGCCGCGGCCTCCGGATGCAGCGCGAGATCGACGCCCAGGGCCGACGCGGCGCACTGCCGCGTGTGGTCGTCCGGCGTCGCGCCGATCCCGCCGAACGAGAACACCACGTCCGCGCCGGCGAACGTGCGGACGAGCGTCGCGGTGATCCGCTCCGGGCTGTCGCCCACGTAATCGGCCCAGTCGAGCCTGAGTCCGCGGGCGGCCAGGAGCTCGATCAATCTTGCGAAGTGCTTGTCCTGCCGCTTCCCGCGGAGGATCTCGTCGCCGATGATGATTGCACCGAACCCCATGTCACCTCGCAAGAACGATGTCGGAGCGGCGCAACTCGGCGAGCCGCTCCAGGCAGTAGTGGATGAAGGCGAGCCCCGCGATCACCGGGATGAAGAACCCCACCACCGGAATGTGAGCGATCAGCGAGCACACGATGCCCAGGCCGTACAACGGCTTGCCGTAGCGGCGGAAGATCTCGCGCAGCTCCTCGACCGAGCCGTGCTCGGCCAAAGCGTCGTAGCGGAAAACGCGCTGGTTCAGGTACGCGAAGAGCAGTACCGGGAGCACCGGCCAGAAGAGCGGCACGAACCACAGCGGCAGCGAGAGCAGGCTGAGAACCAGGAACACGGCGAGCGCGACGCCGGCGTTACAGATGCTGCCGCCGAAAGTGCCGCCGCGTCTGCGTTCGAGGTTCGGGTAGTCGGCGGCCGCCACGTGGGTCACCATCGCCGGCATCGAGAACACGCTGATGAGGAGCGTCGCGGTCACCAGCACCAGCGGGAAGAAGAGTACCAGGAGCGCCACCCACGACAGCACCGCGGCGATCACGTTGAACGGAAACCAGGCCGACGCCCACACGCCGACCGCGGAGGTGGTGAGGTAGCCCTGGAGCCAGGCCACCGTCTGTGCGCCGAAGATGACCGCGAGGATGGTCCAGAGGGCGAGGGCGATCGCGATGGGCCAGATCATCAGAAACAGCATCTTCGGGTGCGCGAGGCTCGCGAAGGCGCGCGCCAGGGCACGAGCGATGTCGTTCATCGATTGAGAGTCTGCCACATCTTGTGCAGCCGCTTCGCCGACACCGGCACCGGGGTCTTCAGCTCCTGCGCGTAGAGCTGTACGCGCAGCTCCTCGAGCAACCACCGGAACTGCTCGAGCCGCGGGTCGAGGCTGCCGCCCTTGCGCTGGCGCGCTTCCTCGCGCAGCCACTGGGTCTCGAACGGCGCGATCTCGGCCGCCGCGCGCGCATCGCGCGCCGGATCGGCGCGCAGCTTGTCGAGCCTCAACCCGGCGGCCTTGAGATAGCGAGGGAAATGCTGGAGGCGGCCCCACGGCATCGCGACGACGAAGTCGCGGGGCATCAGCCGCCCGAGCTGCGCTTCGATATCGCGCACCGCGTTCGGAAACGATTTCGCCGCCTGCAGCTTCTTCGCGAGCGCTTGGCGCTCCGCCAGGATCGCGGCGACGAGCCGGGCGATCTCCTGCGCGATCAGCGCGAGCCGACTGCGCCCTTCGTCGCAACGCCGGGTGAAGTCCTCTACGTTGCGCGGCAGCGGATCGGTCATGCACGCGCGCTCGAACGCGGCGGCAACGAGCTGCGACTTGAGGTCGCCCGCATCGCCGAGGCCGGCGAGCTGCAGCGCGATGGTCTGCAGCCCAGGCAGGCCCTTGTCGATGTACTTCGCCTGTTCGCGGAGCTGCAGCATGAAGAGGCGCCGCAGCCCCGCGCGATGCGATTCCCGCGCCTTCTCCGGCGAGTCGAAAACCTCGAGATCGACGGTGCTCCCGCGATCGACGAGCCCCGGATAGCCGACCAGCGTCTGCGGCCCGCGCCTGACCTCCATGATCTCGGGCAGCTCGCCGAACGACCAGCCGGTGAGTCCGCTCATGGCCGCGTCCGCGCCGGCGACTTGCGCGAACTGCTCGCCCGCCTTCTCGCCCAGCTCGGCGCGGAGCTGCGCGAGATTGCGCCCCATCGCGAGCTGGCGACCGTGCTCGTCCACGACGCGGAAGTTCATCGCGAGATGTGCCGGGAGCGTCTCCGGGCGGAACGCGTCGAGCGGGACCGCGAGATTCCGCGTCTCTCGGGCATGGCGCGCGATCGCCTGCGCGAGCGGCGTCTCGCCGGCGGGCACGGCCGCGACGAACTGGGCGGCGAACTCGGCGAGCGGGCCGAGCTGATGGCGCACCTTCTGCGGCAGCGATTTCGCGAGCAGCTGAACCTTGTCCTTCAGCAGGCCTGGGACCAGCCACTCGCAGCGTGCCGCGCTCACCTGGTTCAGCGCGATCAGCGGTACGGTCAGCGTAACGCCGTCGCGCGGGCCGCCGGGATCGTGCCGGTACTCGAGCGCGAAGGTGCGCCCGGAGAACTCGAGGTGATGCGGAAAGTGCTCGGTCGTGATGCCGGCGGCCTGGTGACGCATCAGGTCGTCGCGATCGAGGAACAGCAGCTTCGGGTTCTTTCGCTCCGCCGCGGTGCGCCAGGCATCGAAGCCGGCGCCGTTGCAGACCTCCGCGGGGATGAGGCTGTCATAGAACGCGTAGATCAGCTCGTCGTCCACCAGCACGTCCGGCCGGCGCGACTTGTGCTCGAGCGTCTCGATCTCGCGCACGAGACGGCGGTTGTGCGCAAAGAACGGCGCGCGCGACTCCCAGTCGCCCTCGACGAGCGCGCAGCGGATGAAGATCTTGCGCGCCTCGACCGGATCGAGCGGCCCGTACTGCACCCGCCGGTGCGCATAGACCGGCAGGCCGTAGAGCGTCGCGCGCTCCTGCGCGACCACCGCGGCCTGCTTCTTCTCCCAGTGGGGATCGCTCCACGACCGTGTGATCAGGTGCGCGCCGAGGCGCTCGAGCCATTCGGGGTCGATGCCGGCGACCGAGCGGGCGTAGAGGCGGGTCGTCTCGGTCAGCTCCGCGGCGACGATCCAGCGCGGTGCCTTCCTGGCGAGGCCGGAACCGGGGTGTAGCCAGAACTTGATGCCGCGCGCACCGAGATAGCTCGCATCATCGGTCTTCAGCCCGACGTTGCCGAGCAGCCCGGTCAGCAGGGCGCGGTGCACTCGGGGGTGTTGCGCTTCGTCCTGCCTGATCTCCCCGGCCTTCCAGCCGAGCTCGCCGGCGAGCTCCTTCAGCTGCGAGTGAATATCGCGCCACTCGCGCATGCGGGTAAACGACAGGAAGTGATCGCGGCAAGCCGCATGCAGCTTGCGGTTGGATTCGTGGTGCAGCCCCTCCTCGAAGAACCGCCACAGCTTCAGGAACGACAGGAAGTCCGAGCTCTCGTCGGTGAACTGCTTCTGCGCCGCATCGGCGGCCTGTGCCCGATCGAGCGGCCGTTCGCGCGGGTCCGGGACCGAGAGCGCTGCGGCGATGACCAGGACCTCGGCGAGCGCGCCCTCCTCCTTCGCCGCCAGCACCATCCGCCCGATCCGCGGATCGACCGGGAGCCGCGCGAGCTGCCGGCCGGTTTCAGTCAGCTCGCGGAAGTCATCGACCGCGCCGAGCTCCGCCAGCAGCGCGTAGCCGTCGGCGATCGCTCTCGCGGCCGGAGGGTCGATGAAGGGAAAGTCTTCGACCGCCCCCAGCCCCAGCGATTTCATCCGGAGGATGACCGCTGCGAGCGACGACCGCAGGATTTCCGGGTCGGTGTGGGCCGGCCGCCTGGCGAAATCCTCCTCGTCGTAGAGGCGGATGCAGATTCCGGCCGCGACGCGCCCGCAGCGGCCGGCGCGCTGCTTCGCCGCCGACTGGCTGATGCGCTCGACCTGGAGCTGCTCGACCTTGTTGCGATAGCTGTAGCGCTTGACGCGCGCGAGCCCCGGGTCGACAACGAAGCGGATCCCCGGCACGGTGAGCGAGGTCTCGGCGACGTTCGTCGCGAGCACGATGCGCCGGCCCGAGTGCGGCTTGAACACCCGCTCCTGATCGCGCGCCGACAGCCGCGCGTAGAGCGGCAGGATCTCGGTCTGTGGGGGGTGATGTTTCCGCAGCGCCTCCGCCGCTTCGCGGATCTCGCGCTCCCCCGGCAGGAAGACGAGCACATCGCCCGGCCCGGCACGCGCGCATTCGCCGACCGCGTCGACGATCGCCTCGTCGAGGTCGATCTCGTTGCCGGGATTCGGCTGCGGCGGCCGGTGCCGGGTCTCCACCGGATACAGCCGCCCGGAGACCTCGATCACCGGGGCGTCGTCGAAATGCCTCGAAAACCGCGCCGCATCCAGCGTCGCCGAGGTCACGATCACCTTCAGCTCGGGACGTCGCGGCAGGAGCTGCTTCAGGTAACCGATCAGGAAATCGATGTTGAGGTTGCGCTCGTGCGCCTCGTCGAGGATCAGCGTGTCGTACTGGCGGAGCTCCGGGTCGCCTTGTGTTTCGGCGAGCAGGATGCCGTCGGTCATCAGCTTGATGTAGCTCGACGGGCTCGTGCGGTCGGTGAAGCGGATCTTGAAACCCACCGTCTTGCCGAGCTCGCTCTTCAGCTCGTGCGCGATCCGCGCGGCGGTCGCGCGCGCGGCGATGCGCCGCGGCTGGGTGTGCCCGATCAGCCCTTCCACGCCGCGGCCGAGCTCGAGGCAGATCTTGGGGAGCTGGGTGGTCTTGCCGGAGCCGGTCTCGCCGCAGACGATGACGACCTGGTGGGCGCGGATCGCGCGCGTGATGTCCTCACGCTTCGCGCTGACCGGCAGGTCGGGCGGAAACTCCGGCCGCGGCAGGTTGGCGCGCCGCGCCGCGAGCTCTTCCCTGGAGTAGCGCTTCAAGATGCGGCGGGGCGAAGGGAAGCGCCGGCGGTCAATCGACCGTCGCGCCGCTCTCCTTGACGATGCGCGCCCACTTGACCGCTTCCGCCCGCAGATAATCGGCGAAGGGGCCCGGCGGCATGAGACGCGCGTCGATGCCCTGGGTCGCGTACGCCGTTTGCACCTCGGGCGAGCGAAGCGCTTCGGCGATCGACTCGTATAGCTTCGTCACGACGTCGGCCGGCAGTCCCTTGGGACCGAGCACGCAGAACCACAGCGCCGCGTCGTAGCCGCGTACGCCCGCCTCGTCGAGCGTCGGCACGTCCGGGAGGCTCGCCGCGCGCTTGGAGCTGGTCACTGCAAGCGCACGCAGCTTGCCGGCCTGGATGTGCGACAGCGCGTTCGAGATCGACGGCACGCTCACCGGGACCTGGCCGCTCAGCAGCTCGGCGAGCGCCGGACCGCTGCCCTTGTAGGGAACGTGGGTCATCTGTACGCCGGCCATCGCCAGAAAGAGGGCCGCGAACAGGTGCTGCGAGCTGCCGTTGCCTGACGAAGCGTAGTTCAGCTTCCCGGGCTGCGCGGCGGCGAGCGTGATCAGCTCGGCCGTGGATTTCGCTGGCACCGACGGATGCACCACCAGCACGCTCGGCTGCTCGGCGACGAGCGCGACGGGCGTGAAGTCTCCGACGGCGTCGAAGGGAATGCGCTTGTACAGGGCCGCGGCGACGGCGTGGGTGTTGCCGCTGAAAAGCAGCGTATAGCCGTCGGGACGCGCCCTTGCGACCGCTTCGGCGCCGATCGTGCTGCCGGCGCCGGGCCGGTTCTCGACGATCGTCTGCTGGCCCCACATCACTGCGAGCCGCTGCGCGACCGGCCGTGCAACCACGTCGGTGACACCGCCGGGGGAGAAAGGTACGATGAATTTCACGACGCGGTCGGGATAGCTCTGTGCGTGCGCCGGGACCCACAGCGACACTGCGAAGCACAACGCCGCCAGTGCCGGTCGACTACCCATTCATGTCGCGCCGAGCATCCGCTCCACGTAGCGCGCGAGGAGATCCACCTCGAGGTTGACCCCCGCACCTGGGCGCAGCGACCTGAGCGTCGTAACCTCGAGCGTATGAGGGATCACGTTGATCTCGAACTGCGCGCCGTCGACGCCGTTCACGGTCAGGCTGACGCCCTGCACGGCAATCGAGCCCTTGCGCGCGATGTACTTCGCCAGCTCGGACGGCGCCCGGACGACGAGGCGGCGGCTCTCCCCGGCCGGCTCGGACGCCAACACTTTGCCGACGCCATCCACGTGACCGCTGACGAGATGGCCGTGGAGGCGGTCGGCAAGCCGGAGCGACTTCTCGAGATTCACCGCGCCGGGCAAGTCCAAGCCGGCGGTGCAGGCGACGGTCGCCTGCGACACGTCGACCTCGAAGCTCTCGCGGCTGAGGACGACGACCGTGAGGCAGCAGCCGTTGACCGCGATCGAGTCGCCGATCCCGACATCGCCGAGCTCGAGCGCGCCCGCGTCGATCGCCAATCGCACGCCGCCCGCGCGCGGCTCGACGCGCTGTATACGTCCGATTGCAGCAACGATTCCGCTGAACATCGATTCTCGGGGACGCTGACTCGGGAATCTACAACGGGGCGTGCCCCATTGTTCCCTTCGACTACCCGGAAGGTACACCGGCCCCGCCTGGGATGTGGAGCGCTAGCCCCGCTCGAACGCGAGCGCCTCGGGCACCGCCGCGACGGCCTTCCGCAGCCGGCGCGACTCCGCCGCGTCGCGGATGGTGACGAAGCCGTCCTCGTCGGCGGCGAACTTGTCCAGCACCGCCCGCACCGCGTCGTCGCGGCCGCCGGTGAGATGACTCGTCCAGGCGAACTCGAGGAGCAGCAGATAGCCGGGCACCTTGGGCAGATGTGTTCCCGACTTACGCACGAGCCACGCGCGCTTGATCTTTTTCTGCGCGCCGATCGCCTCGACGAGCCGCTGGAGCGTCGCGGGCGAGAAGCCGTGCGGCCGGAGCCGATCCTTCGCGTCGAACCGGGTCAGCTCGGCGTGCGCTTTCGCCCGCACCTGCCCGAGCGCCTCGAGCGTCGCCTGCCAGCGGTCCATGCCGGACACGTCCTTGCGGCCGCGATAGAACTCGAACAGCAGCTCCGCGCCGGGCTGAGCGGCCTCCGGATCTAGCGCCATCGCCCGCTCGACCAACGCGACCCCCTGTGCATCGCCACCCTGGACCAATATCCGCCCGTACGCATACACCGCCGGCGCGTGCTCCGGATGCCGCTCGACGAGCGCCCGGTATAACGCGAACGCGGCGTAACGGCCTTCCAGCGACTCCGCGAGCCGCGCCCGCTCCCACGCCGCGGCTAGCGGGAGGGCGCCGGCGGCGGCTTCGGTCGCGAGCGCCTCGAACCGCCTCCGCTCCTCGGCCGCCGTCGCGTGACGCTCGCGCCACGCGGGCGCCACTTGCTCGCGCCAGGCGCGGTCCTGCTCCGCTGCGAGCGTCGCGAGCGCCGGCCCGAGCAGCTCGTCGGCCGCCGAACGCTCGAGCTCGAAGCGCGTCCGGAGCGGCATTCCCAGCGCCTTCAGCCGCTCGGCGAGCGAGGGATGGGTGTCGTTCAGATCCGGCTTCGTGTCCAGCGCCACCTTCGCGTATGCCTTGCCGACGTCGGCCGGGAGCTGCTTGCAGCGCGCGACGAGATCCGAGTACGGCCCCGCGGGAGGCTCGGCGCGGTCGCGCACGCCCGCCCAGAGCTTTTCCCAGTACTGGTTTTCGAGATACGCCGCCTTGGCGTGCACGGCGACGAGCGCGCTCGCCGCGGCCGGCGCGCCAGCCACACGCGCCGACGCGCGGTCGGCCTCGTACTCATTCGCCCGCGCGAGCACGAAGCTGTAGGCGTTGAAGTACGGCGCATACCAGTCGAAGAACTTCGCAAAGACGCGCGTGGTGAAGCTGCCTTCGCGCTCGAGGATCGCGAGCAGCCGATACCAGGTCTGCCGGATGCGATAGATCCAGTTGCCGAAGCGCGCGTGATGGCGCGAGAGATGGCCGAACTCGTGCGCGAGCACGGCGCGAAACTCGTCGCGCGTCAGGCTGGCGAGGAGCGGCAGTCCGACCACGAGATAGTTCTCCGGCCAGCCGAGCAGCCCGAGCCGGGGTACCTGCGCCACCGCGGCGTTGAAGTCGGGGATGAGGACGACGCGATGGATCTTCTGCGCCCCGACCGCTTTGCGGACGTCCTCGATCTCGTCGAAGAGCTCCGGCGCATCGCGGCTCGAGAGCGGCCGGCCCTCGGGCGGCGGTATCTGCACCCACATCGCCCTGAGGATCATCCAGGCGAAGACGAGCGGGATCCAGGCGATCTTGATCAGCACGAGCTTCTTCGAGACCAGGATCAGCACCGCAACGCCGACCACCAGTCCCGCTGCGGCAACGAACGCGGCGGCGACGAAACCGATCCCGAGGACCGCGAGGAGGCCGACGCGCCAAAGGTAACGGCGCGGCGCATCGGCCGCGAGCCGCTCGAGGCGACCGATGAGCACCTGGTATTCCGCGATCGAGCGCATGGGAATCATCGAGGTTAGCGCAGCCACCGACGGCGCCAAAGCGCCGGCGCGCGGCCGGCGTGGCGGAATGCGGGTCGGTCGCGCGGCGCAAGGCGGCAGCGTATGACGTGTCGGGGCGCGCTCGGGCGCCGGCCGCCCGCGTTCGCTCGGGCCGACCCGCCCCCCATCCGCCCTGTGAGGGAACCCTCGCCGCGTCCGCACGGCTGTGCCGAGCGGACAACCGGTAGGCGAGCGTGGACTAATCCCTCACGAACATCGAACGCTGGTACGCCGTTTGCACTCCAAGGGAGCATGACTGCCCGGGACCTCGTTCTCGACCCCCAAGGCCACGTCGCGACCACGCCCGCCGCGGCCTTGCGCCCGGTCCACATCGTAGGCGCCGCCACCGGTCTCGGTGCGGCAGCACCCGGCTGCGGCGACGGGCCGGCACGCCTGCGTCTGGCGGGGCTCGACGCGCATCTCGTCGCGCGCGGCGTAGCGACGACGTGGGGCGAGACGCTCTTCCCCGACCAGGCGCCGGGCGAACCGGTTGCGCAGGTCGTCTGCCGGCTGTGCGAGCGGCTCGCGCGCACGGTGACGAAAGCAGTGCGCGCGGGGACCGTGCCGCTCGTGCTCGGCGGCGACCACAGTATCGCGATGGGCACTTGGCGCGGGGTGGCGAATGCCGTGGACGGCGGGCTCGGGCTGCTCTGGATCGATGCTCACCTCGACGCGCACACGCCCGAGACGAGCCATACCGGAAAGGTGCACGGCATGCCGCTTGCCGCGCTGCTGGGCCAGACCGGCGACGCGCTGTGCGAGCCCGGCGGGGTGCTCGCGCCGGAGCATGTCTGCGTCGTGGGCGTGCGCAGCTTCGAGCCCGAGGAGGCCGCGCTCGCGGCCGCGCTAGGGGTGCGGATCTACGCCATGCCCGAGATCGAGCGGCGCGGTCTCGCCGCGGTGCTGGACGAGGCGCTCGCGCGGGTGCGCAAGGGCACAGTGGGCTACGGCATCACGCTCGACCTCGACGCGATCGACCCGGCCGACGCGCCCGGTGTCACCACACCGGTTGCGGGCGGACTCCGCTCGGCGACTCTGCTCCCCGAGCTCGCGGCGCTCGTGCGCGACGCCGCCCCGTTGGCGGTCGAGATCGTAGAGTACGAACCGCACCGTGACCGCGGCGGGGCGACGGCCCGGCTGATCGAGGAACTCGCGTCGGCGATGCTCGGCGGTGACGCGGCGCGTTCGGTGGTCGACCTCGAGCAACGCTACAGCGCGGCCAACTACGATCCGCTGCCGGTTGTCCTCGTGCGGGGAGAGGGGGTGCACGTCTGGGACCAGGCCGGGCGCCGCTACCTCGACATGATGTCGGCCTACTCGGCGGTGAGCCTCGGCCACGCCCATCCGCGGATCGTGCGCGCGCTCACCGAGCAGGCCAAGCGGCTCGCAGTCACCTCGCGCGCCTATTTCAACGACCGGCTGCCGCCGTTCCTCGAGCGCCTGTGCCGGCTGACCGGCATGGACCGTGCGCTGCCGGTGAACACCGGCCTCGAAGCGGTGGAAACGGCGCTCAAGGCCGCCCGCAAGTGGGCGCACCAGGTGAAGCGCGTGCCCGAGGGGCGTGCCGAGATCATCGCCTGCGAGGGGAACTTCCACGGCCGCTCGATCGCGATCACGGGCCTATCGTCCGAGCCGCAGTACCGCGACGGCTTCGGGCCCTTCCCGCTGGGGTTCAAGCTGGTGCCCTTCGGCGATGCGGCGGCGCTCGAGCGTGCGATCACGCCCGACACGGCGGCGTTCCTGGTCGAACCCATCCAGGGCGAGCGCGGGATCGTCGTCCCGCCGGCGGGTTATCTCGCCGACTGCGCGCGGATCTGCCGCGAGCGCAACGTCCTCTTCATCGCCGACGAAGTGCAGACCGGTCTCGGCCGCACCGGCAAACTGCTCGCCTGCGAACACGACGGCGTGCAGCCCGATGGCCTCGTCCTCGGCAAGGCGCTGGGCGGCGGGATGCTCCCGGTGTCCGCTTTCCTCTCCCGCGACGAGGTGATGCGAGTATTCACGCCAGGCGACCACGGCAGCACCTTCGGCGGGAACCCGCTCGCAGCGGCGGTCGCGCTCGAGACGCTCGCCGTGATCGTCGAGGAGCGGCTCACCGAACGGGCGACCGTGCTCGGCGCGCGCCTCGCGACCGGCCTCGCCGCCATTTCCAGCCCGCTTGTCCGCGAGGTGCGGGGCCGGGGGCTGCTCGTCGGTGTCGACATCGACCCTCGGTACGCCACCGCGCGCCACGTCGTCGATCGACTGCTCGCGCACGGCATCCTGTCGAAGGATACGCACGGCACGGTCGTGCGCTTCGCCCCGCCGCTCGTAATCGCCCGCGAAGAGATCGACTGGGCGGTCGCCGAGATGCGGAAAGTGCTCGAGGAGATCGAGCGCGAGACGAAGCGCGCGGTCTAGCCTCGAACGAGAATCGCTGCCGCTGCGGCCGCGATTCCGCCGCATTCTGGAACTTCGTCGGACAGCGCCTACGCGGCGAACCGCGCGCGTATACGGACATCGTCGCCGACCGGTCGCATCTCCATCAGCCGCAGCCGCGGCGCATCGCCGAGCCGCTGGATCGCCGGCAGATCGAACATGCCCCGCCCGCCCGCGCCGATGACGCTGGGCGCAAAATAGACCAGCAACTCGTCCACGAGACCCGCCGCCACGAGCGAGCCGTTCAGCTTGAACCCCGCCTCGACGTGGATCTCGTTCAAAGCGCGGCGGGCCAGCTCGCGCGCGAGCTCGCCGAGCTCGACCTTGCCCGCAGCGTTCGGGAGGACGACGACCTCGGCCCCGCGGTCGCGCAGCGCGGCGACCTTCCCGGGGATGTCGATCGCCGCGGCGACGAGCAGATTGCCGCCGTCGAGGATCCGCGCCGCCAGCGGCACTTCCAGCCGCGAGTCCACCAGCACCTTGAGCGGCTCGCGCGAGGTGTCGACGTCGCGCACGGTCAGGCGTGGATCGTCGTCCCGCACGGTGCCGATGCCGGTCAGGATCGCGCACGCGCGGGCCCGCCACCGATGGCCGTCCAGACGCGCTTGCGCGCCGGTGATCCACTGGCTCGCGCCGCTCGCGAGTGCGGTCTTGCCGTCGAGAGTCGCGGCGAGCTTGAGCCGCAGCCACGGACGGCCGCGGGTCATACGCGAAACGAAGCCGACGTTCAGCTCCCGCGCCTGGTCCTCGGAGAGCCCGATGGCGACGTCGATGCCCGCGGCGCGGAGCGCTTCAAAGCCCTTGCCCGATACCTTGGGATTCGGATCGATCATCGCGGCGACCACCCGGGCGACTTTCGCCGCGACGAGCGCATCGACGCACGGCGGCGTGCGGCCATGGTGATTGCACGGCTCGAGCGTGATATACACGGTGGCGCCCGCAGCGCGTGACCCGGCCGCGCGCAGCGCGTTGACCTCCGCGTGCGACTCGCCGGCGCGCGCGTGGAAGCCTTCCCCGACGATCTCGCCGCCGCGTACGACTACGGCACCGACCCGCGGATTGGGTGTGGCGGTGAAGAGTCCCCGCTCGGCTAGCGCAAGCGCGCGTCGCATGAAGTCGCGGTCGGCGTCGGTGAACACGCGTTGGACCGCGCGAACCCGCGGCTACTGGGTCTTCCGGTCGACCGGTCGCCGCGCCCTGCGTCCCGGGCGCTTCAGCTCGAGCACCTTCTCGCGGAACTCGTCGACGCGCTGGAAATCCTCGTACACCGAAGCGAACCGGATATACGCGACGTGGTCCATCTTTTTCAGCTCGGCCATCACCATCTCGCCGACGGTGCGCGAGCCGATCTCGCGCTCGCCGCGCGCGAGGATCTTCTGCTCGATGCGGTCGATCGCGGTGTCGACGTACTGCGTGGGCACCGGGCGCTTGTGCAGCGCCCGCATGAAGCCGGTGCGAATCTTCTCGCGGTCGTAGGCGGTCCGATAACCGTTCGCTTTCACCACCGCGGGCATCGCCAGCTCGACCCGCTCATAGGTGGTGAAGCGCTTGCCGCACTGCTCGCACTCGCGCCGCCGGCGCACGCTCTCACCGTCCTCCGAGAGCCGGGTGTCGATCACCGCGGTGTCGCCGGATTTGCAGAACGGGCACTGCATCGCGCGCGCGAGACCGCTACGCCGCTTTCTCGACCGGGGCTCCGGCGCGCATCGCCTCCGGATACACCGGGAACCTGCGGCAAAGCGCGCGCACCTGCTCGCGCACGCGCGCGATCGTCGTCTCGTCGTGCGGCGCGTCGAGGACGTCGGCGATGAGGTTGGCAACCTGCTCCGCCTCGAGCTCCTCGAAGCCGCGCGTGGTCATCGCGGGCGAGCCAATCCGGATGCCGCTCGTGATCGTCGGCTTCTGCGGATCGTTCGGGATGGCGTTCTTGTTGACGGTGATGTGCGCGCGCTCCAGCACATCCTCGGCCTCCTTGCCGGTAACTTCCTTCGCGCGCAGATCGATCAGACAGAGGTGGCAGTCGGTGCGGCCCGACACGACCCGCATTCCGCGCCCGGCGAGCACCTTCGCCATCACCCGCGCGTTCGCGAGCACCTCCTCCTGGTAGAGGCGGAACTCCTTCGTCATCGCTTCCTTGAACGCGACCGCCTTCGCGGCGATCACGTGCATCAACGGTCCGCCCTGGAGTTGCGGGAACACCGCTGCGTTGAGGATCTTCGCGTGCTCCTTCGCAGCCAGCACCATGCCGCCGCGCGGGCCGCGCAGCGTCTTGTGGGTGGTGGTGGTGACGAAATCGGCGATGCCGACCGGGCTCGGATACAGGCCTGCCGCTACGAGACCTGCGGGATGCGCGATGTCGGCCATCAGGTAGGCGCCGACGCTGTCCGCGATCTTGCGAAACCGCTTCCAGTCGATCGTGAGCGCGTACGCCGAGCCGCCGGCGACGATCAGCTTCGGCTTATGGCCCTTGGCGAGATGCTCGATCTGCTCGTAGTCGATCTCCTCGCGCTCGTCGAGGCCGTAGGCGAACGCCTGGTACAGCTTGCCGGAGACGTTGACCGCGGAGCCGTGCGTGAGGTGCCCACCGTGGGCGAGCGACATGCCGAGCATGACGTCGCCCGGCTTCAGCACCGCGTGGTAGACGGCCTGGTTCGCCTGCGAGCCGGAGTGCGGCTGGACGTTCGCGTACTCGACCTGGAAAAGCTTCTTCGCTCGCTCGATCGCGAGCTGCTCGGCGATGTCGACGTACTCGCAGCCGCCGTAGTAGCGCTTGCCCGGATAGCCCTCGGCGTACTTGTTGGTGAGCACCGAGCCCTGCGCAGCAAGCACCGCCGGGCTGGCGTAGTTCTCCGAGGCGATCAGCTCGATGTGATCTTCTTGCCGCTGGGTCTCCGCCTGCACCGCCTGCCACAACTCCGGATCGACTTGCGCGAGAGGTTCGTTCGGGAACATGGGGGTGGCGGGCCGGATTTCGGGATCGGTTAGTCTAACATGCTGCACTGCACACAGGCGCGTCGCGCGGATGTGCACTATATATAGTCGTCCGATGGGGCAGCACATTTCCTCGCGCCCCCGGGGTCCGGCGAGTCTTCCTACGAACATGCCCATCCGCAAGACGATCGACGACGGTGGTGTTGCGGTCCACGTCTGGACCGACGACGTCGAGGGCCAGGCGTTGCAGCAGCTCCTCAACGTCTCGCGGCTGCCGTTCGTCTTTCGCCACGTCGCGGCGATGCCCGATGTGCACGCCGGCATCGGCGCGACCGTCGGCTCGGTGATCCCGACCCGAGGGGCGATCCTTCCCGCGGCGGTGGGGGTAGACATCGGCTGCGGGATGGCGGCCGTGCGACTATCGCTCACCGTCGCGAGTCTGCCCGACAAGCTCAATCGCGTGCGCGGCGCGATCGAGGCCGCGGTGCCGGTCGGCTTCGGCCGGCACGACGCGGGCGATGCGCTCGAGCACGCAGCACAGCCGTTCGCGCGTGCGCTGAAGGGCATCGTGGACAAGCACCCGAAGCTCGCGACGATGCAGAAAGACTTCGACTGCACCTGGGTGCATCAGCTCGGGACACTCGGCGGCGGGAACCACTTCATCGAGGTGTGCCTCGACGAGGCGGAACGCTTGTGGGTGATGCTCCATTCGGGCAGCCGCGGTGTCGGCAATGCGATCGGCCGCTACTTCATCGAGCGAGCGCGCGAGCACTGCCTGAAGCTCGACGCCCGTCTGCCCGACCGGGATCTCGCCTGGCTCGACGAGGGCACGCCGCTTTTCGACGACTACGTCGCGGCGGTCGGCTGGGCGCAGGACTACGCCGCTGCCAATCGGCGCGAGATGATGGGGCTCGTGCTCGAGGCGCTCGGCCGCGTGCTGCCGCCGTTCGCGGCAACGAGCGAGGCCATCAACTGCCATCACAACTACGTCGAGCGCGAGCGGCATTTCGGCGAGGCGGTGCTGGTCACCCGCAAAGGCGCGATCCGGGCCGGCGCGGGCGAGCTCGGCATCATCCCGGGAAGCATGGGCGTGAAGTCGTACATCGTCCGCGGGAAGGGCAATCCCGAGTCTTTCTCCTCGTGCTCGCACGGCGCCGGGCGCCGCATGAGCCGCACCGAGGCGAAGCGGCGCTTTTCGCGCGCCGACCTGGAGCGCCAGACCGCGGGCGTCGAGTGCCGGAAGGACAGCGGCGTGATCGATGAGATTCCGGGCGCATATAAGGACATCGATGAGGTGATGGCGAACCAGACCGATCTCGTCGAGGTCGTGCATACGCTCAAACAGATCGTGTGCGTAAAAGGTTAACCACACCGTTCTCCCGGGCCACGGGTGACGCCGCCGCCCGACTGAAGCGCGGCCCGAAGCTCGACCCGGCGGGCCCCGAGTTCTGGAATGCGAGGTTCCGCGAGGGTTTCACGCCGTGGGATGCGGGCGGCGTGCCCGCGGCGGTGCGTGAATTCCTCACGCGCGAGCGCGCGAGGCTCCGCGTCCTGATCCCCGGCTGCGGCAGCGCCTACGAGGTCCGGGCGTTCGCGGCGGCCGGTCACGACGTTGTCGCGATCGACTTCAGCCTCGCCGCGATCGCCGCGGCGCGCCGGGCGCTCGGCGATCTCGGCCATCTCCTGGTGCACGCGGACTTCTTTGTGCACCGCCTGGAACGTGTCGATCTCGTCTACGAGCGCGCATTCCTTTGCGCGCTGCCGCGAACGCATCGGCCGCGCTGGGCGTGGCGCGTCGCGGAAGTGCTGCGACCCGGCGGTCGGCTCGCCGGGTTCTTCTTCCGGGGTGACGACGAGCACGGCCCCCCGTTCGGGCTGAAAGGCGGCGAGCTCGAATCCCTTCTAGCGCCGGCGTTCGATCGCACTGAGGACGCGGCGGTCGCCGACTCGATCCCGGTCTTCGCCGGGCGCGAGCGCTGGGAGGTATGGCGCAAGAACGTCACCTGAAGTGACAATTTTTCGTCAGCCCGAAGCGTCGGCTTGACGTCAAAGGCCCTTTCGCCCGCTCCTTAGCCCGCCGCGAGCGCGCGGCGCGTGACGAATCGCACGTCGCACTGCCTGAATCGCTGGCGCAGTGTGACCGAAGAAGCATTCGACAACATGCGGTAGCCGTGGGCTCGCCGTCTGCCGCGTTCTTGGCACCGCCCTTGCTCAGGGCGGCAGGTGTTCGTGCCACAAAAGGAGCGACAAAATGGCTGACGACGCGACCCTGATTGGCCTCGAGGTGGAAGAGCTCGGCACCGACGAGCACCAAGAGGAGAACACCACGACTTTCAGCAACGTCTGGCCCGGCCAGCACCGCCGCAAGGGGTCATCGGCCGAGCTGCCCGCGCCACAGCGCTTTCTGGATCTGCCGATCTGGATGAGCGCGCCCGCGAAGCGTCCGGAGCTCGAAGAAGAAGTCGTCTAGGGCACGCACGCGGCCGGGTGCCGAGGCATCCAGCCGCGAGCGTCCGCGTTTGCCGCGTCAGCCGATCAGGCGACAGATCGTCTGCAGCTCGACGTTGCCGCCGGAGATGACGACGCCGGCCCGCTTGCCGGCGACCGCAGGGCCGGCCTTGAAGAGTCCCGCCGCACCGAGCGCGCCGGTGGGCTCCACGACGATTTTCATCCGCTCCCAGAGATAGAGCATCGCGTCGAGCAGCTCGCGGTCGCTCGCCGTCGTCATGTCGTGGACGTAGGCGAGCACGAGCGGGAACGTGATCTTCCCGAGCGACGGCGTGCGTGCGCCGTCGGCGATCGTTCGGGGATTGTGCACGGTCTGCAGCGTCTTCGTCCGGAACGAGCGCGTCGCATCGTCGCCGGCTTCCGGCTCAACGCCGATCACCTTGCACCCCGGGGAAAGATGCGCAGCCGCGATCGCACAACCCGAGAGCAGCCCCGCGCCGCCGCAGGGGACGAACAGGAAATCGAGCGCGCCGACTTCCTCGATCAGCTCTTTAGCCGTCGTCCCCTGCCCGGCGACCACGTGCGGGTGGTCGTAGGGTGGGATGACCGTCAGCCCGCGTTGGGCCGCGATGCTGGCGCCGAGCGCTTCGCGCGTGGTCGCCTGCGTATCGTACGTGATCACCTCGGCGCCGTAACCGCGTGTCGCCGCTAGCTTCACCGGCGGCGCGTCCTGCGGCATCACGATCGTCGTCTTGATTCCGAGGAGCTGCCCGGCCAGCGCGATCGCCTGGGCGTGGTTGCCCGACGAGAAGGCGAGTACGCCGCGGCCGCGCTGCTCGTCGGAGAGCTGGGCGAGGGCGTTATACGCGCCGCGGAACTTGAACGCGCCGATGCGCTGGAAATTCTCGCACTTGAGGAACACGTCGGCGCCGGTCCGCGCGTTCACGGTGCGCGAAGCCAGCACCGGCGTGCGATGCGCTTGACCGGCGATCCGCGCGGCGGCGGCTTCAACGTCGACGTACGAAACCGGGAGGGGTTGACTGGGGGCGTTCATGACGCCAATTTAACTCCGCCGGACGCCACTCCGGCAAGCCCTGGAGGTTACAGAGCCACCGCTAGACCACTTTCCTTGAGCGTAGCGCCGCTATAGCGGCTCGATCCAGGCCCAGATCCTCGAGAATCGCAGCGGTATCCGCGCCGAGCACCGGCGGCGGACGATGCACCCGGCACGGCTCGTCGGTGAACTTGATCGGGAAGCCGATCACGTCGAGCGGACCGTGCTGCGGATGATCGATCGTAATGCGCATCTGCTGATGCACAGTCTGCGGATCCGCGAAAACTTCGCCGACGTTCAGCACGCGTCCGCAGGGCACCCCCGCATCGTTGAGGACCTCGATCCAGTGCGCGATGGAGCGCTCGCGCGTGCGGCGGTTCAGCTCCGCGTTGATCGCACTGCGCCGGGCGAAGCGCGCGTCGTTGGTCGAAAAATCCGGATGCTCCTTGAGATGCTCCAGCCCGAGCGCGGCAAGCAGCTTGAAATAGACGGCGTCGTTGCTCGGCGCGATCGCCACCTGGCCATCCGCGGCTTCGAACAGTCCGTACGGGGCCGCAAGGGCGTGATCGTTGCCCGTGCGAAGGGGCAGCTTGCCGGTCGCGAAATAGTTCGTGGCGAGAAACGCGAGCATGCTGGTCATGCCGTCGGTCAGCGCGGTCGCGACTTCCTCGCCCTGCCCGGTGCGGCTGCGGCGAACCAGCGCGGCGAGGATCCCCATCGCTGCGTACGCCCCCGCGACGAGATCGGAGATCGGCGGCGCGGCGCGCATCGGCGGCCCGTCCTCGCTGCCGTTGACGCTCATGAAGCCGCTCATCGCCTGCGCGATGAAGTCGAACGACGGCCGCTCGGCGTACGGCCCGTCGAGGCCGAAACCGGTGACATGGCAGCTGACGATATCGGGCTTCAGGGCGCGCAAGGCGTCGCGGCCGAACCCCATCCTGTCCATGACGCCGGGGCGGTAGTTGTCGACCACGACGTCGGCACGGCGGAGCAGGCGCCGCAGCACGCCCTTGCCTTCCGCGCTGCGCAGATCCAGGGTGAGGGAACGCTTGTTGCGATTGAAATTGGCGAAGTAAAGCGAGTAACCGTTGCGCGCGGCACCTTGCCGGCGCACCGGATCGCCTTGATCCGGGTCCTCGACCTTCACGACCTCCGCGCCCATGTCCGCCAGGAACATCGAGCAGAACGGGCCGGAGAGAATGCGCGTCAGGTCGACGACACGAACGCCATCGAGCTGCATCGGCTCAATCGAGCTTGATGCCCGACTCCTTCACGGTCTGACCCCAACGGGCGTAGTCGTTGCGCACCAGCGCGGCGAATTCCTCCTGCGTCCCGCCGGCAACGGATACGCCGCCGGCGCTGATGCGCTCGATCACGTCTGGCGAGGCCAGCACTTTGTTCACCGCGGCATTCAGTTGCGCGATGATCGACGGGGGTGTGCCGGCCGGTGCGAAGAGGCCGAGCCAGACCGACACGTCGATGCCTCTCTCAACCGACTCATCGAGGGTCGGTGCCGAGGGCAGTGCCGGCGAGCGCTTTGCGGTGCTCACCGCCACGGCCTGCAGCTTGCCGCCGCGAACCAGTGGCAGTACCGAGGCCGCCGACATGATCGCAACATCGACCTGGCCACCGACGACGTCTGTCATGGCCGGCGACGCACCCTTGTAGTGCACCTGCAGGATGCGCACGCCCGTCGCGCGCTGGAACTGCTCGCCGAACAAGTGGCCCACCGAGCCGTTGCCGGCGGTCGCCCAGGTGAGGCCACTCGATGAGCGCGCACGGGCCACCAAGTCGGCCGGTGTTGCGAGATTCGACTGCGCGGAGCTGACGATCACGAGCGGCACGCTCGACACCTGTACGATCGGCGTGAGGTTCTTCAGCGTGTCGTACCCGAGGTTCGGATTGAGCCAGGGTCCGAGCATGACGTTGTCGGTCTGGCCCATCACGATCGTATAGCCGTCGGCGGTCGATTTCGCGGCCGTCTCGATCGCCAGATTGCCCGCCGCACCCGGACGGTTCTCGGGGACCACGTTCCATTTCGCGATCTCGTTCAACTTGCCGGCGACGATACGCGACACGAAATCGGTACCGCCGCCGGGGGTGAACGGGATGAGGAGGCGGATCGGCTTGGTCGGGTACTCCTGCGCCATCGCGCCTGCGGCAAGCTGAGCGAGGAATACAGCGGCGAGCGCCGCAAGCGCGCGTCCGAAGGGGTTCATCGTGCGTCTCTCCTCGAGGGCTCGAGCCCACGTCAAGGGAAATCGGTTTCTTCGACCCGGATCGCCTGCGCCGGGCACAGGCTGGCGGCTTGCTTCACATACGGCGCGAGATCGTCCGACGGCCGCTCGGCGAGAAGCATCACGATCCCGTCACTCTCGCGCTGGTCGAACACCTCCGGCGCCACCCGCGCACATTGGCCAGCGCCCACGCACTTGTGCTCGTCGACTCGAACTTTCAGGCTGGGCATGGGTAATGGCTTTACCAGGTCACCGGCAGGTTGTGCACGCCGTAGATCTGCATATCGTGCTTGAACCGGATCTCCTCCAGTCGCACGGCGAGCCGCAGGCCGGGGAGCCGGCGCAGCAGGGCTGCATACACGATCTTCAGCTCGGACCGCGCGAGCATCTGCCCCAGGCACTGGTGGATGCCGTAGCCGAACGCGAGATGCGCGGACGAGTCGCGCTCGAAGTCGAGCCTCTCGGGGTCCGCGAAAGCGCGCTCGTCGCGGTTGGCGGAGGGAAGAAGCACGAACAATCCCTCGCCCTTGCGAATCGGTACGCCGCCGATCTCGACATCCTCGAGCGCGACCCGGCGCGGCGAGAACTGCACCGGACTGACGAAGCGGAGAAGCTCCTCCACCGCGCTTCCGATCAGCTCCGG
Source organism: uncultured beta proteobacterium (assembly GCA_963754305.1). GTDB lineage: Bacteria > Pseudomonadota > Gammaproteobacteria > Burkholderiales > SG8-39 > DATEDA01. The sequence goes on along the minus strand of CAVWFR010000025.1, from coordinate 34,467 downwards.
CCGGGTCGTCAGCTTGCGGCGCAAGGCAGCGTCCTGGAGCAGCAGTAGGGCACCCATCCCGATCATGTTGGTGGTCGTGTCGTGGCCAGCGCGAAGAATCATTGCGCCGATCTCGGCGAACTCGTCGCGGCCGAGATGGCCGGGCCGGACATGCTCGTCGATGATGCGGCTCACCATGTCGTCGCCGGGTTTCGCCTCCTTGACCGAGATCAGCCGTCGCACGTAGTCGACGAGCTCGCGCGCCTTGACAAGCGCCTCTTCCGGCGTCTGCGTTAGGCCGTGCCGCGCCACCGCGCACCGGATGATGAAGGGATGATCCTCATACGGCGAGCCGAACAGCTCGGACATCACCAGCGACGGAAACTTGACCGCCAGCGTGCCGACGAGATCCGCGGGTGGGCCTCGCTCCTCGAGCTCGTCGATCAGCCGTTCCGCGATCGCGGCGATCTTCGGCTCGAGAGCCAGCATACGCCTGACGCTGAACTCCCTAGTGAACATGCGCCGGTATCGGTCGTGAGCCGGATTGTCCATGCCGACGAAGGCACGCTCGTTCCTGTCGACCGTCACGCGCGCCTCGGTGACCGTCGGGAAATCCGGGTGCGCCATCGCACCGGAAAAGCGCCGGTCGTCGGCAAGCACGGCGCGAACCTCTTCGTGCCGCGTCACCAGCCAGGCACGCTTGCCGTTCCAGAGCGTGACGGGGAAAACCGCGCCCGCCGCGCGTGCTGCGGCGTATTGCGGCGGGGGATCGAACGGGGATTGCCGCCGAAACGGGAATGCCGGGAGCGGTTGCGACGGCGCATCCATGCCCCCGATTTAACTCCGCCGGGCGCCGCTCCCGCAAGCCCGGGCGGACCCGGGTGGATCCGTTACTCGTCGTCGAGCGGCGCTGCGGCCAGATGGCCGGTGTCGGCCCAGGCCTCGATCACCCAGCGGCGGCGCTCGACGCGTAGGCGGTTCACCGCCGCATTCGGCACCGTGAACGTGCGCGGCATCTCGAGCGGAATCCCCTTCGCGTGGCGATAGACGACGCCGAGCACGCCGCCGTGCGTCACGAGCGCGATCGCGGCGCCGCCGTTCGCGCGCGCGAGCCGCTCGAGCGCGGCGACGACCCGGTCGCGGAACTGTGCGCCGGTCTCGCCGCCCGGGACGAGGTGGTCGGGATCGCGCGCAACGAGCCGCCGGTAGTCCCGCGGCCGCGCACGCTCGATCTCGGCCCAGGTCATGCCTTCGAGCTCGCCGTAGGAGCGTTCACGCAGCCCCGCATCGAGCGACACCGCCAGCCCGAGCCGCGCCGCGATCGGCGCCGCCGTCGCGCGCGTGCGGCCGAGATCGCTCGCGACGATGAGGTCGACGCGTTCGAGCGCCATCCGCGCGGCGAGCGCGTCGGCTTGGGCGCGGCCCGTCTCAGATAGTGGGCTGTCCTGCCAGCCCTGGAGTTTCCCGTCGCGGTTCCAGATCGTCTCGCCGTGCCGCAGGAGCAGGAACGTGGTCACAAGGTGGTCGCGGGCGGTTTTGTCGAGCGTGAAAAGTGCCTGCCGGCCCGCGAGCGCGGCAGCAGGGTTGTCAACGATCCGCTAGTGTACCGGGCGCTACCGCCCGCCCATCCACGATGCCCGTTTCCCTCGACGCCGCCACCGGCCAGCACATCGGCGACCGGCAGGAGCAGCAGGACCGCGTCGCGATCATCCCGAGCACGAAGCTGCGCGGCACCGCGCTCGTCATCCTTGCCGACGGCGCGGGCGGGTACAAGGGCGGCTCGGCCGCCGCCGAGCAGGTCATCGGCACCGCGGCGAATCTGTTCGCGAATTTCTCGCCCAAGGACGAGAAGCCCGACGAGCTGCTGCGCGAGATCGTCATCGAGGCGCACACGATCATCCGCCTCAATCGGGTCCTGACCGAGGCGGAGCCGCACAGCACGATCATCGCCATGGTGCTGCAACCCGACCGCGTGGACTGGGGTTGGGTGGGCGACAGCCGGCTCTATCACTTCCGCGGACCGGCGCTTCAGAACCGCAGCAAGGACCACTCCTACGTCCAGCAGCAGATCGACGAGGGCCAGTGGCGCGAGGAAGACCGTCACAAGCACCCGAACCGCAACCTGCTGCTGCAGGCGCTCGGCCACTCCGAGCCGCCCAGCCCGGGCTTCGGCTCGAGCGCGCCGCTCCTCGCCGGCGACGCGTTCCTGCTGTGCTCCGACGGGCTGTGGGACTACTTCACGGACACCGAGATCGGCAAGGCGCTGGCGGCGCTCCCGCCGAGGAAGGCGGCCGAGATGCTGATCAGCGCCGCGCGCGTGCGTGCGAAGGGCAAGGGCGACAACGTTTCGGTCGCGATCGTCAAGCTGACCGGCGGCTAGACCGCTGTCGCACCCCGCTACTTCCCGAGCCATCCGCGCCGCAGCGCGCGCGCCCGCGCCGCGGGCCGCTTGTCGAAACCCAGCACGCACGTGTCCGCCGGCGCCGCCGCGAACGCGATCTCGAGCTCGTGCAACTCGTCGCGCCGGAACACGTGGAGCTGCGCGCGATCGCCGGGACGCAGCCGCGCCAGTCGCGCCTCGAGCGTCTTCGGCGTGACGCGGATGTGATCCATCGCGACGATCACGTCGCCCGCGGCCAGCCCCGCGCTGCGCGCCGCGCCGCCGTCGAGAACGTGCGTGAGCCTCACCTCGCCGTTCTCGCCCGCGGTCCGCGCGCCCAAGGCCACTCGCGCCGCGAGCGCGGCGGCCGATTTCGAGGCCGGCTTACCGCCGCGATCGGCGCCGTCTTCGGCCGCGCGGACCTCCAGCTCGACGCCGACGGTCCCGAGCAGCTCCGCGAGCGGCAGCTCGGCTGTGCCGCGGAGCCAGCGGTCGAACAGCGGTCGCAGCTTGAGTCCGCTCGCCTCCTCCGCGACGCGCTCCACGCCGTCGTCGGGTACACCGAGACCGCTGCGGCCGTAGCGCCGCCAGAGCGCGCGCATGACGTCGTCGAGCGAGCGGCGGCCGGCGGTGCGGCTGCGGATGTGCAGATCGAGGCAGAGCGTGATGAGCGCACCCTTGCCGTAGTAGCTCACGCCCGCGTTCGGCGAGTTCTCGTCCTGCCGGTAGTACTTGATCCACGCATCCCAGCTCGACTCGGCCACCGACTGCCGGCGGCGGCCGGGCGTACGCAGGAGCTGGGTGATCGAGCGGCCGAGGATTTCGAGATAGTCTTCGGATCTCACCAATCCGCAGCGGACGAGCGCGAGATCGTCGTAGTACGACGTCGCGCCTTCGAACGCCCATAGCAGCGCGGTGTAGTTCTCGCGGTCGAGATCGTAGGGGGTGAACGCCGCGGGCTTGATGCGCTTCACGTTCCAGGTGTGGAAGTACTCGTGACTCGCGAGTCCGAGGAACGTGCGGTAGCCGTCGCTCAGAGTCTTGTCCGCCGTCAGCGGCAGCTCGTCGCGGCTGCAGAGGAGCGCGGTCGAGGCGCGGTGCTCGAGTCCGCCGTACCCGTCGCCGACCGCGGTCGTCAAGAAGACGTAGCGATCCATGGGTGCCGGCCCACCCCAGAACCGGATGTGCCATTCGCATACGCGCTTGAGATCGCGCGTGAGCCGCTCGAGATCCGCGCGATGGCGGCCGGTGATCGCGATCTCGTGCGGCACCCCGCCGGCGGTGAACGAGGCGTGCGCGAACGTGCCCAGCTCGACCGGGTGGTCGATGAGCTCGTCGTAGTCGGCGGCCGCGTAGTCGCCGAAGCCGAGCGGCCGCGCCCCGTTGCGCGCGAGCGACGTCGCCACGCGCCAGCCCGAGTACCGGCGGCCGGCGGGCGGCAGGATCTCCACTTCGCACGCGCGTTCCTCTCGACCGAGTGGGCGTAAGAATACGCACGGCCCATTGAAGAAGGCGTGGGTGGCGTCGAGGTGTGCCCCGCGTACCGAGAGGTCCCACCCGTACACCTCAGCACTCACCGTGAGCGGCCCGCGGCAGGGCGCGGCGCGCCAGGTGTGCTTGTCGAGCTTGGCGAGCGCAACGTCGGCGCCGCGCGAGCGGGCATGAATCGAGACGATGTGCCGCGCGAAGTCGCGAATCAGGTAGCTCCCGGGAATCCACGCCGGGAGCGCGAAGCGCTGGCCCGCCGGATCGGGATCGGCGACGGTGCAATCGACCTCGAACAGATGCGCGGCGGGATCGCTCGGACGGATGCGGTATCGGATCGGCGGCCTGTTCTTCATCCTTGTACTTGATTAGCGACATTCCTCAGCAGGCGCACATGGTGAGCCAGCGAGGGGGTGAAGATCGGCACACCGACACGGAGGTGTGCCATGGCGATGAATCGAGTGCAGTTTCAACCGGGACTGTCGATGGCCGAGTTCTCAGCCAGGGCGGCTCCTGCTCGCAGCTGAGGTTCGTCACTAAACGGATGTTTGAAGGCGTTCAGTGACTTTTAGGTTGCTCGGCTTCCACCGCGACACTGCAACAACGGCCGGAAGACTAGTGTCGGGAAATCACTGGATTTGTGCATGATGCTGTGCTTTACACCCGTCGGCCCACGCGCTGCCAGCTGTCCCTTGCTCGAAGCACAAGACCGCTCGCGCGGTCGAGCAAGTACGTCTCGGCGCCCCGCGGTCTTCCAGACGCCGTCCAAAGAGCCCACAATACAATGACATACACGCCTAGGCCAGCAGGGATGCCGATGATCAGTTGGCGGAAGGCGCCGAAAGCACCGGGCCCTATTGCGAGCTCGCGAACCAGCGCGTGCACCATGAAGCCCATCACCGCGGCTGCCCCAACCGGACGCCACAGGTTTGCAAGGTAGACGCGACTCGATATCCCCAACGTTCTGGACAACAGCGGATAACTGACCGCGAAGCTTACGACGGATGCGATCAGCTCCGCGTAAGCCACGCCCTCGACCCCCAGCTCGCGGCTCAAGACTGCAAGCGCGGGCAAAAGCACCGCGATTCTCACCATCTGAACGAGCAGGGGCAGATGAACCTTGCCCATGGCCAGGTACGCCATCATATTGTTCGACATCATTGCCTGGATGGCGCCGCACAGTGCCAGGATTTGGATGACCGGGATGGCGCCTAGCCAACCCTCCCCGAGCAGGAGCTGCACGAGCGGGCCTGCCATCACAGCGACGCCAACGCTCGCAGGCACTACGATCGCCAGTATGACGGCGATCACGCTGATGAACCCGTCGCTCAGCGTCTTAAGATCCGCCGCCATTCGCGCGTAGCCGGGAAACACTGCCCGATTGATCGGCGCTGTGAGTTCGGTCGCGGGCAAGTACGCGATCTCCGAGCCAACCGTGTAAAGCCCCAGCGCTCCGGGGCCATGCACGCGCCCGATGATGATGTGCGAGATGCGCCCGAGCGCGACCGACAAACCGTTATTGAGCAGCATCCAGCCCGAGAAGGAGAACAGTTCGCGACTCTTGCCCAGGCAGAAACGGGGCCGGAACGGCTGCATCGTGTAGCTGAGAACGACGCCGGAGACGCGCGCGACAACGGTGCCGATGACCAGCGCCCAATAGCTGCCCATGAGCAGAGCGAGCGAAAGCGTCACGACAAACGCGATCACCCTCTTCGAGGCGAGAAACCTGAACTCGCGCGAAAAGTCCATGTCGCGCCGGAAATTGACCGTGCCGATATTCTCGAAGCTCTGGACGATCCAGCCTCCCGCGAGTACCAACATGACCGGTGTGAGCCGTGGCTCGCCGTAAAACAGCGCCGCGGGGTAAGCGAGCCCGACCGTCGCCAAGGCACAGGCGGTACCGAGAGCGACGTTCAAGGTCCATGCCGTATCGTAGTATTCCCGCGTAGGGTGCTCGCGCTGGATCAGCGCGACCTCGAAGCTGAAAGCGCTGGCCAGCTCGATGATCGCGATTGCGGACATCGCCATCGCTACCAGCCCGAAATCCGCCGGCACCAAGAGTCGAGCGAGGATGAGGATGCTGACGAACCCAAGCGAGCGATCGGCAAGCTTGAACAGCAGCATCCACGCGGCGCCTTGAGCGATCGCTCGCATCATCGCACGTGCCCCTCGCGAGTCGCACTCAAGGCCGCAATCTCAGAATACCTGTGCATCGATTCATGGAAGCGCTGCGGCTGCCGGGAGAGCGCTCGGACGTTCGGCCTCACCGCCCCCGCGGACCCGCCTCCGTCGTCCTTCTCCCTGTCGAGAAGACATCAGCGACTGTTGCGCCCCGGCACACCGCGGATCTGGGTCGGGGCGGCACTATAGCCCACGGGCGCCGTCGATCGTCGAAAATCCCTATGAATTGACGCAAGGAAAGTGGCCTTTATCACCCTACGGCGACGCGGTGCCAAGTAGACTGCCGTTGCTGTCATTTTTTGCCGCAGCGCCGGAGAAACGCGCGGATCACGGGGGTTGGAGAAATGAAAGTCGTCCTGTTCTGCGGCGGCCTGGGGACCCGCCTCAGGGAGCACTCCGATACGATCCCGAAGGCGCTCGTGAACGTCGGCTTCAGGCCGATCATCTGGCACCTGATGCGCTATTACGCGCACTTCGGTCACAAGGACTTCATCCTCGCCCTCGGCTACCGCGGGCATTTGATCAAAGAGTTCTTCCTCACCTACAACGAGTGCCTGTCGAATGACTTCGTCATGTCGAAAGGCGGCCGCAAGATAGCGCCGCTCGCAAGAGACATCGACGACTGGCGCATCACCTTCGTCGATACCGGACTGCACTCGAACCTCGGGCAGCGGCTGCTGCGGGTACGCGAGTTTCTCGAAGGGGACGAAATCTTCCTCGCGAATTACGCGGATGGCTTGAGCGATTTGCCGCTCGATCGCTATATCGAAGAGTTCACGCGCCGCCGCGTGACCGCGAGCTTTGTGACGGTGCGCACATCTCAGAGCTTCCATGCCGTCCTGACGGACGATGACGGCATGGTGACGGGGCTCGGCAAGCTGCGCGAGTCCGACTTCTGGATCAACGGCGGGTTCTTCTGCTTTCGGCGCGGGATCTGGGATTGCATACGAGAGGGGGAGGAGCTGGTCGAGCAGCCCTTCCAGCGCCTGATCGAGCGGCGCCAGCTGTCCGCCTACCGGTATGGCGGGTTCTTCCAGGCGATGGACACGTTCAAAGACAAGATCACGCTGGACCGGATGGAAGCGCGAGGCGACTGTCCGTGGATGGTGTGGAAGGGGGCGAAGAGGCGACGCAAAGAGTCTCCGCCAGTGGATCGGCGCGCCGTCGTTAACCGGGGCCTGGGCGCGACCGCCGACGAGTTCCTTGCCACGGCCGGCGACAAGTAGAGCGACCAGTGCCGCTTCGACGCTCTTCATCCTGCGATATGCAGATTCGCGCACCGCGGTTGACCGTCGGGATGCCCGTGTACAACGCGGATCGCACGCTCGCAACTGCACTCGAGGCGCTGTTGGGGCAGACGTTCGGCGATTTCGAACTCGTCGTCAGTGACAACGCCTCGACTGACGGCACGCCCGACTTGCTTGCCCGCTACGCCGCGCTCGACCCGCGTCTCCGGGTCGTGCGCCAGCCGCAGAATCGAGGCGCTAACCCGAACTACTCCGAGGTGGCACGGCGCGCCCGCGGAGAGTACTTCAAGTGGGCTTCGTCGAACGACTGGTGTGCGCCAACGTTTCTCCAGCGGTGCATCGATGTCCTCGATGCACGGTCCGACATCGTGCTCGCTTTCCCGCGCACTAAGCTCTTCACCGCGAGGCCTCGAGGACGCCGAGGAGTATCCGTACGACTTCGGGCTGGAGAGCGACAGCCCCGCCGAGCGGTTTGTGCAACTGGCATCCGAGCTTCGGCTTAACAACGTGATGAACGGCGTAATCCGCGTCGCCGCGCTTCGCCGCACTCGATTGGTCCCACATCATTGCGGATCGGACATCGTCCTCATGGCGCACCTTGCGCTCCTCGGGAAATTTGCTCAGGTGCCGGAGCCCCTGTTCTTCCGGCGAATGGAACCGCAGTCCGCGACGCGTCTGATGTCGGCAGACGCGGTGCGGCGACATCATTACCCGCGTCCCGACGCGCGTGCCTTGTTCCAGTCGTGGCGGTTGAGCGCAGACTGGTTCCGCGTGGTCCTCGCAGCCCCCATTCCCGATCGCGGAGAAGCGTCGCGCGTTCGCCCACACGGCGCGGACGTGCTACCAGCATTGGCGCGATTTGGTGCAGGACTTCCGCGAAGCAGCTGCATTACCGTTGGCACACGCGCGAACGGCATGAAGCACGTATGAACCAACGACGGGTATCGCACTCCACGCGCCGACCGTCCTGCCTCTCTCGCGGTACGCCGTGCCCGGCCTGCGCAGCCATCAGATACGACAGCCTTCTATTCGCTGGCTGACGCTCCGGTTACCTGCGCATCGGTGTTTTCCGATTCAGGCGCTGCACGCGCGGTCCCGCGTGGAAACGTTTTCCTCAGGTGCTGCAATCGCTGCGGCTTCATCTATAACGGCGCGTTCGAATCCGACTTTGGCCGAAGTGGGCGCGCGCTACGAAAGCTCGCAGGCATCCTCCGCGCATTTCGGGGGCTTCGGCCGCTCGCTCGCGAAGGACTGGATCGATCGCTACTCGCTGCATGGCAAGACGGCTCCTGGAGATCGGTTGCGGGCATGGAGAGTTCCTGGCCGAGCTGGTCCGCGTGGGTATCGGGCGAGGGATCGGATTCGACCCTCTCGCCGACCCAACCACTTTGACCGCGGAAGGCCGACCGCATACAGCTATTTGCAGAGCCGTTCGATAAGAAGCACGTTGCCGTAGAGGCGGATGCGATCGTATGCCGGCACACGCTCGAGCACGTCTACGACGTGTCCCGCTTTCTCCGCCTGGTTCGGTCCTGGGCGGAGCAACGCTCGGGCAGTGTCGTGCTGTTCGAAGTGCCCGCGGCCGAACGCGTGCTCGCGGAATATGCATTCTGGGACGTGTACTACGAGCACTGCGGCTATTTCACGCGAACGACGCTCGAGCATGCTTTTCGGCTCGCAGGCTTCAGGGTGCTGCGGACGGCGCTGGTCTACGACGAGCAGTACCTCATTCTGGAAGCCACCGCTGCTCGCAATGCCGAGCACACCGAATCGGCCAGCCATGCGGAGGGTGTCCTGTCGGCCTGCCTGCTATTTGGCGAGCGCAGCCGACGATCGATCGAGCGGTGCCGGTCTGCGCTGCAGATCTTGCGGCGGACGGCCGACCGCTCGGTCATTTGGCAGGGCGCCGCCAAGACAGTGGGCTTCCTGAGCGCCCTCGCCGATGATCAGCTCGTCGATTGCGCGATCGACTTGAGTCTCCACCGCCAAGGGCGATTCCTTCCTCCCTCGGGGTTGCCGATATATGCGCCGGACAAGCTGGTGACGCTACGCCCGCGGAATGTCGTGCTAATGAACCCAGTCTTACTACGGCGAGGTTAGCGCGAGGCTACGGTCGCTTGATCTGGACACGACCCTGCTGACCATCAATCAGCTTTGCGAAGGACCTCACGCGTTCGAGGCGGGCTGCGCGTGAGAAGACCCCGCGCGCGAGTGGGCCTGATCGCGCCGGGCGCCGTGATACCACTTCCCGTTGACCACGATGTCCGGACGGCCGTCGCGGTCGATGTCGGCGACCTTCAGACCTTCACCAGCGGGACAGTCGACGACGCGGTGGCCATGCGCCCTCCCGATCCTGGAAATAGAGGTAAAGCTTGTCGCCGCCGCTGCCGAACGCCGATTGATTGCGGCCGACGAGATCAAGGCGACAGTCACCGTCGAGATCGGCGACTTCAACGTCGTGGAACGTGTTGGAGCCGCGCACCATGGTGCCCGGTTTCGGGTTCGGTCCCGCAACCGCCGAGGATCGGTACGAGCGTAACGGCCGCAAGAAGTGCCGCCAAGCCCTCGGCCACGCGCCGCATCGAGCCAGCTCGCGGGCCGTTCAGGTTTGCTACTCGATTGGATTACAACGTCGTGGCCGAGCGGTGTAGCGCCTTGCCGATCCTGCCCGAGCATCTCCTTGACCGCTAGCATCTCGCCGGAAGAGGCTTTCACGCGTCCAACCGGGTGGCGCTATGGCAGCGTGCCTCGGGTCTGCACCGCTTTTCGAATGCGCTCAAAGCGTCGGAACAGCAGCGAATATTGTTGTTCCAACGCCTCTCGCCATTTCGATTCGAGAGCCTCAATGCGCTCCTGCGCCTCGGCCGCCCGCTGCTCGAGAAGCGTAAACCTGCCCCATAGGTCTTCGGCGTCCAGCTCGTCAAGATCGGCCGCGGACTGTTCCTGCTCAAGCTCCCGCATCAATTCGCGCGCCTTGCGATAGTAACAAATCGCGAGCACCGGTTTCCAGGCATGCAGCGCGAGCAGGATGCCGTGGAACCGGGATGCAACGACAATGTCAGCCTCGGCGATGACCGACATCAGCTCCTGGGAAGTCCGCGGTCGACGGATCTCGAGTGGAGCGATCTCTGAACGCGGAGCGCTCGCACGAACCGCGTTGATGACGTCTTTCGCGACATCCGCATCCTTGGGATGCGTTGGGAAGAAGAACACCGGATAACCGTCACGCAGCAACCGGTTCGTAAACGCGGCAAGTTGGTTCACGAAAGCGCGGTATCGCTCGCGATCCGGGGAACACCAATAGCGATCGTCATACAAAGGCACCGGATTGATACCAACTACCGGTTTACCGTTCGCGCGAGGGTGGTTCGACCCGCGCGACGCAGCACGGAACCTGAGACTGTGTGCTAGATCGGGATAGACTGGCCAGTCTGAAGATGGCTTATCTCCGACGATGAGCCGGCGCGACCCCACGTCGCGAAACGACACGTAGTCCGCCAGCGGCAAGCAGGCTCGCACCATCGTTCTGCTCAGCGCAGCGTCCAGCGGGCCGGCACCGACGCTCACAAAGAACAACCGGCACCCCGCGAGCCGGCACACGATGCTCCACTTTAGCAGCGTGTACGGGAATGCCCATGGGCCGCCGAAGTTATCCAGAAACTGGTTCGAGCCAGCGATGATCAGCACATCGAGATCGCGTAGCCTTCGGAAGGTGCGCGTGAGAAAGACGATTTCTCGTGCCGCATCGTGTGCACCCCTGACGATCTGCCCCAGCGCGCGGCGCGTCCTGCCTGCCGGCACCCAACCCGCCACCAGAGAGATGAGGCTGTGGCCAGTTGCGCGGCCCGGCTCCGGAAGGACCGTGCCCGCTCGCAGTTCGCTCCGGTCCGTCGACTTTAGTTCGCCCGATGCGACTTCCACCTCTCCGCCGAACCGAATCGGGAACGCCGGCACGCCGTGGCGGCGGCAGGTGTCCGCTGGATGGACCGAGAATGCCGTGATGCGCGCGTCGGGCCATTCGCTGCGAACCCTTGCGATCAGTGCTTCGATGATGGCCTCGTCGCCGAGATTCTGATTGCCGTAGTGGCCAAATACCCCAATCGCGGGCACTTGGCGTAAGGCGGGGCGCGAGTCGCAGTGGAGATCGCCCCGAGGTCTTTCGTCCGGCCCCGGGAACTCGTCCACGGGCTCTCTTACTCTCTCGAGCGCAGTCACTCGATAACCATACCATGGGCCCCGACCGCGGCGCGGCATGTCATGTAAATAAACGTTACAGATGACGTTAACGACGTTATGAGCCAACAAATCTCACGCGGATCGCTGCACGCGCCACTTAGAATGCAAAGCGAGCTGCGGCAGCCCGTACGATTGAAATACGCGTCGTGCCGACGTGGACTTGGCCGCCATTGCTCGCGAATCCATGGCGAATGCGCACAATCCGAGTTCATCGGTTGGGAGGATCAACGTGAGCATCACACCGATTTACGTAAATGGCCGGCTGGCGGACGATCAACGTCGCGCCCGCATCTTCGACGGAGGTATCTTCTTGTACTCGGCCCCCGCAGCTTCGCTCCCGATCGTCGAGTGGGCACGCTCACTGATCCATGAGGCCTTCACGGAAGACGTGCGACGCGCGCACACGAAGCTCGCCATCGAAGAGTTTGTCAAGCGTGCAGGCCCGCTCAAGTCGAAATTCACCAATGATGCGACGACGAAGCGGTTGTGCCAAGAGCTCATCACGGCCATGGGCTGCGACCCCGAAATGACGTATTTCGATCCACCCCGTCTACGGGTCGCTCCACCGGGCGGGTATCTCACTACGGGCGTGAGCTACTCGTACAAACCGCACCGTGACACCTGGTATGCGCACCCCACGCAGCTCATCAATTACTGGGTGCCCGTGTACGATTCCGAAGCCACGACCGTGATGTCGATGTACGTCGATTTCTTCCAGAAGCCGGTAGAGAACGGTTCGGGAAACTGGGACTACGACCAGTGGGTCAAGAACTCTCGCTTTGCAGCGGCGCAAAACATCGGGATAGAAGCGCGCTTGCACCCTGTGCCGCTTCAGGATCTCGGCAATACCGTAGATCTCCGGTTCGTCCAGAACGCAGGCGACCTGATGCTCTTCTCGACTTGCCAATTGCACGCCACCGCGCGAAACGAATCGGAACTCATCCGGTTTAGCTACGACCTTCGCACACTACACGTCGAGGATCTTCAGCAGGCCCGTGGACCCAAGAACATCGACGGAAAGGCGACGGGCTCCACACTGAAGGACTTCCTGCGCGTCAGCGACCTTGCACCCCTGGACCTCGAGAGATTGCACGCTGCGTAGCACTGGGAAATGCGGTCGCGGCGGAGCTTGAGCGCTCACTGCGCGACCGTCGCTGTGCGGGTGCGGGACGCAGTCGCAGCCGCGCAAAGTCGCCCTGCGCGGTGAACTCGCAGTAAACAGGCCGGACACTTCGCCGCAGCATGCTTCCACTCACGCTGGATCTACCTCGACGGCGCAAGCTGGAAATCCTCTGCCTCGGCGCGCATTGCGACGATATCGAAATCGGGTGCGGCGCAACGTTGATGCGGCTCGCCGACGAACGGCCCGTCGCCGTGAGCTGGGTGATCCTGAGCTCGACGTCCGCGCGGGCGGCCGAGGCGCGCAGGAGCGCTGCACTCTTCCTGCGGCGAGCGCGAGCGCGCTATCTTCAGCTGGAAGGGTTTCGCGACGGTTTCCTTCCGGCGCAGTGGAAGGAAGTCAAGGAATGCTTCGAAGGGCTCAAGCGCCTGCGCCGACCCGATCTTATCTTCACCCATGAGCGCGATGACCGGCACCAGGACCACCGCATCGTGTGCGAGCTCACGTGGAATACCTTCCGCGACCATCTGATCCTCGAGTATGAGGTGCCGAAGTACGACGGTGGCATCGGCCAGCCCAACCTATACGTACCCGTGACTGCTGCGGTCGCCGAACGAAAATCGCGGTACCTTCTTTCGGCCTACAGGAGCCAGCGAGCGAAACCCTGGTTCGCAGCCGAAACGTTCCGCGGCCTGATGCGCCTGCGCGGTGTCGAGAGCAACGCCGAGCAGGGGTGCGCCGAGGCGTTTCACGCGCGGAAGGCCGTGATCTGATCTCCAAAACCCCGGTACGGATGAGCGGCCCGGCCTGAATCCCACGCGGAATAGTTGCAGGATCGGACCGCGGCAATCGCGGTGAAGAGAGAGAGTCCTTTAGCACTTGACGCTTCACACCTAAACCAGAACCTCCATCGCGGGCGGGTGGCTCAGGAACCTCATCGGACTTGCGGTCAGTCCGCACGCGCCCGACTGGAACACGACTACCAGGTCGCCTTCGTGCGCCTCGGCGAGGTCCATCCGATCCGCAAGGAAGTCCAATAGCGTGCAGAGCGGTCCCACAGCAGATGCGATCTCGCGCGCCTCGCCGTGAACCTTGTTGCCGATGGCAACCGGGTAGTTCTTCCGGATTACCTGGCCGAAGTTGCCGGACGCCGACAGGTGGTGGTGCATGCCGCCGTCGGTGACGAGGAAGACGTCTCCGCGCGAGATTTTCCGATCGATCACCCGGCACACGTAGATGCCCGCCTCGCCGACAATGTACCGGCCGAGCTCGACCACGAGCTTCGCGCCCGGCAACTTGGTCGCCGCACGCGACGTGAGCGCCTCGAGATTCGCCTTGATCGGTGTCAGGTCGGGCGGCAGTTCGCCGGGGAAATAGGGGATGCCGAAACCGCCGCCAATGTTCACGATCTGCACCGGCGCAGGCGCTGCGCGTGCGCACCGAGATGAGTCTGCATGTACTCGCCTGCGGTATAGCCGCAGGTACTTAGCGGTGCGGCGTGTGTGTTTGAACTCCTCGCCGCTGTAGTGCTCACGATAAAACACCGCGCCGAACTCGTCGCACGGTTCCGCCTGCCGAGCTACGCTTACTATCGTGCAAATGAAGATGATTGCTAGGGTTTAGGCGAAGGCGTCAAGTACGGAAGTTCTTCATCCTTGTTCTGTCAGAATTCGCGGCCGTTCGGCCTCACGTGCCATGCAACGCCCCGCCCTCTTCGCCGCGTTGGCGGCCATCGCCCTCTGGGGCGTGCTCGCCGCGCTGAGCCTGCGCCTGCGCGGCTGGCCGCCGTTCCTGCTCGCCGGCGCCGCGCTGCTCGTGGGCAGCCTGTGCAGCATACACAGGCTCCGCGCGTGGCGCGTGCCGGGGCGCGCGCTCGCGCTTGGCGTCTACGGCCTGTTCGGCTTTCACTTCCTGCTCTTCGTCGCACTGCGGCTTGCGCCGCCCGTGGAGGCCAACCTCGTCAACTATCTCTGGCCGCTCTTCATCGTCGTGCTCGCGCCGGTGATCCTGCCCGGCGTCACGCTGCGCGCGCGGCACGTCGCTGCCGCCCTGCTCGGCTTCGCCGGCGCGGCGCTGCTCGTCACCGGCGGGAAGCCCGGGCTTGGGGGCGGGGGCGGAGGCGGCGCAATGCTCGGCTACGCCGCGGCGCTTGCCTCGGCGCTCGTCTGGTCGACGTACTCGCTCGCGACGAAGCGCTTCGCGCAGCTCCCGACCGCGACAATCGGGTTGTACTGCGCGGTCTCGGGCCTGGTCGCGCTGGCGTGCCACGCCTTCTTCGAGCCGCGGTACGTCCCGCGAATCGCCGAGCTCCCGTGGCTCGTCGCGCTCGGACTCGGACCGATGGGCGCGGCGTTCTACCTTTGGGACTACGCCCTCAAGCGCGGCGACCCGCGGGCGATCGGCGCGCTCGCCTATCTGGCGCCGCTCGTGTCTACGCTGGTGTTGGTCGCGGCGGGCGAAGGATCGTTCGGGCCGGTGACGCTGGCGGCGATGGGGTTGATTGTCGGCGGGGCGGTTCTCGGCGGACGCGCCTGAGCCTCGCTAAAAGGCAGAGCAGCCCGCGCATGACGGTGTCGGCGAGGCCGCTCGCGCGCGCGAGCCCGAGGAGGCCGAAGCCGAGCACGATCGATCCTGCGGCCAGACGCGCCGGGCGGCACGCTGCGAGCGCCCGCAGGCGCGCCGCGCCGAGACCCGCCGCAAGGAGATTTGGTAACGTCCCGAGACCGAACGCAAGCATCACGAGCGCGTCGCGACCGGCGCTGCCCGCGACGGCAGCGGCCGCAAGTGCGCCGTAGACGAGCCCGCAGGGCAGCCAGCCCCAGAGCGCACCGGCCGCGAACGACTGCGGCAGCGTCGCGGCCGGCAGCACCCGGGCGGCCAGGGGTTGAAGTCTCCGCCAGAGCGGCGCGCCGAGCGCTTCGAACCGGACGAGCCCGCGTCCGGCGCCGGCAAGATGCAGCCCCACCAGCACGAGCATCCCGTTAGCGAACACGAACAGCGCGGTCTGCACTGGCAGCGCGCCCGCGATCCAGACGCCCAGGCCGCCGATGCTGCCGACGAGCGCTCCGGCAGCACCGTAGCTGGAGATGCGGCCGGCGTTGAAGGCGAGCTGGGGGCCATTCGGGCTGCGATCCGAGTCGCAATTCGGACTGCCATACGCGCGCGGCAAACGCGCTCACGACGCCCCCGCACATGCCGAGGCAATGGACGCCGGAGACAAAGCCGGCAACGAGCATCGCCGCCGGCAGAGTCCACAGGCCGGGCTGGAGGGGCTCCATCAGATCACTCTCGAATGGCTCGCGCGCGCGCGGCGGGTGCGCAGATATCGGTCGAACACCATGCAGACCGCGCGCACGAGCAGCCGGCCTCTCGAGGTCACCACGATCCAGTCGGGCGCGAGCTCGACCAATCCGTCGTCGACGAGCGGCTTCAGCGCCTCGAGCTCCGCGGCGAAGTAGCGTCGGAAATCGATGAGATAGGCCACTTCGAGGGATTCGATCGACACGCGGAAATGACAGCTCAGCGCCTCGATCACTGCGCGGCGCAGCAGGTCGTCCTGGGTCAGGTCGATCCCGCGCCATATCGGGGGCCGTCCATCGTCGAGCGCGCCGTAGTACGCGTTGAGGTCCCTGAGGTTCTGGTAATACGTCGGGCCAACGCGGCCGATCGCGGCGATGCCGACGCCGAGCAGATCCGACTCGGGCCGGGTCGAGTAACCCTCCAGGCTGCGTTGCAAACGGCCCTGGCGCTGCGCTACCGCGAGCTCGTCGTCCGGCTGCGCGAAATGGTCCATGCCGATGTAGAGATAGCCGGCGCGGGTAATCCGACCGACCGCCAGGGTCAGCATCTGCAGCCTCGTCTCCGCGCTCGGAAGGTCGGCGTCGTCGATGCGCCCCTCGCGGCTGGGCGCCGGAACGTGCGCACGGTTGTGGAGGGCGAGCCGGTCGGGGCCGAGCGCGAGCGCCGCGTCAAGCGTCGCGCTGAAGCCGTCGAGCGTCTGCTTCGGCGCCCCATAGCGAAGCTCGAGGCTCACCGACCGGAAGCCTGCGGCGCGCGCCTCGACGATCACGCGGCGCGCGGTTTCCTCGCGCCGCATGCGGTGCGCCGCCGCCGGCGCCCCGGGCTCGAAGTCCGGCACACCTACACTGACCCGGTTGAAGCCGAGCGTCGCGAGAAACGCCATGCGACCCGGCTCGATCTGGTCCGTATCGGCCTCGATCGAGCATTCGCACTCGCGGTCCGGCTCGAACTGCGCGTGCATCGCGGCCGCGAGGGCGAGCGTCTCCTCGCGCGAGAGGGACGTAGCCGGACCACCGCCCCAGTGCAGTTGGGCAATGCGCCGATCGGGACCGAGCAGTGCACCGACGTGCGCGAGTTCCAGCGCAAGGTACTTGATATACTTCGCCGGCCATTCCCGATCACGGGTAACGGGATTGTCGTGCGCGCCGCGGCCGGGCGTGTCGCGGATCGGCAGCTGCACGGACAACGAGAGCGGCTGCCTGATGCCGCCGACGCTGCGGTTCGCGATCGACAGCGTCCACTCGAGCTCGCCGAACGCCTCGACGAACCGATCGGCGGCCGGATACGAGGCGTAGCGCGGCCCGGTGGCGTCGTATTTCCGCAGCAGCACCGGGTCGATGACGAGATCGGAAGCCGGGTAATGCACCGTCCCACTATGCCGGCGCGGCGCCGGCGGCGTTTGACCTGAATCAAACCCGGCCGGATTCGCGAGGGAGCCCGCGTTCTGAACTCGACGCACCAGACGGTCGCCGTAGCCGCGCCGCGAGCGGGCCGGCCTAAGGCGCTCGCGGTCGCTGCCGCCATCGCCGGTGCAGCGGTCCTGGTGGTCGTCAATTTCGCTGCTACGACCTATGGCGGCGAGCATCCCCTGCTTCCCGCGGTCGACCTGGTGCTGGACCTCGTCGTGCTCGGCGTCGGGCTCGGCTATATCCTCCGCCAGGGCATGCGCGCCGAGACGCGCACCGCGCATATCCAGGCCGCGCTCGACGCGAGCGAGGCACGCCTCGCCGCGATCGTGGGCTCGGCGATGGACGCGATCATCACCGTGGACGAGACGCAACGGATCGTCCTCTTCAACCGCGCCGCGGAGACGATGTTCCGCTGCGGCCGGGACGAGGCGCTCGGCGCGAACCTGGATCGATTCATCCCGCTCCGCTTTCGCGCGCCGCACCGCGCGCACGTCGAGCGGTTCGCCGAAACCGGCGTGACCCGCCGCCGCATGGGGGGCGAGTCGGTCCTGTGGGCCTTGCGCCCCGACGGGACGGAATTTCCGATCGAGGCGTCGATCTCGCAGATCGGCGGTCCGGAGCAGCGGCTCTTCACGGTGATCCTGCGGGACATCACGCAGCGGAAGCACGCCGACGATGCCCTCAAGGCGCAGCAGGTGGAGCTGCGCGAGCTCTCGGCGCGCATGCTCGAGGCGCGGGAGGACGAAAAGACCGCGATCGCGCGCGAGCTTCACGACGAGCTCGGCCAGCTCCTCACGGCGCTGAAGATGGACCTCGCGTGGCTGCGCGAACGGGTGCCGCCGGGCGAAGTCGGCGACCGGGCGCTGCAGATGGGCGCGGCGCTCGACCAGACGGTCACGTCGATGCGACGGATCGCCGCCGATCTCCGCCCGTTGATGCTCGACGATCTCGGGCTCGCCGACGCGGCGGGTTGGCTGGTGGAGGACTTCGCGCAGCGGTCCGGGGTGGCGTGCACCCTCGACAAGCCGCCCGAGAGCGGGCTCGACGACGTCGAGCGCAGCGTCGCGACCGCGGTCTACCGCGCGCTCCAGGAATCGCTCACCAACATCGCGCGCCACGCCGGGGCGAAGCACGCCTGGATCCAGCTCGGCATCGAGGACGGCGCGGTGCGGCTCGAGGTCGAGGATGACGGCCGTGGGATCTCGCCCGAGGCGCTCGCGAATGCCCGCTCGCTCGGGCTGAAAGGCATGCGCGAGCGCGTCCTGTATCTCGGCGGCACGGTCGAGGTCGCGCGTGCGCCGCGCGGGGGAACGCGCGTGCGGGTCCGCGCGCCGCTTCGTCCGGCGCCGGCGGGAGCGGCACGGTGATCCGGATCCTCCTCGCGGACGACCATGCGCTGGTCCGGGAAGGACTGAAACGGATCCTCGCCGCGGTGGCCGACATCGTGGTCGCTGGGGAGGCGGCGAACGGCGATGAGACCCTCGCGCTGGCGAAGCAGCACGACTACGACGTCGCGCTCGTCGACCTGTCGATGCCGGGCCTGTCGGGCCTCGACCTCATCAAGCGGCTGCGGCTGGAACGGCCGCGCCTGCGCATCCTCGTGCTCTCGATGCACGGCGAGAAGCAGTACGCGGCGCGCGCGCTCAAGGCCGGCGCCGCGGGCTATCTCACCAAGGACAGCGCGGGCGCGGACCTCCTCGGCGCGATTCGCAAGGTCGGCGGCGGCGGCGTGCACATCACCGAGGCCGCGGCCGCCGCGCTCCTCGGCGCCGGCAGCCGCGCCGGCGACTCACCGCCGCATACCGCGCTTTCCGATCGCGAGTTCGAGGTGTTCCGTCAGCTCGTCGGCGGCCGCAGCATCACCGACATCGCGGAGCGGCTCCATGTCTCGGTGAAGACCGTCAGCACGCATAAGGCCCGGATCCTGGAGAAGATGGCGATGACGAGCACGGCCGAGCTGGTGCGCTATGCCGTGGAGCACCGCCTGCTCGACGACCAGGCGTAGGAAAGCGCCTACGCGCCGTAGCGGTTTCCCGACAGCCGATTTCGGCTCCGGCCGATAGCGCCATGCGCGGCCGCACCGCACACTGCGCCACATGGTCACGGTGTTTCTGGTAGAGGATTCGCCGCTCGTTAGCGAGCGCCTCGAGGCGATGCTCGCCGCCGTCGCCGGCGTCACCACGGTCGGTTGCGCCACCGGTGCGGAGGAAGCGACCCGACGCATCCTCGCCGGCCGCCCCGATGCGGTCGTGCTGGACCTCAAGCTCGCCCAGGGCAGCGGCTTCGACGTGCTGCGGGCGGTGCACGAGAGCGCGCCCGAGATCGACGTCTACGTGCTCAGCAACCTCGCCGCCGCACCCTACCGCCGCCGCGCCGAGCGACTGGGCGCGCGCGGATTCTTCGACAAGACCACCCAGTTCGAGCGCATCCGGGAGACCCTTGCGGTGCGCGCGGCGCAATCACTCGATTGAAGCGACTCACTGCAGCGACCCGAGGAGATACTGATGCAGACCGCAGCCGTGTCCCGGAGTCCGTCAACGGTCCTCACCGCCACGGACGGGGAGCACCCGCCCGCGCGAAGGTTCGAGGTCACCTGCTCGGGCTGCAGCATGCGGGAGTTCTGCCTCCCGAAAGGACTCTGCGGTGAGGACCTGGCGCGGATCGAACAGCTCGTTTACGCCCGGCGGCGCCTCCCGCGCGGCCAGACGCTGTTCCACGCCGGCGACGAGTTCAGCGCGATGTACGCTATCCGCAGCGGCTGCTTCAAGACCGTCGCGACGAGCGATGACGGCCGCGAGCAGGTGACCGGCTTCCACCTGCCGGGAGAGCTCCTCGGCCTGGACGGCATCGGCTCGGGCGCCTACCACGGCAGCGCCGTCGCGCTCGAGGACAGTGAAATCTGCGTGCTGCCCTTCGCGCTCGCCGAGGCGCTCGGGCGCGAGATCCCGGCGCTGCAGCGGCACCTGCATTGCGTGCTCTCGCGCGAGATCGTGCGCGACCACGGCGTGATGATGCTGCTCGGCTCGATGCGGGCGGAGGAGCGCCTGGCGGTGTTTCTCCTGAACCTCTCGCGGCGCTTCCAGCGCCGCGGCTGGTCGCCCACCGAGTTTCACCTCCGCATGACCCGGGAGGAGATCGGGGGCTACCTCGGGCTGAAGCTGGAGACCGTCAGCCGGCTCTTCTCCAGGTTCCACGACGACGGCCTGATCGAGGTCCAGCTGAAGCACGTGCGGATCCTCGACGTCCCCGGCCTCGAGGCGGTGCTCGGCGACGATCGCGGGCTCTGAGCGGCAGCGCGCGAGCCGCGCCGTTCATCGTCTCCTGATCGCCGGCCCGAGCCCGAGCGGCGCCGGCACGATGCTCAGGATGCGGCGGAAGAGCGCCTCGTGATCGGCTTCCGGCGACACGCCGGCGAGCGGGTCTCGATGCGAGGCGAACGCCGCCTCGATCTCGGCCCAGTCCTGCGCAGTGAGCACGCGCTGCGCGAGCGGCATGATCTGGCGCTCCTCCTTGTCCATGTGCGCCCGGTAGCGGCCGGCGAAGCGCTCGACCGCAGCCGCGAAGGGCTCGAGCTCCCGGCGCCCGCCCTCCTCGTAACGCACGAACGCCTGCTCGAGCTCCCGGATCGCCCGCTCGCCCGATTCGTGCTCGCGGCCCAGCTCGGCGAGGATCGCGTCGCCATCGCGGGTACGGCGCCGAACGTACGGGAACAGCACCGTCTCCTCTTTCGGGTGGTGCACGCGCTCGGGGAAGACGTCGAGGTAGTAGAGCATCGCGCGGAACACCTGCGGATCGATCTGCACGTCCGGCTCGCGAGCCCTGCGCACGAGCGCCTCCATCGTCGCGAGCACTGCCGCGATCGAGCGGTGTTCGTCGTAGAGGGCGGCTAGCGGTCTCGCCATGACGAAGCCATCGTAGCGCGAGCTCGGATGCCAGCTTTGACGGATATCAAATCCGACTGCTCACGGCGGGCAAAGCGGCACCCCGCTATTTCGCTCGCGCGGCGCGAGTGCACCGCGACCGCCTCCCGGGGATCTGATCGGGGTCGAAACGGCGGCGGTCGGACGCCGAGGCGGAGAAAAAGACGGCGGAGCGCTTTCAGCCCGTGCGGGCTTCGGCTGCTCCGCCGAACACCAGGAGGAGCGTATGCTGCCAGGGTCAACGGGACGTTTCCTGATCCAGATCAACAGACACTCGCGGTCGCTTGCGGCGAGCGCCCGATGCGAGATGCGTCCGGTTTGACCCGGATCAGCCGGTGGTGAGGATCTCCAGGACACGATCGTCCGCGTGACGCCCCCATTCTTTCCCGACAGCCCCCACGCCGTTTCCGCCGCGGCAGTCGCCGAAAGGCTCGGCACCGACCTCGCGCGCGGTCTCGCCGCGGCGGAGGCGCGCCGTCGCCTCGCCGAAATCGGGCGCAACGAACTGGCTGCGGCGGCATCGGCGCCGGCCTGGAGGCGCTTTCTCGCGCAGTTCGAAAGCCCGCTCGTGCTGCTGCTCGTCCTCGCCACCGCGGTCTCGTTCGTGGTGTGGCTGATCGAGGGCGGGAGCGCGGCCCCATACGAGGCGCTCACGATCCTCGCGATCGTCATCGCGAACGCCGTCCTCGGCTACGTCCAGGAAGCGCGCGCCGAGGCGGCGGTAGCGAGCCTGCGGAAGATGACCGCCGCGGCGGCGACGGTGATTCGCGACGGGGAGCGCCGCGTCATCCCCGCCGCCGAGGTCGTCCCGGGCGACCTGCTCGCCATCGAGGAAGGCAACGCGATCCCGGCCGATGCGCGCGTAATCCAATCGGTGTCGCTGCAGGTTGCCGAAGCGGCCCTGACCGGCGAGAGCACGCCGGTCGAGAAGGGCGCCGCCACGCTGCCACGCGACGCCGCGCTCGCCGAGCGCACGAACATGGCGTTCGCCGGCACTGCGGCGACCTACGGCCACGGGCTCGCGATCGTCACGGCGACCGGCATGCACGCCGAGATCGGCCGCATTGCGGGACTCCTCGCCTCAACGCAGGCTGAACGCACCCCGCTGCAGGCGCAGCTCGACGGCACCGGCAGGATCCTCGGGGTCGCGGTGATCGGAATCTCGATCGTCGTGGGCGCGACACTGCTCGCCCTCCAGCGGGAGTACACCGCCGCGGTCCTCACGGGCATCCTGCTCTATACGGTCGCGCTCGGGGTTGCGGCGGTGCCCGAAAGCCTGTCGGCCGTGACGACGGTCGTGCTCTCGCTCGGCATGCAGCGCATGGCGAGGCGCAGCGTCATCATCCGCAAGCTCGCGGCGGTGGAAACGCTCGGCTCGGCGACGGTCATCTGCACCGACAAGACCGGGACGCTCACGAAGAACGAAATGACGGTCCGCGCTCTCGTTACCGCTGGCGGACGCGTGAACATTACGGGCGCCGGCTACGATCCGGCGGGCGACCTGGTCGGCCTGAAAGGCGGCGAGCATCGCATCGAGGTCGAATGGGCGCTCGCAGCCGGCCTCCTGAACAACAATGCGACGCTCACCATGAGCGACGGCCACTGGATCGCTCTGGGCGATCCAACCGAAGCCGCGCTGAAGGTCGCCGCGCTCAAGGCACACCCGGACCCGGCGCGGCTCGAAACGCGCTTCGCCCGCGTCGGCGAGATCCCGTTTTCGTCCGACCGGAAGCTCATGAGCACCGCGCACACCGACGCGATGGAGGACGGCCGGGTCCTCCTGGTCACGAAGGGTGCGCCCGATATCCTGCTCGCTCGCTGTACGCACGAGCAGGTCGGCGGCGGCGAGCGCCCTCTCACCCACGCGCGCCGCGCCGAGATTCGCGTGGAGATCGAGCGGCTCGCGAGCGAAGCGCTTCGCACGCTGGGCCTCGCCCATCGCGTGTTGCCGCCCGCGGCTCTGGAGCGTTTGCACGACTCCCACGAAGGCGAGCTGGTGTGGCTAGGCGTCGTCGGCATGATCGACCCGCCGCGGCCCGAGGCACGTGCCGCCGTCGCCACGGCGCGGGCCGCCGGCATCCGCGTGGTGATGATCACGGGCGACCATCCGTTGTCGGCGATTGCGATCGCGCGTGAGCTCGGTATCGCGGGCTCGAACGATGCGCCGGTGACGGGCGCCGATCTCTCGCGAATGACGCCCGAGAACCTGGAGCGCGTCGCCGCCGAAGCTCCGGTCTACGCGCGCACCAGCGCCGAGCACAAGCTCGCCATCGTGCGCGCGCTGCAGGGACGCGGTGAGATCGTGGCAATGACCGGCGACGGCGTGAACGACGCGCCGGCGCTGAAGGCCGCGGATATCGGCGTCGCAATGGGGATCACCGGCACCGACGTTTCCAAGGGGGCGGCCGACATGGTCATCACCGACGACAACTTCGCCTCGATCGTCGCAGCGATCGAAGAGGGCCGCTCCATCTACGCCAACATCCAGAAGTTCCTGCGCTACCTCCTGTCGACCAATCTCGGCGAGGTACTGGTGATGTTCCTGGGCGTAGCGGCGGCCGGCCTGCTCGGGGTGATCGCGGGCTCGGGCGAGGCGCTGGTGCT
The DNA here is from genome assembly GCA_963754305.1 of uncultured beta proteobacterium. GTDB lineage: Bacteria > Pseudomonadota > Gammaproteobacteria > Burkholderiales > SG8-39 > DATEDA01. The sequence continues at coordinate 10,606 of CAVWFR010000025.1, read as the reverse complement.
GCCGCTCCTGGTGACGATGATCCTCTGGATCAACCTCGTCACCGATTCCTTACCGGCGCTCGCGGTCGGCGTCGATCCCGCCGACCCCGAGCTGATGCATCGCGCGCCGCGCGACCCGCGGGGCGGCGTGATCACACCGCGGATGTGGTACGGAATCGGGATGGCCGCCGCGGTCATGGGCATCGGCACGCTGCTCGTGCTCGACGCCGGTCTGCCGGGCGGGTTGATCGATGGCGACGGCGACGTCGCGTACGCGCGCACGCTCGCGTTCCACACCCTGGTGCTCTACCAGCTCTTCGCCGTGTTCGGCGTCCGCTCCGGCGAGGCGAGCGCTGCACACCGGCTCTTCGACAACCGCTGGCTCTGGCTCTCGGTCGCGCTCGCGCTCGGACTCCAGGGGCTCGTGCTCTACCTGCCGCCGCTGCAGAAGGCGTTCGGCACGGTCGCGCTCGGGTCTGGCGACTGGTTCGTCTGCGCCGCGGTGGGAAGCACGGTGCTGATCGCGAGCGAGCTCTTGAAATGGCACTGGCGGACGCGTGATCGGCGCGCCGGCGCGTCACGGCGCGGCCAACCGGCGGCGGCTTGATTACGGTCAAACCGACGCTCACCGGGCGCGCTAACGTGAGAGCGTCGCTGGAGTCTTGACATGGCTGAACCGATCGCCGCCTGGCATGCCGACCACGTCAATTTCGCCCGGCTTCTCAACCTGCTGGAACGGGAGCTGATCGCCTTCCACGCCGGAGAGAAGCCGGACTACGCCCTGATGCTCGCCAGCGTCTACTACCTGCGACACTACCCGGACCGCGTGCACCATCCCCGCGAGGACGTGGCGTTCGCCCGCCTCGTCGCGCGTGACCCCGCGATGCAGCTACCGATCGCCCGGCGACTGCAGGAGCATCGCGTGATCGCCGCCGCCGGCGAGGAGCTCCTCAAGCTCCTGCAAGGCGTGGTCGAGGGTGCGTTGGTCGAGCGCTCCGCGATCGAGTCGGCGGCCGCAACCTACCTGGAGTACTACCGCCACCACCTTGCCGCCGAGGAGCGGGAGGTCATCCCGCACGCGGCGCAGCTCTTGACGCCAGATGACTGGGCCGCCGTCGCCGCCGCGCCCGCCGGCTCGGACCCGCTTTTTGGACGCGAGCTCGACTCCCGCTATCGCGAGCTGCGCCGGCAGATCGCGCTCGAGGCGCGCGACGCGGACACGGACTAACGCGCGCGCCGCCGATCGAGGCTCCGCACCGACCTCGCGCGCGGTCTCGCCGCGGCGAGGCGCGCCGTCGCCTCGCCGAAATCGGGCGCAACGAACTGGCTGCGGCGGCATCGGCGCCGGCCTGGAGGCGCTTTCTCGCGCAGTTCGAAAGCCCGCTCGTGCTGCTGCTCGTCCTCGCCACCGCGGTCTCGTTCGTGGTGTGGCTGATCGAGGGCGGGAGCGCGGCCCCATATGAGGCGCTCACGATCCTCGCGATCGTCATCGCGAACGCCGTCCTCGGCTACGTCCAGGAAGCGCGCGCCGAGGCGGCGGTCGCGAGTCTGCGGGAGATGACCGCCGCGGCGGCGACGGTGATCCGCGACGGCGAGCGCCGCGCCATCCCCGCCGCCGAGGTCGTCCCGGGTGACCTGCTCGCCATCGAGGAAGGCAACGCGATCCCGGCCGATGCGCGCGTAATCCAATCGGTGTCGCTGCAGGTTGCCGAAGCGGCCCTGACCGGCGAGAGCACGCCGGTCGAGAAGGGCGCCGCCACGCTGCCACGCGACGCCGCGCTCGCCGAGCGCACGAACATGGCGTTCGCCGGCACTGCGGCGACCTACGGCCACGGGCTCGCGATCGTCACGGCGACCGGCATGCACGCCGAGATCGGCCGCATTGCGGGACTCCTCGCGTCAACGCAGGCTGAACGCACCCCGCTGCAGGCGCAGCTCGACGGCACCGGCAGGATCCTCGGGGTCGCGGTGATCGGAATCTCGATCGTCGTGGGCGCGACGCTGCTCGCCCTCCAGCGCGAGTACACCGCCGCGGTCCTCACGGGCATCCTGCTCTATACGGTCGCGCTCGGGGTTGCGGCGGTGCCCGAAAGCCTGTCGGCCGTGACGACGGTCGTGCTCTCGCTCGGCATGCAGCGCATGGCGAGGCGCAGCGTCATCATCCGCAAGCTCGCGGCGGTGGAAACGCTCGGCTCGGCGACGGTCATCTGCACCGACAAGACCGGGACGCTCACGAAGAACGAAATGACGGTCCGCGCTCTCGTTACCGCGGGCGGACGCGTGAACCTCACGGGCGCCGGCTACGATCCGGCGGGCGACCTGGTCGGCCTGAAAGGCGGCGAGCATCGCATCGAGGTCGAATGGGCGCTCGCAGCCGGCCTCCTGAACAACAATGCGACGCTCACCATGAGCGACGGCCACTGGATCGCTCTGGGCGATCCAACCGAAGCCGCGCTGAAGGTCGCCGCGCTCAAGGCACACCCGGACCCGGCGCGGCTCGAAACGCGCTTCGCCCGCGTCGGCGAGATCCCGTTTTCGTCCGACCGGAAGCTCATGAGCACCGCGCACACCGACGCGATGGAGGACGGCCGGGTCCTCCTGGTCACGAAGGGTGCGCCCGATATCCTGCTCGCTCGCTGTACGCACGAGCAGGTCGGCGGCGGCGAGCGGCCTCTCACCCACGCGCGCCGCGCCGAGATTCGCGTGGAGATCGAGCGGCTCGCGAGCGAAGCGCTTCGCACGCTGGGCCTCGCCCATCGCGTGTTGCCGCCCGCGGCTCTGGAGCGTTTGCACGACTCCCACGAAGGCGAGCTGGTGTGGCTAGGCGTCGTCGGCATGATCGACCCGCCGCGGCCCGAGGCACGTGCCGCGGTCGCCACGGCGCGGGCCGCCGGCGTCCGCGTGGTGATGATCACGGGCGACCATCCGTTGTCGGCGATTGCGATCGCGCGTGAGCTCGGTATCGCGGGCTCGAACGATGCGCCGGTGACGGGCGCCGATCTCTCGCGAATGACGCCCGAGAACCTGGAGCGCGTCGCCGCCGAAGCTCCGGTCTACGCGCGCACCAGCGCCGAGCACAAGCTCGCCATCGTGCGCGCGCTGCAGGGACGCGGTGAGATCGTGGCAATGACCGGCGACGGCGTGAACGACGCGCCGGCGCTGAAGGCCGCGGATATCGGCGTCGCAATGGGGATCACCGGCACCGACGTTTCCAAGGGGGCGGCCGACATGGTCATCACCGACGACAACTTCGCCTCGATCGTCGCAGCGATCGAAGAGGGCCGCTCCATCTACGCCAACATCCAGAAGTTCCTGCGCTACCTCCTGTCGACCAATCTCGGCGAGGTACTGGTGATGTTCCTGGGCGTCGCGGCGGCCGGCCTGCTCGGGGTGATCGCGGGCTCGGGCGAGGCGCTGGTGCTGCCGCTCCTGGTGACGATGATCCTCTGGATCAATCTCGTCACCGATTCCTTCCCGGCGCTTGCGGTCGGCGTCGATCCCGCCGACCCCGAGCTGATGCATCGCGCGCCGCGCGACCCGCGGGGCGGCGTGATCACACCGCGGATGTGGTACGGAATCGGGATGGCCGCCGCGGTCATGTGCATCGGCACGCTGCTCGTGCTCGACGCCGGCCTGCCGGGCGGGTTGATCGATGGCGACGGCGACGTCGCGTACGCGCGCACGCTCGCGTTCCACACCCTGGTGCTCTACCAGCTCTTCGCCGTGTTCGGCGTCCGCTCCGGCGAGGCGAGCGCTGCACACCGGCTCTTCGACAACCGCTGGCTCTGGCTCTCGGTCGCGCTCGCGCTCGGACTCCAGGGGCTGGTGCTCTACGTGCCGCCGCTGCAGAAGGCGTTCGGCACGGTCGCGCTCGGGTCTGGCGACTGGTTCGTCTGCGCCGCGGTGGGAAGCACGGTGCTGATCGCGAGCGAGCTCTTGAAATGGCACTGGCGGACGCGTGATCGGCGCGCCGGCGCGTCACGGCGCGGCCAACCGGCGGCGGCTTGATTACGGTCAAACCGACGCTCACCGGGCGCGCTAACGTGAGAGCGTCGCTGGAGTCTTGACATGGCTGAACCGATCGCCGCCTGGCATGCCGACCACGTCAATTTCGCCCGGCTTCTCAACCTGCTGGAACGGGAGCTGATCGCCTTCCACGCCGGAGAGAAGCCGGACTACGCCCTGATGCTCGCCAGCGTCTACTACCTGCGACACTACCCGGACCGCGTGCACCATCCCCGCGAGGACGTGGCGTTCGCCCGCCTCGTCGCGCGTGACCCCGCGATGCAGCTACCGATCGCCCGGCGACTGCAGGAGCATCGCGTGATCGCCGCCGCCGGCGAGGAGCTCCTCAAGCTCCTGCAAGGCGTGGTCGAGGGTGCGTTGGTCGAGCGCTCCGCGATCGAGTCGGCGGCCGCAACCTACCTGGAGTACTACCGCCACCACCTTGCCGCCGAGGAGCGGGAGGTCATCCCGCACGCGGCGCAGCTCTTGACGCCAGATGACTGGGCCGCCGTCGCCGCCGCGCCCGCCGGCTCGGACCCGCTTTTTGGACGCGAGCTCGACTCCCGCTATCGCGAGCTGCGCCGGCAGATCGCGCTCGAGGCGCGCGACGCGGACACGGACTAACGCGCGCGCCGCCGATCGCAGTGGCGGGCTTCGGACGGTTTATCCGGCTGCCGCCTGCTCCACGAGCCGATTCGCCGCAAGCAGCGCGAGCACGTCGTTCGATCCACCCTCGGCGAATGCGGCGCGGGCGTCGCAGAAGAGTCGCGCCGCGAGATGATCGCGCGTGAGCCCCCGGGCGCCGAACAGCGCGAGCGCCGAATCCGCAACCTCGAACGCGGCCTGGGTGCAGAAAGTCTTGGCCGCGACAGCGCGCTCGAGGCTCGGCCCAGTGGCTTCGTTGGAGAGCATCGCAGCGCGTGCGAGGGCGCGCGCGGCTTCGATCCGAGCATACATCTCGAACAGGCGCCGCTGCACGAGCTGATGCATCACGAGCGGCTTGCCGCCCTGCTCCCGCAGCCGCGCGTGGTCGAGCGCAGCCTCGTAGGCGGCGCGGGCGACACCGGTGAAGACGGCGCCGATCGCGGCGTGAACGAATGTAAGCGTCTTCGCGAGCTCGTCCTCGTAGTGGTCGTGTTGCACCAGGACATGCCGCCGAGGCACGCGCACGTCCTTGAAGCGCACCGCGGCCTGGGCGAGCGCGCGCTGGCCCAGCATGTCCATGGGCCGTTCCCTCGCGATCCCCGGCAGATCGAGCGGGATGAACGCGACTGCCCTCCCCGGGACCTCGCTCTCCGACGCGAGCGTGAGGGAGGCCACCATGTGGGTCGCGATCGCGGCGTTCGCCACCCAGGCCGACTTCTCGCCGTTGATGACGTAGTCCGCGCCCTGCGGATCCGCGCGTAACTGTCCCGAAAGGTAGAGGTCGCTAAAGGCTTCGGTGCGGGGAAGAAACTGGTCGGAGCCGTGCTCGGGCTCGCTCACCGCCCAGCACCCGATGAACCCCCCGTCGCGGTCGGCGGCGAACGGCCGCACGAACTCGTCGATGAGATCCAGCTTTCCGGTGGCAGCGACAAACGAAAACGGCAGCCCCGTCACCATGAGGCTCACCGCCATGTCCGCGCTCCCCCAACCCAGTTCCTCGAACAGGATCGCGAGATCGATGCCGCGCAGCCCGAGCCCGCCCGCCCCAGAAGGCAGGAGTGCGCTGTGCCAGCGTTGCCGATAGGCGGCCGTCAGCACCTCCCACAGCGGCGAGCCGTGCGCCACCAGCTGCTCGGGACTCCCCAGGCGATTCAATGCCTCCGCCGCCGGGCGCATGCGCTCGCGGGCGAAGCGACGCGCGTGGGATTTCAGCGCCTCCTGCTGCCCCGTGACGTTCTGGTCGCTGTTCCACCAATAGGTTCTCATGTGGCGCTCCGATCCCTGACGTTGGCGATGAACGATCGTGGGCGCAGGGCGAAGGACGCGGCCACACGAGGACCCTACACCAACGCGTAGTTTAGACGACCCGATCGGGCGCGATTTGAGCGAAGTCAAAGGGCCGCGCCCGCTCCGAATCGGGGTCGAGCGGCCCGTAGCGCTTGCCTCGCGCAGGGACCCCCGTTGGCGCCCCTCGACTCTCGGTTCGCTTGACGCATATCAACATCGCCTCCACGGCGCAGGTGCAGCGTTACGTTAGCAGGAGGCGTCTTCATGGCTCGCGCACTGTATCTCGAGGGAAGTTCATCGTTCATCGAGACTCTGCAGCCGCTGATGATCGCGGTCATGTTTGCGTTCGCCGTGGCGATCACACCGCGCGAGGCGCGGGCCCAGACCGAGCGCAGCGGAAAGGAAGTGGTCGATGCAGTGTGCGTCACCTGCCACGGCACAGGCATGAATGACGCGCCGAAGATCGGCGATCAGAAAGCTTGGGCCAAGCGCTCGGCGCAGGGCCTCAGTGGGCTCACCAAGAACGCGATCAACGGCATCCGGCACATGCCGGCGCATGGGGGGAGCCCGGATCTCACCGACCTCGAAATCGCCCGCGCAATTGCCTACATGGTCAACCGGTCGGGTGGTCGCTGGGTCGAGCCGGTCAGCCTGAAAGACCTGGCCAGGGCGCGCAGCGGCGAGCAGATCGTGCAGGCGCAATGCGTCAAGTGTCACCAGACCGGCGTGGGCGGCGCGCCCAAGATCGGCGACCGGGCTGCCTGGGCGCCGCGAATCAAGGATGGATTGGACAACACCGTCCGCTCCGCGATCAGGGGACACGGGGGCATGCCTGCCCGCGGGGGCATGGCCGATCTCACCGATGCCGAGCTCCGGGGTGCGATCGTCTACATGTTCAACAAGGGTGCTGTGCCTGCCCAGTAACCTTCTCGTGGGCTCCTGATTACGTTGGATGCACGCGCGCTGGGAGCCCGATCGACCCGCTTGCGGCCCTCAAGAGGGTGGCAACATCGCGAGCGCCGCGGGCGAGCCGGCCAGCAGCGGAAGCGTCGCTCGCAATGTCCCCGGATCACCGCTCGGACCGATCTCGAAGCCGAGATCGCGGGCAAGCGCCAGCATCCGAGAGTTCGTTGCGAGGACGTCACCCACTATCTCTCCGATCTCCCGCTCGCGGCAGTAGCGGATGAGCTTCTTCATCAGGAGCTCACCCAGCCCCTTGCCTTTCATGTCGGAGCGGACCAGGATCGCGAACTCCGCGCGGGTCCGGTCCGGGTCGGCGATCGCGCGCGCGACACCCCACGTCTCCTCGTCCCCGCCCTCGCCGCGGACGGCGGCGATGAACGCCATCTCGCGGTCGTAGTCGATCTGCGTGAACCGCGCGAGCTGCGAGTGCGAGAAGGCGCGCACGGCGGTGAAGAAGCGCAGGCGCAGGTCTTCCTGGTCGATCCGTGCGAGGAACCGCGCGTGCTGCGGCTCGTCCTCGGGCCGGATGGGCCGGAGCACGAGCTCGCGTCCGCGGAAGTCGACCCGGTCCTCCAGCTCCTGGGGATAGGGCCGGATCGCGAGCCGATCCGCGCCGCGCATCACGGCCAGCGCCACGCGAATGCGGGCGTCCAGCGCCACCACGCCCTTGTCGTCGACGAGCAGCGGGTTGATGTCGAGTTCCACGACCTCGGGAACATCGACGATGAGCTGCGACACCCGCGCGAGCGCGAGATGGAGCGCCTCGCGGTCGGCGGGCGGCCGGTCGCGGTACCCGTCGAGCAGCCGCGCGATCCGCGTGCGGGACACGAGCTCCCTCGCGAGCGCAAGGTTGAGCGGCGGTAGCGCGACCGCGCGATCCGCAATGACCTCCACCGCGACCCCGCCCTGGCCGAACAGGATCACCGGGCCGAAGGCTGGATCCGAAGCGACGCCGACAATCGTCTCGTGCGCCCGCGGCCTGCGCAGCATCTTCTGCACCGTGAACCCCGCGAGCTCGGCCCCGGGCGCGCGCTCGCGCAGACGCCGGGCCATCGCCTCCGCCGCGCCTCGCACTTCGGCTTCGCTCGCCAGATCGAGCGCCACACCGCCCACGTCCGACTTGTGAGTGACCTGCGGCGAGAGGATCTTGAGGGCGACCGGAAAGCCCAGCGTCTGCGCGAGCTGCGCAGCCTCCTCGGCGCTCGCGGCGACGCGGGTTTCCACTACGGGAATGCCGTAAGCCGCGAGAACGCGCTTTGCTTCCGGCTCGCTCAAGAGCTCGCGGCCCTGGCCGAGGGCCGCACGCACCACATCGCGCGCCACCTCAGTGTCGGACACGGAGTCTTTCGGCGCGGAGGAAGGCGTCTCCATGAGTGTCTGCTGGTTGCGACGATAGTCGACGAGCTGCAGGAAGCCCGCGACCGCTTCCTCGGGCGTCGCATAGGTGGGAATGCCCTCGGCGGCAAAGATCCGCCGAGCATCGTCGAGCGCGCCGCCCCCGAGCCAGCAACCGAGCACGCGCCCGCTCTTCGCCGGCGCTGCGCAGGCGCGCGCGATCTCGGCGGCCGCGACGATCGCAGTGGGCACGTGGATGAACAGGACCGCATCCGCCATCGGCTCCCGGAGCAGGGTCTCGAGCGTCGCGACGTAGCGCTCGACCGGCGCGTCGCCGATGATGTCGACCGGATTGCCGTGCGACCAGGCGCCGGGGAGGAGCTCGTCGAGCCGCTTCAGCGACTGCTCGGAAAGGGAGGCAAGCCTGCCGCCGCCCCGCACGAGCGCGTCGGTCGCCATCACGCCGGGGCCTCCGCCGTTCGTCATGATCGCGAGGCGGTCCCCGTATACGGGCTTCGCGCGCGACAGCGTCTCCACCGCGTCGAACAGCTCGAGGACGGTGCCCACCCGCAGCATGCCCGCGCGGCGGATGGCGGCGTCGTAGACCTCGTCGGAACCGGCGAGCGCTCCGGTATGGGAGGCGACGGCGCGCGCGCCTTCCGGCGCGCGCCCCGCCTTGATCGCCAGCACCGGTTTGTTGCGCGCCGCCGCCCGCGCGGCAGACATGAACTTGCGCGCCGCGCGCACCGATTCGATGTAGAGCAGGATCGCATGCGTTGCCGGGTCGCTCCCGAGGTAGTCGAGCAGGTCGCCGAAGTCGACATCGGCGGCATCGCCCAGGGAGACGAAGTGCGAGAACCCGATGCCGCGCGAACGCGCCCAGTCGAGCACCGCGGTCGTGAGCCCGCCCGACTGGGAGACGAAGGCGAGGTTCCCGGGCAGGGCGGAAGTGTGGGCGAAGCTCGCGTTGATCCCGAGCCCCGGGACGAGCAGTCCCACGCAGTTGGGGCCCAGGATGCGAAGGAGGTGGGGATGCGCCGCCTCGAGCATGGCCTGGGTCAGGCTCCGTCCCTCGCCGTCGCGTGCGGCCGCAAGCCCCGCGGTGAGCACCACGGCCGCGCGAGTCCCGCACGTGCCCAGCGCACCGATGACGTCCGGAACGGCAGCGGGCGGCGTCGCGATGACCGCGAGGTCGGGCACCTCGGGCAGGCTCCGCACGTCGGGGTACGCGCGTTGCCCGGCGACCTCCGCGCCGCGGCGGTTGACCGCATAGACCGGCCCGGAGAACCCTCCACTGAGCACGTTGCGGATCACGGTCGCGCCGACGCTTCCCTCGCGATCGGACGCCCCGATCACGGCGATCGACTTCGGGCGGAACAGGAACTCGAGATTGCGGATCGTCACGAGCGGTCTATGCTCTGGATGCTCCTAGAGGCAGAGTCGGCTCGAGCATGGCGTCCGCGTACCCGGCCTCGGATCCGTCAACGCCATGCCCTAGCACGACCGCGATGCACGGCGATCTCGCAGCGCTCGTGGCGGATCGGTTCCCTTCCTCGCGAATCGAGATTCGCCAATCCGGACACCGATGGCTCGCTCAGGTCGCGAGGTCGCGCCGTTTCTCCTCGAACTCGTCCCTACCGATCTCGCCTCGAGCGTAGCGCTTCTTCAGGAGGTCGAGGGCGGTTTCCGCGGGCGGCGCGGTCGCCGCGCGACTCGAGTCTCGTCCGAGAAGGCGCACGAGCACGATGATCCCCAGGATGAGGATCGCCCACCACAGCAGGCCGTGGATGATTCCCATGCCCCAGCCCCAACCCCAACCATCCATTCCCAGCATCGCCGGACCTCCTTGGCCCGATCAGGCACGCGCGTCGCGGACTCAGGGCTGCACGCGCGCCCACCGATCCCGCTACGGCACCTCTTCCGACCACCACGGCCCCCAGCGCTTGAGCTGCTCGCGCTGCTGCACGGTGAGGACCTTCTCGATCTTGTCGGCGGCATCGAGAGAGTTCTCGAGGCGCTGCTGGCGGAGCTCGGCGAGCCGCTTGTACGCCGTGGAGATCTCCGAGCGGTTGGGCTTGTCGGATCCCCAGTAGGCGTCGCGGACCTTGGCCATCTCATCCTGCATCTTGCCTGCGAGCTCCCAGTTCGTCTTGCGCAGCTCGTCCTGGACCTTGAGCACTTCCTTGCGCTGGTCGTCGTTGAGATCGAGCGACCAGAGGGCGCGGCCCATGCCACCGCCCATCATCCCCGGCCCCGTGCCATACCCCGGGCCATAACCTCCCTGCCCGCCCGGTCCATAGCCGCCCATCATTCCCGGGCCCATGCCGTACCCGGGGCCACCGGGACCGTACCCGCCCATCATGCCGGGGCCCATGCCCGGGCCGGGCTTGGC
>CAVWFR010000024.1:0-221054 GCA_963754305.1 uncultured beta proteobacterium | reverse complement strand
CATGACGAGTCGCGTCGCATACGTGTGGCGCGTCGCATAGGCCCGCCGGCGGCGGATTCCGCGACGGAGCAACGCCGGGTTCCAGTAGTGCTCCCGCTGGCTTCGCTCGTCGTGCCAGGGCTTGCCGGTGACCGGGTTGTGGAAGACCTCGCCCTTCTTGAGCAGCGTGTACGCCTTCTGCCGCTCGAGGGCCGCGAGGGCACGTGGCGACAGGTCAACGTCGCGCTCTTCGTGGTTCTTGACGTCCTTCACCGTTCCACGATACGTGCGAGCCCGCTCGACCCGCGGCGTCTTCCGGCGCCAGTCTATGTCATCCCAGCGCAGCGCAATGATTTCCTCCGGGCGCATCCCCGTCTGGAACGCGAATGCGAAATAGTTCCACACCGGTTCGGGATAGTGATCCTTGATGTCCATGAGCACCGCTTCGGCCTCGTCGGCGCTTAGCGGAAGCCGCCGCGACCAAGCTTGCACGAACCGCATCATTTTGGGATCGAGGGAGACAGCTGCCGAAGATGCGACTTCTCCCGGATCATCAGCCCGTCAAGGTCCCGAGCGCGACCGGCGACCCCGCCGACGCCTTTAACGACGACCCGTCTTGAAGGGGTTCAATACCGGCACGTCGAAATGCGCGAAGTCACCGACGTTGCGGGTGACTACCGTCAGCTTCCGGACCCTTGCCGTTGCCGCGATCATCGCGTCCTCGTAGAGCGCATCCGATCTTCGGTGCATGAGCCGTCCCCATTCACGGAACGTTTCGGCATCCATTGACAGGATGTTGTACGAAGCGGCGACCAGATCGACCCATTGCTCGATCTCGGCTGCCTTGCTGGCGTCCTGGTCCCGCATCAACTCTATGCCGGATTGGATCTCGCCGAGCGTCACTGCCGAAAGATGCAGATCGGCGTCGTCGACGGACTCGAGCCACGCGACGACACCCCCGTGAGGTCGGGGTTTCCGCAGTTCGGAGACGACGTTGGTATCCAGGAGGTACATGTCGACTTATCGGACAGGCGCGGCTTTCCGCCTTCGGGCTGAGCCCCGTTTCGAGACCAGCAAGTCGGCTCGGGCCGCGTCCGAGAGGAGCAGCTGCTTGAGTGAAGGCCGCGCGCCCTCCCTGAGCCGTCGCCACTCCGCTGCAGGGACGAGAACAGCAGCCTCCGTGCCGCGCTTCGTCACCATCTGAGGCCCATCGGCCAGGCACGCCTTTAGAAATTCGCTGAAGCGCGCTTTTGCGTCCTGCACAGGCCACTTCTTCACGACGTCTACCTCACAGACTAGTTGAATAACTAGTCTAACACAGGAGGAGCTGCGGCTGGCATTCTTTCCTACTCCGCTTGCTTGGTTGTCCAAGACGCCGGAGGCCCGCGGTGAGTCGCAAACAGCCGGCGCGAGGCTCCAGGCCGACCGCTATAAAGCGTCGGCATCGGGTGGTTAATCATCAGCGTGATAAACATCTTTGCCCAGGAAGATGGCACCAAGCTGCGACTCCCTCGCATTGAGGAAACCGCACTTCGGGGCGAACGTATTCGTGTCCTTGAATGTGCCGAAGAGCCTGTCCCACCACGTGATATCCCCAAAGTTTGAAATCATGGACGTCGAGCTGGTGATGGATCGAGTGGTGCTCAGGTCGTTGAATGAACCAGCCGCACTAATGTGATTTCTTAGGTTGCTGTGGTAGAACATTTCGCCCCCCGCGGCGAAAACGTTGTACCAGCCCGCCGCTTCGTAACTTCCGCCGAGAAGCAGAAAGACGATGGAACTTGCGATGGTGGAGTTAATGGCAATCCCAACCGGGTGCTTGTAGAACGCCGTCGACGTCTCGATCCGTGTTGGACTGTGGTGTATCTGATGGAACGCACGCCAGATCCAGCTCACGCCCGTCCAGGATGTACTTGAACCCCTTGCCTTCGTCGCCGATCAGGTAGCCGCTTTGTGGTACGCCGACTCGATGGTCCTTCTGGATGAGCCGCGGCCGGGGGCTCCGCGCAAGGTGGGCGATGCCGAGATCGAGCGGCTGATTGTCACCACGTTGAACCAGACACCACGCGATGCGACGCATTGGAGCACCCCCTCGCTGGCGAGGAAGCTCGGGCTCTCGGCGATTCACCCACGGGGTGGTGTATCAATTTGAGATGTCCGAAGCACCCAAAACCTGTATCAGTTTGAAATGTCGCCTGACAAGATCCAGCACCGCGTGCTGCGCGACCGGCTCGCCGCGCGCGCCAGAGGAGGTGCTTTCACTCGCTGTATTCCTTCGGGTGCAACGATCAGGACCGAACCCGATTGTTATTGATCGGGGACCTTGCCTCGCCCATAATCGGCGGCGGCATTCTCATCAACAAACCCGAAGGAGGCAGCCACCATGCGTCACATCCGCTCGCTCGTTGCGCTTGCCGCACTTTGCGTTGTCGGTGCCCCCATGGCCCAGCAAGCACCCGTCGAAGAACCCGGTTGGGCGAAGGGTCGTCCGAAAACTGAAACAGCGCTGAAGATGGCGCCGGTGCCGGCGTTCCCGGTGCCGACGCCAGCCGATCAGCTGCCGGTCAAGAAGTTCAAGCTGCCGCCGGGCTTCAAGGCCGAGGTCTGGGCCTCCGGCGTGCTCGACGCGCGCGGCCTCCGCCAGGGCGAGAAGGGCAACATCTTCGTTAGCTCGCTGTTCGTCGCCAACAAGGTGTACGTGATTCCCGAGAAGGGCAAGCGCGAGGCCAAGGTGATCATCGACAAGATGCCGCTGGCCACCGGCATCGAGATCGACAAGGGCAGCCTGTACCTGGCCACTAACATGAAGATCATGCGCTACGACAACGTCGAGGACAACCTCGACAAGCTCGGCGAGCCCAAGGTGCTGTACGACAAGCTACCTGGCGGCGAAGACCACAGCTGGAAGTACCTGCGCATCAAGAACGACAAGCTGTACTTCGCGGTCGGCGCGCCGTGCAACATCTGCGATCCGGGCGAGTGGGCGAAGATCTTTCGCATGAACCTCGATGGCAGCGGCCTCGAGACGATCGCCTCGGGCGTGCGCAACACAGTGGGCTTCGACTTCGACCCCAAGACCGGCAACCTCTGGTTCACCGACAACGGGCGCGACTGGTTGAGCGAGGAGTTGCCCAACGACGAGCTGAACCAGGTGACGCAGCCCGGCAAGCAGCACTTCGGCTACCCGTTCTGCCACCAAGGCAACATTCCCGACGCGGAATTCGGCTGGGGCAAGTCGTGCGAGGACTACGCCAAGCCCGCGGCGCTGTTGGGGCCGCACGCCGGCTCGCTCGGCCTGAAGTTCTACACCGGCAAGATGTTCCCGGCCAAGTACCAGGGTGCAATGTTCATCGCGCGCCATGGCCCGTGGAACCGCACCAAGAAGTACGCCGACATCCAGGTCGCCTGGCCCGACGGCAAGGGCGGTGCACGGCTCGAGACCTTCATGACCGGCTTCGCCGAGAACAACGGTTACCTCGGCCGGCCGGTGGACTTCCTGGTGATGAAGGACGGCTCGCTGCTGGTGAGCGATGACCACGCCGGAGCGATTTACCGCATCAGCTACAGCGGCAGATGATCGCGTGAAGGGGCTGGTCCGCTTTGCGCTCTGCACGTTGACCCTGATGGTCCTGGCCGCATCGGCCGGCGCCCAGACGAAACCGCGCAACACCGGCAAGGCGGCCGGCGCCTCGGCCCCCGCCAACGCTTACCCAGAGCGTTTCGCGACGCTGTGCGCGGCGTGCCACGGCGCCAACGGGCGCAGCGACATGCCGGGCACGCCGGTGCTCGCCGGCCAGCATTCGTTCTATGCGATCACGCAGCTGTTCCTGTTCCGCGAGGGCCGGCGCAGCAACGAGGCTATGACCGCGGTGGCCAAGACGATGACCGACGCCGACCTGCGCGGCTTCTCCGAGTTCATCGGCACGCTGCCGCCGGTGCCGGCGCCCGCGCCGGCCACTGCGCCCGACGCCGCGCGCATGCGCAAGGGCGCCGAGCTCGCGCAGCAGCACAAGTGCGTGTTCTGCCACGGCGCCGACTTCGCCGGCGGCCAGCAGGTGCCACGCATTGCCGGCCAACGGGAAGACTACCTGCAGATGAGCCTGCAGGGCTTCAAGTCGGGCAAGCGCCCGGGCTACACGATGGCGATGACCGAGCCGGTGAGCCAGGCGACCCCTGAAGAGCTCGACACGCTGGCGTACTACGCGGCGCGCTTCCCGGGCGCGATGGCCAGCGGCAAGTAGTCGCCGATCGGCGCGGCGGCGAGTCAGCCGCTCAGGCGCTCGCCACATCGGCCCAGCGCCCGCTCGCCTGTGACACCAGACAGGCTTCGATGAACGCTATCGTGTTCGATGGCGGATACGGCGGCGGCGCGATGGCCGCGCCGAGTTCGCGTGCGATGCGCTCCTGCGCGATCTCGGCGTAGAGATTGGCGAACGCCTCGCGCAATCCCTCGGGGTGTATACGTCCAGGAAATCCGTCCCCGGATCGCGCGGTACGTACACTGCGACAGCACGCTTTCGCTTGCCGGCCGTGCGCCGGTGCGCACGCCAGCAAGGGGCCGCCTGCCCGCAGTAGTTCTCGTCGTAGTCGGCCAAGATGCTCACCGCGATATCCATCGCGGGGATCTCGATGGCCTCAAGCGCGCCGGCGCGCCCGCATCTCGCACTGACTAGCACTGACTAGCGCCTGCCTTTGCCCGGAGGTGCTGACCACCCCATAGGGGAGAACCGCGACCGCTCCTTCGGATTAGCGCGGGGTCTCGCGCCGGATCGCCGATAGCCTTCTCGCGGCATGCACGCCGAGCCCGATCGGCGTCACCCGGTCTCATCCAGCGGAGGTACATGGCGCGGCAGGTCCATGGCGTCATGAAGCAACCGCAGGACCTCGATCACCTCACGTCCCTGATCCTTCCCGATCCGGAAGACCACGAAGTGACGCCCCTTGCGTCCTTGGCGAGCGACATGCAGCGTGAAGAGTCCCCTGCCGATATCGTCGCGGACTTTGGAGCCGAGCGCCGTCGGGCCCGCGGTCAGCGCCTCCAGTGCCGCGGAAAGCGTCTCGGCGTAGACACGCGCCTGCGCCTCACCGAAGTGCCCCACGGTCCAGTGCAGGATGTCCTCGAAGTCGGCCTCGGCCGCGGCCGTAAGGCGCACTGCCCACGGGCGCGCCCCTGCGGTCACTTGCCGCGCGTTCCGGAACCCCTGCCGGAGATCACCTTGTCTGCCACCGCCGCGAGATGACGGCCGAGCGCGGCTCGCGACTCGAAGCCGCGGAAGCGTCCCGCGTCGATGTCAGCGGCGCCGATCCGCGCGGCCTCGCGCAGCGCCTTCAGGCGGACCTTTTCCTCCGCCTCCCGGCTCTCCAGCAGCCGCAGCCCTTCGCGGAGCACTTCGCTCGCGTTCTGGTACCGGCCGGAGGCTACAAGCCGCTCGACGAGCTCCGTCTGATAGTCGGTGAGGACGACATTGCGCGTTGGCATCGGGAACGCTCCACAACAGCTTGATCAATCAATTGGCATATTATGCCATAAGCGCTCGAGGCTTCGGGGAGAACTCCGGCCAGGCGCCGCGTCGGAGCTTGCAGATGCCGGAAATCCACCTCCGCCGGCCCGCAACCATTCACCCCTGTCGGTTGAGATGCCCGACGCTACTACCGCTTCAGACTGGCTGCCGACGTTCGAGTTCGGCCTGGCGAATGACAGCAGTTGCCTAAAGCGGCCGGCGAGAGTTTCTGGGGCGGAGGGCCGGTTTACCCTGAAACTTGACGCTCGCCAGTCGTCGAGCAGGTGGCAGCCACCTGCCCTCGACGTTGACCGCCCAACGGCTGCATTCGAAGCCAGCGAACTGTCACTGTCGACCCAAACCGGTCGCGCTCCAGCTAAATTTAATTCAAGGCTTGCGCAATCTGCTCGGTTGCGAGCTCTGCATCCGGAACGAGGCCGCGCATCTGCAGGAAGCCGTGCACCATGCCGTCGGCGCAGGTGTAGTGTGTCACCACCCCCGCAGCCTTCAGGTGTTCGGAATAGGCTTCTGCTTCATCGCGCAACGTGTCGTACTCGGCAGCGATGATCAGTGCTGGCGGCAGGCCGGAGAGATCTTGGGCGTAGATTGGCGAGACGCGCGGATCTCGCGGGTCGCACTGGTCGCTGCGATAGGTCCGGTAGTACCACGCTAAGTCTTCGCGAGGCACGAGGCATTCGGTCGGTGGCATGGCGATCGACGGAAATGACAGTGTGAAGTCGACCACCGGCTGCAGCAATACCTGATAGCGGATTGCGACGCGCGGGTCCGACCGCAAGCGTAGGCAGGTGACCGCGGCCAAATTCCCGCCTGCACTTTCGCCGCACACGACAAGGGGGCCCGGCCTGCCGCCCAGGTCGACAGCATGAGTTCCTGCCCATACTGTTGCCGCCACAGCATCATCGAGCGCCGCGGGGAAGGGATGCTCGGGCGCCAGACGGTAACCGATCGAGAGCACCATGTGTCGGGTGACATGGGCGAGGTTGCGACAGAAGGCGTCGCTCTCTTCGATTCCGCCCTTCACATACCCGCCGCCATGGAAATACAGGATCATCGGGCATGGCTCCGGACCGTCTGGCGCGTATGTGCGCGTCGGAATAGCTGTGTGCGCGCCGGGAATCGTCACGTCCTCGATGCGACGTATCGAGATCGGCGGACCAGTAATGGCGGGTGTCCAGAGATTGCGGAATGCCTGACGAACCTCTGCGATCGGCAGCGCCCACTGCGGCTCGCGCGTATGCGCTAGCTTGGTTTCAATGAGTTGCTTCAGTGCGGCGTTGAGTGCCATCGTGTTTGGCGGAATGTGGCCGCACCTGGTGAGACGGATTCTCCGGACCTGCTATGCGCCCGCAGCGTCGTCACTCCCGCCCCCAGCGCGCGCGACATCCTCACCCGCCTCGGCGAGACCGTCTCTACCGGGTGAACGTCAGCGTGGTTTGTGCGGCGCAGGTTGGGTCGACCGGCTTCGTCGGGTTGTCGAGGAAGGCGGCCATGATCGAGGGCGCGCAAGTGGACTTGCCGAGGACCGAGTGGCCCGTCAAGGGGAATGCCACGACCTGGGAGTTCTTGAGGTCCGGGGTGATCACGTTGACCCACTCGGGCGCGGTGGCGGCATCGAAGGTCCCTTCTAGGATCAGCACCGGCACGTCGCTCACGGTCGGGGCGCTCACCGCCGGGTCCGCCCTTCCGACGTTCCAGATCGGGCACCCGGTGAACATTCGTCCCTGTTTGGGCTGCACCCGCAGCACCCGGTCCGGGAACCCGGGGAGCGCCGCCTTCGCCTTCGCCAACGTGGCTGCCTCGGTCGTGAGATTGGCGCTCTCCGCGCAGAACACGGTGATGGCCAGACCCATGCCGCCCAGTCCGACGAACTCCGGCGGACCCCGCAACGCGAGATACGCGGCGGCGACCGTGCCGGAATCGCCTCGCGCCATGTCGGCGATCATCTTGGGGACGCCAGAGGCATCGCCGCGCTCGCTCGCCATGATCATCGCATAGGCGAAGGCGAACCCGTCGATGTTTACCCGTCACCGGGGAGCCGGACTCGTCCTTGGCCTGCGCGACGACGGACGTCGTGTCGAGGCGGTTCATCCGGGGTGAGCCGCTCCCATTCGGGTAGGCGGTGGCGCAAGTGCGTTGGGCAGCACACGCAGCGAAGATCGCCTTGAACGAGCTGGCCGGAGCCGACCACCATTTCTCGACGATGTTGACCGTGGGGGGCGACAGGATCGAGGCCACGCTGCGGATGCCCTGTGGGTGATTTCGCAGGACGATCAACGCCAGCCTCGATTCCCGTAGGAAACCCCGTAGACGTTCCAGGTGTCGATGCCCATTGCCACCTTGAGGTCGGCGATGTCGGCGGCGTTCTCCGTGCTGTTGTAGGCAGCGAGGTCGACGCCAGTTGCAGCCAACTGGTCGCGGCACTGCTTGATCGCCGCGGCGTCTGCGGGAGTGGTCGATTCCGCCGCGAAGGGAAGGCTGACCGGTCGTAGAAGAACTGCTCCCACCCGGGACATCCGAGGCGGGGGTCGGCGCGGTGCGTGCCGCGCTGGTCGACGAAGATGACCTCGCGGTCGGCGTTGAGTCCATGCTTGACCATGAACGCCACCTCGAACGACCCGGCCCCGCCGGGCCCGCCCGACAGGTACACGACCGGATCGGGCTTGGGCGTTGCCGAGACCGCGGGTGCGCGCATCACGAAGATGCGGATACGGCGCCCGTCGGGCTTGGCCCGGTTCTCGAGCACCGTGAGGTAGCCACACCGAACACCTGACGGGAAGTCGAGGTCGGGGAAGCCCGCGATGTTCGGTTGGGGACACGGTGTCGCCTGGTAGGACGCCCCGCGGGTGCACGCCCTCGGCGGGCTAATCGAGCATGCGGCCACCAGGCACACCGCGGCCAGTACGACGCAATTCTTCGCTGGTCTCATCACGCTTGGCCTCCTCCATCGTGGGTTCGTACGCCTGATTACCGGCGGTTGCTGACGCATTGTGGCGCGACGCTGGACACCGCGGTCTGTCTAAGGGCCAGAACCACCACATTAATCTCGTTGGTGGAATTTCAAGCGAGCGCAAATTGCAAGGCGGAGCGCCTCGACGCTGCTTCCAGAATAGGTCCCACGTACTTCATCGCGAACGGTCAACCTTGGCGCCGCTGAACGACCGTTTTGCGGAAAATTGGGAGGCGACGGCGACCGGCTCCTTTTCGCCGACTCCTGCCGATAGCGCTTCCCGATAGCGGACTCTTCGGTGTGCGTCTGCTTTCGGGATCAGCGACCGGTTGGACGCGACCCTTTTCGGCCGTTCGCGCTTTCCAAAAGCAGCCGGTTAACGTTGGTCGAAGGCCGCGCTCCAATCAGGCGCCGCGCTAGCGTGCATAGGACGTTTGACACCGGCACGGGCGTGCCCCTCTCACAGCGACCGCAGAGTTACGCCCAGCCGTTTCGCAACGCCCGTGCTCATCGCGTCAACTCGCCGCGCTGTTCGAGCGCTGAGGGGCGAGCGCCTATCGCCGCCGCTTCCCTCCGCCCTTCCTCGCCGGCTTCGCCAGCTGCTGCGCCTCCGCGATCTCCTGCCCGCTACGCCCTTCGAGCTTGGGCTTGATGTTGTCGTTGAT
Source organism: uncultured beta proteobacterium (assembly GCA_963754305.1). Classification (GTDB taxonomy): domain Bacteria; phylum Pseudomonadota; class Gammaproteobacteria; order Burkholderiales; family SG8-39; genus DATEDA01. The sequence continues at coordinate 211,941 of CAVWFR010000024.1, read as the reverse complement.
CCACTTCTGATCCCACCACTCAACCGGCAGCACCGCAACGCCATCGAGATAGACCCCGAAGTGCAGGTGGTCGCCGACGGCGAGTCCCGTCTCGCCCGTCTTGCCGAGCACTTGGCGCTGGCTGACGGAGTCGCCCTCCTTGACGTCGATCGAGCTTAGGTGGCCGTACAGCGTGAAGAGGCCGAGGCCGTGGTCGAGGATCACGGTGTTGCCGTAGATGCCTAGATCGCCCGTGAAGGCCACCGTGCCGCTGTTGGCGGCCTCGACCGGGTAGTGCTTCGTCACCGAGAGGTCGTAGCCGAGGTGGTATGCGGTATCGATCGGCTCGCCGTTGTAGGTGTACGTCCGGTGGTCCGCGAAGTTGGCTTCGACCTTCGAGTTGCTGAGCTGAGCGAAGGCATCCTTCCACAGCATCTTGGGCGTCGCTCTTTGCGTGATCGCGGCGATGCGGTCCTCGTTTTCCTTGCGCAGCCGCTTGTTCACGGCGATGAATACGTCCTTCAGCGCGCCTTGCCGCGCGGCGACGTCGGTGAGCAGCGGTGCCACCTTGTTCTGCAGGAAGCTGTCCGATACTGCGAGGGTGCTCTTTCTGTAGCGCACGTTCTTCAGTTCATACGCAAGCCGCGTCTCGCGCGTGTTGCCGGCCTGGTCCGTGGCGACCAGCGTGGGCCTCGCCTCCGGCGGTGCGTCGTACGGATGAGCGAACAGAGCCAGGGTGTGATCCGGATGGTCCTTCACCTGGCCAGCAAAACCGGGAAAGAAGTAGTTGCCGATCTTGACGCCGCTCGTCGCCGTGTCCGCCGACGCCTTGTAGACGATCGCGCCCACGCCGCCGAAATTGACGTAGCGATCGTCGGCAATGAGCTCCAGCGTGGGCGGCGTAGTGTCGATCGTGATGTTCTTCTGCACCACGGCCTCGTTGCCGCTCCAAAGCGAGGCATCCCGCGCGGTGACGCGCAGCACGGCGGGACCTTCCTTCACACCCGGCACCTTTGCCAGCGCGACCGCGATCTTTTTCTCGCCCACCGGCTGGGCGAACTGCTCGGTGGCCAGATTCTGCTCGGTGCCGCCTTGCGACAGCGTCGCCGTGACGGACTTCAAGCCCGTCCCCTTGTCGGTGACCTGGATCTCCATCGGCGCCACGCCGACCACGTCGACATTGGGCGAGACGACGATCTGCGGCGGCTCGGATTCAAAGCGCGGTCGCAGGAATAGACCACCCCCGACCAGCGCGGCGATGACGATGATCAGGAGAAGACCAACGGCAAGCTTGCTGCGGGCGCTCATCGGTACATCGGGTGGCTTGGCGGTGCGGCGGCCGCGGACCAACGCCAGCCAGCGAACCATTCGCTGCCGGCGGGGCGCAGTATAGCTGCCGGCACGCGGCGCGGCCGAGATGCAGATTGAAGCGGGCGCGCCGTCGCTAGCGCGAAGCGAAGGTGCGGCCCGCCTCGGCGAGATTTTGGCCCTTTTCGTGCCACCGCAACTCAAGGAGGCCTAAAGGTGGATGAACGAGACGAGCGATCCGCGTTGCTGTCAGCCCTGACTACGGAGCACTTCGTGCTGCAAACGGCGAACAATTCAACGTACTCGGAGGCTTCCGCTCGCAGCACACTTTATGTCATGGCGCTTTCGAGTTCGCTGGTTGCGATTGGATTCGTCGCAGGCTCCACCGATCAGTTGATCCCATTCGCTGCAATCGTGCTACCGGTGGTTCGAGATTGGCAAACGCCGCAAGTGACTGATTAGCAAGCCGCGAAAATCCGCTTCGACCGCCTGGGTCGTGGGTTCAAATCCTGCCGGGCGCGCCAAACCTCCCACCGGTCCAAGTGTTTAGGCCACTCTCGCAGTGGCTTCCTATTCGCGCTCCACGTTCCTGGGTGAGTTTTCGGTGAGCAGATGTCCTCGTATGCGTACGTGCGAGGAAGTATGCGTGTCCCGCGTCGTGCGCGACCCTCGGAGAGGTGGCTTTATTGGGGGGCTCACTGGGGTTTGCGGCGTCCAAGGGGCTCCTCGGGACATCAATCTCCCGTCTGATCCACCGGGGGCACATGGCGCGGCAGGCGCATGGCGTCATGAAGCAGGCGCAGCACGTCGGTCACCTCTCGCACCCCATCATCGCCGATCCGGAACACCACGAAATGGCGGCCCTCGCGGCCTTGCCGGGCAACGTGCAGCGTGAAGAGTCCCTGCGCGATGTCGTTCCACGCCTTGGCGCCGATGAAGTTCGGACCGCCAGCGAGCGCTTCCAATGCGCGGGAGAGCGTCTCTGCATCAATGCGCGTGGAGCAGGCGACGCGTCGCGCAAAGTCGGTACCCCGCCGCCGCGAACGGCGGCAGGGCGGTCACGCTTCCGGAATCGCTCGAGCGCTCAGTGGTGCTTGAAGCCGATGAAGTCGACCGGCGAGGGGCCGAACGACCCGTTCGGCACCACGCCCTCGTGATTGCCGTCTCTCGACCAGTCGCAGACCCCTTGCGGGAAGATGCTGCGAAGGCGTGCCATCTCCGCGGGCGAGAGCACCACCTTGTAGTCGGATTCCCGGATCGGCTTGAGCGAGCACTTCATGATGTTCGCCGCGACGGGACCGCCCGCGATGTGGCGGGGGAAGGTCCACGACGGAAAAAGTGTATTGCACTCCCTGTCCGGCTCGCTGCTGAGCGTCTGCCGCTCCGCGATGAACGTTGTCGGACTGCTCCAGCAACCGTCGACCGCGTTGGCCGGCTTGTTGCGGACCACGCGCTGCTTCTGCGTTCCCTTGCCGTTATCGGCCACGTACGCCGCAACCCAGTCGATGAAGGTAGACCATGTCGTATCGGCCGGGACCGGATTGCCGCGCCACATCACGTGGTTCCGCGTGTCGCCGTTTGCCTTGCGCATGCGTTCGCGCTGGGCGAAGTGGAACCACTGGTAGTGGTAAGCATTGTCCTCGTTGTAGATGCCGGAGACGTCGAAGACCGGGATCGACGCGAGCCCGCCGTTGCCGCCGAGCTGCAGGCCGCCGAGCTGGGCGCGTCTCATCGCACCCCGATCGCCCTCGCTGCGCGCTGCGACGTAGTTGGCGTCCTGGTCGTAGCCGCCGATCCTCTCGTTCAGGTCGAGGAACTGCGTGGTCGAGATCACGCCGTCGTTCAGCGCCTTCAGGCCGTACTGCACGCCGACGTTGTCGAACGGACGCAGTGCAAAGCCGGTCTTGCGGTCGGCGCCGTAGACGTTCTTGGCGGCGTCGTAAACCGTGCCCCGGATGCCGGTCGGGTTGGTCACCGGGTCGTAGCGCAGCCGAGACCGGCACGATCGCGTTGAAGGGCGCCGACACGTAACCCGGAATGTCCACCCGCCCCGGCACCGGGTCCGTCCGCCCGGACTGGTTGGCCGCGGCGATGAACGCCGGCACGCTCTTGTAGCCGGTAACTGCGTTCTTCTGGTTGTCGGTGAACCCGACCGGATCGGTCACCGCCCAGTAATGCGTCAGCAGGTGTCCGTCGGAGCCCGAGAGCGCGATGCTCAGCGGGTCGGGGAACGTGCACAGGATCAGGATCCCGTCGAAGAGCCCGGGAATCCGGTCGGCCGGCATCGAGCTCCCGTACGCGCCGCCCGAGCAGCCCGCGCTGACGCTGAACGTCGGTACGCCGTAGGTCTTGATGAACTGCTCCTTGGACATCATCGTCGCTTCGCTGGCGAGCACCGCGTTGCAGTTGTTCGATGCGTGCTGCAGCGTGTTGGCGAACATCGCGTAACCCTCGCCGAGGCGCGCGAGGCTGAGCAGCGTGAAATCGAAGCCGGCGAGGGCGAGGTTGCCCTGCGCCCCGCCCTGGATGTACCAGCCCTCCGGGACAGCCGAAGCCCTCGATCGCGATCAGCCGCCTGTTCCAGCCCTTCGGTGCGGCAAACGGCGTCGGTGCCCCCTCGGTCGTCGGGTCGTGCAGGACCGCGCTCTGATAGATGCCGCGATTGACCGTACGGGTTTCGACGCGGACGACGAAGGGCACCGTCGCGTTGCTCAGGGTGGTGGTCGTCGCCACGTCGGCGGGGAGCTGGGTCGTGTCCGGCAGCGGGGTCAGCGCGGCCGTTCCGGTGCGCAGGTACATGTAGGTGACGACGGGCGCCACGGTGCAGTCGTCGTCCAGCGGCGCGCCGAGCGTGTTCCCGTCCGGCAGCAGGAATGTGGCGGTCTGGCAGTAGAACGGCGTCTGGTGGGGGCCCGAGATGATCGGCCCGGTGATCGGATAGTTCGTCAGCGTGAGGCGCTCCGCAGGCCCGCCGGAGGAATACACCTCCAGCCTGTTCTTTCCGTCCTTCAGGTTGTTCACCAGCCCGGTAAGCGTGCGCGCGCCGGCGTTCACGCGGAAAGCCGATGTGACGTTCCGGTCGTTCAGCTCGACGCGGACGCGGGACAGCGATACCGAGCGCGGCACGTCGATGCGCACGAGCGCGCTGCCGCCGCTGACGAGGTGAGGCGCGGACGAAAGCGTCGTGATCCGGAAGTCCTTGGCGCCGTGCCGATCATGGTCGTCGTCGCGATCCCCGGCGTGGGCCGCGGGGACCATGCCGAGCGCCGCCGCTAGCACGATCGGCGCGCAAGCGAAGAGGAACTCACTCCGATCGAGAAGACCTTGCAGGAACGTTCGAGAATCCGATTTCATACCCTGTCTCCTTGGTGCGATGTCGCGTTCGGCCCGCGCCGGCGGCCCCGCGAGGGGCCGCCACCCCGGGTCAGTCCTTGGGCAGCCCGATGTCGAGCGCTCGTGCTTCCTCGATCTGCGCCTCCGCGTCCTGCGGCAGCAGGTAGCCCTCTCGCACGAGCTTCCAGGCGGCGCGCGCGAACTTCCGCACGTAGTCGGCGTGGTTGCGATAACGCTCCTCAATCGACTTCCGCGGATCGCCGGCGCTGCGACGCTCGACCGCCGTTCGCGCGAACGGGATGTAAGAGCCGCCGAAGGCGCACATCTCGTCTTCGGCAAAACCCGCCGCGCGAAGGTTCCACCCTGTATAGGTCGCGATCGGTGCTTCGAGCGCTGGCAGCCGGATGCCGGCAAGCGAGTTGCCGTCGCGGTCCCCCTTGGGAACGAGCAGGCCGTACGCGCGCCCCTGCTTAGGCGGCTGCACGCTGTAGTCGGTGACGCGGATGTAGTTGTACAGGCCGTTGTACGTCACGCCGGGGATCTCCGGGAAGCCGGTGCGCTCTTGATCCGAACTCACCAGCCGCGATTGACGACGTCGTACAGCAGCGTGCCGTTGCCGCGGCGCAGGACGACGGGCTTGTGGATCTCGACGTCGGTGCGGTACTCGACCTTGCCGCCCGCGTTCCGCGGCGCCTTGTCGAGATTGACGATGTCGGCATTCCGGCGGCCGCGGGGATTGAGCTCCCCGATGGCATAGCCCCTGAGCCGCTCGTACTGTCCGGCTTTGCCGTACGACGCGCCCGCATTTATGAGCTCGCGCGATTCGATCACGAACTGTGTGACCTTCGCGGGAGCCAACGACGGGAGAAACAGCGCCAGCACGGCCGGCCAGCAGACGGCTGTCGATTTCATTTCACCTCCTTTGGTCTGTTTGTTCGCGGGTAATGCCCGCCTTGTCTTCTTCTGCCGGGGTCGCTGGCGCCGGCGATCATAAGTGCCGGTCTTGCGGAACCGCTGGCGCCTGGGGAATAAAGTCGCTATTACGAAAGTTGGAGCGATTTTGCGAAAGTCCGCGCGCGCCGTGGACTCTGCATGAGGCTTGCGCTACAGTTTTTTGGCTCCTGAATTGGCAGGTGAAGCCGGTCCGTGCCTCCGATTACTCGCGTGCGCTCACCGATGCGCAGCTCGCGCGGCTGCGCACGACCTTCGCCGATGGCGTGTGCGACTACAGCCGCCCGGGCGTAGAGCAGGATGTGGTCAAGGCGCGTTGGCTCGCGCCTCCGCCCCCGGGGCGCGCGCGTCCCTCTGGATCGACATAACGACGACTGGCGTTAACGACAATAATGGACATGTGGACGCATCGGGCCTCGGCGACGCTCCCGCTCTTTGTTTTTCCTATCCCAAAGACAAGATAAGGAGACAGGCATGAACACAAAGGAGACAGGCATGAACATCAGAATGCGAGTTTTCCCTGGCTCGGGTCGCATGCGCGCTCTTGCAACGCTGGCGCTGGTGGCAGCCTTCGCAACAACGCCGACGTGCTTCGCGAAGGGTGGGTATGACGACGATGTGCACGGAGATCGCGACCATCAAGGCTCCGACTTCCGGATCGAGACGCTGTCGACGAAGCCGGAACTTGTCAGCGGCGGCGACGTGCTGGTCCGCATCGAGTTGCCGCACGGTGTTTCGGTGAACAAGGTGCGCGTCGAGCTGAACAACCGGAACGTCAGCGGCGCGTTCTCCGCCGATGCAAAGGGACGAACGCTGACGGGCCTGGTGACCGGCCTCAAGCGCGGAAAGAACGTGCTCGAGGTGTCGGCGTCCGGGAAGCACGGCGGACCGTCACGACGGCTCCTTCTCACCAACCATCCGATCAGCGGGCCGCTTTTCTCCGGCCCGCATCAGACCCCGTTCGTCTGCGAGACGGAGGCCTGGGGACTCGGCCCCGCATTGGATGCGAACTGCAGTGCGAACACGACGGTCGCCTACCGTTACCGGAGCACGGACAACACGTTCAAACCGTTCGACCCGTCCGCACCGACGCCGGGCGACCTGCAGCGGACCACGACGAGCGAAGGAAACGCGGTGGACTACATCGTGCGGTTGGAGACCGGCACGATCAATCGAGCCGTCTACCAGATTGCCTTCCTGCACGTACCTGGCACACCGCTGCCCACGCCGTGGCACCGCACGACGGGCTGGAACAAGAGACTCGCCTACACGTTCGGGGGTGGTTGCTCGGCGGGCTATCACCAGGCCACGTCGAACGGCGGCGTGCTCGACAACGTCTTCCTTGCCCGCGGCTATGCCGTCGCCTCGTCGAGCCAGAACGTCTGGGGCAACAACTGCAACGACCTGGTCACGGCCGAAACGGCGCTGATGGTGAAAGAGTACTTCATCGAGCGATTCGGCGTGCCGCGCTACACGATGGGCTTCGGCGGCTCCGGCGGTTCGATGCAGCAGCACATGATCGCGCAGAACTATCCGGGCATCCTCGACGGGATCACACCGTCCGCAAGCTATCCGGACATCTTCACGGTGATTCCGCCGACGATCGACTGCTCGCTTCTCAAGCGCGTGTTCGACAGTTCATCCCTGCCGTGGACCTTCGAGCAGAAGTCCGCGGTGGCGGGTTACGCGAGCTGGAACAATTGCGAGCAGATACCTCCGACGCCTGTCGGGCTCACTTGGATCGCGACCTTCTCGCCGGGTTGGGTTGTGCCGACGCTGTGCAGTCCGGTCGTGCCGCAAAGCGCGATCTACAACGCACAAACCAATCCAGGCGGCACACGCTGCACGATTCATGACAACAACGTCAACGCGCTCGGTATCGATCCGCGCACCGGTTTTGCGCGCCGGCCACTCGACAACGTCGGGGTCCAGTACGGTCTTGTCGCTTTCAAGGCCGGCGTGATCAGCGCCGAGCAGTTCATCGAGCTGAACGAGCGCATCGGCGGCTTCGACGCCGACGGCAACATCGTCGGTGCGCGCTCGGTTGCCGATACAACGACGCTGCGCCTCGCCTATTCGCGCGGCCGCGTGAACACCGGCGGCGGCGGCCTGGGATCCGTGCCGATCGTCGACTTCCGCGCCTATTGGGACAAGAACCCCGACATCCACGACCGCGTGCGATCGCTGATGACCCGCGAGCGACTGATCGCGGCAAATGGGCACGCAGACAATCAGGTCCTTCTCCTGACCGCGAGCCTTGGCGGCATCTTCACCGACATCGTCACCCCGGACTCACCCTGGAATCGGCTGGTACCTCATGCGGTCCTGCAGATGGAGCGCTGGCTCGACAACATCACGAGCGACCGTTCGCGCTATCACAGCAAGGCCGAAAAGGTGCTTCGTAACAAACCGACGGACCTGGTTGATGCGTGCTTCACGGCCGATGGGCAGGAAATCCGGGAGCCGGCTTCCGACTCGAAGACGAGCCAGTGCAATCAGCTGTATCCGGTCAACGGCAATCCCCGCCTGGCCGCAGGCGGCCCGCTCGCCGACAACGTCCTGAAATGTCGGCTGAAGCCGGTCAAGGCCAGCGACTACGGTCGACCCCTTGCCGCCGCGCAGATCGTCCGACTGAACGTTGCATTCCCCGAGGGCGTCTGCGACTACGACGAACGCGGCGTGGGCCAGGGCGAGGTGAAAGACACCTGGCTTGGGTACCCGCAGCCGGGCGTCGCTGTGAAGATCGACGACGACGATCGCGATGGGCGTCACTAGTGAGGTGTAACCTGCCATCCGGCTAGCGTACTCGCGAGTCTCTGGCGACGACGTTGGCTGTCGAAGCGCATCCAGAGTTCCGATGCCCTTGGCACTGTTGCCGAAAGCAATGCGCAGACGCTCGTCGACTTTTTTTCTGCTGCCGGAAGGTTAGCCGAAGACGGAGGTGCGAGTAGCCTCGCTGGGCGCTCTGAGCCACAGGCCGCTTCAGAGAGATCGTGACGCCGATGATCGCTCTCAAGGTAGTGCAAGACGTAGCCCGCCGCATGTGCGTGGCGAGGCGGTTTCCAGAGCGCCAGCTCAATCGATGCCGTGGCCATTGGGCATCGAAAACCAACCGAATGTCTGCTGCCCACGGCGCCGGACTCACGCACCCGACCCTAAGCTGTCACACGCTTCGCTGAAAAGCGGACACCCGCGCGTTGTGGCAACGCGCGCCCTAACACTCACCAGCGAGACTGGTTAGATCAGCCGCGCCGCCTCGTCTTCGGTCGGTAGCCGGCCCTCCGGTGTAAATTTGTCGACCGCTGCGGGTAATTCCCGTGTCAGCCTGGACAGCAAGTCTTCCCGCGAAAGCCCGGTATGCTGCGAAAGCGTGTGCAGCATATCGGGGCCGATCGCTTGCTCGAGCTGATCCGGGCCGAGCGGTTGATTGGGACCTCTCCCGACCCAGGAATCCGCCGCCTGGCCTTGGCCGTTCTGCTTGAAGCGTTCGATTAGGTCGCTAAGCCCGCCGCTCAGCACGCTCCCCGCACTCGCACCGCCGAGGAGCCCGCCCAGATTGCCAAGCACGCCGCCCTGGCCGCCCTGCTGATCGCTCCGGGCGGGTCCGCCGCCCGGCTCTTGCTTACGCCCGCCGAGCACTTCGGCGATTTTGTCCCGGTTCTGATAACCCGCAACAGCGAGAAGTCCCAAAAGTGCAATCATGGACGGCATTCCGCGGCTCATTTCATTCTCCTCCATGTCCTCAGTGGAACACATCGGCCATAGAATAATTTCCGGCACCACCCTGCTATGTCCCCGGAATGGCTGTCGGGGTGTATCGTCCTGTGGCAGCTAGGCGTAACCTAGCCCCTCATAGGAGCAGGCCATGGGTATCATCTGGACGATCGTCATTGGATTTGTCGCCGGGGTGATCGCTAAGTTCATCATGCCTGGCAAAAACGAGCCCTCGGGTTTCGTCTTGACGACGATTCTTGGCATCGTGGGAGCGGTCGTTGCGAGCTATCTCGGGCAAGCGCTTGGGTGGTATGCGCCCGGCGAGGGTGCCGGGCTCATCGGCGCAGTCGTCGGCGCCATTGTCGTTCTCTTTGTCTGGGGACTCATCGCCAAGCGGCGCGTGTAGGAGACGATAGCACCGAAGCCCGGTCCGGGTGGCCCCGACCCAGTTCTCGACCGCAAGGGGCGAACACCGGCTCGCCTGGACGGAACAGCCGCCGGGCCCATCGCTGCGCCGCCAACCTCCGATACGCTGCGCGAACGGCCGCGGGGTCGGCGACGACGCCGAGACAGGACGAAGCATCCGACGAAAGCGCGGCCGGCGCCGCGCGTTCGGTTCTTCTACTGCCTGGCGCCATCCGACGCCATCGAACGGCAGCTATCGACGACGGGACCGTACAGCCGCGCCTGGCCGAAGAGCGACTTTACGGCGCCTTCGTGAAAGCGGCCGCTCGATGGCGCTATTGTTAAGGGTTGTCCGACACCTGCCCTCAGGCCTCGCGCTGCGCGAGTCAATCTCTTCGCACGGGCAGGTGTCGGACAACCCTTAACAAATGCAGACCGTCGTCGCCAACTCCCAATTCGCTCCAAAGCGGTCACCTGAAGCACCAGAACAAGTAGCGCCGCTGACCGCTCCGTTCCGCCAGCCACGTGAGTTACTGACGGGATTAGAGGCTCGCCCGCTCAAGAAGGGACAGCACCACGCCCTTGTCGGCGCGCTTCAGGCGGACATGACCAAAGCACCGCACAATGCGGGCGATAGAGTCGTAGCGCGCCTCGGCCGCGAGCCCGGGTACCACTACACATCCTCGGGGCTCGATGCCAAACTGCACGGGTCCGCAGGCCATGCCCGGCGCGCCGGTAAGCCAACCACGAGCAGGAGATAAGCGATGAGCGAGAAGACGCCGACCCAGCAGGTGTCGGAATGGCTCGCCGCACTCGGTGCGGCACTCGAGCGCGGCGATGCCGCGGGCGCCGCGGCGCTGTTCGGCGACGACAGCTACTGGCGCGACCTGGTGTCGTTCACCTGGAACATCACCACCGCCGAGGGCAACGCCAAGGTGCGCCAGATGATTGAACGTGCGGTGATCTCCGCGAAGCCCTCAGCCTGGCGACTCGAGGGCGAGGCGAGCGAGGCCGGCGGCGTGATCGAAGGCTGGATCCGCTTCGAGACCGCCGCGGCGCGCGGCTACGGTCACGTGCGGCTGATCGGCGGCAAGGCCTGGACGCTGCTGACGACGATGACCGAGCTGAAGGGCTACGAGGAGCACAAGGGCCCGACGCGCGACAAGGGCGTCGAGCACGGTGTGCACCCCGGCCGCAAGACCTGGCTCGAGCAGCGTCGTCAGGAGGAGGCCGAGCTTGGCGTCACTAACCAGCCCTACGTCGTGATCGTCGGGGGCGGGCAGGGCGGCATCGCGCTCGGCGCACGGCTGCGACGGCTGAATGTGCCGGCGATCATCGTCGAGAAGAACGAGCGGCCCGGCGACTCCTGGCGCAAGCGCTACAAGACCCTGTGCCTGCACGACCCGGTGTGGTACGACCAGCTGCCGTACCTGCCGTTCCCCGAGCATTGGCCGGTATTCAGCCCCAAGGACAAGATCGGCGACTGGCTCGAGATGTACACGAAGGTAATGGAACTCGACTACTGGGGCAGCACCGAGTGCAAGAGAGCGCGCTACGACGACGCGAAGAAGGAGTGGATGGTCGAGGTCGTTCGCAACGGCAAGCCGATAACACTGCGGCCGCGGCAGCTCGTGCTCGCCACCGGCATGTCGGCGGTGCCGAGCATGCCGTCGATGCCGGGAATGGAGACGTTCAAGGGCGACCTACACCATAGCAGCAAGCACCCGGGGCCCGACGGCTACAAGGGCAAGAAGGCGGTGGTGATCGGCTCCAACAACTCGGGGCACGACATCTGCGCCGCGCTGTGGGAAGAGGGCGCCGACGTGACGATGGTGCAGCGCAGTTCGACGCACGTCGCGCGCAGCGACACGCTGATGGAGCTGGCCCTCGGCGGGCTGTACTCCGAAGCCGCGCTGAAGGCGGGTGTCACCACCGACAAGGCGGACCTGATCTTCGCCTCGCTGCCGTACAAGGTGCTGCCATCGCTGCAGGTGCCGGTGTACGAGGAGATGAAGAAGCGCGACGCCGAGTTCTATGCGCGACTCGAGAAGGCTGGCTTCAAGCTCGACTTCGGCGACGACGGTTCGGGCCTGTTCCTCAAGTACCTGCGCCGCGGCTCGGGCTACTACATCGACGTCGGCGCGAGCGATCTCGTGGCCGACGGCAAGATCAAGCTCAAGAGCGGGGTCGGCGTCGAGCGCATCAAGGAGCACTCGGTCGTCTTCGCCGACGGCAGCGAACTGCCGGCCGACCTGATCGTCTTTGCGACCGGCTACGGTTCGATGAACGGCTGGGCGGCGCAACTTATCAGCAGGGAGATCGCCGACAAGGTGGGCAAGTGCTGGGGCCTCGGCTCAGATACGCGCAAGGATCCGGGGCCGTGGGAGGGCGAACTGCGCAATATGTGGAAGCCCACGCACCAGGAGGCGCTGTGGTTCCATGGCGGCAACCTGCACCAGTCGCGCCACTACTCGCAGTTCCTGTCGCTGCAGCTGAAGGCGCGCATGGAGGGCATACCCACGCCGGTGTACGGCATGGGGCCGGTGCATCACCTGTCCTGAGGCGCTGTACGCCCGATCTGCCAGTGGCGGTTTGTCTGCGTTCGGGCCAAGGGCCGCCATTACCCGAGTGGCGCATAGGGAGTCAATCGTGCTACTCATGCGCTGAAGTATGTGGTGTAGTGGCATGCGGGCGAGGTCTGATTCACGCGGACACGGGCCGACCAGAGTGGTGCGCGATGTTGCCCGAGCTGGGCGTCGTCACGCGCGCGGCGAGTCCGCACTGCGGGGGGCATATCCTTCACCCACCCGCCCGTCTCGTGGGCGGCCGGGACAGGCTGGTCACACTGCCGCCCGCTTCCGGAAGGAGACAACCATGAACTCGAAGTTCAAAGCCGCCGCGGACACGGTGCTCGATTACACGGTCAACCGCTTCGGCGGCGCGCCCGGCGTGGTGGCGATGGCCACGGGGCGCAGTGGCAATGTCTACGAGGGCGCCGTCGGCAAGCGTGAACTGGGCAAGAACCAGCCGATGACGACTGACTCGGTGTTCGCGATCTTTTCGACCACGAAGGCGGTGACTGGTGTGACCGTCATGCAGTTGGTCGAGGAAGGCAAGATCAGCCTGTCGGACCCGGCGAAGAAGTACGTGCCGGCCATCGGTGAACTGCGGGTGCTCGAGGGGTTCGACGCGGCAGGCCAGCCAAAGACCCGCCCGCCGAAGCGAGACGTCACGGTCAACGACCTCATCCTTCACACGTCCGGGCTGTGCTACGAATGCTTCAGCGCCGACGATCTGAAATACCGTGAGGCCACCGGCGTCCCTTCGGTCCTGACCTGCACCGACGGGTCGATCAAGAGCGTCCTGCTGCACGACCCGGGCGAGCGCTGGACCTATGGCGTGAACATCGACTGGCTCGGAAAGATCGTCGAGCAACAGCGCGGCAAGCGCCTGGGCGAAGTGATGAAGGAGCGCATCTTCGGCCCGCTCGGCATACAGGACATGGCCTTCACGATGACCGACTCGATGAAGGCGCGCCGGGTAACCATCCATCAGCGGGATCAGGACGGCAAGCTGACGCCGCAGCCCGGGCTGGCGTTGCCGCAACCCCCGGAACTCGAAGCCGGCGGCCTCGGGCTGTACTCGACGGTGGGCGACTACATGAAGTTCATCCGCATGTTCCTGAACGACGGTGCCGGGCCCAACGGTCGCGTGCTTAAGGCCGAGACTGTGGCGCAGATGTGTGAAGACGGGCTGGCGAAATTGGGCCTGGCGAGCGGTGGCTGGCCGACCTCGATGCCCTTGATCACCAACGCGGGCGAGTTCTTCCCGGGCGTCGCCAAAGGCTGGGCCTACACGTTCCAGTTCAACCGCGAGGAGACCCCCTCCGGACGCCCGGCGGGTTCACTGATGTGGGCCGGGCTGCCCAACTGCTTCTACTGGATCGACCGCAAGAACGGCGTCGGCGGCTATTGGGCGTCGCAAATCCTGCCGTTCCAGGACATCGCCTCCTACACCGGCTTCGTTGACTTCGAGACGGCGCTGTATCGCTCGCTGAAGCAGTCCGGCCTTGCCACCAAGCCCGGCGCGCTTCGAAACGGTGCGCCGTTCGCGGACTGGTCGCTGCCCGCCTCACTGAATAGCGTGCGTCGCAAACTCGAGCGTCACCTCGACGGCGATCGACAGTTCGTCGCGATTCTGAACGCCGTCGTCCAAGACGGATTGGACGCCGTGGAAGCGGCTTGCCGCGAGGCGCTCGCGAGCCACAGCGTGTCGGCCGACGTGGTGCTGACGCTGTTGGCGCGCGCGCGAGATACCGCGCGAGCTGCCCCGATCGGCGTCCCCGAGGCACTCGCGCTTGCCAACGAGCCGCGTGCCGATTGTGCTCGCTACAACCAATTGCTGAGGAACCTCCCGCCATGCAAACCGCCGAACTGCTCGATCTGATGGGCATGCTCAAGCTCCATGGCATGCGCACGGCGTTCGAGGAGACCCTCACCGAGGGGCTCAAACGCAAGCTCTCATTCCATCAGATTCTGGGCAAGCTGTTCGCCTGCGAGATCGAGGAGCGGAAGCTCCGCTCGATTCGCTACCAGCTCGGCGTCGCCAACTTGCCGATGACCAAGAGCCTGGACACCTTCCAGTTCGCCGCCACCCCGATCAACGAGGCCCTGATCCGGCAATGGCACCACGGGACGCCTCCTGGAATCCGCACGCAACTTGATCCTGGTCGGTGGCACCGGCACCGGCAAGACCCATCTGGCAGTGGCGATCGCGAGCCAGCTCATCAAGCACGGCTGCCGCGCGCGCTTCTTTACCGTGCTCGACCTCGTGAACCGGCTGGAGGCCGAACAGCGCAGCCACCGCGCCGGGGCGACGCTTCGCCAATGCGCGCGCATGCACTGCGTCGTCCTGGACGAGCTGGGCTACCTCCCATTCAGCCAAGCCGGCGCGCGCTGCTGTTTCACCTGCTCAACCGCCTCTATGAGAAGGTCTCGGTAATCATTACCACCAACCTCGCGTTCGCCGAATGGCCGCAGGTGTTCCACGATCAGAAGATGACCACCGCACTGCTGGATCGCATCACCCATCACTGCGACATCGTCGAGACCGGCAACGAATCCTGGCGATTCAAGCACCGTGACTAACGAGCCGCAGTTACCCACCGGGCGCGTGTGCGTGGCGTGCGCCACGCGCCCCGTCGATAACTGCTCCGCATCAACTTGCCGGGGTCAGAATTGCACCGGAAACAGGGTCAGCTTTGGAAGCGGATTGAAATAGTTCTAGAAGCAGCGGCGGGCGCGCACTAACGTTGCTGCGCCCCCGCTGATGCGTCGCGCCGCCAACTACCTCGACCGCATCCTCAGAGACGCGAAGCGCGCACTTCGGCCGCTCCGACGCGCCTGAACCACAGCGTTGAACGTCTGCTTTTCCGCGACGCTGAGTGTCGCCTCAGGGTCGATAGCGCCGTTCAACGGCCGGTCTCAGCGCCGAGCATCGTACGGCCGCTGTGTTAAGGGTTGTCCGACACCTGCCCGTGTGTTGAGGCGACGCTGCGCATCGCACTGGTCTGAGGGCAGGCGTTGGACAACCCTTAACAATGCCGGTCGGTCCGCGACAATCTGCGCATACATCTCGGCCCATGCGATCTCAGCCTCCGGTGTCATGCTGATCTCGATGGACGAGCCGCCGCCCAGCTCCAGGAAGCCGCGGGCTTGATAGATGATCCCCAGCGGCTCATGTCCCTGCCAAAATTCAGCGCGAGCTTGTTATCCGCATTCGCGCGCGCGCGTCACGTCGCTTTGCTACATCCGCGAGCGACCATTACGGCTCGATCGCGTCCGCCGGCTAGTGTGCTGTCAGACCCCCCTTACTGGGACGCAACAGAAACGGGCAGCCGCCAGAGCGGCTGTGAGCGCTCAGGTGCGACGATCCGCGTCCCGAGCGTCCGCAAGCGCTGCGCGGGTCGGATCGCCCGTCCAAACTGCGGGTAGCCCGCCATCGCGCGCATGCGGCGGGGGTGGATTTCGCAGGCGCGCACCTCACGTGCGCCAGGTCTTCCGTCGGGCATTGGTGAGCCCCCCTCGGCATCATCCTGTAGCTGACGTGCACACCGGCGTGCGCACGCGCACAAACGAACCCTCTTATAAGGGGTGGTTCGCAGTGTTCGCAGCAGTGCGACGCGAACGAGTGCGAACGAAATGCGAACGCTGTTCGCAGCGTCCGCACCCCTGATCTACGCGATCCATACCTGCTCGCCGGATTCGCAAACGATCCCCTCGTCGCTCAAGGTGCGCTTCGCGCGGTGGAAGGCCGTGCGCCGTTTTGCCTTCTCGTGGCGCGTGGTAGCCTGGTGTGCGGCCTCGAAAGCGGCCCGCCACTGGTTTAGCGTGAACGGCTGCTGCGCGGTCGCGGCGGCCTGACCCGCCATTCGCCTGCTGCGGCACGCGAAGTCGTGCCAACGAAAACCGCTCGTAGGTCGCCGCGTTGTCGCAAAATGACCGCAAATGAAAGTGCGCGGTTTCATTCTTCAGACAAACTATCGGGTTGTTAGCGGGCCGAACGGGGCACGTACTCCGGTCGTCTACTTGTACGGCCTGCTGGAGGATGGCGGCACGTTCCTCGTGCGCGACGATCGGCAGCGGCCGCATTTCTACATCCGCGCAGCGCAGGCCGAGCACGCACGCGCGCTGGGCGCGCCGCTGCCGAAACCCATCGACAGACGCACCTTCGACGGTGTCCTCGTATGCCGGCTTGATGTCGAGACTCCGGTCGATGTCTCGGCTCTGCGCGATCGGTTGCACGAGGCTGAGATAGAGACGTTCGAGGCCGATGTCCGCTTCGCCGTGCGCTATCTGATCGAGCGAGGCATCAAGGGCGGGTGCGAAATCGAGGGTCCCGAGGTTCCCGGCACGGGTGTCACGCTCGTGTTCGACAATCCCCAGTTGCGGCCCGCCGACGTGAAGGTCGAACCGCGCGCGCTGTCCTTCGACATCGAAACCGACGCCAAGGCCGAGCGGGTGCTGGCGATCTCCATGTACGCGCCCGGGCTGGATGAAGTTCTGATCGTCGATGGAAGCGATCGGGCAATGCCCGAGCACGCCACGCGTTGCCTCGATGAGCGTGCCGCACTGGAAGCGTTCTGCGATCGAATCAGACAGTTCGACCCCGACGTGCTGACCGGCTGGAACACGATCGACTTCGATTTCACCGTCCTGGAACGCATCGCTGTGCGCCTACGCCATCCTTTCAATCTCGGGCGCGACGCGGGTCCGATCCGACTACGTAAAGCGGAAGGCTACTTCGGTAGCGGTCAAGCGACCATTCCGGGTCGTCTGGTGCTCGATGGAATCGACTTGCTGCGCGGCGCGTTCGTGCGCATGGATGACTACTCCCTGGATGCGGTCGCGCGCGAGGTGCTCGGCGAAGGCAAAGCGGTGAAGGGCGACGTGCGAGACCGGGTCGGAGAGATCATCCACAACTACAAGCACGATCTTGTCGCCTTTGCACTCTACGCGCGCACCGACGCGCGGCTCGCGTATCGAATCATCGAGCGCCTCAATCTCATCCCGCTCGCGTTTGCGCGAAGCCGGTTAACCGGCATGACACCGGACCGCGTCGCCGCGAGCATTGCGTCGTTCGATTTTCTGTACCTGAGCGAGTTGGAACATGAGGGCATCGTCGCGCCGACGGTGCGCTCGCGTGATTCGCGGGTGTACGCCGCGCAGCAAGGCGGGCACGTGCTGGAGCCAATGAGCGGGCTGCATCGGAACGTCTGGGTGTTCGATTTCAAGAGCCTGTATCCGAGCATCATCCGCACGTTCAACATCGATCCGCTGTCCTATGTCGCCGATCCGCGTGGAGGAGGGGACCTGATCGAAACGCCGGGTGGGGCGTTCCGCCGCGAACCGGCCATCCTGCCGCGCCTATTGGACGAGTTGTTTCCGCGTCGCGACGCGGCGAAGAAGACCGGCGACGAGGTGGCATCACACGCGATCAAGATCCTCATGAATTCCTTCTACGGCGTGCTCGGCACCCCGGCCTGCCGCTTCTACAACCCGGCGCTCGCCAATTCGATCACCGGAATCGGTCGCGAGATGTTGCTGTGGTCGAAGCGTTGGTTCGAAGAGGCTGGCTTCAGAGTCCTATACGGCGACACCGATAGTCTGTTCGTTCATTCGGGCGCGAACGATCCCGATCGGGCGCGGGAGCAGGGACGGCGGTTGGCTACTGCGTTGAACACCGATATCGCTCGTTACATCAACGAGCGCTGGCGCGTGCAGAACCGGCTCGAACTCGAGTTCGAGAAGCTCTATCTCAAGCTGTTCTTACCTCGGGCGCGGCACAGCACGCGCGGCGCCAGCAAACGCTACGCGGGGCTCCTCCATGACAAGAACGCGGACAGCATCGAGTTCGTGGGCATGGAGGTCGTGCGCCGCGACTGGACCGCGCTTGCGAAGGAAGTGCAACGCGAGCTTTATCAGCGGCTGTTTGCGGATCAGGCGGTCGACCAATACCTCGCGGAGATAGTGCAGCGGGTAAGGAACGGCGAGCTGGACGACGCGCTCGTCTATCGGAAGAACCTGCGTAAGGATACCGAGGACTACACTGCGACCACACCGCCGCACGTCGCAGCGGCCCGCAAGTCCACTCAGACTGCGGGGCGACTGATCAGTTATGTCATGACGACGGCCGGGCCGGAGCCGATCGACAACGTGCAACATCCGCTTGATCGGGAGCACTACGTCCTCAAACAGGTGAAGCCCGTCGCGGAACCCGTTCTCGCCACGCTCGGCCTCGATTTCGAGCGCGTGATCGGCGACGACCGACAGATCGATCTCTATTCACTGCTCGGGGATCCGTGATGCTGGCCTCGCAAGGCGCGGTCTTGGAATTGCTCGCTCATTCCTGAGCGCTCGCGACCCGCTAGAGCGCGTGCTGCTGAAAGAACCCTTGTCACGCAGCGATAGCGTCGCGCGCGAGAGCGAGTACCTCAAGTCGCTTCCCATCCACGTTAATGGCCTTCACGCGAAACGTCGGTTTGCGCTCGGCGGACGGGTACTTCTTGATGCCGAGAGGCATGCCGTGACCCAGCGCAGACGTAGTCCGAATAAGTGAGAGAGAGATGACCTTTACCTCTTCTACATACGTCAATTTCGTCTTGGAGGAGACGGCGGCCCGGGAACGCCTTTTTCTGCAGTACATGGGATGGCGAAATGATTTCGACGTCGTCATCGTCGGTTCAGGGGTCGGCGGCGGGGTCCTTGCGGATGATCTCGCCGACCGTCTCGGCTCGCAGAAGCGGGTCCTCGTATTGGAAGCCGGGTCGTTCATCTACCCCACCCACGTCTACAACATCTGCCGATTCCCGAACAGTAGCCTCGCGAAACACTTCGGGTGCGACACGTTCTGGCAGGCCGGGAACAGTGGAACGCAGAACTACATCGGCGAGAAGCCGCAGCTGAACTTTGGCGGCCGGTCGATCTTCTGGTCCGGTCTAATACCCACCGTGCAGGGGTGGGAGCTTGACTACTTCCCGTCACGGGTCCGGCAAGACTTGGCGGGGAGCCTGCTGAACCGGGCCGGGGAGACGATGAATGAGTCGCGGTCGATGGGGGCGACCGCCCAGGCCGTCGTCGCCCGGTTGCGGCAGTCGCCGCTCGCCGCGGACTTCTCCATCCATGAGACCCCCCGTGCCCTGCACCAGCCTTATTTAGAAGCCGACGGCACGCCGAAGGACCGGTTCTTCACGGAGGCGACAGGCGTGTTCAACTCAGCCGAGCTGCTCGTGAACCAACTCGGCCTGACGCCGGGTGTCAGCCACGGGGACGGGCCGGGTCTGCACTTGCTCGTGAACCATTTCGTCGAGGACGTGCAGAACCACGGCGGCCACATCGAGCTCGTCGCCCGCAACACCCGGACCGGGCAGGCCAGGATATTCAAAGGGGGTACGGTCGTCCTCGCTGCTGGGTCTATGGAAAGCCCGAAGCTGCTCCGCCGCTCTAGCATGTACCCGTGGCTGCCGCAGGCCGTGAAGGAGCTGGTGGGCCGTGGGCTCACGGACCACCCGACGTCGAACGAGATCACCACGTTCGTCACGAGCATCGGCAACGTCGCGATCGGAAAGAGCGATCACGCCAAGATCGTCTTCTACTCCCGCGGGCTGCGGGATGCGAACAACGAGATCCGGTACCCATTCAACGTCGAGATGAACCTCAACCACGAGTACTGGCACCTACGGGAGAACGACCCTGAGGCTGCCGGACCGCCCCCGCCCGGCGAGGCGGCGCGGATCGACATCAAGTTCAGCTTCGGAAACTGTCTCGACGAGAACAACGAGGTGAAGCCCGCCCCCCCGTACGGCTACGTGCCGGAGGTCGCGTTCCGGAACCAGAGCTGGGCGGATTACCTGGCCGATTCGCGGTTCCCTGCCCTGGCCGGGTGGCACAAGAACGCGGGGGAAATCTGGGCCGTGCTCAACCACGTGACGCACAACATCTTCTCGCAGTTCCAGATCAACGGCCAGCCCGCACGACCGGCCGGGGAGGTCTGGTACGGGCAAGGGGGTAAAGGGTTTGGCTGGGGGACGGTGCATCACGCGGTCGGCAGCTTGCGGATGCCGTACCGGCCGCAACTCGACGCCCCGTTCGCAGTCCACTCGGTGGTGGACGAAGACCTCCGCGTGGTCGGCACGCAACGGCTTTACATCTGTGACATGTCCGTGATGCCGCTGAGTTCCGCGGCCAACCCGGTCCGCACACTAGTCGCTCTTGCCCTGCGGCTGTCGCAACACCTCGGCTAGCGCCCGCGCACGACTTACCTTTTGACGATCGAGGAAGCCCGCGCCCGGTACGTGGATCCCGAACCGGTGCCGAACTCGCTAGAGGTGCGCGAGGTCAGCGAGCAGGATCTCGGCGGCTTTGCTTTCCTATTGGACAGGTGTCTTCTTCTCCGCGGCTGCGACCTCCGGCAGTGCGGGAAGTGTCTGCTCAACCTCCGGTGGCACTGTGTCGGTGGGGCCAGTTGGAAGGAGAGTGTCTTGCGGTTCCGCGGCGGTGGTTTTTCCAGCCTCTCGCTCCGAACTGTGCCAGTGTTGGTCGAGTTCCGACTCCAGCCATTTCTGTGACTTGAAGGCAGGCCTCATACGACTCAAGAAAGTACGGGATATGGACTGGAAGAAACGCCCCTCGCGCGGCGCGCGCGTGAGAACCGGCCTTCTCTAGGTACGTGTTGTTCACGACACCTCGGTTGTGTACATGTATGTCCCGCGTGGCTTTGAGTTCAACGTACTTGTGAAAGGCGGGACACTCCAAGAGGTTGACGGACAAGAGTTCTTGGAGTGCCTCGGCGAACTCAGCAGGCGATTTGTACGACAACTCGTTCAGCAGGTTGTCCGTGGCCTTTAGATGCACTTCCACCAGAGTCTGTGCCTCGAGGACCGCGTGCAGGGGCAACGTGCGCTTGGCTCCGAGTTTGTGGGGATAGCGAACCACGACGGACCGAAGAACATCCCCAAGAAGCGCCTCGACGATAGTTACGAGCTGAGCGATGCCATTGGCAGGCAACTGGTGAAAGGCCAGGAACTGATAACGGGCCAAAAGCTCGGGCTTGGTTACTTCGTTGTGCCGAGTATGGGGGTCTTGTCGGCCCATCTCCGGAGCCCATCGCGGCCATCATCGAGATCAAACTGCGCAATCCCAAGTTCGGCTGCGTGCGCATCGCCGAGCAGCTCTCACATGCTTTCGGCATGCAATCGACAAAGATGTCGTTCGCCGCGTGCTCGCGAAGCACTACCGATCAGGCGGCTCCGGAACCAACGGCGCGTCCTGGCTGAGCCTCATCGGGCAGCTCAAGGATAGTCTGTGGAGCATCGATCTCTTTCGCTGCGAATCGATCCTCCTGCGTAGCCACTGGATCATGGTGGTGATGGACGTATTCACGCGCCGCATCATCGGCTTCGGCGTCGAACGCGCTTACGTTGACGGCGTCTCTGTGTGTCGGATGTTCAATCGCGCCACCGCTGGCCAGCCGCTACCGAAATACCTCAGCACCGACCATGACCCGCTGTTTCATTTCCACCGCTGGCTCGCAAATCTCCGGGTCCTCGCAATCGAGGAGATCAAGTCGGTTCCGTACGTGCCGGTTTCGCATCCGTTCGTCGAGCGCCTGATAGGGACGATCCGGCGTGAGTACCTTGATCGCGTGTTGTCGCAGCGTAACGAGAATTCGCCACGCACACGTTGTCTTGGATGCGACCCGCGTCGGTCGCAGTGCGACGACGACGAACTGCAGCAAGTCCGCCGCCGGACGCGATTGTGGCGCGGCTCAACGTCGAGATCGTGAAGATCGTGAAGATGCAGGACGTTCAAGACCGCCTGCGCACGTTCGGCCTCACCCCCACCGGCACCTCGGCCGAGCACCTCTCGACGCAGCTCGCCGCCGACCTCGCATACTGGGGCAAAATCGTGCGCGACCTCGGCGTGAAGGTGGAGTAAGGCAGCGAACTTTTGGCGGCGGGCGGATGCTCTACGCAATCACGCTCGCGTAATCGTCGCCCGTGGTTTCTTCGTCGCGATTAAGGCGACGTTTCGCTTGCTCGTAATGATCGAGCACGGTCCGCGCTCGGCTCCGCACCCAAACCCCGACGTTGCGCACTCGATCACCTACCCTGTGGTGCGCAAATATCCGATCACACGACTGCTTGCGCGAGCGAATAGTCGTGATGCAGCCTACTCAGCACCGAGTTCGCGAGCTCGACGACGCCCTCGCGAATGCGATGTCGGGATGGTTGGGTCTGGAACAGGACAGCTTCGCCGGCGGATCGGGCACACCCGGTCCAAGGGACATTTGAGGACGCGACCGGTTGTAGTGGCCCATCCAGATTTTGAGGATGGATCGCAGGTGCGCCTCGGAGATCGGAATCATCCAGTCCAAACACTCGCGTCGGACTGTTCCGATCAAGCAACAACAGCCACTGCAGCGGAGTGGGTCGTCAACCCGAGGCTACCAATTATTGCGGACCACAGGTACTACACAAGGCTTTCGTCGCGCTGCTCAGGCACCGGCTTTCTCACAAGGACAGCGTCAGTGCTGTGCCGGGGTAGTGGTGACAGCGCGCGCACGCAACACGGGATTTTCGAGGTCCGGATGAGCTAGCGCTACGCGTAATCCCACTTCGTACCGCGCTGCACCGCCGTGACGGAAACTACTCGGCCCGGACGGATCTCGATGATGATGCCACCATCGAGAAATCCGCTCGCGGCGACGCTGACTATCCTCCCCGGGACCCGGGCCGGCAATCCGCTTTGGTCGGCGACCTCCACCCACACTCGTCGCCCGACTACCGGCCGTTCATCCCGTGTTCCGGCGTTCACGTCTCTCCCTCGCTACAGTGATGATGCGCGGGAACGACTATGGCGCCAGGCGCAGCGGTGCGTCAATCCGCGGCACAATCGTTAACGAACGGCCGGGATCCCGCCGGGCGGCCAGGCGGGCGGTCGTTCCGAGCGCGTCGCTGGCCGAGAGGCCGGCCCGGAAAGCAGCCGCACGCCAGGCCGAAGCCGAGCGGCAAGCCCGGGGGCTGAACAACAGAGAATGGTGGGCCGGGCAGGAGAGCGCCAGGAAGGCTCGCCAGGCAGCGGCAGAGCGAGCGCAATAAGTCGCTGCCGAGCGGGTCAGGCGCTTGCCGCCCGGCAGAGGGGCGGCGTCCAGGATCGATATGGGCGAGCTTCGCGAGTTGCTCGTGAGCCGGTACGGGACGCGGCGGCTGCCCGAGCTCGACCCGGAGCATTACGACGATCTCCTGGCGAACCTCGGCCGCCTCCCCGATCAAGGCTCAGGAAGTGATTGCGAGCGCCCTGCGCTGGGCCGGTGGATGATCCGCGAGCCCGTGCGACTTGCCGATGAGTTTGGGTTCGAATTCTCCTTCCCGATCCCGCGGCACCTCGATGCGCAACGCCCCGTCGTCGGTCAGAATGGTCTTGCCACTCTTGCCGTTGCGGTGGTTGGTCGCCGCCGCCGGCTTGTCGGCACCGGCGGCGTAACCCAGGTGGTGGTTCATCGCGGCACCCAGAGCTCGCCGGTTCCCTTCCCTCTGCGCGGCTGCTAGACGGCGCGAGAGATGCTCCCGCGCGGCTGGACGGAGCAGGGTGTGGTCGTTACCTGAGGAAACGGCGACGCCGTATGGTCCAAAATTAGGACGGACTGGTCATGCGTCGGCGTGATGATAGAAACTCAGCATTCCACCGAGTCAGCATTCCACCGAGCCGGATTCGTCGGTCCACCTGGCCACACGCTGGAACCGAGGGCTTGCAGTCCAAATACTGAATCGAGGTCGAACAAGCATGGCGCGGCGGCCTCGGGTAGGCTCGTGCCATGGTTCAAGCCTCGCCGCTGGTTCAGTTTCTGATACTCGCATTCGCTGCGTGGCTCGCCCGGCAGCAGGAAGGGTTCATCGAGTACCTCAAGGCCGAGAATCGGATGCTCAAGGCGCGTCTCGGTCGTCGGCGGATAATCTTCAGCGACGCTGAACGCCGACTCCTTGCCCGGCATGCGAAGGCAGTAGGCCGCAAGAAGCTCCTCGAGCTGGATCCGATCGCGTCCTCCGCGATGTCCGCCATCTCAACATATCGCATGAATTAGACCTTCCTCCGTAGAGGTCACGGTAACGCACATGATGTAGACAATCCAAAGGCCGTCCTACGAGACAGCGCCAACCTGCACTCTTGCTCCACGCCCAACAACGTGCGTTCCGACCTTCACCACCCCGCCGCGCGCGCAACCATCGCCAAGATGCTGACGCGCGAGGCGATCGCGCCTGCTCCGACGCGCGGCCAACTCACCCTACCGATATTTCTCATGACGAATTGACGACGCCTCGACGCGGCCGACTTTTTCACGGTCGATGTCTGGCCCCTATGCGCTCTGCTCCCTTATTACGAGCTGTTCGTCATTGAGCTTCACACGCCATCGATGAGTGCGGCATCGAGCCAGGCGCAGCGATACGGGGGAAGCAACCACTCTTAATCAGGTCGTCCCGCCCGTGACGCCGGCAAATGACAGCGAACACTCCGACCGTTTGCGACACATGTAGAGGTCGCTCAACTTCGAGGCAAGTCCCGGGACAAATTCGGGGACAAATTCGGGAAATCGAGGGGGTTTGGAGGGGAGACCCATCTCGTAACTAATTGATTCTCATACCCGGCACACCCCGTGCTTGACCCTCTTAAATGGTTCGAGTCCAATCGCGCCTACCAGATTTTTCCGAAGGACCCCAGAACGTGACCACGCGAACGCGTAGGAAAGCCGGCTGAGAGCCGCGGCGGAGCGCGTCACGTTGAGGAAAGTGCGGCCCGCCCGCACTTTTTTTTGCCTTCAGGAACCCTGACCCATGGTGAACATCCGTCTTCCCGACGGCTCGCAGCGGCCCTTCCCGGGGCCGGTGACGGTCGCCGAGATCGCCCAATCGATCGGCCCCGGCCTTGCTCGGGCCGCGCTCGCCGGCCGCGTCGACGGCAAGCTCGTCGATACTTCCCACCGCGTCGAGCGTGACGCGGAGGTCGCGATCGTCACCGACAAGGAGCGGGACGGGCTCGAGATCATCCGGCACTCGACCGCTCACCTGCTCGCCTACGCGGTTAAAGAGCTCTTCCCCGACGCGCAGGTGACGATCGGGCCGGTGATCGAGAACGGCTTCTACTACGACTTCTCGTTCAAGCGGCCGTTCACGCCGGAGGATCTCGCGGCGATCGAGAAGCGGATGACCGAGCTCGCGAAGCGCGACATTCCGGTCGTTCGCGAAGAGTGGGAGCGCGACAAGGCGGTCGAGTTCTTCAAGTCGATCGGCGAGCGCTACAAGGCCGAGATCATCGCGGCGATTCCCGCCGGCGAGCCGATCGGGCTCTACCGCGAGGGCGACTTCGTCGACCTCTGCCGCGGGCCGCACGTGCCGTCGACCGGTAAGCTGAAGGTCTTCAAGTTGATGAAGGTCGCGGGCGCCTATTGGCGCGGCGACTCGAAGAACGAAATGCTCCAGCGCATCTACGGCACGGCGTGGGCGAAGAAGGAGGACCAGGACGCCTACCTCCACATGCTCGAGGAGACCGAGAAGCGCGATCACCGCCGCCTCGGGACGCAGCTCGACCTCTTCCACATGCAGGAGGAGGCGCCGGGCATGATCTTCTGGCACCCGAAGGGCTGGACGATCTGGCAGGCGGTGGAGCAGTACATGCGCCGCGTCTATCGCGACAACGGCTACCAGGAGGTGCGCGCGCCGCAGATTATCGAGCGCAGCCTCTGGGAGCGGTCGGGGCATTGGGAGAACTTCAAGGAGAACATGTTCACCACCAGCTCCGAGAACCGCGACTACGCGATCAAGCCGATGAACTGCCCGGGGCACGTACAGATCTACCGTGCGCGCCTCCACAGCTATCGCGACCTGCCGCTGCGCTACGGCGAGTTCGGGAACTGCCACCGGAACGAGCCATCGGGTGCGCTGCACGGGATCATGCGCGTTCGTGCCTTCACTCAGGACGACGGCCACATCTTCTGCACTGAAGACCACATCCTCGGCGAGTGCGTGGCTTTCACCGCGCTGCTACAGCGGGTCTACCGTGATTTCGGCTTTACCGACGTCATCTACAAGGTGGCGACGCGCCCGGCCAAGCGCGTCGGCGCGGACGCGCTCTGGGACAAGGCCGAGCACGCGCTCATCGAGTCGCTGGAGCGCTCGGGCTGCACGTTCGAGATCTCGCCCGGGGAGGGTGCGTTCTACGGGCCGAAGATCGAGTACTCGCTCAAGGACGGCATCGGCCGCGTCTGGCAGTGCGGCACGATGCAGGTCGATTTCAACATGCCCGAGCGGCTCGGGGCCGAATACGTCGCCGATGACAACTCGCGGAAGACCCCGGTCATGCTCCATCGTGCGATCGTCGGCTCCATGGAGCGCTTTATCGGCATCCTCCTCGAGCATTACGCGGGCGCGATGCCGCTATGGCTCGCCCCGATCCACGCGGTGGTGCTGAATATCTCCGAGCGTCAGGCGGACTACGCTCGGCAGGTTACCGAGGCGCTCGAGGCGGCCGGCTTCCGGGTCGAAGCCGATTTGAGGAACGAGAAGATTACCTATAAAATCCGGGAACATAGCCTGCAGAAGTTGCCTTATCAGCTGATCGTCGGCGACAAGGAACGCGCCGCGGGCAAGGTGGCCGTGCGTACCCGTGGCGGTGAAGATCTGGGACCGATGGATCTCCCGATATTCATTGAGCGCCTCAGACGCGAGGCGGTAGCGGGCAGCGCGACCTAATTTTTCGTCCCGCGTAACGCAAGAGGGCGCTCCCCCTTGTATATTCCCCTGATCCAGGGGACGCAGGACCCGACAGGAGGTATCACATCGCAACAGAGAACAGGGCGCAGCGCCTGAACGGCGAGATCACCGCGCCGGAAGTGAGGTTGGTCGCGGAGGACGGGGAGCAGCTCGGAATCGTCGCCACGCGGGACGCGCTGAAGATGGCGGAGGAGCGCGACGTGGACCTCGTCGAGATTGCACCGACGGCGCAGCCGCCGGTGTGCAAGCTGATGGACTACGGGAAGTTCAAGTACCGCGAGCAGAAAAAGGCGCACGAGGCGAAGCTCAAGCAGAAGCAGATCCAGGTCAAGGAAATCAAGTTCCGGCCCGGCACCGACGAGGGTGACTACCAGATCAAGCTGCGCAACCTGATTCGGTTCCTCGAGGAGGGGGACAAGACCAAGATCACGCTGCGCTTCCGCGGCCGCGAGATGGCGCACCAGGAATTCGGCATACGCCTCCTCGAGCGGGTGAGGAACGACCTCGAGCCCTATGGCATCGTGGAGCAGTTCCCCAAGATGGAGGGCCGGCAGATGATCATGGTCCTCGGGGCGAAGAAGGGGAAGAAGAAAGAAGACAAGAAGGACGAGAAGAAAGAGATCAGGAAGGAGCCCAAGCTCGAGGAAGCACAAGCGTCTCCGGCCCCGGCGGAAGGTGGGTCGAGCGCCTCGTAACGCCGCCCGCTCGCGTGGGCAAAACAAGCGGTGCCGTGGTTTTGAAGCGCTCCTCCCGGAGCCACCCGGCGTTGGATCGATCGGGCGAAAGCCGTAGCTCGAGGGATCTGCAAGGGGCCTGCCCCTTGTTCAATATCTACCAGGAGTAGTCATGCCCAAGCTCAAGACGAAGAAGAGCGCCGCGAAGCGTTTCCGCATCCAGAAGGGCGGCGGAATCAAACGCTCGCGGGCGTTCCTGCGCCACATCCTCACCAAGAAGTCGACCAAGCGGAAGCGCCACCTCCGCGGCACCACCAACGTGCACGACGCCGACAAGCGCGCGATCCGCGCAATGCTGCCGAACGCCTGAGGAAATCGACCATGCCACGCGTAAAACGCGGCGTCACCGCACACGCCAAGCACAAGAAGGTCATCGCCAAGGCGAAGGGATTCCGCGGCCGGCGGGGGAACGTCTTCCGCGTCGCCAAGCAGGCGGTCATGAAGGCGGGGCAGTACGCCTACCGCGACCGCCGCGTCCGCA
Source organism: uncultured beta proteobacterium (assembly GCA_963754305.1). GTDB lineage: Bacteria > Pseudomonadota > Gammaproteobacteria > Burkholderiales > SG8-39 > DATEDA01. The sequence goes on along the minus strand of CAVWFR010000024.1, from coordinate 183,713 downwards.
AGCGCGAGTTCCGCGCGCTTTGGATCGCACGCATCAACGCCGCCGCCCGACAGTCCGGCATGAGCTATAGCGTATTCATGAACGGCCTCAAGAAGGCGGCGATCGAGATCGACCGCAAGATGCTGGCCGACCTCGCCGTCGCCGACAAGGCCGCGTTCGCGAAGCTCGCGGAGGCGGCCAAGGCGCAGCTCGGCGCGGGCTGAGGCAGCGGTCCGGGCACATTGGCGCCCCGCCGGGCGCCGCGGGCTCCTCGCGCGATGCAAGACGTCGACGCCATCGTCGCCGAAGCGGCGTCGCAGTTCGCCGCGATCGACGATCTCCCGCGGCTGGAGAACGCGAAAGCGCGTTACCTCGGCAAGCAGGGTGTGCTGACCGAGCTTCTCAAGGGGCTCGGGAAGCTGGCACCGGAGGAGAAGCGCGATCGCGGCAGCCGGATCAATGCCGCGAAGGACGAGATCGAGCGCCTGCTCGAGGTCCGCCGCGCGGGGATCGCGAGCGCGAGGCTCGATGCCCGGCTCGCCGAGGAAGCGCTCGACGTCACGCTCCCCGGACGCTCGCGCGGGCGCGGCAGCATCCACCCCATCGTCCGCACCTGGCAGCGGGTCGAGGCGATCTTCCGCTCGGTCGGGTTCGACGTCGCCGACGGTCCGGAGATCGAGAACGACTGGTACAACTTCACCGCGCTGAACAACCCCGAGAACCACCCGGCGCGGTCGATGCAGGACACGTTCTACGTCGACGAGAAGGACGCCGGCGGCCTGCCGCTCCTGCTGCGCACCCACACGAGCCCGATGCAGGTCCGTTATGCGCGGGTGTGGGTGCAACGGTTCGGCCAGGCGGCGGAAGTACCCCCCATCAAGGTCATCGCGCCCGGCCGCACCTACCGGGTGGACAGTGACGCCACCCACTCGCCGATGTTTCATCAGGTCGAGGGCCTCTGGATCGGCGAGGACATCAGCTTCGCCGACCTGAAGGGGGTCTACACCGATTTCCTGCGGCGGTTCTTCGAGACCGACGATCTGCGCGTGCGTTTCCGGCCGTCGTTCTTCCCGTTCACCGAACCCTCGGCCGAGATCGACATGGCGTTCAAGGACGGCCGCTGGCTCGAGATCTCGGGCGCCGGACAGGTGCATCCGACGGTGGTGCGCAACTTCGGCCTCGACCCCGAGCGCTATACCGGCTTCGCGTTCGGCTCGGGGCTGGAGCGCCTGACGATGCTCCGCTACGGGATCAACGACCTGCGCCTGTTCTTCGACGGCGACCTGCGCTTCCTCCGTCAATTCGCCTGAGCGACGCGCGATGCAATTCCCCGAGAGCTGGCTCCGCACGATGGTCGACCCCACGTTGACCACCGAGGCGCTCGCGCACCTGCTCACCATGTCCGGCCTCGAGGTCGAAGCGATCGTCCCGGTCGCGCCGCAGTTCGAGAAGGTCGTGGTCGCGCAGGTGCTGGAGGTCGCCAGGCATCCCAACGCCGACAAGCTGACCGTCTGCACGGTCGATACGGGGGAGGGTGTACTACGCTCGATCGTCTGCGGCGCGCCGAATGTCGTAGCCGGAATGAAGGCGCCTTGTGCGCTCGTCGGGGCCGAGCTCCCGGGCCTGACGATCAAGCAGGCCGCCGTCCGCGGAGTCGAGTCGCACGGGATGCTCTGCTCGGCGCGGGAGCTGGGGCTGTCCGACGACCACGCCGGCCTGCTCGCATTGCCCGCCGACGCGCCGGTCGGCCACGATCTCCGCGAGGTGCTCGCGCTGGACGACCGGATCCTCACGATCAAGCTGACGCCGAACCGCGCCGACTGCCTGTCGGTCCTCGGCGTCGCACGCGAGGTCTCGGCGTTGACGGGCGCGCCGCTTGTGCCGCCCGAGACAACACCGGTCCCCTCGCGGAACGATGCGACCTTCCCGGTGAAGCTCTCCGATCCCGAAGGTTGCGGCCGCTTCGCCGCGCGCGTGATCCGCAACGTGAACGCCGCGGCGCCTACTCCCGAGTGGATGAAGCGCCGCCTGGAACGCGCGGGCCAGCGGTCGATCTCGGCGCTGGTCGACGTCACGAACTATGTGATGCTCGAGATGGGACGCCCGCTTCACGTCTACGATCTCGACAAGCTGTCCGGCGGCCTCGACGTTCGCTGGGGCCGCGACGGCGAGACGGTCGAGCTGCTGAACGAGATGACCGTCCCCGTCCACCGGGATGTCCTCGCGATCACCGATGCGAGCGGGCCGATCGGGCTGGCCGGCATCATGGGCGGCGAGAGCACCAAGGCCGATCTCGAAACGCGTCACGTCTTCCTCGAATCGGCATTCTTCTTCCCGGCGGCGATTGCCGGCCGCGCGCGGCGCTACAACTTCGCGAGCGATGCCTCGCACCGGTTCGAGCGCGGTGTCGACTTCGACAACGAGGTGCAGGGGATCGAGCGCGCGACGGCGCTGATTCTCGCCATCTGCGGGGGCGAGCCGGGCCCGACCGTGGACACGGTCGCGCGGCTGCCCGAGCGCAAGCCCGTGCGCATGCGCGTCACGCGAGCGCGGAGGATCATCGGCATTGCGGTCCCCCCCGACGAGATCGCCGACATCTTCAAGCGACTCGGCCTCGCGTTGGTACGGGAGGGGCGCGCGGGCAATGAGGTGTTCGTCGTCACGCCGCCGTCGTACCGCTTCGACATCGAAATCGAGGAGGACCTGATAGAAGAGGTCGCAAGAGTCCATGGGTTCGACCGCATTCCCGTGCGTCCGCCCGTGGCGCCGGCGGTGATGCGCGCGCAGCCCGAGACGCGACGCTCCCTGCACGATCTGCGCGCGCAGCTCGCGGCGGCCGGTTACGACGAGGTGGTGAACTTCAGCTTCGTCGACGCCGCGTGGGAGCAGGATTTCGCCGGCAACGCGAATCCGATCCGGCTGCTCAACCCGATCGCGAGCCAGCTCGCGGTGATGCGCTCGACGCTGCTCGGCGGGCTGGTCGCGAACGTCCGCTACAACCTCAACCGCAAGCTTTCGCGCGTCCGGGTGTTCGAGGTCGGCCGCGTGTTTGCCCGGGATCCGCGCGTCCTCGACGGCGATCTGGACGTCGCCGGGGTGAGCCAGCCGATGCATGTCGGCGCGATCGCCTACGGCACGGCGCTCGAGGAGCAGTGGAGCGTCTCCAGGAAGCCGGTGGACTTCTTCGATCTCAAGGGCGATGTGGAAGCCCTGCTCGCGCCGCGGGAGGCGCACTTCGTCAGGGCGGCTCACCCGGCGCTGCATCCCGGCCGGGCGGCCCGGATCCAAGTGGCTGGTTTAGACGTCGGGTGGCTCGGAGAGCTCCATCCAGCGTGGCAGCAGAAGTACGGCCTGCCCGCCCCCGCAGTGGCGCTCGAGCTCGCCTGCGACCCGCTCCTGACGGTACCGCTGCCCCGGTACACCGAAGTCTCGAAGTTCCCCGCTGTCATCCGGGACCTTGCGGTCGTGGTCGACGAAGCGATCCCCGCAGGTGCCCTCCTCGAGTGCCTGAAAACAGGTCGTCCGGGGCTCGTCCAGGATGTCCGGCTGTTCGACCTTTACCGTGGAGAAAGTGCGATCAAAGGGAGAAAAAGCCTTGCGTTTCGGGTAGTTATGCAAGATACTGCTCGCACACTTACAGATGCCGAAGTGGACGCCGCCATGGGGGACCTCGCGCAGCTCCTTGCGGATCGATTCGGCGCAGAACGACGCAGCTAGGGAGACCGGATGACCCTCACCAAGGCCGAGCTGGCCGACATGCTGTTCGAGAAAGTCGGCCTCAACAAGCGCGAAGCCAAGGACATGGTGGAGGCCTTCTTCGAGGAGATCCGGGTCGCCCTGGAAACCGGGGAGAGCGTGAAGCTGTCCGGCTTCGGCAACTTCCAGCTCCGGGACAAACCGCAGCGCCCCGGCCGTAACCCCAAGACCGGCGAGGAGATTCCGATCACCGCCCGCCGAGTCGTCACCTTTCACGCCAGCCAGAAGCTGAAGGCGCTCGTCGAGCAGGCTCACGGTGGAAACCACAGCGAACAACAGGGCAGCGAAGGTTAGCCTTCCGCCGATCCCGGCGAAGCGCTACTTCACGATCGGTGAGGTGAGCGAGCTGTGCGGCGTGAAGCCGCACGTGTTGCGCTACTGGGAGCAGGAGTTCACCCAGCTCAAACCCGTCAAGCGCCGCGGCAACCGGCGCTACTACCAGCATCACGAGGTGCTGCTGATCCGGCGCATCCGCGAGCTGTTGTACGAGCAGGGTTTCACCATCAGCGGTGCGCGCAACCGACTCGACGAGTCGGCGCGCGAGCGCGGCAATCATCCGAAGCCCGAGATCCAGGTCGCCCGCGGGCCGACCGACCTCGCGCGCATTCGGCGCGAGCTGACGAACGTCATCGATTACCTGAGCTGAGGCGGGCTGGACGCTCCGGCGAACGTCGGGGTGACCCGGGGGTTCTTCCCACCTATAATCAGCGTTCCGGTCGGGGCGTAGCGCAGCCTGGTAGCGCACCTGCATGGGGTGCAGGGGGTCGAGTGTTCGAATCACTTCGCCCCGACCAAAATCAATCACTTGGGCGAGGGCGAAAAAGTCGCTGTCTCAAATCGCCCGAGTGTCCCAAATTCCGATCTCGTAGTTCATTGATTCATCGCAGAGGGGCGAGCCAACTGCTTGGCTCGCACAAGGTATTCGAAAGGCGCGCCGGTGCGCAGTGCCGGCGCGCCGGGTCGCGGTACGTCACCAAATCCCTCCCTCTCCGGCCAGAATAATCGCCTACCTACCTGATAAATATGAGGTCTGGCGAGGAGCGTTAGGCGCTACCCATATGTGTACCTATCAACCGAGCAGCCTCGCGCCGCCGCGTGTCAGGCCCGCGACTGCTTTCTTGAAGATCCGCCACTTCGGCGGCGACGGCGAGCAGCGGATCGACCATTCCTCGGCGTCACCGCGCTACCGGTCGTTCGGAGGCCGTGAAGCGCCAGTCGGAGCAGGTCGATCATTTCGCCAAGGTGGTCGAGCGATCGCGTGCAGCGAGCAGGTTCGTGAAGCCGCAGGTCGCGGGGTAGGATTCAGGTCAGCCATGTGCACCTCCAGTCCACGTGGATCGTGGTCAGTGTGCGGCAAACACCTCGGGCGCCGCTCGCTCGGTTGATCAGCCGGGCTCGGTTCACTGTAAATGCCCGCGCTCGCGCCGGTCAATTTAGGAGTTTCCTACTTCGCGGCGACGAGGTAGGCGAGGGTTGACCTGCGCGCTGCCCACTGGATCGCGCTGGCCCTACTACGCCGCAAGTGGGTCGATGGGCTGGAAAACGCCGGTCTTCGATATCGAGCGTCGCATCTCGAACCGCTCGAAAGCGGCGACGGCGTCCACGTCGTCGAGGTTGCCGAAGTCGATCTCCCGCCAAAGCCTGCGCGGCCCTTTCACGCTGTAGAGGTACTGGTCCTCGACCGGCCCGGTCTGCTTGTTCGGGCGCTGCGAGAAGATAGAGAGGGTGACCTCCTCGCACGTCCTGATGTGCCACTTTAGAATCCGAGCCCGTGTGCGCGCGGAGCTTCAAGAGGTACTCATCGAATCGAGGAGGAGACGGCATGCCCAAGACTGTACTCATCACGGGCGCGGGGAGCGGCTTCGGCCGCGGCGCCGCCATCCAACTCGCCCAGCGCGGTCACAAGGTGATCGCCGCAGTGCTGAACGACCAGCAGGCGGCGGACCTCGCCAAGGCCGAGCCGAAGCTCACCGTCGTCAAGCTCGACATCACCGTACCCGAGGACGTGGGGAAGGTGGACCAGTGGGACCCCGACGTCTTCATCGCCAACGCCGCCGTGGGTCAGACGGGGCCGCTCTCGCTGATTCCCCTGGAACGCCTGCGCGCGGTGTTCGAGGTGAACGTATTCGGCACAGTGGCCGTCACGCAGCGCGTAGCGCAAAAGATGCGCAGGAAGCGCGCCGGCCGGATCATCATCGTGTCCTCGATCGGCGGCGTGCGCGCGGGCGTTGGCTCCGGGCCCTACACCATGACCAAGCACGCCATCCAGGCGTTCGGCACGGCTTTGCGCGCCGAGCTGAAGATGTTCGGCGTGGACGTGTGCCTCATCAATCCGGGGCCCTATGCCACCGGCTTCAACGACCGCATGGCCAACAATCCCGGCGACTGGTTCGATCGCAAGACCGCTGCGCCCGAGGACGCGGCGGTCATGGACCAGCTCCTGCAGCGCATCACCGTCGGGCAGATGAACCCGGACGAGGTGGTGAAGCGCTACGTCGCTCTGGTCGAGGCCGAGAGCACCGAGCTCGTGAACTTCGTGCCGCCCGACATCGTCGAACGCATGAGCAAGTCGATGCCCGTGCGCTGACGCGGCGCGAGGCGTCCGCGCTCGGCGCCGAGTCCGTGGGGTGTTCCACCGTGAATCCCGACGAGGTGAAGAAGAGCGCCGAATGGCTCGGTCGACCTCTGCTTCGCTCCTCGGGCGCGGGCGGAGATGGCCTCGAACTGGATTCCGACCGGGGAAGATTTGTTCCTCCTCTTCCGCATGCCGGGCCTTCGCGATGCGGTCCACCATCTCGCGGCCGATCGCGCTCAACTCCGAGCTGCGGGCCCTCGCGGAAGTCTATGCGTGCGGGGCGTGAGGCCGGACTAGCGCTTGCTGAGTTCGTTCAGCGTTGCCTCGTCCGGTTTGCCGGATCGAGCGAGCCCGTGCTGCTGCTGAAACTCGCGCAGCGCGGCCGCGGTGCGCGGCCCGAGAATACCGTCGATGGGTCCGACGTCGAGTCCCTCACGCTTCAGAATTTCCTGCACATTGCGAACAAGATCGCCGGCAATGCACGGTTGCAGCTCGGGACGGGTCTTCAACCACGCCGAGACTGCCCCGTAGTCGTAATTCGGCGCCGGTCTGGGCTGCGCAGCGCGTCCCTTGACCTTCGCATACATGGCGGGCAGCGTGTCCCGAAACGACCGCGGCATGCTCTTGACGAATGCCGGGTCGGCCAGGTTCACCACGGCGGGCTTCGATTCCGCCGACTTGCGCGAGTACGTCTGATTGGCGGCGATCTCCATTCCGCCACGGGTTCCGGACGGATCCAGCGCGAGGGCTTTGCCTTGCTCGATGAAGAATCGTCCGCCGTCCGCGACATTTAGCACCGCGACACCCGAGTTCATCTCCAGGTCGAAGTAGGGCGTTTTGATGCGGTACGGGGGCGCGTTGTCCCGCTTCGCCACCGTCAGCTTGAGCCAGCCGGAATGCAGGAAGTAGGGCCCGACCGCCCGCTCCGAACCGACAGGAGTCGGCACGTCGGAAAGAAAGCGCGAGTCGGGCCCCAGCTCGATTCGGCTTCCATCCGGGAACTCGACCTGCATCAGACTCTCCGGCCCCGTCTGGACGATGTCGCACTGGCGCAGCTGCACCCCGGGGACCGGAATGTATCCGTGGAAGCCGGAGGCGAGCGTGCTTTTGCCTTCGACGAGTGTCACCATTGGTGCGGCGTCGTTTGCCGCGGCTCGAACCGTGAACGGAAGCAGGAGCAGTAGGCTGGATATCCCGCCCGCCGCGATGATGTTGACCGCGTAGAAAAGCGCAACCCGGTACCAGGGTAAGCGGCGGTGCTCCAACAAACGAGTCATTTACCCAGTCTCGCTCGATTTGCTGACGGCCGGAATCCACCGCTCGGCCTACGTCGAGCGACGTATCTCATAGAAGTATAGATGGATCACGCCCCGGACCCTCTGATCTGCCGATTTACATCTACGGATCTCGTTAGAGCAAACCGTCGGCGCGCAGCGGGAACGACTGCTTTGCAGCGAATTGAGCGGTCGCGGCGACCGACCGCTCGTGGCCGACAGCCGCGGTTCCCTATGTTCGCCGAAAGCGGGTTTTGGAAGAATCAAGCTCTTGCCGCGAAGGGCGGCTTACGAGCTTAGTTGCGAACTTACGCAACCGGCCACAACCAGCCGCATGAGCCGCTTCCTAAGTTGCTCCGAAGCGGACGTTCGTTGCAGTGCGATTAGCGGAGTTGACGAGAGGGGCGCTGGATCGTCGAGCGAGCTCAGCACGCCCGTTGCCCGGTTCAGCACATCGGGTGTCGAGATCTTCCAATGGCGCGAGTCACGCCAGCCTGGGTCGGCGTCGACCGTGTGGTTGCGTCCGTTGACATTGAGCGTGCTCATGGTGGTCTCCTGATCAGAATTCGCCGCCGGTTGACTTCAAAAGATCTTCGAGCGCGCGCACTTGCTTCAAGCGAGCTTGGCCCACTCAAGCGAGATTGTCCCTGCTATCTCCGTTCGGACCTCCTTCAAAAGCTCCTCGCGGCTCTTCTGCCAGAAGATGCGGCCGCGGCGCAGGAAGACGTGCCGAATGAGGCGGCCGCCGCGCGCCTCGACCCGCTTCGCGAACGCGTCGGTCTCCGCCTGCTCGAAGCGGCTGTTGCCGGTCGTTACAAGCACGACTTCCTTGCCCGTCAGCTCAGCCTGCTCCACGTAGGTCCAGAGCGGCGTCGCCGGGCGGAACATCCAGGTCGGCGACACGAGGAAAACGCGGCGCGCCCGAGCGAGGTCGATCGGCTCGACGCGGATCTGTGGAAGCGCACGCGCCCACGCGTCGGAGACGGCCTTTCGTTGGCCCGAGAAGTCACGAGGATAGTCCGCGTCGATCCGGGCGATGGGCGCGATGAACAGGCGTGCGATCTCGCGGGCCGCGGCCTCCGAGTGGCCCGAGCGAGAGTAGTAGACGACCGCGACCTCGCGGTTGGGCTCGCCCAGCGGCGCGTAAGGGTCGCTCGGGACGTAGGTCTGGTCTTTCACCGCCATGACGGTGAAGGCGACGCCACCGGCGCCAATCCCGAGGACGGCCGCAGGCATTGCGAAGAGGAGCAAACGCTTCTTCCTGTTCATCGTGTCCGCCTGCGCCCCAAGGCCGGGCCTCTCAGTCGAAAACAAGGGACGTAGAGCGCATTCGCCCAGCGCGGGTGACTGTCATGGAGCCGATGAGGCTCGTCCTCATGAAGGACCTTGACAAAGCAGTCCTCATAGAAGCGGCCCTTCGGCGGGCGGAGGTCAAACCAATAAGGACCAGCAGTCGAGCGGCACACCTATCATCCCCGGCTAGCGCGCAGGGCAGGGCATGCCGCCCGAAACCCAGTCCTTGAACGCGCCAACGAATTGCGCGTGAGGGACGGACACCGGCGCGCGCTGGCCGCCGGGGTCCCAGCCCCAGAGCACGAGCTTGTCTTCGGCGACGTGCTTAACGAGCTGCTCGGGGGTCTTGCCGCCGTTGCGCGTGGGGTCCTTGAGGACCCGGCACAGCTCGGCCGAGGGCAGGTTGATGAACACCATCTTCATGTTCTCGGGCGGCAGGTGCCAGTTCGGCGCGCCGGGGGGCGCACCCAGGCCGTACTCGGCGGGAAGGTTCTGAGCCTGGTGGCAGCTGCTGCAGTTCATTCCCACGGTGCCGCGGCCGTCGCGGCCGCGCTGGACTTTCATCGCATGCGGCAGGCCCTGGTCGTATTGGAGCGGCGCGTTGCCGGGGATGTGGCAGTTCTGGCAGCGCGGGTGCTGCAGCACTTCCCGGACGGTTTCGAATGCGCGCACCGCCTGCGCGCGATCCTGCGCCTGGCCTGCGGCGCTGAAGGCGGCGATCGATGCGCATGCCGCGAGTGCGATGGTGCGTGCGCGCAGCTTCATGCGAACGTGACTCCCTGCGCTGACATCGGAAGCGCGCGGATGGGCTTGCCTTGCAATGCCAGGATCGCGTTCGCAAGGGCGGGCGCGATCACCGGGGTGCCGGGCTCGCCGACGCCGGTGGGCTTTTCCTTCGAAGGCACGATGAAGACTTCGATCTTCGGCATCTGGTTCATGCGCAGCACGGGGTAGTCGTGGAAGTTGGACTGCTCGACGATGCCTTCCTTCAGCGTGATGGCGCCGCTGAGGGCGGCGGAGAGGCCGAAGCCGATGCCGGACTCCATCTGCATGGCGATGATGTTTGGGTTGACCGCCACGCCGCAATCCACCGCGCAGATCACTCTCTCGATCTTCAGGGAGGATTGCTTTCTGGAAAGTTCGACCACCTGGGCGACGATGGTGTTGAAGGATTCGTGCACGGCGATGCCGCGGGTGATGCCCTTCTTCGGATTGCCCCAGCCGGCCTTCTGCGCGGCGAGTTCGAGCGCGGCCCTATGGCGCGGGTGCTTGCCGAGCAGCGAGTGGCGCAGCTCGAACGGATCCTTCTTCGCCTCGCGCGCGATCTCGTCGAGGAAGCACTCGGTGGCGAAGGCGGTATGGGTCGAGCCGACCGAGCGCCACCATTGCACGGGCACGCCAATCGTGGGCGAGTGCAGCTCGACCGCGAGGTTCGGGATGGCATAGGGCAGGTTGGCGGCGCCTTCTACCGACGTGGGGTCGATGCCGTTCTTCACGCCCATCTCGAAGGGGGAGCCGCTTATAGTCGACTGGCCGACGATGACGTGCTTCCAGGCGACCAGGTTGCCCTGCGCGTCCAGGCCCGCCGTTAGCTTGTGGTAGTACATCGGCCGATAGAAACCGGCACGCATGTCGTCCTCTCGTCCCCAGACCAGCTTTACCGGCGCTGTGCCGTTGGTCGCCTTGGCGATCGCGACGGCCTCGAGCACGAAGTCGGACTTGGGGTTGGCGCGCCGGCCGAAGCTGCCGCCGGCGTAGAGCTGATGGATGCTGACCTGCCCAGCCTCCAGACCCAGAAACTTTGCCACTGCCGCTTGGTCGGCGGTCTGGAACTGCTCGCCGTTCCAGATCTCGCAATTGCCGCCGTCGAGCTTGACGACGCAATTCATCGGCTCCATGGCGGCGTGCGCGAGGTAGGGGAATTCGTAGGCGGCTTCGAGGGTCTTTGCCGCGCCATTCAGCGCCGTGTCGACGTCGCCGTCCTTCCGCGCGCTCAAGCCCGGCCTAGTGGCAAGGTTCTTGTACTCATTCATGATGTCGGAGGTTCCAAGGCGAAACGCAGCGGACTCGTCCCATTCCGCGGTCAGCGCATCCCGGCCTTTCTTCGCCGACCAGTAGTCCTTCGCCAGGACCGCGACGCCGTTGGTCGCCGGAGTAGTAAAAGCCACGACTTGCCCGACTCCCTTGATCTGCTTCGCTCTTGCGGCATCGAAGCTCTTCAGCTTCGCGCCGAAGCGCGGCGGATGCAGGACGACCGCCGTCAGCATGCCAGGCAGCTTCATGTCTTGCGTGAAAATCGCGCTGCCGTTCGACTTCGCGCGTGCGTCGGTGCGTGCTGCAGGCTTGCCAATGAGGATAAAGTCCTTCGGGTCCTTCAGCTTCAAGTCGGCCGGGACGGGTTGCTTCGCCGCATCCGCGGCGAGCTCGCCGAACGACGCCCTTTTGCTTTTCGAAAAGACAATTCCCTTGGAAACCTTGATTTCCGACGCCGGCACCTGCCACCTTTCGGCGGCCGCTGCGACCAGCATGGCGCGCGCCGAAGCACCGGCCTTGCGGAGCTGCTCGTAGGAGTTGGCGAGCGAGCCGCTGCCGCCTGTGCCCTGCGCCTGGCCCCAGAAGAGATTGTTGTACCGCTTCGCGTCGGCAGGCGCGCCCTCGGCGCGGATCTGCGACCAGTCAGCATCCAGTTCCTCGGCAACCAGCGTCGGCAGACCGGTGTAGGTGCCCTGGCCCATTTCGACGTGTTTTACCAACACGGTGACCGTGTTGTCCTGGCTGATCCGAATGAAGGCATTCGGCGTGAACGCGTCGGCAGGATCGGCGCTGACTCTTCTTCCCGGTCCCGACTGTGCCAACGATTGCGGAAGATGAAATCCGAGGGCCAGGCCGCCCGCGGCCTTGAGGAATTCGCGGCGGCTCAGGTTGAGGATGGCGTTCATGCCTGCTCCTTCGCTTTCATTCCTGCTTCGTTCGCGGCCCGCTTGATAGCGGCGCGGATGCGAGGGTAGGTGGCGCAGCGGCAGATGTTGCCGCTCATGGCGGCGTCGATGTCCGCGTCGCTCGGCGCCGGGATGGCCGCGAGCAGCGCCGTGGCTGCCATCACCTGGCCGGATTGGCAGTAGCCGCACTGCGGAACGTTCTCTGCGGCCCACGCCGCCTGGACCGCCCTGCCTGCGCGGGTTTCGCCGATCTGCTCGACGGTCGCGATTTTCTTGCCGACGACGGTGGAAACCGGCGTGACGCAGCTTCGCGCCGGCTTGCCGTCGACGTGCACGGTGCACGCGCCGCACAACGCCATGCCGCAGCCGAACTTCGTTCCGGTCATGTCCAGGTGGTCGCGCAGCACCCAGAGCAGCGGCGTGTCGCTGTCCGCGTCCGCCTGGACAAACTCGCCATTAACGTTCAGTGAAATCATTCTGGTCCTTCGTGGATGCGTTGCATGATCGAACACCGGTCGCGATGTTCACTCCCATTGGTAGCAATTGGGACGCCCGCTGGAGAGATGGGACAATCCGCATAAGCTCATGAAAGGAATTCAGGCATGAAATGCGGCTAGTACCTGCGCACGCGTCTTGGTGCTCTGGGTGCTCAAAACGGGGGCTGATCAGAAGCTGCCGTCAGTCGACTTCGAAAGCTCCTCGAAGGCGTTGACCGCCTTGAGTCGAGCCTCCACGGTCGGCGCAACCGCCGCAATCGCGTCACTGCCTGCCACGAACACCCGCGGTGGAGTCTCCATGCCCGCAAGCTTCACCAGAACCTGGCCGAGCTTCTCGGGATCGCCCGGCTGCCGGCCAGCGTAGGGAGACCACATCTCATGCGCGCTTTCCTCGGCCGCCGCGTAATCGTCGATGCGGTTGCTCGGCCACTTGACGTTAGCGGCGGCCAGCAGGTCCGTGCGGAAGAACCCCGGCTCCACAACCGTGACCTTGATCCCGAACTTCTCGACTTCCTCGGCCACGGCAAGTGAAAGGCCCTCGACGGCGAACTTGCTCGCGCCGTACGCGCCGCAGTGCTTCAGGCCGACAACGCCGGCAACGGAGCTGATGTTGATGAGGTGGCCGGAGCGCTGCTTGCGCATGACAGGCAGCGCGGCCCGCATCACGTTCAGCACGCCCCAGAAGTTGGTGGCGAACTGGCGCTCGAAGTCCTGGTTACTCAGCTCCTCGAAGTTGCCGAGCAGGCTGTAGCCGGCATTGTTCACGACGACATCGACCCGGCCAAACTTCTTCACCGCCTGGTCGAGCGCGGTCTTGGCCTGCGCCTCATCCGAAACGTCCAGTTGGAGAACCTCCAGGTTCCCGCCCGCGACGTCCTTCAGCGCATTGCGCACCTTTTCCACGTTCCTGCCGGTGGCGACGACGCGATTGCCGACCTTCAGCGCCGCCCTGGCTGTGCCGGCGCCGATGCCGCTACCGGCACCCGTGATGAACCAGACTTTGCTCACGATGTACTCCTTTGTCGATGTGCGACTATAGGCGCGGGCTTTAGATAGAAAAACCGCCTAACGCTGCACGCCTTGTGAAGGTAAGCTTCAAGGTATGAAGCTGAAGCAGCTGGACGGATTGATGGCGTTCTGGAAAGTGGCCGAACACCGCGGGTTCACTGCGGCTGCCGCAGAACTGGAAGTCTCGCCCTCTGCCCTAAGCCAGGCTATCCGGCAGCTGGAAGCCCGCCTCGGCGTGCGGCTGTTGAATCGGACGACGCGAAGCGTGAGCCTGACAGAAGCCGGCGAGGCCTACGTCGCGCGGGTCGGTCCCGCGATTGGCCAGGTGATCGAGGCGGGGGAGGAGCTGAACGTCCTCCAGGGACGCCCCGCCGGCACACTGCGCCTCAATGCAGCAAGGATTTCCATCGCGATGGTTTTGCAACCCGTGCTGGCCGGTTTCCTCCAGGAGCATCCCCATGTTCAGCTCGAACTGACCAATGACGAGGGCTTCGTCGACATCGTCGAGAAAGGTTTCGATGCCGGTGTTCGCTTGGGCGAGAGCGTCCAGCGCGACATGGTGGCCGTCCCCCTCGGAGGACCGATTACTGTCGCGGTGGTCGCCTCCCCGGAGTACCTACGGCGGGTTCCTGCTCCGCGCCATCCGGATGAACTGGTGCGTCACAACTGCGTGCGCTTACGCTTTGGCGGCACAGGCACAATCTTCAAATGGGAGTTCCAGGTGGATGGCAGGCTCGTGGAGTATGAGGTCAAAGGCAACCTGACCATCAGCGACACGCTATTCAGCCTGGACGCCGCACTCGAGGGCGTCGGACTGGCCTACACCTTCGAGGCACTGGCGCTGCCCCATATCCGGGCCAAGCGGTTGAAGCGGGTGTTGGCGTCGTTCTCGCCGACGTTTCCAGGGTTTTACTTGTACTACCCCAGCAGGCGCGATCAGCCGACGAAATTGAAAGCGCTCATTGAGTACTTCAGCCGTCGCGCGACTTGAGTGAGATGCCGCTACGCGTGTCGAGAGCTGCTCGCGTCCCCTAGCGTGGTGTACGAGTCGTGGTTCTCGTCAGGTCGGGATCTGTGCTCAGCGGAGACTTCCAAAACTTTAGCATTGATCAGTATTTGCAATCAGACGGTTCTAGTGCGCTGTCAATTCATGGCAGCATCAGGCCAGGTTGCCATGGCGGATGTTTTATTGAAGGTGAGTTCTCTCTAGACTACACGAGCAGTGGGAGTGGCCTATTTGAAAATTTGGCCCAACCCCTATCATTCGACGCGCTTTCCTCGGCGACTGGCAATTCAGTCTACAGCGTCATCAATTTCGTACCGGTTACCAGTACCATGCGTACGATCACCGACTTCGATATCACCTCCACAGCCGTCGTGCCTGAGATGGATGCCTGGATCTTCTTGCTGACTGGATTGGGTTTCGGTGCTTGTTACTTGCGTCGTAAGACGTCGGCGAATTCCGATATCGTGTTAAAGGGCGCTGCATAAAGAGCACCTTACTCACAGCGTGACACGCGGCCGGATTTATCCATCATCTTCGTTCCTGTAGCGGGCTTAGAGAGGTTTTTGCAAATCACCGGGGGGCGCGCCGGTCTGCCACCGTCGTCTCCGACGGGTTGTGGTGCTTTGGCGGAGCGCAGCAACGAACAGATGGCTGCTGGAATCGAGCAGGTGGAAGGAACGCTGTTGCGCGGATCCAAGAGGCCAATCGGACCTTCCACCACACGCTGCTGGACTACTCGGGTTCGCCGCGGCTACGCGCGTTTCGACACAATGATCGACATGCCGATCATCATGCGGTCGTTCTACCTGTATTCCTCGGCCGAACTCGAGCAGAGCCTGCACCACCACCAGGATCTGACTATCGCAGCCGAAGCGCGGGATGGTGAGCTGGCGCGACGAGTGATGCAGCTTCATCTGCGAATGTCGTATCACCGGTTTATGCGGCATCGCGCCAAGTACCGATCCAAGGTGTAACTCACGGATGGGCCGTTCAGGGCTGCCCAAGGGGCCGAGCAGGCTCGAGCTGCACCGGTACATGGTTGCGGCGCCGAGCGACCGCAGATGCTCGGCTGGGTACTTCGCGCCGGAGGCGGAGCTGCCGCGCACGGCGCCGCGGACTGGCAGCGCTTTTTCTGGTCCTGGCGGGCGGTCAGACTGTGCTCTCCCGGCGTACGTCTGCCGTCCGAGCTGGACGCCGGGTCTTCGGCGGGTTGCGCTGTGCTCACCGCGCGACCTAGGCCGAAGGCCCGATTGCACAAGCGGTGAACGCTGCAGCGTTGCCCCCTCATGCTCGCACAGGGAATCGTCGATATGTCCGTCGATCACAAGACAGTAGTTCGGTTCGATCTTTGGATCGATCCCGTGTTTGATCAGCGCCTGCAGAACGAGGCCGATTTCGAGCTGAGAATTGGAGCCGTCGCCGGTCCCGTGGAGAAGGGTTGGGCCCTGCTCGCGGACGCGCATGTCTTTCATGTATCGCCGGCCAAGGACGAATTGCCTCAATGGCTTTTCGTGAACGCGGATTTGTTGAAGAGATGCCCGAAGCTCTTGTGCATCTCCTCAGGCGGCGCCGGCTTCGATACCACCGATGTGGCCGCTTGCACGCGAGCGGGGGTCGTCGTGATGAATCAGGCGGGCGGGAATGCGGACTCCGTTGCGGAGTTGACGCTCGGATTGATGCTCGACGTATGCAGGCGGATCAGCGAATCAGATCGGCGTCTGCGGCGGGAGCGGGGGTTCTCGCGCGAGGATGTCATGGGCCACGAGCTTCGCGGCAAAGTCGTTGGTCTCGTCGGCATCGGACACATCGGACGTCGCGTAGCCGCGCTCGCCCGCGCATTCGGCATGACCGTTCTGGCGACCGATCCGTACCTGACACCCGAAGAAATCGAGCGACGGAATGCGAGGCCGGCGAGCCTCGACGAGCTCCTGAAGCTGTCCGACATCGTCTCCCTGCATTGCCCGCGTGACAAGAGCACGCTCAAATTGATGGATGCTCGCGCGTTCTCGATAATGAAGCCTGGCGCCGTATTCATATCGACCGCGAGGGGCGGCATCCATGACGAAGCTGCGTTGAGCGAGGCGATGCGATCGGGGCACCTCAGCGGTGCCGGCCTCGACGTCTGGGACGAGGAACCGCCGCCGCTCGATCATCCGTTACTGGGAATGGACAATGTCGTCGCGACGTTTCACACGGCCGGAGTGAGTCACGAGGCGCGCCGGAACGTGGCCGCGATCGCGGCGGAACAGATCGTGGCGGCGATGAAAGGCGGCCGGCCCCCGCGCCTCATCAACCCGGAGGTGTGGCCCGCTTATGCCGCGCGGTTCGAGCGCATTCTGGGGTATCCGGTTCAGCATCAGGAGCAGACACTTGAGTAAGGCGCGGATTACATCGGAGGAACGGATGTCGAAAACCGAAGCTGTGAAGGGAATCGCACGGAAACTTGGCTGGGTCTTGGGCTTTAGCTTGAGCTTGGGTCTGCTTCACCATGTCCACGCAGCTTACCCGGACAAGCCGATTACGCTGATCATCGCGTTCGCGCCGGGCGGCGGTACCGACCTGACGGCACGAGCCATTGCACCCTTCATCGAGAAATATCTGGGCAACAACGCAAAGTTCATCGTCCTGAACAAGACCGGCGCCGGCGGGGCGATCGGCTTCGCTCAACTGGCGAGCTCGCCCCCGGATGGCTACACGATCGGAATGATCAACACCCCGAATGTGCTCACGATCCCGATCGAGCGTAAAGCGGAGTTCAGCTGGCAACGATACGACTTGCTGGGCAACCTCGTCGACGATCCGGGGAATTTCGCCGTGCACACGGACAGCCCGATCAAGAACCTCGCGGACCTTGCCGCTTTTGCCAAAGTCCAAGCCGGGCGATGTCAGCGTGGGAACGACCGGCGCAGGATCGGACGACCATCTTGCAATGCTCCTGTTCGAAAAGGCGACCGGAGCAAAGATGAACCATATTCCGTTCAAGGGTGCTGCAGACGTCCGGACCGCGATCGCGGGCAAGCAGATCACGGTAGCCGCAATCAACGTCGGCGAAGCGTTGCAGGCCCTGAAAGGCGGGACGCCGATCCGCAATCTGGGTTCGATGAGCTCGGCGCGGACCTCCCTTGCGCCGGATCTTCCCACCTTCAAGGAACAGGGATTCAATATCGAGCTCGCGTCGCTGCGAGGCATGGCTGCTCCGAAGGGGCTCCCCGCAGATATTCGCGCGGCTTTGGTGAAGGCGGTTGGGCAGGCCGCCAACGATCCGGAATTCAAAGCGAAGGCTGCACAGATCTATGCGCCGCTTCGCTATCTTCCGCCGGACAAATATGCCGAGGTTCTGAAGGACGCCGAAGCTCAGTTTCGACTGTTATGGAAGGAGGTTCCCTGGGCCGACAAGTAGCAGACGGAGCCGGGTTAACCTAGACATGCCAGTGCAGCGACTTCAAAGATTGGCCGAGTTCGAACGGGTCAGCCGTGGCGTCGTGGAGCGGGCCAAGGCGTTTCAAAGCGCGATACTTTGCGGCGTCGCGGGCCGTCGTGGGTCGCTTCATGGCCGCGTGCAGCCTCTAAATGCGAGTTTGATGTATCGCTGTTTGATGACATCATAGCGAGCCCGAATCGTTAGTACGCGACGCGTTTCCCGCAGGTGGGACCACCGCGCGTTTGCCATTCTGCACTTAGGGAGGAGGCCGTCATGTCCCGTGTCGCAACGGCATGCATAGCGCGCGGCGTGTCCGCCGCGCTCCTGGCTGGCATCGCATTGAATGCCGGCGCGGAGCATTTCCACGCCAAGTTCTCGATCGAGAGCCTGAATGCCCCGTTTCCCGAATTCGTCGGGAGCGGCGACGGCGTGCCGATTCGCGTCACCGTTCCCTCCCGACATTCGCTGTCGCGCGCTGCGGTTCGGCTTAACGGTCACGACGTCACGCGATTCCTTTCCTGGGACGCGAGCACCGAGTCGTTGACCGGCACGGTATTCGGCCTGCAAAAAGGGGCCAATCTCTTCGAGGTGTATCAGAGTCGGCGCGCGCGGCAGCCCCGCGCCCATCTAACGGTGTCCACGCCAATAGTCCCGGCAGTGCAGTGCAGCGGAGTCACGGCGCTCGTCATTCCGCCCATGCAACTCGACAAGCCGACCGACGCCGTTTATATCGATTCCGCGACGCCGACGGACGCGACCTCGAACCTGCCCGAGCATTGCCTCGTTCGCGGCAGGATCAACCCGCGCGTGGGTGTCAACGATACCCCGTTCGCCATCGGATTCGAATTGCGATTGCCGACCGCCTGGAGCGGACGATTCTTCTTCCAGGGTGGAGGCGGCAACGATGGCGTCATCGTTCCGGCAACCGGCAACCCTCGCAACGGCGGGCCCCTGGCACTGACGCGTGGCTTCGCCGTTGTATCCACTGACGGCGGACATACCGGCACCAGCGCGTCCTCGTTCGGATTCGATCCGCAGGCGCGCGTCGATCACGCTTACAACGCGTACAACAAGACGGCCGTCACCGCGAAAGCGATCATCGACCTGTACTACGGCAAGAATCCCGACAAGTCGTACTTCGTCGGATGCTCGGGCGGCGGCCGCCAGGGCATGATGTTCACGCAACGCTTTCCCGCGTACTTCGATGGCGTGATCGCCGGTGCACCGGCGATGCGGGTGGCAACGGGTGCCTCGACCTCGAGTGCATGGCAGACGATCACCTACAACTCGATCGCGCCAGTGGACGCCGCCGGCAACCGCATCCTCAGCCAAGCCTTTTCCGACACGGATCTCGCCCTCGTTGCCAACAAGGCGCTCGAAGTGTGTGACGCGTTGGACGGCGTCGCCGACGGCAGCATCAACAATATCAAGGCCTGCAAGTTCGACCCGGCGCTGCTTCAGTGCAGCGGCGGCAAGGACGCGAGCTGCCTCTCGCCGCAACAGGTGTCGGCGCTCAAGGAGGCATTCAACGGCCCGGTCAATTCGCGCGGCGAGCGGCTCTACTCGAACTGGCCGTACGACGCCGGTATCGTCGGTGCCGACTGGCGCAACTGGCAGCTCGGTACCTCGATGACGGCCACGCCGAACTCGCGCTTCGTCACGCTGATCGAGGATGCGATGAAGAACGAGTTCTTCACGCCGCCCGATCCCGCATTCAGCATCTTCAATTACAACTTCGACACGGACCCTGCGCGCCAGGTCGAGTTCGGCAAGCTTTACGATACGTGGCCGAACGCCAAGCTGAACAAGTTCCGGCAATCCGGGGGCAAGCTGATTTTGTGGAACGGCATGAGCGACCCGATCTTCTCGGCCAACGAGACGATCGAGTACTACGAGCGCCTTATCGAGGCGAATGGTGAGAAGAAAGCGTCCTCGTTCGCCAGGCTGTTCCTCGTGCCCGGAATGAATCACTGCGGAACAGGGCCAGCGACGGACACCTACGACACGTTGACGAAGCTGATCGACTGGGTGGAGAACGGCAATGCGCCCGACCGCATCATCGCCTCGGGGTCGGCGTTCCCCGGCCGCACGCGGCCGCTTTGCCCGTATCCGGCGTACGCGCGCTACGACCGCACGGGGAACCCGGAAGCTGCCGCCAGCTTCGTTTGCCGGGAGCCGAAGTAGCGGCGCGGCTGGATTCGAGCCACCGCGCGGTCCTGTCGGTTGTTGGATTCCAACGCAACCCGCCCACCGCCAGCATTGGAGGAACGCAGCATGAGCTCGAACATCCTTCCAAGTCTCGCCCCTCTGGCCGATATCGGACGGCTCGTTGCGTGCAGCACAGCTTTCGTGGTTGCCGCAGTTTTCGCCGCTCCCGCGCAGGCGCAGTATCCGAGCAAGCCGGTGCGGCTCGTTGTCGGCTTCCCGACCGGGACCGGTCCCGACGTGGCGGCGCGCATCCTGGCGCAGAAGATGCAGGAGGCGTGGGGTACGGGCGTCGTAGTCGATAACAGGCCGGGTGCCGCGGGTTTCATCGCGGCGCAGGAGGTCGCGCGCGCGACCCCTGACGGCTACACATTGCTGCTCGGCGAAGTCGCACAGTTGAGCATCGCGCCGAGCACCTACAACAAGCTTCCGTACGATCCGCAGAAGGACTTCGCACCCGTAGCACATGTCGTCAGCGCCGACTTCGTGCTCGTCACGCCACCGTCAATCCCGCCCAAGACGCTGAAGGAATACGCTGAATGGGCGAAAGGGCAGCAGCCACTGTTCATGGCGACGTTCGGCGCCGGGACGCCGGGTCATTTCGGGGCCGTCGTCTTCGGCGACGTGTTGCGGCTGAAGCCGGAGGCGGTTCACTACAAGAGCACTGGTGATGCGATGACCGGCACGCTGAATGGGGACGTGCAGGGCCTGTTCGCGACAGTGGCGCTGACCGCTCCCTATCTGAAATCCAACCGCCTGCGTGCGTTGGCGATGACCGGGCCGTCGCGCTCGTCGCTGCTCCCCGACGTGCCGACGTTCAAGGAGCTCGGCTATCTGGATCTTGAGTTCTCGGCGTGGTTCGGCATCCTCGCGCCGGCGAAGACGCCGCCCGACATTCTGGATCGACTGAACGCGGAGATCGTCAAGGCGATCAGATCGCCAGATGGTCGCGCCAAGCTCGAGGAAGCGGGCTTCCGCGTAACCGGCACCAGTCGCAACGAGTTCAGCGGGATCATTCGCGACGAGACGGCGCGCTGGGCGAAGGTTGTCAGGGCGAGCGGATTCAAGGCGCTCGACTGAAGGCAGCTCAAAGAAGCGCAGCGTAGCGATCGACGAGGGTCGCGCGGACTGGTCATCGGAGTCGTTCGGCTACGAGCTCGTGGAGACGACTGTGCTCCGCAGAAAGTCGATCGCGGGCAACTGGATCATCCTGAAGCACGGCAGGCCATCATGGATGATGTGCGGGCCGGACGCCTGCAAGCGTCACGAATCGTCAACCTCGACCTCAAGCGCGCGGTCGTAGTTGCCGACGATGTGGATCACCTTGACGCGATGATTGCGAGCGCGGTCGAGCGCGCGCTCGCGATGTTCTCTTAATCTTCTTTCGACTTTCTCTTCGTCGTCGCGCCTGGGAACGCCAACGGATCTTGCCGGTCGAGCTGGAGCGGGCGTGATGGGACGGTCTGAGGAGGCTCGCGGCATGGTTCAAGGGCGGGTGGCTGATGCAGCTTTCTGATCGTCGTTGCTCGCTGCGTGGCTCGCCCGGCTGCGGGGTCGAGGGCTCGATGTCGATCTGGGGCCAGCCCAATCGACCAGTAGGTCTCGGCCGCGCGCGGGGGGTCGATCCAGGTCGCGAGCGCGCGCGAGCTGGCGTACGAAATTGATTCGAAGACAAGGTGTTACGTCGATGCGGTGTGTGGCTTGTCGACCCTGGCGGTGACCGCCGAGTGGCTCGCCGCGCGCTCATCCCGGAGAGGACGCCCGTGCCCAAATACGTCGATGGATTTGTCGTGCCGGTCCCGAAGAAAAACTGCAGGCCTACGGCCGGATCGCGCGCAAGGCCGGGAGGACCTGGCGCGAGCACGGCGCATTGCGCTACGTCGAGTGCGACGCCGATGACGTGAAACCCGGCAAGTTCACTTCGTTCCCCCGGAGCGTCAAGCTGAAGTCTGCCGAGCCCGTGTCTCGCAAGCACCGCGACCGCGTGAACGCGAAGGCGATGAAGGACACGCGCATCGGCGGACATGATTGACCCGAAGCGCCAGCCCGTCGACGGGAAGCGGATGTTCTGCGGCGGATTCAAAGTGCTGGTGGAGCTCCGGCCCCGGCGTGGAGGGGGAAACGACCGATGACGCGCGTTGCCAGGCAGTCAACAGCTCGACGGAAGCCGTCGGGCGCAGGGAAAGCAGGGCGCGCGCGTTCGCCGCGCCGGCTCGTGGTCCTTGTCGCGACCCGCAAAGGCGCATGGCTCTACCACGGCGATTCGGCGCGAAAGACCTGGCGAGCCGATGGACCGCACTTTCTCGGGCATATCATCAGTCACCTCGTGCTCGACCCGCGCGACGGGCGAACGCTGCTCGCAGCAGCGAAGACCGGCCACCTCGGCCCGACGATCTTCCGCTCCACCGATCTCGGCCGCACCTGGAAGGAAGCCGCGCGGCCGCCCGCCTTCGCGAAGGCTGCGCAGGTGGAAAAGGGCCGCACGGTCGATCACACTTTCTGGCTGACCCCGGGTCACCGGTCCGAGCCCGATGCCTGGTACGCCGGCACCTCGCCGCAGGGGCTGTTCCGCTCCGAGGACGGCGGCGTCACCTGGGCGCCGTTCTCGCACATCAACGACGATCCGCGTTATCTAGAGTGGATGGGCACCGTGCAGGACGGCACGCCGGACGGACCGAAGCTACATTCGATCATCGTCGACCCGCGCGATCCTGCACATCTCTACTTCGCCATGTCGGGCGGGGGCGTGCACGAATCGGTCGATGGGGGGAAGAGCTTTGCGCCGATCGTAAAGGGCATGGAGGTCGTGGAGGGTTTCGATCAGGCCACCAACACGTTCCACGACCCGCACTGTGTGCGGCTCTGCCCGAGCAACCCGGATCGGTTGTATCAGCAGAATCACTGCGGCATCTACCGGCTCGATCGACCGTCCGAAGAATGGGTGCGGATCGGGAGGAGCATGCCGAAGCGGGTCGGCGATATCGGCTTTCCGATGGTCGTGCACCCGCGCGATGCGGACACGGCGTGGGTGCTCCCGATGGACGGCACGACCGTCTGGCCGCGTACCAGCCCGGAGGGCATCCCTGCGGTCTATGCAACGCGCAACGGCGGCAAGACATGGCAGCGGCGCGACGCCGGACTGCCCGGGAAACAGGCGTGGTGGACCGTCAAGCGGCAGGCGATGACCGCCGACGCGCGCGATCCCGTGGGTCTGTACTTCGGGACCACGAGCGGAGAGCTGTGGATGAGCCGCGACGAAGGCGCCCGCTGGGCCTGTTTCGCGCGGCACCTGCCCGAGATCTACGCCGTGGAAGCGGCCGAGGTGGTGTAGGAGCGGCCGCCCGATGAAGGTGCTGATCCCGTCCGCGCTGCGCTCCTATACCCAGCAACCCGAGGCTGAAGCGAGCGGCTCGACGCTCGCCGCGCTCCTCGTCGACCTGGAGCGGCAGTATCCCGGAATCCGCTTTCGCATGATCGACGAGCAGGACCAGATGCGGCGTCACATCCGCATCTTCGTCAACGGCGACCAGGTACGCGACCTGTCGCAGCCGCTGCGGGCGACCGACGAGGTGATCATCGTTCAGGCGCTGAGCGGGGGTTGAGGTGTCGATCGAGGAGGCCGCGCAAGCGGGCGCCCGGCACGAGCGGCCGCGGTGCCGCCGAGAAATCAAACCGATTGCGGCCTCCTTTGGGTCGATTGACTACGGCTTCGCGTATTCGACGAATACGCTCTTGCCCCCCTTGATGACCCACTGGCCCATGCCGCGGCCGAGCTGATCGCCGTTGGGGGTGAAATCGCACGTCGACCCCGCACCCTGGAAGTTGACCGGTTTCCCTTCGCGCGCGAGCTTCAGTGCCTCGACCACGTCGTCGACTTCCTGGCCAGGGCCGTTGCCGACGGTGATGATCTGCTTGGACCAGTCCACCGCCATCGGGCTCTTCGCCCGCTCCATCGCAAGGGCAGTGATCGAGATCTGGTCGTGCGTGTTCGGCGGGAACAGGAACAAGCGGTCCGGGGGCGCGCCCATCAGCTGCACGAACTTCTTGTAGCCCGAAGCCGAAACGTCCGGCATCGGCTGGAAGTGGCGGATACCCTCCGCCACCTGCGGCCCTACCGCCTGGACGAACTTGCCCTCCGCATCCGCCATGATCGAAAGGGCGATCACCTTGCTGTCGAAGCCGCCGCGATGGACTTCCCGGATGATCGAGACGAAATCGGGCAGCAGGCCGAAGCAGAAGACCGCATCGGGCTTCTTGCCGAAAACACGTTCGACCTCGGCCCGGTACGAGGGCTGCTCGGGGTTGTAGATGAGCGAGTCGACGACCTGCACCCCGGCGTCCTTCATGCGCTCCTCGAAGACCTTCATGATCGGAAGCACGAACGCATTCTGCAGGCCCAGGATGCCGACCGTCTTGAACTTCATGCCCGCGGCTGGCGCGGCTGATGACGATGCCCCAGTCGGTGGCCTTCATCTGGAAGCGCCAGACGTAGCCCTGGGTGTCGCCCTCGGTGATCGCGTTCGCGGCGCTCGACACCATCAGCACGACCTTGTTCTGGATCACGATCGGGCGCGAGGACATGCCCTCCGGCGTGCCCCAGTAGCCGACGCAAGCCTGGCACTTGTGCACGTTGATGAACTTCTGCGTCAGGTTGGCGGCGACCGCCGCGCTCGATTCCGAGTCCTCGATGAACAGCTCCAGCCGCCGGCCGCCGAGGATGCCGCCGGCGTTGTTGATCTTGGCCGTGGTGCGCTTCGCGGCCTCCGCCATGTCGGGGCCGTAGGCCCCGGCGTTGCCGGTGAGCGGCACGGCCACGCCGAGCGGTATGGGCGCGGCCTGCGCGTGCGCGAGGTTGAGAAACGGGAACCCGAGCGGTCCGGCCGCCGCGGCGGCGACTGTCTTCAACATACGGCGACGGGTGAACGTGCGCATACGAACCTCCTCCGGGTGGGTGGGTAAGTCGGGCCGCCGCGCTCGCGCCGGCCTATCGTCGAATCGTCGGGGCATCGTCGAGATCGACCTGCAACCGGTGCTCGCGCAGGAACCCCTGCGGGCGGAAGATCAGCAGCAGGATCAATCCCACGCCGATGATGATGATACGGATCGCCGCCAGCTGGTCGGCGTTCAGCGCGGGAATCACGTCCTTGAGGAAGCGCGAGCCCTCCAGCAACACCATCACCACGGCCGCACCCCAGATCGTCCCCTGGTGCGCGCCGCGCCCGCCAGCGATCACCGCCATGAAGGCGTAGGCCACGACGATGTTCGTGAACTGGGTCGGATCGATGTACTGGTAATAGAAGGCGTGCAGCGCGCCGGCCAGGCCGATGAAGGCCCCGCCGATCGCAAAGATCCGCACGCGCGCCCAAAGGACGTTCTTGCCCAGGGTCGCGGCCACCAGGTCGTCCTCGCGCACCGCGCGCACGATGCGGCCGAAAGGCGACCGGGCCAGCACGTTCAGGACCCAGAGCGTCCCCAGCAAGCTCGCGAGGGACAGCCCGAGCAGGAAGTACGAGTACATCTCGGCCGGAACCACATCGCCGAGCGGCCGCGGGATGCCGGCGAGCCCGAGTGCGCCCTTGGTCAGCCAGTCTTCGTTCAGCGAAGCGAGGCGCAGCATCTCGCCCGCGCCGAGAGTGACGATGGCGAAGTAGTCCTCCTCCGCGACGCGCAAGGTCACCAGCGCGACGACCGCGCTCACCGTGGCGACGATCGCCATCGCGCCGAGCGTGGCGACGAGGGTGTTGGTGCCCCCCTTGAGGATCAGCAGCGCGCAGGCGTACGCCCCCAGCGTGTAGAACCCGGCCAGGCCAAAGTTGACCATGCCGCCCAGGCCCCACTGGAAGTTCAGCGCCAACGCCAGGATGGCCGAGAAGCAGACCACGATCGCCAGCAGAACGAGGAACGAGATCATCGGTGACGCATCCGCGGCTTCACTTCCGGATGTGCGGCTGACCGAACAGGCCCTGCGGCCGGAAGATGAGGACGACGGCAATCACCACCAGCGGGATTCCGATGCGGTAGTTGGGCGCGATCACGAGGGTCGAGAGCTCGCTCACGATGCCGATCAGCATCGCGCCGGCGAACGCGCCGAGCGGGCTGCCCAGCCCGCCGAGAATCGCCGCGGCGAACACGGCGACAACGTAGTTCGACCCCATGAGCGGCTCGAGCGCCCGGTCCATGCCGATCAGCACGCCGCCGACGGCGAGGAGGCAACCGGCGATGAACCACGTCCAGCGGATGATGCGCGGGGTCTCGATGCCGCGCACCAGGGCGAGCTGCGGATTGTCGGCCACCGCGCGCATCGCCCGTCCGATCGGCGTGCGCGTCAACAGCAGGTACATGAAGACCATCGCGAGAAAAGACACCGCGAGCGTGGTCATCTGCTCGCGGTTCATTCGGATGTCCAGGACGCGGAACGGGCGGGCGAGCTCGATGGCGAAACTGCGCGCCGCGTTGCCATAGGCGAAGCGGGCGATGTTCTCGAGAATGAAGCCGAGACCGAGCGAGGCCACCATCAGCGTGAGCGCGCCGCGCTCGCGCAGCGGCCGGAAGGTGAGCGCATCGATGATGATGCAGATCCCGCCGAATGCGACCGCGGCGGTGCAGGTCGCAAGCGCGAGCGGCCAGCCGAGCTGTGCGTTGAGCGCGAAGGTCATGTAAGCAGCGACCGTCATCATCGCGCCGATCGCGAAGTTGGGGAACTTGAGCACGCCGAACAGCAGCGTCACCGCCAGCGCAGGCAACGTCATGATGACCCCGGTGACGAGGCCGTTGAACGCAGTCTGCAGCATCAGGATGTCGTCGCGCGCGCATCGCCTAGATAGAGGTTTTGCAGGTTCTTCATGCCGAGCACCTCGCCCGCGGGCGCGCTGAGCCGCACGCGACCGCCGGCGAGCACGACACAGGCATCCGAGATGCGTAGCGCCTCGGTGGCGTTCTGCTCGACCATCAGTACGCTTACCCCCGTAGCGTTGACCTTCTTGACGGTGTCGAAGATCTCGCCCATGTACTTCGGCGACAGGCCGGCCGATGGCTCGTCGAGCATCAGCACCCGAGGACGCACCGTAAGCGCGCAGGCGAGGGCGAGCATCTGGCGCTGGCCGCCGCTCAGGTTCCCGGCGAGCGTCTTGTGACGCGCCGCGAGCTCGGGAAACAGCGTCGCGGCCCCGTCGCCGAGCGCTGCGCCGCCGCCCATGAACTCGCGCGCGATCTTCAGGTTCTCGATCACGGTGAGATTGCGGAACACGTTGTATTCCTGCGGGACGTAGGCGAGACCCAGGCGCACGCGGCGCGGCGGCGACAGATCGTTCAGGCGTTCGCCCGCGAGCCGGATCTCCCCTTGGCGCGCCGGCAGCAGCCCGGCCAGCGTCTTGATGAACGTCGACTTGCCGGAGCCGTTCGGCCCGATCACGGTGAGGATGCGCCCGGCCGGCAGGGCGACGTCGATGCCCTTGAGAATGTCGCCCGCGCCGTATCCGGCGTGCAGCGCGCTGGCGGTCAGGACGTCGCTCATGCCACCTTGCCGAGATAGGCTTGCATCACTTCGCGGTTGGAGGTCACTTCGCGGAACGTCCCGCTCGTGAGCGTGCGGCCTTCGGCCAGCACGTAGATCGGGTTGCACAGCTCCGCGATCACGTCCATATCGTGCTCGATGATCGCGAAGGTGACGCCGCGGTCGCGCAAGCCCGCGATGGTCGCGCCCAGCGCCTCGGTCATTACCGGGCTGACGCCCGCGGTGGGCTCGTCGAGCAGGATGATCTTCGGCTCGAGCATCAGCGCGCGGGAGATCTCGAGCAGCTTCTTCTGCCCGCCCGAGAGGTTCCGCGCCGGCTCGTTGGCGAGTGGCCAGAGGTTGACCTGATCGAGCAGCG
This sequence comes from uncultured beta proteobacterium, assembly GCA_963754305.1. Lineage (GTDB taxonomy): Bacteria > Pseudomonadota > Gammaproteobacteria > Burkholderiales > SG8-39 > DATEDA01. The sequence goes on along the minus strand of CAVWFR010000024.1, from coordinate 155,889 downwards.
GTCGCGCGCGCGCGATCGCTGCCGCCTGCTCGGCGCGTACGCGCGCGGGCGAGCCGAAGCATCGCCACCCCGCATCTCCGCTCTGGTGCGGGCTCGCGAGCAGCATGTTCTCGAGCACCGTCAGACCGCCCAGCTCGCGCGAGATCTGGAACGTGCGCACCAGCCCGGCGCGGGCGCGGCGGTCGGGTCGCAAGCCGAGGAGACTGGCGCCCTCGAACCGTACCTCGCCGGCGTCGGGCTCGATCGCGCCGGCGAGCACGTTGAACAGCGTCGACTTGCCGGCGCCGTTCGGTCCGATGATGCCGGTGATGCTGCCGGCAGCGACCGTGAGCGAGCATCCGGCGAGCGCTTGAAAGCCGCCAAAGGACTTCACGACGTCGGTCGCCGCGAGCATCTACCTCTGACCCCTCCCGGGACGTCGGGTCCGGCTCCGTCGGTCGGCATTCAGCGCGAGAGGGGCGCGCCGCGCCCCGCAGTTGTACCCGCAGTGTACCGAGTGTATCGAGTGTATCGAGCGCGCTCAGCCCACCGGACGGAGCCTGCGCGGCAGGGACCTGGCGGCGGCGAGCTGCCAGACCGCGTCGACTGCCGCGAGCAATGCCTCGATCACCGCGTCGTCTTCGCGATCGCGCGCGTAGACGAACGACAGCGTTGTCGACGCGCCGCCGCCGCCCCAGACGCAAACCTCGCCGGCACGCTCCGCGGCGAGCGCCAGATCGTCACGCATCAACCCGAGGCCGACGCCGGCCTTGACCAGCGTGGAGATGCTCGATTCCTGGTCGGCTTCGACGACCGTGGCGGGGTTCAGCTTGTGCGGCTCGAACAGGCTCTCCTGCATGCGCTGATGCGGCGACTGGCGCGGCGGCCTGATCCACGGGAGGGCGGCAATCGCGCTCCAGCCGGCCGATTCGATTCTCGCGTGCCAGGCCGCCGGCGCGACCACCCGGTACGAGAGCTCCACCAACGGCCGGGCGCGCACGTTGCTGTGCAAGCCGTCGCCCATGAAGAATGCGGCGTCGAGCGAGCCGTTGCTCACGCACTCCATCGCCCAGGTCGAGATCCCGTGCGCCAGTTCCACATCGAGCCACGGATAGTGCTCGAGCAGCGTGCTGACGAACGAACCCAGGCGGATGACGCCAGGGTCGAGAATGGTGCCTACGCGCGCCTTGCCGGTGAGGTGCCCCGCAAGCTTCTTCGCGCTCGTCGTGAACTCCGCTGCGGCCGCCAGCGCCGACCTGGCTCTCGGCAGCAGCGCTTCGCCCGCTTTGGTGAGCCGCGCCCCCGTCGGGCTGCGCTCGAACAGACGCAAACCTAATGCCTCCTCCAGCGCTTTGACCTGGCCGCTGACCGCCGGCTGGCTGACATGCAACAGCGTCGCCGCCTTGGTCAGATGACCCTGTTCGGCGACAGTGACGAAGGTGCGCAGTAAGTAGAGTTCCATCGACGGCGAACCGAGCGATGCCAGTATAGGGGTGGCCTGCTCGCGCGTCGCGCGCCTAGGCGGCTTTCTGCGGGAGTGCGTTCCCGTACCCGATGTTCCCTTTCTCGAGCTGGGCGAGGATCTTGCGGCAACGCAGCAGGGGCTGATCCGAGCGCAGAAAGACCTCGTGGTAATCGTCGTCGGGGTACTCGAACATGCGCTGCTGCCATTCGAGGGCCCAACGGTCCTCCTCCATGACGGCGGGGAACATTTCGGCGATGCGTGCGGTACAGCTTTTCGTGGGGTCGGCCGCGGCAACGGCTGCCGCTGCGCGTGCTGACCCAAAGCCGCCAGACGTGGTTGCCGGCGTCGATCGGCGTGTGGGCGTGGTGGATGACGTAGCCGAACTCGTGCTCCGCCTGGCCGAGCTTCCCAGGTGGCGCGCAGCGCAGCTCCACGCGCGTCAGGCCGGGCGCCACCATGTGGTGCGTATGCCAGCGATCCACCACCGGGACACCCCACCAGTCGACCATGAACGGGGGCTGCTTGTAGCCCTGTACGCGGCGGACCGTCTTCACCGTTGGCGTTCCCCACAGCGTCTCCTCGACCAGTTCCACCGGGATCTTGCTCTGCTCGATGTCGCCGATGTTGCCGTCGTGCAGCGGGTAGAAGTGCGTGATGTCGAGCAGGTTCTCGATCATCAGCGCGTAATTCGCCGGCACGTGCACCGGATCGAACATGTGCACTTCCCACGCGGCGCCGGCCAGCTCCGGCGTGCGCGGCACCTGTACCTCGCCGATCTTCGCTGGATCGCCGGGCCAGACCCACACCAGGCCATCCTGCTCGACCGAGGGGAACGGCCTGAGCTTGGCTCTGGAAGGGATCGGCAGGTCGAGTTGCGAGGGGATGCGCACACACTTGCCGGAGGGCTCGTAGCAGAAGCCGTGGTAGGCGCATTCGAGCACGCCGTCCGCGAGGACGCGACCCTCCGACAGGGGCATGCGCTTGTGGACGCAGCGATCGTCGAAGGCAGCGATCTTGCCGTCGCGCGGGCGCCAGACCAGCACCGGCCGATTACCGATCTTCTGGCCCTTCGGCTGGTCGATGGGGAACTCCTCGGAGCGGCCGGCTACGTACCAGGCGTTCTCGACAAACGTGTTTACGGGCATGGCAATCCTTCGGGCGTGGTTCACCGCTGCTGCGGCGGGTGGCGCGGAAACGATACTCGATCGCAGCGAGCGCTGCCAACGCGATTGGTGATGAGGGTCATCGGCACCGCTGATGCTCGTCCGCCACCCGCAAATCGGACCTAGCCGGAAACCGGCGCCGCCGGCGTCTCGAATTCGACCTGCAGCGCATCGTTGAGCTTGTTGAAGAGTCCGCACAGGCCGATGCGCACGGTCAGCTCGACGATCTGCCGGTCGGTGAAGTGCTCGCGCAGCGCATCGAACGCCTGATCGCGAATCCCCCAGGCGCGCTCGGTCACGAGCTTAGCGTAGTCGCGGACCAGGCGCCCCACCTCGTCCAGCCCCGGGACATCCGGCTCCAGGATGCGCTCGACGGTTTCGGCGGGAAGCCCCATGTTCCGCAGCACCGGACCGTGATGCCCGACGCAGTACTTGCACCCGTTCACCGCGCTCGTCGCGACGACCGCGATCTCGACCAGGCGCGGCGGCAGCGCGCCATCCTCCCGCATCGCGGCAGTCAGCCCGTAGAGGTGGCGAAAGACGACCGGCGAATGCCCGAGCACGCCGGCCTGATTGCCGAAGCTGCCGTACTCGTGCGCGAACTTGCGATACAGCGGGCGCAGATCGGCTGGAAGCTCGTCTTCTGCGACGTATGGGACCCTGGCCATGGTTGGCACCTCTCGGATTGACGACGCTTGCGGCAGGGAAGAGGGGAGGACCCCCGAGCCCTCGCGCGCGGGAACATATTGCCTGTCTATCCGTAGCGTGCGTAACGAGGCCAGCGACCTGCACGCCACTATAGACAGCGCCGGTCGTTTACCACGGGGTGACGCTTCGAGTTTGCACTAAACTCCCCGGGCAGCCCGCTGCGTCGCGGTCATCTCGCGGGTTGCGCGGCTAGACCCCGACGACGGCCCACCCCCTGATCACGGCCGCGAGCTCACCCTCGCAACGCTACCGTAAGTTCACTGCGAACCAATCCGAGCACGCGCGTAGCGCATGGCCCGCACCGTCCTCGATTATCACGAGCTGAGCAAACACCGGCTCGAGCGCTACGCCCCCGGTCCCGGCTTCCTCGACTGGGCGACCCAGCCCGACCCATTCCGCACCTACGCGCCTTGCGAGCGCGTCGAGCTTCCGCTGCTCGCGGACGGGCTCGCGACGCGGTTCAACGAGCTCAGGGTCGGACGCCTGCCGCCGCCCGCGCCGCTCGGCGGCGACGCGATTGCCGCGCTCCTCGAGCTCTCGCTCGGGCTGTCGGCGTGGAAGTCGCACCGCGGGGCGTCGTGGGCGCTGCGCTGCAATCCCTCGAGCGGCAATCTGCATCCGACCGAAGGCTACGTGGTGTGCGATCGGCTGCCCGCGCTCGACGCCGGCGTGTATCACTACGTGAGCCGCGATCACGCGCTCGAGCGTCGCGCGCGGGTCGCCGCTGCGCCGGACCTCGCCTCGGGCGTGATCGTCGGCCTGAGCTCGATCTACTGGCGCGAAGCGTGGAAGTACGGCGCGCGCGCGTTCCGCTACTGCGCCCACGACTGCGGACATGCGATCGCGGCGGTCGCCTACGCGGGCGCGGCGCTCGGCTGGCGCACGCGTTATCTCGCGGAGCCGGGCGACGCGGACGTCGCGCGGCTCCTCGGGCTCGACCGCGACGAGGACTTCGCCGGCGCCGAGCGCGAGGCCCCGGATTGTCTGCTGTGGGTGGGCACCGGCGGACCGCCGACCGTTGAAATGCTCGTGCGGACCGCGGAGAGGGCGGCGTGGTCGGGCAGCGCGAACGCCCTGAGCCCGTCGCACGTGGCGTGGCGCGAGATCGATCGCGTCCACGCCGCGACGGTCCGGCCGCGGACGCCGCTCGCCTCGCGCTTCGCCCCGGGCGGCGCGGCGCCGATGACGCGCACGCCCACGCTCGACCTCCCCGCCGCGACGCTCGTGCGGCAGCGGCGCAGCGCGGTCGACTTCGACGGCGTGACCGCGGTCGACGCCGAGGCGTTCTACGCGATGCTCGAGCCGCTCGTGCCGCGCGCCGGCGTCCCGCCGTGGGACGCCTGGCCGCACGCGCCGCGCGTGCATCTCGGGCTGTTCGTGCATCGCGTCGTCGGGCTGGCGCCGGGGCTCTATGTCTTCGTCCGCGCGCCCGAGGCGGCGGAGCGGCTGCGGCGCGCAACGCGCCCCGACTGGCTGTGGCGGAAGGCCGGGCCGGCCGCGCTGGATCTCTTCCTTCTCGTCGAGCACGATCTCCGCGACGCGGCGCGCACCGTCTCGTGTCACCAGGAAATCGCCGCGGACTCCTGCTTCGCGCTCGGCATGCTCGCCGACTTCGCGCTGATGGAGCGCGAGCCGTGGCGCTATCGCGAGCTGTACTGGGAGTGCGGCATCGTCGGGCAGGTGCTCTATCTCGAGGCCGAGGCAGCCGGCATCCGGGCGACCGGGATCGGCTGCTTTTTCGACGACGCGATGCACCGGCTGCTCGGACTGCCGCCCGGCGGCGACGGGCCGCGGCCGTGGCAGAGCCTGTATCACTTCACCGCCGGCGGCGCGGTCGACGACCCGCGGCTCGCGACGCTGCCGCCCTACGCGTTCCCGCCGCGGCCGCGACGATCTGCTGACTGACGCGCTATGCGAACTCGCGAGCTGGCTCCATGCCGCCGCGCCTGCCGCGCGAGCTGTCGAGCGCTCGTCGGGACGGGCATTCTGGCCGGCGACGGGCGGGCCGTCCTGGTTCGTGACGTGGCCGCCTCGAACGACTCGGTTCAGGAAAGCGATGACAGCGCCTGAGAGACCATGAGATGCGCAGGACCGCTCACGGGTTGAGCCGGTCGACGCCCAGACTGCCGAGACCCGCGGGATACTGCTCGCTCAACGGAGTGCTGCCGCCTGCCGTTCCTGGCGTCAGCTCGATGCGCTCTCGGACGAACGCCGGGAGTTCGTGTACACCTGCCATCGGGCCGCCTTGATCGGCCGCTGCGCGCAACGACGGGGTCAGCACGATCGCAAGCAAGAGGATGCGGAGAAGGGGATGCTTCATGGCTGGAGTCCTGCTGGGTACCGCCGGGGGCGGAACTCACCCCCGACGGTGCCGCGGCAGGTTACGGGTTGAACGGCTGGAACTCGTCGCGCTCGGTGAGACGGGTGGTGCCGGCTTGCGGGACGGCCTGGTAGGAGGTCGTCTCGGGCACGCTGAACTTCACGCCTTCCTGCGACCCGTAGAGGTCGAGCGTGGGCTCGGCGAAGGCGGCGTTGCCGGCCAGGCCGAGGGTGATGACGGTGAGGGCGATCAGGTTGCGTTTCATCGGTAGGTCCCTTTCTAGGTTAGTGGTTGAGAGTAGGTTCACTTCCATGCGTTCCACACAACTCTTCGTATCGGGAACTCGCTGCGTGTTGAACAGGACTTTATCGATCGGCACCGGCTGGGGATGTGCGTACACGCACCAGATCCTGCACTCCGATCGTCACCCCGTGGAGCGGCATGGAGTCGTGCTGTTTGACGCAGTGGGGGGTGAAAATGACCAGCCCGAGCGGCACTGTCAGGACCGCTGACACGCTCGTCGCTGCACTGTTACTCTGCTAGTAACCCGCGCCGGCGCTGCTTCTGCGCCATCCTCCGGCGAGGAGCGCCACAGGCGTGGCGTGGCGACGATCCGGGCGCTGAACGCCGGCGAGAGCCAGCCGACTCTCGAGAAGCTCCGCCGGGAGATTCCGTTTCTTCCCGACGCAACTCAACTACTTGGCTTCTGAACGGGGCAGAACCGGAAATATCCGGGACAGTTCCGATCTAAGTGGCTGATCAGGCTGGTTTCGGGCGCTGCCTGGGGTGCCGGGGGGAGCGAGTGTTCGAATCACTTCGCCCCGCGAAATCATTTCGACCGCGCCCCGTTCGCACTTGGAGATGCCAAGCGCATCTTCCTGGTGCACTGTGCCGGCGGAGGGCGCGCAACATGCTTGGTCCTGCCACAACCCCACGCGCGCCGCGACCCGCGCGCCTAGTCGTCGTGCCGTCGTGCTCGCTCGCTCGGGGGCAGGCGGCAGCGGAAGCTCTCGGCGTCGTCCGTGTCGCCCGATCCGTTGTAAGTCGCCACCCGCGGGTACGGGCACAGCGGCCGCGTCCGCTCGACGACGCTATCCACGACGCGCGAGGCGATCACTCTTTTCGGCGCCTCGCCTTTCTCGACCCAATCTTCGAGCGCAGAGAGCATGTCGAACGTCGTTGCTCCCGGCCCGCCGACGCAGTGGTATAACCCCGGCACCAGGAACAAACGCGCGAAGTCCTGCACTTCTTCGATCGCTTCTGCGCGCGATTCGCGCCGGCCCTTAAAGCGCGCGATAACCCGCTCGTAATAGTCGGTCGACGTCCACGGAGTGATAAACGGATCGGACAAGCCGTGGTACATGATCAGCTTGGCGCCGCGCCACTTGAGCCCGCGAAGATCTGCGCTGTCGGCATCGAGGGCCGACTCCCACGTCTCGCCGGCCGCGGGCTTGCTTTGCGTGAGTGCCGTATCGGTGTCGTAGTCGAACGAGAGTGGATCCCAGTTAGGATCATTGAACACGCCGTCGCGGAAGAACGAGTTCGAGCTCCCGCCGGGCGCCGGCTGACCGACGAGGACCTGTCGCCAGGCTTCCTCGCTGCCGACCGGCAGCCCGGGATAGATCAGCTTGCCGGTGCGCGGATTGCGTGGACCTTGATAAATCAACTGAACCGCCTGGAGCTGCTCGGCGGTGAGACATGTCGGACTGTCGGGTCCCTGGCACTGAAGCACGGCGGGATTGAACTCGCACGTGCGAGGATTCTCGAGCACGCCATCGCGCACGCCGTCATTCGCATCGCAAGCCTGCAGCACCGCATCGTGCACCAAATCCAACTTGGCTTGCGGAAGGTCGCTCGCGGGGCCTTTCAGCGTCGACACCGCACCGGTCCACAGCTCGGCAATCATCAAGTTGGTCCAATCGTTTGCCGGATCGCCGGCGACGATACCGTCGTAGTCCTCCGGAAAGCGCTCCGCTTCCATCAACCCGTGATGACCGCCTTGTGAGCAACCGGTGAAGTACGAGTACTTCGGCCGTTCGCCGTAGAACCCGCGCACGATCGACTTCGCCGCGACGGTGCTCAGGTGCTGCGCTCGATACCCGAAGTCGATCACCTTTTCGGGATCTCCGGTCGGCGGGTTGGCAAAGTTCCAGTTGCTGCCGATATGGCCATTGTCGGTTGCCATCGCGGCGTACTTGCGCAGGAGCGAGCCGCGCAATGAGGCGTATGCGATCGCCCCCGCGGACCCGCCAGAACCGACGCCATTGAACTTGCCGTTCCAGTCGACCGGCATCCAGACTTCGAAGCCGATCTCCGAATTGGCTACGGGCTTGATCGTTCCGACGACCCTACAAAATTCGGGCAGATCAGTGAACGGCGGCGTCGCCCCAGGCGGATCGAACGCTCCGGCAGGAATCGTCTCGGCGGTGATGATCGTCGTGTTGGCGAGATGGAGACTCAGCAACGCCGCACACGGAATCGCCCGCTGGCCGCGCTTGTTGCGATGCTTGTCATCGGCAAATGCAGGGACGGTCATCAACGCAGTCGAAACGGCGAGAGCGCCAAGGGTCAGTCTCATGGACTCCTCCACGATGGTGGTTAGTTCGAAGAAGCGTGCAAAAAAAAGCCCGGGCGAGCAGCATCGTCTTTTCCGAGTATGGCTGACGCGGAACGACGGGAGCGTGCGGGCGCCAGAAAAAAGGCGATATTGGGAAAGCGGGAGCGAGAAAAGAGAACTTGCTCCTGGTGTATCTTTTTCGGTGCGAGTCGCTGGCACCCGAGAGTGGTCTTCGCCGCATCGCGGGCGTTTCTTTGCGCACGCATTCCCGTTGTCGACGCGCTCGGCTATCGGTATGACGATTCACCCCTTGATCGTCGGTGACGACAGCGACGCGCCGTCGCGCGACTTCCTGAACCACGTACCTTCCGCCTGTCCGGGATGCCTCGCGCCGCACGCGTGACTCCACGACGGAACCTCGCTCAATGACAGCTACGGGCCCGGCGGGTTCTTCCTGAAGAATGCGAACCAACCTGTGTTGCAGGCCACGACGTCTCCGCCCAAGACCGCTTCTCCCCCTACGCTGCCCAGCGGTCCAAGCTTCCGGTTTGAATACGGTGCCAAAGCCCGGGGCATTAGCCGGCACGCCCGTCCGGCGGTGAACGCGATTGCTTGAGGACTTGCGGCCGTCAGAGGGAGCAAGGCCGAACAGCTCCCCGCCTTTCGTTGCGCGAGATGGCCCGGTTGCCGGTGATCGTGCCGAGCGCGTCCCAAGGCATGCGGCTGCTCATCGAACAGGCCTATCACGATGCTGGAATACGGCCGAACATCGTGATGGAGGTGAACGGACACGCGCTGACCCGCAGCCTAGTGCGCGACGGCGTTGGCGCGATGTTCCTTGCGCGCACCGGGTTGCGGGGCGCGGCCGACACGGCGGCCTTCGGCTTTGCGCACATTCGCGACCCGGTGATCAGCTGGACGTTATCTATGGCGGTCCGCAAGCACGGACAGCCCACCCTGGCCGCGCGCGTTCTGATGCGGATGATCCTAGACCAGGTTGTCGACCTGATCGAACAGAAGGAATGGCATGGGAAGCTGCTGGCGCGAAGGGGCTGAAGGTGCTCCCAGGCGGCTGGCAACGGGAGCCGTCCAGGCCTCCCGTCACCTCGCCATGCCGCTCAGGGATTGATCGTCGCGTTGTATCGCTTGTTGGCAACGCAGACAGGACTGGTGATGTCGCCATCGATCCGGGTCCCGGCAATCCATCCGCCCGGGCCGTCGGGATCGTTGTCCACGAACCGCCGAAAAGAGACCCGAATCTGCTCGATCCGGTCGTTCTCGGCGTATTCGACCGTTTCGCCCTGGCGAACCACGAAGCCCTGCGCGCGGGCGGGAACCACTACGTCCCGAAAGTTCTCGTTCAACCAGCGACCTTCTGACGCCGACCAGAGCTCGAACCGCTCGACCGTGATCGGTTGAGTGAAGTTGTTATTGACCGTAAATGTCACGTTTCGGCACGCATTCCCGAAAGCATGCGCACCACCCCCGGCGGTCGAGAGACCCAAAAAAGCAACTGCAGCGACGAACTTGCTTGCGTTCATGACAAAACTCCTTCGAGTGGATGGTTGGAGAGATTCAACCGGCTTTTGCAGACTCCTGCGCCGGCAATAGACGACGAGCCTACGGTTGCAACTCTAGGAAGAGGTCGCGAGCACGGATAGCCCGCGAACGCGTTCGCCCATCCCGTGCATTGGGTAAACCGCCGGTTGTAGGCCGAAGGGCGTGGTGCTTTTACGCCCATGCCGGCAGTGCACGTGCGCTCACGCCGAGCGCGAGATCGGTACAAGCTCAGCGTCGTGCCAGGCGTTCTGAGCGCGCGACCGCTATAGGGGTCAGTGGATATCGCTGCGTGTCGACCTCGACACAAAACCAGCCTTCAAGGGCGTGACTGGGCAGGCGGCAAGTCAGCGCAAGGGCTCGTCCACCTCGCGAAGCGACGCGGTCGTCTGGCGAAGGCGGCCCGAAAGGTGACGGCCGAGGTTAAACAGCAGTTTGTTCGCCAGCGCGGGATAAGTGACCGCCAATGCGGCGAGCGTCGTGCGCGAGAGGCTGTAGACCACTGCATCCTCAGCCGCGATTGCGCTCGCCGAACGCTCATTACCGTCGAACAGAGCGGCCTCGCCGAAGATCGAACCCGGCGCGAAAGTTACGAGGCGGCTGTTGGCGCCGTCGCTGCCGTGGACCACGATCGACACGGCGCCGCGCGCTAGAACGTAGAGGCGATCACCGGACTCACCCTCGCGGAACAGGATCTCGTCCGGATCGAGCTCCTGCCGCCTGAGCTGTTCCCGCACGAGTGCGACTTCCTGCGCATCGAGGCCGGTCATCAGGGCTAGCTCCTCGAGCGGGATCTCGCGGCGCGGGCCGTGCTCGACCTCACGGAGCAACCGCCGCTCGGCCCACTCGATCGCCCGGTCGGCATCGATGAACCAGCGCCTCGTTTCGTGCGAGAGAAAGGTCCCGCTGGCGACGAGCGCCGTGCCGTGCCGGCCCTTCGGCGTGACCCCGGCGAGCGCCACGTGCACGCCCGCCGCCTGCTGGCGCTTCACCAACTGCTCGAGCACGAGGGCGCCCGTGGCGTCGATGTCGGTCACGCGCCTCAGATCGAGGATGACGTAGTCGGCGGCCTTTGCGAGCGCTTCGACTTCGGTGCTCAGGCGCTCGGTGCTGCCGAAGAACAGCGCGCCCTGCAGCTCGACGAGCTTGATGCGGTTCCGGCTCGGAGCCAGCCGCTGCTCCTCCGCGGCGCCATAGACCCGACGTGACGGCCGTGCGGCGCCGTCGAGCACCGTTCGCACCAGCGAGCGATTCACGGCCGCGATGAACAGCGCCATCGACAGGAAGAGACCTGCGATTACCGCGACGACGAAATTGATCGCGACCATCGCTCCCCCGACCAGAACGACGACCGCCGCGCTCGACCAGGCGAGCCGGTCGCGGACGTTGGCGACCAGACGTCGCAGCAGGCTCCGCGTCCAGGTGTCGATCAGGTTCCAGGCGACCACGAGCATGATTCCCGCGAGCACCGCGATCGGTAGCTCCGAGAGCACGCCCGCGCCGCCGACCATCAGCGCGAGCAGCGCCGCTGACGAGACGTAGCTCGTCGCCTGGGTCCGGCCGCCGGCGCGCCATCCGGCGATCGCCTGCGCCGGCGAAAGCGCGATCGCGACGCCGCCGAAGAGCGCGGAGGCCACGTTGCCCAGGCCCTGCGCGACGAGCTCGCGGTTCGCGCGGTGGCGCGTTTCCGTGATGTTGTCGATCGCTGCGGCGCCGAGCAGCGAATCCAGCGTGCCGATGATCGCGATCACCGCGGCGCTGGCCACGAGCGCGAACAGATGCCTTCCGGCCGCTGGCGTCCCGAGTAGGCTGAGCGTGCTGTCGAGTGCCGTCGGCAGCGGGAGGCTGGTCGGCAGCGCGCCGACCGTCGGCCCGAGCGCAGCGTCGGCGACCGTGATGCGCAACGCGTAGTAGAGCGCGGTGCCACCCAGCAACCCGACCAGCGCCGCCGGAAGGCGCCGCGAACGCGGCGCCGCGACGAATACCATGCCCGCCGTGGCAAGGCTCACGAGTGCAGTCCAGGGCTGCACCGCGCCGACCCAGCCGAGTCCCGGCGTGCGCAGCACGTTGGATGCGACGCCCAGGACGTGCGGCACCTGGGCGAGCACGATCAGCACGGCGACGCCGCACATGAAGCCCGCGACGACCGGATACGGGACGAACTTGATGAGCGTACCGAATCGCAGCGCCCCGAACAGGATCTGGAAGACGCCGGCGCAGGCGACGCACAGAGCGCTGAGGGTGAGGACCTCGTCGACGCCGAAGGCTGGGTCTGCGACCAGGCCGGCGACGAACGCACCTTGCACGAGAGTGATGGAAGCGCGCGGTCCGCTCATCGGCAGGGCCGTTCCGGTGAACGCGGAGGCGACGAGATTGCCGACGATCGCCGCGATGAGGCCCGCGCGGATGCCGAGCTCGGCCCGCTCCGGACCGAGAGGTGCAAGCGCGACCATGCCGAAGGTCAGCGCGAAGGCAAGGCTGGCGATCGCAGTGACGAGTCCGCCGGGGAGATCGCCGCGAAGCGACTGCAGGGAAGGCCGCATGGTCGGGGGGTGATTGCAGCCGGGACGGGCGGCGGATCCTACCATTGCGGGCAGCGGGGTACTCGCTGGCAGGAGTAGTCAGACCGACCACAAGGCGTGAGGAAATAAATCTTCACTTCGTGAGCGGAGGTTCAACGTGCGCAAGCTCCCGCTAGCCCTGCCTCTTGCGTCCTGGGACGCAAGCGTTGTCACGACTCTTCGCGAAGTCCGGCTTCCGATCGCTGTGGTGCGGTCCGCCGCGAAGGCTTGGGAGATCGACCCCTCATTGACTCCGATCACTTCTCAAGCACTTGCAGTGGTGCACGACAGAGTCTCTTTACGTTGCAGTTCCGAACGGAACTCGTCAACATACCGCTCGCGGGCGTTTGCCCAAAGCCGCGAGCTCACAATCGCGCCGCGAATCTGCTTGCCTTGAGCGCCGTGGCGTGCCGTACTTCGATTGATGAGCAAGCATGGCAAAGAAACCCCTCGTAATCGTCGCGCCGGGCGTCCGCGTCCGGCGCGGGCTCCGCTGGATAGAACAGCACGCGCGAGTCGCGTTCGATGACGTTCGCGACAAGAGAGGCAGAATGCACGGGGCCAGCCGCAGCGACGTGGCCGCAGCGCTCGCATGGGTTGGAAAAATGCGAAAAGGGGAATCATGAGGGCGCCGAAGGTCTGCAAGCTGTGGCAGCCGCTCGCGCGTGCCGGCGATGGTGCCTTCAGGGCGTGCGGACGTTGGCCCGCCTGCGCCGAGCGATCGCCAGGAGGACCAGCGCGCCAAGGCCTAGGCTGAGCCAGGTAGCAGGCTCGGGCACGGCGGTGATCTGGTAGACGATGCCGCCAGTGCCGTTGGCCGGTGTGTTGGTAACTGAGTGCATACAGTTCGCCCGCCGCATCCTCGCCGAAGCCGTGCACCGGATTGGTGAAGCCCGGGCGTCGTACCGTCTCGTCTACTGTGGGGATCTGTTCGGGAACGTTATCGAGGGTTTTTCCGACGGCTACCAAGAGACCTTTGGCAACATTCCGGCGTGGCATGAGTTAGAGGCGCCGGCGCAGCGTTCAAAGAGTTACCGCAACGACCTTTAGCGAGGTAAGAACATGACAAGCGAGCGGGATCTCTTCGCCCTAGACGACATGCGTCGCGACGCGCTCCTCCGCGGCGATGTCAAGATGATCGATGAGCTCCTGGACGAGGACCTGCAGTACATCCACTCCACGGTGCGGGAAGTGGATTCGAAGGCCAACTATCTCGCTGGTCTTCGCTCGGGCGATCTCAAGTACAAGGCGATAGAGCTCCGCGATCGCGTGGGACGCGTGTATGGTGATTGTGCGGTGATGACCGGCCTGATGAGGATGGAAATCTTCTTTCGCGGTCAAGATCGGACAATCCACTCGCGATATGGGGCGACTTGGGTCCGTCGCGATGGCCTGTGGCGGATGGTGATGCTTGCCTCGGTTCCGCTTCCGGCAGCGTAAATTGGCCGACCGAAAAGCCATCGAGCCCGGTCGCGCCGCTCGTGGCGTTCTCGAACCTCTTGGTCGTCCGGCCGGATCTGCCGGTGAAACGCGTCAAGCAGTTAATCGACTCCACGTGCGAACCCGGCAAGCTCGGCTACGGCCCGCCCGGCCCGGGTGGCTCGCCCAAACATGACGATGGCGGTATTCCGCCAGCTGAAAACCACGCTCGGCTCATCCTGGATCGTCGTGACGGCCATCTCGGACGGGCACGTTATTTTGACTTGCCAATGCCATGAGCTGGGCGCAACATTCGCGGCGCGCGTCCAACCAGGAAATCCGCCATGCCCGCGAAGCTCCTTGCTGAATTCATCGGTACGTTCTGGCTGGTGCTCGGAGGCTGCGGCTCGGCGGTGCTGGCTGCGTCGTTTCCGGACCTCGGCATCGGTTTCATGGGCGTCTCGCTAGCGTTCGGCCTCACGGTCCTAACCGCGGCTTATGCCTTGGGGCCGATTTCCGGCGGTCACTTCAATCCAGCCGTGTCCTTCGGGGTGTGGGCGGGTGGGCGCTTCCCGGGTTCGTATCTCCTGCCCTATTGGCTCGCGCAGCTCGCAGGCGCGATCCTCGGCGCGGCGGTCCTGTATGTCATCGCGACCGGCCGCGCGGGTTTCGATCCGTCTGCAGGCTTCGCGTCGAACGGCTTTGGGTCGCTATCGCCCGGCGGGTACGGTCTGGGCGCCGCGATGGTCACCGAGGTCGTTATGACCTTCATGTTTCTGATCGTGATCCTCGGCGCGACTCATAGCCGCGCGCCGGTCGGATTCGCCGGCCTCACGATCGGGCTCGCTCTTACGCTCATTCATTTGATCAGCATTCCGGTCACAAACACGTCAGTCAATCCCGCCCGCAGCACGGCTCCGGCCCTATTCGCCGGGATTGATTATATCCAGCAGCTTTGGCTTTTTTGGCTTGCTCCGCTTGTTGGCGCCGGGCTTGCCGGGCTCGTCTACCGCACGATGCTCGAGCGAGAGATCGAGCCCCCGGTGGTGGGGCGACCGTCGTCGCGAGAAGTCGCTCGCTGAGTCTTCGATGAGAGCTGTCGGCGCTTCGGCGTGACTAGCCGCAGTGTCGGTAGCACGCTAAATTGCTCGAGCGGGTCCTGCGCTAGCGCCATCTAAGGCGTTAGTGACAGAGACCTTTCAGACTGGCAATTAGCGAACCGACCGGGAAGCGAAGCTGAAGTAGAGGCGTTCGCCCAGCCGCGGAGGCGGAGCTCGAAGCCGGCCGCGCGCTGCAGAACAGGCGCTGACGCCAAAGCGCGACGATGTCATGATCCAAGGCGGAGGCGCGGGCCCGCGACGCATGTTCCGCGCGACCTGTCATTCGACCTTGATATCGTAATCCCGTATGACCTTGGACCACTTGTCCGACTCGGCGCTCACGAACCTAAGAAACTCGGCAGGTGTACTGGCGACGATCTCGAAGCCTTGGGCCTGGAGCTTGGCTCGGACCTCGGCGTCTTCAAGGATGCGGATGAACTCCTGATGCAGGCGCGCGACGACCTCCTTTGACGTGCCGCCAGGGACGACCACGCCGACCCAGGACGCCGCTTCGAAGCCGCTCAGCGTCTCGCCGACCGTGGGCGTGTCGGGAAGCTGCGCCATGCGCTTGCGGCTTCCGGAGGCAAATCCCTTGATGCGCCCTGCCTTGAGTTGCGGAATCGCTTGCGGGGCGGAGACGAACATCACGTTCAACTGACCGCCGATCAGGTCCGCCATCATCGGCGCGCCGCCCTTGTACGGCACGTGCACCATTTCGATTCCGGCGCGGCTTGCCAGGAACAGCGCGTTCAAATGGTTCGAGCTGCCGGTACCGACCGAGCCGTAGGTCACCCTGCCGGGATTCGTCTTGGCGTAGGAGATCAGCTCCGCGAGCGTCGCGGGTGGGAAATTGGTCGCCGCAACGAGGATCTGCGGCGAGGTCACGAGCAGGCTGATGTGCTCGAACGACTTGAAGCCGTGGTCGCCCGAGTTGCGGTAGAGATGATGGTTGACGGCATGCGTATCGAACACCATCAGCAGCGTCTGGCCGTCGGGCGGCGATTTCGCTACTCCCGCCGCGCCGACCGAGCCGCCGGCGCCGGGTTTGTTCTCCACGATCACCGGCTGGCCGAGGCTCTCGGCGAGCTTGGGCAACATCACGCGCGCGACGCCGTCGACCGTGCCGCCCGCCGGCCAGGGCACCACCAGCTTTAGGGGCTTTGTGGGGTAGCCTTGAGCAGCTGCGAGGACCGGCGCAGTGGCGATCAGCAAGACGCCGAGCAGCCTGAGCATGCCGGTGCCGTTCTCTGCAACCCGCGCCGGTTTCGCTCGCCGCTCTTGCGTCATCTGGGTCCTCCCGCGCTCCGTCTGTGTAACGTTTTCGCTGCCCGATCGCGCTGCCAGCCGGGACTTGTCGGTCAATCATAGCCGCGAAGGCTGCCGAAGATCTCGCTCACCGCCGCCGTCTCGAGCGTCACGAGGCCCAGGCAGCCACGCCCCGGTGTCCCTGGAGGCTCTTCTTCGCGCTCGTCGGCGCGCTGCCCGACCTCGAGACCACGGCCTACTATTCGCGCACGAGCTATACGACTGTCGGCCACGGCGACGCCGTCCTATCGGAGCCCTGGCGGCTCCTCGGTCAGATCGGCGCGGGAGATGGGCGTGTGGATGTTCGGCTGGTTCACCGGACATCGTCGTGGCCGCTATCGGCACGATCTACGGCCACCTACCAAGGGTGCATGTCAAAATCCGTGAATAACCTGAGGAACGCTTCTCAACCCGAGCATCGCAAAAGGACACGATCTCATGAACGGTGCACGTGCGCCAAATTCCTGGGCCGTGGATAACCCTGAACCGGTCAGCGCTCCACTTATCGATACCCTGTGTCCCGTAAGTACGAACGGGGCCGCTTCGCTTCGCGCAAGGCTTGGGTCCGTCATGCTGACCCTTGCATACGGCTTCCTGTTCGGGAGCCCGGCATTCGCCCAGAGCCAGGCTTCACAGAAAGCGCCGGGCGGGACCCTCACCATCGACCCCGCGGCGATGCAGAAGCCGTGGACCGGTGATCTGGAGGGGATGATCGAGCGGGGGCTCATCCGGGTACTGACCGTTAACAGCAAGACCTTCTATTTCCATGACAAGGGCACACAGCGCGGCACGGTCGTGGATTTCTTCCGACTGTTCGAGCAAGAGCTCAACAAGCAGCTCGCCGCCGAAAAGAAACTCAAGCAGAAGAATCTCAAGGTGCGGGTGGTGTTCATCCCGGTAGGGCGCGACCGACTCCTGCCTGGAGTCGCCGCCGGCAAAGGCGACATCGCTGCCGCCAATCTCACGATTACGCCGGAGCGCCAGAAATTGGTGGATTTCACCGTGCCCGGCATGAGCAACGTGAGCGAGGTCGTGGTGTCGGGACCGGCGTCCCCGAAAGTCGGCAGCTTGGACGACCTCTCCGGCAAGGAATTCTTCGTCCGCAAGTCCTCGAGCTATTACGACAGCCTGGTTGCCCTCAACAAGAAGTTTGCGGCCGAAAAGAAACCGCTGGTTACGCTCAAGGAAGCCCCCGAGACGCTGGAGGACGAGGATCTGCTCGAGATGCTCAATGCCGGGCTCATCCCGCTCATTGTCGTTGACAAGCACAAGGCGGATTTCTGGCAGCAGATTTTCCCGAAGCTCACCGTCCACGATAGCGTCGCGGTCCGCGCCGGCGGCGACGTCGCGTGGGCGTTTCGCAAAGGCAGCGTGCAGCTCAAGGCGACGCTGGACGATTTCGTGACGCGCCACAAGGTCGGGACGGCGACCGGCAACGAGCTTCTGACGCGCTACCTGAAGAACGTCAAGTACGTGAAGAACGCGGCGTCCGAGGAGGAGCGCAAGAAATTCCTGGCCCTGATCCAGTATTTCCAGAAGTACGCCGACAAGTACGACGTCGACTGGGTGCTCATGGGCGCGCAGGGGTACCAGGAGTCGCAGCTCAACCAGAACGCAAAAAGCCGGGTGGGCGCGATCGGGGTCATGCAGCTGATGCCGGCCACCGGCAAGGAAATGAAGGTGGGTGACATTAAAGGCACGGAGGCGAACATCCACGCCGGCATCAAGTACATGCGCTTCATGATCGACCAGTACTACGAGAACGAGCCGATGTCGAAGCTCGACAAGGCTCTATTCGCGTTCGCTTCCTACAACGCGGGCCCGAGCCGCGTACGGCAGCTCCGGCAGGAGGCCGCCAAGCGGGGGCTCGATCCCAACGTCTGGTTCCAGAACGTGGAATACGTGGCGGCGGAGAAGGTCGGCCAGGAGACAGTGACCTACGTGAGCAACATCTACAAGTATTACATCGCCTACCGCCTGGTCATGGAAAGTCAGGCGGCGCGGAAGGAAGCCGCAGAGAAGATCCGAGGTGGTGCGAAGTAAAGCCGGCCAGCGAAGCCGGGAGGTGGCTTCGCCGCACCGCAGTCGCCCTCGCCGCTCAAGGCCGACGAGATCGACACGCGCTTGTCGCGCCTATCGCGCTCGACCCCCGATGCGCTGCTCACGCAGCTGCTGATGGCGCGTCACGCGGGACTGTTTCTAGTCTCCTTCATCATTGCCGGAATCATCATGGCCTTCGGCCAGTCAGGCGCCAGAACCACGAGGTCCATTTTCGATCGCGTCGCCGGCATCGGGCGCGGCGAAGCGTTCGCAAGGCTTTCCACCGCAACCATTCGCGCGGTGGCATTAGGCGTTCTCGGAGTGGCTCTGATCCAGGGCCATTGTCGTCGGCCTGATATTGATGATCGCCGATTCTCTCCCCAGTACATCGTTGATTCGACGTCCGCCCTTCCCCGAGGACCCGGCTATGCTACATTCGCGCACAGCGTTTCTCGTGCACTCGGAGGAGGGCGTATGGCCAACGTCGCACCGGTGACGGATCTAGATCTGTCGGTCGAGGAGATGAGCCGGCACGTCGCGCGGTTCAAGGAGCAGCAGAGCAGCGCCAAGTCGTTCATCGACACGCGCATCCCGGGTCACGAGCGCGACATCTTCAGCATCATCGGGACCGGCCCCCTCGAGGACCCGGACGCGCGGCCCGCGATCCCCGCCCAGGATTTCCACATGGCGATCGTGCGCTGCGAGCCCGGCAAGGGCGCGGCGTTGCACTCGCATCTCACCCAGGAAGTGTTCATGCCGCTCACCGGACGGTGGGCGGTGAGCTGGGGCCCCCGGGGCGAGCACGAGCTCATCCTCGAGCCCTATGACGTGATCTCGCTGCCCGTGCACGTGATGCGCGGATTCCGGAACGTCGGCAACGAGACCGGGCTCCTCCTCGCGCTCGTGGGCGGCAACGATCCCGGCCGGGTCGGTTGGCCGGAGGAGATGAAGCGCATGGCCCGCGCCGCGGGCGTCGAGCTCACCGACGACGGCAACTTCCGCGAGCTGGTCGCAAGCCGCTAGCGCTCGAGCGGCGTCCGGCACCTTCCGTCGACCTCAAGGACCGCAGGATGGAGACGTTCGCGTCCCCGACGCGCACGGCAAGGCTCACCGCGGCCGAGATCGACGCCTATCGGCGCGACGGCCAGGTGACCCCCGACTGGCGGCTGCCGCGCGCGCTCGTCGAGCGCATGCGCGGCTCGCTCGACCGGCTGGTCGCCGCGCGGCCCGAGGTGCGGCCGGACTTCATCGCGCTGCCGCACGTGCCCTGGGACGGCGCGGGCGGACGGGAGATCGCACGCGAGTTCTTCGAGTACGCGACCGAGCCGACATTCCTCGACATCGTGGCGCAGTTGATCGGCCCGGACATCATCCTCTGGGCGTCGACCGTCTTCGGCAAGCCGCCGCGCGAGGGTTTGGAGGTGCCCTGGCACCAGGACGGCCAGTACTGGCCGATTCGCCCGCGCGCCACGGTGACGATGTGGATCGCGCTCGACGATGCGAC
Source organism: uncultured beta proteobacterium (assembly GCA_963754305.1). Taxonomy (GTDB): domain Bacteria; phylum Pseudomonadota; class Gammaproteobacteria; order Burkholderiales; family SG8-39; genus DATEDA01. The sequence goes on along the minus strand of CAVWFR010000024.1, from coordinate 136,211 downwards.
GGTCGAGAACGGCTGCATGCGGGTGATCCCGGGTACCCATCGCATGGGGGACTTCAGCCACGAAGTCAGCGATCGCGAGGACCTCGTTCTCAACAACGTGCTCGACGACCCGCGACTCGACCTCGCTACCGCGCGCGACGTCGTCCTCGAGGCCGGACAGTTCTCGCTGCACGATATCGGGATCGTGCACGGGTCGCAGCCGAACCGCTCGTCGAGGCGCAGGGCCGCTTTCGCGATCCGCTACATGCCCTCGACGTCGCACTACGACCGCAGCCTCGCCATGGGGGGCGGCTCCAGCACTGCCCCCGTCGAGTTCCCGCGCCGGCCGATCTGGCTCGTGCGCGGCGTCGACCGCTGCGGGAAGAACGACTTCACCATCGGACACATCCACTGGTAGCGCGGGCGGCCGAAGAGCGACGCTCGCGCACCGCAACAAGGAGGACGCAATGGCAACCACCCCGACGGTCCAGGAAATGCTGAAGCGCGTGGCGCGCTTCAAGGGGCTGAAGCCCCACAAGGCGGCCTTTCTCGATCACGTGTACGCGAAGAACGTACGCGACATCTTCAACATCATCGGCCGCGGCGTGTCCGAGGACCTCGGCGGGCCCCAGCCCGAGATCACCGCGGTCGACGGCTTCAACGTGCAGATGGCGGGCTGCAAGCCGGGACATGGCAACGGCCTGCATGCCCACGTCACCGTCGAAACCTTCCTGTCGCTCTCCGGCCGCTGGGCCGTGCGCTGGGGCGACCGGGCGGAGCACGAGATCGTGCTCGAGCAGTTCGACCTCATCTCGGTCCCGCCGGGGGTCATGCGCTGCTTCGAGAACATCGGTACGGAGTACGGCTACTTGATGGCGATCCTCGGCGGAACCGATGCCGGGCGCCTGACCTGGCATCCGCAGCTGCTCCGCGACGCCAAGGAAAATGGCTGGGAGGTCGATGCGAAGGGCGACATCGTGAAGGAGGGCCGTACCGTCCAGGGCTGATTTCCAAGAGCCGTCGAGTACTCACAAGGAGGAAGGACATGCAGAAGAAGCGACTTCTCGTCGCGATCGGCGCGACGCTCATCGCTTGCGGGCTCGTTCCCGACCCGGCGGGCGCGCAGGAGAAGAAGGTCCGCATCGCGTTCGCGAACTTCAACGACGAGCACAGCTTCGGCGCGATCGTGCTGCGCGGCGTCCAGGCCGCGGCGAAGCAGCGGCCCGACATCGAGATGATCTACTACGACAACAAGAGCGACGCCGCGCGCTCGGTGGAGAACGCCCGCGCCGCGACCGTGGTGAAGCCCGACGTCTACATCGGCTACAACGTCAACCCGGCGACGAATCCGCAGATCGGCCGCGTGCTGAAGGACGCGGGCATCCCGATCCTGTCGGTCCAGACCCGCGTGCCCGACACGCCGATCTTCGCGGTCGACAACGCGCTCTCGGGCTACGAGGCGTGCCGCGGCCTGTCGCAGGAAGCGAAGAAGCGCTGGGGCGCGAAGCCGCCGGTGATCTTCCTGCTGCCGTATCCCGAGGGCGGGCCGCTCTTCCTCGAGCGCACCGACGCCTGCAAGAAGGCGATCGCCGAGCAGTTCCCGGGGGCGCCGATCCAGGAGCAATCGACCAAGAACGACACCGGGCACGCCCGCGCCGTGACCACCGACTTCCTCACGCGCCACGCCAACCAGAAGGTGATGATCTGGGCGCACGTCGATTCGATGGCCATCGCCGCGCTCACCGCCGCCCGCAACTCCAACCGGGAGGGCGATGTACTGCTGAGCGCGACCGGCGGCGAGGCCGCCGTCTTCCCGGAGATCCGCAAGGCGAACGGCCCTTACATCGGCACCTTCTCGTTCTTTCCGGAGAACTGGGGCCAGGACATCCTCGAGCTCGCCGTCAAGGTCGCGCGCAAGCAGAGCGTGCCGGAAGTGACGCGGCCGACGAAGGAAGTGTTCGTCACCCGGGAGAACATCGACCGGCTCTACTCCCAGTAGCGACGCGGCGATGGCAGAGCCTTGCCTCGCCGCCCGCGGCGTCGACAAGCGCTTCGGGGGCGTGCACGCTCTGAAGGGCGTCGATTTCGACCTCGGACGCGCCGACGTGCACGCGCTCGTGGGCGAGAACGGGGCCGGCAAGTCCACGCTGATCAAGATCCTCTCCGGGCTGGTCGCTCCGGACGCCGGGACCATCACGCTCGACGGCCAGCCCGCGCGGATCGATTCGGTGAAGGCCGCGCAGGCGCTCGGCATCCAGACGGTCCATCAGGAGCTCGAGCTCGCGCTGCCGCTCTCGGTCGCCGAGAACGTGTTCATGGGCCGGTTGCCGGTGCGGCGTGGCCGCGTCGACTTCGCCGCGCTGCACCGGCAGACGGCGGAAGCGCTCGCGAAAATCGGCGCGCCCATCGATCCGCGCACGCGCGTGCGCGATCTCTCGGTGAGCGACCGCCAGGTCGTCGAGATCGCGCGCACCGTGGTGCGCGAGGCGCGGATCGTGATCATGGACGAGCCCACCGCCGCGCTGCCGCCGCGGGAGGTGGAGCGGTTGTTCCAGGTGATCCGCGCGTTGAAAGCAGCCGGCGTGGCGGTCGTGTACGTCTCCCACAAGCTGGACGAGGTCCTCGCCATCGCCGACCGGGTGACCGTCCTCCGCGACGGGTCGCGTGTCGCCTCGCTCGCACGGAGCGAGGCGAGCCGCCCGGCGCTCGTCCGGCACATCCTCGGGCGCGAGCTGATGGAGTTCCACGTGGACAAGCAGGCGCCGCGCGCCGGAGCCGCCATCGCCTGCCGCAGTCTCGCCTCGCAGCCCGACCTCGCCGATCTCTCGTTCGATTCCCACCACGGCGAAGTGCTCGGCTTCTACGGTTTGCTCGGCGCGGGCCAGAGCGCGATCGGCGACGTCCTGGTCGGCGTGCGCGGGGGCAGCGCTGAATCCATCCGCATCAACGAGATTCCCGGTCTGCCGTCTGATCCGCACGACGCGGTGCGCCGCGGGCTCGCCTACGTACCGGCCGATCGCAAGGTGGCCGGGCTCGCCCTCCTGCTCTCGGTGAAGGACAATTTGCTAATCACCGACCTGGCGTCGATCGCGCGCTACGGCCTGATCGACGAGCGGCGTGCGCGCGCGCGCGCCGAGGCCCTCGTCCAACGCTTTCGCATCCGCTGCGATTCGATCGAGCAGAAGGCGCGCCAGCTGTCCGGCGGCAACCAGCAGAAGGTCGCGCTCGCCAAGTGGATCGGGCGCAAGGTGGAGGTGCTGGTGCTCGACGAACCCACCCGCGGCGTGGACGTCGGCGCGAAGGTCGAGATCTACCGGGTCCTGCGCGAGCTGGCGGAGGCGGGGAGCGCCTGTCTCATCGCGTCCTCCGACGCCGGCGAGATCGCTGCCGTCTGCGACCGCGCGATCGTGATGAAGGGGGGCCGGCCCGCAGCCGAGCTCTCCGGTCCCGCGCTGACCGCAGACGCCCTCACCGCCGCCGCGATCTGATCCCGCCGACGATGAGCACATCCAATCAGGCAGTCGCGCGTCGGCTCGATCTGGGCAACCTCGGCCTCGCCGCGGTCGTCGCGCTTCTGATCGGCGGTTTCTCGCTCGCTTCACCGCACTTCTTCACGTTCGGCAACATCACCAACATGCTGCTCACGGTGTCTGTGATCGGCGTGATGGCGGCGGTCTCCACGCTGGTGATCGTGGGCCGCGAGCTCGACCTGTCGGTCGGCTCGGTGGCCGCGCTGGTCGGGGTGGTGGTGGCAATCCTGGTCGAATCGAAGGGCTGGGCCTGGCCAGCGGGGCTCGCGGCCGGCATCGTGGTCGGCGCGCTGACCGGCGCGTTCAACGGCTTCATGGTCGCCTCGCTCAGGGTGAACTCGATCATCACCACCATCGGGACGCTTGCGCTCTTTCGCGGCATCGCGTTCATCGTCACCGACGGGCAGACCGCGATGGTGCAGAGTGAGCCGATCCTCGCGTTCGGCTTCGGGCGGATCCTCGGCGTGCCGTACTCGGTGTGGATCCTGATCGCCGTCTTCGCGGCCGCGCACTTCCTCGCCGAGCGAACCACGGTGGGACGTTCGATCTTCGCGATCGGCGCGAGCCCGCGCGCCGCGCTCCTCTCCGGCCTCAACCTGAACCGCATGCGATTCTGGATGTTCGTCGCGAGCGGCGTATCGGCGGCGCTCGCCGGCGTGCTGCTGATCGGCCAGTCGGGTGCCGCCGTGCCGAGCGGCGCCACCGGCTACGAGCTGCAGGTCATCACCGCGGTGCTGCTCGGGGGCACGAGCCTCGCGGGCGGCGAGGGCTCGGTGCTGCGCACCGCGCTCGGCGTGCTGGTGATCGGCATCCTGAACAACGGCATGGTGCTGCTCAACGTGCCGAGCTTCTATCAGATCGCCGCGAACGGCGTGCTGCTGCTCGTCGCGGTCGCGATCGACCAGCTGCGCATCCGCCGCGGCAGCTTCAACGAAGAGCGCTAGTACCGGCGCGAAGCAGGAGATTTCCGATGAAACGCTCGACCGACCGCATTCTCACCACGCACGTGGGCAGCCTGCCGCGTCCCGACGACGTCTGCGCCATGCTGATCGCGAAGGAAAAGGGGGAGCGGGTCGACGCCGCCGCATTCGATGCGCTCGTGACGAAGGCGGTGCACGCGGTCGTCCGGCGGCAAGTGGAGGCGGGCGTCGATATCGTGTGCGACGGCGAGATGGCCAAGCCGGGCTACGCCACGTACATCAAGGACCGCCTCACCGGGTTCTCGGGCGACAGTCCGCGCCGCCCGCCGGCGGATCTCGCGCTCTACCCCGCGTACCTGAAAAAGATCCACGCGGCCGGCGAGACGCCCTCGATCATTCGCCAGCGCTGCACCGGGCCGGTCGCGGTCCGCGACCGCAAGCCGCTCGCCGACGACCTCGCCCGCCTGGACGCGGCGACGAAATCGGCCAAGCCCGCCGGCGGCGCTTTCATGACCGCCGCATCGCCTGGCGTCATCGCGAACTTCCAGCCGAACGAGTTCTATCCGAACCACGAGGCGTATCTCGAAGCGCTCGCAGAGGCGATGCGGGCGGAGTACGAGGCGATCACGCGCGCCGGCTACGTGCTGCAGGTGGATTGCCCCGATCTCGCGATGGGCCGCCACATCATGTTCGCGGAGGAGACCGACGAGGGCTTCCTAAGGTACGCGGCGCAGAACGTCGAGGCGCTCAACCACGCGCTCGCCAACGTGCCCGCCGAGCAGGTGCGCATGCACTTGTGTTGGGGCAACTACGAGGGCCCGCACGTGTGCGACATTCCGCTGCGCAAGATCCTCGGCACGGTGCTCGGGGCGAAGCCACAGGGGATCTCGTTCGAGGCTTCCAATCCCCGCCACGGTCACGAATGGTCGGTGTTCAAGGAGATCCGCATCCCGGACGACAAGATCCTGCTGCCGGGCGTGATCGACTCGGTATCCAATTTCGTCGAGCACCCCGAGTACGTCGCCGAGCGCATCGGCCGCTTCGCCGACATCGTCGGCCGCGAGCGCGTGATCGCGAGCAGCGACTGCGGCTTCGGCACGTTCGCGGGCTTCGGGAAGATCGATCCCGACATCACCTACGCCAAGCTGAAGTCCCTCGCGGAAGGCGCGGCGATCGCGAGCGGGCGGCTGTGGAGCTGACCCGCCGATGAGCGACCTGAAGATCGTCGAGGTTACGGCCTATCCGACGTCGTTCCCGGTTCCCGAGGCGAATCGCCTGACGCTCGGCATCGGCCGCGTGGTGAAGCGCGACGCGGTGGTGGTGAAGGTGACGACCGCCGGCGGGCTCGTCGGCTGGGGCGAATCGCACCACGCGCGCTGCCCTGGCGCCGTGGCCCACTTGGTGAACACGTCGCTGCGACAGATCGTGACCGGTCGCGACGCGGCCGACGTGGTGGGCGTGTGGGAGGCGATCTACGCGCGCCAGCTCGCGAGCCACGGCATGTTCTCCGGCTGCGCGATGGCGATGAGCGGCATCGACCAGGCGCTGTGGGACATCCGCGGCAAGGCCCTCGGCTGGCCGCTTTACCGCATGCTGGGCGGCAGCTCGAAAGCCGTGCCGGCGTACGCCGGCGGTGTTTCGCTCGGCTACCAGGCCCCGCAGTCGCTGATCGACGAAGCGCGTCCGCACGTCGAAAGCGGCTATAAAGCCGTCAAGCTGCGCCTCGGCGACACGCCCGCGCGCGACATCGAGCGCGTGGAGGCGGTGCGCAAGGCGTTCGGCGGCGAGCTGGAGATCCTGACCGACGCGAACGCGGCGTACAGCCTGTCCGATGCGCGCCAGGTCATGCCGGCCCTGGAGGCGAATCGCGTCGGCTGGCTCGAGGAGCCGTTCCCGGCCCACGACTACCGCAGCTACCGCGAGGCGAAGGGCTTCAGCCGCACCCCGCTCGCCGCCGGCGAGAATCACTACACCCGCTTCGAGTTCGATCGCGTGATCGAAGACGGTGTGATCACCATTCTCCAGCCGGATCTTTCCAAGACCGGCGGCATCACGGAGGCGCTCCGCATTGCCGCCATGGCTTCGGCGCACAAGCTTCCCATCCACCCGCACACGTCGATGACCGGTCTGAACATGGCGGCATCGATTCATTTTCTGGCGGCCATCGACAACGGCGGCTACTTCGAGGCCGACATTTCCAAGGCCAATCTCTTCCGCGACGAGCTGACCGGCCCGCCTTACGAAATCGGCCGCGATGGCTGCGTCCGGCCCCTCGAGCGCCCGGGCATCGGTCTCGAGGTGAACGAGGAGTTCTTGAAGAAGCACCCCGTGATAGAAGGATCCAGCTACGTGTGATGGGGAGAAGGCATCAAGCTATCCACGGACCGCATCCACCTCCGACTCTCTAAGTCCGCTAGTGCATTGATTCGGCGTGGAAGCGCACCTGCAAAGTGCGTAGGTGCGCTAATCCGTCCGTCTGAGGCCCAAGCGCTCGGAGGCGAGATCCGGAGCCGAAATTAGCCTAGTCGCCTCCTCGTCCCGCGCGGGCGGTGCGACCCGCAGCGAAAGCGAGGGCAATCCCACGGCTTACAGATTCTCGCTGTCCTGCTCGGAAATCGCCTTTCTCTTAGTGGATTGGGCGACCGACCCACCCCCTACCCTACAATTCAGCCGGGAAAGCGCTCCGCGGACCGACAGCTTCACGGCGCGGAGATACAACTATTTCGGAGGGGACACCCATAACGGTCCTAGCTGATCGCGGCGGCCTGCCACGGATCGTGGCGCTGACGCGATGATGATCGCCGCGGGTAAGCAGCCTGAGACTCGGCACGAACCCGCTGACGTATCCGCGCGGTCCGCAGGCGAGACCCGGCGCACCTTTCGCTCGAGGAGGCAAACATGATCACTAGCTTACGCAACTTGCTGCGCGATTTGGCATGCGCACTCCTGTCTGGGATCGCAGTGCTGATAGGACTCACGCTCGTTGCGGCGGCGCTGCCGTCCGTCATGGCGCCCGGGAACGCGGCCGCGCGCGACCGCGACCATCGCGATGATGACGACGATCGCAGTCGCGCCGATCGCGATCGCCACCACGGATTCAAGGATTTCTCCATCGAAGTGCTCTCCGGTCGCCCCGACATGATTGCCGGCGGCGATGCTCTCGTTCGCGTAAGCGTGAAGGAGAAGGACGTCCGGCTGCGAGACGTAGCGATCAGACTGAACGGCGAGAAAGTAACGCCCTTTTTCCTCGTCGATCACACAACCCGGACTCTGACCGGTCTTCTAACGGGCCTGCAGCTCGGCACCAACCGGTTGGAAGTCGACGCCGACGGCAAGGGCAGGGGTCGCCCTGAAGCCGCAATGACCCTCGTGAACTATCCGATCGAGGGGCCAATCTTCTCGCGGGCCGCACCAGCAGCCCTACATCTGCGCGACGGCGAGCTTCAACATCCCGGTGATCGGCGGCAATCTCGGCGCGCCGCTCGACGCCAATTGCTCGATCGACCGGCGCGTCGACTACTTCTACCGGACGACGGCGAACGCGTTCGTGGCCTGGCCAGCGGGTACAACGGCATACCCGGCGAATCTGGCCTTCACGACGACGACGCTCGAGAAATCGGTGCCTTACATCGTTCGCATGGAGACCGGCACCGTCAATCGAGCCATTTATCAAACCACCGTCCTGCACGACCCGATCGCCGAGCCGGAGCCGAACTGGCACACACCCCCGAAAAACTGGAACGGGCGACTCGTGTACACCTTCGGCGGCGGTTGCCTCAACGGCTGGTACCGGCAAGGCAGCGGCACGGGCGGCGTGACAGACGACTTCCGGTTGTCGAACGGCTACGCGATGGCGTCTTCGTCGCTCAACGTCTTCGGCAACAACTGCCAGGACGTGACGGCGGCCGAATCGATGATGATGGTGAAGGAGCGCTTCATCGAGGCCTACGGCCCGCCACGGCACACGCAGGGCTGGGGGTGCTCGGGCGGGTCCTATGCGCAGCACCAGATCGCCGACAACTACCCCGGGCTCCTCGACGGCATCATTCCATGCCGCTCGTTCCCCGAGGTCGGCTTCGCGACGATCAATTTCATCACCGACGCCTGGCTGCTCGACAATTACTTCGTGAACCGCCAGACGGCCATGGGGTGGACGGACGAGCAGAAGCGGCAGGTCACCGGCTTCATGGTCTACAACTCGGCGCCCAACGTTGCCATCGGCGCCCGCCGCATCGACCCGCGGGGCAATATCGACCGTACCTGCGGTACGCTGCCTTTGCCCCTTAAATACGATCCGGTGACCAACCCATTGGGCGCCCGATGCGATGTCTACGACCATACGGTGAACATCTACGGCCGGGATCCGGCGACGGGATTTGCGCGGCGGCCCCTCGACAACGTCGGCATCCAGTACGGCCTCAAGCTGGTCAACGCCGGCATCATCTCAGTCGAGCAGTTTCTCGATCTGAACGAGAAGGTCGGCGGGTTCGACGTCGACGCGAATATTGTGCCGCAACGTACCGTCGCCGACCTCGCGGCGGCCCGCGCCGCCTACCAGACCGGGCGGCTCACCAACGGCGGCGGCGGACTCGCGTCGATCCCGATCATCGACTACCGGGGATACAACGACCGCTTGGCGGAGGGCGACATCCACCTTCGGTACCATTCGTTCTCGATGCGGGAGCGGCTCAAGAAGGCCAACGGGCGGTACGACAACCAGATCATCGTCATCGAGGACAACGGGTTCAGCGAAGACGAGAGTCCGCTCGCCAGGCGCATGCTCCTCGCGATGGATCGGTGGATCACGGCCGTCGAGGCGGACAAGCGGCGGATCCCGCAGATCGAGAAAGTCGTGCGCAATAAACCGGCCGATCTGCAGGAGGGCTGCAACACGCGCGATCTGAACAACCCGACCTTCATCGCCCAGAAGCAGGTACGGGACCTCTCTACGACTTGCGCGCAGCTCTATCCGACGAATTCGTTCCCGCGCGAGGTGGCTGGAGCCAACATCGCTGCCGATATCATCAAGTGCGAGACCAAGCGCTTGCGGCAAAGCGACTACAACGTGTCGTTCACACCGCAACAGTGGGCGCGATTGCAGGCGATCTTTCCCACCGGTGTGTGCGACTGGTCGCGCCGTGGCGAGGAGCAGCAGGATCTGAAGGACACCTGGATCGCCTTCGACTGAGTTGGGCCGAGATCCGCGTATCGTTCCTTTGCCAGGATCAGCCGCACATTGCCCATGTCCCGCCTCAAGTCGATCTTTCCGGATGGTGTCTGCGACTGGTCGAGGCCTGGAGTGAACCAACGCAAGCTGAAAGATACCTGGCTCGGATATCCGACCCCTGGGAACGCCGTCGGCTTGGCGGAAGACTCCGATCGAGATGACCATCGTTACCGCGGTCGCCGCGATCACGACGACTGACGCGTTTTGCGATTGTTCGGCCGGTTGAGCCAGGCGCTCGGCCGGCCATGATCGCGGGAACGGGCACCATCAACAGGGCCTGGACGCGCGATTCGATCGTCAATCCGCTTTGATGCTCGTCGGACCGACGTGCGTCGCAGGCTCCCGCGGCGCTAGCCGGTTGCTTGGCTCGCTGAACTCGCAACGCGTCTACTTGCCGGTCCAGCGTGGCGGACGTTTCTCCAGGAATGCGCGTACGCCTTCGCGGAAATCGGCACTGCCGTACGTCTTAGCAATGAGGTCGTCTCCGTCGGGCAGGGGACGCGATTCCTGGATGCGGCGGATCGCTTCCTTTGTTACCCACAGCGTAATGGGCGCGTGCGAGGCGACGCTCTGCGCCAGTTCGCGGACCCGCGACTCGATTCTCTCCGGCGGCACGATCTCGTGCACGAACCCCGCGGCGAGCGCTTCATCGGCGGAGAGCAGGCGGGCAGTGAAGATCAACTCCTTCAGGCGCGACGGCCCGATAAGGTCCATGTACCGCGCGTACGCCTTCATCGACAGGCAGTTGCCGAGCGTACGGGCGATGGGCGCGCCGAAGCGGGCGTCCGGTGTTGCGACGCGCAAATCGGCGCCGGCGGCGATGCCGAAGCCGCCGCCGACCGCGAACCCCTGGATCTGGGCGATGACCGGCTTCGTGACCAGCGCGACCCGACCGGAGCGCTGGTCGCCTTCGCGCTCATAGCGCAGCCCATCTTCGCCGCTCTCGAACTTGGTGAACTGGCTGATGTCAGTGCCCGCGACGAAGGCCTTTCCTCCCGCGCCCTTCAACACCAGGACGCGGATGCCGTCGTCCGCGTCGACCTCCTCGCAGACCTCGTAGAGCCGCTGGTACATGCCCCAGGTCATGGCGTTGCGCGCCTCGGGGCGGTTGAAGGTGAGCGTGACGATGGGACCGTTGCGCTCGACGAGCACCTGGTCGCTGGCCGGAGCCGTGCTTTCCACGAGTAGTGACCTCCTGCAGTTGGTTGGTATAGAGTCGAGCGCCCCAGAAGAGGAATTCTAAGATGGACACACTGCGTCTTCCTGCCGCGGCCGTCGCGTCCCTCGCGTTGCTCCTTGCCCCCGCACCCGATGCGCTCGCCCAGGCCAAGTATCCGTCTCGGATGGTCGAGGTGGTGGTGCCGTACGCCCCGGGGGGCGGCACCGACAATCTGATGCGCATGATCACCGGCATCATCGACGAGAACAAGTGGTCGCCGGTGCCGATGAACGTGAACAATCGCGCCGGGGGCAGTGGCGCCGTCGGCTTCACCTATCTCATCAACAAGAAGGGCGATTCCCACGTCGTCGCCGGCGCCACCCCGATGATCGTCTCGGGCCGGATCGAAGGGCGCCTCAGCGGGAACCATCGCGACGCCATGACGGTCCTCATGATCGTCGCCATCGACGAGCTCATGCTTTCGGTGCGCAGCGAGTCGCCGTTCAAGACGATCGACGATTTCGTGAGCGCAGCGCGCGCCAAGCCCGGGCAGCTCACCGTCGGCGGCACGGCCACCAACACCGAAGATCACATCTTCACCTATCTCTTCGAGCAGGCGGCGAAGATCAAGGTGAAGTACGTGCCCTTCAATTCGGGCGGCGAGGTGACGGCCGCCCTGATGGGCGGCCACATCGACGCCGCCGTCGAGAACCCGAACGAGATCGTGGCCCAGATCGAGGCCGGCAAGGCGCGGAACCTGGCGGTTGCCGCGCGCAAGCGCCTTGCCGACGCGCCGGACGTGCCGACCTTCGCCGAGAAGGGCTACGAGTTCTACTGGGAGCAGATGCGCGGGATCGTGGGGCCGGCGAACATGGCGCCGGAGGCGGTGGCCTGGTGGCAGGACACGCTGCGGAAGGTCACCGCGACGCAGAAGTGGCAGGAGCAGTACATCAAGCGCAACCTGCTCACCCCGACCGCATGGACCGGCGAGGAAGCCAACAAGTACCTCGACGGCCTCACGAAGAAGTACGAGGACGCGCTCGCCGGACTCGGTGCGCTCAAGAAGTAGCCGCCCGCCGTGCGCCGGGCCGACAGGATCGCCGGTGCGGTGCTGCTCGCTCTTGCCGTCGCGTTTTCCGCGGGCGCGCTGAAGTCTTACACCTACGCCGGACCGGGCGGCCCGGGCTCGGCGTTCGTGCCGTTCTGGCTCGGCCTCCTGATGGCCGTGCTGGCCGCGATGCTGCTCGCCGGCGCCTTACGTGCGCCCGATGCGGGGCCCGAATGGCTGCCGCGCGGGGAAGGGCTCAGGCGGCTCCTGCTGGTGCTCGGCGTCACGATTGCCCTGGTGGCGCTCCTCAAAGTCCTCGGCATGATCCTGGGGACGGTGCTGTTCCTGATCGTGCTGCTGCGGCGCCTCGACCGCATCCCGTGGCCGCTCACCCTGTCGGTGGCAGCGGCGACCGCCGGGCTGAACTACCTGGTCTTCACGCACTGGCTGCGCGTGCCCTTTCCCGTGGGCGTGCTGGGGTTCTGAGGCGCTAGCCGTGGATTTCCTCGCCAACCTCGCGCTGGGCTTCTCGGTCGCGCTGACGCCGTTCAATCTCCTCATGGCGGTCGCCGGTGTGATCGTGGGCATCATGATCGGCGCGCTGCCGGGCATAGGGCCGCCTTCGGGTGTCGCGCTGCTGCTGCCGCTCACCTTCGGGATGGAGCCGACTTCCGGGATCATCATGCTCGCCGCCCTTTACGCGGGCTCGATGTACGGCGGCACGATCACCTCGGTGCTGATCAATACGCCGGGCGAGTCGGCCTCGGTCGTCACCTGCCTGGACGGCCACCAGATGGCGCTCCAGGGCCGGGCGGGTGCCGCCCTGGGCATCGCCGCGGCCGGCTCGTTCATCGCCGGCACCGTCGGGGTGGTGCTGCTCATGCTGGTCTCGCCGGCGCTCGCACGCTGGTCGCTTGCCTTCGGCCCGCCCGAGACCTTCGCGCTCATGCTGCTCGGGCTGACCACGGTCACGCTGCTCACCGGCGAGAACGCGCTGAAGGGCTATATCAGCATGGTGCTCGGGCTGATGCTCGCCATGGTCGGCTTCGACATCATCTCCGGGGACGCACGCTACGCCTTCGGCATCCCGGAGATGATGGACGGCATCGACTTCCTGCCCGTTGCCATCGGACTGTTCGGCCTGGGTGAAGTGCTCGCCGGCGCCGAACAGGCTGCCGGCGCCCGCATCGTCCAGGGCCGCATCACGCTGCGGGAGGTGATGCCCTCCGCGGAGGATTGGGTGCGCAGCCGCTGGGCGATTGTGCGTGGCACCGTCCTCGGTTTCATGGTCGGCCTGCTGCCCGGCGCGGGACCCACCGTCGCGTCCTTCCTTGCCTACACGGTGGAGAAGAAGATCTCGAAGCGGCCGCAGGAGTTCGGGAAGGGGGCGGTCGAAGGCGTGGCCGGGCCCGAGTCCGCCAACAACGCCGCGGCGACCGGCGCCATGGTCCCGATGCTGACCCTTGGCATCCCGGGCTCGGCCACCACCGCGATCATGCTCGGCGGCCTGATGATGTGGGGACTGCGGCCCGGGCCGCTGCTGTTCGAGAAGAACCCGCAGTTCGTCTGGGGGCTGATCGCTTCCCAGTACATCGCCAACGTCATGCTGCTCATCCTCAGCACCGCGTTCATCCCGCTGTTCGTGCGGGCGCTCCGCGTGCCCTACTCGATCCTCATGCCGCTCATCATCGTCTTCTGTGTCACCGGCGCCTATTCGCTGAAGAACAGCGTATGGGATGTCGGACAGATGCTGGTCTTCGGGGTGCTCGGCTACGCGATGAAGAAGCTCGGGTATTCGCCTGCCGCCCTCGTCCTGGCGCTGGTGCTCGGCCCGCTCGCGGAACGCGCGCTCCGCCAGTCCCTGATCATCTCCGACGCCGGCCTGGGAATATTTTTCCTGCGGCCCATCGCTGCCGTGCTCACCGTCGCGGCGCTCGTCGCAGTGGCGGTGCCGATGGTGCGCGCGATCCTGGCGGCGTGGCACAACAGCAAAGCCCGCTCCGCCGTGCATCGGCAAGAGCGTGCTTGAGTGCGAGGCTCACACTTCCCCGGCGAAGTCGTGCTCCACCGAAATGACGAGTTCGTCGCTGTTGCCGTGCGCGATGCTATCGTTGGCGCTGCTGTTTCAGGGCAAGCGCGTGGTGTTTCCGGGCGCTCGCCTCCCGCAGGTGCTGCGCGAGATTCGTGCCGTCTTCCTCTAGCCCGCTAAACGCTGGATAACGCGGCTCGCGCAAGATCGATTTCTCAGCCTACGGAGGGTTCGACGAATGGACTTCCGACTCACGAAGGAGCAGGAACAGCTCCGCGATGCGGCGCGACGCTTCGCGCGGGCCGAGCTTCCGGCGCTCGCGCGCGAAATGGAGGAGAAGAACGAGCCGGTCCCGCGCGAGATGATGAAACGCTATGCCTCGCTCGGGTTCCTCGGCATCAACCTGCCGGAGAAGTACGGCGGCCATGGCCTGAGTCATCTCGAGGCGGTCCTCGTGGTCGAGGAGCTGGCGCAGATCTCGCCTGCGGTGGCGTTTCCGGTCTTCGAATCATCCTTCGGGCCGATTCTCGCAATCGCACACTTCGCCCCCGAGGCGTTGAGGAAGCGCCTGATTCCTCAAGTTGTGTCCGGCGAGCGAATCGTGGCAGTCAGCATGTCGGAACCGGATGCGGGCTCCGCGCTGACGGACCTGCGCACGCGCGCGAGCGCGGACGGCGACGAGCTACGCCTCTCCGGGCAGAAGCGCTGGTGCTCGGGTGCGGGACACGCCGACGGCTATCTCGTCTACTGCCGCATGTCGGACGATCCCGGTGCGAAGGGTATCGGCGCCGTTTACGTCGAAAAGGGCGCGGAAGGGTTCAGCTTCGGCAAGCAGGAGCAGTTGATGGGCTTCCGTGGCGTTCCCTCGGCCGACATGTATTTCGACGACGTGCGCATTCGCGAAGAGAACATCGTGGTGCCCGCTGGCGGCGGATTCCGGAAACTCATGGAGGCGTTCGACCTCGAGCGCTGCGGCAACGCGACGATGAGCCTCGCCATCGCCCAGGGAGCGCTCGACTATGCGCTCGAGTACGTGCAGGAGCGCAAGCAGTTCGGCAAGCCGATCATCGAGTTCCAGGCCGTTCAGACGCGCCTCGCCGACATGGCGATCAAAGTCGAGGCGGCGCGGCTGCTCATCTACCAGGCGGTATCCAATGCCAGCGCGGGACTTCCTTCGATCAGGGAAAGCTCGATCGCCAAGTGCTTCGCCAACGAGATCGTGCGCGAGGTCGCGGGCTCCGCCTTGCAGGTCATGGGCGCCTACGGCTACAGCAAGGAGTATCCGATCGAGCAGCGGCTGCGCGATGCGTGGGGGTGGGGAATCGCGGGCGGTGCGATCGACATCCAGAAGGTCAATATTGCGTCGACGCTCGTCGGCCGAAGATTCGATCAACGCCGCTAGTGCACGAAGCGGGTACCCGAAGAGCCCCGCGCGATGGTCGGCTTGGGCAGCGGCAGGATGTTGCAGTGCCCGCGGCAGAAAGCGAAGGTGACTCGGGCGAACGAGTGTCCCGATTGCCGCCCGCCTACACTATCCTCGGCGGCTGAACAATGCGTCGGCCCAGTCTTCCATCTCGTTCTCGCGGAGGAATCGGAGTGCTCAAGAAGCTGCTGCTTGGTCTGCTGATCGCTGCACCGGCTGCGGTGCCGGCGCAGTACCCCGAACGCCTTACCCGCATCGTCTCGCCGTTCTCCCCCGGCGGCGGCCTGGACATCGTCGCGCGCGTGATCGCCCCGAAGCTGAGCGAAAGCTACAAGCAATCGGTGATCGTCGAGAACCGCACGGGCGCCAACGGCCAGATCGCCAACGAGTTCGTGGCGAAGTCGACGCCCGACGGGTACACGCTGCTCATCGACACCCTCGGCTTCACCGTGCATCCCGCGGTGACGAAGAACCTCCCCTACGACCCCAGTGCGATGGAACCGGTCGCCCAGCTCTTGTCGCTGCCCTTCGTCGTCGTCGTCAACCCCAAGGTGCCGGCGAAGAACGTCGGCGAGCTGGTCGAGCTCGCGCGGCGCGAGCCCGGCAAGCTGAACTTCGCGCAAGGCGGGCTGACCAACCGCATCCTCGGCGAGCAGTTCCGGCTGGAAACCAACGTGCAATTCACCTTCGTCCCGTACAAGGGCAGCAACCCGGCGACGCTCGCGGTGGTGACCGGCGAATCCGACCTCACCATCACCGACTCGGCGACCGTCGCCCCGCACGTAGCTTCCGGCAAGCTTCGCGCGCTCGCAGTGACCACGCCCGAGCGGACGTCGATGATGCCGGGCGTGCCGACCGTGGCGGAGGCGGGCGTACCCCAGTACGCAGTCACCGTCTGGTACGGCATCTTCGCCCCAGCCGGGACACCGGCCGCGGTGGTGCGGCGCTTGCACGCCGAGCTCAACAAGATCGTGATGATGCCGGATGTCGCCGCACGTTTTACGGCGCTTGGCGCCGAGCCGGTCTCGACCACACCGGAGGCATTCGCGGCGCTGGTGCGCAGCCAAATGGCGACGGTGAAGGACGTCGCTGTGCGCGCCAAGATCCCGATGGAGTAAGGCACTTCCTATCGAGATAACCCGGGACTGACGAGAGGACGGGACATGAGTCTGCTAGGTAAAGCTGCGGTGACCATCTGGCATAACGTGCCGCCCGAGGCGCGTGCGGACTATTTCGAGTGGCACAACCGCGAGCACATGGCCGAAAGAGTCGGCATTCCCGGCTTTCTGCGTGGACGGCGTTACGTCGCGCTGAACGGTGACCCGGAGTTCTGCACGCTCTACGAGGCGGAATCGCTCGAGGTGCTCACGGGATCCGGTTACACGGCGCGGCTCGACAATCCCACGCCCTGGACGCGCCGCGTCGCCCCTCACCTGCATGGGAACGTGCGCTCGCTTTGCCGCGTTGTGCTGTCGCTCGGCACGGGCCAGGGCGGGCTGATGATGAGCTGGCGCTACGACGTGATGACGGGAAAGGAGGAGGCACATCGAACCCTCGTCGAGGCGAAGCTGCGTCTCCTGGCGGAGCGGCCCCGGATCGTCGGCGCCCACCTCTGCCTCGGCGACCGGGAGGCGAGCTCGGTGCAGACGGCGGAGAAGAAAAGCCGCCCCACCAAGGCCCTTACGCCCAGCTGGGTCGTGATGGTCGAAGGCGGCGGCGAGCGCGAGGCGCTGGAAGAAGCCTGCTCGCAGCTGCTCCCGACAGCGATGCTGGTCGATGCCGGCGCGATCGACGTGGCGAGCGGCCTCTACCAGCTTCAGTTCCAGCCCGAGTAATCGATACGGAGAGTTTGGGGACGTGGGGGTGACTGCCGTGCGCTGCGCACATCGGCCCCGTCTCGAGCAAACGCCCTCAGGCGTGCCGGCCTCGGCGCAGCATGGGGCCGGTCAACATCAATCCCGAACCCATCGGCATGCGCCTCGGCTCGGTCGTGGTCCGTGACCGGCGACTGCCGGATGCGCTTTACGGTTGCGGCGAAGGCGGCGTTGCACAGCGCAGGCGCGATCGGCGGCACACGGGGCTCGCCGACACCGCCAAGGGTATGAAGGACCGGGCGTTATCTCGCCTTTCCTGCCGGCAACGGCGCCTGGACCGCCTGACTGAACTCGGACGTAGCGCCCGTGGCCAGCTCGGTTGCGGTGGCGGTGAAATAGGCCGCCGCACTGGCGCCGTGAACGCGGGCCTTGCCAGGCGCTCTTCGCCCTAGCCGGTCGCGGACGTCCGCCGGATCCAGGGCCAGACTGAAGGTCGCGCTTCCTGTGGCATCCGTGACGATTCTTGCCGCACCGACGAACAGCTCACCCTCACCGTATCCGTCCACGACGCCGGGGTTGCGGTTGGCGAAGAGCTCGATCAAGTAGACCTGGTTCGGCCGCGAGGCGAGGGCTCCTTTCAGGATGAGCGGGCCCGATCCCACCGCGGGCGGCGGCGCGAGCACCGGGAAGTTCTGCCGCCCGTTCGGGCCAGTGTCGCAGTCCGGGAATCCATCGGCGCAGCTCACGGCGAGATCGTTCGGCGTCACACCATCCCGGGCAAGGTCGATGCCGAGCTGCGGATAGGCGGGGTCGCAGGCCGGCGGGGTGCCGCCCGTGCCGCCGGCGTTGCAGAGGAAGATGTCCTGCCCGTTCCCGAAGATCGAGTTCTCGGTGAGCGTGTGATTCCCGGCGCTCGGCCCGATGCCGAGACGATTGCCGTGAATGACGTTGCGCTCCACGACGTGCCCGTCGCCGGAAAGCGTGATGCCGTTGGAACCTCCCGTGAGCTCGTTGTATGCGATGTAGTTGCGATTGCCGCCATTCATCTGAATCCCGTCCGAGAAGTTGGAGAACTTGTTGCGGACGATGCGGTTCTCGCTGCTGTTGATCGTCTCGATACCCTGAGAAGGCGTGAGTCCGCTCGCAGTCATCGTGAAGGTGTTGTAGGCGACCAGGTTCTGATCCGAGCCCCGGGTCAGTTCGAGACCGTCGCCGTTGTCGACGAACTCGTTATGGGCGGCGACGTTGTTCACGGTCAAGCCCGCCGTCGCACCGCCCGCCCCGTCGTCGCCGGTGAACATCACGCCGGCGCCGCCGATGTTGTTGAACAGCCGGTTGTGGTGGATGAAGTTGTTCTTGCTGCGCCAGACCAGGATTCCAATGCAGAAATTGCGGACCTCGAGCCCCGAGATTTCCACGCCCTCGGTGTCGACGATGGCGAGCCCCGGTTTCTGGACCGTGCGCACATTGGGTCCGAACTGTGCAGGGTTCTCGCCCGGACACGACTGGATCGTGCTGGTGTCGATGAAACTCGATCCGTCGATCGCGACCTCGGGGCCGTGCTCGCGATGCCGCTCGTGCCTCGATCCCCGCCGCCAGTCTCGATCGCCTTCGATCACGAGCGGACCCTGGAGCGTCGGCAGCAACGAGCTCGGCTTGATGACGAGGGGGGCGCGGCCGCGCGACTCGATCACGATCTTGTCCAGCCCGGGACTCTGATTTGCCTGCAGGATCGCCCAGCGCAGCGTGCCGGGAGACCCGTCGTCGGTCGCCTTGTAGACGCGGAAGACGCTGGTGAACGCGCGATCGTCCGCCTGAGATGGTGGACCGGCGAGCAGGATCGCCACCGATGCCAGGACCACGTTCGTCTTCATCGTCTCCTCCCTCTCGGTGTTGGCTACGCCGGCGGCGAAGTGCCTGATCCGATACTAGCCCAGTCGTTGCGTTCCACGCGGGCGCGGCTCGCCCCAAGGTCGAGAGAGGTCCCGCGACTTTCGGATTTTCGCTGTCTTTGCTTCGAAATCGCCTTTCTTTTTCACCGGGCTCGCGCGGCCCCGGGCCCAACAGCTTCGACGCGCTGAGTGCACTCGAGAGCTGGGTCGAGAAAGGCGATGCGCCGCGGAAAATCATTGCCACCAAGTACGTGAACAACGCACCCGCTGAGGGCGTCGAGCGCACGCGCCCGCTCTGCTCGTACCCGAGGGTTGCGCGATATATCGGAAGCGGCAGCATCGACGACGCGGCGAACTTCGAGTGTCGAATGCCGGACCGTCACCACGGCAAGGATCGATGACGCCCCGACGACACCGTGGGACGGCGCGATTCGGGCGGCCAACATCAAGATCGAGTGATACGGATGGCGTAGCAGCGACGAGTGCTCACCCGCCCCAGGCCTCGATGATCTGATCGAGGCCCTTGCGGTAGTCGGAAAACACCGGTTTCCATCCCGGCACCGACGGGGAGGGCGCGCGCGCGGGCATGGCGAGCGCAGCCTGCTGCATGTGCTCCTCTCGCACGACCACCTTGATCAAAGGTTTTGCGATGACCGGCACATGCAGCAGGTACCGCCGGCCGATCTTCCGCGCAAAGTCGTCCATGAGTCGCATGAACGAAACGGGCTTCCCGTCGGTCGCATACAGAATCCTCCCGGCGTTGCGCGGCTTCGCGGCTGCGAGCAGAGCGCCGACGGCATCGTGCTGGTGCAGGTGGTATTGCCGTGCCTCGCGCGGGCCCGCCCAATACGGCCGGCCGAGGCGGAGCGCTTTCCGGTAGGCCAGGAGATCGCTGCTCGCCGGGCCGTACAGGTAACCGAGGCGCACCACGCACGCGGGTATCGCCCCTGACAGGGCAAGGTGCTCGCACTCGAGAATCGTCTCGGCGATCGAGCGCAGGGGATCCTTCTCGGGTTGGCCGAGCACGAACGCGAAGCTCGCATGCACGAGCATGCTCGCCTCGGTGCGCAATGCGCGGCGAACGCCGGCGAGTGCCGTGCGCGAAAATCCCTGCCACGCATGCCCGTCGTGCAGCAGCGTGTTCGCCTGCTGTCCGGCGACGTTTATGTGGACGTTACGGGTCGCGGGTTGCTGCGCGAGGAGGCGGCCCAGCTCGGAGCGCGCGCCGGTGATCGACCCGCCTCGGTGGGCCGCAACGCTGCGTTTGCGCATTTCGGGCACAAGCCAGAATTTGCCGGGCGGGCCGTAGCGAGTCGCCTGCGTTAGCGCTGGCGATCTTCGATCACCCGCCAGAATGCCTCTGCGGCTGCCGCTTCCGCGTCACGCCGCCGGAACAGCCGGATCTCCACTGGAAGCTGCCAGTCGCGACCGCCGGCCTCGACCAGCCGTCCACCGCCGAGCTCGCCGCGGATGAGGCTGCGGCCTTAGCGTCACCGCCAGCGCGCTCCCCATCACGGGCAGCAGGCTTCCGACGTGTGCCCGCTCAAAACGCCTCGATGTGCGCGGTGATTTCGGACGCGCGGTTGACGAACTGGTCGGGGAAGTACCCGGTCGGCCCATTGACCGTCCTGGGCGCTTCGCTCGCGGTTCTCGATTGCGCGATCGCAACCGCGTCCTTTGCCGCGGGGCCGCTGGTGAGAGCGGTGATCGCGATCGTCGCCGCCAGGACCGCGGCACCCGTGGTCAGCGTCATAGCCCGAGGTCTCGGGCGCCAAAGATGCGTGCCATCTGTCGCTTGATTCATGGTGACCTCCTGAATTTGTCGTCCCCGCAGATCCGGGACTGCGCCGAGATTGCAGCACTGCAACCGACGGATGGCTGACGGATCGGAAGATCGGATGGTGAGCGGCGTTGGCGTTGGCGTCGGTGACGGGAATCGGATAACGGGTTGTCGCAACGGGGAACCCGCGCTCAAGCGACCGCCCGAGGTGAGCGGCCCTAGGCCGAACGGCTTAGCCGCGCAACCCCCGCACGCGGGCGCTGATCGGATCGGCGTCCTGCGCGCCATCGCGCGTGTCGCTCGGCCCGAGCGTCTCGAGCGGCTGCCGCATTGCTCTAATATCCCAGGCAAGGCGGGGATTGCCTCGTCCTGGGAGCGCCCTTGGAAGATCTCAAGA
Organism: uncultured beta proteobacterium; assembly: GCA_963754305.1. Lineage (GTDB taxonomy): Bacteria > Pseudomonadota > Gammaproteobacteria > Burkholderiales > SG8-39 > DATEDA01. The sequence continues at coordinate 115,013 of CAVWFR010000024.1, read as the reverse complement.
CCTATCCCGAAGGCACGCCCTTCACCGGCACCATCGGCCGCACCGCCGGCGAATCCGTGGCCGCCTGGCCGATGCCGCCGCGTGCGCGTGCGGGCGCACCCAACGTGCTCGTCCTGCTGCTGGACGACGTCGGCTTCGCGCAGCTCGGCTGCTTCGGCTCGGATATCCGCACGCCGACCTTCGACCGGCTCGCCGCCGCGGGTCTGCGCTACCGCGACTTTCACACCACCGCGATCTGCTCGCCCACGCGCGCGTGCCTCCTCACCGGGCGCAACCATCATTCGAACGGCGTCGGCATCATCCAGGAAATGGCCACCGGGTTTCCGGGCTACAACGGTATGGTGCCGCGCGAGAACGGGTTCCTGTCCGAGATGCTTCTGGCGGCGGGCTACGCGACGCTCGCCATCGGCAAGTGGCACCTCACGCTGGCAGCCGAGTACGCGTCCGGAGCGTCGAAAGCGCGCTGGCCGCTCTCGCGCGGGTTCGAGCGCTACTACGGCTTCATCGGCGGCAAGACCAACCAGTGGTCGCCCACGCTGGTCCACGACAGCCACTACATCGACCCGCCGAAGACGCCGGAGGACGGCTACCACCTCAACGCCGACCTGGCCGACCGCGCTATCGAATTCCTGACGGATCTCCGCACGGTGGCGCCGCAGAAGCCGTTCTTCATGTACTACTGCCTCGGTGCCGGACATGCCCCGCACCACGTCGAGCCGGAGTGGATCGAACGCTATCGCGGGCAGTTCGATGGCGGGTGGGACCGCTGGCGCGAGCAGGTCTTCGCGCGCCAGCTCGAGATGGGCATCGTACCGGCGGGGACTCTCCTCTCGCCGCGGCCGCAGTGGGTGAAGGCGTGGGACGCCCTCTCCGCCGACGCCCGGAGGCTCTATGCGCGACAGATGGAGGTGTTCGCCGGCTTTCTCGAACAGACCGACCACCACATCGGGCGCGTGCTCGACTTTCTCGCGCGCCTGGGCGAGCTCGACAACACGATCGTCATGCTCGCTTCGGACAACGGCGCGAGCGCCGAGGGCGGCGAGCACGGCTCGTTCAACGAGCTGCAGTTCCCCAACAGGGTCGAGCCGACGATCGAGCAGAACCTCGCGCGCCTCGTCGAATGGGGCAGCGTCCGGTCCTATCCCAATTATTCGTGGGGCTGGGCCTGGGCAGGCAACACCCCGCTCAGGCGGTGGAAGCGTTACCTGCATCAGGGCGGCATGAGCGATCCGCTGATCGTGCATTGGCCGCGGGGGATCGCGGCGCGCGGCGAGGTGCGCGGCCAGTACGTGCACGTGGTCGATATCGCACCCACGCTACTCGAGGCACTGGCAATCGAGGCGCCGGAGGTCCTGAACGGCGTCGCCCAGCGCCCGCTCGAAGGGGTGAGCTTCGCCCACACCTTCGGCGACGGCGCCGCGCCGACGAAGAAGGCGGTCCAGTACTACGAGATGATCGGCTCGCGGGCGCTGTGGGCGGACGGCTGGAAGGCCGTGGTCGAGCAGCCGCAAGGAGCGCCGCTGACCGAGGAGATCCTCGCGCGGCAGAAGTGGGAGCTCTATCACGTGGCCAGCGATTTCTCGGAGTGCGAGGATCTGGCGGCGAAACACCCGGAGAAGCTCGCCGAGCTGATCGAGCGCTGGTGGGTCGAGGCGGAAAAGTACAACGTGCTGCCGCTCGACTCGCGCATGCAGCTGCGCATGGGCGAGCGAAAACCCGGCACCGCGCAGGCAGGAAGCCGCCACGTCTACTACCCGGGCGGCGCGCCGCAGTTCGAGTACACCGCCGTGAACGTCAAGAACCGCTCGCACACCATCACCGCCGAGGTCGAGATTCCCGCGGCCGGCGCGGAGGGCGTGCTGCTCGCGCACGGCAGCTGGTTTGCCGGCTACTCGCTCTATGTCAAGGACCGGCGCCTGCACTACGTGCACAACCATCTCGGGCTGGCGGAGTACCGCATCAGCTCGACCGAGGACCTGCCCGCAGGACCGTCGAAGTTGCGCTTCCGATTTACCCGCACCGGTGAGCACGAGGGCGTTGGCGCGCTCTACCTCGGCGAGCGTTTGATCGGCGAAGGCCGGATCCCGCATACCGTGCCGGCGGTGATCGAAACCTCGGGCGAGGGCCTCTGCTGCGGCTACGACAGCGGCCTGCCGGTGAGCGGAGATTACCGCGCGCCGTTTCGCTTCACCGGGCGCATCGCGCAGGTGGTGGTCGAGATCGACGACGCGCCGGCACCCGACGCGGAGGCGCGGTTGCGTGCGGCCATGACCGATCACTGAGCCGGGGAGGCAGCGATGACGAGGGCGCTATTCAAGACACTTGCGGGTTGGGCGCTGATCACTGCCTGCCTCTTGCCCGCATGGGCCGCTGCGCAACCCTATCCGTCGCGACCGATCAAGCTGATTGTCCCGTACCCGCCGGGCGGCAACACCGATATCGTGGGGCGTCTGTACGGGCAGAATCTCTCCGAACGCATCGGTCAGCCGGTGGTTATCGACAACCGCGGCGGCGCGGCCGGCACCCTGGGTCTCGGCGTCGCCGCGAAGTCGCCGAACGACGGGTACACCCTGACGATCGGCGATCTCGGTTCGCTCGTGATCGCCAAGTTCGCCAACCCGAACGTGACCTATGATCCGCAAAGCGACTTCGCCCCCGTCGGCCTGGTAAGCACGGTGTCGATCGTCGTCACCGCGAATCCGAAGTTCTCGGCCAGCACGTTCACGGAGTTCCTCGCCCTCGCTCGCGCCCAGCCCGGCAAGCTCACGTACGGAACGTCCGGCGTCGGAGCCCCCAGCCACCTGGCTTTCGAGCTCCTACGCTCGATGACCAAGATCGACGTCGTTCACGTACCGTTCAAAGGCGGCGCGCAGGCGGTTACCGCCCTGATCGGCGAGCACGTCGATGTGGTGGTCGATGGCGCGGCGTTTGCACAGGTCAAGGCCGGACGGCTGAAGGCGCTGGCAGTGACCGGGCCGCGCCTGCCCGCACTGCCCGATGTGCCGGGCATCGGCGAATCGGTGCCCGGGTTCAGCTTCACCAACTGGTGGGGCATCCTTGCGCCCGCCGGCACGCCGGCCGAGGCGGTCGGCCGCCTCAACGAAGCGCTCCGGCAAATCGCTGCGACCCCGGAGGTCGGCGAACGCCTGGCGAGCCTCGGGCTGGCCGCGCAAAGCAGCAGTCCGGAGCAGTTCGCCGATCACATCCGTACGGAGACCGAGAAAGTCGGCCGCATCGTGAAGGAAGCGAATATCAAGTTCGAGTAGGTTTCGAACCAGCGGCCAATCGCCGGCGCCCGCCGTGAACGATGGGAGGCCAGAATCAACGGGCTGGTCACCATGGCCATCATCCCCTCGTCGGTCGCCATTCCGCCGGTCAAGAGCCGCAAGCTGAGAGCGCTCGCCAATACGAGCGACCGGCGCTCGCCGTTGCTGCCCGACGTACCCACGATAGCCGAGGCCGGCTATCCGGAGACGACTGTGCTCTCCTGGTATGGCTTCCATGCGCCGGCGGGGCAGCGAGTTCAGAAAGCGCTTAGTCAACGGAAGAACGCGAAGAGCTACGATGGCTAGAAAAGCGGTGAGGGGCCTTTAATAGGATCGCCGATAGCGCATTTGCGTTACGGTCTGGCGGAGCGCGATATCAGGCGCGTCCCGCGCGCTTCATCGCCGCGGCCAGAATGGGCTTCGCCCACTCCGGCGTGGCGCCGAATTCGCGCGGTGACACGATGCGTCCCGAGCGCCAGTGAAGCAAGAGCCTCGGCGCAGGCGTCCGTCCGGCATCCGGATCGCCCTCGGTCGAGTTGTCGTACAGCCGGAGCTCGATGAGGTGCGGCAGCAGCCGTATGAGGTTGAGCCGGCTCGCGTCGTAGCGCCGGCGCACGTCCGCCTCGGGAATGTCGTGCCCCCCCTTCGCGACCCGCCGCCGGATGCGCTCGAGGTGCAGCGCCGGGCCGTCGAGCCCGGCATACCAAATCCGCACCTCCAGCCCGGCCTCGGCGGCGCGCTCGAGAAGCGCGGTCATCGTTTCGCCGCCCAAGGTCGTCTCGAACGCGAAGTCGAGGTGGCCGGCGATCGCCGTCTCGAGCAGCCGCCGCCCCTGATGCCACGCCGCGCTGTTTGCCTCGGTCGGCGTCAGGCCCGGCTGCGCGGCGCGGATCCGCCGGGCGGCCTGGTCCGGGTTGAAGAACTCGACGCCGGCCTCCCGCAGCGCTTCGCCGCCGATGCTGCTCTTGCCCGCGCCGTTGGCGCCTGCCAGAACATAGATCCTGCCGCGGCGGTTCGCCCGCCTAGCCACGCTTGCGGCGGGCACGACCCGCCGCAATCCGGCCCAGCTCGGCCGCCGGCGTATCGAACGCCGACTGCATCGCTTTGCGCGCGCCCGGCGCCTGCATGCGCGCGAGCATGGCGTCGAACTCGCCCGCGAGCGCATCGAGCGCGGTTTCGCGCGCCATCGCGAGGCTCTGGTACGCCTCGATCGACAGCACCACCGCCTTGGTCTGATCGTGCCGGGTGATGGTCACCATCCCCGTACGCGCCGCGGTGTCGAGGATGTGGCCGAAAGCGTTCTTGGCATCGCTCGCCGAGAATGCGGGCGCATCGACGAGCTCGCCGCGGTGGTTCCGGAAGCGGGTGGGGACGCTCATGCAGAGCTCTCCTCGAGTATCGCCGGACTGCGAGTCACCATCGGACGACTGCCACGGGCTCCGGCAGGCACGCTCACATATTAGCCAAAACAGCCAAAACAGGCAAATCGCCCGCTTTGCCCGAAGCGCAGCGGCACGCCGCGACCGCGCTCCCGCTACATCTCCGCCGACGCCTTCAGCGTTCGGGCGTCGCCGCTGCGCTCGGCGGGTCGCGCGGCGGCAGACTGCCTGCCATCGGCTGCGGCGACAGCTCGTCGGCCTTGTCGACCCACCCGCCGCCGAGCGCCTGGTAGATGCTGACGAACGACGCGTAGAGCTGCGCGCGGATGCTCGCCTGGTTCAGCTCCGCGGGAAAGAGCTGCTGCTCGGCCTGGAGGACCGTGGAGTAGGGGGAGTAGCCGCCATCGAACTGGAGCCGCGCGAGCTTCGAGTACTCGGAGAGTGCCGTTACCAGCCGGCCCTGGGCCTCGAGCTGGGTACCGAGCTTCTGGTTCGAGACGAGCGCGTTCTCGACGTCGCCGAACGCGTTCTGGATCGCGAGCAGGTAGGAGGAGAGCGCCGCCTTCTGCGCGCCTTCAGCCTGCGCGACCTGGCCGGAGATCGCGCCGCCGGTGAAGATCGGGCCGACGATCGACCCGCCGTAGCTCCACACCCGCGACGAGCCGCGGAAGAGGTTGTTGAGGTCGTTGCTCGCGGTGCCGAACGTGCCGGTGAGCGAGATCGTCGGGAAGTACTGCGCCTTCGCCGCGCCGATCTGCGCGTTCGCGGCGACGAGGGTCTCCTCTGCCTGCAGGAGATCCGGGCGGCGCTCGAGGAGTTGCGCGGGCAGGCCCGCCGGCACGCTGGGCAGCGCGAGCGCGTCGAGCCGCTTGCCGCGCGCGATCGGACCGGGGTTGCGGCCGAGCAGGATCGAGAGCGCGGTCTCGGTCTGGGCGATCTGGTTCTCGATCAGCGGGATCTGCGCCGCCGCCGTCTCGTACTGCGAGCGCGCCTGCTCGACGTTCATCCGCGAGACCTGGCCGTACTTGAACTGCAGCTCGAACAGCTTCACCGACTCGTCGTAGGTCCCGAGCGTGCGCTTCGAGACCGCGAGCTGCTCGTCGAGGCCGAGGAGCTGGATGTAGGTCGAGGCGGTCGAGGCGGTGACCGACAGCACGACGCCGCGCCGCGCCTCGTCGGTGGCCAGCAGCTGCGCGCGCGCCGACTCGGTGAGCCGCCGGATGCGCCCCCACAGGTCGATCTCCCAGGTCGCTCCGGCGAGCACCTGGTAGGTCGTCGCCGGGTTGCTGCCTACCGCGGCGGCGAGCTGCTGCGAGCGGACGAGCTCGCTGTAGCGCTGCCGCGTGCCGTCCGCCTGGTAGCTGAGCTGCGGGAAGAGCGGCGAGCGCGTGGTCGTGAGCACGCCGGCGGCCTGCTCCACGTTGGCGACCGCGGTCTGCACGTTCCGGTTGTGGGCGAGCGCCTCGATGATGTAGCCGTCGAGCACCGGGTCGCCGAACTGCTTCCACCACTCGGTGTCGGCGGTTTCGGCGACCTGCTGCGGCTCGTAGCGGAACGCGCCGGGCGCCGACACCTCCGGCCGCTGGTAGTCGGGGCCGACCATGCAGCCGCCGAGCGCGGCCGAGAGAGCGATCGCGGCGCGGCGCATCAGCCGTCCCCCCGCGGCGCGTGCGGGGCGCTCGGCGCAGCCGCGCCGGGCGCGGGAACCGCCGCCTTCTCCTGCCTCGCGCGCTTCCGCTCGTTGAGCCGGTCGAAGATGTAGAAGAAGAGCGGCACGTAGAGCATCGCGAGCGTCGTCTCGCCGAGCATGCCGCCGAGGATGCCGGTGCCTATCGAGTGGCGCGCGTTCGCGCCGGCGCCGACCGCGATCGCGAGCGGCAGCACGCCGAACGCGAACGCGAGCGAAGTCATGATGATCGGCCGGAGCCGCTGCTCGCCGGCCTCGATCGTCGCTTCCATGATCGACTTGCCCTGCTTGCGCAGCTCCACTGCCGCGGTGACGCGTAGCACCGCGTTCTTCGCGCCGAGGCCGATCAGCACCAGCAGGCCGATCTGGAAGTACACGTCGTTCTCCAGCCCGCGCAGCCAGATCGCGGTGAGCGCGCCGAGGATGCCGAACGGCACCGCGGTCATCACCGCGCCGGGCAGGGTCCACGACTCGTACTGGGCGGCGAGCACCAGGAAGACGATGATCAGGCCGAACACGAACGCGATCATCGACGTCCCGCCCGACTTCTTCTCCTCGAACGCGAGCCCCGACCAGGCGAACGTGTAGCCCTGCGGCAGCACCTCGCGGGCGACGTCCTCCATCGCGGCGATCGCCTGGCCCGAGCTGTATCCCGGCGCGGCGTTGCCGCTGATCTTCGCCGCCGGGAAGCCGTTGAAGTGCGGCAGGAGATCGGGGCCGGTCACCCAGCTCGTGGTGACGAGCGCCGAAAGCGGCACCATCAGCGTTGGGGTCGCGGTCTGGTCCTGCTTGGCGAGGCGCTGGTCCTGGATGTAGCCCTTCTTGCTCCGCGTGTAGAGCCGGGTCAGGTCCTCGGGCGTCTGCCGGTACGGCGCATCCGACTGCAGGATCACCCACCACACCTGGCTGTACTGCATGAACTGGCTGACCGCGATCGAGCCGAACTGCGCCTGGACGGCGCTGTACACGTCCTCGACCGGCACGCCGAGCAGCGTCGCCTTGTCCCGGTCGACATCGGCACGGAGCTGCGGCGTGGTCGAGCGGAACGTGGTGTGCAGGCCGGCGAGCTCGGGCCGCTCGGACGCCTTGCGGATCACCTCCTGCGTCAGATCGTCGAGCCGCGCCGGCTCGCCGGCGGTGGTGTCCTGCACCCAGAACTCGAAGCCGCCGGTGGTGCCGATCCCGGGGATCGGCGGCGGCGGCACCGGGAACACCATCGCGCCCTCGATCGCCTGCACTTCCCGGTAAAGGGTGGTCAGGATCGTGCGCGCGTTCTCCGCCTTCGCGGTCGCGAGCGACGCGTAGCGCTCCTTGAAGTCGCGGAAGGTGATGAAGAAGGTGGCGGCGTTCTGCTTGTAGCCGTTGTCGACCAGGCTGAAGCCGCTCAGCATCGAGCGCCGGTCGACGCCGGGGATCTTCGCGATCATCGCATCCACGCGCTCGGCGACGGCGCTCGTGCGGTCGAGGCTCGCCGCGTCGGGCATGATGACCAGGGCGAAGGCGTAGCCCTGGTCCTCGTTCGGCACGAAGCTCGTCGGCACGCTCGCGAAGAGGTGATAGATCGAGTAGAGGAATCCGACGAGCAGGATGAGCGCGACCACCATGCGCTTGATCATGATCGTCACGGCATGGCCGAAGGCCTGGGTGATGCGATCGACCTGCCGGTTGAACCACGCGAACGGCCCGCGCTGCGGCGGCGACGAGTGCCGCAGCAGCGCGCCGCACATCGCCGGCGTCAGCGTCAGCGCGACGAGCCCGGACACCGCCACCGACACGACGATCGTGATCGCGAACTGCTTGTAGAGCTGGCCGGTGGTGCCGGGCAGGAACGCCGCGGGCACGAACACCGACGCCATCACCAGCACCACCGCCACGAGCGAGCTGCCGATCTCGCTCATGCACTTGATGGTCGCCTCCTTGGGCGCGAGGTGGTCCTTCGCCATGATCCGCTCGACGTTCTCGACCACCACGATCGCGTCGTCGACCACCATGCCGATCGCGAGCACCAGGCCGAACAGCGTGAGGAGGTTGATCGAGAAGCCGAGCGCGAGCATGCCGGCGAAAGTGGTCACTAGGGCGACCACGATCGCGACCGCGCAGATGAAGGTGGTGCGCAGGCTCTGCAGGAAGAGGTACACCACCAGCACCACGAGGATCATCGCGATGATCAGGGTGTGGATGACCTCCTCGATCGAGATCCGCACGAAATCGTTGGTGTCCAGCGCGATCACGGTCTCGATGCCGTCGGGGATGCGGCTCTTCATCTCCTCGAGCGTCCTGCGGATCGCGTCCGACACCACGAGGCCGTTCGCGCCCGCCTGCTGGTAGACGGCGATGAAGGTCGCAGGCTGATTGTTGAGCCGGCTGTCGACGATGTACTGCTGCAGGCCGACGCTCGCCCGCGCCACGTCGCCGACGCGGACGATCGCGCTGCCGTCCTGGCTCGCGCGCAGGATGATCTTCTCGTACTGTCTTGGATCGGTGAACGGCCGCTGCGTTACCACCGGGAAGCTCAGCTCGACCGGCGCGGCGGTCGGCTGCTGACCGATCTGCCCGGCGCCAAAGAGCGCGTTCTGGGCGGCGATCGCGTTCTGGATGTCGCTGGTGGTGATCTGCAGCGAAGCCATGCGGTCCGGGTTCATCCAGATCCGCATCGCCTGGCTCGCCACGCCGATGATCTGCGCCTGGCCGGCGCCCTGCACCCGCTTCAGCGCGTCGAGCACGTAGACGTTCGCGTAGTTCGCGACGTACTCCGGGCTGTAGCGCGCGTCCTTCGCGTAGACCGCGACCAGCATCATGATCGACGACGACTTCTTCTGGACGTTCACGCCCTGCTGCACCACCGCCGACGGCAGCTGCGGCGTCGCCAGGTTGACCCGGTTCTGCACCTGGACCTGGGCGATGTCCGGGTCGGTGTCGAGCGAGAAGTAGACGGTGAGCGTCATCTGCCCGTTCGACGAGCTGGTCGACGACATGTAGAGCATGTTGTCGACGCCGTTGATCTGGGTCTCGATCGGCGCGGCCACCGACTCGGCGACGGTCCGCGAGTCGGCGCCGGGGTAGGTCGCCTGGACCGTCACCTGCACCGGCGTGATATTCGGGTACTGCTGGACCGGCAGGCCGGTGAGCGATACCGCCCCGGCGAGGGTGAGCAGCGTCGCGACCACGATCGCGAAGATCGGCCGCTCGATGAAGAATTTCGAGAACACGCGGGGCGTCCGGTTACTTCGACTCGGACGCCGCCGCCTTCGGCGTCGCGGGCGCGGCGGGCTTCGGCGGCATCGCCTTCGGGGCCGCGGACCGGGGCGGGGTGACCGGCGGCGCCGAGGTCGTCGCGGTGTACGGCTTCGGGTTGAGCGCGGCGCCCGGCCCGAGCTTGAGCCCGCCGTCGACCACCACGCGGTCACCGGCGCGCAGGCCCTCGGTGATGACCCAGTTGTCGCCCGACCAGTCGCCGACGACGACCGGCCGGTTCTCCGCCTTGCTGTCCTTGTCGACGACCCAGACGAAGTGGCCCTTCGCGCCCTGCAGCACCGCGCGCTGCGGGACGAGGATCGCGTTCGGGCGCGTCGCTCCCTTGACGCGCGCCCGCACGTACTGGTTCGGCCGCAGGATGCCCTGCGGGTTGTCGACCGACGCGCGGATCAGGAAGGTGCCGGTCTGCGCGTTGAACGCCGGGTCCTGGAAGGTGATGCTCCCGGTGTGCGGGAAGAGCTGGCCGTCGACCAGCACGATCTCGACCACGTACTTGTCGTTCGGCGCCCGGCGCAGGAGGCCTTTGTCGGCCTGGTCGCGGAAGCTCTGCACCTCGTTCTCGGACAGGCTGAAGTTCACCCACATCGGCGTGAGCACCGAGACCGTGGTGAGCTGGGCGTTCTGCTGGTTGAGGTAGGTGCCGTCGGCCTGCGCCGCGGAGCCGCTGATGCCGGCGACCGGCGAGGTGATCGTGCAGTAGGAGAGGTTGAGCTGCGCGGTCACGAGCTGGGCCTTCGCCGCCTCCAGCGAGGCCGATGTGCTCTCGAAGTTGCCGGTCGCATCGTCGAGGTCCTTCTGCGACAGCGCCTCTTTCTCCGTGAGCGGCTTGACCCGCGTGAGGTTCGCCTTCGCGACGTCGACCGCGGCCTGGGCCTTGGACACCTGCGCCTTCGCCGCGTCGACCTGCGCCTGGAACGGCTTCATGTCCATGAGGAAGAGCACCTGCCCGGCCTTCACGATCGAGCCCTCGGTGTAGACGCGCTTCTCGAGGAAGCCGTTGACGCGGGCCTGGATGTTTACCTGGCGCGAACTCTGGGTCTGGGCGACGTACTCGAACACTGCCGGCGTGTCGCGCGGCTCGACCGTGACGACGCTGACTTCGACCGGCGGCTTTGCCGCCGGCGCGGTGTCCTTCTTGCCGCAGGCGCCCAGCAGCACGGCGGCGAGCGCGAGGGCGAGCAGCAGCGCCCGCGAGATGCGCTCGGATCGGTGCGCGGGGCACACCATGGACATCGAGAACCCCCTCAAGGCTGCGCGCCCCTCTCGCACGGCTAGGGACCGCGGCTGCCGACTATAGGGGAAGAGCCGCGCGCGGGCAAACGCCGAACCGCCCGCGTCGTAGCGTCGCTGCGCTCGATTCGGATGCAAGCGAGCGCGGGTGCGTCGTTCGGTGCGCGCGCTCGACCGGCGGGCGGTGTGGTAGTGTCTGGCCGCTCGCTTAACGCGGTCGGTGGCACCGCCGTCGAACGCGGGTCTCGATCGAATTCCGGAAACGAGATCGAAGATGAAGCACGCAATGCGCTTCGCGCCCGTGCGTCCGTTCGGGATCGCGTGCGCCCTGTTCGCGGCCTGCTGCCTGACCGGCGCGGCCGTTGCGCAGCAGCCGACGTCCGCCCAGGCCAGCACGATCCGGCAGGCGTGCCGCGCCGACTATATGGCGCATTGTTTAGGCACACCGCCGGGCGGGGAAGCCGCGTTGGCGTGCCTGAAGCAGAACGCGTCGCGCGCGTCGCCCGGCTGCCAGCAGGCGCTCGGCGCGGCAAGCGGCGTGTCATCGACTCCTGCCGCGCCGCGCGAGGTTCCGGGGCAGGCGATCGCCGCGACACCGCAATCCGCCGAGAGCACCTGGCCGCATACCGTCGCTGCCGATGGCGGGAGCGCCGTGGTCTACCAGCCGCAGGTCGTGTCCTGGCCGGAGCGCGCGACGCTCAACACGCGCATCGCCGTCGGCATCACGCCCACCGGCGCCAAGGCGCCGGTCCTAGGCACGATCGAGGTCGCGTTCGGCAGCGCGACCGATCTCGCCACGCGCCTCGTGACGCTCACCGATCCGAAGCTCGCCTCGACGCAGTTTCCGACGATCGATACGAATCAGGCAGTGCGATTCGAGGACGCCATCAAGGCGGCGCTCGGCAAGCTCGGCGTGAAGCAGGTCCCGCTCGACACCGTCCTGCTGAGCCTCAGGCAGCAGACCGACGCGCCCCCCGCCGTTCCGCTCAAGAACGATCCACCCGCCATCTTCTACAGCGACCGCCCCGCCAGTCTGGTGGTGTTCAATGGCGAGCCGGTATTGGCGCCGGTCGCGGCCACGTCGCTGTCAGCGGCGGTCAACACCAACTGGGATGTGTTCTTCAACCCGGGCGACCGCACCTGGTATGTGCTGAATAGCGGCGCCTGGCTTGCGGCGCCGGACTACCGCGGGCCGTGGGCGCCGCCGCCGCGGCTGCCCGCGGTCTTCTACACCATCCCGAGCGACGCCAATTTCGGCAAGGTGCGGGCGCAGGTTCCCGGGCGGAATCGTGTCGGCGCCGAAGGTGCCGACGATCTTCGTCTCGATCGTTCCCGCCGAGATCATCGTCACGACCGGGCCGCCGCGCTACCAGCGGATTCCCGGCACCGGCCTGGGGTACGTCGCCAACACCGTTGCCGACCTCTTCCAGGACATCGGCACCGGCCGCTTCTATTTCCTCGTGTCCGGCCGCTGGTTCTCGGCACCTGAGCTCACCGGTCCCTGGGAGTTCGCGACCACCAGCCTACCGCCCGACTTCGCGCGGATTCCGGCGAACGGCCCGCGCGGGTCGGTGCTCGCGTCGGTTCCGGGCACGCCGCAGGCCCAGGAGGCGCTCTTGCACGCACAGATTCCGCAGCAGGGCACGCTCAGCCGCGCTACGGCGACGCTCGAGGTGCCCTATGGCGGCGAGCCGAAGTTCGAACCGATCCCGGGCACCGACATGTTCTACGCGGTGAACACGTCGTTCGACGTTATCCGGGTGGGCGGACGTACTACGCATGCTGGCAGGGCGCCTGGTTCCGGGGACCGACGCCAACCGGGCCGTGGGTGCTCGCCGACAGCGTCCCGCCGTCCATCTACACGATTCCCCCGAGCAGTCCGCTCTATCCGATCACCTATGTGCGCGTCTATGCCGCGACGCCCACGACGGTGACGTTCTTCTACACCTCGGGGTACACGATGGGCTACGCGAGCTCGGGCGTCGTGGTCTACGGCACCGGCTGGTACTACGCGCCTTACGTGTTTCCGGCGCCCGTGCCCATCTACTATCCCTACCCGTATTCGTATGCGGGCGGCGTCTACTACAACTCGACGACTGGCGCGTGGGCGCGCGGCGGCACGGTCTACGGACCGTACGGCGGCGCCGTCTCGGGGGGAACGGCCTATAACCCGGCGACCGGCGCCTGGGCGCACGGCGCCGCGGTGTATGGCCCGAATGGCGGCGCCGACGCGTGGTCGGCCTACAACCCGTCGACGGGAAGCTACGCGCACGGGAGCGCGTCCTGGGGAACCGACGGCGGCGCGGCGAACGCGAGCTGGTACAACGCGCGCACCGGCGTCTCCGGTTCGACGAACCAGAATGCGAACGCCTACGGTCGATGGGGCTCGAGCCAGATCAGCGGCCCGAACCAGACGGTGAACACGCGCAGCCAGAGCAGCGCGCAAGGATCCGCGGGCGCCTTCAGCTCGACGAGCGGGGCCGAAGGCGCGGGCGTTCGCGGCGCGGGCGGCAACAACGCTGGCATCGTGAAAGGCCCGGGCGGCAACGTGTACGCCGGCGCCGACGGCAATGTCTATCAACACTCGTCGGACGGCTGGTCGAAGTACGACAGCGGATCCTGGGATCCGGTCACGAAGCCGACTAACCCCAACGCCCCTGGCGCCGCCAATCCAAGGACCACCGGCGCCGCGAATCCGGGTACCACCGGCACCGTCAATCCGAACGCCGGCGGCCGGAGCGGCGCATTCGGCCAGTCCGAGAGCGGCGGCGCCTCGCGGCAGCCGTGGGGGAACAGTGCCCCGGGGCAGCAGCTCGATCAGGACCGGTTCGCTCGCACCGAGGGTGCGCAGCGGTTTCAGCAGTTCAGCCTGCGGGGCGAGGGCGGCGGGCGCGCGTTCGCGGGCGGCGGCTTCGGCGGCTTTCGCGGCCGGCGATAGCGCGCCGGAGCGACCTCGCACGATCGACGGAGGAACGCGATGCGTCTGTGTACCTTGTGTCTGCTCGCGGGCTTCGCCGTGATGGCTGCTGGTTGTGCGCCGACCGCCGGGAACAAGGTCACCGGCGGCGCAAGAGTCGAGGGCGAGCGGGCGACCGCGGCCCCGCCGGCGACGCCGGCGCGGCGCGTCTACGTCCAGGATTTCGCGCTCGACGTCGACGCGACCGAGCCGCCGCGCACCGGGCTCCTCGGGCGGCCGCGGTTGTTCCAGGAACTTACCGGCGAGAGTCCGCAGGCGCACGCACGCCGGATCGTCGATGAGATGGCGAGTTCGCTGGTCAAGGACTTGAACGCTGCCAGCGTTCCCGCCGAGCGGCTGGCGACCGGGGCACCGTTGCCGCCCGACGGCTGGCTCGTCCGGGGCGTCTTCACCGAAGCCGACAGCGGCAAGGTCTTGCGCCGCGCGGTCATCGGGTTCGGCAGCGGCAAGACGGACATGGAAGTGCAGGTCGGCGTCAGCGATCTCGCCGTGCAGCCGAACGAATCGTTCCTCGTCTTCGGCACCGTCACCGATCCGAGCCGGCTTCCCGGCGGGGTGGTGACGAGGAATCCCTACGTGGTCGTCGCCAAGTTCGTGCTGGAGAAAGGCGCGCCGGAGCGCGACGTCCAGCACACCGCCAAGGCGATCGCGGACGAGCTGGTGAAGTTCCGCGAGCAGGTGAGAAGCGGGCAGGTCAAGCTGCCGGCGACGCGGTAGTCGCCGTCCGCGGCAAGGTTGCGCGCGCGGACCGCCGGCGAGATGAACGGGACTTGGTATCGGGATCTCTTCAGCGTCGGCAGCGGGCCCGTTCCGGTCGCGCTGTTCGTGCGCGTGGCGGTGGCCGTCGGTCTCCCGCTCGTCGGCTTCACGCTCGGCGGGCACGCGCTCGCCGGTGTCGCCGGCGGCGCGACAGCCATGTTCGTGGTGATGTGCGACGTCGGCGTCACGCGCGCGAACCGCGTCGGGACGATGCTCGCCGGCACGGCGGCGATCCTCGCCGGCGGCGTCATCGGCCACGAGTGGGGCGGTACCACCCTCGCGGACGAAACCGTGGTGCTCCTCGCGGCGCTGGTGGCGGGCTGGGTCAGCAACTCGCACCCGGGCATCTCGGCGGTGGCGCGGTTCGGCGCGCTGGCGACCGCGGCGGGGGCGGGCTTGCACATGCCCCCGCCTGCGACCGAGGCGGTCTGGGCAGTCGTCGGAGGCGGGGCGGCCGCGATCGGCACGGCATTCGCGGCCTGGGCGCTGACCGGCATCCCGCCCGCCGACAACATGATGGATTGGCGCGCCGGGGTGCGGCGCGCATTCGCCGGCGCGGATGCGGGTCCGTGGTATGCGGTCTGTTTCGCGGCCGCCGCGGCGGTGTCACTGCTCGCCGCGAATCGGCTCGGCGTGAACGATGCGTATTGGGCGGCGCTGACGGTGATCATGGTCATGCGGCGCGAGGGAATGGTCAGCTTGAAGCTCGTGATCCAGTACGTGCTCGGGACGCTGATCGGCATCCCGATCGCGTACGCCGTCGGCCAGGCGCTCCACGCGCCGCTCGCAATCGCGTTCGCCGCGACCCTGGTCGCCGCGAGTGCCCGCCTCGGGCTCGCGATCAACCCGGCGCTCGGCTTTGCCGCGTTCACCGCGTTCCTGATGCTCGTCGTGGATCTGGCTCGCCACGGCGCCGGCGTGACCCCGCTACTGCTCTCGACCCGCCTCTACGACGTGGCGGTCGGCTGCGCGATCGTGTTGCTCGGTACGTTGCTCGCCTCGCTCGGCGTGCGGAAGGCGCAGGTCGCGCAGGATCAGTGACGCGCCGGGTTCTGTTGCACGGGGTCGCGTGAGACTTATTGTGCGCGGATCGGTGTCGTAACGGCGTTCGGAGCGCCGCGCCGCATACGCAGCGCCGACGCTCGCATGCAGATCGTCGCTACTCTGGTACGGTCTGACCTACGGTCTGACCCCGCGAGCGATGCCCGCCAGCGATGCTAGAGTGCGCGGCATCGATCGCGCGCAGGATTCGACATCATCGCCGGAGGGCTCGCCGTATGATCGTCCAGACCGCGCCCGCGGGCGCACCCCGCTTCGTCATGACGATGAAGGAGCACTGCGCTTTCGCCGGCCAGGCGGCGCGCGCTTTCGGCAACGCCGAGTTCGAGCCGGTGGCACCGCGCGAGGAGATGCTCTACCTCGTCGACAACCACGACCGGGGCTGGTTCGCCATCGACGAGGCGCCCGGGCGGAATCCCGAGACCGGCCTGCCCTGGAACCTCACCGAGACGCCGCGCGCGATCTCCATCCGCACGCTCAACGGCAGCCCGGATGCGCTCGAAGCGCACCATCCGTACTGCGGCCTGCTCGCGGCGATGCACATGTACGGTGTCTATCGTGGACGCTTCGGCCTCTCGCAGCGGCAGCTGATCGAGAACGTGCCCGCGGAATGGCGAGCGCGCTTCGACGCCGAGCTGGACCGCCTTGCCGAGCGCCAGGCGGCGATGAAGACGGCGCTCGCCGATGATCCGGCCACCGCCGCGTGGGTGGCGCCCGACCGCCTCATGCAGAGCTACAAGCAGCTGCAGTTCTTCGACACGCTGGCGCTCTACTTCAATCTCACCGGCGCCAGCGAGCGCGGGCCTGCCGCGTTCCCTTGCGTCCCGCGGTCGGCCACGGGCGATGTCACGGTGCGCGTGACGCCGCTCGACGCCGAGACGTACGCTTTCGACCCCTTTCCCTTTCGCGCCGAGGGCGTCCAGCTGATCCTCGCGGGACGGAGCATGCGGCCGGTGGATGGTGACGATGCCGCCTTGGCCGCGGCCCTCCGATCGACCCCAGCGAGCACGCAGAAGATAAGCGTCGTCAGCGCCGCGTGAAGCAGGACGCCACGCGCGACGCCGACCCCGCCGTCGCCCGCGAGTCGCCGGGACCGGCGCCTGCCGCCGCTCCCACGGCGCGCTCCGCTTCTCCATGGGAATCCCCGCGGTACCGCCTGCTCCTCGCGCTCTGGCTCTCCGCGAACGTTTCGATGTCGATGCATGAAGCCACTTCGGCCTGGCTCATGGCCTCGCTCGGCGCGAGCGCGTTCGTCGTGGCACTGCTGCAGGCCGCCCTGTCGCTGCCGAGCTTCCTCCTCGCGCTGCCGAGCGGCGCCCTCACCGATCTTGCCGACCGGCGACGCATTCTCATCGCCGCGTATGCGTTGATGAGCGTCGTCGGCATCGCGCTCGGGGTCGCCATCCTCGCCGGGCTCGCCTCGCCGGGAATGCTTCTCGCCGGTGCCTTGGCGATGGGCCTCACGTTCTCGCTCCGCCTGCCCGCATACTCGGCACTGGTGCAGGAAGTGGTGCCGCGCGAGGCGCTGCCCCGCGCGATCGTGTGGACCGGGGCCGCGATGAACGCTTCGCGCACGGTCGGTCCGCTGCTCGCCGGCGCGATCATCGCCTTCGGCGGCCCTGCGTTCTCGTTTCTCGCCATCGGCTGCCTGATGCTCGCCGTCACCGTAGTGCTCACGCGGTGGCGGCGTCCGCGTGCGCCGGCGAGCACGCTGCCGTCGGAGCGGTTCGTCGGCGCGATGCGGGTCGGCCTGCAGTTCGCGCGCCAGACGCCGGCGGTGCGCGCGGCGCTCATCCGCGGCGCGTGCTTTTTCCTGTCGTCGGTGGCGCTCGTCGCGCTGCTGCCGGTCGTCGTCCGCGACGAGCTGGGCGGCGGCTCGAACACCTACGCGCTGCTCTTCGGCCTGTTCGGTCTCGGCGCGGTGGCGCTCGCGCTGACGATCGGCTTCTGGCGCAAGCGATTTTCGCGCGACGACATGATCGTGGCGGCGATCATCCTGCAAACGGGTGCGTCGATCGCCTTTGCCATGTCGGAGAACGTCGCCGTGCTGGCGGTGGCGATGGTGGCGAGCGGCGCGGCGTGGATCTCGGTCGCATCCGCGCTCAGCGTCACGGCGCAGCTCGCCCTTCCGGCCTGGGTGCGCGGGCGCGGTCTGGCCGCGGTGCAGATGGCGTTCATGGGGGGCGGCACCTTCGGCGCGCTGCTGTGGGGACAGGTGGCGACCACGTGGAACCTGCGGATCGCGTTCGCGGCCGCCGCGATCGCCACCCTGGCGAGCCTCGCTCTCGCGCGGCGCTATCCCCTGTCCGGCATCCGCGAGGAGAACCTCACCCCGTCGCATCACTGGCCCGAGCCCGAGGTGGTGATGAGCGTCGAGCACGACGAAGGGCCGGTGCAGGTGATGGTCGAGTACCTCATCGATCCGCAGAACGCGGCGGCGTTCTTCGAGCTCATGCAGGAGAGCCGCCGCTCGCGACTGCGCGCCGGGGCGACCTCGTGGGCGCTGTTCCGCGACCCTTCGAACCCGGGGCGCCACGTCGAGCAATGGGTGGAGGAGTCGTGGCTCGAGCTGCTCCGCCACCGCGACCGCCTCACGGTGTCCGAGCGCGAGTTGCGCGACGCCAAGCGCGCATTCCACATCGGCCCGGAAACGCCGGCGATGCTGTTCCTGATCGCCGAGGATGTCGCGCGCCGCAAGCCCGATCAGGGGTCGACGACGGTCTAGCGCCTTTGGCGCGCATGGCAGGGCGCGACGATCGCCCGGTCTCGCGCGCCTGCGCGACGCGCTCGCCCGCATTACCATTCGCGGCGGAGATGGCAGCGAATGCGATGAGTGTGACGACGGAGGCAACATGGCGGACGCGAGCGGTTCCAAATGGCGACTCGACGGCGTGCGGGTCGTGCACGCGAACGAGCTCGATATCAACACCCCGCAGACACCAGGGATGAATCGCGCCGCGGCGATCACCGCCGCGCGCGCCGGGGCGGAGAAACTGTGGGCGGGCACGGTGGTGATCCATCCCAAGGCCAAGACCGGCGCGCACCACCACGGCCCGGTGGAGAGCGTGATCTACGTGGTGAGCGGTCGCGCGCGGATGAAATGGGGCGACCGGCTCGAGTTCACCGCCGAAGCGGGTCCCGGCGATTTCATCTACGTGCCGCCCTTCGTGCCGCACCAGGAGATCAACGCGAGCGACGATCAGGCCCTGTCGTGCGTGTTGGTCCGCAGCGGCCAGGAACCGGTCGTCGTCAATCTGGACATCCCTGCGGTGGAGCCCAACCCCGAAGACGTGCACTGGGTGGACAACATCCACCCCGCTCCGAAGTAAGCGGGAGACGGACCGCTTACCGGCTCGCCGCCGGCGGCGCGACCGCCGCGTCGGACTGGCCGCTGCGGGCGAGCGCGCCGGCGACGAAGCCGGAGGCCTTCATCTCCTCGACGAACGCGGACAGCCAGGCGATGCCGGCCTGCCGGGTCTTCGGTACGCCCATCGCCTGCTCGATGGCCATGAAGCGTCCGTCCATGACGCGAACGTTCGGATTCGCTCGCGCAAACTGGACGAGCGGCTGCTTCACTCCTCCGGCCGCCTCCAACCCGTCCTTGACGAACAGCTCGATCGCCGCCGGCGAAGTCGGCGCGCGCACGAGCTGCGCGTGCTTGAGCGTGCGCGTCAGGTACAGGTCGTAGGCGCTCTTGTTCCCCACTGCGATCCGGACGCCGGCGCGATCGACGTCCTCGATCCGGCGGAGCGGCGAGTCCGCCGGCACGAGGTACGTGCCCTCGATAAGTACGTACGGCGCCGTAAAGGCGATCTCGGTGGCGCGCGCGGGCTCGATCGCGAGAAACGCGACATCCCAGCTGTCGGACCGGAGCGCGTCGAAGACCTTCCCGGCGGCGTCGAAGGTGACGAGCTCGACCGGGACGTCCAGGCGGCGACCCAGCTCCCGCGCGAGGGCGACCGATACGCCCTGCGGCGCCCCGGTCGCGGCATTCCGCTGCGCGAGCACCGGGTTGCCGAAATTGATCGCCGCGCGCAGCGTGCCGGTCGGCGCGAGGCCCTTCACGACGTCCGGCGGCGCAGTGCCCGCTCCGGCGCACGCGGCAAGCACTGGCAGGCAAGCGAGGCACGATAGACGCTTCCACATCGGCCGCTTCCACATCGTTCACCTCCTCTCGCCCGCGCAGAAAGCGAGCGCCATCCCGGTGCGACCTTACCGCAAGCGCGGCACTTGACGCCGGTCGGGGGTTTGGGGGTAGGGTCGCGGTTTACGGGACGGCTGCCGCCGGCCGCGCGATCGATATTCGCACACGCGGCGCGCCGGCGCGGCCGATAGCAGCGATGCGGACCCCCTTAGCTTGCGGGAGAACAAGCGTGCCAAGACTGCGCAAGGCGCCGATGTTCGCGATATCGCTACTGGCGTGCGCCGCCGGCGCCCTCGGCGACGCGACCGCGCAACAACCCGCCAAGATCCCCGACACGATCGAGCAGCGGATGGCGGCCTGCGCGATCTGTCACGGCAAGCAGGGCGAGGGGATCAGGAAAAACGAGTACTACCCGCGTCTCGCCGGCAAGCCTGCGGTCTACCTCTATAACCAGCTGCTCAATTTCCGCGAGCGTCGGCGCGACATTCCCATCATGACCTACATGGTGGCCTATCTGTCCGAGCCGTACCTGCGCGAAATCGCCGACTACTACGCGGGCTTGCGCCCGCCGTTCCCGCCGCCGGCTACGGCCGCGCCGAAGGAGGCGCTCGCGCGGGGAGAGAAACTGGTGACCGCAGGCGATCCGGCGCGCGAGATACCCGCCTGCGCCGCCTGCCACGGCAAGGCACTCACCGGCCTGGAGCCCGCGGTCCCCGCGCTGGTGGGGCTCAATCGCGATTACATTGCAGCGCAGATGGGAAGCTGGCAGCAGGGCTTGCGAAACGCCGAGTCGCCGGACTGCATGGCGGAGATCGCGAAACGGCTCACCGCGGAGGACATTTCCGCGGTCACCTGGTGGCTCGCGGCGCAGCGCGCGTCGCCCGACACGCCGCCGGCGCCGGCAGGCGCGCTGACGCTGCCGATGAAATGCGGCGGCGTGCCGTGACCGCCGACAAGGAGGGACAGGCATGAAACGGGTTCTCCTCGCTGCCGTGGCGATTCTCGTGCTCGCCGTCGCGGCGACCTTCCTGTCGCGCCGCCAGGAGTCCACCGCGCCGCCGCCGCCGACTGCGCGCGCCGATGGCGCCGAGATCGGACGCGGCGAGTATCTCGCGCTCGTCGGCGACTGCCTGGCCTGCCATACCGTTCGCGGCGGCAAGCCCTACGCGGGCGGCCTCGAGCTGCCGACGCCGTTCGGGAAGCTCTACACGCCGAACATCACGCCCGATCCGGAGACCGGCATCGGCAAGTGGACCGCCGACGATTTCCGGCGCGCGATGCACGAGGGTCTCTCGAAGGACGGCTCGTACCTGTATCCGGCGTTTCCCTACAACAACTACACTCGGGTCACGCGTGCCGATGTCGATGCGATCTACGCCTTCTTCATGTCGCTGCCGCCGGTGAGCCAGCCGAACAAGCCGCACGAGATGCGCTTTCCGTACAACCAGCGCCAGCTGCTGCTCGGCTGGCGGACCCTGTACTTCAAGGCCGGTGAGTTCAAGCCGAACCCGGGCGAGAGCGCGGAATGGAACCGCGGCGCGTATCTGGTCGAGGGGCTCGGCCATTGCAACGCCTGCCACGGCACCCGGAACATGCTCGGCGCGGTCAAGGACGACGACGTGGGCGGCGGCCTGATCCCGGTGCAGAACTGGTACGCGCCTTCGCTCACCTCGAACCGCGAGACCGGGCTCGGCGACTGGCAAGTGAGGGACATCGTCGACCTGCTGCGGACCGGCGTGTCCGCGCGTGGCGCGGTGTTCGGACCGATGTCCGCCGTCGTCGCGCACAGCCTGCAGAACGTCACCCTCGGCGACCTGACCGCGATGTCCGTCTATCTCAAGGCGCAGGCGGAGAAAGCGGCGCCGGCCGCAGCGGTGCAAGTGCGGCCGAGCGAGCAGCAGGCCGGCGCGATGCTGAAGCAGGGCGCCCGACTCTACGAGAAGCACTGCGCCGATTGCCACGGACCCGACGGCGCCGGCGTGCCGCGGGTCTATCCGCCGCTCGCCAAGAACCGGTCGATCCTGATGGAGTACTCGATCAATCCGATCCGGATGGTGCTCGTCGGGGGCTTCCCCCCGAGTACCGAAGGCAACCCGCGCCCCTACGGCATGCCGCCGTTCGCCTACGACCTGAACGACCAGGAGATCGCCGCGATCGTGACCTATATCCGCCAGTCGTGGGGCAACAGCGCATCGGCCGTATCGCCGATCGAGGTCGGCGCGGCGCGCGGCGTGAAGATCGACTGAGGGGATGTCGTCCGAAAAGGAGTTGTCATGAACCGAGTGCTCTCGATCCTGCTGTGGGCCGTCCTCGCCGCGATCGGCGCGTTCGCGTTCTCCATCGTCGCGCTCAAGCGCGGCGAGTCGGTGAACGCGGTGTGGCTGGTGACCGCTGCGCTGATCATTTACTACTTCGCCTTCCGCTTCTACAGCCTGTTCATCGCCAACCGGGTCCTGCAGGTCGATCCGAAGCGGATGACCCCGGCCTTCCGGCACAACGACGGCATGGACTACGTGCCGACCAACAAGTGGGTGCTGTACGGCCACCACTTCGCGGCGATCGCCGGCGCCGGGCCGCTCGTCGGCCCGGTGCTCGCAGCGCAGATGGGCTATCTCCCCGGGACGCTCTGGATCCTCGCCGGCGTCGTCGTGGCGGGCGCGGTGCAGGACATGATCGTGCTCTTCGCCTCGGTCCGGCGCGACGGCAAGTCGCTCGGCGAGATGGTGAAGATGGAGCTCGGACCCATTCCCGGCTCGCTCGCGCTCGTCGGGGTGCTCGCGATCATGATCATCATCCTCGCCGTTCTCTCGCTGGTCGTGGTGAAGGCGCTCGCCGAGAGCCCGTGGGGCACGTTCACGATCGCGGCCACGATCCCGATCGCGCTCCTGATGGGCGTCTACATGCGCTACATCCGCCCGGGGCGCGTCGGTGAAGCCTCGGTGATCGGCGTGGTGCTGTTGCTCACTTCGATCTGGCTCGGCCGCGAGGTGGCGGAGAGCGGGAGCTGGGGGCCGGCGTTCACGCTCGGCGGCACCGAGCTCGCCTGGGCGATCATCATCTACGGCGCGGTCGCATCCAGCCTGCCCGTGTGGCTGATGCTCGCGCCGCGCGACTATCTCTCCACGTTCCTCAAGATCGGCACCATCGTCGCACTCGCGCTGGGGATCTACCTGGTGGCGCCGACCCTGCGCATGCCCGACGTCACCCGGTTCATCGACGGCACCGGGCCGGTGTTCTCGGGCAACCTGTTCCCGTTCCTGTTCATCACCATCGCGTGCGGCGCGGTGTCGGGCTTCCATTCACTCATCTCCTCGGGGACGACGCCGAAGATGATCGAGAGCGAAGGCCACATCCGGGTGATCGGCTACGGCGGCATGCTCACCGAATCGTTCGTGGCGATGATGGCGATCACCGCGGCCTGCGTCCTCGATCCGGGCATCTACTTCGTGATGAACAGCCCGGCGGCGGTGATCGGCACGACCGCGGAGCGGGCGGCCGAGGTGGTGTCGAGCTGGGGCTTCGTCATCACGCCGGACATGATCAACCAGACCGCGAAGGACATCGGCGAGACCACCATCCTGTCGCGTGCCGGCGGCGCGCCGACGCTCGCCGTCGGCATGGCGCAGATCCTCGCGCAGGCGGTCGGCGGTAAATCGATGGAGGCGTTCTGGTACCACTTCGCGATCCTCTTCGAAGCGCTCTTCATCCTGACGGCGGTGGACGCCGGCACGCGCGTCGGCCGCTTCATGATCCAGGACATGCTCGGGCACGTCTGGGCGCCGCTCGGCAACACCGAGCTCCTGCCGGCGAACATGTTCGCGACCGGTCTCTGCGTCGCGATGTGGGGCTACTTCCTCTATCAGGGCGTGGTCGATCCGCTCGGCGGCATCAACACCCTCTGGCCGCTGTTCGGCATCGGCAACCAGATGCTGGCCGGGATCGCGCTTCTGCTCTGCACGGTCGTGCTCATCAAGATGAAACGCGAGCGTTATGCGTGGGTAACGCTGGTGCCGACCGCGTGGCTGCTGGTCACTACGCTCACTGCCGGCTGGCAGAAGATCTTCCATCCGACGCCGGCCATCGGCTTCCTCGCCCAGGCGCGCCGGTTCGCCGAGGCGGCGGCCAGCAATACGCTGATCGCTCCGGCGAAGTCGGTGGCGGAGATGCAGCGGGTCGCGTTCAACAACTATCTGGACGCGGCGGTGTGCGGGTTCTTCGTGCTGCTGGTGGTCGCGATGTGCGTCTACGCGGTGCTGATCTCGCTCCGGGCACTGCGCGTGCCGCAGCCGACCGCACAGGAGACGCCGCCTGTGCCGCGCACTGACGGAGCCGCGTATGCCTGATCCGGGCAACGCCGGCGCGTTCGCGCGATTCCGCGCGCTCGGCGACCGCGGGCGCGAGGCCTGGCGCGGCGTATTCGGTGTCCCCGACTACGACGCCTACCTCGCGCACCAGCGCGCGACGCATCCCGGCGAGGCGCCGCTGGACCGCGGCGCGTTCCTCGCCTGGGCGCTCGAGCAGCGGTACGCCGGACGCGGGCCCCGCTGCTGCTGAGGCAACGCGGCGGGCGCTCGGCCGCGACTAGGCCGCGCGCTCGCTGTCGAGCGACGCCATCTGGCGCGGGTCGTAGCGCGCGCCGGTGACCGCCTC
The DNA here is from genome assembly GCA_963754305.1 of uncultured beta proteobacterium. Lineage (GTDB taxonomy): Bacteria > Pseudomonadota > Gammaproteobacteria > Burkholderiales > SG8-39 > DATEDA01. Next base: position 90,607 of record CAVWFR010000024.1, on the reverse strand, counting down.
GGCGGGCACGGCGCGCTCGATCGCGGCGATCTCCGCCGCCGTCCCTTCGACCGGGAGCCGCCGAGCAATCCGCACGAGAGCACGCCTTAGGCGGTCAGACCGATCCCGAGCTCGCGGAGCGCCAGCAGGATCGCCGTCTCCACCGCGGCTGACGAGCGAGTGCTCGGTCTGCAGATCGGTGATCCGCTGCAACGCGTGGCGCAGGGTGTCGTGGGATCTCGGCCCGGAGCCCCGTCTCCGGCGAGTACAATCGGGACACATCCCGCAGGGTTTGCCCAGCCATGCCCGCACTGAATTCCGCGCAACCCGACGTCACGTTCCTCCTCGATATGGAGGGCGTCATCCGCGAGATCACCCTGTCCGGCGCGCTCGCCGAAGAGGCGGTCGACGACTGGGTCGGACGCCCCTGGGTGGAGACCGTCGCTGACCTTGGCAGCGACAAGGTGCGGCGCATGGTGGCCGACGCGCGCACCAGCCGCGTCTCAGTGTACCGCCCGGTCACGCAGAGATTCCCTAGCGGCCTGGAGCTGCTGCTCGAGTACACCACAGTGAGGCTGGGCGGCAAGGCCGGTCTCATCGCGATCGGGCGGAACCTCCACGCAGTGGCGGAGCTCCAGTCGCGCCTGATCGCCGCGCAGCAGACGATGGAGCGCGATTACTGGAAGCTCCGCGAGGTGGAGACGCGCTATCGCCTCCTCTTCACCGCGTCGAACGAGGCGGTGCTCCTCATTCGGGCGGCGGATCTGCGCATCGTCGATGCGAATCCGGCTGCGCTCCGTGCGCTCGGTCTGGCGCGGAAGCGTCTCGACAGCGTCGCAGGCTCGTGCCTGCTGTCCGAGCTGGTCCCGGCGGAGCAGGAGCGGTTGCAGGCGACGCTCACCCGGGTGCGCGAGCAGGGACAGGCCCCCGGCATCCTGGTCCATCTCGGTTCGGCGCGGGCGGCCTGGCTCGTCCGCGCATCGCTCATGAATGCCGCGTCTGGGCCGGTGTTCCTGATGCAGCTCGCGCCTGCCGCGGCGGCGCCCGCGGTGCCGGAGCGCGGCAACGCGATCTCGATCGAAGCGCTCATCGAGCGCGGGCCCGACGCATTCGTGGTGCTCGATCGCGACGGCGTGATTCGCCGCGCGAACACCGCCTTCCTCGAAATGGTCCAGGTCGGCGCCGAAGCGCGGGTGGTTGGGGAGCGGCTCGGACGGTGGCTAGGGCGGCCGGGTGCCGATCTGACGGTCCTGCTCGCCAACGTCCAGCGACATGGCGTCGTCCGGCTCTTCGCCACCACCATCCAGGGCGAGCTCGGCGCCGGCACCGACGTGGAAATCTCGGCCGCCGGCGATGCGGACAAGGACCCGCGATACGTGGGCGTGCTGTTGCATGACGTAGGCCGCAGGCTGGCCGCCCCGGGCGAGGCCCGTCGTCTCGGCGCGGTCCTCGGTTCGCTCATCGAGCGGGTGGGGAAGACGACGCTTCGCAAGCTCGTCAAGGACACGGTGGGCGCGGTCGAGCGTCACTACGTCGAGGCGGCGCTCGAGCTCACCGGCGGGAACCGGACGGCGGCCGCGGAGCTGCTCGGGCTCAGCCGCCAGAGCCTCTATGCGAAGCTCGACCGATACGGCCTGAATGGGGGCGTCCGCAGCCCGGCGAACGCGGCACGCGCGGCAGCGGTCAAAGCGGCCGGTGCAGCGGAAGTTTCGCTAGCGGACACGGCAACCGATCGTCGCCACTGACGCGCAGGCCTTTGGCTTCCTCGCTGCTATTCGGCGAACCCGACGCCGAGCGCGGCGAGCCGGTCGATCTCCGCGCGCGCGAAGCCCCAGTCCGCGAGCGCCTGCCGCCCGAGCGCACCGCGCTCCGGCGGCGCGCGCCGGACTTCACCCGGGGTGCGCGCGAATCGCGGCGCGGGGGCCGGCTGGTCGACACCGCCGACCGCGACGTGGTTGCGGCGCGCGAGGTGGTGCGGATCCGCCTGCGCTTCCGAGAAGGTGAGGACCGGCGCGAAGCAGGCATCGGAGCCGGCGAAGATGTCGCGCCACTCGTCGCGCGTCTTCCCGCGGAAGACGGACCTGAACCGCGCGCGCAGCTCGGCCCAGCGTTTGCGATCGTCCTGCGCCGGCAGCGCCTCGCCAACGAGCCCCAGGCGCCCCACGAGCTCGGCGTAGAACTTCGGCTCGATCGCGCCGATCGCGACGTAGCGACGGTCCGCGGTCTCATAGACGTCGTACCACGGCGCGCCCGAGTCGAGCACGTTCTCGCCGCGCGCTTCGCTCCACCGACCGGCGGCGAGCAGCCCGGAGAACATCGCGGCGAGCAGCGATGCGCCTTCGACCATCGCGCAATCGACGACCTGGCCTTGACCTGAGCGCTGCGCCTCGAGCAGGCCGCAGGCGATACCGAACGCGAGCAGCATGCCGCCGCCGCCGAAGTCGCCGACCAGGTTGAGGGGCGGGACGGGCGCACCGTCCTTGCGCCCGATGGCGTGCAGGATGCCCGAGAGCGCGATGTAGTTGATGTCGTGGCCGGCGCGGGGGGCGAGCGGCCCGTCCTGGCCCCAGCCGGTCATCCGCCCGTACACAAGCCGCGGATTGCGCGCGAGCATGACCTCGGGGCCCAGGCCGAGCCGCTCCATCACCCCCGGCCGGAAGCCTTCGATCACCGCATCGGCCTTCGCCGCGAGCAGGAGCGCTGCCTCGGCGCCGTCCCGCGACTTCAGGTCGAGCGTGACCGAGCGGCGGCCGCGCAGCATCACGTCGAACCACCGCTCGCGATCGAGGCCGAGGCCGGGGTCGGACGGGCGATCGACGAGCAGCACGTCGGCGCCCATGTCCGCGAGCATCATCGCGCCGAAGGGGCCCGGCCCGATCGCCTCGAACTCCAGCACGCGCACGCCCGCCAGCGGTCCCATCGGCCCCGATCTTATCCTGCGGCGTGCATGCGGCGTGCGCGCGCTTGACAGCCCGCTCGAGGCGCTCGAACATCAGCGCGCGCCCGCGCGATTCGAGCCTCGAGCCTTCACGCTACGAGGGGGCACGCCCCCCTCGTGCTTCTCGACCTTAGAGGATCGCCACCAACCCGGCGTTTCTCTCTTCAGCGAGCGTCGAGATGAGCGAACCCGAACGCATCACCCTGCCGGCGCTGCTCGGCGACTACCCGGTCACGGCTGCGCTGCGGAGAGGCGAGCTGCGCTCCGCATCCGTCGCGTTCGATTTTGCCCAGGTCAAGACCGCGAGCGCGGCGTTCAAACGCGTGGTGCGGGATCTCGAGTTCGACGTCGCCGAGCTGGCAATCGTCACCTTTCTCGTCGCCAGGGCGCACGGCAAGCCGCTAGTGCTGCTGCCCGCGGTGCTCGTCGGCCGCTTCCAGCATCCCTACATCGTGTACGACGCGGAGCGTGGTCCGCTCGCCCCCGGGGATCTCGCCGGCCGCCGCGTCGGCATGCGCTCGTACTCGGTCACGACGGCGACCTGGGTGCGCGGCATCCTCGCCGAGGACTACGGGCTCGACCTCGATCGCGTGCGCTGGGTCGCGTTCGAGGCGCCGCACGTCGCGGAGTTTCGCGATCCGCCGAACCTCGAGCGCGCGCCCGCGGGAAAGGACCTCGTGGGCATGCTGCTCGCGGGCGAGCTCGACGCGGCGATCGTCGGCGAGATTCCGACCGACCCGCGGCTCGCGCCGCTCATCCCCGATCCCGCGGCAGCGGCACAAGCGTGGCAGGCGAAGCACGGTGCGCTGCAGATCAACCACATGGTGGTCGTGAAAGAGTCGCTGTCGCGTGCGAATCCGCGCGCGGTGCGCGAGATCTACCGCTTGCTTGCCGCGAGCAAGACGGCGGCCGGCTCGCCGCCCAGGGGCGAGCTCGATACGACGCCGTTCGGGCTCGCGGCGAATCGCCGCAATCTCGAGGTCGCCATCGACTACGTGTACCGGCAGCGGCTCATCCCGCGGCGGTTCGCAGTCGACGAGCTGTTCGACGACGTGACGCGCGCGCTCGGCCAGTGACCCGCCCGGGCTCGTGAGCGCGTTCTTCGCCGCCGCCGCTTGGCTTCCGACGGGCTGGGCGACCGAAGTGCGCGTCGAGGTCGATGCCGCCGGCGCGATCGTCGCCGCGAAGGCGGGCGCACTGCCGAACGGCGCCGAGCGGCTCCGCGGACCGGTGCTTCCGGCGCTCTGCGACTTGCACTGTCACGCTTTCCAGCGCGCGATGGCGGGCCTCGCGGAGCGGCGCTCCGGCAGCGACGACAGCTTCTGGACCTGGCGCGAGGCGATGTATGCGCTCGTCGCGCGCCTGGAGCCCGACGACATCGAGGCGATCGCCGCTCAACTCTACGTCGAGGCGCTGAAGGGCGGATTCACCTCGGTCTGCGAGTTCCACTATCTGCACCACGATCCCGCGGGCGCCGCGTACGCGAATCCGGCCGAGACGAGCGAGCGCATCGTCGCCGCCGCGACTGCCGCCGGCATCGGGCTCACGTTGCTGCCGGTGCTGTACATGACCGCGGATTTTGGGGGCGCGCCGCCGCAGTCTGCCCAGCGCCGGTTTCTCGGCACGCCGGACCGGATCGTCGCGATGATCGCCGCCTTGCGGGCGGCGCATCCCGCCGTGCGCTTCGGGCTCGCGCCTCACTCGTTGCGCGCGGTGCCTCCGGACGCGCTGAGCGATGCGCTGGATGCGCTCGCAGCCCTCGACGCCACGGCCCCGATCCACATCCACGTCGCCGAGCAAGAGCGGGAGGTGGCCGATTGCGTGGCGTGGAGCGGGCGGCGGCCGGTGGAGTGGCTCCTCGACCGGCACGCGGTGGATGCGCGCTGGTGCCTGGTTCATGCGACGCACATGACCGACGCTGAAACCGACGCGCTGGCGGGCTCGGGCGCGGTGGCCGGGCTGTGCCCGACGACCGAGGCGAATCTCGGCGACGGCGTGTTCCCGCTCGCGCGCTATCTGCAGCGCGACGGCGCGTTCGGCATCGGCTCCGACAGCAATGTTTCAGTCTCCGCGATCGAGGAGCTGCGCATGCTCGAGTACGGGCAGCGGCTCGTCCACCGCCGGCGGAGCATTGCCGCCACGCCCTTTTCCCCGTCGACGGGCGAGACGCTCTACCGTGCCGCGCTCGTCGGTGGCGCGCGAGCGTCGGGCCGACGCATCGGCGGGCTGGCGCCGGGCGAGCGCGCCGATTTCGTGGTGCTCGATCCCGATGCGCCGGCGCTCGCAGAGCGGCCGTCGGAAGCGCTCCTCGATGCTTTCATCTTCGCCGGCAATGCGAATCCGGTCCGCGACGTGTTCGTCGGCGGGCGGAGAGTCGTCGCCGACGGCCGTCATCCGGACGAGGCGCGGATCTTCGCCGCATTCCGGCGGGCGATCGCCCGGCGGTCCTGACCTCGATCAGTGGGCCACGAGCCCCGCGAGCCGCGGATGCGCGAGCGCGTCGCGGTTGACGACGTGCTTCGGCGCGCGCCCCGCCGCGACCGCCGCCACCGCGGCGAAGGCGCTCCGCGCGAGACCGGTGAGGCACTCGTCGGTGAAGCAAAAGCCGTGCGGCGTGACGATCACGTTGTCGAGCGCGAGGATCGGATTGTCGGCCGGAGTCGGCTCGACCTCGAACACGTCGAGCGCCGCGCCGGCGATCCGCCGCTCCGCGAGCGCCTCGTAAAGCGCCCGCTCCTGCACGATCGGCCCGCGGGCGGTGTTGATCAGGAACGCCGTGGGCTTCATCAGCGCCAGCTCGCGCGGGCCGATCAGGCCACGCGTCGTGTCGCTCAGCGGGCACATCACGCACACGAAGTCGGCCGTGCGCAACAGCGTGTCGAGGTCCACCAGCTCGGCGTTCAGGGCCCGCGCCTGTGCGGCGGAGACGTTCGGATCGCACGCGATGTGGCGCATCCCGAACGGTGCCGCGAGCCGGAACACCTCGGCGCCGATGTTGCCCATCCCGATCGCGCCCAGCGTGCGGCCGGTGACCCCCATGCCCATGTGATCGCCCTTTTCGAGCCAGCGCCCGCTGCGCGTCAGGCGGTCCTTGAGGAACAGCTTCTGCGCGAGCGCGAGGACGAAGGTGATGACATTGGTCGCCACCGGTCGGCGCACGCCGTCGGGAGCGATCGCGATCAGCACGCCGTTCTCGGTGCACGCGGGGACGTCGATCGCATCGTAGCCGACGCCGAAACGCGAGATGAGTTTGAGCCGATGGTCCCCGGCGGCGAAGAGCGCGCGCGTGAACCGCGCGGTCATCGCGCACACCGCGTCGTAGCGGCGCCCGACCTCGGGCGGCACCTCGAGCGCGGTCTCCGCGATGTACTCCCACTCGATACCCGGCACGTCGAGCAGCTCGAGCGCCGACGGATCGAAGATCGGCCGCCCGGCAGAGTCGAGGACCGTCGGCGTGATGCCGACGCGGAACGCAGCGCGAGACATGCCGGAATTGTAAGGGCGGGGCGGGCAGAATGTCGCGTCCCGGGGTGCACGCTGGAATATAATCGCCCCCGCATGATGCACGCGCATTACGCAGCCGACACGCGCCGCCGCTCGCTCGTCCTCGATCCACCGTAGGGCGGGCGTGCGGATCCTGCTCTCCAACGATGACGGCTATTTCGCGCCTGGTCTCGCGGCGCTGGCGGCGGCGCTGGAAGGGGTGGGCGAGGTGACGGTGGTCGCGCCCGAGCGCGATCGCAGCGGCGCCTCCAACTCGCTCACGCTCGACCGGCCGCTGTCGGTGCGGCGCTCGGCGAACGGGTTCCTCTTTGTCGACGGCACTCCCACCGATTGCGTCCATCTCGCGGTCACCGGCTTCCTCGCCGAGCTGCCCGACATCGTCGTCTCCGGCATCAACCTCGGTGCGAACATGGGCGACGACACGATCTACTCCGGCACCGTGGCGGCGGCGACCGAGGGCTATCTGCTCGGCATCCCGTCGATCGCGGTGTCGCTCACGAGCAAGGAAGGACGGCATTACGACACGGCGGGCAGAGTCGTGCGCGAGCTGGTCGAGCGGTTCGCGCGTGAGCCGGCCGCGCAGCCGGTGCTCCTCAACGTGAACGTGCCCGATACCCCGTTCGAGGCGCTTACCGGCCGCGATGTGACGCGCCTCGGCAAGCGGCACAAGGCCGAAGGCGTAGTAAAGATGACCAACCCGCGCGGCCAGACTGTCTACTGGATCGGCGCGGCGGGCGAAGCGCAGGATGCGGGGCCGGGAACGGATTTCCACGCGGTGGCGGCGGGCCGCGTCTCGATCACGCCGCTGCAGATGGACTTGACGCACCAGCCGCAGATCGCGCTGGTGAAGGCCTGGCTGGAATGACCGCCGTCCTACCGCGCGGCATCGGCATGACGTCGCAGCGCACGTGTGACCGGATGGTCGCGCGGCTGCGCGCGGCGGGCATTGCGGACGAGGCGGTGCTCGCGGCGATGGCAGCCGTCCCGCGGCACGCGTTCGTCGAGGAGGCGCTCGCGACGCGCGCCTACGAAGAGGCCGCGCTGCCGATCGGTTTCGAGCAGTCGATCTCCCGGCCGTACACCGTTGCGCGCATGCTCGAGGCGGCGCGCGCGGGACGCGACCTCGATCGCGTGCTGGAAGTGGGCACCGGGTGCGGCTACCAGGCGGCGCTGATCGCCCGGCTCGCCAAGGAGGCGTACTCCATCGAGCGGATCGCGGCGCTCGCGCAAAAGGCGCGCGCCAACCTGCGCCCGCTGCGGATCGCGAACCTGCGGCTGCTTCATGGCGACGGCTACGCGGGCCTGGCGGAAGTCGCGCCGTTCGATGCGGTCGTCGTCGCGGCGGCGGCGCCCGAGGTGCCGAAAGCGCTGCTCGCGCAGCTCGCGCGCGGCGGCCGGCTGGTCATCCCGGTCGGTACCGACGAGCAGCGGCTCCGCGTGTTCGAGCGCACCGCGGCCGGCGTGAAGGAGCACCGGCTGGATGCGGTCCGCTTCGTGCCGCTGCGGGTGGGAAAGGGATGAGGCGGCACCAGCACGACGGGCATCGGGAAGGGTTCGCTACCCTGGCGCGGCGTGTACGCCTCGCTGCGGTCGTGCTCGCTGCGCTCGGCGTGGTCGCATGCACCGCGCGCTCGCCCGCGCCGGTGGACGAGCGCACGCGACCGGCCGCCGTCGCGAAGCCCGCGCCCGCGGCGTCCGCACAGACACCCGCTGTCCCGGGGGTCCCCGACACTTATGTAGTGAAGCGTGGCGACACGCTCTACAGCATCGCGCTCGATAACGGGGCCGACTGGCGCGAGCTCGCGGCCTGGAACCAGATCACCGACCCGTCCCGTCTGCAAGTCGGCCAGGTCCTGTCGATCAGGCCGCCGCCGGCCGTCGGGGCAACCCCCGACGGCGTCGTCGTGAGCCCCGTCACCGGCCCGCCGGCGATCGCCGGCCGGCCGCTGGGCGGCGCGGACGCGCCGGCGAGTGCCCCGTCTTCGCCGGCCTCTGCACCGATCGCGAGCGGCGGGCTGAGGACGGAGCCGAAAGGTCTGCGGCTGCCGTACTCCGACGAAAATCTCGCCACCATCCAGCGCGGGGACGCGACGCGCCTCGCCGTCGCACCCAAGCCCGAAGCCCCGCCGGCAGCGGCGCCGGCGGCAAAGCCCGCCGACCCGCCGCCGCCTGCCGCGAGGGCGGAGCCCGCTCCGCCGGCGCGGCCGGAGCCCGAGGGCGCGGACGAACGGGTCGATTGGGTCTGGCCGGCCGCCGGCAAGGTGGTCGCGACGTTCAACGGTGCCTCGAGCAAGGGCGTCGACATCGCCGGCCGGCTCGGTGATCCGGTCCAGGCATCCGCGCCCGGCAGGGTGGTCTACAGCGGCGAAGGGATACCGGCGTACGGGAAGCTCGTGATCATCCGGCACAACGGCACCTATCTTTCGGCTTATGCCCACAACAGCCAGATCTTGGTAAAAGAGGGTCAGACCGTGACCAGAGGGCAGAAGATCGCCGAGGTCGGGTCGAGCGGAGCGGAGACGCCCAGGCTCCACTTCGAGATCCGCCGGCTGGGCAAGCCCGTCGATCCGCTCCAATACCTGCCGAGCCGATGAACGCCGCCGACCAGGACTCGATTCCACCCGACGATCTCCTCGAAGCCGGGTCGCCGCCTGTGGCCGAGGCACTGCGCGAAGCGCTCGAGGCGGGCGAGGAAGCGCTGGACGCGCGCGAAGCTGAGGCACCGGTGGAGCCGGCCGACTTCCTGTCCGACGTCACCCAGCTCTACCTGCACGAGATCGGGCTGAACCGGCTCTTTGCGCCCGAAGAGGAGCTCGCCTACGCCCGCCGCGCGGCGGGCGGCGACTTCGGCGCGCGGCAGAAGATGATCGAGCACAACCTGCGGCTGGTCGTGAACGTCGCCAAGCAGTATCTCAACCGCGGCGTGCCGCTGCTCGACCTCGTCGAGGAAGGCAACCTCGGGTTGATTCACGCGCTGGAGAAGTTCGACCCGGAGCGCGGCTTCCGCTTCTCGACCTACGCGACGTGGTGGATCCGCCAGAACGTCGAGCGCGCGATCATGAATCAGGCGCGCACCATCCGGCTGCCGGTGCACGTGATCCGGGAGCTGAACGTCGTGCTGCGCGCCCGGCGCCACCTCGAGGCCTCCGTCGAGCGCGAGCCACGGGTCGAGGACATCGCGCATCTACTCGGTCGCGAGCCGGACGAGGTGCGCCGCGTGCTGGCGCACAACGAGCACCTCGCCTCGCTCGATGCGCCGCTCGACATCGATCCCATGCTCTCGATCGGCGAGTCGATCGCCGACGATGCCGGCGTCTCGCCGGAGCAGGAGCTCGCGACGAGCGAGATCGGGATCCTGGTGCGCGAGTGGCTCGGGCAGCTGAACGAGAAGCAGCGCTCGGTGATCGAGCAGCGCTTCGGACTGAACGGCCACGACGCCTGCACGCTCGAAGTGGTCGCCGAACGCCTCGACGTCACCCGCGAGCGCGTGCGCCAGATCCAGCTCGAGGCGCTGGCGCAGCTGCGTCGCGTGCTCAAGCGCTGCGGGCTCTCGAAGGACGTGCTGCTCTAGCGGGTTCTGACGCCACGCGGGACGCGCCCCCTGGTGCCCCCAGCTCGGAAGACTCGCCGCCACGGCGGCAAGTCCCGTCTTGATCGCCTCGCACCGGCGTAACCGGTCCTCGAGGTGCGTTACTCTCCCGGCGCTTGAAGCGCCGACGCGCGCTACGCGCCCGGCCAGTCCCGCTTAGCCACTCGGAGAACCGTGATGCCCAAGCCGCACTCCGCCGAGGAGCTTCGGTCGAAGAACCGCGACTACGCCGACGCTGCCGCGCCGTGCGACATCGTGCTGAAGGGGGGCGCAGCGAGCGGCTTCGTCTACTCCGGGGTGGCGCTCGAGCTCGCCAAGACGTATCGCCTGCAGTCGATCGGCGGCACCTCCGCCGGCGCCGGCGCGGCGGGTGTGTTCGCCGCGGCGGAATACGGGCGCCGCTCGCGCAACCCGCAAGCGTGGGGGTACGCGGGAATCGACCATGTCGCCGGCTGGGCCGGCGAGAAGACCGCCGACGGCTGGACGCGGCTGAGGCACCTGTTCGGCCCGGACCCGGAGACCGCGCGGCTCTTCAACGTGCTCGCGTCGGTGTTTCCGCTCCGGAAACGCGGCTGGCTTACCGCGATCTTCATCGCCGCGCGGGGATACGGGGGTCTTACTTTCATCGGCATCGCGATCGCCGTGCTGCTCGCCGGCCTCGTGCTCTGGAGCGCCGCACCCGGGGTCGGCGTGGGGACGTTCGTGCTCGTCGCCGTGCTCGGGTTCGCGGCCGCGGCGCTGTTCGTGTCGATCCTGGTGGCGCTCGGAATCTGGGCCGACGTGAAACGGATGCCGGCGAACGGGTTCGCCCTCTGCAGCGCGATGTCGGAGCCCGCCGGGGCCGATCCGCGACCGGAGCGCATGACGGGCTGGCTCTACGGCCTCTACCAGGAGCTCGCCGGGAAGCCGCTCGACTCTCCGCTCACGTTCGGTGATCTTTGGGGGCTGCAGGACCCGACCACCGGGCAGGGCATCCGGTTGAGCCTGATGACCGTGAACCTTACCCTCGGTCGACCGGTAAGAGTCACCTGCGACGCCGAGCACCGGCAGCTCGAGCGCGGCGAGCAATACTGGTTCGATCCGCAGGAGTTCGCGCGGCTCTTTCCGCGCAAGGTCGTGGAGGCGATGGAGGCGGCCGCCGGCGCCGCGCCCGACGGCGGTGCAACGAGCCGCCGGCTGCCGTTTCCCGAGACGCCGCGGGTCCCGATCGTCGTCGGCGTGCGGATGAGCTTCGCGCTCCCGGTTCTCTTCAGCGCGGTGCCGCTCTACAAGCGCGATGAAACCCGGATGCCGGTCGAGCGGCGTGCGGCGGCGCCGGCGGCGGAGGGCGCGCTCGAGCGCTGCTGGTTCGCCGACGGCGCGGTGTGCAGCAACCTGCCGATCCACCTCTTCGACAAGCCGCTGCCGCGGTGGCCCACGTTCGCGCTGAACCTCCGCCGCCGGCACCCCGACATCGACGCCGCGCAAACCGGCGACCTCGCGGTGTGGATGGATCACGAGTTCGCCGACCCCAACGCCGAGCGCGGCTGGCTGCGCGAGTGGTGGACGCGGATCGAGCGCGATCCGGTGCCGCGCGACCCGGCGGCGTGGACCGAGGTCGCCCCGATCGATCAGCTCAAGCGCTATCTCTCGACGACGCTCAACACCGGGCTGTGGTGGGCCGACCAGGAGCAGCTCCGCCTCTCCACCTCGCGCGACCGCGTCGCCCATGTCTGCCTGGCGGCCGAGGAGGGGTCGTTCAACTTCGACATGAAGCCGGAAGCGATCGCGCGGCTCGCCGAGCTCGGCCGCGAGGCGGGCCGCAAGCTGGCCGAGCGCTTCGCGGAGAAGGCGCCCGGGTGGCCGGCGCACCGGGGGATGCGGTATCTCGCGGCGGTGCAGCTCGCCGTCCGCTTCATCGACGATTTCGAATCGGGCTACAGCCACGCCCGGCACCCGGACGAGGTCCGCGCCGCCGTCGAGGCCGAGTTGCGCAGCGCCGGGTTGCTCGGACGGGACGGGGACGGCAACCTCAAACCCGAGCAGATCGACACGATCGTGCGGCTGACCGACGTCCTGCTCGCCGAAGAGAAGCGAGTCCCCGAGCCCGATCGGCCCGGCTGGCCGTCGCACGCGAAGCTCAAGCCGGACTTCGCGATGCGGCTGATGCCGGAGAGCTGATCAAGCCCGGGGCTGAGGCGGCGCTTTCGATCTAGCGCCTATCCTGTTGCGCTCCGACGCGCTCCTCAGGCCGTCCACGGGCAGTGCACCGCCTGCGCGGAAACCGCAATGCCGCCGTCGACAACGTGACCGAGATCCTTCGGCCAACACCAGCGATGCAGCGCTTGTTCGACTGGTGAGCCTGCGCAACGAGTACGCTGGGGAGTGGCACCGTTACGTCTCGGGTGAGGCGTTGGCCATCGAACTGAGCCGGGATCGCTTTCCGTACATTGCGCAGGGGCGCTAGCCATCGACGTCCGGGGCATGGACCTGCTGTCGGTGAGTGATACCCAGCCGAATCCAACCAATCTCAGCCCTCAGCAGGTCGGACTGGACGCACTGCCATCTTTCGAGCCGACACAGCAGGAAGCGATCCAGCTGGCTTTCGTCGACGATGAAGACCTGCTGCCGCGCAGCGATGCGGTCAACGCGTTCCTGTTGATGAGCTACACCATTCAATAGTTGGTTGGGCAACCAAGTCACGAACGGAGCGCCTCGTCGCCGCGCGTTGATTGTGAAATGGCTCTTGCGTCGCTATCTGGCGTACCCGGCTTCCCGTTGACTCCGCAGGGCGAGCACGAACACCGTGTCGATTCCGGCCACGTACCGGTACGACGCGAGGTAGCCGCGGGAGCCCCGGCCGATGACCAGCTCCCGCTTGTCGGCCTCGACCGGCCGTCCGATGAACGGATTGCGCTCGAGCACGGAGATGGCCGCGACGATGTCGAGGATGCGAGACGAGGCTTCTTCGGCCTGATGCTGGTTTAGATGATCGAGAATTCGATCAAGATCGTCGGCGACCTCGGGGGCCAGCTCGACCCGTGCCATCCTCAGCGCGCCAGCTTCCTCGCCGCGGGACGCCTCGCTTTCTTGCCGGCTATCCGATCCTCGAGGTAGCGGCGCATCTCGGCCCACGGGATCGTTTTGCCGGAGGCAACGATTCGGGCGTAACGGTGTTCCGCGGCGTCATGAAACGCTCCACGCCGCGCTTCCAGATCGGCCTTCTCCGCGATGGCCTCCAGAATGAAGTGGTGCGAGGTCGTGCCCGCGCGCTCGGCGGCGGCCGCTACGCGCGCCTTCAACGCCTCCGGCAGGCGGATGGTTGTCGTCGGCATGGTTCCCTTTGTTTCGCAGCGTTGAACACTGCTCCAAAGTAGCACAGCTGTGCTACGCGAGGCAAGCCGGGGATCCAGTGGGTGCGGTTATCGGCGCGACGCGGGGGCGGATCTCGAGCGGTTCGGGCATTAACGTCCTTCGCGCCGCCCCGCCGATTACGCACCGCAGCGAAGCACCGCTGGAGAGGATGGCGCAACTCACGCAGGCGCTGCTCGACGAGGAGGTGCACGTGCCGGAGCCGGGCAAGCCGGGCTGGCCGGATCACCCGGCGCTCACGCCGAAGTTCGGTGATGCGGGTGATGCCGGACGCATAGGGACGGGGCGCGTCGCGCGCGCAGTCGACCGACTGTTCCGATTGTTTCCCTGCGCGCCGGGGGGCGCGGATTCGGAGCCAAATGGCTGCCCGGAGATGCTCCCGAGGGGTCGTCGGACCTCGCAGGGTTGATGCGGTGTTCGGCCACATGTACTCTTGTTGCATGCAGGCGCTCCGCGTGGGCGCGAAAGGAGCCACGATGAACCAAGGCACCAGCAGCCAGGCCGCCGCGGCCGCGGAACCGAGCCTCCAGCGCGTGATGGGGCCATGGCTGCTGCTGCTGTTCATCGTCGGCGATATTCTCGGCACCGGGATCTACGCGCTCACCGGCCAGGTTGCCAAGCAGGTCGGCGGTGTCGTCTGGCTGCCGTTCGTGGTGGCGTTCGTCGTGGCCATGATCACCGCCTTCAGCTATCTCGAGCTGGTCACGAAGTATCCCAAGGCCGCCGGCGCCGCCCTCTACACGCACAAGGCATTCGGCATTCACTTCGTGACGTTCATCGTCGCCTTCGCCGTGATGTGCTCGGGCATCACCTCCGCGTCGACCGCCTCGCGGGCGTTCGCCGCGAACATGTCGAACGCCTTCGGCCTCAACCTTGCGGGCGGAATCGGCATCACGCTGGTCGGGTTGGCTTTCATGGCCCTGGTTGCGGCGATCAACTTTCGCGGCGTCGGCGAAAGCGTGAAGTTCAACGTCCTGCTGACTTGCGTCGAGTTGACCGGCCTGCTGATCATCATTTTCATCGGGCTCGCGGCCATCGGGGCCGGCCAGGGCGACGTGTCGCGCGTCATCCAGTTCAAGACGGCGGCCGATGGCGGTGCATTCTGGCCGGTCATCGCCGCAACGACGCTCGCGTTCTTCGCCATGGTCGGGTTCGAAGACTCGGTCAACATGGCGGAAGAGTGCAAGGATCCGATCCGCCACTTCCCGAAGGTGCTGCTCGCCGGACTGGTCATCACCGGGGTGATCTATGTGCTGGTGTCGATCTCGGCGATCACCCTCGTCTCGCCCGAAGAACTGGGCGAAGGCGAGACGCCGCTGCTCAAGGTCGTGCAGGCGGGCGCTCCGAGCTTCCCGCTGGAAATCTTCGGCATCATCACGATGTTCGCCGTGGCCAACAGCGCGTTGATCAACATGCTGATGGCCAGTCGGCTCGTCTACGGCATGAGCCGCGAGCACGTTCTCCCCGCGGCGCTCGGCAAGGTCCACGCGACGCGGCGCACGCCCTATCTCGCGATCGGGTTCACGACGCTGCTTGCCTTCGGCCTGATCACATTCGTCGGCGAGGTTCCGGCGCTCGGCGGCACCACCGCCCTGCTGCTGTTGTGCGTCTTCACCGTGGTGAACATCGCCGTGCTGGTGCTGCGGCGCGATCCGGTCGACCACAAGCATTTCCACACGCCGACGCTCCTGCCGATCCTGGGCGCGCTGTCCTGCGCCTTTCTGGCAGGGCCGTGGACCGGCCGCAATCCCATTCAGTACGAGATCGCCGGCATTCTGATCGGCATCGGCGTCGTGTTGTGGGTCGTGACCGTGCTCGTCAATCGAGCCACGGGCCTGACGGCGTTGAAGCCCGACATGGAAGCCTTGGGCCGTGGTGGACCCGTCAACTAGCGCCGGGGATCAGTGTAGGCCGCACCGAGCCGACTCAGCGCCTCGCCCGTGACGCGAAACAGCCGCCACTCCGCCATCTCGGTCGCTCCGAGCGCCTTGTAGAACCGGATCGCGGGCTCGTTCCAGTCGAGCGCCATCCACTCGAAGCGCCCGCACCCGCGTTCATGCGCGATGCGGGCGACGTGCAGCAGCAGCGCGCGGCCATAGCCTTTGCCGCGATGCTCGGGCCGGACGAAGAGATCCTCGAGGTACAGGCCTTTCCGCCCGAGGAACGTCGAGAAGTTGTGGAAATACACCGCGAATCCGACCGCAGCCCCGCCGGCGTAGCCGATCACAGCCTCCACGTGACTCCCGGGCGCGAAAAGCTCGCGCTCGAGCAGCGGCGCGTCAGCGGCGACCAGATGCTCGAGCTTTTCGTAGGCCGCGAGCCCGCGGATCAGCTCGAGCAGGGTGGGGATGTCGCCGCGCGTGGCCGGGCGAATGTCGAGCGGTTCGGGCATTGGCGTCCTTCGGGTCACCGCACAGCGTAAGCGGCCTTCACCGCCGCCGCCAGCTCGAGCACCGCCCCGGCGTAGAAGCTCGACCGGTTGTAGCGGGTGAGGACGTAGAAGTTCTGCAGGCCCACGAGGTACTCGCTCGGCGTATCCGGCGACTCGAGCTCGATCAGCACGCAGGCGGTCTCGTCCTCGACGGCCTCGTCGAACGTCACGCCGACTTCGCGCAGCTCGCCTGCGCGATAAACCGGATCCACGCCGCCGCCGACGAGCAGACGATGGCGCTCGCCTTCCACCGCGGCCCCCACCGCGATCGGCGCGCCCGCGAGCCAGCCATGCTGGGCGAGGAAGTTCGCGACGCTGCCGATCGCATCACCCGCGCTCGCGCGCAGATCCAGCCGACCGTCGCCGTCGAAGTCGACCGCGTAGCGGCGGATGCTGCCCGGCATGAACTGCGGGATGCCGATCGCGCCGGCGTACGAGCCGCGGAATCCGGTCGCGTCCGACCGCGACTCGCGCGCGAGCAGCAGGAACTGCTCCAGCTCGGAACGGAAGTACTCCGCGCGCCGCGGGTAGTCGAACGCGAGGGTGGCGAGCGCATCGAGCACGCGGAAACTGCCGGTGTTCCGGCCGTACTCGGTCTCGACGCCGATGATCGCGACGACGATCTCCGGCGGTACCCCGTACACCGACTCGGCGCGTCCGAGCGCGGCCGCATGCCGGCGCCAGAACTCCGCGCCGGCTTCGATCCGCCGCGGGTTGGTGAAATTCGCGCGGTAGTTCTGCCAGGACCGCACGCCGGGCGGCGCCGGCGTCATGAGAGTGACGACCGAGTCGAGATAGCGCGCACCGCCGAGCACGCGCTCGAGCTCGCGCGCGGAGAACCCGTGCCGCTCGGCCATCTCGGCGACGAAGGCGTGGACTTCGGGACGGTCCGCGTACGTGGGCCCGCGCGCCGCCGTCTGCCCTGCTGCCTGACCCAGTGTTTGCGCGGCGAGCGGCCCCGCCAGCGCGGCGGCAAGGGCGGCAGCCGCGGCGAAGCGCACGGCGCGTCCTCCTCGGTGTGCGCTCACGCCTTGAACTCGCGCACTCTTTGCCGGAGCAGCCCGAGCCGCTTGGGATCGGGGGTGGCGCCGTAACGCAGACTCACGTAGAGCGCGCTGATCTCCGCGACGTCCGCCGCGACGTGTGGATGCGCGGTGGCAGCACGCTCGGCGAATGCACGCGGGCCCTCGGTGGCGCGTCGCGCGGTGCCGCGGCGCGCGAGCTTGGCGCAGAAGCGCCGCCACGCCCGCACCGTCGCATCCTCCTCGCGCGTGCGCCTGAGCATCCAGAGCGAGAACACGGCGACCACGACGCCCACCAGCCAGAACAGCGCCATCGCCATCCTTTCCCACGACGGCGCCGGCATGCCGAACCGCGAGAGGAGCTCGCGCTGGCGCTCCACGTTATAGCCGACGACCCACTGGTTCCAGTAGTTCGCGACCGCCTCCCAGTTGAAGCGGAGCGCGCGGAGCCAGGTGAGATCGGCCCGCACCAGAAACGGCAGCGGATCGCCCGCCGGTACCGCGGCCGCGAGCCCGGCCTCGAGCCGCATCGGGATGGCGGCGGCGGTCGGATCGACTCTTACCCAGCCTTCGCCCGCGAGCCACACCTCGGCCCAGGCGTGGGCGTCGGACTGGCGCACGACCATGTAGCCGTCGACCGGGTTGATCTCGCCGCCCTGGTAGCCGGTCACGATCCGGGCCGGTACGCCCGCCGCCCGCATCATCACGACGAACGCCGAGGAAAAGTGCTCGCAGAATCCGCGCTTGGTTTGGAACAGAAACTCGTCCACCGAGTCGCGGCCGAGCTGCGGCGGCGCGAGCGTGTACTCCAGGCCGGCGCGCCGGAACCACTCGACCGCGCGCTCGAGGATCCGCTCGTTCGAACCGAGCTCCCGGCGCCACCCTTGCGCGAGCGCGACCGTGCGGGGATTGAAACCGCCGGGGAGCTCGCGGGCGGTCGTGAGCTCGTCGATCGACGCGCCGCCGGTTGCCTTGTACTGCAGGAACGAGGTCATCTCGTAGCGGAACCGGCTGCGCACCGGCCGGCGCGAGAGCAGCTGGAAGTCGCCGGTCGCGCCGGCGCCGGGCGGCACTGTGCCGGCCATCTCAAGCGCGAACAGCCATTGGCGCTCGTGCGGCTCGATCGTCACCGCGTAGCGGATAGGCGTGCCCAGCGGTTCGAACTGCGCGAACTCGGACACCCGGGCGTCGCCCGCGCGCCAGGTGCGGCCGTCGAAGCTCCAGAACACCGGGCCGCGCCAGTACAGGCGCTTGCGCTCGGGCGCCTCGCCCTCGAAGCGCGCGCGGAACGCGACCGCGTCCGACTGCGAGAGGAAGCTGATGTTCCCCGGCGCCATGGAGTCCGAGAGCCCGGTGGTGGCGCCGAACGCATCGGTCGGGATGCCCCACATCGGCCCCTGTACGCGCGGGAAAAGAAAAAAGAGGCACATCATCACCGGCACGCCCTGCGCAAGCAGCACCGTAGCGAGACGGACGCTTTCACGGATCGGGCGGTGCGGACCGTTGACGCCGACGAGCGCGGTGGTGAGCGCGAGCACCGTCGCGAGCATCAACACCGCGGTCAGCATGCTCTGGCTGTAGAAGAAATTGGTGAGCGCGAGGAAGTAGCAGAGGAACGTCACGACGACGGCGTCGCGGCGCTCCCGCGTTTCCATCAGCTTGAGCGACAGGAACAGCACGAGCAGCGTGACGCCCGCGTCGCGGCCGAGGATCGTGCGATAGGTGAGATACACCCCGCCCATGCCGGCGAGCACGAGCAGGGTGAGCAGCCAGCGTCGCGGCAGGCGCTCGTTCTTCCACCCCGCCCAGCCACGCCACGCGAGCATCGCGGCGCCGAGAATGGTCACCCACCACGGCAGGCGGGGCGCGTGCGGCGCGGCGGCGAGCGTCGCGCCGCCGAGCAACACGAGCAGCGGGCCGAGCGGGAGCGGGATGCGGGCGGCGCTCAAGTGCGCTTCACTCCGCGAGATCGAAGAGCGCCAGCGCCTTCAGGCACGCATCGCAATGGCTCTCGCCGAGATCGGGGCCGAGCTCGCGCCCGGCGAGCCGCAGCGCGTACGCGACATGCGCTTCTTCGGCCAGCAGGACCTGGCGCGTCAGCCGCGAGAGCCTCGCCTCGAGATCCAGCCCCCGCGGCAGGTCTGCGAGATCGAGCCACAGCTCGGCGGCACCGCGGCCGGTGAAGACCTTGGTCAGCAGCTGTCCGCCCCGCGCCGCCGACTTCCAGGCGATGTGGCGCGGCGAATCGCTCGGCTGGAACGGACGCAGCGCCGCGAAATCGTCGCTCCCGACGCCGGCATGCGCGGCGTCGCCACGGTCGGGGACGAAGTTCGGCGCCGGCAGGCTCGACGAATCGGGACGCGGGTAGATGAGCGCTTTCACATCGGGGTGCACGTAGCTCCACGCGCGGAAGAGGCCGACCGGGTAGCGCGTCTCGATGGTCACGCGCGGCAGTCGGAGCCAGCCGCGGCGCTCGGCGGCGAGCGCGAGCGTGGCGCTCGCGGCGGCCCCGGACGGCACGTCGACCGCGGTGCTCGCCTCACCGCAGCGCGCGTCGACCGCGACTCGGTCGAACCGCGTCGTGTTGTCGAGGTGCAGGTGGAAGCGGACCGCCCCCCCGGCGAACGCCGGCTCGACTCTCCCGGCACTCACCGTGAGGTGCGCGAGGTTCCGGTAGGTGTGCAGGATCGCCACTACGCCCATGCCGGCGAGGAGGAAGGTGAGGATGAAGCCGAGCGAGAGCTGGTAGTTGATCGACCCGATCAGCATCAGCATCAGCGCCGCGCCGAAGAGAACGCCCTGGCGCGTCGGCAGGATATACACGCGCCGCTGCGTGAGCAGCACCGGGCCTCGCTCGGGCGCGGCGCGGCCGGAGAAGAGCCGCCAGAACTGGTAGCTCCGCGACTGCTCGAGAAGACGCTTCGGCTTCATTGACGGGGCTTCACAAGCGGGGCTTCACAAGCGGGACTTCACGACCGGGCTCCATTGCCGGTTTTTCATTCCCGCCTTCCGCCCCTGACGCTCGCGAGCGGCCGGGAAGCGCATCGTGAGCATGATCTCGTTACGCCTTTCGAACCGCGCCCGCTCTCGACCGCCGCTAAGGGATCGGCACCGCCTCGATCAACCCGATGGCGATGTCGGAATTCGTCCGCCGCACGCCGTTCACGACCGGGTGAAGGCGGTGCGTCGCGACCCCCGGCAGCACCGCCTGCACGTCCTCGGGCACGACATGGTCCCGGCCCTCGATCAGCGCCCACGCACGCGCGCAGGCGGTGAGCGCAAGCGCCGCGCGCGGCGACAAGCCGTTCACGAACTCCGGCGAGCGGCGGGTGTGCTCGGTGATCGCCTGGACGTAATCGAACAGCGCGGACGAGACGTGCACCCGCCGCACGAGCTGCTGCAGTTCCACCAGCTCGCCGGGATTCAGGCACGGCTCGAGGGTGGCGATCATCTCGCGCCGCTCAACGCCCTGCAGCAGCGCGCGCTCGGCGTCCCGGTCCGGGTAGCCGAGCTCGATGCGCATCTGAAAGCGGTCGAGCTGCGACTCGGGCAGCGGGAAGGTCCCGACCGAGTGCGACGGGTTCTGCGTCGCGACGACGAAGAACGGCTCCGGCAGCCGGCGCGTCTCGCCCTCGGCGGTGACCTGGTGCTCCTCCATCGCCTCGAGCAGCGCGGACTGCGTCTTGGGCGTGGCGCGGTTCACCTCGTCGGCGAGGATGAGCTGCGAAAAGATCGGCCCGGGATGGAACTTGAAAGAGCCGGAGTCGCGATCGTAGATCGACACCCCGAGGATGTCGGCGGGCAGCATGTCGCTCGTGAACTGGATGCGATGAAAGCCGAGCCCGAGCGAGCTCGCGAGGACATGCGCGAGCGTCGTCTTGCCCACCCCGGGCAGGTCCTCGATCAAGAGATGCCCGCGCGCGAGCAGGCAGGCAAGCGCCATGCGGATCTGGCGTTCCTTGCCGAGGATCACGCGGCCGGCCTGATGGATCACGCGCTGGAGCGACGACGACATCGGGGGAAGCTTGCCTTCGAACCTTGCGTCGGGAGTCTGCGTCGGAAAGCTTGCGTGCGCCGGAAACTTGAGGGCAAGTATTAGTGTATGCCGGGTTGGGCTATGATTTCCATCGTATCCGGGAGGGAGTGAGGAATATTCATGGCGACCGCGTTCATCACCCATGACGACTGCTTGCGGCACGACATGGGCGCCCACCACCCTGAATGCCCGGCGCGGCTGGGCGCGATCGACGATCAGCTCATCGCGTCCTCGATCGCGCCGCTCCTCGATCATCGCGAGGCCCCGCTCGCCACGCTCGAGCAGCTCGCGCGCGTGCATTCGCCAGCGTACATCGAGGGCATCCGCGCGGCGCGGCCGGCGCGGGGGATCGTGTACCTCGATCCGGACACTGCATTGAGCCCGGGGACCTGGCAGGCGGCGCTGCGGGCGGCCGGGGCGGCGGTGCTGGCGACCGATCTCGTGGCGCGCGGCGAGGTCGAGAGCGCGTTCTGCAGCGTGCGGCCGCCCGGCCATCACGCGACGCGCACGCGCCCGATGGGTTTCTGCATCTTCAACAACGTCGCCGTCGGCGCGATGCACGCGCTGGCAGCGCATGGCCTGGAGCGCGTGGCGATCGTCGATTTCGACGTCCATCACGGCAACGGCACCGAGGAGATCTTCGCCGACGACGAGCGCGTCCTCATGGCGAGCACGTTCCAGCACCCGTTCTACCCGTACAGCGGCACCGATCACCCGGCGCCGAATATGGTGAACGTGCCGCTGCCGGCGGGCACGGGCAGCCAGGGGTTCCGCCAGGTGGTCGAGGAGCACTGGCTGCCCGCGCTGGACGACTTCGCGCCGCAGATGATCTTTTTCTCGGCCGGGTTCGACGCGCACGTCGAGGACGACATGGCCATGCTGCGCCTCGTCGACCAGGACTACGCGTGGGTCACGCGCACGGTCAAGGCGGTGGCCGACCGTCACGCGGCCGGGCGGATCGTATCGCTGCTCGAGGGCGGGTATGCGCTCTCGGCGCTCGGCCGGAGCGTGGTGCAGCACCTGAAGGTGCTTGGCGAGCTTTGATCGGCGTCGCGCCGCGACGGCGCCATTACGCGATAGCGAGCTCGCGGTCGGCGAGCGCACCGAGCTCCGCGGCGAGGCCCGCGATCGACCCCGCGGAGAGGTCCCGCGGCCTTAGCAGCGGGGCGCTCTCCAGCCGCGCGTAGTTCCGCTGCATCGATTTCCGGTACGCCGGATCGTAGTGGCTCTCCAGCAGGTCGGCGACGAGCCGCTCCCAGTCGCCGGCGTCCGCGGCCTGCCGCCAGCGTGCGATGACCTCGCGCCCGTGCAGCGCGACGAGGCACTCGAGCTGGTCCTTCAGCAGCGCCGGCTGGTCGAGAAAGTGCCGGTACTCCGCGATCAGAAATTTCACCCGCGCTTCGACCGTGGCTTCGATGCGGAGGCAAGGTGCCGCGCGCATGGTGTCGAGCAGCGCATCGGGCACCTGCAGCTGGCCGATCTTCTTGCTCTCGGCCTCGACGAACACCGGCCGCTCCGGATCGAGCTTACGCAACGCATCCCACAGCCGGGTCTCGAACATCTTCTGCGCCGGCTGCGGCGCCTGCGGAAGGTTGCCGAGGACTGAGCCGCGGTGCGCCGCGAGCCGCTCGAGATCGAGCACCTGTGCCCCGCCGGCCGCGAGCGCTTCGAGCAGGCGGCTCTTCCCGCTGCCGGTCTCGCCGCAGAGCACCAGGTAGCGGAACGGGCGCGGCAGCGTCGCGAGCTGCGCGACGACCTCGCGCCGGTACGCTTTGTAGCCGCCCGCGAGCTGGGCGGCCTGCCAGCCGACCTCGCGCAGCACGTGCGTCATCGCCCCCGAGCGCTTGCCGCCGCGCCAGCAATAGACGAGCGGCCGCCAGTTCCGGTCGCGCGTGACGAAGCTCGCCTCCAGATGGCGTGCGATGTTGCGCGCGACGAGCGCCGCGCCGCGCTTTTTGGACTCGAACGGCGACTGTTTGTAGAGCGTGCCGATCTCGGCGCGCTCGGCATCGTCGAGGACCGGGAAGCTGCCGGCGCGCGGCGCGTGATCCTCGGCGAACTCCGACGGCGACCGGACATCGATCACCTCGTCGAAGAGGTCGATCTCGCCCACTGCGGCCGAATCGGGAAACTTCACTGCGGGGTGCTCTTTGCCAAAGTCGTGTCAAACTCGCTCCCTCCGATTCTACCTCCCGCCAAACAATGAACGCGCCTTCCGAGCTCGTCCGTCTCAGCCAGTTCAGCCACGGCGGCGGCTGCGGCTGCAAGATCGCGCCTGCGGTGCTGTCGGACATCCTGTCGCAGACGCCGCTGCGGGCGATGCCCGCGGCGCTCCTCGTCGGCATCGAGTCGAGCGACGACGCGGCGGTCTACAAGCTGAACGAAACGCAGGCCGTCGTCGCGACCACCGATTTCTTCACGCCGATCGTCGACGACCCCTACGACTTCGGCCGGATCGCCGCGACCAATGCGATCTCGGACATCTATGCGATGGGCGGCCGTCCGATCTTCGCGCTCGCGATCGTCGGTATGCCGCTCGACAAGCTGCCAATCGAGGTGATCCGGAAGATCATCGCCGGCGGCGAGTCGATCTGCGCCGCCGCCGGCATCCCCATCGCCGGTGGTCATTCGATCGACACGCTCGAGCCGATCTACGGCCTGGTGGCGCTCGGGCTCGTGCACCCGGACCGGGTCAAGCGCAACGACCGCGCGCGAGCCGGCGATGCGCTCGTGCTCGGCAAGCCGCTCGGCGTAGGCATCCTGTCGGCCGCGCTCAAGAAGGGCACGCTGTCGGCCGACGGGTACGCCGCGATGATCGCAACCACGACCAAGCTGAACACGCCGGGCATTCGCCTTGCCGAGCTTGCAGGCGTGCACGCCCTGACCGACGTCACCGGCTTCGGGCTCGCCGGCCACCTGCTCGAGATCTGCCGCGGCTCGAAGCTGGGCGCTCGCGTGCGCTTCGACGATCTCCCGCTCATCGCCGAGGCGAAGCGGTGGGTGGAACAGGGGATCTCGACCGGGGCGTCGGGACGCAACTGGGCGGGCTATGGCCCGGAGGTGCAGCTCCCCGCCGGGTTTCCGAAATGGAAGCAGGATCTCCTCACCGATCCGCAGACGAGCGGCGGGCTGCTTGTCGCGTGCGCGCCGGGCGCGGTGGACGAGGTGATCGCCGAGTTCCGGCGGGACGGCTTCGGCGAGGCGCGCCGCATCGGCGAGATGATCGCCGGCGCCGCGCAGCTCGCCATCGAATGACGCGTCGGATGAGAGCGCGCACCGCTACTTCTTGAGCAGCGGCTCCAGAGACTTCCAGACCATGTCGAGCAGCAGCGGCTGGGCGTCCACAGTCGGATGGATCTGGTCGGGCTGGAACAGGTCGCGGCGCTCCGCTATCGGCTCGAGCATGAACGGCAGGTAGGCGGCCTTCGCGTCGCGCGCCACCTCGCCGAACGCGGCGTAGAACGCCTCGGTGTACTTCGGCCCGTAGTTCGGCGGAATCCGCATCCCGATCACGAGCACGCGCGCCTTGCGCGCCTGCGCCGCGCGGACGATCTTCGCCAGATTCGCCTTCATCTCGGCGATCGGCAGACCGCGCAGGCCGTCGTTCCCGCCGAGCGCGAGCACGACGACGTCGGGCTTGAAGCGTGCGATGGCCTCCTCGATGCGCGCTGCGCCGCCCGCGGTTGTCTCGCCGGAGATGCTCGCGTTCACGACGCTATAATCCAGGCCACGTTGCTTCAGCCGCCCGTCGAGCAGGTTCACCCAGCCGTCCTTCTGGCCGATCCCGTACGCCGCCGACAGGCTGTCGCCGTAGACGAGGATCGTCCCGGCCGCCGCGGATGCGGCGCTCGCGGCGACGCACGCTACGAACAACGCAGCGAACAACAAAGCGAACGACAAAGCTCTCAGCATGGATGATGCAGTGACAAAGCCGATCGTGACCGCGGCCGGCATCGCGAAGGTCGTGCCGCTCGCCGGCACCTCTGCCGGAGCGATGCTCACGATTCTGCAGGATATCGATCTCGCGGTCATGGCGGGCGAAGCGGTCGCGGTGGTCGGCGCCTCGGGCTCGGGCAAGTCGACGCTGCTCGGGCTGCTCGCGGGCTTGGACACGCCGAGCTCGGGTTCGGTTCAGCTCGACGGCGTCGATCTCTTCTCGCTGGACGAGGACGGACGCGCCGCGCTCCGCAAGCGGCTCGTCGGCTTCGTGTTCCAGTCCTTCCAGCTCCTCGCGCCGCTGAACGCGCTCGAAAACGTGATGCTGCCGCTCGAGCTGGCGGGAGATCCGGAGGCCGCCCGCAAGGCGCGCGAGATGCTCGACCGCGTGGGCCTCGGCGAGCGGTTGCGTCACTATCCGAAGACGCTCTCGGGCGGGGAGCAGCAGCGCGTCGCGCTCGCGCGCGCGTTCGTCACCGGGCCGAAGCTCCTGCTCGCGGACGAACCGACCGGAAACCTGGACGCCGCCACCGGTGCGGCGATCATCGACCTCATGTTCGAGCTGAACGGGGAGCAGGGCACGACGCTCGTGCTCGTCACCCACGACGAGGCGCTCGCCCGCCGGTGCGGCCGTACCGTGCGCCTCGCGGGCGGCCGGATGCAGTAGAGTCCAGCAATGAACCTCGCATTGCCTCTGCGCATGCTCGCCCGCGACTGGCGCGCGGGCGAGCTCCGGATCCTCGCCCTCGCATTGGTGATCGCGGTCGCGAGCGTCACCAGCGTCGCGTTCTTCGCCGACCGCGTGCGGCAGGCGCTCACGCGCGAGGCGCATCAGCTCCTCGGCGCCGACGTGGTGCTGATCGCCGATCACTCCTGGCGCCCGGAGCTTCGCGACGAGATCGCGCGGCGCGGCCTGCGGCTCGCCGAGAACACCACCTTCATGAGCATGACCCGTTTCGGCGCCGAAACGCAGCTCGCCGGGATCAAGGCCGTGACCGATGCGTACCCCCTGCGCGGCAAGCTCCGCACCGCGCCGGCGCTGAACGTTCCCGATTCCCCGGCGGACGGCGCACCGCGTCCGGGCACGGTCTGGCTCGACGAGCGGCTCGCCCTCGCGCTCGGGGCGAAGGTCGGCGATTCGATCGAGCTCGGCGAGACCGAGCTCGCGGTGGCGGCGATCCTCACGCTCGAGCCCGACCGGGGCGCGAGCTTCTTCAACATCGCGCCGCGGCTGATGATGAACCGCGACGACGTGGCGAAGACGCGCCTCGTCCAGCCCGGGAGCCGGGTCTGGTACTACCTGCTCGTCGCCGGCGAGCGCGACGCGGTCGGCGACTTCGAGGGCTGGGTGACGCCGCGCCTCGGCCGCGGCGAATCGGTGCAGAGCCTCGCCAACGCGCGGCCGGAGATCCGTGCCGGGCTCGAGCGCGCGCAGAAATTCATCGGCCTCACCGCGCTGCTCGCGGTGATCCTCGCGGCGGTCGCGGTTTCGGTCGCAACCCGGCGCTATACGCGCCGGCATCTGGACGGCTATGCGGTGATGCGCTGCCTCGGCGCGACGCAACGCGAGCTCACGCGACTCTTCGCCTGGGAGTTCGTCGCGCTCGGCGCGGCGGCGTGTATGGTCGGCTGCAGCGCGGGGTACCTCGCACAGCTCGTCATCTCGCAGCTCGTGGCCGGCGTGGTCGCGGTCGCGCTGCCGCAGCCGTCGCTTCTCCCCGCGGCCCAGGGTTTTCTCACCGGCATGGCGCTCCTCCTCGGGTTTGCCTTGCCCCCGCTCCTGCAGCTCAAGAACGTGCCGGCGCTGCGGGTGCTTCGCCGCGATGTCGGTCCGCCGAGGCAGAGCGCGCTCTTCGCCTACGGCCTGGGTGCGGCGGTGGTGGGGGGGTTGCTGGTCTGGCAGGCGGGGGACACGAAGCTGGGGCTGATCGTGATCGGCGGTTTCGGCGCCGGACTCGTCGTCTTCGCGCTCGTGGGTTACAGCGCGCTGCACGCCGCCGCGGCGCTCGCGCCGTTCGCGAACGTGAGCTGGCGCTACGGCCTTGCGAGCCTGCGCCGGCGCGCGCGCGCGAACACCGTCCAGATCCTCGCGCTCAGCCTCGGTCTCACCGCGATCCTGCTGCTCTCGTTCACGCGGTCCGATCTGCTCGAGACCTGGCGCTCGAAGACGCCGGCCGACGCCCCGAACCGCTTCATCGTGAACATCCAGCCCGAGCAGCGCGAGCCGCTCGCGCGGCTCTTCGCCGAGAACGGACTGGCGGCGCCGGTGACCTTCCCGATGATCCGCGGGCGGTATGTCGCGCTGAACGACACGCCGATCGACGCGGAGGTCTTCAAGGACCGCGAGCGGCGGCTGGTCGAGCGCGAGTTCAACCTGTCGTTCATGGCCGAGCGGCCCGGTCACAACCAGGTCGCGGGCGGGGCATGGTTCGGTGCGGGCGATCTGGCGTCCGGCGCACTGTCGGTCGAGGATGGCATCGCGAGATCCCTCGGCTGGAAGCTCGGCGACCGGTTGACCTGGGAGGTGGCCGGCCGGCGCTTCACCGCGCCGATCACGAGCATCCGCAAGCTCGACTGGGATTCGATGCAGGTCAATTTCTTCGTCATCGCGACGCCGGGGCTGCTCGAGGGGTTCCCGGCGAGCTATGTCGCGAGCATGCACCTGCGCGAAGCGCAGGCCGGGTTCGTGAGCCGCCTGTCGCAGCGGTTTCCGAACCTGACGGTGATCGACACCAGCGCGATCCTGCGGCAGCTCAACTCGATGATGGACCAGGTGATCCGGGCGGTGCAGTTCGTCTTCCTGTTCGCTCTCGGCGCCGGCGTGCTCGTGCTCTACGCCGCGCTGCTGGCCACGCAGGACGAACGCGTTCACGAGGCGGCGGTGATGCGCGCACTCGGGGCGAGCCGCGCGCAGGTGCTCGCCGCGCAGCGCGCGGAGTTTCTCGCGCTCGGGCTGGTCGCCGGGGCGCTCGCCTCGGTCGGTGCCACCGCGATCGGGTTCGCGATCGCGCAGCAGGTGTTCCAGTTCCAGTACCACGTCAATCACTGGGTGTGGCTCGCCGGGCCCGCGCTCGGCCTCGTCTGCGTCTCGGTGAACGTGTGGGCGGGCGCCCGCGCGGCACTCAACCACCCGCCGATCGCCGCGTTGCGCGAGGCATAGCGAGAGCCGTGCGCGTCGGGTTGCGCGAGATCCATCTGCGCGACGCGCTCGTGGTCGGCATCCCGGCGCTGGCGATCATCGCCGCGGGGTTCTGGTACGCGGCCCAGTTCATCCAGCCGGCCCCGCCCAGACGCCTCGTGATCGCGACCGGCGGGGAGGGCGGCGCGTATCAGCGGTTCGCCGCGGCGTACAAGCCGATCCTCGAGCGCCACGGCATCGCGTTCGTCGAGCGGCCGACCGCGGGCGCCGTCGAGAACCTCGCTTTGCTCCGCGACCCGGCGGAGGAGCTCGATGTCGCCTTCATGCAGGGCGGGCTCGGCGTCGGGCAGGACCCGGCCGGCCTCGTCTCCCTCGGGAGCATCTACTACGAGCCGCTCTGGGTGTTCTATCGCGGCGGCGCGGAGATCGACCGGCTCGTCCAGCTCCGGGGCAAGCGCATCGCAATCGGGGGCGAGGGCAGCGGGACGCGCGGGCTCGCCCTGGAGCTGCTCGAGGCGAGCGGTGCGGCCGAGGCACCGACCCGGCTGCTGCCGCTCAGCGGCCTCGAGGCCGTGGAAGCGCTCAAGCAGGGCCGGGCGGACGCGATCTTTCTCGTCGGGCCCGCGAACTCCGGTGCGGTATGGGTCTCGTTCTTCACCGACGGCTTCCGCCTGATGAGCTTCGCGCAGGCCGATGCGTACGTGCGGCGGTGGCCGTTCCTCTCCAAGCTCACGCTGCCGCGCGGCGCGATCGATCTCGTGCGGGACATCCCCGCGAGCGGCGTCACGCTGGTCGCGCCGGTGGCCGCGCTCGTCGCGCGCGAGGAGATTCATCCCGCGCTCATCGACCTCCTGCTCCAGACGGCCGCCGAGGTGCACGGGCCGCCGGGGCTCTTCCAGCGCGCCGGCGAGTTTCCGAACGGCCGCCAGGTCGATTTCCCGCTCTCGAAGGAGGCGGAGCGGTTCTATGCTTCCGGCCGGCGGTTCCTGCAGCGCTACCTGCCGTTCTGGGCGGCGACGCTCGTCGACCGGCTGCTGGTGCTGCTCATCCCGCTCATCGCGCTCGCGATCCCGCTCTCGCGGATCCTGCCCTCGCTGTATAACTGGCGCGTCAGCTCACGAATCTACAAGTGGTACGGCCAGCTCAAATTCCTCGAGGAGGCCTGGCGGCGCGATCCCGCGGCGCGGCCGCGCGAGGAATGGCTGGCGGAGCTCGACCAGCTCGAGGCGCGCGTGAACCGTATCCGCACGCCGCTCGCATACGCCAATCAGCTCTACATCCTGCGTGAGCATATCGGGCTGGTGCGGCGGTACATGACCCGCGCCGCCGACCCGCCGCCGAACGTGTCGGGGGCGGACGCACACGGCCTGCCGCAACCCTCGCCGCCGTCGGCATGACACCCCGTACGCTGGGCCGGTACCAGATCGTGTCGCTGCTCGGCGCAGGCGGGATGGGGCGCGTTTTCAAGGCGCTCGACCCGATCATCGGGCGCACCGTCGCGATCAAGACGCTGACCGTCGATCTCGAGGCGGACCAGCTCGCCGATTTCAAGCAGCGCTTCTTCCGCGAAGCGCAGAGCGCCGGGAGAGTCAGCCACCCGAACGTGGTCACGATCTTCGACATCGGGGAAGCCGACGGCGTGGCGTTCATCGCCATGGAGTACGTCGAGGGCCGGACCTTGCGCGAGCTGCTTCACGCCCGCGCGCCGCTCGCGGTCGACGAGGCCTGCCGGATCGCCGCGGAGGTGGCGCACGCGCTCGAGGCCGCGCACAAGCACGGCATCGTCCACCGCGACGTGAAGCCGGACAACATCATGCTCGCGCCCGACGGCGGCGTGAAGCTCATGGACTTCGGCATCGCGCGCCTCCCCGACGGGGTCCGCACCAAGACCGGACTGGTGCTCGGCTCGCCGAGCTACATCGCGCCCGAGGGAATCGTCGGCAAGCCGGTCGACGGCAGGTCCGACATCTTCGCGCTCGGCGTCGCGCTCTACGAGATGCTCACCGGCGTCGTGCCGTTCCGCCGCCCCGACGTGACCGCGGTGCTCTACAGCATCGTCAACGACGCGCACGAGCCGCCGAGCCGGCACAATCCTCGCGTGCCGGCGGTGTTCGAGCGGATCCTGGCGCGAGCGCTCGCCAAGCATCCCGACGACCGCTACCAGGACGCCGCGGCGTTCGCGCGCGAGCTTGCCGGCTGGCGCAGCCTGCCGCGGCCGACGCCGAGGAGTTGGCGGCGCTTCGCGACGTCGCGGTTCGCACGCTCGAGCGGCGGTCAGCGAGGCGGGATTAGCCGGAGGGGCGGTTTTCACGATGCGCGGAGGCATACCCCTCGCGCTCCTTGATCACAGGTGAATTCGCCGCCAAGCGGCGATCCTGTCTCTAGCCTCATTCCGGGTTACGCAGCGCGCGCTTGAGCAGCTTCCCGTTGGCGTTGCGCGGAAGCGGCTCGCATCGGAGAGTGAAGAAGTCCGGCACCTTGTAGTCCGCGAGATGCCTGGCGCAGTGGTCGCGCAATGCCGCGGCCGTGCACCCGGGGTTCCGGATGACGACGTGCGCGTGCCCCTTCTCGCCAAGCACCGGGTCGGGCACCGCTACCAGCGCCGACTCGACGACGGCGGTGTGCAAGCTGAGGACGCTTTCGACCTCCGCGCTATAGATCTTGTAGCCGCCGCGGTTGACGAGGTCCTTCTTGCGGTCGAAGACGCGCACGAACCCCTGCACGTCGATCGACCCGATGTCGCCCGACTTCCAGAAGCCGCCGTCGAACTCGCGCGCGGTCGCCTCGGGGTTGTCCCAGTAGCCGGGCACGACCATCGGGCCTCCGATCCAGAGCTCGCCCGGCTCGCCGGCCGGCACCTCGCGGCCGGCATCGTCCATCACGCGGACCTCCCCGCACGGCACGACCGCGCCGACGCTGTCGAGGTTCGCAGCCTGCAATCCCATCGGCATGATGGTCGTCGGCGAGGTCGTCTCCGTTGCGCCGTACGCGTTCATCAGCGTGAGCCCGGGCAGTTTCTCGGCGAGCGCGCGGATCGTGCCCGCGGGCATCGGCGCCCCCCCGAAACCGCCGATCCGCCACGCCGATAGATCGAAGCGCTCGAAGTCGGGCTCGCGCAAGGCGAGGTTGTAGATCGCCGGCACGACGAGCGTGTGCGTCATCCGCTCGCGCGCCGCGAGCTCGAGGAACGCGCGCGCCTTGAACTCGCGCAGCGCGATCACGCAACCGCCCACTGCGAACATCGCGAGCATGATCGCGACCAGCCCCGTGACGTGGCTCGCCGGCACCGCCAGCATCGACCGGTCGATGTGGGTGAGTCGCATGCAGACGCGGTAGTGCAGCACCGAGTGGATCAGGTTGAGATGCGTGAGCATCGCGCCCTTCGGCCGCCCGGTCGTGCCGGACGTGTAGAGGATGACGGCGGGCTCCTCCTCGCCGGGGTCGGCGAGCCGGCGCGGCGGGCGAGCGCGTGTCCAGTAGCTCATCGAGGCCGTGCGTCGCGCCCGGCGCCGCGCCGACGCTGATCCGGAGCGCCGGGGCGCCCTCGACCCAGGGCACGCGTTCGGCGAGCATGGCGTCGAAGACGATCGCCTTCGCCGCGCATTGCGCCAGGATGAACGCGAGCTCCGGGCCGCTGCTCGCTGGTGTTGATCGGGACGGCGATCGCGCCGAGCCGAAAGGCGTCGCGAGCAGGGCATAGACGAACTCGCGCCCGTTGCCGAGCACGAGCGCCACGCGATCGCCGCGCCCGACCCCGAGTCGGTGGAGGTGTCCGGCGAGCCGCGCGGTCACGCGGTCGAGCTTGGCGTAGTCGAGCCGATGGTCCTCTGCCACGAGCGCTTCACGGGTAGCGTGCGTCGCAACGGTCGCGGCGATAAGCGCGTTCAGGTTCCGCGGCCGCTCGGCGAAGCAGCGCAGCGCGCGGCCGAAGTGCGCCTCGTCGCGAAGGCGCGGGACGTTGGTCCAGTACTTGATGCCCGGCATGGCGCCCCGATTGTACTCAGCGTGCTCAGGCTCATGCGGTGAGCCCCCCGCTCGCTATACTCGCCGCGTGTTTACCGAACAGCTCGTCATCGTTCTCGCGGTCTTCGCCGGCGGCCTGGCGCTCGGCGCGATCGTCACCGCGCTCCTCGCAAGCCGCTCGCGTGCCGGCGCGCTCGAGCAGGCGGCGCTCCGTTTCGAAGTCACGCGCGCCCAGCTCGCGGAGCGTGCCGGCACGGCGGAGCGCGAGCTCGGCGAGATGCGAGTGCGGCTCGCGGCGGAGGCGGCAAAGCTCGACGAAGCCCGTGGCGCGAACACCGAGCTCCACGGGAAGGCCGAGAGCCTGGCGACAGCGCTCAAGATGGAGCGCCACGCCGGTGCCGGCAAGCTCGCCGAGCTCGAGCGCGCGCGCGAGCAGCTCACCCAGGCTTTCAGCGCGTTGTCGTCGGAGGCGCTGAAGAGCAACAACCAGGCGTTCATCGAGCTCGCGCAGGCCTCGCTCGCGAAGTTCCAGGAGGCGGCGAAGGGCGATCTCGAGCTGCGCCAGCAGGCGATCGACGGGCTGGTGAGGCCGGTGCGCGAGACGCTCGACAAGTTCGACCTGAAGGTGCAGGAGATCGAGAAGTCGAGGGTCGGCGCGTACGCGGAGCTGAGCCAGCAGGTCCGCGCGC
Source organism: uncultured beta proteobacterium (assembly GCA_963754305.1). GTDB lineage: Bacteria > Pseudomonadota > Gammaproteobacteria > Burkholderiales > SG8-39 > DATEDA01. The sequence continues at coordinate 58,030 of CAVWFR010000024.1, read as the reverse complement.
TCGCGGAGACCCAGACCCAGCTCCGCGGCGAGACGTCGAACCTCGTCAGAGCCCTGCGCCAGCCGCAGGTCCGCGGGCGCTGGGGCGAGATGCAGCTGCGGCGCGTGGTCGAGATGGCGGGCATGCTCGCGTATTGCGACTTCGTCGAGCAGGCGAGCGTGGATACCGACGACGGGAGGCTCCGCCCGGACCTGATCGTGAAGCTGCCGGGCGGAAAGAACATCGTCGTCGACGCGAAGGCGCCGCTCAGCGCCTATTTCGATGCCATCGAGGCGCCCGACGAGGCCACGCGGCACGTGCGCCTGGCCGACCACCTCCGGCAGTTGCGCGATCACGTCCGCGCGCTCGGGCGCAAGTCGTACTGGGAGCAGTTCCAGCCGACGCCGGAGTTCGTCGTGATGTTCGTGCCCGGCGAGGCGTTCTATCACGCGGCGCTCGAGCAGGACCCGTCGCTCATCGAGTTCAGCGTCGATCAGGGGGTTACGCTCGCTGCGCCGACGACGCTGATCGCGCTGCTGAAAGCGGTGGCGTACGGTTGGCGGCAGGAGGCGCTCGCGGAGAACGCGAAGAAGGTGAGCGAGCTCGGCGCCGAGCTCTATACCCGTCTCGCGACGATGGGCGAGCACTTCGCCATGCTCGGCGGGAGGCTCGAAGCGGCGGTGAAGTCCTACAACCTGGCCGTCGGCTCGCTCGAGTCGAGAGTCCTCGTCAGCGCGCGCAAGTTTCGCGATCTGAAAGCGGTGGGCGGCGACGTGTTGCTCGACTCGGCGGCACCGATCGACGTGCTGCCGCGCGAGATGCGGGCGGAGGACCTGTTGCCGGCGCCGGACATGGGCGCGTCGGACTGACTTGACCGCGTGCGCTAGGCGAGGCCCTCGAAGACCTGCACGCTCACGAGGTCGCCCGCCTCGACATCGCCCCGATCGTGCTCGAGGACGATGAAGCAGTTCGCCTCCGACATCGAGCGCAGCACGCCCGAGCCCTGGCTACCGGTGACGCGGGCAGACCATTCGCCGTTGGCGCCACGCTCGAGGATCCCGCGCTGGAACTCCGTCCGGCCCGGTTTCTTCCGCAACCGAGTCGCGCTCGGCACCCGGAGCAGGGGTAGCGCACAGTCGTCGGTGCGGCCGGCGAGCGCGAGCAGCGCATCGCGGACGAAGCCGTAGAAGGTCACCATCACCGCGACGGGGTTGCCGGGCAGGCCGAAGAAATACGCGCCACCGATCCGGCCGAAGGCCATCGGGCGGCCGGGCCGCATGGCGATCTTCCAGAACAGCACTTCGCCGAGGCGCGCGAGCAGCTCGCGCGTGAAATCCGCTTCGCCGACCGAGACGCCGCCCGAGCTCACGATCGCGTCGGCGCTCGCGGCGGCTTCCTTGAACGCGCGCTCGAGCGCGGCCGGATCGTCGCGCACGACGCCTAGGTCGACGACCTCGGCGCCGAGCCGGTTCAGCATGCCGTAGATCGTGTAGCGGTTCGAGTCGTAGACCTCGCCTTCCTTCAGCGCGGCGCCGATCGAGGCGAGCTCGTCGCCGGTGGAGAAGAACGCGACGCGGAGCTTGCGCCGGACCGCGACCTCCGCGAGTCCGAGCGACGCGAGCAGGCCGAGATCCGCAGGCCGGATCGGCTGACCCGCGCGCAGGACCACGCGGCCGAGCGCGAGGTCCTCGCCCGCGAGGCGCCGGTTCTGGCCGGGCTTCTGGCCCGGCGGCACGACGACCCGATCGCCCTCGACGCGCACGATCTCCTGGATCACGACGGTGTCGGTGCCCGGCGGCATGACGGCCCCGGTCATGACGCGAACGCATTGACCCGCAGTCACCGCGCCGTCGAACTTGCGGCCGGCATACGCGACGCCGATCTCGCGGAGTGCGGTGTCCCCGTCCGCCGCGAGATCGCCACCGCGCACCGCCCAGCCGTCCATCGCCGAGTTGTCGTGCGCGGGGACGTTGACCGACGACACGACGTCTTCGCCGAGCACGCGCCCGAGGCTCGCGCGCACCGCGATCCGCTCGTTGGCGGCGATCGGCACGATGAGCGACCGGATCGCAGCGCGCGCTTTGTCGACCGCGAGCGCATCCGGATCGTAGCCGTCCATGCAGCTGACGATGTCCTGAAGGGAGCTCATCGCCGCTTCTCGAACTCTTCCAGTTCCGAGCGGGTGTTGATGTTGGAGAAAGCGTCGGGCTGATCGTCGAACGATACTTCGGCGACCTTCAGGGAAGCGTACCACGCGTCGATCTTGCGGCCGCCCGATTCGAGGAACGCGGTCAGATGCCCGGCGAGCGAATCGCGCACCAGCGCGAACACCGGATGGGGCTGGTCGCCGGTCTTCGCGACCGCTAGATCGGCGTGCGCGGCGACGAGCGCGGCGTGCAGGCGCGACACGAGATCGAGCGGCAGGAACGGCGAATCGCACGGCACGGTGACCAGGAACGGGTGGACGTTCGCCTGCAGCCCCGCGTGCAGGCCGGCGAGCGGCCCGGCGAACCCGGCTATCGCGTCGCCGACGACGCGATGGCCGAGGCGCGCGTACTCGGCCTGGTTCTGGTTCGCGTTGATGACGACCTCGGTCACCTGCCGCCGCAGCCGCTCGAGCACCCACTCGACCATCGGCCGGCCGCGGAGGAGCTGGAGGCCCTTGTCCACCCCGCCCATCCGCCGCCCTTGGCCGCCCGCGAGGACGAGACCGGTGACTCGCGCCGGATCGCGGATGTCCATCCGCCGGCTCAGGCCATCATGGTCGGCATCGTCGTCTTGACGAACCGGTGCTTGCCGGTGAAGAGCAGGTAATGCCGGTTGACCGCCCGGCCGAGCATCGTGAGGCCGACCTTGTCGGCGATGCGCCAGCCCATTTGGGTGAGCCCCGAGCGCGAGACGAGGAACGGGATCCGCATCTGCGCGCACTTGATGACCATCTCGGAGGTGAGTCGTCCGGTGGTGTAGAAGATCTTGTCGGAGCCGTCGATGCCGGCGAGCCACATCTCGCCGGCGATCGCGTCGACGGCGTTGTGGCGGCCGACGTCCTCGACGAAGCTGAGAATCTCGGGCGCGCCGCCGGGCGCCGCCGCATTGCTCATCAGGCCGCAGCCGTGCACCGCTCCGGCGGACTTGTAGATCGTCTCGTGCTTGCGGACCAGCTCGAGCACGGCGTACAGCGTGTCCTCGGACAGCCGGACGTCGTCGCGCAGCTCGATCGCTTCGACCTCCTCCATCAGATCGCCGAACACGGTGCCCTGACCGCAGCCGGTGGTGACGGTGCGTTTCTTCATCTTGTCGGCGAGGCCCTTGATGCCCTTGCGGGTGGTGACGACGACCGAATCGGTTTCCCAGTCGACCTGGACCGCGGCGATCTCGTCGAGCGAGCGCGCGAGGCGCTGGTTGCGGAGGTAGCCGATCGCGAGCGCCTCGGGCGCCTGGCCGAGCGTCATCAGCGTGACGATCTCGCGCTTGTCGACGTAGAGGGTGAGGGGATGCTCGCCGGCGATCGGCGTCGCCAGCGCTTCGCCGCGCTCGTTCAGCGCTTCGACCACGAAGGTCGCGGGGCGTGAGGCGTCGGTGAGAACCAGCGTGCCGACGGCGGGCTTGCGAGTCGCTTTCATCCGCCGATGTAGGACATCTCGATCTTGCGGTTCTGCGCCGTTTCGGCCGTGCGCAGCTCCGAGTAGCGGTCGCCGCGCACGCGCCAGATGCGCCCGATCGCGTCGTGAATGTCGCGGTCGGAGCCACCGCCGCGAACGAGGGTGCGCAGATCGTAGCCCGCGGTCGCGAAGAGGCAGGTGTAGAGCATGCCGTCGGTCGAGAGCCGCGCCCGCGTGCAGGTGCGGCAGAACGCCTGCGTGACCGACGAGATCACGCCAATCTCCCCGGTGCCGTCCCGGTAGCGCCAGCGCTCGGCGACTTCGCCGTAGTAATTCGCGTCGGCCGGCTCGAGCGCGAGCTCGCGGTCGATGCGCCCGACCACCTCGGCCGACGGGACGACGTCGTCCATCCGCCAGCCGTTGGTCGCGCCCACGTCCATGAATTCGATGAACCGGACGATGTGGCCGGTGCCCTTGAACCGGCGCGCCATGCCGACGATCGTGTGATCGTTGACGCCGCGCTGGACGACCATGTTGATCTTGATCGGCGCGAGACCGGCCTCCGCCGCAGCATCGATCCCCTCCAGCACGCGCGCGACCGGGAAATCGACGTCGTTCATCGCGCGAAACACCTCGTCGTCGAGCGAGTCGAGGCTCACCGTCACGCGGCGCAACCCCGCGTCCCGCAGCGCGCGCGCTTTGCGCGCGAGGAGCGAACCGTTGGTCGTCAAGGTCAGATCGAGATCGCCCACGTTCGCCAGCATTTCGATGAGCCGCTCGATGTCCCGACGGAGCAACGGCTCGCCGCCGGTCAGCCGGATCTTCTCGACGCCGTGATCCTTGAAGATCCGCGCGAGCCGGACGATCTCCTCGAACGACAGCACTTCGCTCCGCGGCAGGAACTTGTGGTCGGGGCCGAAGACATCCTTCGGCATGCAATAGGTGCAGCGGAAGTTGCAGCGGTCGGTCACCGAGATCCGCAGGTCGCGCAGCGGGCGCGCGAGGGTATCGACGACCGCACCCGCGCGCCATGTCCCCACCTCAGGCAGGGGCATTGAACGCCGTGCGTCGACGAGCGGGATGACTCCGTCCGTCATGTCGGTGCTTGCTTCGATCGGCTGGAGCCACGCATCATACGTGCCATGACGTGGATTCTATTCAGTTCCTCAGGATACGAGGGGGCAACGCCGCTTCGCGGCATCCCCTCGTGCTCCCCGACGCCACGAACGCGACGCCTGCGGCGTCGGTTTCATCTTGGAATTGCATGTCCGCTCCAAGCCTCCCCGTCGCGGTGATCATGGAGCGGCGGGTGCTCGACAACCGCTGGCAGGCCGAACGCTGGGCGCCGCTCGCGATCGTTCCCGACACCGACGCGGGCGAGCCGCGCCTCCTGCTGGAAGACAGCGAGCGCGCGCAGTGGTTGCATCCGGGCTTCGCGATCGAACTGCACCGCGACGAGGCCGACGGCTACTACCTGAACCTCACCACCGAGACACCGTACGTATTCGTCAACTGGCGCATGGTGGACGATCTGGCGGTACCGAAGATCGTGACCGTGAGCTACCACGAGGCGGCACGCATGATGGACGGGGGCGAGCTGGTCGACGGCGTGCCGCTCCCTCCCGAGCTCCTCGGCTGGATCGACGAGTTCGTCCGCGCGCACTACCGGCCCGAGGAGAAGAAGGGGAAGATCAAGCCGCCGTCGTTCAAGGGCGCGAAGCGGGGTTAACGCCGATGGCGGACAGCCCCGACGATCCCTTCCTTTCGCGCTGGTCCAAGCGCAAGCAAGCGGCGCGGCGCGGCGAGACGCCGCAGGAGCCGGCGCCGGCTGCACCCGCGGCAGCCACCCCCGCGGCGGCTTCTGCGGCACCGCCCGCGATGCCCGCGGCGCCGACGGCGCCCGAGCTGCCCCCGGTCGATTCGTTGCAGGGGCTCGACTCCGACTATCGGGACTTCCTGCGACCCGAAGTGGATCCGGCAACCCGCAGCGCGGCGCTGAAGAAGCTCTTCGGCGATCCGCATTTCAACAAGATGGACGGGCTGGACATCTACATCGACGACTACACGCAGGCCGAAACGATTCCCGAGACGATGCTGCGTGCGATGAACCAGGCGCGCACGCTCGGGTTGTTCGACGATGAGAATAAGGAAGAAAAGGAGCAGGAACAGCAGGCGAAGGCAGAGCAGGAGAACGAGGCGGCGGCGAGCGATACGGAGCCTCTCGCGCCGGCGGCAGGGCCCGCCCCGGCGGTCATCGAGGCGTCCACGCCGGTGCCCGCCGTCGAGCCTCAGCCCGAAACGCCGGCCAAGCCTGAAACCGCCTGATATGCCGCTCGAAGGCAAGACGCTAAAGCTCTGCAGCTGCAACCGGACCATGGCGCTCGACGCCAAGGCGCTCGCGGCCGCGCTGCAGTCCGGTGCTCCGCTCACGATCCATACCGAGCTTTGCCGGCGCGAGGTCGAGGCGTTCGGCGCGGGCATCGCGGCGGGCGGTGAGTGCATCGTCGCCTGTACGCAGGAAGCGCCGCTCTTCACCGAGCTGAACGAGAGCGCGGGGGGAAAGAGCGAGCTCAAGTTCGTCAACATCCGCGAGATGGCGGGCTGGTCGGCAGAGGGTGCGAAAGCGACTCCGAAGATCGCTGCGCTGCTCGCGCTGGCCGATGTACCCGACCCCGAGCCGGTGCCCAGCGTCGCCTACCGGTCCGAGGGCAGCGTCCTGGTGATCGGTCCGGCCGAGGCTGCGCTGCGATGGGCCGAACGGTTGTCGGGGGAGCTCGACGTGAACGTTGTGATCACCACACCGCGCGGCGCGGAGATGCCGTTCGAGCGGCGCTATCCGGTCTGGTCCGGCGCGGTGCGTGCCATCCGGGGGTGGCTCGGCGCCTTCGACGTGGAGTGGGAGCAGACGAACCCGATCGATCTCGATGTCTGCACACGGTGCAACGCGTGCATTCACGCCTGTCCGGAAAGCGCGATCGACTTCACCTACCAGGTCGATCCCGACAAGTGCAAGGGGCACCGCGAGTGCGTCAAGGCCTGCGGGACGGTGAAGGCGATCGACTTCGATCGCGCCGACCGCGCCCGGCGCGATCGCTTCGATCTCGTGCTCGATCTGTCGGCCGAGCCGATCCTGAAGGTGCCGCAGAAGCCGCAGGGCTATTTCGCCCCCGGCCGCGATCCGCTCGAGCAGGCGCTCGCGGCCGCCGCCGTGGCGAAGCTCGTCGGCGAGTTCGAGAAGCCGAAGTTCTTCATCTACGACGAGCGGATCTGCGCGCACGGCCGCTCCGGCAAGGTCGGCTGCACCAAGTGCCTGGAGGTGTGCTCGACGCTCGCGATCTCGTCCGCGGGCGACAAGGTGAGGGTCGAGCCGCACCTGTGCGCGGGGTGCGGCGGTTGTGCGACGGTGTGCCCGTCGGGCGCGATGACGTATGCGAGTCCACGGGTGTCCGAGATGGGTGCGCGCCTGAAGCGGCTCCTGTCGGTGTACTCAAAGGCCGGCGGCAGGGATGCCGCGATCCTCTTCCACAATGCGAGCGATGGTCGGGAGCTGTTGGCGCGCCTCGCCCGCCGGGGCCGGGGGTTGCCGGCGCGCGTGATTCCACTGGAGGTGTTCCATGTCGCGTCGGTCGGGGTGGACACCCTGCTCGGCGCGATCGCCTATGGCGCGAGCCAGGTCGTGGTGCTCGCCTGTGGGACCGAAGCGGATGAGTACGGCGCGGCGATCGAACGCGAGATGGGGTATGCCGAAACGGTACTGAACGCCCTCGGGTACGCGGGCACGCATCTGCGTCTCGTGCCTGCCACCGACCCGGCGGCGCTCGAGCGCGCGGTGTGGGATCTTTCGCCGGCCCGTACGGTCGCATCGCCCGCGACGTTCAACCTCTCGAACGCGAAGCGCACGACCCTCGAGTTCGCCTTCGATCACCTTGCCAGGCACGCACCTTCGCCGCAGGAACTGGTACCGCTGGCCGTTGGTGCGCCGTTCGGGGCGGTCGAAGTGAACAAGCAGACGTGCACGCTCTGCATGGCCTGTGTCGGCGCGTGCCCCGAGTCGGCGCTCCTCGACGGCCGCGAATCGCCGATGCTGAAGCTGATCGAGCGGAACTGCGTCCAGTGTGGACTGTGCGTGACGACCTGCCCCGAGAGCGCGCTTGCCCTCGTCCCGCGCCTGTTGCTGACGCCCCAGGCGAAGCAGGAGGTGGTCCTGAACGAAGCCGAGCCGTTCGACTGCGTGCGTTGCGGCAAGCCGTTCGGGACGAAGCAGATGATCGACAACATGGTTGGCCGACTCGCCGCCCACTCGATGTTCGCCGCCGCTGGGGCGACGCGGCGCCTGATGATGTGCGCCGACTGCCGGGTGGTCGACATGATGGAGAACAAGAACGAGGCCTCGATCCTCGGCCGCAAGCCATGAGCGGCGCGGAGAGCGCGCTGGCCCCCGAGGACGAGGCCAGGCGAGACCTCTACGCGTTGCTCGCCCGGCTCTGGTACGCCGGTCCGGACGCGGGACTGCTCGCGGCCATTGCGGCGGCGGGCGAGATCCACGCCGAAGGCGAGCAGGTGGCCCTCGCGGAAGCTTGGCGGGCGCTGCAGAGGGCGGCGGGCACCGCCGATCCCGGAGCGGCGCAGCAGGAGTACGACGCGCTCTTCATCGGCACGGGCAAGGCCGCCGTCACGCCCTACGCTGCTCACTACCTGGTCGAGACGGGCACGGAACGAGTGCTTGTTGCGTTGCGGGACGAGCTTGCCACGCTCGGTCTCGCGCGGAGCGACGCCGTGCACGAACCCGAAGATCACTTCGCTGCGCTCTGCGACGTCATGCGACATCTCGTGGCCGACAGCTCGTCGGATGCTGCGCTGCAGCGACAAAAGAAGTTCTTCACTCGCTATATGAAGCCCGCTTACAATCGACTTACTGATGAGGTCACGGCTTCCACCAAAACAAGCTTCTACGCATATGTCGCAGGTTTCACGAAAGCGTTCTGTGACGTCGAGGCCACGTCTCTAGACATGCTCTAACTCGCGCGGAGGAGAACACCATGGAGCGCTCCAAGACCAGAACCGGTCGCAGGAATTTCCTCATCGCGGTGGGTGCCGGCAGCGGCGCCGCAATCGCAGCGGTGGCTGGGAAAAGCGTGCCCCAAACAGGGGCCGCCGCGACGGCCAAGGCGCGCGATGGCGCCGGCTACAAGCTGTCCGAGCACATCCGCAAGTACTACCGCACGACACTGGTCTAGAGCGGAGGAAAACGCCATGTTGCTGACCCGAAGAGCATCCGGCACGGTCGCCCCGCAAGCGCGTCTCGCGCGCAGCCTTTCGGGAGCCCTTGCCCGCACCGTCGATCGCCGCGCGTTCCTCAAGCGCTCGGGTATTGCGGTCGGCACCGGCGCGTTCGCGTCCCAGCTGCCGTTCAACCTGATCGGAAAGGCGGAGGCGCAGGAGAAGAAGGTCGCCGAGGGCAAGCTGGAGGTGAAGCGTTCGGTCTGTACGCACTGCTCCGTCGGCTGTGCGATCGACGCCGTGGTGCAGAACGGCGTCTGGGTGCGCCAGGAGCCGGTGTTCGACTCGCCGCTCAACCTCGGTGCGCACTGCGCCAAAGGCGCGTCGGTGCGCGAGCACGGCATCACCGAGGACTCGCACCGGCTGAAGTACCCGATGAAGCTGGTGAACGGGAAGTACCAGAAGATCACCTGGGACGTCGCGCTCGACGAGATCAGCAAGAAGATGCTGGAGCTCCGCGAGAAGTCCGGCCCCGACTCGATCTTCATCGTCGGCTCGTCGAAGCACAACAACGAGCAGGCGGAGCTGCTCTGCAAGTGGGTGCGCCTCTGGGGCAGCAACAACACCGACCACCAGGCGCGTATCTGCCACTCGACCACGGTCGCCGGCGTAGCCAACACCTGGGGCTACGGTGCGATGACGAATTCTTACAACGACGAACAGAACTCGAAGTGCATCCTGTTCTTCGGCTCTAACGCCGCCGAGGCGCACCCGGTGTCGATGCTCCACACACTGCACGCCAAAGAGAACGGCGCGAAGGTCATCGTCGTCGATCCGCGGTTCACCCGGACGGCGGCGAAGGCCGACCAGTACTTCCGCATCCGGTCGGGCACCGACGTCGCGTTCGTGTGGGGGATGCTGTACCACATCTTCCAAAACGGCTGGGAGGACAAGGCGTACATCAAGGCCCGCGTCTACGGCATGGACAAGGTCAAAGAAGAAGTCATGAAGTGGACGCCGGACGTCGTGAAGGACGTAACCGGGATGCCCGAGGCCGAGGTCCGCGCCGTCGCCGAGGCGATGGCGAAGAACAAGCCGAGCACGATCGTCTGGGCGATGGGCCAGACCCAGCACACCAATGGGAATGCGATTGTCCGCGCGAGCTGCATTCTCCAGCTTGCGCTGGGCAACGTCGGTGTCTCCGGCGGCGGCACCAACATCTACCGCGGCCACGACAACGTGCAGGGCGCGACCGACGTCGGTCCGAACCCCGACTCGCTGCCGGGCTACTACGGCCTCGCGGAGGGCTCGTTCAAGCACTGGGCCCGGGTGTGGAACGTCGACTTCGAATGGCTCAAGGGCCGCTTTGCTCCCGGCATGATGGGCAAGCCCGGGATCACGGTCTCGCGATGGATCGACGGGGTGCTGGAGAAGAACGACCTCATCGACCAGGACTCGAACATCCGCGGGATGTTCTTCTGGGGCCACGCGCCGAACTCGCAGACCCGCGGGCTCGAGATGAAGATGGCGATGGACATGCTCGATCTGCTCGTCGTCATCGACCCGTATCCGTCGGCGACGGCGGCGATGGCGGCGATGCCGAAGGATCCGAACGCCAAGTACGAGCCGAACGCGAATCGCGCCGTGTACCTGCTGCCGGCCGCGACGCAGTTCGAGACCGAAGGGTCGGTGACCGCGTCCAACCGCTCCATCCAGTGGCGTGAGAAGGTGATCGAGCCGCTGTTCGAGTCGCGCTCCGACCACGCGATCATGTACGCGTTCGCGCAGAAGCTCGGGTTTGCCGACCAGTTCGTCGGCAAGAAGGACGGCAAGCAGCAGCTTCGCCTCGTCAAGACGGCGAAGGGTTACGAAGAGCCCAACGTCGAGGACGTCCTCACGTACGAGATCAACGCTGGCAGCTGGACGATCGGCTACACCGGGCAGTCGCCCGAGCGGCTACAGGCGCATATGCGCAACATGCACGTCTTCGACGTGAAGACGCTCCGCGCCAAGGGCGGCAAGGACGCGCTCACCGGCTACGATCTCACCGGCGATTACTTCGGCCTGCCGTGGCCGTGCTATGGCAACGCAGCGTTGAAGCATCCGGGCTCACCCAACCTCTATCAGACTTCGCGAAACGTCATGGACGGAGGCGGGAATTTCCGCGCAAACTTCGGCGTCGAGCGCGACGGCGTGAGCCTGCTCGCCGAGGAGGGGTCGGCATCCGAGGGCGCCGACCTGCCGTTCGGCTATCCGGAGTTCGACCACGTCCTGATGAAGAAGCTCGGCTGGTGGGACGAGCTGACCGAGGCCGAGAAGAAGGAGGCCGAAGGCAAGAACTGGAAGACCGACCTGTCGGGCGGGATCCAGCGTGTCGTGCTGAAGAACCACAGCTGCCACCCGTTCGGCAACGCAAAAGCGCGGGCAGTGGTCTGGAACTTCCCCGATGGCGTGCCGCTCCACCGCGAGGCGCTGTACTCGCCGCGGCCCGACCTCGTTGCCAAGTACCCGACGCACGACGACGTCAAGGTGCTCTGGCGGCTGCCGACGTTGTTCAAGTCGGTGCAGGACCGCAACGTCAAGGACGGCATCGCCGAGAAGTTCCCGCTGATCCTCACGAGCGGCCGGCTGGTCGAGTACGAGGGCGGCGGCGACGAGACGCGCTCCAACCCGTGGCTCGCCGAGCTGATGCAGGACAACTTCGTGGAGATCAACCCGAAGGCGGCGGCCGATCGTGGCGTTCGACCCGGGGAGTACGTCTGGGTGAAGAGCCCGACGGGGGCGCGCATCAAGGTGAAGGCGCTCGTCACCGAGCGGGTCGGACCGGACACGGTGTTCATCCCGTTCCACTTCGCCGGTTGGTGGCAGGGCACCGACATGCTGCCGTGGTATCCCGACAAAGCGGCGCCGATCGTGCGCGGCGAGGCGGTGAACACCGCCACGACCTACGGCTACGACCGGGTGACGCTGATGCAGGAAACCAAAACGACGCTCTGCCAGGTCGAGCGGGCATAGAGGAGGCTAGCCATGGCGAGAATGAAATTCCTGTGCGACGCGGAGCGCTGCATCGAGTGCAACGGCTGCGTCACCGCCTGCAAGAACGAGAATGACGTGCCCTGGGGCGTGAACCGCCGTAGAGTCGTCACGATCAACGACGGCGTGCCGGGCGAGAAGTCGATCTCGGTCGCCTGCATGCACTGCTCGGACGCACCGTGCATGGCGGTGTGCCCGGTGGACTGCTTCTACCGCACGACTGAAGGGGTCGTCCTGCACGATAAGGACCTGTGCATCGGCTGCGGCTACTGCTTTTACGCCTGTCCGTTCGGCGCCCCGCAGTTCCCGCAAGCCGGCGCGTTCGGCCTGCGCGGCAAGATGGACAAGTGCACCTTCTGCGCCGGTGGCCCGGAGAAAGACAACTCGGCCGAGGAGTTCCGGAAGTACGGTTCGAACCGGCTCGCCCAGGGCAAGCTTCCCGCCTGCGCCGAGATGTGCTCGACCAAGGCGCTGCTCGCCGGCGACGGCGACGTCGTCGCCGATATTTACCGGCAGCGGGTGCTGACGCGCGGCAAGGGGTCGGAGGTCTGGGGCTGGGGCACCGCCTACGGCGCGCCGGGCCAGAAGCCCGCGGCACCCGCACCCGTCACCCAGCCGAAGAACTGAGCCATGCGTGCGTGGGTATTGATCGCGGCGCTCTCCGCGCTCGGGCTCGCGGGGTGTGGCGAACAGTCGCAGGAAGCAGTACAGAAGACCGGCACGTACCAGGGCAAACCCGACGCCTTGCCTTGGGACAGCCCGCAGTTCGGCGGCAAACAGGCCGAGTGGGAGCGTGCGATCCAGGCCCGCACCCAGAATCAGAACGAGTACACGCGCATTCGTTGAGCGGGGAGCGACAGATGGTCAGCCGTTTCACGCGCGTCGCGCGCAGCATCGCCGCCGCCGCGGCACTGGTTCTGCCACTTGCAGCCACTGCGCAGCAGCCACCGCCGCCCTCGGACGACGCTGCCAAGCAGCAGGCCCAGCGTCAGATCACCCAGCCCGGCAATAACGCGCCCGTCTGGCGCGACGTGCGCTCGGGCGATCCGGGGTACACGTCCATCCCCGGGCGGGAGGTGAACGTGCTGATCCAGCCCACGATGAAGCTGCCGGGGCAGCCGGCGCTCACCGGCGGCGAGGCGTGGCGGCTCTTCCGGAACGGCGTGATCACGCCGATCGCCGGCTGGCTCCTCGCCGGGGTCGTCGTGCTGATCGGCGCGTTCTACGCCTGGAAGGGGCCGGTGAAGGTGCACGACAAGCCGACCGGGCGCCTGATCGAGCGCTTCACCCCACTGCAGCGGTACGTCCACTGGGTGGTGGGGATCAGCTTCGTGATCCTCGCGATCACCGGCGTCATCATTCTCCTCGGCAAGTACGTGCTGCTGCCGGTGATCGGCTACACCATTTTCGCGTGGTTGACGAGCCTGTCAAAGAACGTTCACAACTTCGTCGGCCCGATCTTCGTCATCAGCCTGCCGGTCTTCATCGTTCTCTTTGCCAAGGACAATCTGCCGAAGGCGTACGACCTCAAGTGGTTCAAGAGCGCAGGCGGGATGTTCGGCGGCAAGCACGTTCCGTCGGGCAAGTTCAATGGCGGCGAGAAAGTATGGTTCTGGACCGGGGTCGTCGTGCTCTCGATCGTGGTGTGCATCACCGGGCTCATCCTGCTCTTCCCGAACTTCGACCAGGTGCGCGCGGTGATGATCCTGGCCAACATCACCCACGCGATCGCGGCGGTGCTCGTCGTCGCGATGTCGATGGGCCACATGTACCTGGGTACGATCGGCGTCGAGGGTGCGTACAGGGCGATGCGCAACGGCTACGTCGACGAGTCTTGGGCGGGGGAGCATCACGGGCTCTGGTACGAAGACGTCAAGTCGGGCAAGGTGAAGGCCGGCACGGCGACCGGAACGCCGGATGCCGCGCAGGTCCAGCACTGACGAGCGAGGAGGGGTCGATGAGAGGAGCCATCACCGGTGCGATCTGCCTGGCGCTGATCGCCGGCCCGCTGTGGGCGAAGCTGCCCGCGCCGCCGCCGATGAACGAGGAGCAGAAAGCGGCCGCGGCGGCAAAGGCAGCGAAGGCCGCCGAGGCGACGAAGAAGGAAGCCGAGCAGCTGACGAAGTATCAGGACCTGACGGCGGAGAAATACAAGAAGGAGCTGGCCGCGAAGGCGGCCCCGGCGGCGAAGGCGGCGCCGGTAGCGGCGAAGAAGTAGCCGATCCGTGGTCCAATGCGGCGCCCTGTTCGGGGCGCCGTTTTGATTTGGGAGGCTCGCACAATGAACTGGAGCCGCAGCGCGCTGGCAGTCGTCATGCTCTTTCAGTCTGCTCTCGTCCTGGCGCAGGTCCCGCGGACAGCCGCGGTTCCCGGCGCGAGGGTCTACATCCTCGAGCCGCGGGACGGCGCCACCGTCAAGGGTCCGGTGAAGGTGGTGATGGGCCTGTCGGGCATGGGCGTAGCGCCCGCGGGTGCGGACTTCCCCGAAACGGGGCACCACCACATCCTGGTGGACGTCGACAAGCTGCCCCCGTTCGACGCGCCGATCCCGGTGGACGACAATCACCGGCACTTCGGCAAGGGTCAGACCGAGGCAGTTCTCGAGCTTCCCCCCGGACGGCACACGCTGCAGTTGCTGCTCGGCGACCGGAATCACATCCCGCACAACCCGCCGGTGATGAGCCAGCGGATCACGATCACCGTCGAGAAATAGCGCTCATCACGCTACGTCGGAGCCCCGCGCTGCGCTTGACCCCTCGACCTCGGCCGCGTCGAGGCGGTTCTCCCGCGCGGCCTGGCATCCAGAGGCCGATCTCCCCACATTCCCCACCCAGCCCGCGCGGACACGGCGGAGGGCCGCCCTGCGCTCCCTATCGGGAACGTGACGACAGCGCTTAGTCCTCAACCTGGAAGTCGAGCCGCGCGACCTCGCCGGGGCGGACCTGCACACGCTGCACCTGCAGACGGTCGGCCACGTTGACCTGGATCTCGTACTCACCCGGCACCAATTCACCCAACGCATAATCGCCGTCAGCGCCGGTCACTGCCGCGATATCGAGGTGGGTGGGACTGTCACCGACAATCATCACCGCGGCGCCGGGCACGGCGGCGCCCGCCCGGGTGGAAATACTGCCGGCGATCGCGCCCGACGGGCCGTGCTTCTCGGGGGTGTCGATCCGCACCCGCGGGCGCAGCGGGCGGCAAGGGCCGGGTGACGCGTTTGATTGGACCTCGAGTGTCTTTTGTCGTTGCGTTCGACGAGACCCGAGCGCTGCAGTGCGCGCGCGCATGTTCGCGTCGGGGCTGGCCGTGATCGAGCTGGGTTCCTCTCGCGCAGGGACGCGCGGCGTGAGCCCATGCGATCACTCCACCTTGATGTTTGCACTCTTGGCGACGCGGATCCACTTCGGCACCTCGGAGCGGATATGCGCCGAAAACTCCTCAGCCGTCGATGACGCGGCATCGAGTCCCTGCGTGGCGAATTTGTCGCGGACGTCCGGCTGCGCGATCGTTTTCGCGAGCGCGTCCGATAGCTTCGCAATGACCTCGGGCGGCGTGCCGGCCGGCACCGCGATGCCCTGCCAGCCACTCGCGTCGATGGCAACGCCCGCTTCCTCGAAGGTCGGTACTTCGGGCAGCGCGGCAAGGCGCGCCTTCCCGGTCACGGCGATGGGCTTCAGCTTTCCCGCCTTCACGTGAGCCATGGTTACCGGCGGGGCATCGATCAGGAACTGGATCTGGCCCCCGAGGAGGTCGGTCACGGCGGGCCCGCTGCCCTTATAGGGCACCACCAGGAGGTCGATGGCCGCCTGCGCTTTCAGCAGCTCGGTCGCGAAGTGCAGAAGTGATCCGCTGCCCGCGACGCCGGCTGCGACCTTCCCTGGATTCGCCTTGGCGTAGGCAATGAACTCCCGCAGCGAGTTGGAGGGGACCGACGGGTGCAGCACCGCGAGGACTGCATTGGTGGAGGTCATGCCGACGCCGGCGAAATCCTTGATCGGGTCGTAGGGCAGATTCGGATATACCGCGGGGTAGATACCCAGCGTCCCGGTGTTGCCGAGGAAGATGGAGTACCCGTCGGCCGGCTGTTTGGAGGCGTACTCCGCGCCGATGATGCCGCCGGCGCCTCCCCTGTTTTCGATGACAACCTGCTGGCCGAGCGCCTCGGAAAGCTTCGGCTGGATGGTCCGGGCGATGAAGTCGAGGTTTCCCCCCGGCGGGAAGGGGACGATGAACTTGATCGGGCGATTGGGATAGGGTTGCGCCTGCGCGCTCGTGCAGAGGAGCGTCGCGAGGATCAGCAGCAGTTTTCTCATGGCTGGTCGTCTCCCTTTTCACTTCGGCAAGGATTGTCTCGCTGCGTCGGCCCGGGCATTATCGTTGGATCCTCTTCAGCCTGGCCGGGCCGGGTCCCTGCTTCAGCTCGGACCATGGCGTGAGCGGAGCGATCGAGCACGAAGTTGAACCCGAGTC
The DNA here is from genome assembly GCA_963754305.1 of uncultured beta proteobacterium. Taxonomy (GTDB): domain Bacteria; phylum Pseudomonadota; class Gammaproteobacteria; order Burkholderiales; family SG8-39; genus DATEDA01. The sequence goes on along the minus strand of CAVWFR010000024.1, from coordinate 41,723 downwards.
CCGGCCGCTGAGGAAGCAGGAGGGTTCCGCCGCGGAAGGTCGCCAAATGCGCCTGCGATCTCGCGGGCGTCGAGGCGGAACCCTGCGGTCGTTGGATGCGCCCCAGTGACGGACGCGCCCGGGGCCGGGACGGCGTCTCGAGGGGGCGTCAGGCCAGCGCGGCTCCGACCGGCATCACCGCACCGGCACCACCGATCGAGTAGCCCGCGAGGCCGCGCACCGCCCGCCGCAGCGGCTCGCCGGCGAGGCCCTCACAGAGCCGGCGCGCAGGCTCGCGCTCGAGGTGGCGCGAGCGCAGCGCGAGCCAGTACACCTCGCGCCGCACGGGGAGGAAGTGCAGCCCGAAGCGGCTCGCGGCGGCCTTGAGGCCGAAACCCGCGTCTGCCCGCCCGGCGGCGACCGTCGCCGCGACGGCGAGATGCGTGAACTCCTCGGTGTTGTAGCCCCGGATCGCCGTCGCCGGGACCCGAGCGTCGCTCAGAAGCTGATCGATCAGCAGCCGCGTCCCGGAGCCGCGCTGGCGGTTGACGAACCGGAGGTGCTTGGCCGCGACGTCGCCGAGCGTTCGCAGGCGCTTCGGGTTGCCGCGCATGACGATAAGCCCCTGCTCGCGCTCGGCGAAGCGGATCAGCACGTCCCGCCGCGGGTCGAGCATTCGCCGCAGCGAAGCCGCAGCGGTCCCGCCGGCGCTCGCCGCTCCGTGAAAACCGGCGACGTCGGCCTCGCCGCGCGCGAGCGCTCTCAGGCTGTCGAGGCTCCCCTTGAACGCGATGCTGCTGACGACGCCCTCGGGCCGCGCCCAGTGGTCGCACAGGGAAGCGAGCAGCAGGTCGTGGCTCGCGACGATCCCGAGCCCGCCGCGGGCAACCCGGGCCGCACGCCGAGGACCGAGGTCGATCTCCAGCGCCGATTCCTTCAGCCGGCGAGCGGCGCGCGCATCGGCGGCGAGGAACTGGTCGCCGGCGGCAGTGAGCCGGGCGCCCCGGCCGCGCTCCAACTCGACGAGCGGCACCCCGAGCGACCTGCCGGTGTCGCCCAGCAGGTTCCACGCGGCCCGGTAAGAGAGCCCGATTTCGCGCGCCGCGGCACGCAGGGTCGCGTGGGCGCGGATCGCCACGAGCAGCGGCGCGAGACGCCGGTCGAGCGGCGCGGGACCGCGTCCTGCGGCGCGCCAGCAGACCTCCGGCTCGAGTCTTAAAGTGGCAGCTTGGCGCATATTTAGAGCAAGTACCGTCGCGCGTTACGATCCAGGAGATGACGCCTCAATATGCAAGTCGCAGCATATTAGCGCGCGCCGTCTCCACCCGGCAAACGAGTGCTGCACTGAGGAGCCATGGAGACTATCTTCCACGCGCTCGGTGACGCCGGCCGGCTTCTGGTCGCATTCGATCCGAATCTCGTCGAGATCGTCAGCCTGAGCCTGACGGTGAGCCTCACCGCGGTCTTGATCGCTACCGCGCTTGCACTCCCTCTCGGGGCCGCGATCGCCGTCGCCAAGTTCCCCGGGCGCCAGACGGTGATCGTGATCCTCAACGCCCTGATGGGGTTACCCCCCGTCGTCGTCGGATTGCTCGTCTACCTGATCCTCTCGCGCGCCGGACCACTGGGGCCGATGGGTCTCCTCTTCACCCCCACGGCGATGGTGATCGCACAGACGATCCTGATCCTGCCGATCATCGCGGCGCTCGCGCGTCAGGCGGTCGAAGACGCGTGGCGCGAGTACCAGGAGCAGCTCCGCTCGCTCGGAGCGCGCGGTGGGAGCGCCGCGCTGACGCTGGTGTGGGACATCCGTTTCTCGCTGCTGACGGCGGTGCTGGCCGGTCTCGGACGAGCGGCAGCCGAAGTCGGCGCGGTCATGATCGTCGGCGGCAACATCGACGGCGTGACGCGCGTGATGACGACGGCGATTGCGCTCGAGACGAGCAAAGGCGATCTCGCGCTAGCGCTCGGGCTCGGGATCGTGCTCGTCACGATCGTGCTGCTGCTGAACGGCGCGGCGTACGCGCTCAAGGAAGCCGCGCAGCGGCGCTATGGCTGACGAACCGATGCGCGCGCCGACATCCATCCTGCCGCTGCGCCTCGACGAGGTTTCGTTCGTCGCCGGCGGACGGCCGATCGTCGACCGGGTCTCGCTCGAGCTCGCGGCCGGGCCACGGACCATCATCCTCGGGCCGAACGGCGCGGGCAAGAGCGTGCTCATGCGGCTCTGCCATGGGCTTGCTCGCGCCGACGTCGGGACGGATCGAGTGGGCCGCGCCGGAGCGGCCGGGCGAGCGACGGCGCCAGGCGATGGTCTTCCAGCGACCGGTGATGCTCAGGCGATCGGCGATCGCAAATGTCGAGTACGCGCTCGGTCTCGCCGGCGTCGCCCATCCCGAACGCAAGCGGCAGGCACGCGCGGCGCTCGAAAGCGTCGGGCTCGCTCACCTCGCGGAGCGGTCGGCGCGCGTGCTGTCCGGCGGCGAACAGCAGCGGCTTGCGCTCGCGCGTGCCTGGGCGTTGCGGCCCGAGGTGCTGTTCCTGGACGAGCCCACGGCGAGCCTCGATCCGGGGGCGAGCGCCGAGGTGGAGCGGATCATCCAGGCCATCCGCGACGCCGGCACCAAGATCGTGATGTGCACGCACAACCTCGGACAGGCGCGCCGGCTCGGCGACGAGATCCTGTTCCTCAACCAGGGTCGCCTGATCGAACGTGCCCCGGCGGCGCGCTTCTTCACCCTTCCGGCAACCGCCGAGGCGGGTGCATTCATCCAAGGAGAACTGCCATGGACCTGAAACGCCGAATCGTGCTCGCAGCGGCGCTCGCCGCCGCCGCTCTGCCGCTCGCCGCCCAGGAGAAATTCATCACCGTCGCGTCGACGACCTCGACCGAGCAGTCGGGGCTCTTCGGCCACCTCCTGCCGATCTTCGAGAAGCAGACCGGCATCAAGGTGCGGGTAGTAGCGGTCGGCACGGGGCAGGCGCTCGACATGGGCCGGCGCGGGGACGCCGACGTCGTCTTCGTGCACGACCCGGAAGCGGAGAAGAAATTCATCGCCGAGGGAGCGGGGGTGAACTACAAGCAGGTGATGTACAACGACTTCGTCGTCATCGGCCCGAAGTCGGATCCGGCCAAGGTCGCCGGCGGCAAGGACGTCCTCGAGGCGCTGAAGAAGATCGAGGCCGCCAAGGCGCCGTTCGTGTCGCGGGCCGACAAGAGCGGCACGCACGCGGCCGAGCTTCGCTACTGGAAGTCGGCCGGCGTCGATATCCCGGCGCAGAAGGGCCCCTGGTACAAGGAGACCGGGTCCGGCATGGGCCCGGCGCTCAACACCGCCTCGTCCATGGGTGCGTACATCCTCGCCGACCGCGGCACCTGGCTCGCGTTCAAGAACCGCGGCGACCTCGCGATCCTCGTCGAGGGCGATCAGAAGCTCTTCAATCAGTACGGCATCATGCTCGTCAACCCCGCCAAGCACGCGCACGTCAAGACGGACCTGGGCGATGCCTTCATCAACTGGGTGATCTCGCCCGCAGGCCAGAAGGCGATCGCGGACTACAAGGTGGGCGGTGAGCAGCTCTTCTTCCCGAACTACAAGGGCGGGTGATGCGCGTACACCTAGCGCTGATGATGGCGCTGATGGTGGTGGCGATGATGCCGGTCGCAGTGGCGGAGGCACCGGTGCGCCTCTACGCCGCCGGAAGCCTGCGCGGGGCGATGAACGACATCGCGACCGCCTACACCGCGGCGACCGGCGCGAAAGTGAGTGCCGAGTTCGGGGCCTCGGGGCTCTTGCGCGATCGCATCGCGAAGGGTGAGCCGGCGGAAGTGTTCGCCTCGGCCAACATGACCCACCCGGAGTCGCTCGAGAAGGCGGGGAAGGCGGGGGCGGTGCGGCTCTTCACGCGGAATCGCCTGTGCGCGCTCGCTGCGCCGCGGATAGAGGTGACGACCGCCACGTTGCTCGACCGGATGCTCGACCCGGGAATCAAGCTCGGCACGTCGACGCCGAAGGCCGACCCCTCCGGCGACTATGCGTGGGAGCTGTTCGGGAAGGCGGAGCGCCTCCGACCCGGCACTTATCAGACGCTCTCGACCAAGGCGCTCCAGCTCACCGGTGGTCCGGGCTCGCCCCCGCCGCCGCCCGACCGGAACGTCTACGGCGTCTTGATTGCTAGCGGTGACGCCGACATCTTCCTCACCTACTGCACGAATGCGCTGGCCGCGCAGAAGGAGGAGCCTGCGCTCCAGCTCGTACCGATTCCCGATGCGCTTGCGGTTGGCGCAGACTACGGTCTGACCGTGCTGGAGGGCGCGAGCGCCCCCGCGCGCGAGTTCGCCCGCTTCGTCCTCTCAGCGCGCGGACAGGCGATTCTCGCCCGCCACGGTTTCACCCCCATCGCATCCCAGTGAACGGAGATCGTCATGAAAATCAGCGCGCGTAACGTCCTCGCCGGGAAGATCCTGGAGGTCACCAAGGGCGCGACCACGGCCCACGTCAAGATCGAGGTCGCGCCCGGCGCGGTGGTCACCGCTTCGATCACCAACGAGGCGGTCGACGAGCTCGCCCTCAAGTCGGGCGAGAACGCCTACGCGATCATCAAGGCCTCCGACGTGATGATAGGCAAGTGAGCCGATGCCGGATCGCCGCGGCGCCGGCCGCCGCCGGTTTCTGATCGCCGCGGCCGCAACGGCCGCGTTCCCGTTTGCGCGCGCCCAAGGCGCGCGGACGATCCTGGACGCCGCCGGGCGGCGGGTCGCCGTGCCGGAGCGGGTGCAGCGCGTGTACGCTGCCGGCCCGCCGGCCTCGATCCTCCTCTTCGCCGTTGCACCGGACGCGCTGCTCGGTTGGACCACGGCGTTTCGGCCGGCCGAGCGCCCGTTCGTCCCCGAGCGCTACGCCGACCTGCCCACCCTCGGCCGGCTCACCGGTCGCGGCAACACTGCGAACGTCGAGGTCGTGCTGGCAGCGCGTCCGGACGTCATCATCGACTACGGCTCGGTGAACGCCACGTTCGCTTCCCTCGCCGATCGGGTGCAGGCACAGACGGGGATGCCGTATCTGCTGCTCGACGGCGCGTTCGACCGGATGCCGGAGGCGTTCGCGCTGATCGGTGAGCTATTGGGCGCGGAGGCGCGCGGCGCCGAGTGGGCGCGCTACGCCACGACGACGCTGGCCGAGATCCAGTCGCGCGTCGCGACCGTTGCGCCTGACCGGCGGCCGCGGGTCTACTACGCGCGCGGGCCGAGCGGCCTCAACACCGGTCTCGCCGGCTCGATCAACGTCGAATCGATCGAGCGCGTCGGCGCGGTCAACGTCGCCGCGGAACTCGGCCGCGGCGGCCTCGTGCAGGTCTCGATCGAGCAGATCCTCGGCTGGCGGCCCGATGCGATCGTCACCATCGATCCCAACTTCTTCGCCGGCGTACGAGGCGACCCGCTCTGGCAATCGGTCCCGGCGGTGCGCTCCGGGCGCGTGTATCTCGCCCCCGGCGTGCCGTTCGGGTGGATCGACTTCCCGCCTTCGATCAACCGGCTGATCGGCCTCCGGTGGCTCGCGAAAGTGCTGTATCCCGAACAGTTCCCGGAGGACCTGCGGCCGGCGGTGCGCGACTTCTATACTCGCGCATACCACCGGACGCCCACCGACGCCCAGCTCGACGCGCTGCTGGCGACGTCGGAGCGGCGGGCGCCGGGCGGGTAATGCGCGCGCAGTGGGCCCTGGCCGGGGCCGCGGTCGCGCTGGTCGCGTTGGTCGTCGTGGCGTTTGCGGTCGGCCGGTTCCCGGTGTCGGCCGGCGATCTCGCCCGGCTCGTCTGGGCGCGGCTGAGCGGCGCGCCGCACGATCTTCCGGGCGCGGCGGAGACCGTGGTGTTTGCGGTGCGCGGTCCACGTATCGTTGCGGCGCTCGTCGTGGGCGCCGCACTGGCCGGTGCCGGCGCCGCCTATCAGGGTCTCTTCCGGAACCCGCTCGTCTCCCCCGACATCCTCGGCGTGTCCGCCGGCGCGGCGCTCGGCGCGATCCTCGGCATCTTCCTCGCGCTCGACGTCTGGGCGATCCAGGGCCTTGCATTCGTCCTCGGGATCCTCGCGGTTGCGGCCGCGTATGCGATCGCCGCCGGCATCCGCGGACACGATCCGATCCTCGTGCTCGTGCTGGCCGGCGTCGTGCTCGGCGCACTGTTCGGGGCTTGCGTCGCCCTCCTCAAGTACCTCGCGGATCCGTACAACCAGCTGCCCGCGATCACCTACTGGCTGCTCGGAAGCCTCGCGTCGGTGACCGCCGGCGACGTGCGCTCGGTCCTTGCGCCGGTTCTCGTCGGCGGCGTCGTGCTGTGGCTGTTCCGTTGGCGGATCACCGTGATGTCGCTGGGGGACGAGGAGGCGGCAGCGCTCGGCGTGCGGCCCGGGCCGATGCGCGCGCTCGTCGTAGTCGGGGCCACGCTCATGACGGCGGCGGTCGTCTCGATCTCCGGCGTCGTCGGCTGGGTCGGGCTGCTCGTGCCGCATTTCGCCCGGTTGCTGGTCGGACCTGATTTCCGCCGCCTGCTGCCGGTCTCCGTGCTCCTCGGGGCGGTGTTCATGCTCGCCGTCGACACCCTCGCGCGCACGGTCGCCCGGATCGAGATCCCGCTCGGCGTCCTCACCGCCTTCCTCGGGACGCCGATCTTCATCTGGCTGCTCGCGACCACGCGCCGGAGCTGGCAGTGAAACTCGAAGCTCGATCGCTCGGGTTCGGCTATCGCGGCCATGCTGTCGGACGCGACGTCTCGTTCGGGGTCGGTGAGGGTGAAGTCGTGTGTCTGCTCGGCCCGAACGGCGGCGGGAAGACCACGCTCTTCAAGACGCTCCTCGGCCTGCTCCCCGCGCAGGGCGGCGCCGCGCTGCTCGATGGGGACGACCTCCGCTCGCTCGGCCGCGCCGCGATCGCGCGACGCATCGGGTACGTGCCGCAGGCGGTGACCGGCTATTTCCCGTTTCTCGTCGAGGACGTGGTCCTGATGGGCCGCACCGCGCATCTGAAGCTCTTCGGTACCCCGTCGGCGCGCGATCGGGCGCTCGCCGCCGTTGCGATCGAGCGGATGGGACTTGCGCATCTCGCGAGCGCCGAGTACACGCGCATCTCCGGCGGCGAGCGCCAGCTGGTGCTGATCGCGCGTGCGCTCGCGCAGGGGACGCCGCTGCTCGTGATGGACGAGCCGACGGCGAGCCTCGATTTCGGCAATCAAGTGCGTGTGCTCGAGCAGGTCGCGGCGCTGGCGCGGGGCGGAATCGGGATCCTCCTTTCCACCCACGACCCCGACCAGGCGTTCCTCTGTGCGGATAGAGTCGTGTTGCTCCGCGATGGGGGGATACACGCGCACGGCGCGCCGGCGGAGGTCGTCACGGCGGCGAACCTGCGCGCTCTCTATGGCGTAGACGTGAACGTCGTCGAGATCGCGCTGCCCGACGGTCGCCCGTCGCGCGCCTGCTTGCCTTCGCTCCGCCTGTCCTGAACCGATTCCGCGGGGCACGCGACGTACGGGCCGCTGCCCGCTAGAATTCGAGCTTCCAATCAACAGGTTTGGCGGCCCGGTGACGCGCACCGGCCGGCGACCCCCGCGAGCGTGCATGAAGGTGTTCGGGTTTGCCGGTTGGTCCGGCAGCGGCAAGACCACGCTGATCGAGCAGCTCGTCCCGCGCTTCGCGAGCGCCGGGCTGACCGTGTCGCTGATCAAGCACGCGCACCACACGTTCGACGTTGACCAGCCGGGCAAGGACTCGTATCGCCACCGTGCAGCCGGCTGCAAGGAGGTGATCGTCAGCTCGCAGAACCGCTGGGTCATCATGCACGAGTTGCGAGGCGACGCCGAACCCGGGCTCGAGGAGCAGATCGAGCGCGTGTCGCCGTGCGATCTGCTCCTGATCGAAGGTTACAAGCGCTATCCGCTGCCGAAGATCGAAATCTATCGTGAAGCCAACGGCAAGCCGCTGCTACACCCCGACGATCCGCACATCGTCGCGATCGCAGCCGACGTGGCGATCGATACGAAGCTGCCGCGGTTCGCGCTCGGCGATTACGATCGGGTCGCCGATTTCATCCTTACCCGCGGCGCGCTGAGAAAATGAGCAACGGCTTGCTGTCGGTCGACGACGCGCTCGCGCGGCTGCTCGCGCGCGGCCGGCCGGTGGACGGTGTCGAGACCGTGCCGACGCTCGCCGCGACCGGGCGCGTGCTCGCCGAACCCCAGCGTTCCACGCTGAACGTGCCGCCGCTCGACAACACGTCGATGGACGGCTACGCGGTCCGCGCTGCCGACTGCGCGTCCGGTGCGGCGCGGCTGCGCATCGCACAGCGCATTCCCGCCGGCACGGTGGGCAAGCCGCTCGACCCCGGCAGCGCGGCACGCATCTTCACCGGCGCACCGATCCCGCCGGGAGCCGACGCCGTGGTGATGCAGGAGCAGTGCGCCGTTGAGGGCGAGCACGTCGTGGTCAAGCATGCGCCATCACCGGGGGAATGGATCCGCCGCGCGGGCGAGGATATCCGCGCCGGTGCGACGATACTCGAGGCGGGGACGCGGCTGCGCGCCCAGGAGATCGGCCTTGCCGCTTCGGTCGGGCTCGCCGCGCTGCCAGTGCGCCGCCGGGTGAAGGCGGCGCTCTTTTCCACCGGCAGCGAGCTCGTGATGCCGGGCGAGCCGCTACCCTCCGGGGCGATCTACAACTCCAACCGCTTCACCCTTACCGGCCTCTTCCGCATGCTCGGCTGCGAGATCGACGACCTGGGGATCGTTCCAGACACGCTTGCCGCCACGCGCGATGCGCTGCGTCGTGCCGCTGCGGCGAACGATCTCATCGTCACCTCGGGCGGGGTGTCGGTCGGGGAGGAGGACCACGTGAAGCCCGCGGTCGACGCCGAAGGCCGGCTCGACCTCTGGCGGATCGCGATGAAGCCCGGTCGCCCGCTCGCGTTCGGCACCGTGCGGCGCGGTGCGGGCGGAGCGGTGGAGGGCGAGGCCAGCTTCATCGGCCTTCCCGGCAATCCGGTGTCGAGCTTCGTGACGTTCGTGCTGTTCGTCCGGCCGTTCGTGCTGCGCCTCCAGGGTGCGATCGACGTCGAGCCGGGCGGCTATCCGATGCGCGCCGACTTCGACTGGCCGAAGCCCGACGCGCGGCGCGAGTTCCTCCGCGTGAAATCGAACGCAGCCGGCGGTCTTGATCTCTTCCCGAACCAGAGCTCCGGCGTGCTGACCTCGACCGTGTGGGGAGACGGCCTGGTCGACAACCCGGCGAAGCACGCCATCCGGCACGGGGACACGGTGCGGTTCCTGCCGTTCGCGGAGCTGCTGCATTGAGTGAGACCCTCAAGCTCGTCTTTTTCGCCAGGCTGCGGGAGGATCTCGGCACCCGCGCCGAGGAGCTCGCGCTGCCCGGGGACGTCGCCACGGTGGCGAGCCTCCGCGCGCACCTCGTCGCCCGGGGCGGGGCGTGGGCGACCGCGCTGGCGCAAGGCAAGGCGGTCCGCGTCGCGGTCAACCAGGAGCTCGCGCAGCCCTCGACGCCGTTGAAGCCGGGCGACGAGGTGGCATTCTTCCCGCCTGTGACCGGGGGCTGAGCATGACGATAAGAGTCCAGATCGAGGACTTCGACGCCGGCGCCGAGATCGCCCGCCTTCGCGCCGGCAACCCGAAGATCGGCGCGGTCGCGAGCTTCGTCGGCATCGTCCGCGACGTGAATGACGGCGAATCCGTCGCCGGCCTGACGCTCGAGCACTACCCGGGGATGACCGAGAAGGCGCTCGAAGCGATCGTCACCGAAGCGCGATCGCGCTGGGACATTGTCGACGTCACGGTGGTGCATCGCGTCGGGGAGCTGAAGCCGACCGATCAGATCGTGCTGGTCGTCGTCGCCGGGGCGCACCGCGGCGAGGCTTTCGCCGCGTGCGAGTTCATCATGGATTACCTCAAGACCCGCGCGCCGTTCTGGAAGAAGGAAGCGACGCCTCAAGGCCCGCGATGGGTCGAGGCGCGCGAGTCGGACGACGAGGCGGCGGAGCGCTGGACGGGCCCGAAGGCGGATGCCGCTTAGCGGCTTCGTCGCGGTAGCGCTCGGCGCGGTGCTGGGCGCGTGGCTGCGCTGGTGGCTCGCCGGCACGCTCAACGCCACGCTGCCGCTGCTTCCGCTCGGGACGCTGGTCGCAAACCTCGTCGGCGGCTACCTCGTCGGCGTGCTGGTCGGCGCGCTGCAGGCGGTCGACGCCATCCATCCGCAGCTGCGGCTGTTCCTGATCACCGGGTTTCTGGGTGCGCTGACGACGTTCTCGACGTTCTCGGCGGAAGCGGTGGAGCTGCTGCAGAGCGGCCGCTACGGCTGGGCGTTCGCGCATAGCGCAAGCCATCTGCTCGGCTCGCTTGCGCTCACCTTCCTCGGTTTTCAGACCGTCGCCCTGCTGCGCTAGGGCTCGCGCGCCAGGACCGCGCGCAATTCCGTCTTGAGGACTTTCCCGTAATTGTTCTTCGGCAGGCTCGCGACGAATCGGTAGACCTTCGGCCGCTTGAAGCGCGCGATGTGCGCGAGGCAAAGCGCGTCGAGCTCGCGCTCGCCGACGCCCGCGCCCGAGCGCCGCACGACGAACGCCACGACCTCTTCGCCCCACTCGGGATGCGGGCGGCCGACGACCGACGCTTCATGGACCTCCGGGTGACGCAGGAGCACTTCCTCGATCTCGCGCGGATAGATGTTCGAGCCGCCGCTGATGATCATGTCCTTGGATCGGTCCACGAGCGTGAGGAAGCCGTCGCGGTCGAGCATGCCCACGTCACCGGTGTGCAACCAGCCGTCATGGAGCGTCGCCGCGGTCGCCTCGGGGTTGCGCCAGTAGCCGCGCATGACGGCGTCGCCGCGCACCAGGACTTCGCCGGTCGTTCCCGGCGACACGGGCCGATCGTCGGCGCCGGCGATCCGGAGCTCGATCCCCGTCTGCGCGACGCCCACGGACGCGAGCCGCTCGAGATACCGCGGGTGCGAGGTGGCGGCGAAATGGCGCCGCGCGAGAGCGGTGATCGTCATGGGGCTCTCGCCTTGACCGTAGATCTGCACGAAGCGCTGGCCCATCGTCGCCAGCGCGTCGCGGATGTCGGCGAGATACATCGGTCCGCCGCCATAGACGATCGTCTTCAACCCTTCGAGCGCCGGGTCGGCCGTACGCACGTGATCGACGAGCCGCTTCACCATCGTCGGCGCGGCGAACATCGCGACGCCGTGGTGCGCGCTGGCGAGCGCGAAGATCTCGGACGCGTCGAAACCACCGCTCTCCGGCAGCACCTGCTTTGCCGCGCACGCGACGTGTGGCAGGCCGTAGAGTCCGGAGCCGTGCGACAGCGGCGCCGCATGGATGATGCAGTCGCCGGCGCCGATCGCATCGACGTCGGCGAAGTAGCAGAGCGTCATCGCGAGCAGGTTGCGATGCGTGATCATCACGCCCTTCGGGCGGCCGGTGGTCCCGCTGGTGTAGAAGAGCCACGCGAGGTCGTCGGGAGCCGCGGCCACGATGTCGGACGCCGGCGTGGCGGTGCAGAGGCGCTGGTATGACTCGTCCCCGGCGACGATCACGCGCTCGAGGGTCGCGCCCGGGCCGGCGAGGGGGGCGATGCCGCCGGCGAGATCCTCAGTCACGAAGCACACGCGGGCGCCCGAATGGCCGAGGATGTACTCGGCCTCGCGCGGGTGCAGCTTGGCATTGACGGGTACGACGGCGAGCCCGGCCCACCACGCCGCCCAGAGCAGCTCGATGTACTCGGGTGCGTTCGCCATGAGGAGCGCAACGCGGTCGCCCGCGGCAAGGCCGAGTGTCGATCGGAGGCTCGTCGCGAGCGCCGCGCAGCGCGACCCCAGCTGGCCGTAATCGAGCAGCACCCGCCCACCCGAAGCGACGGCCGGCTGCGTCGGCAGCGCACGCGCCGAGCGGGCGAGCAGATGCGCGAGGTTCACGCGCGGCGCCGCAACGGCGCGTTTACCGGGCGAGAAAGTCCCGGATCGCCTTGTCCGCCTTCATGATCTGGAACAGGCCGTCATAGTGGCCGTTGTCGCCTTCGATCACGAAGACCTCGGCCGGGTTGCCCTGCGCGCGCAGCGATGCCGCGGCCTTCTCGGACATCGACGGCGGGAAGATCAGATCGGTCCTGGCCGGGATGAACAGGAATTTCGCGCGGATCGACGTCACGCGGTCCATCACCGAAAAGAGCTGGTTCGCCTTCACGGTGTAGAGATAGTGATTCGCGTCGACCGTTTTGGCGCGCGCGAGGCCGGTCTTGTAGAACTGGTCCTCGATCGCGAACGCCTTGCCCTGCAGCGGATCCTGACCGTCTACCGCCCACTTGCGGCCGAAGCGCTTTTCGAGCGATCCGGCGCCGCTCGCGGTGAGCGTGACGACCTTGAGCGCCTGCGCGATGCCCTCGAGAGGTTCGTCCTTGCCGTAGTAGTCGCCGTTGTTCCACTTCGGGTCCATGGTAATCGGCAGCGCCCACACGTTGAGCATCCCGATCATGTAGGCGTCGATCTCGAGCCCGGGTCCGATCACTGCGATCACGCGCTCGACCATTGCCGGATACGCCGCCGCCCACTCGACCGACTGGATTGCGCCGCCGGAGGCGCCCGCCACCGCGTACACCTTCTTGATTCCCAGCGCGTCGAGCAACGCCTTCTGCACGTTGACGTAATCGGTCATGCTCACCACCGGGAAGGCCAACCCCCAGGGTCGTCCGGTGTCCGGGTTGATCGTCGCCGGCCCGGTGGTCGTGACGTTCTTGTCCTTGGTATTGAGATTGACCAGCGTGTCGGTCGCGATCACGAAGAAGCGATCGGTGTCGATCGCGCGCCCCGCGCCGATGATCGCGTCCCAATAGCCGGGCGTCGTGTCCTCGGCGGCGTACTTCCCGGCGGCATGGGAATTCCCGGTGAAGAAGTGTGAGATGACGATCACGTTGTCCTTGGCGGCGTTGAGCTTGCCGTAGGTCTCGTAACCGACGCGAACGTCCTTGATCGTCTTCCCGCCGACGGTCGTATACGAGGGCAGGGTGAAGACCTCCTTCTTGACGATTCCGTCATAGGCGTGGGCGGCCGCGGCCGCGAGAATCGCAACGGCTGCAAACGCGAGCCTTGCGCTGACGTGAAGCGTGGCGTTCATCGAAGCTCCTCCTCGGGATTCCGTGGCGCGATTGTAATGATGACGGACTACTGCGCGGTCCACCCGCCGTCGATCGAGTAGGCCGCGCCGCGGATCTGCGCCGCGGCATCCGAGCACAGGAATACCGCAAGCGCGCCGATCTGCTCCGGAGTCACGAATTCATGCGAGGGTTGCTTTTCGGAGACGAGGCCGAGCTTCGCGGTCTCGACCGGGATGCCTTCGCGCGCCGCGCGGTCGTCGATTTGCTTCTGCACGAGCGGCGTCAACACCCAGCCGGGGCAGATCGCGTTGCAGGTGACGCCGGTGGTCGCCGTCTCCAGCGCGACCACTTTGGTCAACCCCATGACGCCGTGCTTCGCGGCGACATACGCGACCTTCTGCGCCGAGGCCACGAGCCCGTGAGCGGAGGCGATGTTGATGATCCGCCCCCAGTTCCGCGCCTTCATCTGCGGCAGCGCCGCCTGGATGGCGTGGAAGTTGGACGAGAGATTGATCGCGATCACCGCGTCCCAGCGCTCGGCGGGGAACGTCTCGATCGGCGCGGTGTGCTGGATGCCGGCGTTGTTGACCAGGATGTCGACCGCGCCGAGCGCCGTGGTCGCGGCCTCCACCAGCTCGTGGATCTGCGGCGGCTTGGAGATGTCGGCGCCGCTGAGGCCGACCTTGACCCTGAACTCGTTGGCGAGGCCGCGCCGGATCGTCTCGATCGCGCCCGCGTCGCCAAAGCCGTTCAGCATGATGTTCGCGCCCTCGGCGGCGAGCGCGCGCGCGATCCCGAGCCCGATGCCGCTGGTGGAGCCGGTGACGAGTGCTGACTTCCCTTTGAGCATGCGGATCCTCCTGGAGAAGCGGCGATGCGGCGCAGGTAACGATGGTGCGGTGCGCCAGGCGCCGAGTATCCGGGAAACCGGGGGGAAAAGGACGGAAAAGCGCGGCTGGAGTCGACGGACTGAGGCTAGAGGCCCCGGAGCGCGCTGGACTGGCCCGGAGGCGGCCGGAGGAGGAGGAGGGTGGCCGCCCGTCGGACACAGCCCAGCGCGCAGGGACTCGATTCGGTGGGGCGCCAGGCCCCGTACTTAGACCCGGGCGAGGTCGCCGCTGCGTTCGAGCTTGCGCAGCCGTGTTTCCAGCTCGGCGACCGATTGGGCATCAGCCAGATACGCTTCCTCGCGCCGGTTGCGGGCGTTGGCTAGCGACCTGCCGATCCAGCGCCAAAAACCGGCCGCGTACGCTTGGAGGGCCTGCGCGCGCAGCCGGCGGGCCTGCCGCTCGACCGCGTGGACACCGGACGCTTCGGCGAGCTTGGGTGCCGCTTTATTGCGATGCATCAATTCGGGCGTAGAATCGATCGTTATGGAGCTGGACGGGGACTCGATCTCAGTCGTCGGACCACGCCGGATGATGCTGTCGCCGTCATACATGGGAAGTGAAAGTTTCATTTAAAAGTCCTTTCTACGCCGCTGACTTGATGAACTTGTTGCAGCGCACATGTCCACCATATAGGGCCGGTATCAAGGAATCCAATCGCTTGTTTGGATGCCGTTAATCGCCCTCGGTTATACTGTGTCTAACATCACATTGCAGCGCACAAATTTCAGCCGTTTCACGGCCTTTCTAGGACATACTTCTCGCCACTTATGGAGCTTTACCAGTTACGCAGCTTCGCCGCGGTCGCCGAGGCCGGCCATCTCACCCGGGCGGCCGAGAAGCTCCACATCAGCCAACCCGCACTGAGCGCCCAGATCAAGGCGCTCGAGGACGAGTTGGGCCTCGCTCTCTTCGACCGCACCTCGAGCGGCATGGTGCTGACCGCGGGCGGGCAGCGGCTGCTTGCCGAAGCCGAGCGGGTGCTGGCGGCGGCCCAGGTCCTGCGGAACGAAGCGAGCGCGCTGAAGGGCGAGGTCGCGGGCAAGGCCTCCGTCGGGACGATCCTCGAGCCCGGGCTCTCCCGCGTGGGCGAGTTCCTGAGCGCGATGGTCGAGCGCTACCCGCTGCTCCAGCTCGAGCTCCACCATGAGATCTCCGGCGCCGCCCTGGAGAAGGTGCGGGATGGCGGGCTCGACGCGAGCTTCTACTACGGCGAGCTGGCAACCCCCGGCGTGTCCGGCCTGCCGTTGCGCTCGCTCGTCTACCGCGTAGCCGCGCCCGCCGGCTGGCGGAGCCGCGTGGCCGGCGCCGACTGGCCCGCCATCGCCGCGCTGCCGTGGATCCTCACGCCGCCGATCAGCTCCCACAACCGGCTGGTCCAGGCGCTGTTCCGGGGCCACGGCGTCGCCCCGACCAAGGTGGTCGAGGCCGATCAGGAGTCGGTCGTCAGCTCGCTCGTGGCCTCGGGTGTCGGGCTATCGCTGATGCGCGAGGACGTAGCGCTCGCCAGGGAGGCGGCCGGGGAGATCTGCCTCTGGGACCAGGGGCGCGGGACGACCACCCTCTGGTTCATTTACCCGCAGGAACGGTCGCAGGATCCGCTGATCCTCGCGCTGCTGGACGGCTTGCGCCGCACCTGGGATCTGCGCGAGGAGCAGGTGGCGCCGCTGCCGCAACGCGCGGCGCGGCGCTGAGGACCGGCGCGCGCTACTTCGTCGCGAGCTTGGCGTTCGCCTGAGTGAGGCGGTCGATAAGCACCCGCATGAACGCCTTCTGGAAGCTCACCTGGCAGCCGGCGCTGGCGACCTTGAGCGCGATCGTCTTGATTTCCACCACGGTGACGTCGGTGGTGGTGGTGATCGTAGTCGTCCGATGCGCGATCTTCTCGCTGAAGTACAGGAGCTCGCCGAAGCAGCCGCCCCGGCGGACCGTGTTGATCGAGGTGCGATTGACGGAGACGTCGACCTCGCCCTCGACCAGCAGATAGAAGCTCTCGCCGCTGTCGCCCTCGCGGATCACCACGGTGCCGCCGGGAATCGCCCGCCAGGCGCTGATCCGCAGCGCCTCCCACAGGGTGACGTCGTCGAAGTCCTCGAAGAACGCGAGCGTGCGCAGCTCGTTGAACTTCGCCGAGTCGGAGATCGTCTCGCCGGCGAGCCGCAGCGCGGTGAACGCCTTCGAGAGATCCTTGCCGAAGTCGATCCAGGTCTGGTAGCGTTCCTTCGAGCTCTTCCGCATCGCGCGCATGCAGATCTCGTCGAGGAGCGGCGGCAGCTCGGGCCGCAGCTGAGACGGCGGCGGCGGCACGACGTTCAAGATTTCGTAGGTGAGCGAGAGCTGGTTCGAGGCGTTGAACGGCAGCCGGCCGGTCAGCATCTTGTACATCACCACGCCGAGCGAGTAGATGTCGGTCTGATGCGTGAGCTCCTCCAGCCGGACCTGCTCGGGCGACATGTAGGCCGGCGACCCGATGCCGGTGAGCTGGGTCGTGTCCTGCGCGAGCGCCTCCTGGAACGAAGCGCCGAAGTCGCTCACCTTGATCTCGCCCTCGGGGCTGTAGAGGATGTTGCCGGGCTTGATGTCGCGGTGGATCACGCCCATCTGGAACGCATAGTCGAGCGCCCGGATGCACTTGAAGACCACCTCGACCACCTTCGACAGCGGCAGCAGACGGTCGATCTCGGCGTACGTTTCCAGGGTGGTGCCCTTGACGTACTCCATCACGATGTAGCTGTACTCCGGCTCGCTGACCGCGTCGTAGATCGCGACGATGTGCGGGTGATTCAGTCGGCCCGCGAGCGCGGCCTCCGCGAGGAAGCCCTTGCGCAGCAGCTTGGCGGTCTGCTCACTGACGCTTTCCTCGAAGAAGAACACCTTGATCGCGACGTCTCGGTCGGCGAACGGATCGCGGCCTAGGTACACCCGGCTCGTGGCGCCGCGCCCGATCTCCTGCGTGATCGGGTACTTGCCGATGCGCCATTCGAGCTCGAATTTCATCATTCCTGCTGCAGGTTCAAGGGATTGGCGAGTGTACCGCGGGCCAGGGCGAGGGCAGAACGGCAACCGCCCGGCCCGCTTGAAAAAACCGGCAATTGTCCGCATAAACTGAGAGCGCGGACCGCAGCACGAAGAAGGAAGACGCCCGGATCCGCCGGAGATAGATTGCTAACGGGGCAGTGCCCCCGGTCCGGATACTTTGCGGAGACGCCCATGCGGCTCGATCGTTTGACCACCAAGTTCCAGCAGGCACTCGCCGACGCGCAGAGCCGTGCCGTCGGCGCCGACAACCAGTTCATCGAGCCGGTGCATGTCCTCGCGGCGCTGCTCGACCAAGAGGACGGCGGAACCGCCTCGCTGCTCTCGAAGGCGGGAGTCAACGTCCCCCGTCTGCGCGAGCTGCTGGCGAAGGCGATCGGTAGGCTGCCGAAGGTCGAGGGTCATGGCGGCGAGGTTCAGATCGGGCGCGATCTGTCGAACCTCCTCAACCTCACCGACAAGGAAGCGCAGAAGCGCGGCGATCAATACATCGCCTCGGAGCTGTTCGTGCTCGCGGCCGCCGACGACAAGGGGGAGGCCGGCCGGCTCCTCAAGGAAGCCGGCGGCAGCAAGAAGGCGATCGACCAGGCGATCAAGTCGATCCGGGGCGACGAAACGGTCGCCAGCCCCGAGGCCGAGGGACAGCGCGAGGCGCTGAAGAAATACACCCTCGACCTCACCGAGCGCGCCCGCCAGGGCAAGCTCGATCCGGTCATCGGCCGGGACGACGAGATCCGGCGCGTAATCCAGATCCTCCAGCGTCGCACCAAGAACAACCCGGTCCTGATCGGCGAGCCGGGCGTGGGCAAAACCGCGATCGTCGAGGGGCTCGCGCAGCGGGTCGTCAACGGCGAGATTCCCGAAACGCTGCGCAACAAGCGGGTGCTCTCGCTCGACATGGCGGCGCTTCTCGCCGGGGCGAAGTATCGCGGCGAGTTCGAGGAGCGCCTGAAGAGCGTGCTCAAGGAGATCACCCAGGCGGGCGACATCATCGTCTTCATCGACGAGCTGCACACCATGGTCGGCGCCGGCAAGGCCGAGGGTGCGATCGACGCGGGCAACATGCTCAAGCCCGCGCTGGCGCGGGGCGAGCTGCACTGCATCGGCGCGACCACGCTCGACGAGTACCGCAAGTACCTCGAGAAAGACGCCGCGCTCGAGCGCCGGTTCCAGAAGGTGCTGGTCGACGAGCCCTCGGTCGAGGCCACGATCGCGATCCTGCGCGGTCTGCAGGAGAAATACGAGCTCCACCACGGCGTCGAGATCACCGACCCGGCGATCGTGGCTGCGGCGGAGCTTTCGCACCGCTACGTCACCGACCGCTTCCTGCCCGACAAGGCGATCGACCTGATCGACGAGGCGGCGGCGCGGATCAAGATGGAGATCGATTCCAAGCCGGAGGCGATGGACAAGCTGGAGCGCCGCATCATCCAGCTCAAGATCGAGCGCGAGGCGGTGAAGAAGGAGAAGGACGAGGGCTCCAGGAAACGGCTGGCCCTGATCGAGGACGAGATCCAGAAGCTCGAAAAGGAGTACGCCGATCTCGAAGAGGTCTGGAAGGCCGAGAAGCTCGCCGTGCAGGGCTCGCAGCACATCAAGGAAGAGCTCGAGAAGGCGAAGCAGGAGATGGATGAGGCCAAACGCAAGGGCGACTGGCAGAAGGTCTCCGAGATCCAGTACGGCAAGGTCCCGCAGCTCGAGGCGCAGCTCAAGAAGGCCGACTCGGCGGAGAAGGGCGCGACGAAGCCCAAGCTGCTGCGCACCCAGGTCGGCGCGGAGGAGATCGCCGAGGTCGTCTCGCGCATGACCGGCATTCCCGTGTCGAAGATGATGCAGGGCGAGCGCGACAAGCTGCTTTTCATGGAGAAGAAGCTTCACGAGCGCGTCGTCGGGCAGGACGAGGCGGTGCGGCTGGTGTCGGACGCGATCCGTCGTTCCCGCTCGGGCCTCGCGGATCCAAACCGGCCCTACGGTTCGTTCCTCTTCCTCGGCCCGACCGGTGTCGGCAAGACCGAGCTCTGTAAGGCGCTGGCCGGGTTTCTCTTCGACTCCGAGGATCGTCTCATCCGGGTCGACATGTCCGAGTTCATGGAGAAGCACTCGGTCGCGCGGATGATCGGGGCGCCGCCGGGGTACGTCGGCTACGAGGAGGGCGGTTACCTCACCGAAGCAGTCCGCCGCAAGCCCTATTCGGTGATCCTGCTCGACGAGATCGAGAAGGCGCATCCGGACGTGTTCAACGTGCTGCTCCAGGTGCTCGACGACGGCCGGCTCACCGACGGGCAGGGCCGCACCGTCGACTTCAAGAACACCGTGATCGTCATGACCTCGAACCTCGGGTCGCAGATGATCCAGTCGATGGCGGGGGACGACCCGGCGTTGATCAAGCTCGCGGTGATGGCGGAGGTCAAGACCCACTTCCGGCCCGAGTTCGTGAATCGCGTCGACGAGATCGTGGTGTTCCACGCGCTCGACGAGAAGCACGTGAAGGACATCGCGCGGATCCAGGTCCGCTACCTGGCCGACCGGTTGGCGAAGCTCGAGATGAGACTCGACCTGAGCGAGGGCGCGCTCGCCGAGCTGGCGAAGGTCGGGTTCGACCCCGTCTACGGTGCGCGGCCGCTCAAGCGGGCGATCCAGCACATGATCGAGAATCCGCTCGCAAAGGCGATCCTAGAGGGCCGGTTCGCGCCGAAGGACGTGATCCGGGTCGACTGGCGCCGGAACGAGATGGTGTTCGAGAAGGCCGACGTCGACCGAGCGGCAGCCTGAGGGGTTGTAACGAGGCGAGGGGGCTTGCCCCCTCGCGCTCCCCGATCACAGGCTAATCGCCGCCGCACGCGGCCGCGATAGTCACTTCGTTCAGTACACCGCGTGCGGGGACTGGCGTAGCGCGGTAACCGAGCGCGCGCGGCGGGAGAGATCGTCCCATAGCGTGGCGGTGTTCTTGCGAAAGATGGTGTCCGCATCGGCTTCGACCACCCACCAATCGCCCCGCCCGAGCTCGTCTCGCAGCTGGCCCGGCGCCCAGCCGGCGTACCCGACGAAGAAGCGCACCGCCATGGGCGGTTTGAGGAACAGCTGCTCGACCGTTGCCGGGTGGAGCGCGAGGTGCACGTCTTCGATGACCGGGAACGACTGCCCGACGCTGTCGGCGGCGCGGAACACGGCGAAGAGCCCGACGCGCTCGACCGGGCCGCCGAAATGCAGGGGCTCGGTGAAACGTGCGAGCTGCTCGTTGCCCGGCAGGATGTCGGCCAGCGACTGCTCGGTCGGCCGGTTGAGGATCACGCCCAGCGACGCGCCGTCGGGGGCGTGGGTGACCAGGACGACGCTGCGGCTGAAATTCGGGTCGAGGATGCTCGGCTTCGCGACCAGGAAGAAACCGCGCTCCGGGATCTGCTGCGCGCCCGCCGCGTGAATGGCGAGCGCGAGCGCTACGGCAAGTACGGCAGCCGCGCGCACGGCGGTCGAGTCTCCGTTAGCGGGTTGCCGGCGCCTCGTCGAGCGCCACCCCCGCGTTGATCTGCCGGGCCATCCGCAGCAACTCGTCCCAGAGCTGGTCGGTGTCCTTGCGGAAGACGGTGTTCGCGTCGGGGTTCAGCACGAACCACAGGCCGCGGTCGATCTCCCGGCGCAGCTCGCCCGGCCGCCAGCCGACATAGCCGACATAGAAGCGCGCGTCGTTGGGCCGCTCCTCGATGATCTTGTCGATGGTGTTGACGTTGATCGCGAGGTACAGGTTCGACATCACCGCGAGCGAGCCGGCGCCCGGGCTCCGCTCGCCGCGGACCACCGCGACGAGCGCGCTGGTGGAGAACGGCCCGCCGAAGAAGACGGGCTCGGTGACGCGCTTCGAGGGCTCGTGCTCCGGGAACAGGCTGGAAAGCGAGCGCCGCGTAGGCTTGTTGAGGATGACGCCGATATGCCCGCCGTTCGCGGTCGGGCTGGCGATCAGCACCGTCTGCCGGTACTCCGGATCGCGGAACGCCGGCGCGGCGATCAGGAACACGGCGTCGTCGGTCGTCGCGCTCCCGCCCTGCGCCGCGGCCGGTTGCACCAGGATCGCCGCCAGCGCAAGCGCGCCGGCGAGCAGGCGAAAAACAACTCTCATCGCGTCACCTCTGTTACAGCGTTGGGTCCGAGCCCCGAGCGTCCCACCCCAGCTTCCTCACCGGCCTCATTGTAGCGAGGCAACCTGCGGGTGTCGAAAGCAGGTTACCAAATGGTCGTTGGCCAGGCCGACCGCCTGCATGAAAGCGTAGCAGATGGTGGACCCGACGAAGCGGAAACCGTTCTGCCGCAAGTCCTTCGAGAGGGCATCCGACACGCCCGTCCGCGCCGGCACCTGCCGCAACGAACGCCTGCGGTTTGCGATCGGCCGGCCGTCGACGAACCGCCACAGGTAGGCGTCGAGACTGCCATGGCGCTCGGCGATGTCGAGCGCGGCGCGCGCGTTCGAGATCGCCGATTCGATCTTGAGGCGGTGGCGGACGATCCCGGCGTCGCGCATCAGCCGCGCGACGTCCCGGCGCCCGAACCGGGCGATCCGCTCGGCGTCGAAGCTGACGAAGGCCCGCCGGTAGTTATCGCGCTTGGCGAGGATGGTCGACCAGGCGAGGCCTGCCTGCGCCCCTTCCAGGATGAGGAACTCGAGGAGCACCCGGTCGTCGTGGACCGGGACGCCCCACTCCTCGTCGTGGTAGCGGACGTACGCCTCGCTGCCCAGACACCACGGGCACCGCTTGCGGCCGTCGGCTCCGCTCAACTCGTGAAAGCCTGGATCCCGGTCTGCGCCCGGCCGAGGATGAGGGCATGGATGTCGTGCGTGCCTTCGTAGGTGTTGACCGTTTCCAGGTTGATCACGTGGCGGATGACGTGAAACTCGTCGGCGATGCCGTTGCCGCCGTGCATGTCGCGGGCGATACGGGCGATCTCGAGCGACTTCCCGCAGGAGTTGCGCTTCACGAGCGACACCATCTCCGGTGCCGCCCGCCCCTCGTCCATCAGCCGCCCGACCCGCAGGCACGCCTGCAGCCCGAGGGTGATCTCGGTCATCATGTTGGCGAGCTTGAGCTGGATGAGCTGGTTCGCCGCGAGCGGACGCCCGAACTGCTTGCGGTCGAGCGTGTACTGCCGCGCGCGGTGCCAGCAGTCCTCGGCCGCGCCGAGCGCCCCCCAGCTGATGCCGTAGCGTGCCTTGTTGAGGCAACCGAACGGGCCGCCCAGACCTGTCGCGTCCGGCAGCAGGTTCTCTTCGGGGACCGGCACTTCGTCCATGACGATCTCGCCGGTGATCGAGGCGCGCAGGCTCATCTTGCCTTCGATCTTCGGCGCCGAGAGGCCCTTCATCCCTTTGTCCAGGATGAACCCCCGGATCACCCCGTCCTCGGTCTTCGCCCAGACGACGAACACGTCGGCGATCGGCGAGTTGGTGATCCACATCTTCGATCCGCTGAGGACATAGCCGCCGGCGGTCTTCTTCGCCCGGGTCTGCATCGAGCCGGGATCGGAGCCGTGGTTGGGCTCGGTGAGCCCGAAGCAGCCCACCCACTCGCCCGTAGCGAGCTTCGGCAGGTACTTCCGGCGCTGCGCCTCGCTACCGTAGGCGTGGATCGGATGCATGACGAGCGAGCTCTGCACGCTCATCGCCGAGCGGTAGCCGGAGTCGACCCGCTCCACCTCGCGGGCGACGAGGCCGTAGGAGACATGGTTCACGCCGGCGCAGCCATAGCCCTCGATCGTCGAGCCGAGAAAACCCAGCGCGCCGAGCTCGTTCATGATCTCGCGGTCGAACTTCTCCTTGCGTGTCGCCTCGAGCACCCGCGGCAGGAGCCGCTCCTGGCAGTACGCGCGTGCGCTGTCGCGCACCATCCGCTCGTCCTCGGTAAGCTGGTCCTCCAGGAGGAACGGGTCGTCCCACTGGAACTCGGGCTTCGGCTTGAGCTCGGGTGCGTTCATGGTTTTCCTTCCGTGCGCGCCAAGTGCGCCGAGGCATCACGCCTCGGCGTGCAGCAATGATAGACCAAGGGTGGCGCGGCGCCGCAGCCACGGACTCGCGCGATAGCGCGGATCGCCGGACGCGGTGTGCAGCCCGTCGAGGATCTCCAGCACGCGCGCCGGACCGATCGCATCGCCCCAGGCGAGCGGCCCGCGCGGATAGCCGAGCCCGAGCGTCACGGCGGCGTCGAGGTCGGCCGGGGAGCAGATCCGCTGCTGCACGATGTCGCAGCCGATGTTGACGACGTGCGCCACGACCCGCTGGGCGACGAAGCCCGCGCTGTCGCGGATCACCGACACCGGCACGCCGTCGCGCGCGAACAGCGCGTGCGCGGCGTCGCGCATCTCCACCGCGGTGGCCGGGGTGGTCATCAGCGTGCGGCGCTTCGCGAGCCCGAACAGCGCGTCGACGGCGACCGTGCGCGTCGGGTCGGCGCGCTCGGCGAGCGCGGCGCGCGTTGCGTCCACGCCGAGGGGCGCGACGAGGACGAGCGACTCGGGCCCCGGACGGTCGCCGCGATCGAGGCTCGCGCCAAGCGTCGCGACGGTCGCGGCGACCGCGTCGTGCAGCCCGTGCGGCGCTATCCACACCTTGGGTACCGGCACCTGCGGCGCGGCGGCGACGGGCATCGGCCTGGCAGTGCCGTCCACGTACTCGTAGAACCCCCGGTTGGCCGATTTGCGCCCGAGCAGCCCGGCGACCACGCGCTGGCCGGTGAGCGGCGAGGGGCGATAGCGCGGTTCCTGGTAGTACTGGTTGTAGATCGACTCCATCACCGGGTGCGAGACATCGAGTCCGGTGAGATCGAACAGCTCGAACGGGCCCATGCGGAACCCGGCGCAGTCGCGCAAGATGCGATCGATCTCGTAGAACTCGGCCACCCCTTCGCGCAGGGTCTGCAACGCTTCGGTCCCGAACCCGCGTCCGGCGTGGTTGACGATGAAGCCCGGTGTGTCCGCGGCGCGCACCGGCGTGTGGCCGCAGCGGCGTGCGAGCGCGGTCAGCGCTTCGATCACCCACGGCGCGGTCAACACCCCGCCGATCACCTCGACCACCTTCATCAGCGGCACCGGGTTGAAGAAGTGAAACCCGCCCACGCGCTCGGGTCGCCGGCAGGCGGCCGCGATCGCGGTGACCTGGAGCGACGACGTGTTGGTCGCGATGAGGCAATCGTCGGCGACCACCTGCTCGAGATTCCGGAAGAGCTCCCGCTTGGCCTCGAGGTTCTCGGCGATCGCCTCGATAACCAGGTGGCACGACGAGAGGTGGGGCAGGACGTGTGCGATCTCCAACAGTCCGGTGGCGCGCGCCGCGGCCTCGGGTGTCACTCGGCCTTTCTCGGCGAGCTTTGCGAGCGTGGTCGCAACGTAGTCCTTTGCCGCCGGCGCGGCGTCGGCGCGGGTGTCGTAGAGCATGACGCGCACGCCGGCCTGGGCGCCGATCTGCGCGATGCCGCGGCCCATGATCCCGGTGCCGACGATGCCGAGCGTGAGGTCGGAGCGCTGGGTGTCGAGCGGCATGGGCGCGGCGGTTCCCGGAGAGGAGCTCGCCGGATTCTAGCCCCGCGGCGGTTCCGCGGTCCTCCCCTCGCCATGTTTTCCCGCGCGCGATTGACGCTAGGCCGGGTTTTGGGCACTCTCGCAGGCGAGGCGCCTCGTTCGGAAGCTCTCGCGCCGGTGTGACAAGCGAGGCCGGAAACGGCCCGTGGCCCGGGTTTGTAACTTGTAACGGAGCCCCAGCTCGCACCGGTGCGCTAGACGAGGCAGGTTTCCACCGGAGACAGGAGGGCGCACGGATGTACAAGCGGATCCTCATGGCCTACAACGGCACGCACGAGGGTCGGACGGCGCTCTTCGCGTGCGCCGAGATCGCTGCGTTCGCGAAGGCCGATACGCACCTGCTCGCGGTCGCGAGCATGCCGTCGAGCATGTTCCTCACCGAAGGCTTCCTCCCCGAGGAATTGATCGAGGAGGAGAAGAAGCGCATGCAGGGCGTGCTCGACGAGGGCCTGTCCACGCTCAAGGAGCGCGGCTTCTCGGTCACCGGCCACCTCGCGGTCGGCGAACCGGTCGAGGAGATCTGCCGACTGGCCGCCGAGGTCAGGTGCGATCTGATCGTCGTCGGTCACCGTCAGAAGCAGTCGTTCGCCGCGCGCTGGTGGCGCGGCTCGGTCGGCGCGACGCTTCTCGACTACGCACCCTGCAGCCTCCTGGTCGCGATCGGGGCTTGACCGAAGCACCGGCGGCGACCCCGCGCCGGGTCGACGACCTTGCGCCGCGCGGTGCGCTCGCGTTCGGCGATGCGCCGGCGCTCGTGGAGGGCGGGCGGACGCTCGGCTATCGCGCGCTCGCGCGTGCCGTCGACGCCGCCGCGGCGCGCGCCGCGACCCTCGGCGTCCGCGCCGGCGATCGGGTGCTGATCGTCAACGAAAACTGCGCGGCGGCGCTGGTGCTCGCCCTCGCCGCGAACCGGCTCGATGCCTGGCCGGTGCTCGTCAATGCGCGCCTGTCGTCGCGGGAGCTCGATGCGATCCGCGACCACTGCTCGCCTCGCCGTGCCTTCTTCACCGTCGAGGCGTCGCCCGATGCCGCGGCGCAGGGGAAGCGGCTTGGCGCGGCGCCGCTCGCCGATCTGGGCGTCGGCGAGGTGGCGGTGAGCCCGCTCGACGCGCGCGCGACGCCTGAGCCGGTATCCGGCGACCCGGCAGTGCAGGTCGGGACGCTCATCTACACCTCCGGCACGACCGGGATGCCGAAGGGCGTAATGCTCTCGCACGCGAACCTCTTGTTCGCGGCGCGTTCCGGCTCGACCCTGCGCCGGGTCGCCCCCGGCGACCGGGTCTACGCGGCGCTGCCGATTTCGCACGTATTCGGCCTGGCGTCGGTGGCGCTCAGCACGCTGCTGGCGGGCGCCGCACTGCACCTGGTCCCGCGCTTCACCGCGGAGGGCTTCGCCGCCGCGCTTGCAGAAGGCGTCACGATCGTGCCGGGCGTCCCCGCGATGTATGCGCGCTTGCTCGATCACTTGCGGCGCGCCGGGCGCACCGTCGTCGCGCCGCGGGCGCGTTTCCTCTACGCCGGTGGGGCGCCGCTCGACCCGCAGCTCAAGGCCGACGTCGAGGCGGCCTTCGCGCAGCCGCTGCACAACGGCTACGGGCTGACCGAGACCTCGCCCACCGTGTCCTCGACCCGGATCGATGCCCCGCGCGCCGATCTGTCGATCGGCCCGCCCGTCCCGGGCATCGAGACGCGCATCGTCGACGCTGCCGGCAGGACGCTGTCGCCGGGCGAGGTCGGCGAGCTGCACATCCGCGGGCCGAACGTGATGCTCGGCTACTACCGTGCGCCCGAGCTCACCGCGGCGGTCGTCGATGCCGACGGGTGGTTCAACACCCGCGATCTCGCCCGCGCCGACGCCGGGGGCAATCTCTTCATTGCCGGCCGCACCAAGGAGCTGATCATCCGCTCGGGCTTCAACGTGTATCCGGTCGAGGTGGAGGGCGTGCTCAGCCAGCACCCCGCGGTGCGCCAGTGCGCGGTGGTCGGGCGTAGCGTGCCCGGAAACGAGGAGGTCGTGGCATTCGTCGAGCTGCGCGACGGTGCGACCGCGACGCCGGTCGAGCTCGCTGCGTTCGCCGCCGAACGGCTCGCACCCTACAAGCAGCCGGCCGAGATCGTCGTGCTGGCGGCATTGCCGGCAAGCTCGACCGGGAAGGTGCTCAAGAACGCGCTGCGCGAGCGGGCGCAGGGTCCGCGCTAACCCAGGAGCGCGCGCGCCTCACTTCAGCGAGAAATCCACCCGCTCGGACTTGCCCTTGTCCTTGATCCCCTCGGTGTCGGTCCTGGGCGCCACCAGGAACACGCGCTCGGCCTGCACACCGCCTTTCTCGACCAGCCATTCCTTGGCTGCCTGCGCCCGCCGGTTCGCGAGCTGCCGCAGATCTTCGTCCGTCGCCGCCGCGTTGGCGAGCATGAGCTGCTCCATCTCCGGGACCGGCAGGTCGCGCGCGATCCCGATGGCGTTCCGCGGTTTCGGAAAGCTCGCGTCCTTATAGGCGGCGGTCAGATACTTCGGGTACTCGCCCGGTTCGATCTTGATGTCGTCGAGGGCAACGGTCGCGCCGCTCTTGCCGGTCTCCTTGACCTTCAGCGCCTTGAGCTGGTTGTCGACCGCCGCGCGCTTCAAGCCCTCGCGATCGGTCGCCGGGTCCACGCGCCCCGCGATGTCGAGCTTGAGGGCGGGGCGCTCGGCGAGCGCCTTCGCGACCGACTTGAGCTTCGCCTCGTCGGCGGTGTCGAGCTTCGCGGATCCAGGTGCGAACTCCAGGTAGGCGAGCTCCTCTCCGCCGCCGAAGAGCGAGCCGAGCAGCGCGAACGGCGCAGTGATCGCCTTGACGATGAGGTTGACGATGACCTGAACGATGATCCCCCCGACACTGAACTGGGGATCGTCGAGCGATCCGCCGACCGGGAGGTTGATGTCGATGACGCCGTTGCGGTCCTTCAGCAGCGCCACCGCGAGCAGTACCGGCAGCTTGGTCGCGGTGGGGCTTTCCACCTTCTCGCCGAAGGTGAGCTGGTCGAGATAAACGTTATTCTCCGCGACCAGCTTGCGATTCTCGACCAGGTACTTGACGTTGACCGACAGCTTCCCGCGCTGGATGCCGTAGCCGGCGTACTTCACCGAGTACGGCGAGAGCGGCGGCAGCTCGATGTCCTTCGCCGAGGCCTTGATGTCGAGGAAGAGATCGCGCGCGAGCGGGTTGATCCGGCCGGCGATCTCGAGCGGCGCGGCGTTGTCCACCTTGCCCCGCAGCTCGACCTCGCCGGGCGTCTCGGGCGTTATCGCGGTGATCGTGCCGCCGACTCCGGTGAGGTTCGCCGAGTAGTTCGGCCGGACGAAGAAGTCGCTGAAGTTGATGTTTCCGCCCTGCAGCGTGATCTTGCCGATCGAGATATTGGCGGGCATTGCCGCGGCCTTCGCCGCCTCGGCGATCTTCGTCTCGGTTCCCGGGTCCGCCTTCCCGCCCGCCTGCTTCGGCGCGGGAGCCGCTTCCCCGCGCGTTTTCACCAGTCCCTGGAGGTTGATCGTGCCGTCGGCGTTGATGATCAGGCGCGAGTAGAACTCCGACAGCGCGACCTCGCCGATGCCGATCTGGAGCGGCTCGAGCGAGGACTTGATCCCGCCGATGAAGAGCGATTTCCACTTGAGCAGATCCTGGCCGCCCGGCTTGTCGACCGAAGCCAAGTCGGTGATGTTGAGGTCGCCCGCGTAGCCGACCTTCATCGGCGCGCCGGGTGGCAGATCGAGATCGACGACGCCCTTCGCCGACACTGCACCGGCGGTCAGCGCTAGGTTGAGCGTCCGGTCGACGTAGGGCTGGAAGGGAGCGAGCTCGATGGTGCGCGCATCGATATTGAGACGGCCAGCGACCGGGTTCGTCGCGAGCGGGCCGGAGGCGACGATCCGCCCGGTCTTGTTCACGGTCGCACGGATCGACGCCTTGCCCTTGGCGCCTTTTGCGTTGCTGGCGTCTTCGGCCGTCACGTCCAGCGCGGTCACGTGTACCTTCACCGGCGTCGGCGCGGCGCGATCCTCGAAAGCGACCGCGAACCGCTCGAAACGCAGCCGCTTGAGCAGAACCTGCCACTCGTCGCCGGTCGCGGGTCCCTTGGCCGGCTGCTGCTTCAGCAGGCGCGCGTAGCTGATCGTGCCGTCGGTCTCGCGGTGGATGCTGCCGACGCCGTCGCGGCCCGAAACCTCGCCGAGCACGACGCTCTGCTTCGCCAGGTCGACCGATCCATCCTTGAGCTCGAGCAGCGGTATGCGCCACAGCGGCTCCTTGTCGCCGGGGACGTGCAGGCGGAGCGTCTTGATCGCCGCCGCTAGCGCATGCAGACGGCCCTCGAGCCTGCCGCTCGAGAGCGCGATCTCGAATTGCGTGCCGAGGTCGAGCGTGCCGTCGGCGACCTCCAGGTTGAGCGCGCTCTCGTAGTACGGATACATCGCGCCGAGCCGGAAGCCCGTCAGCTCGACCTTGCCGTCGGCGCGTACCGGCGTGAGCTGGACGTTGCCGTCGTACGCCAGCGCACCCTTGGCATCGGTATTGAGGCCGAGCTTGACCGCCGCTTTCGCGTCCGGCGCGTTGCTCAACCCCTGCGCGGCGAGTGAAACGTTCTGGAGCGTGACCCGGTAGGACTTCGCCGGCACTTCATCGGCGATGTGGATCTTCCCGTCGGTGAGCCGGACCTCGCCGATCGTGAAGACGAACGGCTGCGCCGACGGCGCGGGTGCGGACGCCGCCGGCCCCGGGGCGGGCAAGAGCTTCATCACGTTCAGCGCGCCGTCCTTGAGGCGTGCGAGGTGCGCCTCGAGGCCCTCGATCTGCACCGACTTCACGTCGGCCTTCCGACCAAGCACATCGAGCGCACCGATCGCGACCCGGAGCGCGGGCAGGTTGAGAATCGGGGCGGCCGCCGCGTCCTGGACCGTGATCTTGGTGAGCGCGACATCGCCGGCGGCGGTGAGCTTGCTGGGCTCGTTGCCGGCGCTGGTGAAGGCGAGCGTTACGCGGGTATCGAGCTGCCCCGAAGCCAGCTTGAACTTGAGCGGCACCGGCGAATAGTCGATGTACTTGGGCAGCTGCAGGTCATCGAGCTCGACGGTCAGCGTGGTCTCGCGCGTGTCCTTGAACGGTTTCGTATCGCCGGTCAGCTCGATCGGAGATCCGTTCACCTTGGCCGCGAAGAGCGGCTGAACATTGATGTCGGCGTGCGAGGGGATCGTGGACAGGAATGGGATCCCGATGCGAATGTCGGTCACCGAGTGCTGGTTCCGATCCGGGCGATCGTCGAAGTCGACGCGCCCCTCGATGAGCTCGATGTTGTTCAGCGCGAACTTCGGCGGCGGCCCCTCGGTCTTGGGCTTGTTCACGGCCTCATCGACGAGATCCTGGAAGTTGTAGGTCTTGTCCGCATTCCGGACGACCCGCAAGTGCGGCTTCACGAGCCGGACCTGGTCGACGACCGGCGCGAGGCGGAAGAGCGAGGCGGCAGACGCGTTGACGTACAGCTCGTCGAAAGTGAGCGCGGGTTCGGGGCCGCCGCGGTCCTTCATGACGAAGCCGCGGACGGTCACCGAGAGCGTGTAGGGATTCACGCCCAGCGAGTCGATCGTCACCTCGCGCTTCAGCTCGCGCGAGAGGATCTCGACGAGATAGGACTTCGCGATCGGCGGGACGGCGAGGAAGCCGACGAGCCCGATTGCGACGACGATCCCGAGGATCCACCAGCCGATGCGGCGGGTGCGCGGGCTCCGGATGAGATCAGCGGCGGCTGAGGTCGTGCTCCCGGCGACGTGTTGCATGGCGGCGCGATCGGTCCGGTGGTTCGTGGCGTGGCGCGAACGGCGAGACCCGCAAAGCGTAGCAGGGAGTCGGGCAACGCGTAGAACGGCGTCGCGCGGCGCGCTCCGGTTCTGGCAACATCCGGCGCATGTCCCGCCCACCGACCGACGAATGGCGATGACGCGCGGCCGGCGCGCGGGGTCGACCGTCGCGCCGCTGGGTGACCGGGCGGTCCTGCTTACCGTCGCAGATGCCCTGGACCTCGACGCCAACGCGGTCGCACGCCGCGTCGCCATGGACATCCGCTCGCGCGGGCTCGGCTGGGTCGTCGACGTCGTGCCGGCGCTGGTGACCGTGGCCGTGCAGTTCGACGCCTCCACCGCGCGCGAAGCGGCCGAGCGTCGGGCGGCGCTCGAGCGGTTGTTGCTCGACGCGGCGGCGCAGGACGGCGGGGCAGCGCCGCTACCCGCGCGTACGGTGAGCATTCCAGTCTGCTACGAGGCGCCGTTCGCACCCGACCTAAAGGACGTCGCGCACCGGACCGGACTCGCACCCAACGAGGTCGTTGCGCTGCATGCGGGCGCGGCGCACAGCGTGCTCATGATCGGTTTCGCTCCCGGACAACCCTATCTCGGCGGGCTCGATGCGCGGCTTTCGGTACCGCGGCGCGCTTCGCCGCGCCTACGGGTCGAAGCCGGCTCGGTCGCGATCGCGAACGCGCAGACCGCGATCTATCCGTTCGCGATCCCGGGCGGCTGGAACGTGATCGGCCGGACGCCGCTCGGGCTGTTCGATCCGGAGCGCGACCCGCCGTGTCTGCTCGAGCCGGGGGACACGGTCGCGTTCGAGCCCATCACCCGTGCGGCGTTCGAGCGCGCCGTGACGCCCCGGCCGGGGACATGAGCCTGCAAGTGCTTCGTTCCGGCGCGCTCGCGACGGTGCAGGATCTCGGCCGGCCCGGGTTGCAGCATCTCGGGATCGTCCCCGGTGGCGCGATGGATCCGCTGTCGCATCGGATCGCGAACGCCCTGGTCGGCAACGGGCCCGAGGCGGCGACGCTCGAGATCGCGCTCGCGGGACCCGAGCTCACGGTGACGCAGGATGCCCTGGTCGCGCTGCACGGCGCGCGTTTCGAGGCCGCGGTGGACGGCGCGCCGCTGCCGCACTCGCGCCCCGTGTTGGTTCGCGCGGGGGCGCGCCTGCGGATCGGCCGCGCGGAGACGGGCTGCTTCGGCTATCTCGCCGTGGCCGGCGGGCTGGCGGTGCCGCCGGTGCTCGGCAGCCGCAGCACCTATCTCTCCGGGCGGTTCGGGGGCTGGCGCGGGCGGCTCGTCGAGCGGGACGCGGTCCTCCCTTTCGAGCCGGATGCCGAGCGCCTGTCGGCGGCGCGGTTCGCGCGCGCGGCGCGCCGGCGCCCGGCCGCGGTCCACGACCGCGCCGCGAGCGTCGCGTGGTTCGCGCCGGCGTCAACGCTGACCGAGCACGAGTCACCGGTCGTGAGGGTAGTGGCGGGCCTGCACGCGGCGCTCTTCGATGATGCGTCCCGTGCCGCGTTCTTCGCGGAGCGGTGGCGGATCGCCCTGGAATCGAACCGGATGGGCTTTCGCCTCGCCGGTCCGTCGCTCGCGCTCCTCGAGCCTGCGGAGATCCTCTCGCAGGCCACCTGCCTCGGTACCGTTCAGGTGCCTCCCTCCGGCGAGCCGATCGTGCTGATGGCCGACCACCAGACGACCGGCGGCTATCCTAAGATCGCGGAAGTGATCGCGGCCGACGTGCCGACGCTCGCTCAGCTCGCTCCGGGCGCGTCGTTGCGCTTCGCGCTCGCCACTCTGGCGGAAGCCGACGCAGCGAACGAAGCGCTGCGCGCTCGCGTCGACAAGCTGGTCGAGCGCATTCTCTGGGAGCTCGGTGATGACGGTGATTGACCTGAACTGCGACATGGGGGAGAGCTACGGCGCCTGGCGGATGGGCGACGACGCAGGGATCATGCCGCTCATCACGTCGGCGAACGTCGCCTGCGGCTTTCACGCCGGGGATCCGTCCACGATACGCGCGACGGTCGGCCTTGCGGTCGAGCATCGCGTCGCCATCGGCGCGCATCCGTCGTTGCCGGATCTGCAAGGGTTTGGGCGGCGTGCGATGAAGATCAGCGCGAACGAGTGCTACGACCTCGTCCTGTACCAGGCCGGTGCCGTAGAGGCCTTCGCGCGCGCAGCCGGCGCCCCGCTGCATCACGTCAAGATCCACGGGATGCTCTACAACATCGCGGCGAAAGATGCGGAGCTCGCGGATGCGATCGCACGCGCGACGCGCGATCTCGGCGGCGGGGTGATGCTCTATGGATTGTCGGGAAGCGCGATGATGACCGCGGCCGCCAAGGTCGGCGTGCGCGCCGTGGGGGAGGTGTTCGCCGACCGGTCGTACCAGCCCGACGGCACGCTCACGCCGCGGAGCGATCCCGGGGCGATGATCACCGACGAAGCGGCCTCGGTCGCGCAGGTGATGATGATGGTGGAGCAGGGGAAGGTGCGATCGCTTCCCGGGAACGAGGTGCCAGTCGACGCGGGGACGCTATGCCTCCATGGCGACCAGCCGGGTGCAGCGCGGTTCGCCCGCGCTCTGCGCCAGGCGTTCGCGGGACGGGGGATCGAGGTCAGGGCGCCGTGACGGAGCGCCACAACCGCCGAGATCCCCCCTCGGGGCCGTCTTGAAGCGCTACGACTCGGCGGTCTGTCGGGCTGCTGCGCGGGAGATGCCGCAAGGGGCGAACGTCGCTCTTTTTCAGCGCCTGGACCGGTGCCCCCAACGAATGTCGTGTCCCGGCGACACAACGGCCGTAACGAGGCTTGGTCGCCAAAGCGCCGCTCCGCAGCTTTCCGGGATCGGGTCGCGCAACCGTAACGGGGTGTGTCAACGTCCCCTCCAGGCCGCGCGTTGTTGGCCATTGACCGGGTAGCACCGGTCGTTTGGACCAGTCCGATCCACTACCGAGAGGAAGACCGATGAAAAAGCTGATCGCCGTTGTCTTTGCCGCCATGTTCGCCGCGGTGTCGTTCCAGGCCGTCGCCCAAGACAAGAAGCCGACCGCCGAAGAGTGCAAGAAGGACCCGAAGATGAAGGGCTGCGAGGCGATGAAGAAGTAATCGTCCGTTTAGCTGAGGGAAGGCGGGGCAAGTCCCCGCCTTTTCTTTTGGTGCGCCGCCGGGCGCACCAAAAGAAAAAACCCGCTGTGACGCGGGTTTGAGGGTGGTTCTGGACGGCTTTTTTAGGTCAGTAATTGGGCGGCGGCTAGCGGTCGTCGTCGTCGCGGTCGTCGTCCCGATCGTGGTGATGGTGCCGGCGATGGTCGCGGCGGTCGCCAGAATGCGAAACCGGCGGCTCGCCCAGGCGCCGCCCGCCCGGGCCGTCGGCGAAGGTGAGCCAGGGCCGTGGTTTCGCCTGCCCCACGCCGCGTTTCGAGTAGTCGCACACGCCCGAAGGGAAGGTAGCCTGCAGCCGCGCCCACTGCTCGTCGGTGAAGACGACGTTGTAATCGACACGGCTGAGCGGCTTGAGTTGGCACTTGAGGACGTCGTTGGTGACCGGGCCGCCGGCGGTCATGCGGATCAGTCCGGTGTAGGTGAAGAGCTGGTCGCAGATGGATCCCGCGATCCACTCGTACTCGACGCCGCCGACGAAGCACGCGTCGCGCGCCGCGGCCGGCTTGTTTCGCGTCACCTTCTTCGCGTGCGGCAGCGAGCTCCGGTCGGCCTCGATGGCGCTCAGCCACTGGTCCATGAGATCGAACGACCGGAGGGCGTTGGCGGGCGAAGGACGCGACACGTTGCCCGTCGGATTGATCACGGTGCTGTGCTCCCACCAGTGGACCTGGTTTGCCGCGTTGCCGTTGCTGCGCAGGAGGCGAAAACGCGTGAACATCCACTCGGAGTTGTTGTGCATCTCGTGGTTGTCGTCGGTGCGCGCGTCGATGATGGGGTACTTGCCGAGCTCGCGCCCATAGGTGATCAGACCGGTGCGGTACATGCGCTCGAGGCCCTTCTCGTCCGCGACCGTGCGCCCCGCCTGGTAGTTGCCGTCGATGTCAAGGCCGCCGATCTTCTCGTTCAGGTCGACGAACTGCTGCGGCGTGATGCGGCCCGCCTGCAGCGCCTTGAGGCCGTACTGCACGCCGACGCTGTCGAACACCTGGTAGGTGAAGCCGTCCTGCCGCCGCACGCCGAGCTCGTTGATGTGATAGTCCTTGAGGCCGCAGCGCACGCCGTGCGGATTGGTCACCGGGTCGTAGAGCGCCTCCGGAGGCAGCAGGCAGCTCGTGTTGGTCACCGGGAACCAGCGGCCACCGAAGGCCGCCGGCCCGTCCTGCCCCGGGCACTCCTGCTCGGAGGTCTGCCCGAGGACCGCCAGGCGGTCGGCCTGGTTCATCCACAGCGACGGCGAAGTGGTGTTGAAGTAGGGCGTCAGCACGTGGCAGTCGTGGCTGTTGACCGCGAGCGACCATGTGTCGGGATAGCTGCAGACCGGCAGGAGCCCGTCGATCAGGCCCGGGTACTGGTCGCCGATGCTGTGCTGCTGGATCGCGCCGCCCGAGCAGCCCGAGCCGATGGTGTACCGGATCGGGCCGTAGGTCTCGGCGAGGCGCTCCTTCACCATCATCAGGGCTTCGGCGTTCAGCTTCGCGTTTGCATTGGTGCCGTGATTGGTCATCACCGCCGCCGCGGTCGCGAAGCCCCGCGACAGGCCGTTGTCGTCGAAGGTGGCGGCGATGTTGCCCTGCGTGTATTGCAGCCCCGCGCCCGCGCCGAAGAGGTACAGCACTTTGCCGTTCCACGCCGGCTGCGGCGCCCAGGGTGCCCAAGGCCGCGCCGGATCGAAGAGCACGGTGATGCGGTAGATCGTGCGGTTGAGCGTGCCGGTTTCCTGCCGCACGATGTACGGCACGGTGCGGCCCTGGTCGGTGACGGTCGTCGCGATCAGCGACGCGGCCGGCGGATTGGCCGGGTCGTAATCGACGAAAGCTGGCGGCGTTGCGGTGTTCTTGTAGAAGAACGCGAAGCGCGTCGGGGCATTGCAGTCCGCGTCGAGCGGCACACCCAGCCCGTTGGCCTCGGTGGTGCAGAGCCAGGGTTGCAGGTGCGGACCGGAGAAGATCGGGCCGCTGATGGGATGGTTGGTGACCTCCAGGTGCTCCTTGTGCCGGCCGGCGGACACCGTCACGATGTTGTCGCCGAGCGCGAGGCCGGTCGCCAGCGCGAGATAGCCGCGCCCGTCGGGCGCCGCGTGCAGCGCATTGCGAATGGTCGCGCCGTTGAGCGACAGGACGCCTTTGGTGCCGCGCGGCAAGGTCACCCGCAACAGGACATCGCCGCCCGAAACCAGATCCGCGCGGTTTGAGACCGCCTCGATCTTCAGTTCGTCATTCGAGTGGGCCGCGGCAGCGCCCATTGCCAGGGCGATGACCGCCGAAAGGACTGCTTTCATGCGGAGTGACACGGCGGTCACCGAGAGTGCGATCGGCTTCCTCTTCGAGATAGCGGAAATCATGCTTGATCTCCCATGTTGGCCATTTCCTGAGAATGGATGCCGGCTCGCAAGCCGCCACTCCGGATAGTCATTAATCTACAAACGCTGCTCGCGAACGCGGCGCGGACCCGCTGTTAATCATCCCTGTCATGTCGCCAGCAAGATGCTGCGGAAGAAGGCAGCAGGCGTGATCTTCTCGCATAGCGGCGCGGCGTCGCTGAGCCCTCGCAGGCCGATCAGGTGCTGACTGAGACGCTCAAACGCGCTCGCGCTGGTCGACGTCAAGGTGCTGGACCAGTTCATCGTTGGCGGGGCAGTCGCGCTTTCGTTTGCTGAGCTGAGCTGATCCATCCCGAAACCCTGGACCGTTTAGACCTTAGAGAAATCCGGCATGATTGAAGGACAAGGAAGGGGGTCATGCCGTGAAGCGATCGCGGTTTACCTAAGAGCAAATAGCGTTTGCGCTGAAACAGCAGGGGCTTGGGTCGTCGGTCGAGGAGATCTGCCGCAAGCTGGGGGATTTTGGATGGGACGTTCTACAACTGGAAGAAGAAGTACTCGGGCCTGGGTCCTTCGGAGCTGCGGCGGCTGAAGCAACTCGTTCATGTCGATCATCATCCCGTCGTTGATCGACCCGCCCCGGCCAGCCGCCATCCGGGGACTGTCCAGGCTCATCCCTTCCTGGATAAGATGCGCGATTGACCACTCGCTCACTAAGAGATAGAGTGCTTTCTTGCGAAATGGGGCGTTTGCTTTTCCTATAGGCGCGGCAGTGACAGAGATGTTGCAGGAAGAATCGCACTCTGCAAGATCACGAGCGGTCTCGAATCCTTATGTTTCACCAAAGAGGAGGATACGACAATGGCTCAATTCGAAGAGGCTCTTAAGAAGTTGATTGAAGATCCAGCTATCGTGCAGCCGTGATCAAAGACCCAAATCGGCTGACAAATGATTATAAGCAACTTGACGCACAGGAAATCCTCCTGCTGATGCAGGTCTGGGCTCGCGACTGGCGATCCAGAAGCCGCGTCCCGAGGATTTATTGTGTCATTGCTGCTAGTCGCAATTAGGAACAATAGCGCGTGAGTTCATGACCGAATTCCTCAAGAACCAAGAGGGCCGCGAGGCTACTCTTTCGGCAGCCCGATATGCCGGGCTGCAGTTACCCAATCGGCCTCGGCTCGCGCCGTGGCTCATTGCCGTCGACCTAGGGGATAGCCGCCTCCAGCTTCGGTCAGCTGAATCATCGCACACGCTGACCCATCCGCTTCTGATCCAAGTCTTCCGCAGGATAGAGACAATCCTCGACGGGCGCCATACAGTTGACGAGATCGTGTCTTCAGTCGACTCTGATGTCTTGCCAACGACCGTCGTTTTCCTTCTCAAACTCCTTCAAGGGAAAGGTTTGCTCCAGCCCGGTATCGGGGAAACCACGCTCGACGACAAAGAGCAGGCACGCTGGCAGAGGCAACTTCGGTTTCTTAGTCATTTCGTGCCAGATGCGTCAAGCGCGCAGAGTATGTTGGCGAAGGCTCGAGTCGGCCTGGTTGGGTCCGGTGACTTGCGGCAGGCGATTTTATCTGCGATGGGCTCGATCGGCGTTGGCGGTATCACCGAGCTATGTGAACCATCGACGTGGCGTACGGAAGCCCGTGGTGAGTTGGCGAGTCTTGATCTTATCGTCGCTTGCGAAGAATCCCCTGCGTTCGCTTTCTTCGATGCCGTCAATCGTGCGTGTCTCCTAAGTGGGACCAGGTGGCTTCGAGTGTCCATCTCGGGCACGTCAGCGCAGCTTGGTCCAACGGTTGTGCCGAACCAAACTGCGTGCTACACGTGCCTTGATCTTCGGCTAAGGACACACCAGCCAGAACTCGACGGATATCTGGCCTACCGGGCTCACATCGGCACGCTCGACAGTCGCAGCGACGAGGGAAGCATCGCCCCTTTCTGGTCAGCGGTCGCCGGTCAGGTCGCACTAGAGGTCATGCGCCTCCTCGTTGGGTTCGCTCCCCCTGTTACCATCGGCCGCTTCTACGAGTTCAGTGCGGTTTCTCCGGTCGCGATTCCGCACGACGTACTCAGAGTTCCTCGCTGTGCGAGCTGTGGTCGGCGGCGGACGTTTGCGGAGGCGTGGGATCAAACCTTCGCGCCGATGGATATTAAATCGTGAGCGACCCTAGCCTCTCACTCGCTTTACTCGACGGGTCTCCCCCGCCTGGGCTCGAGCGAGGCGCTGGCTGCGGGCCAGTAGATTGGTCAGCGATCGCGTCGGCGTGATCTCGGAGGTTTTGTTTATGGAGACCACGCCAGAGGAGCCGGCTGTCTACTGGGCGCAGAGTCGCCCGGCAGAACTCGGCCCCTTGGCGGGGCGAACGGCCCTCAATGACGGAAACGCTACGTCGGTCGATCCCAATAGAGCGACCATGAAAGCAGTGGGAGAAACGGTCGAGCGCTACTGCTCGGCGTTCTATGATGAGCACGAGTTCGTTTTCGGCACGTATGAGGAGATTTCTGGCAGGGCGCTACGACCAGAAGACTTTGCGCTGTTCAGCACACTCCAGTACAGCAAACCCGATTTCCCTTTTGCTCCATTTACTCAGCAAACACCCGTTAGATGGAAGTTGGGTCATTCCCTTCTCGATGACTGCGCCACCTGGGTACCGGCCAGTTTTGTCTACATTCCTTACGACCGAGTTCCAAATGAGCCGCCACTAAAGGATCTCATCTCGACGGGTCTCGCTTGCGGGCCGACATATGCGAGCGCGCTGTTAAAGGCTTTGAGTGAGGTCGTGGAGCGGGATGCGTACACTATCGTCTGGCAGAATCGTTTGCCTCGTCCACACATTGATCTAGAGAGTGTAGACGACCCGCTTATTCGTCGGTTCGTGCGAGTGTTGCAGAGACTGGCAATCCACTCGTATGCAGTGCTCTTGACATTGGATATACCTATCCACGTCATCCTCGTCGTGATGACAAGGTCCGATGGCCCGCCGTGGACCATCGTCGCCAGCGGAGCTGATCTCAGTCCGCGGCACGCTCTAGTACTAGCTTTGGAAGAGGCGTGTCTGGCTCTAATTGGGATGGGTCGATCTGTCGCTGCAAATAATGACTATCAGCCCGCTGCTGACTACAGCGATGTGACGACGCTGCCACAGCACGGCCTGGCTCATGCGGTCGATCCGCGTCTTCGTTCCTCTATCGCGTTCTTGACCCAGCCGACCGAGGTAGTAAAAATCGATCAATTGCGCGATATGGCGACAGGAAATCCGGTTGTCGATTTGCGGACAGCACTGGACGAAATCCGACCGCTCGTAGCAGACGTCGTTGGCGTTGACGTAACGACACCCGACATCGATGAGGTCGGCTTTAAGGTTGTGAGGGTGATTGTGCCCGACCTCCAGCCAATGGATATTAATCACCGGTATCCGCATCTTGGTGGGCGGCGTCTATACGATGTTCCCTGGAAACTACGACCAGGCCGAGCAAGCCTTCGCGGCCAGCGAGACCGCCGACGACGTGGTCGTCGTCGAGCAGGTCGTCGCCGACGCCCGCTTCCACCGGGCCGCGGTCCTCGCGGTCGTCGCAGGCGAGCCCGTAGCCGGGCGCCGCGAGCCCTGCTTCTTCAACCCCCAGCACGGGCCGTCGATGACGGACGTCGAGTGACCCCGCCGGCGGGCACCGCCCGCAGCATCCCCGTGTGCGCAAGCCGACGCACGCGCCCTGGCGGCCGGCGACGAGCCGCTCGTACGGCTGGTCCGCATCGGCGACCGCTGGGTGCCGTGGCACCTCGCCGGCGGCGCCACGGGGGACGATCGGCCCCGGCCGCTGAGGCTGGCGAGGGACGGGTGGAGGCGGCGAGGTGCAAGAAAAAAAGGACCTGGCGCAGGCCTACCTCAACCAAGGATCCGCCGGTCCCGGCGGCAGCGGCGGCGCCTTCGACTCGGCCCAGGGCTGCTGGCGGCACCGCCTGTGACACTGGGCCGCGTGCCCGAGGGAGACAGCGTCGTACCTCGTCGCCCGTCGGCTGGAGCGGAGCCTGGACGGGCGCACGGTCACGCGCTCGGACCTCCGTGTCCCGCAGCACGCCACCGCCGACCTCGCCGGCCACCGCGTGCTCGCCCACGACACCCACGGCAAGCACCTGCTCACCCGCTTCACCGGACGACCCTCACGCTCCACACGCACCTGCGGATGGACGGCTCGTGGACCGTCACCGGCCCCGGCAAGCAGCTGCCGCGACGGCTCATGCCCGACGTCCGGGTCGTGCTCGGGGTCGACTCCGGCGCCACGGCCTACGGCGTGCTGCTGCCGGTCGTCGACCTGGTCCGGACCTCCGAGGAGGAGACCGTGATCGGCCACCTCGGGCCCCGACCCGCTGCGCGCCGACTGGGACGAGGCCGAGGCCGTGCGGCGGCTCGAGGCCGACCCGTCGGTGCCGCTCGCCGCCGCGATCCTGGACCAGACGCTGGTCGCCGGCTGGGGCAACCTGTGGGCCAACGAGCTGTGCTTCCTGCGCGGCCACAGCCCGTGGACGCCGATCGGCGAGGTCGACGTGCCGGCCCTGGTCGGCGTCGGCGTCAAGGACGCTGCGGCGGTCGGCGAAGGTGCCCGGCGCCTACCAGGTCACCACCGGCAACACCCGGCCGCGGCGAGCAGCACTACGTGGCCGGCCGGGCGCGGAGGCCGTGCCTGCGGTGCGGCACCGAGGTGCGCGTGGTCGACGCCGTCGTCAACGCCGTCGCGTCGCCGCACCTGGTGGTGCCCGACCTGCCAACCCGGCCCGGCCCGGTCCGGAGCCACCAGATCAGACCAGGTGCAGCTGCCGGGCCGCCTCGGCGATCGACCCGGACAGCGACGGGTAGACGGTGAAGGCGTGCGCCAGCTGGTCGGCGGTGAGCGTCTCGGCGACCGCGACGACACCGGGAGGATCAGCTCGCTGGCCCGCGGCGCGACGACGACGCCGCCCACCACGATGCCGGTGCCGGGCCGGCAGAACAGCTTCACGAAGCCGTCGCGGACGCCCTGCATCTTCGCCCGCGCGTTGGTGGCCAGCGGCAGCATGACCGTCGGCTGCGATCTCGCCGGCGTCGACGTCCGCTGCGACCAGCCGACGGTGGCGATCTCCGGCGCGGTGAACACGTTGGACGCGACGGTCTTCAGGTCGAGCGGCGCGACCGCGTCACCGAGCGCGTGCCACATCGCGATGCGGCCCTGCATCGCGGCGACGGAGGCGAGCATCAGCACGCCGGTGCAGTCGCCCGCGGCGTAGATGCCGCGCGGACGTGCGCGACACCCGGTCGACGGCGATGAAGCCGCCGTCGTCGAGGCCGACGCCGGCGTCCTCGAGCCCGAGGTCGGCGGTGTTCGGCACCGAGCCGACCGCCATCAGGCAGTGCGAGCCCGCGACCGTACGCCGTCGGTGAGCGTGACCCGACCCCGTCGCCGTCGCGGGTCACCGACTCCAGCGCGGCCTGCGCGAGCACGTGCACGCCGCGGCGCGTCGAAGACGTCCTCGAGCACCCTCGGCGGCGTCGGCGTCCTCGCCGGGCAGCACCCGGTCGCGGCTGGAGACCAGCGTGACCTCGAGCCGAGCGCGAGGTAGGCGCTGGCGAACTCGGCCCCCGTCACGCCGGAACCGACCACGATCAGGTGCTCGGGCAGCTCGTCGAGGTCGTAGAGCTGCTCCCAGGTGAGGATCCGCTCGCCGTCGGGCTCGGCGGTCGGCAGGGTGCGGGGCGCCGCGCCGGTCGCGACGAAGTATCGTGTCGGCCTGCGGGCGTTTCTCCTCGCCCCCCTCGCCGGTGGC
>CAVWFR010000023.1:192500-359836 GCA_963754305.1 uncultured beta proteobacterium | reverse complement strand
TCGCAGCCGACGTGCGCCGTCGCCTCTCAAGGCCGCCTTAGCCGCCCCGGGAGCGCGGCGCACTCCCGCTCAGCGAGCCACTGCTCGTGCCGAGCGGCACGCCTGAAGGAAGGTCGGCGTCCCACTGCCGCCGCTCCTGATCTCGTCGGTGCCCGGGCGTTCGCGAGCAGCGACCGATTCTGGCCTCCCGTGACCTGAGCGCCTCGTGCTCCATCGCATAGCATGCGGCCGGCCTCGCTTGACCTAGCGACGCGCGACGAGATCGCCAACGGTTCGCCGCTTCGCTTCGCTTCCCGAGATGCTGCCGTCGCGGAGCGCGTTTTCAATCCTGGAGATCCAGGCCTTGGCGTCAGTGATTCCGGTGACGACGCCGTCTGAGCCGGCTAGCCATGGAGGCGCACTACGCCCGGTCGCTCGGGTTACCGTCGCACCCCTTCCGCTTCGAACGCTACTCATTGTTGCGCGGAACTGCGCCACGACTGTGCCACGGACAGCAACCGAAGCCGGTTTGGCGCGCTTAAGAGTAGTCGCAACCTACTTTGTACTTGGTGCCCGGGGCCGGACTCGAACCGGCATGCCTATCGGCGAGGGATTTTAAGTCCCTTGCGTCTACCAATTTCGCCACCCGGGCCGGCGGTCATCCGACGCGGTCGCGCGGATGACCGAAAATTCATGTGGAGGCGGGGGTCGGAATCGAACCGGCGTACACGGCTTTGCAGGCCGCTGCATGACCACTCTGCCACCCCGCCGAAAGGGACGGCCGGCCACTGCGTCCCAGCGCGGTGGCTCCGACCTAGGAAACTAAAAGAGGGAAAGCACGGCTGCCTTCCCTCCGGATCCTGGAGCGGGAAACGAGGCTCGAACTCGCGACCTCAACCTTGGCAAGGTTGCGCTCTACCAACTGAGCTATTCCCGCTTTAAGAAACAAGATTTTAGCTGCGCCTTGGCGGCGTGGTCAAGCGCGGTCGCCGGCGCCGGTCGCAGGCGGAGCCGCGCGCTTCAGGTAGTAGAGCATCGACAGCACCGTCAATGCCGCGGCGACGTAGATCAGCCAAGTGCCGACCCGGTAGGGATCGAACCAGGTGCCGATCCGGTCGTAGTACAGCAGCATCGGCACGGCCACGAGCTGCGAAACGGTCTTGATCTTGCCGAGCAGGTTGACCGCGACGCTCTTCCCGCGCCCTAGGCTCGCCATCCACTCCCGCAGCGCCGAGATCGCGATCTCCCGGCCGATGATGA
The DNA here is from genome assembly GCA_963754305.1 of uncultured beta proteobacterium. GTDB lineage: Bacteria > Pseudomonadota > Gammaproteobacteria > Burkholderiales > SG8-39 > DATEDA01. The sequence goes on along the minus strand of CAVWFR010000023.1, from coordinate 358,597 downwards.
TGATCGCGATGATCGCGTCCACCCGATTGAGCTCGAGGAGCACGATCAGTGCCGCCGCGACCATCAGTTTGTCGGCGACCGGATCGAGAAAGGCGCCGAACGCCGAGGTCTGGTTCAGCTTTCGCGCCAGGTACCCGTCCAGCCAGTCGGTCACCGCCGCGCCGACGAAGAGGATGGTCGCGGTGAGGTTCTTCTCCTGCGGTTCCAGCCAGCGTTCGGGCAGATAGTAGATCGCGACCAGCAGCGGGATCGCCAGGATGCGCAGCCAGGTCAAGAGATTCGGCACGTTGACCGGCATCAGTGCAGCTCCCGGTGGATGCGCTCGGCCAGCGTCCGGCTGATGCCTTCGACCTGGGCGAGATCCTCGACGCTAGCCGCGAGCACCCCCTTCAGGCCACCGAACCGCTCGAGGAGCTGCCGGCGGCGCTTTGCGCCGATCCCTGCGATCGACTCGAGCGTCGAGGTGACCCGCTTCTTCGCCCGTCGCTGGCGGTGTCCGGTGATCGCGAAGCGGTGCGCTTCGTCCCGGATCTGCTGGATCAGATGCAACCCCGGATGGTCTTTTTCGAGCCGGAGTACGCGATCGCCCGCGGCGAACACCAGCTCCTCGAGACCGGGTTTGCGCTCCGGGCCCTTGGCTACTCCGACGAGCTCGATATCGGCGAAGCCGAGATCCGCAAGCACCGCCCGCGCCGCGTTCACCTGGCCCTTGCCGCCATCGATCAGGATCAGGTCAGGGACCAGCCCCTCTCCCCGCGCGACCTTTGCATAGCGACGGCGCAGCACATCGCGCATCGCCGCATAGTCGTCACCCGGCTGGATCCCGGCGATGTTGTAGTGACGGTACTCCGAATTGCGCAGGCGATATTGGTCGTACACGACACACGCGGCGACGGTCAGCTCGCCCTGGGTGTGGCTGATATCGAAGCACTCGATCCGCTGGACCGAGGGTGGTAGTCCCAGGGCCTCGCGCATCGCGGCGAGCCGTGTCTCCTGGGTGCCCTGCTCGCGCGCCCGGTGCGCGAGCGCCTGGGTAGCGTTGCGCTCGGCCATCTCGAGCCAGGCGCGCCGCTCGGCCTGCGGCCGCGTCACGATCTGGACCGGACGGCCAGCGTGCTCGCTGAGCGCGCGAGCCAGCTCCTCCGCATCGACATCCTCGCTCGCGACGATCAGCCCTGGCGGCGGACGTTGCGGGTAATGCTGGGCGAGGAACGCCGCGATCACGTCGCCAGCGGTGCGCTCTTCGGCGTGCTGCGGGAAGAAGCTCTTGTCGCCGAGGTAGCGCCCGTTGCGGATCATCACCAGGTTGACGCAAGCGATGCCCTGATCGATCGCGCACGCGACGACGTCCGCATCCAGCGCCTTGGTGGTGTCGACGTACTGGCGGGTCTGGACCTTGGCGAGGGCCCGGATCTGATCGCGATACACGGCCGCCCGTTCGTAATCGCGGACATCTGCCGCCGTTTGCATCCGGGCAGCGAGCGCGGTCATCACGTCGTCCTCCCGCCCCTCCATGAACAGTCTTGCGTTCTGCACGTCGGCATCGTACAGCGGTGGCTCGATGCGCCCGACGCACGGGGCGGAACAGCGCTCGATCTGATGCAGCAGGCAGGGCCGCGACCGGTTCTCGAAGACCGAGTCTTCACAGGTACGCAAGCGGAAGACCTTCTGCAGGAGCTGAATGCTCTCGCGGACCGCGCCGGCATTGGGGAACGGACCATAGTAGGTATGCTGCCGGTCGAGCGCGCCCCGGTGGAAGCCGAGCCTCGGGAACGCGTGCCCGGTGATCATCAGGTAGGGATAGGACTTGTCGTCCCGAAAGACGATGTTGTAGCGCGGGGCGAGGGACTTGATCAGGTTGCCCTCGAGCAGGAGCGCTTCGCCCTCGGAACGCGTCACCGTGACCTCGACGGCGGCGACCTGGGTCAGCATCACCTGGGTACGCGGCCCATGGTCGCTCTTCTGAAAGTAGGAGGCGACACGCTTCTTCAGGTCGCGTGCCTTGCCGACGTACAACACGTCCCCGCCTGCAGTCAGCATGCGGTACACCCCCGGCAGATGGGGCAGGCCCGCGATGAAGGTGGCGGCGTCGAACACGGGATGGGGCGATCAGGCGGGAACCGATAGGCGCTCGTCGGTGTGGAGCGCGGTAGGGTAAACTCTCGCGCCTTTCCCCCGCAACGCGACCACTGCTATGGCGAAAGTCCTCGCGACCGAGATCCGCGTCGGCAATCTGATCGAGTGGGACAAGCGTGTCTGGCGAGTCCTCAAATCCTACCATGTGCATGTCGGCGGGCGCGGTGGTGCGTTCATGCAGGTTGAGATGAAGGACATCGAGGGCGGAACCAAGACCAACACCCGCTTTCGCACCGACGAGAAAATCGAGCGTGCTTACGTCGAGCAGCGGGAGATGCAGTACCTCTACCAGGAAGGCGACAACTACGTGTTCATGGATAAGGACACCTACGAGCAGCTGACGGTCTCGGCCGAGATGCTCGAAGGCCAGAGCGGCTTCCTGCTGCCGAACACCGACGTCCAGATCAACTTCCACAACGAGCGGGCGATCGGGGTGCAGTTCCCGCCGTCGGTCGTGCTGACCGTGGTCGAGACCGACCCGAACATCAGGAACTCGACCGTCACCACCTCGTTCAAGCCGGCGACGACCGAGACCGGCCTCGTCGTTCAGGTTCCGCCGTTCATCGAAACCGGCGAGAAGATCAAAGTGAATACCGACGACGGCGCGTACATCGAGCGCGCCTGAAGGTCCGCTCTCTCGTCACGCGAGCGTCCCGAAATCCCGCTCACGCGCGAAATCGGTCACCGCCGTCGCGTAGCCGTCGAAATCCGCGACCGCGCCCGCGCGCGGGCCCCGCATCCGCTCCGCTCGCATCGGGTCGAGTTGCGCCGCTCCCAGCCCCTCTAGCAGCCGCTGCGCCGACTCCGGGGCATTGCACACGAGCACCATGTCGCACCCGGCTGCGATCGCCGCGCGCCCGCGGTCGACGATCCCGCCTGCCACCTTCGCACCCGCCATCGAAAGATCGTCGCTGAAAACGGTCCCGTCGAAGCCGAGCCGCTCGCGGAGGATCTCCCTTAGCCAGACTGGCGAGAACCCCGCCGGCCGCGGATCGATCTGCGGATAGATCACATGCGCGGGCATCACGCCGGCGAGTCCCCCTGCGATCAACGCCCGGTACGGCGCGAGATCGTTCTGCTCGATGGTCGTCAGATCCCGCTCGTCGACCGGCACCTCGTGATGCGAGTCGGCGCCGACGTAACCATGGCCCGGGAAATGCTTGCCCACGGCCCCCATGCCGACCCGACGCATGCCGCGGACGAGCCCGGCTGCAAGGCACGCCACGGCGTCCGCGCTCGTGTGGAACGCGCGATCGCCGATGACGCTCGACGTACCGCAGTCGATATCGAGGACCGGGGTAAAGCTGAAGTCGATGCCGTGCGCTGCGAGCTCCGCGGCGAGCACCACCCCCACAGCCACCGCCAGGTTTTCGGCGACCGTCGGATTGCGGTCGAAGAGGCGGCCGAGCGAGCGCATCGGCGGTAGGCGCGTGAAGCCGTCGACGAACCGTTGCACGCGCCCTCCCTCGTGATCGACCGCGATCAGCAGCTCCGGTGTCCGGATGGCGCGAATGCTCGAGGTCAGCGCGCGGAGCTGGGCCGGCGACAGATAGTTCCGCGCGAACAGGATCACGCCACCCACCCGCGGGTGAGCGAGCGTCCGGCGCTCGTCGGGCGAGAGCTCGAGCGCGGCGACATCCACCATGACCGGCCCGAGCGGACGCTCAAGCGCCATCGCCGTCCCCTCCTCCTCCTTCCAGCACGACGAAGGCTGCCGCCATCCCGCGTTCGTCGGTGAGGCTCACGTGTACGCCGCGAATTCCGCGTCGCGCCACCAGCGCCGCGAGCGGCGGCGCCAGCTCGAGGTACGGGCGGCCCGACGCGTGATTCACGACCCCGATGTTCCGCCAGTTGACCGGCGCCCGCATCCCGGTGCCCATCGCCTTCGAAAACGCCTCCTTGGCGGCAAACCGCTTAGCGAGATACGCCGCGGGCTTGCGGTGTGCGGCGAACCGCGCGAGCTCGCGCGGCACGAGGACCTTGCGCGCGAAACGGTCTCCCCAGCGCCGGAGCGCCTCCTCGACGCGTACGATCTCGACGAGATCGGTGCCGATGCCGACGATCAACCGTGCGCTCCGATCGCCGCGCGCATGGCGGCGTTGACGATGAGGGTCTTCATCTCGCGTACCGCCTCGCGCATGCCCACGAACACCGCGCGGCTCACCAGCGCATGACCGATGTGGAGCTCCCGCACGCCGGGGAGTCGTGCCACCGGCTCGACGTTGAAATAATTGAGCGCGTGTCCGGCATTGAATCGCATGCCGCGGGCGCGGATCGCGGTGCCCGCCCCGGCGAGCTTGGCGAGCTCCGCGACGACGGCGGGACTCTCGGCATCGCGCCCGCGCGAGTGGAATGCGTGCGCATAGGGCCCGGTATGCACCTCGCAGACCGCGGCGCCGATACGGTGCGCCGCCTCGACCTGAGCGGCGTCGGCGTCGATGAACACGCTGACGACGATCCCCGTTTCCGCCAGCCGGGCGACGACGTCTTTCAGGCCTGCCTCCCGCGCGACGATGTCGAGCCCACCCTCGGTGGTGACTTCCTGCCGGCCCTCCGGGACGAGCATCGCCATCTCCGGCCGGATGCGGCAGGCGATGCCCACCATTTCATCGGTCGCCGCCATCTCCAGGTTGAGCTTGATGTGCGTGAGCTCGCGCAGCCGCCGCACGTCCTCGTCCTGGATATGGCGCCGGTCCTCGCGGAGATGGACGGTGATCCCGTCGGCGCCGCCGAGATGCGCCTCGACGGCCGCCCAGACCGGATCGGGTTCGTACGTTCGCCGTGCCTGTCTCAGCGTAGCGACGTGATCGATGTTGACGCCCAGCTCGATCATAGGCTGGCGAGCTCCCGGAAGATGGTCCGGCTGTGGAGCGGTTGCCGGTCGAGTCGCTGGTTGATGACGAGGCGCATCAAATGCTTCGCTGTCTGTGCGGTCTCAGGCGACGCATAGTCATCCCGTGCGATCTCGAGCAACGCACGCCCCGGCACGACCAGTACGTCCTCGGGGACTGCTCCGTTCACGAGCAAGGTGGCGCCCCGCTCCGGATCGTATCGATACATGCGGTTGGGGTCGATCGGGTCACCCGTGTCCGCGGCGTGCTCGAGCGCCAGAGCATAGCCCAGCTCCGCGAGCAGGCGGCGCTCGAAGGTGCGCAGGATCGGCCCCTCTTCGGCCCCGTGCGCGAGGGCGGCGACTGTTTGCGCATAGCGATCGAACAGCGCTTCGTGAGGATCTTCCCGCGGCAGCAGGCGGATGAGCAACTCGTTTAGGTAGAAGCCGCACAGGAGCCGCTCGCCTCCCAGCAGCGGGTGGCCGCCGTACCACTCGCACCGCACGAGCGTGCGGACCTCGCCTCGGCCCGACCAACTCGCGGCCAGCGGCTGGAACGCGAGCAGGGTTCCACGCATCGCGGAGCCCGGCCGTCGGGCGCCCTTGGCGAGCACCGGCAACCGCCCGTGCGTCCGAGTGAAGGCCTCGACCAGCAGGCTGGTCTCGCTGTAAGGGTAGGCATGCAGCACGAACGCGGGCGCACGGTCCACCCGGTTCCGGTCAGGCATGTTCGTAGCCCAAGCGCCGCAACGCGGTCCCGTCCTGCGTCCAGTCGCGCCGCACCTTGACCCAGATCTCCAGGAATACTTTGCCGCCGAAGAGCTTCTCCATGTCGCGGCGCGCTGCCGTCGCGACGGCCTTGAGCTTCGCGCCGTCCTTGCCGATCACCATTGCTTTGTGATTGTCCTTATCGACCACGATCGCCGCATGAATGCGGCGGAGCCGCCCCTCCTCCTCGAAGTGATCGATCGTTACCGCACAGCCATAAGGTAGCTCTTCGCCGAGCAGTCGAAAGAGCTTCTCTCGGACCAGCTCTGCGGCGAGAAAACGTTCGCTGCGGTCGGTAAGCGCATCGGCGTCGAACAGCGGCGGCTGCTCGGGCAGATAGCCCGCGATCAGCCGCAGCAGCTCCGCCAGATTGCGCCCGCGTGCTGCGCTCACCGGCACGACCGCCGCGAACGCGTACGCCTTCGCGACGCGTGCCAGAAACGGCAGCATCCGGCCGGGGTCTGGAAGCCGGTCGCTCTTGTTGGCCACGAGCAGCACCGGGACACCGGCAGGCAGCAGCGCCGACACCTCGCGGTCGTCGTCGTCGAAGCGGCCGGCCTCGACCACGAGCAGAACGACATCGACAGCAGCGAGTGCGCCCCGCACTGCACGATTGAGCAGCCGGTTCAAGGGCCCCCCATGGCGCGTCTGGAACCCGGGCGTGTCGACGAAGACATACTGGATCCCGGGACGCGTGAGCACCCCGCTGATTCGATAGCGAGTCGTCTGCGGCTTCGCCGACGTGATGCTGACCTTCTGCCCGACGAGCGCGTTGAGAAGCGTCGACTTGCCCACGTTCGGCCGGCCGACGACGGCGATCGTCCCGCAGCGAGATCCGGGCGGCGGCTTGCCGGTCATGCCCGAATCCGGTCAAAAGCCGCCCGCGCCGCCTCCTGCTCCGCGAGACGGCGGCTCGTTCCCGTACCGATCGTGCGGACGTCGAGCTCGCGAACGACGCACTCGACGTCGAACCGCTGCTCGTGAGCGGCGCCGCGCGTGGCGATCACGCTGTACTCGGGTAAGGCGTGCCGGCGGCTCTGCAGCCACTCCTGAAGCTGGGTCTTCGGATCCTTGTCCGCACCCTTTACATCGAGGGTATCCAGCAGCGGCCCATACAGGCGCGTGACGGTCCGGCATGCCGCGTCGAACCCGCCGTCGACGTACGCCGCGCCGATCACCGCCTCGAGCGCATCGGCGAGGATCGAGGGCCGGCGAAAGCCGCCGCTCTTCAATTCCCCCTCACCGAGCCGGAGGTGGTCCCCGAGCGTGAGATCCGATGCCAGCTCGTGAAGGCGTTGTTCGCGCACGAGGGTCGCGCGCAGGCGCGAAAGCTCGCCCTCCCTCAGGGTCTCGAATCGCGTGTACAGCTCGGCGGCGACGATGCAGTTGAGGACGCCGTCGCCGAGGAACTCGAGGCGCTCGTTGTGCGGAGTGCTGTGGCTGCGGTGCGTCAGCGCCTGCTCGAGCAGCCGGGCATTCCGGAAGCGGTAGCCCAGCGCGTTCTGCAGGCGGTCGTACTTCACATCAGTCGGCGCCCTTGATGCTGCTGGGTTTGCTCGAACCGGCAAAGTCGATGACGACGCTGACGTTGGAGAAGAGCGGGATACGTCGCTCGTAGGCGAACGAGACCACGACCTCGTTGCCGTCCTTGGTGATCTCGATGTCCTTTGGGCCGACCGAGGTGAAGTCGTCGATGGCCTGACGCAGCTCGAACGCCTTGCGTACGTCGGCCACCGTCGCGTTGCGCAGCTCGCCGCTCGAGGTGATAGCGGTCACGGCTTTCTTGATGTTGAAGTATTCGAGGTATGCCGGCACCAGCTTCATGCCGAGGATCGCCAGGATGACGATGCCGACCAGCATGGCCAGCACCCCCGCGAAGCCCATCCCGCGCTGTGTGTTCATGGTTGTCACCCGCTCCTACTGAAACGAGCCGAACCGGCTCAGCTCGCTGAAGTTGAACCAGATGAAGAAGGCCTTGCCCACGATGTTCTCGTCCGGAACGAACCCCCACACCCGGCTGTCGGCCGAGTTGTCGCGGTTATCGCCCATCATGAAGTAGTGGCCCGGCGGTACTGTGCAGGAGAATCCGTCGTTATTGTAGGAGCAATTCTCGCGGAACGGGAATTGCTTCACGAAGGGAACGGTGGCCGGCGCATCGTCCTCGACCAGGATCCGATGCGAACGATTGCCGATCCGTTCGATGTACTGCCGGGCATACGTCGCCCGCTTGTGAAGGTACTCGCCATCGTTCTTGAGCTCGAGCTCCGTGCCGTTGATCCAGACCCGCTTCCCGGAATAGACGATCTTGTCCCCGGGAAGCCCGATCACCCGCTTGATATAGTCGACCGCAGGATCCTCCGGATAGCGGAACACCATCACATCACCCCGCTCGGGTGTCCCGATCTCGATCACTTTCTTGTTCACGATGGGGATGCGGATGCCATAGGTGAACTTGTTGACGAGAATGAAATCTCCCACGAGCAGCGTCGGGATCATCGACCCGGACGGAATCCGGAACGGCTCGACGAGGAACGACCGCAGCGCGAACACGATCAGGATGACCGGAAAGAAGCTCTTCGGGTACTCGACCCACCACGGCTCCTTCGCTCCGGCCGGACGGCGGCGGGCCAACACCAGCCGGTCGGCGAGCGCGACCGCGCCGGTCGCGACGAGCAGGACGAAGAGGATGAGCGCGAAGTTCACTTGGACTCCACCTGCAAGATGGCGAGAAACGCCTCCTGCGGGATTTCGACCGTACCCACCTGTTTCATCCTGCGCTTCCCCGCCTTCTGCTTCTCGAGCAGCTTCTTCTTGCGGGTGATGTCGCCGCCATAGCACTTGGCGAGGACGTTCTTCCGCAGCGCTTTCACCGTCTCGCGCGCGATGATGTGGGTGCCGAGCGCCGCCTGGATAGCCACGTCGAACATCTGCCGCGGGATGAGCTCCCGCATCCGCGAGACGAGGTCGCGGCCGCGATACTGGGCGCTCTGCCGGTGGACCATGAGCGACAGCGCGTCGACGCGCTCGCCGTTGACCAGGATGTCGAGCTTCACCATGTCGGCGGGACGGAACTCCTTGAATTCGTAGTCGAGCGACGCATAGCCGCGCGATACGGATTTCAGCTTGTCGAAGAAATCCATCACGATCTCGTTGAGCGGCATCTCGTAGGTGAGCATCACCTGCCGCCCGTGGTACTGCATGTTTTTCTGGGCGCCGCGCTTGCCCGTGGCGAGCGTGATGACCGGCCCGACGTAGTCCTGCGGCACGAAGATCGTCGTCGTGATGATCGGTTCCCGGATCTCGGCGATCTTCGACGGGTCGGGCATCTTCGCCGGGTTCTCGATCCGCGTGAGCTCGCCGTCGCGCGTCTGCACCTCGTAGACGACGGTGGGCGCGGTGGTGATCAGCTCCATGTCGTACTCGCGCTCCAGGCGCTCCTGCACGATGTCCATGTGTAGCAGGCCGAGAAACCCGCAGCGAAAGCCGAACCCGAGCGCCTGCGAAACTTCCGGCTCGTAGCGCAGCGAGGCGTCGTTCAACTTGAGTTTCTGCAATGCCTCGCGCAGCGCCTCGTACTGGTTCGACTCGACCGGATAGAGACCGGCGAACACCTGCGGCTTGATCTCCTTGAAGCCGGGCAGCGGCGTCGTCGCCGCACGGTCGGCAAGCGTCACGGTGTCGCCTACCCGCGCGGCCTGCAGTTCCTTGATCCCGGACACGATGAAGCCGACATCTCCGGCGGCAAGTTGGCTACGGGGCTCCGCTTTCGGCGTGAACACCCCGACCTGCTCGCAGAGATACGAACCTTGGATGGACATGAGCAGGATCCGGTCCTTCGGCTTGAGCACGCCGTCCACGACCCGTACCAGCATCACCACGCCGACATAGTTGTCGAACCAGGAGTCGATGATCAGCGCCTTGAGCGGACCTGCCGGATCGCCTCGCGGCGCCGGGATGCGATGGATCACCGCCTCGAGGATCTCCTCGACGTTCTCGCCGGTCTTTGCGCTCGCGCGGATCGCATCCTGCGCAGGGATGCCGATCACCTCCTCGATCTCTTGAATCGCCCGCTCCGGGTTTGCGGAGGGCAGATCGATCTTGTTCAGGACGGGAACGACCTCCACGCCCTGCTCGATCGCGGTGTAGCAATTGGCGACCGTCTGCGCCTCGACGCCCTGGGAGGCATCGACCACGAGCAATGCCCCTTCGCAGGCGGCCAGCGAGCGCGAGACCTCGTACGAGAAGTCGACGTGACCCGGCGTGTCGATCAGGTTCAGGTTGTAGGTGGTGCCGTCGCGGGCGGTGTAGCGGAGCGCAGCCGTCTGGGCCTTTATGGTAATGCCGCGCTCGCGCTCGATGTCCATCGAATCGAGCACCTGCTCGCTCATTTCGCGCTCGGACAAGCCCCCGCAGCGCTGAATGAACCGGTCGGCGAGCGTCGACTTGCCATGGTCGATGTGCGCAATGATGGAGAAGTTGCGGGTGTGTTGCATCGGGGGAGACGGCGGCGGATCCTGGCCGCGCTGAGAGCTACAAAAAAGGGTGCTGGATCAGCACCCTTTCGCCTGTCGCGGCGGCGCGAATTCTAGCCGATTCCAGCGCCGCGGGCACGCGCGGCCCGCGACGCCTCCAAGCGGCACACCCTAGCCGCCGCTCGTCTCGCCGCGGATCGTCGCGAAGATGTTCGCTTCGCCGCGCCGGATCTGCAGCGTGAGCGTCGTGCCCTTGTCGAGGGTCGCGAGGAGATCGTTGAACTGCTTGGCGGACTTGACGTCGGTCGTGCTCCCTTTGGCCGTGACCGCGATGATCACGTCGCCCGCGCGGACGTCGGCACGAGGCTGGTTGCGAACCTCGTCCACGACTGCGCCGCCGGGGACGCGCAGCTCGCGGCGCTTCTCGTCCCCGAGATCGCTCACCACGAACCCGAGGCGGTTCGCGGCGACCTCAGGCTTCTTGTCACCCGGGCGTGCGCCGCGGCCGGCCGCGACGCGGTCGTCGGGGATCTCGCCGACGGTGACGGTCACATCTTTGGTCTGCCCCTTGCGCCAGAGCTGCAGCGGCACTTTCGCACCCGGCCGCGTCGAGCCGACTATCCGCGGCAAGTCCGCCGAAGCCACTACCGGTTTGCCGTCGAACCGGAGGATGATGTCCCCGGTCTCCACTCCGGCACGCTCGGCCGGACCGCCCTTCTCGATCCCGTTGACGAGGGCCCCGCCGGGCTTCGCGAGACCGAACGAGTCGGCGAGCTCCTTGGACACCTCCTGGATAACGACGCCAATACGACCCCGGCTGACGCGGCCCGCGGAGCGCAGCTGGCCGGAGATGTCCATCGCGACGTCGATGGGGATCGCGAACGAGAGCCCCATGAATCCGCCGGTGCGGCTGTAGATCTGGGAGTTGATGCCGATCACTTCGCCGTTCAAGTTGAATAGCGGCCCGCCGGAGTTGCCCGGATTGATCGCCACGTCGGTCTGAATGAACGGCACGAAGTTCTCCTGCGGGAGCGAGCGGCCCTTCGCGCTGATGATCCCGGCGGTAACGCTGTTCTCGAAGCCGAACGGCGAACCGATCGCCACCACCCACTCCCCGACCCTGAGCTTGGTCGGATCGCCGAATTTCACCGCCTGCAGTCCCGCAGCCTCGATCTTGATCACGGCCACGTCAGTACGGCGGTCGGCGCCGATCACTTTCGCCTTGAACTCGCGCTTGTCGTTGAATTTGACGGTGATCTCGTCGGCCGAATCGACGACATGGGCGTTGGTCAGGATATAGCCGTCGGTGCTGACGACGAACCCGGAGCCGAGCGAGCTCGACTCGAACTCGCGCGGACCCTGAGGGCCGCGCGGGACGAACCGGCGGAAGAACTCGTAGAAGGGGTCGTCCTCTTCGAGTTGCGGCGTCTGCGGGTTGGCCCGTCGCTGGCGCTGCTGAGTGGTGCTGATGTTCACCACGGCGGCGCCCTGGTTCTCGACGATCTGGGTGAAATCGGGAAGCCCCCGCACCTGGGCGGTCGAGGGGCTCGCGAGCGCGATCGCGGCGGCCGCCGCGGCAGCGGCGAGGGCGGTTCGGGGGGTTGTCATGTGTGGCTGACCCCTGCGTTAGGACGTGCGGACAATTAGGACAAGATCGGGCACAAGATCGGGCACAGATCGGAAAGATAGAGAGTGTACGCCGAGGTTTCAAGGGAAACCGCCCGCTTTCCCCGGCAGCCGGCGCACCGGCGAATGTCACTGCGGCCGGCGGTACTCGACGTTGTGGGCGATCAGCTTGACGCTCTCGGCCGGGACCTCGCCGACCACGGTGACGAGGTAGGCTTCCAGCTTCCGCGTATACACGTTCACCGCCCCTTGGCGGGACGGCCCGAGGGGCGCCTGGTTGAGCTTGTCGCCCAGGGGCTCGATGAAGACCGATACCGCGGCCAGGCCGTCGGACACGACGATATGTCCGACGTCCGCGTTCGCGCCCACGTTGCGCTTCATCTCGGTCACCTTCCGGTATCCGGCCGGCAGGGCCTTCAGCAACCAGCCATTGCCGGCCAGGTCGGCGGCGACCATGCCGTTGCTCTCGACCCGCCAGTCGCGTCCCTTACCGGCGTAACGCGACTTGAGCTGCTCGCGGTCGATTCGGCCGCCGATCTGGAGCTGGGTGAAGGCGAACTGCTCGACGACCTCGTTACGATCGGTGAACGTCTTGGCCTTCACGAGCATGCCGGTGCTCACGTCCGCCCACAACTTGTGCCCGTAGCGCAGGTTGTCCTTTGGCTCGAGCACGATCGCCTGACAGTCGTGCCCGGCGATCCGCTCGGTCTCGGCCTTGCGGATATGATAGTTCTCGGCGAGCTCGCGCGGGTGCGCACGCATGGCCGGGAACGGCCGCGTGTCGAGCTGGCGCTCGACCTTCATCGTCATCGTCTGCGGCAAATAGCAGGTCACCTGGTCGTTGACGCGCAGGATCTCGCGCGGCGTGCCGTCGAGAGTCTCGAGCCGCTCGTTCACCCCGCCGGCGTCGACGACCCGGGTGATACGTGAGGTCTCGACTTGTCCCCCGTGCTGATACACGAACGTCCCGGTATAGCTCAGCCGCTCGGTCGCGGCGTAGATCCGCTGCAGCCAGCCGATCGCGTCGGGGCCCGTCTGTGCCAGCGCACCCGTGCCGCCGACCGCAGCACTTGCCGCTACGGCGACGGCGACGACGAGCGAGCGCATCCTTAGCGTGCCCCGCTCTCTTCGGCGACCGTCCGGAGGTACGGGGCCAGGCCGCCCATCGCGATCGACGGCGAGAACCGCTGGTGGGCGAGCAGGTAGTCGGCCAGACCTTGGGCGGGCGGCACCGCGGCGGGCAGTACTGTTGCCGGCGCCTCGGGCGATCGCGCGATGACTTGCGGTCCGGCACCTGGCTGGAGATCGAAGAGCGGCAGCGCCAGCCAGCCGACGAGCGCGACGGCGGCGGCGCTCGCGGCGGCCGCAAGCGGGTACCAGGCGAGGCGCGTGCGCGCGGGTGCGGCCCGGCGAGGGGCGAGGATCGTCGGCTCCGCGGCGAGCCGCGCGCGCACCTGGTCGGCGACGTGCGGGGCCATGTGGCCCCGCATCGAATCTCCGATCAGGTGGTACACGTCCCAGGCGGCACGCAGCTCGGGGTCGTCCTTCAGGCGCCGCACACAACCGTCGCACTCGTCGTCCGCAAGCGCGCCGTCCATCATCGCCGAGAGCTGCTCTTTCATCGTGCTCACCACCTCTTGTCCTTGCCCGCGTCGACGAGCGGCCGCAGCCGCGCCGAGATTGCCTCGCGCGCCCGGAAGATCCGCGAGCGCACCGTACCGATCGGGCAGTTCATGATGCTCGCAATCTCCTCGTAGCTCAGACCTTCGATCTCGCGCAACTCGATCGCCGTCCGCAGATCGTCGGGCAGCTCCTCCATCGCCTTCTGGACGGTCGCCGCGATCTCCTTCGAGGCAAGCATACTCTCGGGCGTGTTGATGTCTCGCAGCTGTTCCCCATCCTCAAAGGACTCTGCCTCGTCGGCGTCGAATTCGGTTGTCGTTGGCGCCCGGCGGCCCAACGCCACCAGGTAGTTCTTTGCAGTATTGATCCCGATCCGGTACAGCCACGTGTAGAAGGCACTGTCCCCCCGGAACGAGGGTAGTGCGCGATAGGCCTTTATGAAAGCTTCCTGGGCCACGTCTTCGACTTCCCCCGGATCACGGATGAACCGCGACAGCAGCCTCCCTAGCTTGCGCTGGTACTTGATAACGAGCAGATCGAATGCCTGCTTGTCGCCGCCCTGCGCGCGCTCGACCAGCTGCTGGTCAACGTCGCGGTCCGCCACTGCCGTCTCCCAGTAAGACTGGTGTTTTGTTGTTTTTCAAACGCTTAACGGCCGGGGCGGGCAGTATCGCGTGACGGCTTCCACGCAATACGCCGCGACCCTGCTGCTAAAGACATGCGCGAAATCAAATGGTTCATCGGCGTGTGGGGTCATTCGCCTTAACGATCTGCTGCGCCGTCCCGGGCGGACGCCAGCGCAGCCACATCCGGAGGCGGCGGAATGCATCCGGGTCGAGGGCGTCGGGCAGCACCACCGCAGTCCGCCGCAGGCCGCGAGCATCGCGGAGGCTGAGCACCGCGAGCCAGGCGGCCGGCACGGCAGCATTCCGTAGGCTGGCTGCCGACCACTCGCCTTGCGGGCCGGCGATGGCGACCGCGCCGTCGGCGTCAAGGTCGACGCCCGCAACCGCGAGGGGGGTCTGATGGAGGGCCGCGCGGACATGCGCGATGGCCGAGAGCACCACCCCTGCGCCGGCGATCCCAGCCGCAGCCGCGGGCAGGCAAGCCACCGCGGCGGCGAGCGCAGCGCAATGCGCGACGATCACCGCTGCCGCCAGCCACCTGGAGGGGCGAAGCACGACGCGCAGACGAGCGCTCAAGCGCGGGAGAAGATCAGAGTACCGTTCGTGCCGCCGAAGCCGAACGAGTTCGACAGCGCGGCGCGGATCGGCATCTCGCGCGCCTGCAACGGCAGGTAGTCGAGATCGCAGGCCGGGTCGGCGTTCACCAGGTTGGCAGTCGGGGGGGCGAGCTGCCGCTGGACGGCGAGGACCGAGAACACCGCCTCGATGCCGCCCGCCGCGCCGAGCAAGTGCCCGGTCATCGACTTCGTCGAGCTGATCGCAAGCTTCGCCGCATGCTCCCCAAAGCAGCGCTTGACCGCGATCGTCTCCGCAAGGTCGCCGAGCGGCGTGGAGGTGCCGTGCGCATTGATGTAATCGATCTGATCCGCGTTCAACCCCGCGTTCCGCAGCGCGTTCACCATGCAGCGTGCGGCCCCCTCACCGTCCTCGCAGGGCGCGGTGATGTGATGCGCGTCCGCGCTCATGCCATAGCCGGAGAGCTCGGCATAGATGCGCGCGCCGCGCCGGCGCGCATGTTCGTATTCCTCCACCACCAGGATCCCGGCGCCTTCGCCGAGCACGAACCCGTCGCGCTCCTTGTCCCATGGCCGGCTCGCGGTGGCCGGGTCGTCGTTCCGCGTCGACAAAGCGCGCGGCGCGGTGAACCCCCCGAGGCCGAGCGGACTGATCGTCGACTCCGAGCCGCCGGCGACGATCACGTCGGCATCGCCGTATTCGATCAACCGGCCCGCCTCGCCGATGCAATGGTTCGACGTCGTGCACGCGGTCACCATCGCGAGGTTCGGGCCCTTGAGGCCGAACATGATCGAGAGCTGCCCGGCAATCATGTTGATGATGCTGCCCGGTACGAAGAACGGGGAGATCTTCCGTGGGCCGCCATTCAGGTAGTCGTCACGGGTTTCCTCGATCAGCGGCAGCCCGCCGATACCGGAGCCGATCACGCACCCGACACGCTCGCGATCGGTGCGCTGGAGATCGAGCCCCGAGTCCTTGAGCGCCTGGATGGAGGCCGCAAGTCCGTAGTGAATGAACGTGTCATAGCGCCGAGCCTCCTTCGGCTGGAGGTACGCGGCGACGTCGAAACCCTTCACTTCGCCGGCGATCTGGCTGGGGAAGGCCGACGCGTCGAAGCGCGTGATGCGGGTGATGCCGGACTTGCCGGCAATGATGTTCTGCCAGGCCTCGTCGACCGTGTTGCCCACGGGGCAGACGATCCCGAGTCCGGTGACGACGACGCGGCGGCGGGGCAAGCGTGCTCCGGATTACGGCTGGCGACCCTCCCGCGGAGGGCTTCGTCGTCAGCGAGGTTCGCGACTCTGAGTTTGGAACGGCGTGGCGCCCATCGACCTGCGGCGGCGCTCAGGCCTTCTTCGACAGATGTCCTTTGATGTAGTCCACGGCCTGCTGGACGGTGGTGATCTTCTCGGCCTCCTCGTCCGGAATCTCGGTCTCGAACTCCTCCTCGAGCGCCATGACCAGCTCGACGGTGTCGAGCGAGTCGGCGCCCAGGTCGTCGACGAACGAGGACTCGTTTCTTATCTCCGCCTCGTTCACGCCGAGCTGCTCGGCGACGATCTTCTTGACGCGTGGTTCGACGTTGTCCATACGAGCTCCTTCCCTTGGTATTTCCCCTGATGCGAATGTTCTAGGATTGCCGGCCCGAGGGTGCGGATTCTAGCAGAACGCTCTACGCCGCGACCTGCTCGCGCCTCGGTCTGCCGCTTCAGCTCATGTACATGCCGCCGTTGACGTGCAACGTCGCGCCGGTGATGTAGTTCGCTCCCGGCGACGCGAGGAACACGACCGCCGCCGCCACGTCCTCCGGGCGCCCGAGCCGGCAGAGCGGGATCTGCGCGAGGAGCTGATCGCGTTGCGCCTCCGGCAGCGTGCGCGTCATGTCGGTGTCGATGAAGCCGGGCGCGATGCAGTTCACGGTGATGCCGCGGCTCCCGATCTCGCGCGCGAGCGAGCGGGTGATGCCGCCGATGCCCGCCTTCGCCGCCGAGTAGTTGACCTGCCCGGGATTGCCGCTGGCGCCGACGATCGAGGTGATGCTGATGATCCGTCCGGCGCGCGCCTTCATCATGCCGCGCAGCACCGCCCGCGAGAGCCGGAATACCGACTTCAGATCGGTCTCGATCACCGTGTCCCACTCGCTGTCCTTCATCCGCAACAGCAAGTTGTCCCGCGTGATGCCGGCGTTGTTCACCAGGATCCCGACGGCGCCGAACTCCTGTTCGATCACCGCCACCGCAGCGTCGACGGCGGCGCCGTCGACCACGTCAAGCATCAGCCCGCGTCCGGCGATCCGCGCCGCCGCGAGATACTCGCCGATCGCCTCGGCACCGGCCGCGGTCGTGGCGGTGCCGACGACGGTCGCACCGGCCCCTCCCAGAGCATTCGCGATCGCCTTGCCGATGCCGCGGGATGCGCCGGTGACCAGGGCGATCTGCCCAGCGAGCTCCACTACGCCCCCCTTAAGACGGCGATCAATTGCGCCATCGATTCGCGGTCGACCAGCGCCGTTCCCTGAACGCCGTCGGCGCTGCGCTTTACCAGCGGCGCAAGCACCCTCCCCGGGCCGCACTCGGCGATCTGCGTCACGCCCTGCCCCGCGATCACGCGCACGCAGTCGACCCATCGGACCGGGTGGTCCGCTTGCCGCACGAGGGCGTCCCTGATCCGATCCGGCTCGGTGTAGATCGCCGCGTCCACGTTGTTCACCACCGGTATCCGGGGCGTGCGCACCGCAATTGCCGCAAGATGGTGCTTGAGCTGCGCTCCGGCCGGCGCCAAGAGCGAGGAGTGGAACGGAGCGCTCACCGGGAGCGACACTGCCCGCTTCGCACCCCTCGCCCGGGCGAGGGCGATCGCGCGTTCGACGGCATCGGCGTGGCCGGCGATCACGACCTGGCCGGGTGCGTTGAAGTTCACTGCTTCGACGACTTGACCTTGCGCCGCCTCTGCGCACGCCGCGCGCGCCGCATCGTCGTCCAGGCCGAGTATCGCGGCCATCGCGCCTTCGCCCTGCGGTACCGCTTCCTGCATCGCCTGCGCCCGCAGCCGCACGAGCGGCAGCGCATCCTCCAACGCGAGCGCGCCGGCCGCTACCAGTGCGGTGTACTCCCCCAGGCTATGTCCTGCGACGATCACCGGCTCGGGTCCGCCGAGCGAGCGCCACATTCGGTAGGCCGCGACCCCCGCGGTCAGCATGACCGGCTGCGTGTTCACCGTGCGGTTCAGCTCCCCGGCAGGGCCCTCGGCGACAAGTTTGCCGATGTCCTGCGCGAGTACTTCCGACGCGAGCGCGACCACTTCCCGCACCGGCGCCGCATCGCCGTAGCCGGCGAGCATACCGACCGACTGCGACCCTTGACCGGGAAACACCATTCCGAACGTCATCGCAGCCTCCTCAGAACTCGACCAGCGAAGCGCCCCAGGTAAACCCGCCGCCGACGCCCTGCAGCATGACCCTGTGCCCGCGCCGGATCCGGCCGTCGCGCACCGCGAGGTCGAGCGCGAGCGGCACCGACGCCGCGGACGTGTTGCCGTGACGATCGACGGTCACCACCACTTTCTCCGGCGGAATGCCGAGCTTCCTCGCCGTCGCATCGAGGATCCGCACGTTCGCCTGATGCGGAATCAGCCAGTCGATATCGGCGATCCGCATGCCGCACCGGGCGAGCGTCTCGCGCGCCACTTCGTCGAGCACCTTCACCGCGAACTTGAACACCGCCCGCCCGTCCATCGTCAGAAACGGGCTACCCACAATCCTGCCACCGCACACGTTGCCCGGGACCGCGAGGATGCCGGCATGGCTGCCATCGGCGCGAAGCACGCTCGCATGCACGCCCGGCCGCTCGTCCGCGCGCAGCACCACCGCGCCGGCGCCGTCGCCAAAAAGCACGCAGGTCGCCCGATCGCTCCAGTCGAGGATGCGCGAGAAAACCTCCGCCCCGACGACGAGCGCGTTGCGGGCCTCGCCAGCGCGCACGAAGGTGTCGGCGACTCCGAGTGCATAGACGAACCCGCTGCATACCGCCTGCACGTCGAATGCGGTGCATCCGCGCACGCCGAGCTTGGCTTGGAGCAGGCATGCAGCGCTAGGGAAGATATAGTCGGGTGTCGAGGTCGCAACGATGATGAGATCGATATCGCTGGCGGTCGTGCCCGCGGCGGCGAGCGCCGCGCGGCTCGCCTCGAGGGCGAGATCGCTTGCAGTCTGGGCTTCGTCGGCGATATGCCGCTGCCGGATCCCGGTGCGCGAGACGATCCACTCGTCAGAGGTGTCGACGCGCTGAGCGAGCTCCTCGTTGGTGACGATGCGCGGAGGCAGATAGCTGCCGGTGCCGACGATGCGCGCGTATTTCATGACGCCGCCTCGGGAAGCGCGGCCGACTCCGCGATCGCGAGCCGCTCGGTGATCCGCTCGAGCACCCCGCTTCGCACCTCTTCCGCGGCGCGCTCGATCGCACGACCGAACGCAAACCGATCCGCGGAGCCGTGGCTTTTCACGACGACGCCATTGAGCCCGAGGAGCGTCGCGCCGTTGTAGCGGCGCGGATCGACGCGGCGCCGGAATGCCGCGAGCGCCGGCCAGGCGAAGAACGCGGCGAGCCTGCGCAACGGGTTCCGGGTGAACTCCTCGCGCAGGAACATCCCGATCATCTTCGCGAGGCCCTCGGAGGTCTTGAGCGCGACGTTGCCCACGAACCCGTCACAGACCACGACGTCGACGCCGCCGAGGTAGATGCCGTCGCCTTCCACGTTGCCGGCGAAGTTCAGCTCGCTCGCGCGCAGCAGCTCTCCGGCCTGCTTCACGATCTGATTCCCCTTGATCGACTCGGCCCCGATGTTGAGCAGCCCGACGCTCGGCCGCTCGCGGTGCTCGATGGCCGAAACGAGGATCGCGCCCATCACCGCGAACTGGAGCAAATGCTCGGGCCGGCAATCCGGGCTCGCACCGAGATCGAGCATGTAGGTCTGCCCCGTCAGCGTCGGGAGCACGGAGACGAGCGCGGGCCGATCGATGCCGGGGAGCGCCCGCAGCACGAAGTGCGC
The DNA here is from genome assembly GCA_963754305.1 of uncultured beta proteobacterium. Lineage (GTDB taxonomy): Bacteria > Pseudomonadota > Gammaproteobacteria > Burkholderiales > SG8-39 > DATEDA01. The sequence goes on along the minus strand of CAVWFR010000023.1, from coordinate 338,894 downwards.
GGTGGCCATCAGCGCGCCGGTATTCCCAGCGCTCACCGCGGCGTGCGCCTCGCCGCTCTTCACGAGGTCGATCGCCACTCGCATCGACGAGTCCTTCTTGCGTTTCACCGCCGCCGCCGGCTGCTCGTCCATCCCCACGACCTCGCTCGCATGCCGCACGCGAACGCGCGCCGAGGGTGGGGTGCGGTGGCGGCGCAGCTGCGCTTCGACCGGTTCGCGCAAGCCGACGAGGATCACCGCTGTCTCGGGATTCGATTCGAGAAAGCGGAGCGCAGCGGGAACGATCACGGCCGGACCATGGTCGCCGCCCATGCAATCGATCGCCAGCGTGACCTCGCTTGCCGCCATCGATCGGCGGTGGTGGACGCCGCCCGCCCCCTCCCTCTGTCGCGCCGCATCCACGCCGGCGCGATGCGTCAGTCGCTCTTGGTCTTGACGACCTTCTTGCCGCGATAGAACCCGCTCGGGCTGACGTGATGCCGCAGATGGACCTCGCCCGTCGACGGCTCGACGGCTAGTGGCGGGTTGATGAGCGCGTCGTGCGCGCGATGCATCCCGCGCTTCGACGCCGACTTCTTGTTTTGCTGGACAGCCATTGGTGGGACTCCTTCAGGCGTTGGTTTTCCGGTCGGGCCCACCGGGGCCCGGGCTGGGCTTGCGCAGCGCGGCGAGCGAAGCAAACGGCGACTGCGGCGTCCCGCTCGCTGCCACGTCATCGGTCTCGCATCGTCGGTGCATTGGTGCCATCGGAAGCGCGAGGATAGCTTCGTCCTCGACGAGCGCCGCGATGTCCATGGCCGGCGCTGCGAGGACCCGATCGCGCTCGTCGTCCGCCGTATCGATCTCGGTTTGCGTCCCCGCCAGCTCGAGGGTGCTTGTCAGGTCTAGTGGCAGCTCCACTTGCCCGAGACAGCGCTGGCACACGACTCGAAGTTTTCCAATCGTCTCGACCGTCAGCGTGGCACGCCTCTCGGCATCCTGCCCGCCGCGCACCGCGTACTGGAGCATCGCTCCCTCGCAGCCCATCTCCACGAGCCGCGGGAGATGCTCGATGCCCAGCGTACCGGTAACAACACCGCCTTCGGCCGCAAACCGCGACCCGTCGATCGTCCCGGCCCGAGACATAGGGCGCGAATGATAGTATTTTTCGCCACTACGGTCAAAGAAATCAGGGAGCTAGCTCGTTCCGCGCCGACCGGCAGGGCTGGCCCGGCCGCCCTTCAACCGTGTCTTGCAACCGCGTCCTCGGACCGTGTCTTCCATCCGACTCATCCTTGCCTCAACCTCGCCTTACCGCCGCGATCTGCTCGCCCGCCTGCGCCTGCCGTTTGATGCAGTCAGCCCAGGCGTCGACGAGACGCCGCGGCCGGGCGAGGCACCGGCCGATCTCGCACTGCGGCTCGCCATCGCGAAAGCACACGCGGTCGCAATGCGGGTCGCAGCGCTCGCACCCGACACCATCGTGATCGGCGGCGACCAGGTCGCGGTGCTGGACGGACAGGCGCTGTCGAAGCCGGTCACCCACGAGAATGCGGTCGCCCAACTGCGCACCATGCGCGGCCGGAGCGTGACGTTCCTGACGGCGATCGCCGTGGAGCGTGCGGCGACCGGCGACGCGCATTCCCGACTGGTAGCGTGCGACGTGCATTTTCGGCCGTTCCCGGAGGCCGTGATCGAGCCGTATCTGCGCGCGGACCTGCCCTATGACTGCGCGGGCAGCGCGAAGATCGAGAGCCTCGGGATCGCACTCGTGGAGCGGATCGAATGCGGCGACCCGACGGCGCTCGTCGGGTTGCCGCTGATCGCGCTTGTCGAGCTGCTTGGGGCGCTCGGCTGCGACGTGTTGCGGCGAGCATGAGCCGCTTGAGCGTGTGAGCGCCGGCACGCTCTACCTGATCCCGACGCTCCTCGGCGCGGGCACGGTCGCCGAGGCGATCCCGCCGCTCGTCCTGGAGCGCCTCCGAAGGCTTCGGTACTTCATCGTGGAAGAGCCCAGAAGCGCACGCGCCTTCCTGCGGGCAGCAGAGCATCCCGGACCGCTCGCTGCCGTGAGGCTCGACCGGCTCGGGCCACAACCGGACGAGGCTGCGCTCGCACGCCTACTCGAACCGCTGCTCGAAGGCGCGGATGCGGCCATCTTGTCCGACGCCGGTGCGCCCGCCGTTGCTGACCCGGGCGCAGCACTGGTCCGACACGCGCACGCCCAGGGCGTTCGGGTGGTGCCGCTGGTTGGACCCTCGGCAATCCTGCTCGCGCTCATGGCATCCGGCCTGGAAGGCCAGCGCTTCGCATTCCACGGCTACCTGCCGGTCGACCAGGCAGTCCTGAAGACGCGGCTCCGCGCGCTCGAAGCCGCCTCGCGCCGCGAGCGGCGGGCCGAGATCTTCATCGAAACGCCGTACCGGAACGACCGGCTGTTGCGCGTCATCACCGCCACTTGCGCGTCGGAAACGCTGCTGTCGGTCGCGGCCGACCTCACCCTGGCAACCGAAACCATCGCCACGCGGACGATCGCAGCGTGGCGGGCGACGCGGGCGCCGATCGGCAAGCGGCCGGCCGTATTCCTGTTGCTCGCCTAGGGCCACGCTAACCAAGCGCTGTGCGTGCGCAGCGCAGCCTGCGGAATCGGGGCGTTACGAGACGGTGCCCCGTTGTTTCAATCAAGCCCTAGCGTAATGTGGATGAGACGCCCCCGACTCCAAGCGCCGTGCCGACCCCCGCGCCGAAACGCTTCGCAAAGCGTTCGGCGATGTTCTCTTTCTGGGTGTAGTCGACGATCTGCTCGGCTTTGATGACCTCGCGCGCGACATAGTCGAGGCTGCCGAAGCCGTCGGTCAGGCCAAGCTCGATCGACCTGGCGCCGGTCCAGATCAGGCCGCTGAAGACATCGGGCGAGTCGGCCAGACGCTTGCCGCGGCCCTTGCGCACCACCTCGATGAACTGCTGGTGGATCTCACCGAGCAACGCCTTCGCATGCTCGACTTGGCGCGGCTCGAGCGGCGAAAATGGATCGAGGAATGCCTTGTTGTCGCCGGATGTGAACACGCGGCGCTCGACGCCGAGCTTGTGCATCGCATCGACGAAGCCGAAGTTGTCCATGAGCACGCCGATCGAACCGACGAGGCTCGCCTTGTCGACATAGATCTTGTCGGCGGCGGAGGCGATGTAGTAGCCGCCGGAGGCGCAAATATCCTCTACGACCGCGTACATCGGGGTGTCCGGGTGCAACGCTCGCAGGCGGCGGATCTCGTCGTAGATGATGCCCGACTGAACCGGGCTGCCCCCGGGCGAGTTAATCCGGAGCACGATGCCCTGGGTCTTCTTGTCCTTGAACGCGCTCTGGAGCGCGGCGGTGACGTTGTCAGCGCTCGCGCCGCCCTTCGCATCGATCACCCCGGCGACCTCGATGAGCGCAGTGTGCTTGTCGCTCAGCTTGTCCGATCTGCCCCAGTCGAACAGCGCGACGGCAAGCACCGTGATGTAGGCGAACGTCAGCAGCTTGAAAAAGATGCCCCAGCGCCGCGCGCGTCGCTGCTCCTTGAGCGCATCCAGCGCCAGCTTCTCGAGGACGCCGCGCTCCCAGTTGTTGCCGTTTTCAGCCATTCGCTGCACCCGCTTCGATCATCACCACTTCGCCGTCGATTTCGTTCACCGGAAGCGCTGCAAGGCCCCCGCCGCGACACGGTCCACCGAGGCAGGCCCCGGTCGCGGGATCGTACAGCGCCCCATGCGTCGAGCATATCAAAACCATGCCGTCGGCATCGAAAAACCGCCCCGCCTGCCAGTCGAGTTCCACCCCGACGTGAGCGCAGCGATTCACGTAGGCGTACACGCGCCCTTCATGCCGGACGGCGAAGGCCTGCACATCCTCCCCGCCAAGGCGGACGACGAAGCGCATGCCGTCCCCGCCATCAACGAGCGCGCTGGACGCGCAGACCACTAGGCGTTCGTCGCCAGCCACCGGGAGAGCGCCGCAGTCGAATCGACGAGGCCGAGCGACGCGAGTCCCGCGAGGGAGGCGGCCGCATGCGCGCCGTAGCTCACACCGACCGCGGCGACGCCGGCGTTCGCTGCCATCTGCAGATCATGGGAGGTATCGCCGATCATGAGGGAGCGTTCCGGTTCGAACGCCAGCTCGCGCATCAGTTCGAGCAGCATGTCGGGTGCGGGCTTGGGCGCGCACTGGTCGGCGCACCGCGTTGCGTCGAATAGCGGCGCGAGTCCGGTGTGCGCGAGCGCCCGGGCGAGACCCGCACGGCTCTTGCCCGTCGCGATGGCGAGCGTGTGTCCCTCCGCGCGCAGAGTTTCGAGCATCCCGCGCGTCCCCGGGAAGAGCGGCAGGTCCGCGTCGCGGGCGAGGAAATGATGGCGGTAGCGCTCCGCCACCCGCGGGTACTCCGATTGCGCGAGCCCCGGCACCGCGTACGCGAGCGAGTCGTGCAGGCCGAGACCGATCACGTGGCGCGCCCGCGCGTCGTCGGGCACCGGGAAGCCGAGATCGCGGCAGGCCGCCTGGATGCATGCGGCGATGGCGCCGGCCGAGTCGATCAGCGTGCCGTCCCAATCGAACACCAGAAGGTCAAACTGCTTGGGCATCCGCGACGAGTTCTTTCAGCTGCAGCAAAAAACGCTCCAGCTCGGACGGGAGCGCCACCGCGAGCTCGATGCGCTTTCCGGACAGCGGGTGATCCAACGCGAGCGCATGCGCATGCAGGAACATCCGCTTGAGCCCGCGTCTGCCGAGCGCCTTATTGAGCTCGAAATCCCCATACCTGTCGTCACCTGCGATGGGAAAGCCGAGGTGCGCGAGATGAACGCGGATCTGGTGGGTGCGCCCGGTGTCGAGCGTCGCCTCCACCAGAGAGAAGGCGTCGCAGCGCTCCACCAGTCGAAACGCGGTGCGCGACACCTGGCCGCCCGGCTCGACGCTGACCCGGCGCTCGCCCGTCGCCGTCACCCGCTTGCGCAGCGGCAGCTCCACGTCGCGACGCGCGCGGGTCCAGGCGCCTTTCACCAGCGCGAGGTAGCGCTTGACGACCCGGCCTTCGCGCAGCGCCGCGTGCAGCGCGACCAACGCGGAGCGCTTTTTCGCGAGCATGAGCAGGCCGGAGGTGTCGCGGTCGAGCCGGTGCGCAAGCTCGAGGAACTGTGGGAGCCGCGTGTCGGGCCGCGCCGCGCGGAGCTGCTCGATCACGCCGAAGCTCACCCCGCTGCCGCCGTGGACCGCGACGCCGGCCGGCTTGTCGATAACGAGCAGCGCGTCGTCCTCGAAGACCGCCCGAAAGCCGGGATCCCGCGGCGCCGCCGGCCGGCGGGACGGTGCGGCGCTCACGCGCACCGGAGGGATCCGCACCCGGTCGCCTTCCTGCAGCCGGTAGGTCGCATCGATCCGGCGGCTGTTGACGCGCACTTCGCCCCCGCGCAGGAGCCGGTAGACGTGGCTCCGCGGGACCCCCTTGAGGGTACGCAGCAGGAAGTTGTCCACGCGCTGCGCCGCCTGCGTTTCGTCGATCACCACCATGGTCGCGCGCGCGTTGCCTAAATCCTTCATTCTTCATATACTCCACCCGCTGTCTTCGCTCGCGGGACAGCGGCCCAGAGGCGCTTCGCCCGGGCCGCCAGCACGTCCCCGGCCCAACGGCCGCGAAGCGGGCCCGACCCGGATTCAAGCCGCGAACCGCGGCCAAGTACGAGGGTACGTGACAAGCCCGTCAGCTGGTTTCGATCGCTCACCAGAAGCAGCGATGTTAAATGAGTAGCGCGCCGGAATCAGTTGCCGATTCCACCAGCCCGGCACGGGGAGACCGGCCCGGGCGACACACGTCCAACTCCGACTGACCACCAAGCCACTCCCGAGCGCACATCACGATGCTTCGCTAACGGCCCACATCAGTCAACGGCGTGTTGTCCAGCCGCGCGCGAGGAGAAGAACTAAATGAAGCGCATGCTGTTCAACGCGACACAAGCCGAGGAACTCCGTGTCGCGATCGTCGACGGTCAGAAATTGATCGACCTCGACATCGAATCGGCCAGTAAAGAACAACGCAAAGGCAACATCTACAAAGGCATCATCACCCGCGTCGAACCCAGCCTCGAAGCCGCTTTCGTCGACTACGGCACCGAACGCCACGGGTTTCTGCCGTTCAAGGAAATCTCCCGCAGCTATTTCAGACCCGACGTCGAGCCCGGCCGCGCCCGCATCCAGGAAGCCGTCGCCGAAGGCACCGAGGTCATCGTTCAGGTCGAAAAGGACGAGCGCGGCAACAAGGGCGCCGCGCTGACGACCTTCATCAGCCTCGCCGGCCGCTATCTCGTCCTGATGCCGAACAACCCGCGGGGCGGGGGCGTCTCGCGGCGCGTCGAGGGCGAGGATCGCAACGAGCTGCGCGAGACGATGGACAAGCTCCCCATCCCGCAGGGGATGAGCATCATCGCTCGCACCGCCGGCATCGGACGGTCGTTCGAGGAGCTCGAGTGGGACTTGAAGTATCTCCTCAAGCTCTGGGAGAAGATCAACGAGGCGGCCGAACCCCACCGCGACGAGAACGGCCGCATAGCCAACCCGGCTCCATACCTGATCTACCAGGAGTCGAGCCTCGTCATCCGCGCGATCCGAGACTATTACCAGCCCGACATCGGCGAGCTGCTGATCGACACCGACTCGACCTACGAGCAGACGGTGGCGTTCATGAGCAACGTCATGCCCGACAACGTCCAGCGGGTGAAACGCTACCGCGACGACGTCCCGCTCTTCTCGCGCTTCCAGATCGAGCACCAGATCGAGAGCGCGTATTCTCGCCAGGTGTCGCTGCCCTCGGGCGGCGCGGTGGTGATCGACCACACCGAGGCGCTGGTGGCGGTCGACGTCAATTCGGCGCGCGCCACCAAAGGCGGCGACATCGAGGAGACGGCGCTTCGCACCAACCTCGAGGCCGCGGACGAGATCGCGCGACAGCTGCGGCTGCGCGATCTCGGCGGGCTGATCGTCATCGACTTCATCGACATGGAAATCGCGCGCAGTCAGCGCGAGGTCGAGAACCGCCTGCGCGATGCGCTCCGGTACGACCGCGCACGCGTGCAGATGGGCAAGATCTCGCGGTTCGGACTGATGGAGCTGTCGCGCCAGCGGCTGCGCCCCTCGCTCGAGGAGACGGCGCACCAGCCCTGCCCGCGCTGCAGCGGGATCGGCTTCATCCGCGGCATCGAGTCGACCGCGCTCCACATCCTGCGCATCATGCAGGAGGAGTCGATGAAGGAGAACAGCGCGGCGGTCCACGTGCAGGTACCGGTGGACGTGGCGACGTTCCTGCTCAACGAGAAGCGCGCCGAAATCCATGCGCTCGAGGCGCGGCTCAAGGTCAACGTCGTGCTGATCCCGAACGTGCATCTCGAGACTCCGCATTACAAGGTCGAGCGGCTACGTCACGACGATCTCAACCAGGAAGGCGTGCTGCCGCCGAGCTACAACCTCGTCGAGGCGCCGACCGAGGAGCAGGGCTACGCGTCGCCCCAGGAAGCGCGTCCGCCGCGCCAGCAGGCGGCGGTGCAAGGCGTGACCCCGGAGCAGCCGGCACCCGTGGCGCCACCCAGGCCGGTCGCGGCCCCGCAACCAGCGCCCGTGATGCCGGCCGCCGTCGCGGCTCCCGGAGGCGGCGGGATCCTCGATCGAGTCATTGGTTGGTTCCGCGGGACACCCGAGCCGGTGCCCCAGCCGCAGGCCGAGCGCGCCGCGACGGCGCGCCCGGAGCCGCAGCCGCGCGGCGACCGCGGCGACCGTTCCGGCCGGCGTGATCGCGGCGACCGTCCGCATCGTGGGGACGGCCAGGATCGGCGGCGCGACGAGCGCGGGCCGCGCCCCGAGCGGATGCAACCGCAAGGCCGCGGTCATGATGGGTCGCAACGCCAGGGACGCGGCGATCAGCAAGGTCATCGGCGCGATCAGCGGGACCAAACACGGGATCAGTCACGGGATCAATCTCGTGACCCGCAGCAGCGCGATCAGCAGCGCGCACCGCGACCCGATGACCGCCAGCGCCACGTGGACCGCGGCCAGCAGGAACCGCGCATGCAGCCGCTTGGCGCTAGTCCGCCTCAGCCGCGGCCCGATGCCGGTGAACAGCAGGACGGCGAACGCCGGCGTGGGCGCAGGAATCGCCGCGATCGGGGTGAGCGGGGTGAGCGCAGCGAGCGCCACGAGGGTGCGCCACGGAATGACGGAATGCCAGCCGCCCGCATTCCGGTCGCCGGGCCCGTCGTGATCGCCGCCCCGGCTTCTGCAGCGCCTGTTGCCACGCCGATGCCCGAGCAAACGTCTCGTCCACCAGCGTCTCGGCCAGTGGCCGAGACGCCACGCGAGGCCGCGGAGCTCGCGCCGGAGCGCTCATTCGAACCGGTGCGTACCCTCGAGCCACCGCGCGAGTCTTACCCAGTAGCGCCAGTTCCTGCGGCACTCAGGGCTGAGCGCGCGCCCGAGGTGAGCCGGGCACCCCTGCCGCCCCGCATCGATCCCGACAGCGCGCTACACGACAGCGGCCTCGTGATGATCGAGACCAGCCGCGACAAGATCCAGGCCCCGCAATCGCTCGAGGAGCAGCAGCTGCCGCGCGCACGCAGAGAGCGCCGCCCGCCGCCGGCGGGTCTCGACACGCCGCTGCAGCAGGTCGAAACGCGGAAGTCGGACGGCGAAACCGCGCCGCCCCACTAACAACCGGCCGGCTGTCGTGCCTCAGCGAGGTGCGACGCCGCTTTCGGCGCGGAGGCTCGCGAGCAAGCCTGTCGCCGCATCTTCGAGCAGATCGAGGACCAGCTCGAAGCCGTCGGGGCCGCCGTAGTACGGGTCCGGCACGTCCTCCCGGTCCGCCCTTCGCGCGAACTCGAGCATCATGCGCAGCTTGTGCGTCGCCTCGCGCGGCGCAAGCCGCGCGAGGAGTTCGTGATGCTCGCGGTCCATGGCGATGATCAGGTCGAACGCCTCGAAATCCTTGCTTGCGAAGCGGCGAGCGCGGAGCCCGGAAAGGTCATAGCCCCGCCGACGAGCGTGCGCCGTCGCCCGGGAATCCGGCGCTTCACCGACGTGATAGCCGTGCGTTCCGGCGGAGTCGACGGCGATGCTGCGCTCGAGGCCTGCATCGGCCACGAGCTTCCGGAGGATGCCCTCCGCGGTGGGCGAGCGGCAGATGTTGCCGGTGCAGACGAACAGCACTCCAAAGGCCATGGCTACCCGCGATTTACCCTATGAAAACAAACAGCCACGAACATACACAAACAACGCGATATACTTGCTTTGTGTCTACCCGGTGTCTACCCAAAACCGACCACGAGGCAAGAAATGCAGTCAACATCTACCGCTCCGAAGGGCAAGCCCAAGTCTATCCGGTTGACGGAGATAGCCGTCCAACGCCTGCGGCCACGACGTGAGGATGTGCTCGTCAAAGATGGCGGAACTCCGGGCTTGTACCTGCGCATCCGGACCACGGGCGCAAGACCTGGGTGCTGCGCCTAAGGCGCTTCGATCCCGCGAAGAGCAAGCGCGCGACGCACGTCGCAACCCTCGGCGACTGGCCCGACTACACGCTCAAGCAGGCGCGCGCCGAAGCGCATGGGCGCTCGACTAAGCCCGCCGCGATCGCGCCGCGATACACGGTCGCCGAAGCGCTCGAAGCGCACCGGCGCGCGCACGAGGACGAGGGTGCACCCGACAAACGGTGGCGCTCGCAGACGCGCAAAAGTTACCGCACTTACCGTGATTACCTGATTGCTCGCCTTGGCACGCGTCCGCTGGTGGACGTGCGGCGGGACGAGCTTGCCAGTGCCTTCCGGGCCTATGTGAGCCGCGGGCCGGTCGCCGCCAACCGCCTCGCCTCCTTCGCGGTGTCGTTTTTTAACTGGGCCGTTGGCGAGGGTTTGATCGATAGCAACCCCGGAACCAAGCTCGGCGACAAGCAGAAGCAACCGGGGGGCGAGGAAGCATCCTGCGAACGGGCGTTGACCGATGAGGAAATCCGGCTGCTATGGAAGCTGGACCACCCGAATGCCCGGCTAATGCGCGCACTGTTGCTCACGGGGTGCCGCATTCGGGAATTACAGCGCGCGCGTCGTGAACACTTGGACGGCGACGCGCTGGTCGTTCCTGCTGCCCACTCGAAGAACAAGAAGGCCGCATCGCGTGTTCCTCGTACCCGAAGTGGTCGAGCAGTTCGATGGGCGTGATCCGTTTCTGTTCAAGCAGGTCAGCGCGACCGGCGTGCAGGCGTGGGCGCGACGGATGCAGATCAATGTCGATGGTGACGAAAGCCCGCGCGAGCCTTGGGTGTCAGCCCGTCCGCGCGACGAAACGACGGGTGAGTGTATGGCTGCATGGACGCCGCACGATCTGCGGCGCACGTTCGTGACGCTCGCCGCACGCGCCGGCGTCCCCGAGCACATCATTACGCGCCTCATCAATCAAACACCGGAAGGCGGTGGCGTTTCGAGAACCTTGCCGCACCTACCAGCGGTACGAATACCTCGCGGAACGACAGGAAGGTACCCTCGCCGTCGCCAAGCTAGTCGTCACAATTATGGAGCGCAATGGTCATGCATGAGATACGCAAGGTATTTGCGATCCGCCTGCCCGAGAGCGCGCACCTTGAGCAAGTAGATGAAATTGATTACGTACGAATGCCGGACGATCATCTCGTCCCTTTGTCGGCTCACGAGGTCCTGCGGCCCTTAATGCTCGTTGGCGAGGAGATCCTAGACTCCTGCGAGGAAGGGATATACGTGAGGTGGGCGCTCGAGGGGGGATCCGCTGAGAGCGACCCAATCGAGGACATTATCCACTTCACCACCTGCGTCACCTACGGGTTCTTCCCCCCGGCGGAGAGAAGCGGACGTTCGCGGCCTTCGCTGTACGAACAAGAGCCGGCGTCGGGAAGCCACGCCGGGCGGGCCGACTATTGATTTTGCAAGATGCAGGACGTTACCCTGACGCTTTCTGCGGCGGAAGTACCGGAGGCAGCACGGGATGGCGGGAATCAAGAAATCGATACTCGACACGGTCGGCAATACCCCGGTCGTGCGCATCAACAACATCGCGCCGGCGGGCGTCGAGCTGTTCGTGAAGCTCGAGGCGTTCAACCCGCTCGGCTCGGTCAAGGACCGGCTCGCGCTTGGCGTGATCGAGGCGGCCGAGCGCGACGGCTCGCTCAAGCCCGGGCAGACGGTCATCGAGGCGACCAGCGGCAATACCGGCATCGGCCTCGCGATGGTCTGCGCCCAGAAGAACTATCCGCTAGTGGTGACGATGGCGGAGAACTTCAGCATCGAGCGGCGCAAGCTGATGCGCTTTCTCGGCGCCAAGGTGATCCTCACCCCCGCCGCCGAGAAAGGCAGCGGCATGCTGGCCAAGGCGCGGGAGCTCGCGGAGAAGCACGGCTGGTTCCTGTGCCACCAGTTCGAGAACGAGGCGAACGCGGACATGCACAGCCGCACGACGGCGGAGGAAATCCTGTCCGATTTCGGCGCGAATGGCCTCGATTACTGGGTGACGGGCGCCGGCACCGGCGGGACGCTGAAGGGCGTCGCCCGGGTGCTCAAGGCGCGCAGTCCCGCCACCCGGGTTGTCGTGTGCGAGCCGGACAATTCGCCCCTGCTCGCGAGCGGCTTCAAGCAACCCTATCTGGAAGACGGCAGCCCGGGCGCAAGCTATCCCGGGTTCCGTCCGCATCTGATGCAGGGCTGGACGCCGGACTTCATCCCCAAGCTCGCGAACGACGCCATCACGGCGGGCCTGATCGACCAGTTCGTGCCGATCCGCGGCGCCGATGCGCTGCAGTGCGCGCGTGATCTCGCGCAGAAGGAGGGCATCTTCTGCGGCATTTCCGCCGGCGCGACCTTCGCCGGGGCGCTCGAAGTCGCGAAGACCGCAAAAAAAGGCGCGAAGATCCTGGCGATGCTTCCCGACACGGGCGAGCGCTATCTCTCGACGCCTCTCTTCGAGGGCATTGCCGAGACGATGACGGAAGAGGAGCTCGCCATCGCCGCCTCGACCCCGCGCTACCGCTTCGACGTGAAATCAGCCCCGGCGCCGGGACCGGCCGCCGCGCCAGAGAAAGCGAAGGCCGAGGCGGTTGCGTTCGTCGAGGAGGTGGTGAACGACAAGTCGCAGCCGGTGGTGATGTTCGCTCTCGAATGGTGCGAGTTCTGCTGGTCGGTGCGCCGCCTGATGAAGGAGTTCGCGATTCCGTACCGCTCGATCGACCTCGACTCGGTCGAGTATCAGAGGGACAACCGCGGCGGCGACATCCGCGTGGCGCTGCGCCAGAAGATCGGCTCCCCCACCATTCCGCAGATTTTCGTCGGCGGGGAGTACATCGGCGGCTGCACCGAGACCTTCGATGCCTTCAACCAGGGGCGCCTGCAAAAGCTGCTCGAGGCGAACGGCGTCGCCTTCGACCGGGCCAAGAAGGCTGACGCCTACACCTTTCTCCCGAAGTGGCTGCACCCGCGATGACGGGGAAGGACCGGGACGAGCCTTCCAGCCGCGCGCTCGACCAGGCGGCGACGTTCGACGGCAGCGGCGATCCGGAGGTGACGGTCGTCGCCATCAGCCGCTGCTCGCTCCCTCGGAGCGTCCCGATAGCGCGCCGTCGAGAGGACGACGCGTTTCAGAGGCCTCGATGATACTGTCGGCCTGAAACATGCCCGAAGAGTTCGACGCAAGCGCTCTCCAGTTCCTGCACGCGTTGGGACTGACCGCGGACATGGTGCGCGACCATGTCATCCGTCCGGACCACGTCACGATCCCTCGACTGCGCATCGAGTTGCGCGAGCCTGGCGATGGCGACGACTCGGTCGCGTACTTGTCGCCGTCCAGCCTCTTCTATCGCCTAGACGTCGAGCAGCTCGGTCGCGATCTCCACGCTCTCCTAAGTCCGTGTGTCGCCGGCTACGCGATGCAGCTGCGGCAGAACGGCCGGGTTCTGTTCGATCGGCGCTGGCAGTGGGCCCGCACGGCTACCGACGGAGCCCTCGCCTGGGCGCCGCACGTCCAGATGCACGTCGCCAGCGTGAGCAAGCTGATCACGGCGATCGCGATGACCAAGCTGCTGCACAGCCGCAACATCTCGCCCGACGCGCGGATCGCGCGCTGGTTGCCGGGGCACTGGCAGCGCGGTCCCGGCGTAGACGCCATCACGTTCCGCCAACTGCTGACTCACACGTCGGGACTCGTGGCGCTCAATCAGCCTGGTGACGGCACCTACCAGTTCATGAAGGACCAGATTGCGCTCGGCGTGGTTGGCGGGATGGGCTATCGCAACATCAACTACACCCTCTGCCGCATCCTCATCAGCACGATCGACGCGCCGTACCTCTTCCAGTTGATCGGCGGCGCCACCGACAAGTACTGGGACCTCACGACGATTCGCTACTACCAGCGCTACGTGCAGGAAAACATCTTCGATCCGGTCGGCGTGACCTCCGGCTTTGCGTACACCGCCGACCACGCGCTGGCGTATCCGTTTCCGGCTAACGTGCCCGGCTGGGCCTCGAGCGACCTGTCCACCATGAGCGGAGCCGTCGGCTGGCATCTGTCGGTCGACGATCTGCTCGCGGTCATGGCGACCTTCCGGCGCTGGGCCTCATCGTCGACCCCGCCAGGGCACAAGCCATGCTCGATCGCGGTTTCGGCCTCGACGTGCGGCGCGACACGCTGCTAGGGCGCGTCTACGCCAAGGGCGGCTTCTGGGGCTCCGACCAGACCGGCCGCGTCGTCCAGCAGACCAACGTAATCTTCCTGCCCAGGGGCATGGAGCTGGCGATTCTTGCCAACTCCCCGTTGTGTAACCCGAACACCGGATTCATGGACCGGGTCCTCGACGCGATCGAAGCCAACATCAGGTTGCGGCTGTTGACGATCGCCGCGGCCGCCACTGTCGCCGCCGCGGGCCTCGTTGCACGCGCGCGAGCGATCGCTCGCCGGCGCTAGATCAGAACGGGCTGCGTAAAAACTCGGATGACCGCGATCAGGACTCGGATTTTCTTCCCCCACCGAGGCACTAGTTTTTCCCTCGTCGCAGCTTCACTCGCGCATGGAGGAGCGCCTGTTCGAGGCGATTCTTCCCACGTTCGAAAAGCGTGCTTTTGTTTTTACACAGTCTCGGCCATTTTGAGCCATTCAACCATATGAGCTTCGAGGCGGCCCGGGTGGATGCTGTTCGTCACGTCGAGTTGCAGTCAGAACAGGTTACGTGATGCGCGAAATGCGCGGAATGCGCGCGAACACCCCCTGTCGCCCGGCCGCTGCTGCGGTCGTAAGCCAAAACCCCCAGAGATTTTGCCCCCCTCCCCGGTCACCACTGGTCCCGGACGCTACGAGGTGCAGGGTACGGGATGACTGCCGCGCCACACCCTCGGGCCCCGATGCGAACTCTTTAAGGACAGGCAGCTCCGATTTTTTGACGACCACGCTCACGGAGCAGTCGTCGGCCGCGAAATGATCATCTACGTGCGCCGGGATGGCGGGAAACCGCTGCCCAAGCTGGTCAAGGGGCGCGCGCTGGTGGATCTGCCCGCCCACGGCGCAAAGGCCGGCGAGTTCGTCAGCTAAGTGGGCTCGAAGCGCTGGAACTTCAGCACGACGGCCACTTCGATCCGACCGCGGACGAAAAAGCGCTGCGCCGACAGGAGCGCATGGCTGAGTTCGCTTGAGGCTGCGATCCACCATCCGGCTCGTGCACGCGGAATCTGCTGCGCGAGGACCGCCCCGCCGGACCGGCCCGCTCGTGCCGGCGACGGGGTAGCTTTACGATACGGGAAGCGGTACGGCGTCGATTATGCGAGTGCCCCGAGCCCCTGGGCGAAAGAACTTTCTAGTCGGCGATCGCGCCCAGCTCATCTGCCGATTTCGCGCGCGCGACCGGCGTCGGGTTGTGCCCGCCGGAAGTTAGAGGGAGAATAGGCGCCACGCTCGGAGACTGCGATGCAAGGCGAAGATCGCGACCGCATCATCGAGTTGAACGGCTTCACGTTCGATGCGCGGAACTGCGAGCTTTCCGATCCTGCGGGCGCAAGGGTCGCGCTGCGTGCGCAGACACTGGTGGTGCTGCAATGCCTCGTGCGCAGCGCTAACCGAGTCGTAAGCAAGGACGAACTGATGCGCGTCGTGTGGCCCGGCGTCGTCGTTACGGACGACAGCCTGGTCCAATGCATCAAGGAACTGCGGCGTGCGCTCGCTGACGACAGTCACAGCATCATCGAGACCGAACCGAAACGCGGCTATCGGCTCGTGACGGGTATACGCACGCGCTCGTCCCGGCTGGCGGCACAGCCCGCGATCCCTTTCCAGCAGGACATTCGCTTCGCGACCAGCACGGACGGCATTCACATCGCCTACGCCACCAGCGGGGCCGGCCCGGCATTGGTGCGCGCCGCCAATTGGATGACGCACCTCGAGTGGGACTGGCAGAGCGCGGTCGGTGGCCCGACGATCCAGGGCTTGTCGCGACGTTACCGCCTGGTGCGCTACGACGGTCGCGGTTGCGGGCTGTCCGACCGCGGCGTGGCGATCGGCACGCTCGACGACGAGGTGCACGATCTCGAAGCGGTGGCTGATGCGGCCGGGCTCGGGCGTTTCGCGCTGATCGGTCGCTCGCAAGGGGGAGCGATCGCGATCCGCTATGCCGCGAAGCATCCTGAGCGTGTCAGTCATCTCATCATCGTAGGCGGCTTCGCACGGGGCGCGCTCAAGCGCGGTGCCGCTTCGACAGCCTTTGAACAGGTGGTCGCCACGATGAGCCTGCTCCAACGCGGCTGGGGACGCGATAACCCCGCCTTTCGGCAGTTGTTCACGTCGTTCATATTTCCCGGGGCAAGCGCGGAGCAAATCGCCTCGTTCAACCACATGCAAAGCGTGGCGGCCTCGCCTGAGGACGCTGCCACGCTGCATAGAATGATGGCCGAATACGACGCGGCTTCCGACCTGCCGCACGTGCAATGTCCGACGCTCGTGCTGCATAGCCCGCATGACAACGTTGCGCCGTTCGACGAGGGTCGCCTGATTGCGGCGACCATCCCTGGCGCTCGTTTCGAGCCCTTCGAGAGCCCGAACCACACGCCACTGCCCGGCGAGCCGGCGTTCTTCCATGTTATGCAGTTGATCGACGAGTTCCTGCTCGGGAACGCAACTGGTCATGCAGCCGATCCAAGCGCTCGGCCAGCGCTGCGCGTCGTCACGCCACGTTAGTCAAGGCGCTTGGCGGCGGCGTTTCGGAAATTTTTCGGCACGATATCGGGCGCCTTTCAGGACATTGGCGCGCGAGTCCCATATCGTTGCGACGCGGTGCCAACAGGAAGCACCGCAGCTTCGATCATCAGCGATGGAGACTCGCATGTCATCGCCACGCGCGTTCAAGACGCTCTCCCGCCGCTAGAGGGTCGCCCGATCGCCCCTGTTCCCACAACACGCTCGGCGTCCTGGTCAAGTACCAGGACGACATCGCGCGCGTGCAGGTAAGCGAAGAGGTGCGTATCGTGACTGAGGTGCGAGCCAAACTCGCGGCGGTCCAACTGGACGCTCGCGGAGGAGGAGTACATGTTTGGACGGCTCTTCATTGGCGCGTTTGCGGCAGCGTTCGCCGCGACCGTGTCCGCGCAGCAGTTTCCGGCCAAGCCGGTCACGCTGATCGTCCCGTGGCCGGCCGGCGGGGCCACCGACATCACCATGCGCGCGCTCGCCGAGGCGACCGGGAAGTACCTGGGCAGCCGGTCATCGTCGAGAACAAGCCGGGCGCGGCCGGCACGCTTGGCGCGGGAGCAATGCTCCACGCCAAGCCGGACGGCTACACGGTCACGCAGATCCCGCTCACCGTCTTCCGCCTCCCGCATTTTGAGAACACGCCTTACGACCCGCTGACCGATCTCACGTATATCGTCGGCATCTCCAGCTACACCTTCGGAGTCGTCGTGCGGACCGACGCGCCATGGAAGACGTGGAACGAGTTCATCAGCGATGCGAGGGCTAACCCCGGCAAGGTCTCGTATGGCTCGCCCGGCGCTAACACGAGCCTGCACATCACGATGGAAGAGATCGCACTCAAACAGAACATCAAGTGGCTCCATGTTCCGCACAAGGGCAACGCGCCGGCCATGATCGCCCTGCTCGGCGGGCACATCGATTCCGTAGCCGACTCGACCGGCTGGGGCCCGCACGTGCAGGCCGGGAAAGTGCGGCTGCTGGTGACCTGGGGCGAGAACCGAACCAAGCGCTGGCCCGACGTGCCGACGCTGAAGGAACTCGGCTACGGCATCGTGTCCAGCGCGCCCTACGGGATCGCCGGCCCGAAGGGAATAGACCCGCGGATCGTGAAGGCGCTGCACGACGCGTTCAAGAAAGGCGCCGAGGACCCGATCCACACCTCGGTGCTGGAGAAGTACGAGCAGGATCTCTGGTACCTATCGAGCGAGGAGTACGCGCGCTACGCTCGCGAGGCCTTTGCCGCGGAGAAGGCGGCGGTGGAGCGGATCAAGGCGCAGGCGAGGTAGCAATCTACCGAGCTGCACGGTGTCGCCAAGGCGATGGCTCGTCGCGCGCGATGCGCTCGCGCTCAATCCGGAGATGATCCCACGGCGGCACCGGGGCTTCGTCGACCCACAGCCCGCGCTTGCGTAAGCGGGCTTCTTCCTCCTCGCTCTTGTAGCGGCCACGATCCTCGGCCGACTGCTCGTTGGCGTAGCGGCTATACCACCAAGCTAGGCCAACGCTGAGCTGGGCGAGCCCCACGTCGAGCGTCTTGCCGCAGCGTGGGCAATCGAGCGGCTGGACCCACACCTTGCACACTTCGCGCCCGAAACGATCCTTCTTGTGACACTCGATCCGGGCATCCTTTCCGTGCGCCATCTGCGCAAGGCTCTGGCGCGACCGCTCTCCGAACGCCTGACCCTTCTCCGGCGCGTCGATGCCGTTGATGCGGATCTTGTGCTGCTTCTTCTCGCCGTCGAGCACCGTGATCGTGTCGCCGTCGGATACGCCAACGACGCGGCCTTCGACTATCCAGCCGGCCCCCTGAGCAACGCCGACGCCGACAGATAGAATCGCTGCAAGCAGGATTCGTTTCATCTGCGCAAGTGGCAGAGAGTAGCAGGCAGGTTCCCGCTAGCTGTGACCTCTTTCTTCATGTTTGCCCCCTACTCCTCGTGCCGACGTGCCCAATGGTTCGCCTGCTCCTGTCCACTGGGCGTGTCACCGCGCCTCGACCACCTGCCCCCGCCGCACTGTGACCCCTTTTTACAGTCGAGGAACGACCTCTCGCGTAGGATTGACTTGGGAGGACTTCTTACGATGAAGGGCAAGCGCCGCTGGCTGGGACTGCGGGTGTGGGTCGCTGACACGGACGGGAAGAAGCGCAACGGAACGCTATGGTGGACCGATGAAACCAGCGTCCTGATTCGCGAGAACGGCGTGGTGGGGCTTCTGGTGCTTCCGAAGGTGGCGGAAGGGGTCCGTTGGGGGGTCTCGGAGCATCGAAGCCGCAACGGCACCTGACCCCGCTCGTCTACACGCTCGTCCCGCATGGCGAAATCCTGCGCCAGCGGCAGGCTCACCATGTGATCCAAGTCACCCCTCGTTACCCTGCTGGTCCGGTCCCTGCTGGTATCTGGGGCTACTGCATTGCGGGAAAGCAGACGTGGAAAAAGTCACAGAGAACAAGGTAGTCACCGTCAAACCGGGGTTGCGACAGGAATGGCTCGTAGCGATAGAGGGGCGAGCCGCTGATCTGGCGTTCTCGACGCGGCAACTCGCAGTGACTTCGCCCGAGCCTACGCGAAGCGTCGCCGTGCCAGCAGGATGCAAGTCTTCAACGCGAAGGGTGTGCTGGAAGACGAAGAGAAGGTTGACCTCTCCTCGCAGGAGAGCGTGAAAGCCTGACTGAGCGACGATGGCCAAGAAGCCAAAGCAGACGACGGCGCGCCGCCAGAACGCAGGCGGGATGAATGTCTTCCGCGTCGAGTCCGCGCAGCCGTACGGGTGGATCGTCTACCTCGACGGCCACGTCAAAACGCACTTCTTCGCGAGCCACACGCTCGCACTCATGTACGCCCGCGAGTGGGCGAAGGCAAATCCGCCAAGCGTGCTCGTCGTGGTCGGACCTGACGGAAAGATTGACGTTTCTGAAACTTACGCTGCGACGGCCTTACAGATCGGGTGAGCTACTCGTGCCCGAAGACAAGCGTGAGGGGAGCCGCGTGCGAGCGCTCCCTGGCACGCCTTGCAGGTAGTGAAGGACTTCGGTGAGGACGCCAGCGATGCGCGCCATCATCGGGGCGCATTAGGAGCAGGAGCGGACGCCTGTGGGTCTTCTCCCTGATCGCCTTCGGTTTTCCCCCTGGTGTCCGAAGGCAGCCCCGCGGGTGGCGCGTGGGATGAACGATGGCAGGATGCGGAGGCGTATCCGCCCGCGCGGCTCAGCTCACCGGCCTGCAGTGCTTGAAGTAGACGTTCTTGAGCGTCTCCAAATCCTCGATCGGGGCTTTCGCGATCCGCTCAGTCAGCGCCGCGCAAACTTCCTCTGTCGAGCGGTGGCGCCTGAGCATCGTCAGCACTTCGTCAAGCCCGTCGATAGGCGCTTGCATGAGCAGCTCTTCCACTGCGATCTTGCCGGCGCGAACCATCTCCTCGATGGTGGCCTGGTCCATTAGTTTCCCCTGAGGTTACGCCTCGCGGAATGGCGGGCGTGATCCAAGAGGGAAAGCAGGTGCCGGGCCAGTTTGCATATGGCAGCGTGACTCAGTACTCATCCCGCGTCGCAGCCTCCTCCTCGCCCAGTGGTGCGCCTCAAGCCTCGGGGAGGTGTGCGACTAACCGTCCTCCAAAAGATCCCACTGGGTGCCGCGCTGTTCCTCAGAGCAGGTAACGACGGTGTTCTTCCCGTCAAGAAGGACGATGAAGCTTGAACTCGAACCAAAGAAATCGGGAGGAAGGGAAGCGATACGGCCGACGGCGCGGCCGCCCGGCTCACGTTCCGACGGCTCGACTACTGCGCGATCGACTTGAGGAAGGGCGAGGATGCGGAGAGCGCCGCGAAGAAGCTCCGCGAGCGGAACAGGTGGCGCGGCTGAAGGAGTGACGGAGCCGCGGGTCACTGTGGAATCAGTCAGGCGTGTAGTCCCACTGCGTACCCCGCTTCGCGAGCAGAAGGGTCCAGACTCGCGCCCGCGCCCTACCTCGACAACGACGCTGTCCGACCCTGTAGGGAACCGTCGCCGCCGATGTGAATGATCCGCCCCCGAACCTTGCGCTCCGGTGCGCCGTCATCCCGCACCCACACAGCCCGGCCGATGGCCGGTCCATCGGTGTCCGTGCCCATCCCCGCGCCTCCTCCCGGCTCACACGCACGAAGGAACGATAGGCCGGAGTGCTGCAGGCGGTCAATCCCTTCGATGCGGTCCGGTTTATCGTCGGGTCTTCCGGAACAGGCCGCGCGTCAAACTGTTTACGGAGCGCGACGCGCTTGCGCGGGGCGGCCGTATGCAGCTTGCCGAGTTTGTCTTCGCGCCGGCGTGGAAGCGCTCCAAGTACTACTCGGCCGTGGGCCTGGCGCGCGCGCACGGGGGAACTGTGGTGCCGGGGGCGCCGGTGGCAAGTCTGAGAGCTGTGGACCGACGCGGTGATCCGGTTGCGCCTAGAGCGGCGCGTTGTGCCGCGGCTGGGGATCACGGTCTGAAATCATGAGCGAAACCCCGCGTCGGTCGGTGAAGAGCATCGGGACATGGAAACACTCGCCGACGCGGAGCGCTACCTGCGCGAAGAGGGCGGATTGTCCCGCTCCTCACGCGGAAGCCTCCCGACCGCCATCAAGGCTTTACCCCCTTTGGAAAGCTCGGGCTATCCGTGCCCCAGTTCCTCTGACGAGGAGGAGTCTCGTCGTCATGCTGCCGCACGGCGGATAACATCCTGCTCTTGTTAGGTGGCTCGTCCACTGGACGGGTTGATGACGCAACCAGAGAAAAGGGTGGTCATGGCTCGAATCCGTAACAAGTTGACACCGGCCGAGCCGGGAGATTTGTACCCATCACTCGCGGTTGCCAGAGCGCTCAAGGAGATGCTGAAGCGGTACGAGGAAAAAGGTTGCCGCGTCTCTGAGATAAACGACCAAGATTATCGCGTCGTTGACGACAAAGAGTATCGCGTCGTTGACGACAAAGGGCAGTGCGTGGGGATTTTCTACATTGAGGAATGAAACGCTACCCGCGTTCGACCGGTACCAGCCATCCCTACCTAGGTAGCAGTTCAGCTTGTCATCTGGGAGGCAACGGTCAGCCCACATCAATGGTTGACGTATTCATTATCCTAACCTTCGTAGTCATCGTCCTTATCGGGGCGATATGGCTCTTTGGCGGGCCGACGGATCCATCTTGAACGGCCTGCCGCTCAGCGCGAGCGTTGACCTCCGCACCGACCAAATGTCGCGCGTAGCGGCCGTCATGGCGATGTACTCCCAAGGCAACTGTGCGCTTCTCCTCGGAGGCCGGTCCTGAAGCGCGCCCTAACGCTACTCGCGATCACTCTGCTCGCCATCACCGGCACTGTGCGCGCGGCCGACCCCGTGACTGAGGAACACGTGCGCGCGCTGGAAACAGGGCGGGCGCATGTCCGCTGCTCCGTGCTCGCTCTCTACGAACGAAAGCCGGGCGGCCCACGTGATAAGGAAGCCGGAGCATTTGGTGCTCGCCTATTCAGCGCTCAAGCGCAAGGGCGCGACGGAGCAGATTGTCGCTATGTTTGCCCCCGGTTTCCGCGGGAAACCGCGGCGTTCGCGCTTGGTCGTCTGCAAGCGGTAGTGGATAGTGAAATCTCCGGAGAGCTACGGGACCGCGGCGCCAAAACCGACAACATCGACTTGTTCGCGCACCGCGCGTATAAGGCGGAAAACTGCGCCCTGCTCTTCGGGAGCCGGCCGTGAGCACGCGACAAAATCCGGGGCCCTCCTTCGTTGCGTAACAAGCAACGCGCGCGCGGGCGTAATCCCGACTGCTAGCGCGGCGCTGCGATGTGGTCAGCGAGTTCGCGGAGCTTCTTCGCGACGACGGCTGCCTCCTCGCCCCGCGTGACCTGGACCACGAAGTAGGCTTGCTTGCCGAACTTGAGCCGGATCTGAAACGCGGTCCGGTGCGGCTGCGTGACGCCAACGCCTTCGAGCTGCATGGCCCCTCCCCAGGGTAGTCCCACTTGGCGAGGAGGCTAGCACGGCCAGGCGCTAGCTCACCGCATGAGCCTGAGGGGCGCTACCCTTGCGCGAT
Organism: uncultured beta proteobacterium; assembly: GCA_963754305.1. Lineage (GTDB taxonomy): Bacteria > Pseudomonadota > Gammaproteobacteria > Burkholderiales > SG8-39 > DATEDA01. The sequence goes on along the minus strand of CAVWFR010000023.1, from coordinate 316,616 downwards.
GCCGCATTACGACTACCGGAAGGCGGTCCACGACCCGAACCCGCCGCCACGGCCCGCACCGCCGCCAGCGCGCCCGATCACGCTCAACATCGACAGGATCGCGGCGAGACTGGCGGCGAAGATTCGAAGGCACCCGGCCGACGAGTGGCCCGCGCTTGTTCGGCTGCACGCCGAGCGGCTACTCGACTACTTGGAAGCCGGCGAGGAAGCCAGCGGCTTCGCGCCGAGCGACATCGACGTTGCGGTCGCGCGGTTCGTTCGGTCGCTCGAAGCGAGGCTCAACGGAGGCATCGCCCAGTACGCGTAGGGCCCCGCTCCGGCGAGCGCCCACGGAGGCCGCCACACCCCCGATCGGCGCGTTGGTGACTTAGTCGCAGGCCGCGACTCAACTCGTCCTCTTCCCGACGGGGCGCGCCCCGCTCGCACGTCGTTCACCGCCGTTGCGCCGAATTTGAAGAAGGCGTAACCTTTTTGACGACGACGGTTGGTCAACACCATCCCATCGGTCAAGGGGGATTCACATGGCACGTCTTAGCGCCCTTTTCGCGGCCGTCGCCGCCCTCACGGTCGCGCCCGTTCAGGCGGCCAGCTTCGCCAGCGCTTCGCTGACGGACTTCAAGATCACGCTCTTCGATCTCAATCTTTCCGACGGAGTCACGCCGGGCATCACGTTTGACCCTAGTCCCTACAATCCGCAAACTATCGTCTATGCAGAAGACAGCGGGAACAGCCAAAGTAAGACCGCCGATACCTTGCCAGCTGACCTGAGCGTGGCTGTCGGGCTCGCTTCAGCCCGGGCCGCGATCACTGGAACTGGAACAAGCCCGGCCGACCTCACTTCACAGACAGCGTCCGGTTCCGCGCTTGGTCCATCGACGCGTATCTTTGCGTCTACGCAGATTCTTTTCGGTTTCAGCCTCACGGACAACACGCGTGTGTCGTTCTCGGGCCTCGCGAAAGTGGAAGCTACCGTCGGTGAGGTCGGGTTCCCTAATACTCCTAGCACTGACAGCGGCGTACAAACATCCGTCTTCGTGCCGTCCCACGACGGCCCCATTTTCGACTCGGTCAGAGCCTCTGTTGTTTGCTGCTCCCCGGGAACCGACTCAACTACACGCCTCCTAAACGTGTCGATTACCAACCTGACGGGCAGCAACCCGAGCGGAGGACTTCTCATATCCTCCCTTGCCAACGCCGCCGTACCAGTACCTGAGCCCGAAACCTACGCGATGATGGTGGCCGGGTTGGGGCTCCTCGGTTTTATGCTTCGACGCCGGGGGCGGCTGCCCCGCGCTTGACGTGCTTACGCGGCCGGAGGGCTTAGACGGCCCCTCGTCGGTCAGCTAAACATTCGTCCAGCCACGGCCGCGAAATGCGGTCAGGGGCGTTCTCTTCCTTCACGCCTTGGTCTTTCGCGCCGAGCACTTGCCCGTGTCCGCGCGCCTGCTCACTAACCTCGCGCACCTTTAGCGAGTTCGGCACCGGCTCGGGATCGACGTAACGCGCGCGCGCTTCCTCGATCGTCAGCGGTAAGTCGTCCGCCGGCGCTTCCCGGTCTGCGGGTCGGTGACCATGAAGAGCCACAGTTCGATGGTCGGCATACGGGAAGAATACGCGCGTGCTGGCTCACTAGCTGCGCCCAAGTCCGGGACGATGGATCGTCTCGACAGGAGGTCGTGTGCGCGGCGTTGCGCCTAATTTGGAAGAGGCGTAGCCTGTTCGCGGGTTCGTCGACAGCCATTCCATCCTCCAAGGGGGATTCCTCATGGCACGTCTTAGCGCCCTTTTCGCGGCCGTCCTCTCCCTCGCGGTCGCGCCTGTCCAGGCGGTCAGCTTCTCCTCCGCCTCGCTGTCGGACTTCACGATCACGCTATTCGATCTGAACCCGGCCGACGGCATTACGTCGGGCATCACGTTCCTCGACACCCTCGCCTATGCGAGCGGGTTTGCACAAGGCAGCTCCGCCAAGCATCTTCAACTCGGAGATCGGTACCGGGCCGTTCGACCTGACCGTGGCTACCCCGCTCAGTTCAGCCCGCGCCACGGTCACCGGAACGACCCCGACTAACGTCACTTCGCTGACCGCGTCCGGTTCCGCGCGAGGCATGCTGGCGCCTGGCGACCCTATCTCTGCCTACAGCGCGAGCGCGAGCGCGCCCGTGTTTTCCCAATTTCACCGTCACGGCCAACACGCGGGTGTCGTTCTCGGCCCTCGCGAGCGTGGAAGCCACCGCGACCATCGGTGACCCGGACGGTAGCGCGCGTGCCCTGGCGACCTTGTTCGCCTTCGGACCCGGCCCTGGCGACGGCGACTTCCAGTCCAGCACTGACTCCCAAGAGTCTGCGCCTGCTTTAGCGGCGAGAGCGTCTCGAGCGCAGGCTTCGTGACCGTGTCGTTTACCAACTTGACCGGGATCGACATGGAGGGTGTAGTGCACCGAGAGGCATTAGTCCGGGGTAACGTCGCCGTCGTGCCTGAGCCTGAAACCTACGCGATGATGGTGGCCGGGCTTGGGCTCCTCGGTTTCATGCTCCGGCGCCGGAAGCGGCTGCCTCGCACCTGACGCGCCTACGCGGCCGTAGGCCGCGATTCGCTCGGACGAACCGAGCGTCCGTCGTCGTCCGCCCAGCTAAACAACATTCGTCCAGCCACGGTCGCGACGCGCAATCAGCGGAGCTTCTCGGGCGTTCTTCTTCACGCCTTGGTCTTCGCGCCGAGCACGTGCCCGTGTCCGCGCTGCTCGCTGACCTCGCGCACCTCTAGCGAGTTCGGCACCGGCTCGCGATCCACATACCGGGCGCGCGCCACGCGGTGATCCGGCTGCGCCTAGAGCGCCGCGTTGTGCCGCTGCTGGGGATCACGGTCTGAAATCGTGAGCGAAACCCCGCGTCGGCCGGTGAAGAGCATCGAGGAGCTGGATTCGCTCGCCGACGCGGAGCACTACCTGCGCGAAGTGGGCGGATTTTCCCGCTCTCACGCCGTGGCATTCGTGTCGCGGGTGAAGCGGATCGCGCTGGGCAGGCGTCGGTTCACGCTATTCCGGTGGTTGCGATTGTGGCCCCCGACGTGTGAACGTTCTATCCGCTGACAGCGGACAGTCGTCGTGACCGCTGAAATACGGTCTACCTAGGCACCCAGCGGCCGTCCCGACAGATTCGATCGCCGATCACCGTGCCTTCCGGATAGCTCCTGCCGTTATACAGACAGGCAGTTGCGCTACTTATCCCGGCAAAGAGCAACAGGACCGCGATGACGATGCGCACGGACTTGTTCATGGCTGTCTGCTTTGGTTCGATTCATTGCGGCGAAGAGTTCTTCTGCGCGGTCGCGGCAGCGTGATTCGCGGAGGGCGCAACCCAACTAGTACGGATTCCTCTCGTTGGTTAGGCGACTCATCGAACAATTTTTTCCAGTCTTGCATGTGCAGCCCTACGACACGTAGGTTTTTCTCTTGACATTCCTTTTCTATCGCCGCGTGGACGGTGACCATCGGCTCGCCGCGTTGAGCACTCCCCCAGATCGTAAGATGCATATCCTCGAACCCTGACCGTAGACACACTTCAGCAATGCCTTCCGACAACCCGTCTACATCGTTCTTGGCGACAAGCTCCGCTTGCCGTTCGCGGGGTTTGAAAGGTCCTTTGCGGTGTTGGGACATCTCGCGCAACCGCAGGACCAGGGCGTGCGTAGAGAGCAATTCAGCCACCTGCGTGAGCGCTCGCTCAATCGCCTCCGTCCCCGGATTGTCTGCGCTGATCTCGTAGAAGTTCTTCTCCTCGAGCATGGCGCGCACCGACGGCAGGTTGCGCTTATCCTTGAAAAGACGTTCGATGTGATCGCTCAAGCCGAAGTGCGCGATAGTGAACCAAGGGGTCGTGATAGTTCCGTTGCTCGCAATAACCGCGACGAGCACAGCGTTCAGTAACACGGAAATCGTGAGCAGGACCTTAAAGTCCTTAAGCCATTCCGGCGCTCCCATTGTGGCCTCCTTCAAACTTGGAACGGAACCTCTCAATGCACCGTGCCCGTTGTTTCTCGGTCAGCGGTTCTTCGCCGCCTCTGCAAACGTACACTTCTGGTACGGGGTTGGCAATCCGCCGGACGGCTTAGCTCGATTGGCCGTCGCCGAAATGCAGGCATCCACATGGCATTTGCCCCGACAAAAACTTTGCAAGGCGACGCGCTCCGGCGGGTTCTTTGCGGAGTTTCCCTTCACACCTTCGTCTTCGCGCCGAGCACTTGCCCGTGTCCGCGCGCCTGCTCACTAACCTCGCGCACCTCTAGCGAGTTCGGCACCGGCTCAGGATCCACGTAGCGGGCGCGCCGCGCGGTGATCTGCTTGCGCGTTGTGCCGCCGGCTGGCCGGATCGAGTGGGCGCGACGATACCGATGCCTGTCGACGCCTGTCCGTGACTGGCTGCCGCCGCCCATCACTGCCCACCCTTGGCAATCACAGGTTATCCGTGCCAATCTTGCCTGATGTCAACTCAACATTAGCCATCACAACCTGGATGTCCGCATGAAAAATAGCCGCTTTGCCGTAATCTCGATGCTATGCATTCTCTTCTTTCCGCTCCTGGCTTTGGCGGACTTAGACTGCGGCGACGAGGTGTACCAAAAACTAAGAGGTAGAGACCTGGCTTCGCTAGCCGACCGAGAATACGACTACATCATGCGGTATAAGTCAGCTTGCGAAAGCATCGAAAAGGCGAATCGAGTCGGCAAAGGCATTCTCAGTTTCGGAGTAGTTGCATTGATCGTGTTGGCCCCGTTAGCAATAATCGGATTCTTGGTAGACCACTACCGCTTCTCGCGGTTCGGCGAAAGATTCAAGCAAGGAATGTTTGCCCTTGGCGCAATAACCACGTTTCTATTCATCCTTGCCATTTTTGTTGTACTGGGCGGTCTGCTCTACCCATTGGTATTAGAGCACCTGCGATGGCTAACCGCGCGCTGAACCGGGCCGCCCGCAAGCTGCGCTCGCAGGTACCTTCCTCGCTCCGGTTGTCGGCCGCCGCTCAACGCGAGCGTTCGGCGTCACATCGGTGGGCAAGGTGACATGACGGAGAAGATCTGGCTCTTGATTCTCGGATTTGTTCTTACCACGGTCTTCGGAGGCGTCCTGGGGTACTTGCTGAAGCAGCGCTCCTGGCAGATCGAAATTGAGCACTCCCTCCATAGGGCGAGGTACGACGACGTTAAGTTCCTTGACGGACTTTCGGACCAGATCGGAAGGCGCTTCTATCTCCTTCAGCGGCTTCTGTGGGCGATTGAAGACGACGATAAGGAGAAGATGCTTGATCGCGAAAAAGAGTACTTCGCCTCGGTCGTGGATTGGAACTCCAGCTTCTGGCGGAATCGCAACAAGATTCGCCTGCTCGCGAATGAGGAGCAAGCGACTGCGTTCTTGAGTTACGAGGACGATAATGCAGGCGATCATCCGACAAGTCTGCACTACAAGTTTGTCGCTGCGCACCGTGCTGTTATGAGCGCAAAGGCGTCTCGCGAACTCATACCGATTGCGAGAAAACAGGTTGAGGAGTTGAACTGGAAGTCCTCGGTCTTCCTTGAGCGGCTCACGACGAGTTCCTGCAACGGGCAACAAAACTTCAGCTCCTAGAAGTGCCTTCAGGTCCCGGTGCCGCCGAACAAGCCGCTCCAGCGGACGCGGCGCAAGCGCCGCGCCGCTGAGACCCGCTACAGGGGGGTCTCGCACTTTCTCTTCACGCCTTTGTCTTCGCGCCGAGCACTTGGCCGTGTCCGGGCGCCTGCTCGTCGACCTCGCGCACCTCTAGCGAGTTCGGGACCGGCTCGGGTCCACGTACCGGGCGCGCTTCCTCCATCGTCAGGCGGTAAGTCGTTCGCCGGCGGTCCGGTCTGCGAGCCATTGATGCCAATAGCTTGAGTGCCTGACCGTGACGGCCTACGGCCGCAGTTATTGCCCACCCTCGGCTTCCCCAGACATCCGTGCCAATCTAGTCCGTCGAATTGGCGTTAGAAGACAAATGATGGCTACTCCAGCACAACGCGTCGATTGGTATCCAATTCGGACGCGGCCTTTCCATCGGTATGTCAACATTGCTCATGGCCGTCCATTCTATGCAAGCGCTCTCGTCGGGACGATGACATAAATGGATCTAGGCTGCGTGCCTACAGCTGGGACAGACTCTTCCGTCGACTGTACTGTTATACTGGTAACGGCTCCGACTTCTGGAACGACCTGATCGCACCGGGTATGGACGCATTTGCTGATTACGACGGACTGGGACGCCTGCTTCAACGGAGTTCAAAAGGCATTGAACCTTACCGATCAGCCGTCCATGTCTGGGAGATACTCACGTGCCATCAACTGCACTGGAAGAGTTACCAAAAAATCGCACCGCAGTCCATTTCTTCTCATGAGCAAGACCCGGCTGCCCAGCGGGCCGCCGCACCTGAGGCAAAGCAGTGCCTTCGCGAATTGAGATGATGTGGATATCAGACGCTTCGTTGTGGCTGATATGTCATTCGAGTGCCAGACTGACAAGTTCCTTCCTCACCGCGCTCGGCCGAGTCCAAGACGATCTGCCGATCGGCGAATCTCAATGGCGATTAGTGCGTTGGAATCCTGATCCTGCCGCTCTAACCGCATCGTGTTCGCGTCTGCAGCAGGTTCTGCCGCGAGCTGAAGTAAAGAACATCTTCCGCGACCCTGGTGGGGTGGCTCGATGCGGGGGTTCCCGAACTGCAGGCGCGTGGCGCAATTGCAGTCTAACCCGCGCATGAAGCGACCTGCTCCGGCGGGCTTTGCCCTGCGTGGTCGAAGTATGGCGCGGCGAGGAGGCGGCCGAGGCTGCGAAGAAGTTGCGCGAACTGACGGCGCAGGGTCGAGGCAAGTAGCAAGTGACGAAGCACCGGCTACTGCGAGAGCTGTGATGCAGTCCAGCCGGTCGCCGTCGACCCGCTCGACCAGCCCGACACCAAGCGATCCAGCGGTCCAGACGCTCATCTAGGGTTAAAGTGGCACGTGTAGTAGTTCACCAGATCGTTGCAATCCACCAAACTCGGTTTGTAATCGTATCCCGTGCCGCACGCGGAAAGCAGCAGCGCGGTGATCGCGAGGAGGGATTGGCGCAGGGATCTCATGGGCTTCACCTCCAACCTGACCTTAGAAACGCAGCCCCCTGCAAACACTGCGGCGCCGGCGCGCATTCCGGGCGCCCGAAGGAGCGCGCGTAGGCGGGCCAGTCCGTCCGCCCGGCGGGGCGAGGACGCGGCCGAGGTCGCGAAGAAATTGCGATAATCGCGGGGGCGAGCCCGGCGCGCGAACACTACCAGCACGAACGCGATCAAGCCGGTGGTGATGTAAGTGGTAAGCGCCGACGCCCCCGTAGACCGGCGTGATTGACGGCGTGGTGGTGGTCACCACCATGATCACCGCCAATTCCCTATGACCCGTACATACGGGCATCGGAACTCCTTGAGCGCAAAGCCACCGGAGATTTACCGGGCGAACCTTGCAGGTGCCTGCCGGATCAAGGGTATACGGGGCTGGTACCAGGCTACCCAGTTGTCCACCCGGATAACCATATAATTATTGATAGATATCGCTGAATTAAAGATGTTGCCGGTGCACACGAACAGCACCCGCTTCATGCCGACGCCTGCCGCAGCGCCGGCTCCGCTTCAACCTCGATGCCGAACACCTTCTTCTTGATGTCGGCGAGCTGGTCGCGCACGCGCGCCGCTTGCTCGAACTCCAGATTGCGCGCGTGCTCGAGCATCTGCTTCTCCAGCCGCTTGATCTCGCGCCCGATGTCCTTCTCGGTCATAGTCTCGTACCGGGCGTGCTCCTCCGCGGCCTTCAGTTCCGCGCGCGCGCTGTCGGCGTCGTAGACGCCGTCGATGATGTCTTTGATGCGCTTCGAAACGCCTTTGGGGACGATCCCGCGCGCGTCGTTGAACGCCACCTGCTTCGTGCGCCGCCGCCCGGTCTCCTCGATCGCGCGCCGCATCGAGTCGGTCATCCGGTCGGCGTAAAGGATCGCGGCGCCGTTGATGTGGCGCGCCGCGCGGCCCATCGTCTGGATCAGCGACCGCTCGGAGCGGAGGAACCCTTCCTTGTCGGCATCGAGAATCGCCACCAGCGAAACCTCGGGGATGTCGAGACCCTCGCGCAGGAGGTTGATCCCGACCAGGACGTGAAACTCGCCGAGTCGCAGATCACGGATGATCTCCACGCGCTCGACGGTCTCGATCTCGGAGTGGAGATAGCGGACCTTGACGCCGTGCTCGCGCAAGTACTCGGTGAGATCCTCGGCCATGCGCTTGGTGAGCGTCGTCACAAGCACCCGCTCGTCCCGCGCCACCCGGAGATGGATCTCGGACAGGAGATCGTCGACCTGGGTAGAGGCCGGGCGCACCTCGACCTGCGGGTCGACTAGCCCCGTTGGCCTTACCACCTGCTCGACCACCTGCCCCGAGTGAGCGAGCTCGTAGTCGGCCGGCGTCGCCGAGACGAAGATCGCCTGGCGCATGAGCCCCTCGAACTCCTCGAACTTGAGCGGCCGGTTGTCCAGGGCCGACGGCAGCCGGAAGCCGTAGTCCACCAGGTTCTCTTTGCGCGAACGGTCGCCGCGGTACATGCCGCCGAGCTGCGGGATGGTGACGTGGCTCTCGTCGACGATCATCAGCGCTTGCGGCGGGAGATAGTCGATCAGCGTCGGCGGCGGCTCCCCGGCGTTTCGGCCGGAGAGGTGCCGCGAGTAGTTTTCGATCCCCTTGCAGAACCCCATCTCGTTCAGCATCTCGAGATCGAACCGCGTCCGCTGCTCGATCCGCTGCGCCTCGACGAGCTTGCCCTCGCGCTGGAAGAACTCGATCCGCTCCCGCAGCTCGAGCTTGATCGCCTCGATCGCCCGCAGCGTCGTCGCGCGCGGCGTCACGTAGTGGCTCGACGGGTACACCGTGAACCGCGACACCCGTTGCACGGTTCGGCCGGTCAGCGGATCGAACAGCATGAGACTGTCCACCTCGTCGTCGAACAGCGTCAACCGTACCGCCGTTTCCGAGTGCTCCGCCGGGAATACATCGATGATGTCGCCGCGCACGCGGAAGGTGCCGCGCCGGAAATCGAGCTCGGAGCGCTCGTACTGCATCGCGACGAGGCGCGCGATGACCTCGCGCTGGTACGCCTTTTCGCGCTCGCGCAAGTGCAGGATCATGCCGTGGTAGTCGACCGGGTCGCCGATACCGTAGATGCACGACACGGTGGCGACGATCACCGCGTCCTCGCGCTCGAGCAGCGACTTCGTCGCCGAGAGCCGCATCTGCTCGATGTGCTCGTTGATGCTCGAGTCCTTTTCGATGTAGAGATCGCGCGACGGGACGTAGGCCTCGGGCTGGTAGTAGTCGTAGTACGAGACGAAATACTCGACCGCGTTCTCGGGGAAGAACTCGCGAAACTCGGAGTACAGCTGCGCCGCGAGCGTCTTGTTCGGCGCGAGAACGAGCGTCGGCCGGCCGAGGCGCGCGATCACGTTCGCCATCGTGTAGGTCTTGCCGGAACCGGTCACCCCGAGGAGGGTCTGCGAGGCCAGCGCGTCGGCGAGGCCTTCGTAGAGCTTGGCGATGGCCTCGGGCTGGTCGCCGGCGGGCTGGAACGGCTGATGGAGCCGGAACGCGCTGCCGGGAAAGGTCAGGACCTTGGGCTTTTCGACCGTGCGCAGAGCTGGGGACGCTTCGGACATGCCTCGAGCACTTGGGGACGATCGCGGCGGAACGCAAGCCGCTCCGGATTCTCTCACAGCGGCGCCGTGGTCCGGTACCGCGCATGGCAGCGCAGCGGTAAACTGCGCCTATCGACTCTTCAACCCGCGACGACCCGCCTCGAAACATGACCGCATCGATCCTCGCCCGCGTCGAGATGGCGCCCGGCGATCCCATCCTCGGCGTCACCGAAGCCTTCCACGCCGACCAGAACCCGCGCAAGGTCAACCTGGGCGTCGGTGTCTACTACGACGACAACGGCAAGGTGCCGGTGCTCGAATGCGTGCGCCGCGTCGAGCGCGACATGCTCGAGTCGGTCGCGCCGAAGGGCTACCTGCCGATCGACGGGCTACCTGCGTACGACCGGGCCGTGTGCGAGCTCGCATTCGGGACCGGCTCGGAGACGATTAAGGCGGGGCGTGCCGTCACCGTGCAGGCGTTAGGCGGAACGGGCGCGCTCAAGGTCGCGGCCGATTTTCTCCGGCGCGTCAACCCGGGTGCGCAGGTCTGGATCAGCGACCCGAGCTGGGAGAACCACCGCGCGCTGTTCGAAGGCGCCGGGTTCGCTGTCCAGTCCTACCCCTACTACAACGCGGCGACCCACGGCCTCGACTTCGCCGGGATGACCGGTGCGCTCGAAAAGCTTCCGCCGGGCGCGATCGTCGTGTTGCACGCCTGCTGCCACAACCCGACCGGCGTTGATCTAGCGGCCGACCAGTGGACGCGCGTGCTCGAGATCGTCAAGACGCGCGAGCTGGTGCCGATTCTCGACATCGCGTACCAGGGCTTTGCCGACGGGCTCGACGCCGACGGCGAGGTGGTACGGCGGTTCGCGGCTGCGATGAGCCCGGTATTCGTCGCCAACTCGTTCTCGAAGTCGTTCTCGCTCTACGGCGAGCGCATCGGTGCGCTCAGTGTCGCCACCGCGAGCGCTGAAGAGGCGAAGCGGGTGCTGAGCCAGCTGAAGCGCGTGGTGCGCACGAACTACTCCAATCCGCCGACCTATGGCGGCACGGTCGTCGCAACCGTGCTCACCACCCCCGATCTGCGGGCTACTGTGGGACCGCGAGCTCGGCCAGATGCGCGAGCGCATCAAGGCGATGCGCCACACGCTAGTCGAGAAGGTTGCGGCCCGCGCGCCGGGCTTTGATCTCGGATTCGTCATAGAGCAGCGCGGAATGTTCTCCTACTCCGGTCTGTCGAAGGAGCAGGTGCATCGTCTGCGCAGCGAGTCGTCGGTCTACGCGATCGACAGCGGCCGGATCTGCGTGGCCGCTCTCAACACGAAGAACGTCGACTACGTCGCCGACGCGATCGCGAAAGGTGGTGAAGTAAGGCTTTGAAGCCGGAGGCCGCTCGGCTATAATTCGCGCCCGGCGAATCCCCGATAGCTCAGCCGGTAGAGCGACGGACTGTTAATCCGCAGGTCGTAGGTTCGATCCCTACTCGGGGAGCCAAAAATCAATGACTTACGGGCGCCCCGGCGCCCGTTTTCAATCCCGTGTGCGTCTAGTGGTGTTTTTGCGCCGGTGCAGGCCGGGCGCGCTAACGCAAGGCGTAGGTGGCCGAGGGTGACGACGCCGCCCGCGCTTGTCGGGCCGGCGCCGCATCAATCGCGCCGCAGACGCGCGCGGGGTGGGATGGGGGGAGCAGCTCGGCGAGCTCGCCCGCGCGCGGCTTGCGGTGCAGGCGTGCGGGCGGCGACACGGGATTCTCGTGCGGCTCGTCGGACGCGCCGGAGCGGCGCCGCTGTCCGCGCAGGCGCGACGTGTCCAACGAGTCCCGACTAGGCGGGGCGCCCATCGGTGTCGAGGAGCGCGAGCAGGACCGCGATCGCGGTATCGCCCCCGTCGATGCCGCGCTGGTTGAGGATGAACTCGCGCAGCGCGGGGCCGCGCAGGCGTTCGGTCCGTGCGAAGTGCACGAGCTGGGCGACGACCGGGTCGCCGGGCGCGGATCGCGGCGCGGGGTAAGGGGGACCGCGCTGGGCTCCATGCCCGAGCAGTCTATCCCTTAACATCCGGCCCTCAGGGCCAAGCTCGTCGGGCCTTGCGAAAGTCCTCGCCGAGCGCGCGCAACTCCGCAATGAGTGTGTCGAGGTCGGCAGTCGTCACCTCTTGGTTCTTCCACGTTAGATCCTTGGCGTCCCGGTCCCAATAGGGGCGGTAGCGCAAGGCTTTCTCCTCTTTCCCGTTCCACAGAGCGTGAAGCTGGTCGTTCCGCTTGTCACCTAACACCCGAGCGTTGTCGAGCAGCGCGACGAACGTCGAACGATGCGGCTCCGGCAGATGTTGCGCTGCCATCGCCTTTGCTGTCTTGCACACCCGCCCGAACTCGCCCTCCTTCTCTGCATGCGCGATCCCGGCCTCGAACGACCGAGGCCGCTGGCGGACTTGTTAGCGCGCATGAAAAGGGACTTCACGCAGACTTTAACGACGGAACCTACACGTCCATCTCCACCGCATAGCCCCCGATGGCTTCGAGAAACCCCGGCGGGAATTCATCTCCAACCTTCAACAACACCACGCTCGTAGCCTTCATCGGCTGCCCCTCCCGCTACAGAGTGTAGCGTCGGGCGCAAAAAAAGCCCGCACTCGGCGGGGCTTCAGAGGGCCTCTCAGATTTCTGCGATTCGCCGCGGTGGTTACAGAGGCGGCTAGGGCCGCGGGACTCAAAGCGACCCTCCCGCGGCCCGCGCGCGCTACTACTCCTTGTGCTCCCCGTTGTTGTCCCGCGGCGTCCCGAATGAACGGGCGTCGCCACTCCGCGACCGGCATCGAAACGAACCACTGCACTAGCTTGCGCGCGCGTGTTCAAGATGCCGGCTGGCGAGCGGCGAGCTCATCGCGGCAGACGGTCCAGGCTTCAATCGCGGAATGCGGAGCGGAAGGTAGACTTGGGTCAGCCATCTCGTTAGTCCCTTTAACGTGGTGGTTAGGGCCGCCCGGCCGCTGTCAACGGTCGGGTGGTCCGCCCGGAGCGAGGCGCCCCGGACGCGTCGGACTGTATCGCATCAGCCCCGCGAGCGCACCACCCATTAGGTGCCCCCGGCGTGCCGGAACGTGGCGCGGAAACGTGCGGGGAAGTCGGTCCGAAACCGAGGGGCGAAGGTGTGCAAAAAACGCCCGTCCACCCCCACCGGCGCAGCTAGTGTCGCGCGCATCGCTTGCGCATTTGGTACCCCGCACGGGGCCGCGGTACCCTTGAAGGCCGCATGAGCACCCCCACTCGACCCCCGGTTATCGCTCGCTAAGTGACGCGACCGCCGCCGCATCGCGCTCAACCCGCGCCCCCCGCCAGCGTCCCGGTGAAGTCTCGTGGCCAGCGATGGCGGGCGCGCCGTCGACCTTCGAGGCGTGGGCGTTCTCGACCCTCCGAGAGGGCCTGAGCGCCGCTGCGGGCGAGCTCGATGCCCTGCTGCTCGCCCAGGCCTGCCAGTCGCTGAGCCGGGTCCAGCAAGCGCACGAAGTGCTCGCCCGTGACGGACTGGTCGCCACCGACGCTGTTGGCCGTCCCGTCCCGCATCCGGCGGTGAAGGTTGCCAGCACCTTCGCCGGCCTTGCGCAGCGGCAGTTGACCGCGCTCGGGCTGCAGGCATCACCCTCGATCGCGCGGCCGTTGCCGAGGGGCTCGGCGATCGGCGCGCCGCCACGGATCCGGACGCGCATGGCTGCATCATCGACGCATCGGGCCGGCGTATGTACACGGGCGTCGCGCCGGCGAAGGTGCTGCCCATTCGCAGGCGGAAGGCTCCGAAGTGATCGACGAGGATGCAATCATCCAATGCGTCGACGCTGACGGCAAGCCGTACGGGGTGCGATGTTCGGGTCCATTCGCGGGGCACGGGCGCGCCGCGCTCTCTGGTGCGCTGTCACGATGGCAGCGTGCACCGGCTCGCGTATCGCCGCGAACTTCGCGAAAAGCTCGGCCTCGGCCGGGTGAGCTTGTGCGAATTCGCGACCGCACATCCGCCACTGCCGCCGCCGCGCAGCCTGCAGGTTGACAAGCGCACGGGCGAACTGCGCCGGCCGGCTTGGCTGCCGCTGCGCAGCGACTAGCCTGCAACAACGCGCCGCTGGACAGGCGTTCGGCCGACGTACTACGGTGGCGGCGAGCGTTCACCTTCGGATCCACCCCGCTCCCGTAGCGCCGATCCGTCTCCCGCTAGGAGTCCTCGTCACCATGGCTCCTAATCGAGCAGTGAGGTGAAGGACGGCTTATATACGCGCTATTTGCTTGCGGACGTGTTTCAGGGGCTGAGGCCTCTGGCTGACGGGACGCCGCCACGCCGGCGCGCGCCAGCGAACGCCAGGTGTCAGCGCCTACGCTTTGCGGCGGCAGGTCGCAGGGCATTGCGTCGGCGTCCTGCCGACTTTGAACGGGCAGCGAGCAACTCCAATGCGAGGCGAAGCGCGCCTGGCCCGAGCTGGTACCGTCCGCCCGCCATGCGGCGAACGCACTTTAGGCGTTCGAGCGTGCGGAGGAGTCGGAACGCGCTTGCGCGGGGCAGCTCCAAGTCGCGCGCAGCTTCGGCGGCAGTGATCTCCGTGCGCTCACGCCTGAACAGCCGCAGGATCTGGATGCCGCGTTCAAGCGACGGGGCGCGGTATCGAATTGAACGATCGGGGCTCAACGCGCGGCTCGGTCAGACACGGTGTGGGACATGCCGCCCGGTGTAGAACCCTAGAAATGGCCAAAGTGGCGACGCGTCTACGACGGGCCGAGCACATCGCGCGCATCCCCGCCGCCGTCCACGGCGACGGTACCGCCCGCATCCAGACGGTCGGGCCGCAATGGAATCCGCGCTATCACGACGTGCTGCGCGCATTCGAGCGCCGCACCGGCGTGCCGGTTCTGGTGAACATCTCGTTCAACAGCCGCGGCGAACCGATCGTTTGCTCGCCGCGCGCCGCCATCGAGGCGTTCTACTCGACGCCGCTCGGCGCGCTTCCTCATCGGCTCTTTCCTCGTCAAGAAGCGCCTCGCCTGAGCCGCTGTGTCGATCCGTTTCGAGCGCGGCGCGCCGGGGCCGAGCGACCTACTTGCTCGAGCCACTCCCCGACCGACGGCTGCGGCTCGACTTCGACCGGCCCCCGGTCGCCTTCCGTCGCTGATACGCCTGCTCGTGCTTTTGCTTGCTGACGCGGCTCCGATTCTTGCAGCCCACGCTTGTTCGGATCATCGGGCATCGCGATCTCCTTTGTGAGTGGACAACTCGCTCACAGCAAACGGCGTGCCGCCTGTCCTGACCGCGGCTTTCATGCCAGCTTTGGGTCGAGTTCGGCACGCAGGTTGCTCGGCACCGAGCGGGGCGTCTCGCCGTGCGATCTTCCAGGGCAGCGCGATCGCTGAAGATCGGGTCGGCTCGCAATCGTCGTCTCCAACCCTACGTGCTCCAACGTCCCTTCGATGGACATGCTCCCGACGCGACTCTCGTTCATCACCTGCAATCTCTGGCTGACCGAGCGCTGGCCGGCTCGCGCGCCGGCGCTTGAACGCCTCTTAGAGCTGTTCACCCCGGATGTGCTTTGCGTCCAGGAACTGCAGCGTCCAACACAGGAGTTCCTGGACAATGTGCTAGTCGGACACACCCGCGTTCGGGATCCGTTGCCTGGCTGGACGACCGAGGGCAACATCTACTGGAGCAGGGCGATCTTTGATGAGATCGAGCACGGCGCTGAGGACGTCGGCCATCTGGAATCCGAGCGGCGCTTGTTCTGGGCGCGTCTGCAGTTGAGGTCGCTTGGCAAGTCGATTCTTGTTGCCACGGCGCACCTGACGAGCCCGCGCCACAGCGACGAGCCGGCGAGCGGCATATCGCCCCGCGTCCAGCAGCTCAATCGGATAGC
Source organism: uncultured beta proteobacterium (assembly GCA_963754305.1). GTDB lineage: Bacteria > Pseudomonadota > Gammaproteobacteria > Burkholderiales > SG8-39 > DATEDA01. The sequence continues at coordinate 301,019 of CAVWFR010000023.1, read as the reverse complement.
CGACGCACTGGTACACCTCATTGGTGAAGGGGAACCGGCCTTTTTCATGGGCGATATGAACGATGCCTGGCACCCCCAGCACGTCCTGAAGCGCGTCGGTTTTGTGAGCTGCTTCGCCGCCCTGGGGCTGCAGAGTCCGCCGACCTTCAGGTGCTACCCGACTGCAAACGTCGAACCGGGCGAGCAGACCATCACCGAGGCGATCGATATCATCACCGCCAATCAGCACGCGCGGCCGAACGCAGCCAGCGTGCCGCACTGCTACGCGGGCGATCTCGCGCCATCGGACCACTGGCCCGTCCAGGCGATTTATCAGCTGGATTGACACGAGGGCTCTCCCTCCGCATCCGACCGCCCCCTGGAGCGGGCGGGATCAGAACCCCCGTGGGGGCACCTCTCGATTACCTGGCGAGCCATCGAAGCCAGGAGGTGTGTGAGAACGTCCGGGTCGGCCGGCCTGGCAACGTGGTGATCGAAGCCCGCCTGGAGGGAGCGCTCGCGGGCTTGACTCACACGCTCGAGCCGCGCAAGAGCAGTCGCCCCGGCCGATGTTCGTCAGGACCGGCTCATCGAGTGCGGCCAGCAGCGGCCTGCCAAGGGCATCGCCCCGGGGCGATGAGAACGAGGCTGGGCCGCCGAATCGTGACCTTGAAGGCACGAGGATTGCAGCTGAACCGCACGGCGGACTTGATTCGAGCTGTCACTTGAGGTCTCACGCTCTACGGCGCGAGGTTTGATTGCCCGGTACCCGACCCGAACCGTCGTCCGAGCGGAGCCACCGCGGGTCATGAACGGTGTACTCACTCATCGCCTCCTGGCCCTGATGGCAGCGCTTCTACTGGGGCTGCTGCTCTTGCGCGCCCTTCTCACGGTCGATCCTTACTTCGATAGCTTCGCTTACCACCTTCCGTTCGCCGCGCGGCTCGCCGGGCTATGCCCGGAAACGTGCTATCGCCTGGGCGACTACCTGGAGGCAGCCTACGACGGATTTCCCAAGCTGTTCCATATCTTTCAAGGCTTGGTCTGGAGGCTCACCGGTCTGCCGCAAGCTGTCGATGTTCTCAATGTCGGCGCTCTCGTACTCTTCTGCCTGTTCTTGCGTCGGTGGTTTCGAGTCCCTGCCGCCTGGACTGTCTGCGCGCTGCTTGCTGTGCCGCTCATCCAAATTCATGCGACTTCGACTTACATCGACCTACCGGTGAACTTGGCAGCTGCGGCAGCGATCCTCGCCTTGACGGCGCTCATCCGCGCACCCGAAGCGTTTGGCTGGCCGAAACTCCTCGTGCTCGTTGGCTGCCTTGTGTTCGCAGCCAATAGCAAGCCGCAGATGCTTGGGGTTGCCGGCCCCGCTCGCCCTCCTGTTCGCAATGCTCGCCGTGGCCTCGCTCGCGTCCGGCCGTCGCCTCGGCCCGTTCGGCCCGGGCCGAGTCACGAGTTGGATCGGGCTCGCTTGCTTTCTTCTGGTGGTCGCCGCCGGCGTGGGGGTAACGCTCGCGGAGAACGCGCTCACCCACGGCAATCCGGTCTACCCTTTGCGGGTTGCCCTGCCCGGCCTCATTTTGGACGGACCGATCGATGCGCTGAGTACGTCGGAGGATTCACTCGCCGAGACGTGGCGGCCCTTTCCGTCGCCACTCCGCTGGTTGATCTCGGTGTTGGAGATCGGCGCATACGGGTTTCGGGAGGTAGCCTGGACCGTCGATCAGGGTTACTGCGAGACCGCTCTCGCCTGGAAGGATTGCTGGAGGCCACCGAACGCCTCCTTTCACATGGGCGGCTACTTTGTCCCGTACGTTCTCGGCCTGGTGGCGTTTCTCGGCTGGCAGCTTGCTTCAAAACGGGGCCGGGACGCCCGCATCTTCGTGGCAACCTTCATCGGCACCACGCTTCTGGCAGCCTGCCTGCCGCGCTCGCACGAGCTGCGTTACTACCTGTTCTGGGTGATCGTTCTAATCGCGCTCTGCCTGATCGTGGTCTTCGACCAACCCGACAGCCAGGCGCGCGCCGGCGCTAACGCGCGCGGGCTTCTCGCGACCGTCGTCATCGTCGCGTTGAGTTCGGTGCTGTTGATGACCCAGGCGCGCTATGTGACGCCGATCGGCCGGAATATGGAGGTGCTGATAGCTACGCTCGGCGTCAGGGAAAGAGTGGCCGCTATTCCCGACGGAGGAATTGTCTGCGTCGACTCGGGCTGGCAACCATTCACTTTTCTTTTCGCGCCGATCTTTCATCCAGGTCGGTCGTACACGGTCCATGATGGTTACATTGGCCCCTGCCGCGCGGTCGTGCCACGACCGACAGCGGCGCACGAATCATCGTGAGCGCCCCGCCGATCTCGAGAACCATCACGTGGCCTTGAACGATCCGGCGGATGCATCGGCTGGCTCAGCGCGAGGGCGACGTGCGCAGAAGGATCTCGGACACATGATCGTCACCCAGAGATACATCAGCAGGTCTGCGCCGCGGCCCACACCGAGAGTCTGGCAACCGCGATCGCGTGCTCCGGCCGACAGACGAAGTGCGAAGAGCAGCGTGAGAAGGACCGCCGACCGTCAGGTTAGCGGGGGAGTGGGTTCCAAAAGCGGGTCGAGGCCCGCTGTTACATGTAAGAACCACTACGGCCGCGAAGTGTGCCGGAGCCCAGCGGCATCGTCGTATCGGCCCCGCCGCCGTGAGGGCGTGCTCGCGTAGTAGTACCGCCGCACGTTACGCGGCAGCGGAATGTCGTCGCGGCCCGTGGTAAAGCCGTCGCCGGCGGGATTCTCGGCTGTCATTCCGACGAGCGTGAAGCGCGGCAGGAGCTTGCTGCCGCGGTTCACTACTCGTACACCATGGCGCCGCTCGAGCGGCTCATGTCGACCGGCTTGTGGAGGGTGAAGCTCGCTGTGTAGGCCACCTTGCCGTTGGCGTTACGCGGCGCCAAGTTGATGTCGGTGATGACCGCGTTGCGCGGATCGAAGGGATCGAGCTCACCGGAGCCGTGCCCCCGATCTGCTCGTCATCCCCGACATCGCCAAATGCCCGCCCGTCGAATGCGGATATCGTACTGGTGATCGTAATCTTGGTGACTCGCGGCTCGGAGGGCGCGCCGGCAAGGAGCGACACTCCCGCCACTGCCACTGCAACAGCTACTCGACAACGTCTCGCAAGTACCAACATGTTTTGGCCCTCCTCGACCCGAGAAAGGATCTGTCTTCGACGAGTGGGACCCGTCTCCCGCTACGGCCTGCAGCAGGAAGCCCTACGCCACGGCATTTGCCGCGGCCGGTTCGGACCGTCGCGATACACCCTGCGTGGCTGCTATCCCACCCATCGCCCGCGAAGACGTAGGCGCTCCATATCCTGACTCACGATTGAGTATGGTCTCGGCGCCTGCTGGGGGACCTTGGCCGCGAGAATTAAGTCGAAATCGCGATAGCTGACCGGTTTTGAGAAGATGAATGTCCGTGGCGCGAAGAAGGGCTTGCTCTTTCTGGTCGATCTCCAAGTTGCCGGAGCAGTGGAACGCGACGATCCGCGCGAAGTAGTCTCGTTACCGATCTCTATTCCGGCGCTCCGACGCATTCGCTTTAGTATGGTATCGGTACCCTTCCTGTCGACGAGCCATTCACCTTATTTGAGAAGTGCCGCGGATGAGCAGAGCAAAATGCAATCCGGAGTCGCTCGGGAAGCCTGGGCAGAAATTCCTTCATGAGCGCCGGCCGCTCCTCGTGGGCGAGAGCGTTCCTGTCAGAGAAGGCCTCCCCGCGCAACTCGTCGCACTGAATCGCGAGACGCGACGGAGGGGCGCGCGGCGAGTGTCTCCGCACCCCGACAGATCCGCGACCCCCGCGATCGAGAGCATCGAGAGCATCCGCGGGGCGGCCGCGCCGCCGCTCGGCCGGTGTCCGGACGAAGAGGGCCCCAATCGCAGGCAATGATGAACGGCGAGGGAGCGGTAGGGTGGTGCGCGTGCGGCTCGCAATGCACTGTAAAGGGCTCTCCGGTGCCACGCCAGATACAGCGCGGACGACCTCGCGCAGTTCATGAAACAGATCACCGAGTTCCCCGAGCGGCGACCGTAGACTTCTCCGGCGTTTGTTTGGGAGTAGAGAAAGTGGACCGCAGGGAGAAACGCTCGTGGCTCGGGCGGCGCGTCTGGATCGCGTCGGCCGAAGATTCTAGGCAGTACGGGAAAATCTGCTCCGTGGATTACCGGGCGTCTGCCTCGCTGATGATCCGGCTGGACGGCTATCGAGGCGTAGTCTTGGTGGAAGAAGCGGCGCACGGCGCCAAATGGGGCTTCGACCGGGATGACTAGCTAAGCTAGCGGACGGCGGGGCCGACGCTTTGTGTCGAAGGAACCATGATGCGAGAAGAGGCGGTGCAATTGATTCTAGCGGCCGCCCTGGTGTTCCCGAGCTACCCGGCGTGGGCCACGCAGGATCAGCGTGAGCACTTCGCCGACAAGCCTCGTCGGCGATCGCATCGACATGGTTCGAGCGCTTGTACGACCTCGTCAAGGAGGAGCGGACCTCCCCTACCGCGGCATCGCGGATCTACGCGATTACGGCCGTCGCGCTCCCTCTACGAATCGATCGCCGCCGGGACGAAACATAATCGCCCACTAACGGGGCAGCTGAATGGCCTGACGTCCGTACCGCATCCGGAAAGGAACCGGAAATACGACTGGCCGACAGTGGTGAATGTTGTCATTGCCGACACGATCCGGGGTCTCTACCCCACGATGTCCCAAACGTCTCTGGCCGCCACCGACGAGCTCGAGCACCGCTTGGCGGCTCGACAGCGCGCAACCGTTTCAAGACGGCAGTACCAGCGCTCCGTCGCGCATGGTCGCGCAGTAGCGAAGGCGATTCTCGAATGGGCAGGCATGGACGGGTTCTTGCTCTACAACAACTGCTCGTACGTCCCGGTGCCGGTGCCGGGTCGCTGGGCGCCGACACCGCCTCTCTTCAGCCTGACCCCGCTACAACCGTGCTGGGGACTGATCCGACCGATGGTCCTCACCTCGGCAGAGGAGTGCCGTCCGCCGGGACCTCCACTCTTCTCAACCGCCCCCGCCTCGCGTTTCTACGCCGCCAGTCTCGAGGTTTATACGACGGGCTCGGGTTTGCAGGCGGAACAGCGGACGATCGCCGACTACTGGTCTGACGCAGCCGGCACCGGCACGCCCGCGGGCCACTGGATAGCCATCGTGAGCCAGATTGCGCGGCGCGACCAGCTCTCGCTGGCCGAGGCGGCCGAGGCATACGCACGTGTCGGTATCGCCGTTCACGATGCGTTTATCGCGACCTGGAGGGCGAAATACGCTTACAACCTGCAGCGTCCGGTCACCTATATCAATAACAACATCGACAAGAACTCGATGACATACCTGGTGACGCCGAACTTCCCGAGTTACCCCTCCGGGCACTCGACCCAGTCAAGCGCGGCGGCGAGTGTGCTAACTGACATGTTTGGGATCAAGCGCTTCCGGGATACGACCCACATCGATCACGGCGTGCTCCCCGCTCTTGCTCCGCGGACATTCGACTCGTTCGCTGCAGCAGCGTCTGAGGCGGCCGTATCGAGGCTTTACGCAGGCATCCACTATTCATTCGACAACGAAGACGGACTCGCTTCTGGGGAATGTATCGGGGAGACAATCCGGGACCGGGTGCGTTTCACTGACGCGGGCCGAAGTCATCACGCCGACGCAACAAGACCGGTTAACCCTCGATCAACGACTTACTAAGCGAATGGGGCACTGAGCGGCGCGGCAGCCGCGGGCCCGCCGATCGGGGAAAATGCCTACGACTGATGCGCTCGGTCGAAATATCCACCGAACTAGCCACTCACTCATCGTTGAGACGGACGAGAAGGCGCCGTTGGCACGACCGCGAGCGCGCACGCCGAGTGCCGCTTCCGGTCGCGTCCGGCGACGCTCGAAAAGCGTGCGTTGTATTTACACAGTCTCGGCCGATGGTTGCCCATCGCGCGAAGGTCTGAATCAGGGCCAGGCGGGTGCTCTGCGCGCGGGTGAATCGCGACTACCGCGCCGATTGTCCTGCTCGCTTGCCAGCCCGCCCATGAGGGTAGCCAGTACGGCGACGAGCGCTTCCGTCGGGTCCCGATGAACGGCATGCTTTCGAGGACCGCTCGAGCCGCCGAGTAGATTGTGGAGGGACATGTGGTCGGCGTGTCCGACGGCGACACAATCGCCGTGCTCGATGCCGCTAAGATCCGGCAGAAGATCCGCTTCGCCGGGATCGAAGCCCCGGAGAAAGGCCAGGCGTTCGGTGAGCTCGAAGAGACCCGTCGGCCCTGGTGCTCCACAAGCAGGTAGAGGCTCGCTGGCACAAGCAGGACCGCTACGGCCGCGTGGTCTGCGCTGTGTTCACCGGACTTCGCGATGTAGGGCTAGAACAGATCCGCGCCGGGATGGCCTGGCACGACAAGGCATACCAACACGAGCAGCCGGCGCAGGAGCGGCTCGTGTATCGGAACGAGGAAGAGAGCGCTAAGGCGAGGCGGGTCGGGCTATGGAAGGGATTCGAAGCCGGTCCCGCGATGGGAGTGGAGGAAGCGTTAATAGACCGACCGTGCCTACGCTCCGGAGCGGGGTAGACGAGCACCCCGGCGCCGGAGCATCAAACCGAGGAGCCCCAACCCGGCCACCATCATCGCGTAGGTTTCAGGCTCGGGGATGACCTGGGAAAAAGTGATCTCCACGAAGGGCACACTCACGAATGTCGGATGCAGTGTGGCAATCGCATCAAAGACGCTCCCGGCCACCATCGTAATGTCATTCTCGACGCCCAGGAAGGCGGTATTGCTGGGGAGGATGGCATGCTCGCTGAGGATCCCCGGACTCGGAATGACGGGGCCACCCCCGCCGTTGCCATGCAGGCTGGTGTCCAAGGCCTGAATATCAAATTCGCCGGGCCCGATGCAGACGACAAAGGGGCAGTTGCGCACTCGTTTGTCAGGGAAAATTGTTTACTTCCTTCTCCGAAATGCGTGAAGGCCCAGGAATGGCTCACATTGTGGAGGAAAAGATTCGGGTTAGTGGTCTTCACGTCGAAGGCAAAGTGGTAAGAGCCAAGTTCTACGAAAGTGGTGTTCCCTACTTGTTGCGTAGTTCCAAAGAAAGGCCCGATAAACCTCAGGCCATGCTCGCCGGCCACCGTGATGGGAACCACGTCAATGTCACTTGCCTGCTCCGGTTGGGTCGATGCCAGGGAGGACGAACTAAAATTATCGAAGATCAAGTCGCCGGATAGAATGCTGCCGTTCGTGCCTTCGAGGGTTCCGAGCGCAATCCCGTACGCCGGGACTGAAGTGAAAGCATAGACACATGCCCATAGCAGCAATAGCGTCCTTTTCATCTCCAGCCTCCTTAGTTGTTTGGAGATCACATGCGGAAGAGGCCGTCGCCAGCTGCTGTGACGGGCACTAAAAAGCTGAACGACAGTTCCTGAGCGTTGTCCCAGATGTTCTCGAAGGTCCCATCCGCTCGGAACAGTTCCCGCTTGATGTTGGGGCCGATCGACCAAGGGGTTCTCGCCAGCCACGTACCGGTCGTCCGGCGGATATCACTGCGAGTGGCGTGAGGTCATCAGTCGTAGAAGTCGAAGCCCGAATCGCGTAGGCGCCGCTTGCGGCACACGAAACTCGCTGCACTGTTGATGTCGCCGCTGCCCATGTACACGGCCTCTTGCGGGTATGGACACAGCGGCCGCGTCCGGTCGACGACGCCATTCGTCAGATGCGATGCAATGATCCGGTCAGGTGCAATGCCCTGCTCGACCCATCGCTCGAGCGTACCGAGTGCATCGAAGCTGGATGTCCCGGGGCCGCCGCTGCAATGGAGCATGCCGGGCACCATGAACAGTCGATAGAAGTCCTCGATCTCGATCCGCCTGTGATCATCGCGGTCATGGCGGTCGCTGCGTTTCAGGCTGCCGTGGCGACCGAGATTGCGCTTCACCGCGTCGTGGAACTGAAGCGACAGCGTCGGCGCGAGCCGCGGGTCGGCCCAACCGTGATAGGAAACGATCTTCCCGCCGGCCTCGGCGAAGCGGGAGAGGTCTGGCTTGACGTCGAACAGCGCCGCGGCCCTTTCTAGCCGGCGCGGGTCCCGGTCGAAATCGAACGAGTACGGGTCATAGCCGGGACCGAAGATGAAATACTTAAGGAACTGGTCCGGAATCAGTTGCAGCAGTTCGCCAGGCCCGCCGTTGACGGAGTTGACGATTGCCCGCGGCCAGCCGAGATCCTCGACACCAGGCTCCCATCCGGGGAAGAGCTGCCACCCGCGGGAGGTCGACGGTCCGGCATATAGATTCTTCAGCGATGCGATCTGCCGTTTCGTGAGGCAATCGGACCGGTCGGCGCCGGCCGGGCATTGCACGGCCTTGAAGCTCACGGCGCAGCGTCGCGGGTCGCTAATGACACCATCGGTCACGCCGTCCTTCGCATCGCACTGCCCCAGCCCGGTTGTGGCGATGAGCGGCAGCTTGGCCGGTGGCAGCGGCTCCGTGGCGAGCGTCTGCTGACTCCAGTTCCACGCGATGACCTGCCCGGTCGGGCTGAAGAACGGGGCGCCGGCGACGACGCCGTCGAAATCTTTCGGATAGCGCTGCGCCGACATCATCGCGTGGCGTCCGCCACCCGAGCAGCCGGAATAGTAGGAGAAGCGGGGCGCGCTGCCATAGTAGGCGGTCGTCAACGCCTTTCCGGCAATCGCAACGACGTGCGTCGACCGGTAAGCCCAGTTGATTTGGCGCTCGGGATTGTTATAGGCCCAACTGCCGTCATACAGCGTGCCGTCCTTGCTGACGTGGCCCGTGTTCGTGCCGATCTCGGCGTAGCCGCGCGCGAGTCCTGCGCCCGGCCCGGGAATTAGGCCGTCGAGGCCGCCGAGACCAGCGAACAGGAACTTGCCATTCCATTGCGTCGGCAAGCGCAGGACGAAGTCGATCTCGGTGTCGACGTGTCCCGCGACCGCGCAGTGCTCTGGTGTTGTTCCCGCGGCCGCGACGAACGTCGTGGAAACGATCGTCGTGGTGGGGCTTGAGGCAGTTGCGAGATTTGCGCAGTCCACTGCCGTCACGGCGTACGCCGGTATCGTGAATGCGGCTGACGATGCGAGCGCGATAGCGCCGCAGACATGCATGACAACGTGACGGCTCATGAGTATGCGTCGAGCCTGCGACATGGTGCCCTCCTTAGGGAAGGGTGCTCGTGCGGTAGGTGATTCGCGTCTATGATGCGCACGTGTAAACGGGTGATTTACCGTCGGGTTGGGTGGGGCCGCAGAGTGAGGTTGTTTCACCTCGGTGCACGAACGCCCCTAGCAGCGGGCCCCGCAAGGGTGGAGGCGTCTGCTTGGATGAGCATCCGCCGATTGCCATCGCAAGCGTAACGTCGGCGCGATGTCGTTCGGCATCGTGCGGACCCTCTTTAATCATTCCCGCCGCGTAGCACGCTCCAGGCAGCGTGCCAGTAATAATGTGTCCGACCTGCCTGCATCTCTAGCGCAGCACGTCGCTCGCCCGGGCTGCCTCAATGAACGTATCAGCGTCCTCGGCGAGCATGAACCGCTCTCTGACCAGCTGTCTCGCCGCCTGCCTGACCGCGCTCACGAAACCCCGGTGATTCCCGTAGCGTTCTTCGAGCGACTTGCGCTCGTCACCGCTCGCGATCCGCTCGGCCTTCGTCGTGGCAAAGGGGATGTACGATCCGCTAAGACTGCACAGGTCCGGTGCCCGGAAGCCGGGCGCAAGTTCCAGCCTACGTTGGTCCCGAGCGGGCGCCCGGGTGAAGATCGTATCAATGCCCGCGACCCCAACGCCGTCCTTATCCGGTTTCGGGACCAAGACCGTGTAGCTGGGCACCAAGCACAGGCGGCAGCAGCGATTTGCAGCCCACCTTCCGAATCGAAGAGCGGTCCGAAATTCAGCACGTTGAGGGTAGTTCATGACCGTCGGCGGGTCCACACCCGGGATATTCGGGAATTCCGCGCGGTACTCGCTCCAGGGAAACCAGTGTGTTCTTCTTTGATGCCGGGATAGGCGCTTTTTGGCGGCTCGATACCCTGATCTACCCAGTGATCCAGAGCGACCGTGAGCGCCCTCGGGGTCACTGAGATGGCGTCGCCGCCTTGCGCTCAGATTGCTGGCAGACACCTGCGCGCGAATCGGGCGGCATAGTCGGCGGGTTCGAGCAGACCGGAGGCAGCGATGTGCCCGAATCCATTCTGGAAGTAGAGCCGCACATTCTGCGGAATTGGAACCTGATCGTCCCCGGCTATCGACGACGTTGAGCGATGCCTTCCACTGCCAGAACACCAGTTCCTCGTCGATCTGGATGACGAAGGGATCGGTGGCCGGCCGCTTGAGGATCCCGTCGCGGATGCCCGAGATCGGATCGGTCGTGACGGCGAACGTTAGCGGAGCGATCGAGTTGGAAGTGTAGTCGTGGTGCTGGTCCTGTCCTGAAAAGTATGTCGGGTGGGCGAACTGCACGTTGGCGAACAGACGATGCGTTGCGGCGGAATAGATCGTGACGCCATCGAAGACCTTCCGGCTTGGACTCGTCCTCGTTGAAGCCCAGGTAGAGGAACTCGCGCTGGTACATTCCCGTGGACGAGGTCCCGGAGGAGTAAGCCCGCCGGATGCCAGCGTGCGAGGAGCTCAGTGCCAGCGGGTTGGGATTGCCGAAGTCATCGTGGGTCTCGTACCGAGAAACGAACCGATGTCACGGGTTACAGCGTAGGCCAGGCCCATCACCTTCGGATTCTTCGCAGGGTAGATCAACTCGTAGATTCGTTAGCTTCGAAGCCGTCGAAAAGGCAGAGATCGGTGGTGGTTGGAACGAGGCTCGCCTGCCCAGTCGGGCACTGTCCAAACGCCCAGCGGTCGGACGCAATCGGGACCCGGGAATCGCCCGCCCGATCGCGGACCGTCAGTGTCGAATGGGCAGTGTTCGGTGTCGGCGGCTTCCTCGGCGACGTTACCGGGCACCAGGGGCTGAGTGAAGGTGCCGTGGCGCCGGTTGGAAGCTCAACTCGATCCGCTGGAGGTCGACGATCGGGCTGCCGCCGGGCTGCTTGGCAACCGGGAAGTTCGGGAACAGCTGGTTGGGGTTCGGCGACTGCCATCCCCTTGCCAGCCAGCGTCTACGGTGGCATAGCCCTGCCGCAAAAGGACATTGTTCTGCGCCCACATCGGCGACTGTGAGTGGGTTGCACGTTGCCGGCAGCCTGCGGGAAAGCACGCAGTTGCCGACCTCAATGCAATTCCCTCGGTTGTTGATTCCGTACCAAATCTTGCGGTTACCACGGCTCATGTCCACGGGCTTGAGGATCAGAAACGGCGAGCTGAACTCCACCATTCCGCGGCCATTACGAGGGGCCCTGTCCAGGTTCACAATGACCGCATTCAGCGGATCGCGGGGATCCACCTCCATGTAAGCAGTGCCCTTCAGCCGCTCATACGCGCCCGCCGTGCCCCACTCCATGCCGGCGAGCTAAGGCCACCCGCTCCTCGACCACGAACCGGGTGACTCGGGCATCGATCGACTGGGCGATCGAGAGCGCAGCCAGCGCAGCCAAACATCCGATTTTTCGCATGTGATCTCTCCTAGCACTCTCGTGCTCATACGCGGTCCGGAGATAACGCCTCCGGATTGGTCTAGGGCAAGCATGGTCTCGGCAACGCTTGGCGGACCGAAGTCAGAAAATAAACTCGAAATCGTGACAGTTGAGTGATTATGAAAACATCATGTGCTGGGCGCCGGAAGCTCTTGACGGTGGCGCTCGGCGTCACCCGCGCCGGGCGATGCCGGGGCGCTTGACCGCGCGCGAGCTACTGAGCTGCCATGGGATGGTGCCCAAGTAGCGATGCCGCCTCTATTGGTCATCCGGGCAAGAATCCGGTGCCACTAGGAAGGTCAAGCACGCCGAAAAGCGGACGATCAAACGGGGCTCTCGACGCGTTCAAGTCGCTCCCCTCTCAGAAGCAGTCATCTAACGCCCAAAGAAACGCCGAAAGACCTCGGGTAGAAAGCCGCCACCACAGCGTGGCCGGAGTCGGCGCAACTTTGCGGGTGGATGAAAGCGGGCCTTTGAATTTTCTACCCTCGTCCACCTCCGATCGTCGATCGCGAGCGGGCCTAAATAACCTCGCCGTCTTGGGAAGTTCGGCTGCTCGGCTGCAAGACGTGAGTTTCAGTTTTATCGCGGTGATTATTACGAAATCGTCTTTATTCCTCCGCGTGCAGAGCGGGTGCACAACGCCGCTGCTAGTCTTCGATTGATCGGCGTCGGCCAGCATATGCCCGCGAACTTCATTCCGGAATACAACAGCGGTGACAACCCGCATCCGAGCGATGCCGGCTACAAAGTCATGGCGCGGACTGCCGACAGGGTGCTGCGCCGCGAACTAGACTAGTTGGAGAAAAATCATGAACGCGCCTGATCTTCCGAACCATATCGCCATGAGAAAACTGCAGTTTCCCAGCGTGCTGTTCCGACGCGTTGTGATGTCCGCCGTCGCACTGAGCATCGCATGCGCGGCGCTCGTCGCCGAGTCGCGGGTCACGCGATTCGTCGTCGAAGATCGCCAGCCGTATGCCGACGGAGCGTCATTCGGCACAAGCGGTCCGTTCGAACGGCTCACGGGCACCGCCTACATGGAGGTTGACCCGCACCATCCGTTGAACGCCGTCATCGTCAACCTCGACAAGGCGCCGAGAAACGCGGGCGGTATGGTGGAGTTCAGCGCGCCGTTCTGGATCATCAAGCCGGTCGAAATGGCGAATAGCAACCACAAGATCTGGTACGCCATCAACAACCGCGGCAATTCCGAGCTCCTGCCGCGAGCGAATGCCGAGGCGGTTCCGGCAACGGTTGCCAAGCGGCTGGAAATGGGCTTCTCGCTGGTTGACGCGGGCTGGCACGGCGATGGCACGCCGAATCCGAACCAGCTGTTTCCGAACTTCCCGATCGCCACGCAGAGCGACGGCAGCCCGATCGTCGGCCTGCTGCGCCTGGAGCACCTGCCGACGGTGGATCAGTTCACCAGGCCGCTGATCGTCGCGCCATGGAGACCCTACGAAGCCGCCGACACCAACACCGAACGCTCGACGCTGACCGTGCGCGATCGTCAGGACGCGCCCAGAACAAGGATCGCGCCGGACCGGTGGGCGTTCGGGCAGTGCCCCACCGGGCTGAACAGTCTGGTGCCGACGCGGACCGATCTGTGCCTGTTCAACGGCTTCGAGGCCAACAAGATGTACGAGCTAATCTATCCGGCCCGGAATCCGATAGTCATGGGCCTTGCGCATGCGGTGACGCGCGACATCGGCTCGTTCCTGCGCTATCAGGCCGAGGATGATCACGGCAATCCGAATCCACTGGGGGCCGGCATCCGCCGCGCGTATTCCTCCGGCGTTTCGTCGACCGGCATGTACGAGCGCGAGTGGATCTATCTCGGGTTCAACGAGGACGAGCAGCACCGCAAGGTGTTCGACGGTGTGACGATCTACACCGCGGGCGCGAACCGTCTGTTCGCCAATGTGCAATTCGCGCATCCGACGTTCTATTCGCGCCAGGACGCCAACCAGGACTACACGTCCAACGCTTATCCGCCGTTCACGTTCGGCATGAGCACAGATCCGGTCTCCGGGATCACCGACGGGATACTGAAGCGGCCGGCCACCGACCCGTTGGTTATGCAGATCGACGGCGGGCTGGAGATGTGGCAATGGAAGTCTTCGCTCAACGTCGTCGACTCGGCCGGCCGTTCCGTGAGGATCCCGAGGAACGCGCGGCTGTATCTGCTGGAGGGATCGACCCACGTCGGCATCGGTCAGGGCGTGCTCAGCCCGGACCTTACCGCGGGGCCGCCGGGCGTTTGTCAGTACGGCACGCAACGCGGCGCGCCATTCAACGCGACCCACCGTGCGCTCGTGGAGGCGATGGACGAATGGGCGGATCAGGGCATACCACCGCCGCCGAGCAACTTCCCGAAGCGCGGCAAGCTCGTCAGCGTGGACGAATACGGCGCAAGCTTCCCGACGATTCCGGGTGTGCAGCCGACGACCCTGCAGAATGAGCTGAATCTGCTTGACTTCGGCCCGAACTTCGATTCCGAGGGCGGTCTGGAAGAGATCCTGCCACCGATAAAAGGCGATCCCTATCGGGTGCTGCAAACGAAGATCGACAAGGACGGCAATCCCGTCGAAGGTATCCTCCAGATGGAGATCCGCGTTCCGCTCGGAACGAACCTCGGATGGAACGTGCGCGCCGCCCCGCGCGCGCCGGATCTGTGCGGATTGACGGGTGCCTACATTCCGTTCGCCACGACTCGCGCCGAACGCCACGCCACAGGCGATTCACGCAAGTCGCTCGAGGAGCGCTACAAGGACCACGCCGGATTCGTGAAGCACGTGGAAAGAGCTGCGAAGCAACTCGTGAGAGAACGGTTCATGCTGCCCGAGGATGCCCAGCGATATATCGACGCGGCAAAGGCGAGCATGGTGCTCGGTGGCGCCGGCAATTGAATGAAGGTTTTCCCCGCGCACCGCCAACCGTAGTCACGCCACGAAAGGCCACCGGCGGGTGGCCTTTCGCTTCTTCGCGCGCCTGTTACGCCTACCGGGCGGCTCGACTATGAGCGGGACTGGCCGGCCCTTGTGGAGGCGCGCGCTTCGCAACCACATGCAGATCGTCTGGACTCCGGCTTCAGCGGCCTTGGACAGCCCCGACCATGGCGTGCACGCTTTGGGCCGCTGGCACGTGACCGACCTCCGCGCGAAGCACGAAATCGCTTCGCGCCGGTGTTGTGGATGGGGCAGCATGCCCGACCACTGGGTTGCCGGGGCATCGAACCCGGACGGCTCGCGAAGCTCGAGCTGGAAAGTTGGGAAGGCAGTGCACGCATCCCTCGCTACTCGACGCTCATCGTTCGGCGCAAGGAGGCGGTGGTTGGCCCTGCGGCCCGGCTGCTGGTCGAGGTACTGCGTCGCCCTGCGCCCGCGCGCTCGGCCAAGAAGCGCGTCTGTTCTGTTCAGCCGTGAAGGCGAAGGGCCGCGGGTCCGCCGAGTAGAAGGTTTCGATCAGAAGAGGCGAGATCTCGAGATCATCTGAAGGATTCGGACTGCCGCACCCCCGCCTAAGCGCGGGGTTCTTTTTTCGCCCGTCCTACAACCTGCGCAGCGCGTCGAGGCCCACTCGGCGCGCTGCCGCGCGGACCTCGCCTAAGAGTCTCGGAAAAGAGATGGAACGGAAAGGCTTGATGCCGAGCGCGTCGAACGCAGGCCGCTCGCTTTCCGGGTTGGTGCAGAGGGCTAGCCACAAGCGCTGCGCTATCACAGCGAGCGCATGCTCTCGATCGGCATCGTGCATGGTGCGATCTTAGCATCACGTTGTGGTCGTTCCCTTAGGAAACGACGGACGCTCCTTGGCACGCCGCGTCAATCAGCCTGACAGACCCTGCACGGAGTTCCGGGCGCCCGCCCAGGTCCTCCTCACGCGGGCCTCCTGCTTAGTGACGCCACAGAGCCCCCGGGACGGCGCGGACGAACGCCGTAGAATGTTGCCTCCTGTGGGGCCTCGAGCGTTGCGCGGGAATCGCTCGAGGCATTTTTCTCGCCCTCTCCGAACGCCCCTCTCGGGGTGTTTCTATTGGTGGGGATCGCTCGACTCGTCGCGGCGCCAGGCGTCCACCGCGTCGGCGTAAGACTTCATCAGCTTCCGGTCGCCAGGCGAGGGCGGGTCAGCGACATAGTGTGAGATCGAGCCCTGCCCGCCGACACGGCCTTGCAGCCGGTCAATGACCTCGTTGCCCACCTGCCAGTGGCGTAACGTCGTCGCAAACGTCGAGCGAAATCTCCACGGCGTCAACCTGCCGGCGACACCGGCCAGCGCCGCGATCCGGTTGCGCATGTTGTCCGCAGCTCAGACACGCCCTCACCGTTGAGAACGTCGGGGAAAATCGGCCCTTCGGCGCGCGGACGTGCCCTAAGGATTTCTGCGACCTGCGGCGCGATGGCGATCGAGAACGGGCGGCCGTTTTTAGACCTCAATGCCGGCACCGACAGCGTCGTCAGTTTGGCATCGAGTTCCCCCCAGCGCGCATCGGCCCAACTCGTCGGCCGTTGTCCGCTGTATGCGCACAGGCGATAGAGGTCCACCCAACTCGACGGGGCGAGGCCGGCGGTCTCGCGTTCCTTGGCGAACGCATCCAACGCTACGAACGCGAGCCGTACCTCGTCGGCCGACAGAGGCCTCGGCACCGCCCTATTTCGCGGCAGGCGAAGGCGAACAAACGGCGAGGTTTCTACGATCCCGCGGTCTACCGCCCAGGTGTACATGGCCGCGCCGGGGCGCATGAGCGTTTGAGTACGCGCGGCCCTGTCCGTCGAGCTTGTCACACAGCTCGAGCAGCATTGCGCGTGTGATCTCCCCCGGCGCCATATGCTCGAACGGAGTCCACGTCCGATGGTGGAGCTTGCGGCCGTAGTCGACCCGCGTGCGTGGCTTGAGTGCGCGACACTCCCGGCTCGCCAGGTATTCCCCGCGAAGCGTCGAGAATGTTCTCGGCGTCGACTGCACTGTCGCCGGTGCGGGGGCGAGTCCCTGCGCCATACGGTTGACCGTGTCGAGGGCCGCCTTCCGCGCGTCGGCCAACTCCATCACGCCGACTTGCCCGAGCACGTGCCGCACTGGAGCGCCGCGGCCGACTCGACGGCGCACCGCGTAAACCTTCCCGCGGCGGGACGCGCGGATGTACAGCGCTGGGCAGCCCTCGTCCTGATGCCAGACCTGCCCGCTCGCGGGAATCGCGACCCTCGCCGGATCCTTGAACCTTCGTGGCATTTGATCCTCCCGGGCCGATTGGGCCGCACCCAGGCTAGAGGTCTACGGAGGACCAATGCTACGACGGTTCAAAAACCCTCCGTATCCCAATTGGGCTACAGATAGGCTACAGAAATAAGGGGTTTGCGCCTAGATCTAGTGGTTGTCAGTTGCGCATCGGCCGGAATTACTTGCGCCTAGCGGCGTGTTTTCAATGGCTTGCGCGATGATCGCCGGCTAAGCCCTTGATTAGCCGTAGTGGATCGGGAGGATCATTGCTCCTCCGCTTTCCCTTGCGTTCTTGGTGTTGGTGAGCCGGCCACCCTGCGCCCTGGGAGCCGGAACCGGGATTCAAGGCCCCCGGGAGACGCAGCCTAGACCATTCGCCGGCGGACGAAGTTCCCGCACCGCCGCGCGCTCAGGTGTTTCCTGCGGGGGCGGAACGTACCGCGAAAGTGGCCTCCCGGTCCACCCCGCCGTCGCCCGCAAGCACGACCCCGAACCACGCCTCGGCCTGCCGGCGCGTGTAATACCCCTTAGCGACGTCGCGCGCAACCTTTTCAGGCGGGCGCCGGAACGGGTCGCCGAACCCGCCGCCGCCTGGGGTCGAGACCTCGATCACGTCCCCGGCGTCGAGATGGATGTCCTGATCCTTCGACAGGTGCGGCGGCACATACGCGGTGGTATCGCGGACGATGCGCACCTTGTTCACGCCGCCGTCCCGGCCGCCGAGCGCGCCCTGCGGCCCGGACCGCCCGTGGTCCATGACCATGGATGCCCGCGCCTCGCCGCGGCGCAGGCGAATGCGATAGTTCACCCCGAGCCCGCCACGGTTCTCGCCCGGCCCGCCCGAGCCTTCGTGCAGCGAGTACTCCTCGAACAACACCGGGTAGTACTGCTCCATCACCTCGATCGGCGTCGTCTTCGAGATGCCGATCGTCGAGCAGCCGTTGGCGAGACCGTCGCCGCGCACCGAGCCCCCGTAGCCGCCGCCGGAAATGACGTACATCACGTACGACCGCTGCTTCACCGGATCGTGGCCGCCGACCGAGAGGTTCCCCGAAGTCCCGGCGGGGGCGGCGAAGAGCTCGTCCGGAATGGCCTTCACCAGCGCGCTGAACACGCTCTCGGCGATCCGCTGGCTGACCTCCGCGGCACAGCCGGATACCGGGCGCGGGTAGCGCGCATAGAGGAACGTGCCCTCGGGTTCCACGATCCGCAGCGGCTCGAACATCCCGGCGTTGATCGGCACGTCGGGAAAGACATGCTTGATCGCGAGGTAGATCGAGGACTTGGTGGTCGCGATCACGCTGTTCATGGGCCCGCGGCACGGCGGTGACGAGCCGGTCATGTCGAAGGTCAGCGTCTCGTGCTGCTTCGTGATCCGCATCGCGATGCGCAGCGGCGCGTCGACGACGCCGTCGGAATCCACGAACGCTTCGCCTTCGTACGTGCCGTCGGGGATCGTCGCGATCTTCGCGCGCATCTGCTGCCCCGCCCGGCGCTTGAGCTCGACGACGGCGTCGTCGACGACGTCCGCAGCATAGCGGTCGAGAAGCGCTGTGAGTCGCCGCTCGCCGATCGCCAGCGCCGCGGCCTGCGCCTTGACGTCGCCGATCCGCTGGTCGGCGATGCGGATGTTCGAGAAGATGATCGAGAGGATCTCCGCGTCGAGCCGGCCCGCTTTGAAGAGCTTTACCGGCGGCAGCCGCAGGCCCTCCTGCTCGACCTCGGTCGCGTTCGCGGAGAAGCCGCCGGGGACGATGCCGCCGACGTCGGGCCAGTGACCGGTATTGGCGAGCCAGCACCAGAGCTGCCCGCGATAGAAGAACGGCTTGACGAACTTGACGTCCATCAGATGCGTCCCGCCGAGATACGGATCGTTCAGGATGAAGACGTCGCCGTCATCGAGCGCGATTCGCTGCTCGCGTACCCGATCGATCACCGCTTGCGTCGAGAACTGCATCGTGCCCACGAACACCGGCAGACCGAGCTCACCCTGTGCGATCAGCTCGCCCGAATCGCGGTGATAGATGCCGTCGGAGCGGTCGAGCGCCTCCGAGATCACCGGGCTGAACGCCGCGCGCACGAACGCGAGATCCATCTCGTTGCACACCTGCTGCAAGCCGCTCTGGATCACCGCCAGCGTGATCGGGTCGATCCCGGTGACGGGTGCGTCGCGCGTGTTCATCTGGACGAATATAGCAGCCGGCCGCGCTAGACCGTGACGATCAGGTTCGCCCAGCTCGTCCTGCTCGACGCGGCATCCGGGCTCGATCACCGTCGTGCAGTCGAGTTGCTCGATCACCGCCGGCCCGTCGAACGCGGCATTCGCCGGCAACCGCTCGCGGCGGTAGACCGGCGTTTCGATCCGGCCGTCGTCGAACCACACCCGGCGCCGCTCGAGCACCGCGTCGTCGAGGCTCGCGCTTGCGTCGCCCGCGGCGCCGTGGGCGAACGAAGCAAGCGGGACCGGCCGGCGGCGACCTATCGCCGCGGTGTGCAGGTTGACGAGGACCGGCCGGAGCTCCTTCAGCTCGACCTGGAACCGCTGCCAGTAAGCCGCTTCGAACAGGCGGTGGAGGTCGGCAGCCGTCACCTCGCGCACCGGGAGCGGAACCGTGAGGATATGGCTCTGCCCTTGGAACTGCATGTCGGCGCGGTGCACGCACTCGACGCGATCGACCTCGACTCGCTCGCGCTCGATCGTCGCGCGCCCCTCCGCGATCTGGTCGTCGAGGATGCGGCGGACCAGGGCGTCGTCCACCTCCGGGAGCGGCCGGTTGACGGTGCGCACGAAGTCGTGGCGGACGTCCGCCACGGTGCAGCCGAGCGCGTTGGTGAGCCCGGGCCGCGCCGGGA
Organism: uncultured beta proteobacterium; assembly: GCA_963754305.1. Lineage (GTDB taxonomy): Bacteria > Pseudomonadota > Gammaproteobacteria > Burkholderiales > SG8-39 > DATEDA01. The sequence continues at coordinate 281,314 of CAVWFR010000023.1, read as the reverse complement.
TCAGCACCCGCGGAATCGCCAGCTCGCGCGCGAGCGCGACCGCATGCAGCGGTCCCGCCCCGCCGAACGCGAACAGCGCGAAGTCGCGCGGATCGTGGCCGCGCGCGAGGCTCACCATGCGGATCGCCCCCGCCATCCGGTCGTTGGCGATGCGCACGATCGCCGCCGCGGCCCGGTCGGCAGACAACCCGAGCGGCGCGCCGATCTGGGCTTCCAGGAACGCCTCCAGGTCCACCATCGGCACCGGGCGCTCGACCGCGAGCAGCTTTTTCGGATTGAGCCGCCCGAGCACCAGGTTGGCGTCGGTGATGGTCACGCGCTTGCCGCCGCGGCCGTAGCAGATCGGCCCCGGCGCGGCGCCGGCGCTCTCGGGCCCGACCTGCAGCATGCCGGCGTCGTTGACGGACGCGATCGAGCCGCCGCCGGCGCCGATCGTGTGGACATCCACCATGGGCACGTGGATCGGCAGCGCGTATTCCAGCTCGAGCTCGGTCGACACCTCCGGCCGCCCGTCCTGGATCAGCGCGACATCGGTGGACGTCCCGCCCATGTCGTAGGTGACGATGTTCGGGAAGCCCGACTGCCGCGCCGTGTAGGCGGCGGCGATCACGCCCGAAGCCGGGCCGGACATCACCGTGTTGACCGCGGCCTCGGCAGCGATGCTCGCCGCTACCGTGCCGCCGTTGCCTTGCATCACGAGCAGCTCTGTCCCGAAACCCCGGCTCGCAAGCTCGCGCTCCAGGCGCTCGATGTAGCGGTGGAGCACGGGCTGGATCGCGGCGTTGACCGCCGCGGTGACGCCGCGCTCGTACTCGCGATACTCGGAGAGGATCGCGTGCCCCACCGTCACGTACGGGTTGGGCCAGAGCCCCTTTACGATCGCGGCGGCGCGATTCTCGTGCGCGGGGTTGATATAGCTGTGGAGAAAATGGATGACGACCGACTCCGCGCCGAGTGCGAGGAGACGCTGCGCCGCGCGCTCGACCTCCGTCTCGTCCAGCTCCCGCACCACTTCGCCGTCGGCATCCATGCGCTCGGTGACCTCGAGGCGCAGCTCGCGCTCGACCAGCGGCCGGAACGACCCGGTGAGCCCATACGCCTGCGGCCGCGTACGGCGGCCGAGCTCGAGCACATCGCGGAAGCCTCGCGTCGTGATCAAGCCGACTCTTGCGTGCTTGCGTTCGAGCATCGCGTTGGTGGTCGTGGTCGTGCCGTGGACGATCGCCGCGAGATCGGCCAGCGCGACGCCCGTCTCGCCGAGCGCGGCGAGCACACCGAACGCCTGGTTGTCCGCCGTGGTCGGCACTTTCGCGAGCCGCACCTCCCCGGTTGCCTCGTCGACGAGGACGAGGTCCGTGAAGGTGCCGCCGACGTCGATGCCTGCGATCCTGGTCACGTGCTCATACCGCCAGATACTGCGCGCGGACCTCGCCGTCCGCGGCCAGCGCCGCCATCGTCCCCGAGAACCGGATCCGGCCCTTCTCGATGATGTACGCGCGATCCGACACCGCGCTCGCAAAGCGCAGGTTCTGCTCCGAGAGCAGGACCGACAGGCCCTCCTCTTTCAGCGCGCGGATCGCGGACGCCATCTGGTCGACGATCACCGGCGCGAGCCCCTCCGACGGCTCGTCGAGCAGGATGCACGCCGGATTCCCCATCAACGTCCGCGCGATGGTCAGCATCTGCTGCTCGCCGCCGGACATCCGGCCGCCCGGCCGGTCCTGCATTTCGGCGAGGTTCGGGAACAGCGCGAAGAGGCGCGCGGGGGTCCAGGTCGGCGCATTCGGGCGCGCCGGCTGGCGCCCGACCTCCAGATTCTCCATCACGGTCAGCTCGGTGAAAATCCGCCGCTCCTCGGGAACATAGCCGAGCCCGGCCTGCGCGATCGCGTACGGCTCGAGTCGCTCGATGCGGCGGCCCTCGAACGCGATCTCGCCGCTCGCGGGCCGCACCAGCCCGATGATGCTCTTCAGCGTCGTGGACTTGCCGGCGCCGTTTCGCCCGAGCAGCACCACGACCTCCCCGCTCGCCACCTCGAGCGCGACGTCGGCGAGGATGTGCGCGCGGCCGTAATAGGCGTGGAGTCCCTTTACCGACAGCATTAGTGCGTACTCCTCGAGCCCAGGTACACCTGCTGGACCTCCGGATTCGCCCTTACATCGGAGGGCTTGCCGGCGGCGATGAGCCGGCCGCGGTCGAGCACGATGATGCGGTCGGCGTGCGCGAAGACCACATCCATGTCGTGCTCGGTGAAGAGCACCGCGATGCCGCGCTCGCGGACGATCTCGGCGGCGAGCGCCATCAGCTCGATCCGTTCCCTGGGCGCCATGCCTGCAGTCGGCTCGTCCATGAGCAAGAGCCTTGGCTCGTTCGCGAGCGCGATCGCGAGCTCGACTCTCTTGAGGTCGCCGTACGCGAGCACCGAGCACGCGCGTTCCGCCTGATCCTGCATGCCGACCCGGCCGAGCAGGCGGTCGGCCTCCTCGCGCAAGAGCGCCGCTGCCCTGGCCCACCAGCCGCCGAGCCGGCGCCGGTGCGAGAGCAGCGCAACCTGCACGTTCTCGCGCACGGTCATCGAGGCGAAGGTCGCCGTGATCTGGAAGGTCCGGCCGACGCCGAGGCGCCAGACCTGCCGCGGCTCGAGGCCGAGGACCTCGCGGCCCTCCAGCCGGACGCTGCCGGAGTCGGCGGCGAGCTGGCCGTTGAGCATGTTGAAGCAGGTCGTCTTGCCCGCGCCGTTGGGGCCGATCAGCGCGAGCAGCTCGCCGCGCGCGACGCTGAACGCGACGTCGCGTACGGCCTGCACGCCGCCGAAGGACTTCGCCAGATGCTCGACCTCCAGGATTGCGCCAACTGGAACCGCGGTCATTCGCGCTTCCCGCGCTCGACCAGCGCCCGCAATCCTCCCACGATCCCCTGCGGGAACAGGAGGACGATCGCGAGGATGGTCACGCCGAGCAGTGCGCGCCAGTAGTCGGTGTTCCGCGCGATCGTGTCCTGGAGCCAGGTGAACACCGCCGCCCCCACGACCGGTCCGCTCAAGGTCTGGACCCCGCCGAGCAGCACCATGACGAGCCCGTCGATCGAGCGCGACACCGCCATCGTCGAGTCGGGCGAGATGCTGCCCTTGGAGAACGCGAAGAGCCCCCCGGCAAGCCCGGCGAACCCGCCGACGACGATGAAGGCGAGCCATTGCACCCGCTGCACGTCGATGCCGATCGCGTCGCAGCGCAGCGGCGAGTCGCGCGCCGCCCGCAACGCGTAGCCGAACGGCGAGAACAGGATGCGGCGGAGGCAGAGGATCGCGCCGACGCACAGCACGAGGGTCAGAGAGTAGAACGCCGGCTTGCCGGCCAGCCACGGCGCCGGCCACACGCCGACGATCCCGTTCGAGCCGCCGGTGAAGGCGTCCCACTGGTACACGATCGACCAAGCGATCTGCGCGAAGGCGAGCGTCAGCATCGCCAGGTAGACGCCGGAGAGCCGCACGCAGAACCAGCCGAACACCGCGGCGCCGATCGCGGCGACCACCGGCGCCGCGGCGAGCGCGGCCTCCATCGGCCAGGCGGCCTTCTTCAGGAGCAGGCCCGCCCCATAGGCGCCCAGCCCCAAGTAGGCGGCGTGGCCGAACGACACCATGCCGCCCGGCCCCATCATGAAGTGGAGGCTGGCCGCGAACAGCGCGAACACCAGGATATCGATGCCGAGGACCAGGGTGTAGCCGTGGGTCGCAAGCGGCAGCGCGGCGAGCACGGCGATCCCGGCGATCGCCCCGGCCCGGAGCCGCCGGCTCGCCGAACGCAACGGCGGCTCGACGTGACTTGCGGCCGCGCGCTGGATCGCCCACGGCTTCCCGAGCAGTCCCTGCGGACGCAGCACCAGCACGATCGCCATGACGATGAACTCGGCCACCAAGGTCAGCTTCGAGAACGAGAACGTCGCCCCGCCGATTCGACGTTGCCGAGCCCGATGCAGAACGCCTTGACCACGCCGATCAGCAGCGCGGCGAGGAACGCACCCGGGATGCTCCCCATCCCGCCCACAACGACCACGACGAACGCATCCGAGATCGCGCCGAGATCGAGGAAGAGCTGCGCCGGCTCGCGCGGGATCTGCAGCGCGCCGCCGAGCCCGGCGAGCGCCGCCCCGAGAGCGAAGACACCGGTGAAGAGCCACTTCTGGTTGACGCCGAGCGCTCCGACCATCTCGCGGTCCTCGGTCGCAGCGCGGATGAGCGTGCCCCAGCGGGTGCGGGTCAGCGCGAGCCACAGCGCCCCCAGCACCGCCGGACCGACCGCGATCAGGAACAGGTCGTACTCGGGGAACGCGCTGCCGAGGATCTCGACCGACCCGCGCAGGCCCGGCGCGCGCGGTCCGAGGAGATCCTCGGCGCCCCAGAGCCAGAGCGCGAGGTCCTTGATGACGAGCGTCAGCGCGAAGGTCGCGAGCAGCTGGAAGAGCTCCGGCGCGTGATAGATGCGCCGCAGGATGGCGATCTCGATCAGGGCGCCGACCACACCCACCACCAGCGCCGCGGCGATCACCCCACCCCAGAATCCCGGCGCGCCCGCGTCGAGCTTCGTGATGAAGCTGTAAGCGATGTAGATCCCCAGCATGTACAGCGAGCCGTGCGCGAAGTTCACGATCCGCGTGACGCCGAAGATCAGCGACAGGCCGACGGCGATGAGAAACAGCGTCGACGCGCTCGCCAAACCGTTGAGGAACTGGATAGCTATCGAAGTCAAGGTGGTGTGCTAGCGCACGAGCTCACCCGGTGGCGCCCCCGCGCCGCCGCACAGCTTCGTCGACGACCTCAGTCTGCCGGCCGCAGCTTCTTCACGTCCGCGTCCGGCGGCAGGTACTTCGCGCCGTCGACATAGGTCCACGAGGTCATCACGCCCTTGCCGTCCTTGAGTCCGATCCGGCCGACGTAGGCGCCCATCGTGGACTGGTGGTCGAGCGGGCGATAGAGGATCTTCCCGAACGGGGTGTCGACCTGCAGGCCCTTCATCGCCGCGACCAGCTTCTCGTTGTCGAGGCTGCCGGCGGTCTTCATCGCCTGCACCGCGGTCATGATCGTCGAGTAGCCCACGATCGAGCCGAGCCGCGGGTAGTCGTTCCAGCGCTTCTGGTAGGCGTCGAGGAACTTCTTGTGCGCCGGCGTGTTGATCGCGCTCCACGGATAGCCGGTGACGTACCAGCCGTTCGGCGTCTCGTCCTTCAGCGGATCGAGGTACTCGGGCTCGCCGGCGAGGAGATTGAAGACCTCGCGACCCTTGAACAGGCCGCGCGTGTTCCCCTCGCGCACGAAGCGGGTGAGGTCGGCACCGAAGAGCGAGGAGAAGATCGCATCGGGCTTCGAGTCCGCGAGCGCCTGCACCACCGCGCCCGCGTCGATCTTGCCGAGCGGCACCGCCTGCTCGGCCACGAACTCCACGTCGGGCTGGGCCTTTTTCAGGAGCTCCTTGAAGGCCCGGGTCGCCGCCTGGCCGTACTCGTAGTTCGGGTAGACGATCGCCCAGCGTTTCTTCCTCAGCTTCGCGGCATCCGGCACCAGCATCGCCGTCTGCATGTAGGTCGACGGCCGCAGGCGGAAGGTGTACTTGTTGCCGTTGTCCCAGACGATCTTGTCGGTGAGCGGCTCGGCGGCGATGAACAGCACCTTCTTCTGCTTCGCGAAGTCGGCGACCGCCAGGCCGATGTTCGACAGGAAGGTGCCCGTCAGGAAATGCACGTTCTCGCGCGAGATCAGCTCCTCCGCGAGCCGCACCGCATCGCCCGGGTTGCCGTTGTCGTCGCGCGAGATCACCTCGAGCTTGCGGCCGAAAACGCCGCCCGCGGCGTTCGTCTCCTCCACCGCGAGCTCCCAGCCCTTGCGGTAAGGCTCGAGGAACGCCGGCAGCGTCTTGTAGCTGTTGATCTCGCCGATCTTGATCGACCCTTGCGCGGCTCGCCGGCGGCGCGAAGGCTGCAGCGAGTGCCGCGACCGCGGCGAGTTTGAGCAAGTGCCTGCGCACGGTCATGACGGTCTCCCCTGGACGGTCGCGCGAATATACACCGGACCGCTCGCGCGGCCGAAGCTCCGCGCCTCGGCTCTAGCGCGGCGGCAGCGCGCCCGCGACGCCGCCGACGACGCGGTAGCGCCCCTGCAGGGCCAGGACGGCGCCCCAGATGAGCCCGGCATCGGCCAAAGATCGGGCGCGCGCAACCCCGCCGGCGAGCGCGGCGTCGACGGCGCCGTCGGGTAGCGCTCCGACAGCCGTCGTCACGAGGCGCTCGCCGAGATCGCTGTCGTCGTCGAGGTCGCACGCGCGGCGTCGCTCCACGGCGGCATGGTCGATGTCGACCGCGTTCGCGATCATGGTCGCAGCCGCATCCGCGCACGCGCCGCTCGCGGCGAGTACCGTCACGCTGTCGGCGATGCCGAGGCTGCGGCTCCGGCCGCGCCAGCCGCTCGTCGCCACGCCGCGCACCGGTATCGCGGCGTCGATCGCGAATGCGCCGTCGAGCGGCAGCCGGTGGCCGTGGCGGCTGGCGCGGTCGAGATCGGCGACGACGCCGATGCGGAGCGACTCGCCCGCCGCGAGCCGGACGGCGATGTCGCCGCCGTTGTTCACGTAGGCTTTCGGCACGGCGTCGCCGATCGCGGTCAGGATCTCATCGGCGACCGCGCCGGCCACCGCCGCCATCGGGGTAATGAAACACTCGCGGTACGGGCGGCACGCAGCGACCATCCGGCACGCCACTGCGCCGACGACCGGGTCCGCCTCCTCCACCGGCCGGCGCAGGCGCGGCAGCTCCGCGACCAGTTCCTCGAGCACGGTCGCAAACCGCGTCCAGGCGCGGTCGAGCGCGGCCGCTGCGGCGGCCTCCTCGCCAAAAACTTCCAAGACGAGATCGATCGGGCCGTGCTGGAAGTGCCAGCGGCGGGCGTCGAGACGGGCGCGAATCGGACCCACCCAATCGCTCCCGGTCGTTTCGGCTGCGCCCCGTTTTCAGGGGGGCGAGATCGGCCAGGGGTTCGCGGCGTCCCAGCCGGCCACGCGGTGGGGCGCGCGCGCGAGCACGTCCGCGAGCGGCCGAACCCGGTCCATATGGCCGCCGAGCCGGGCATAGTCGTCGCGACGCAGCGTGAACTCGATCGGCGCGACGATCGCCGGCGTCGGCACCCACCCGAAAGCGTTCTCGGGCATGCGCATCACGTCCACCATCACCATGATCCCGCCGCCGGGCCACACGTAGGCCGGGGCGCCGCCGCACGTGACGCGGGTAAGGAGATCCTTGATCGAGCGCGTCAGCGCAACCGGGTTCTCGGTGACCCCCGCGCGCAAGCGACCCGCCCGCCCCACCCATGAAGAGCACGGTGCAGAGCGCCGGCTCGCAGTTCTCGCCGATGCGCTCGACCACCTTCTTCACCTCCGCGGGGATGTCGGCCGGCACCATCCGCAAGCCCTCGTCGAGCACAAAGTACGCGTAGTCCTCCCCGGTCGTCGAGACCATCAGGATCCGCTCGCCCGGCCATGCCGTCCCGCGGTCGACGGACTTGATGATCTTCAGCGGATCGGTGATATCGGTCCCGCCCCAGCCCGACCCGGGGTTTGCGACCTGGAAGTAGCGGCCGGGGGTCGACTTGCGGCCGGCCACCCTGACGCCGCCGGCCGGCATGTCGAGGAAGCGCCCGGCCTGATGCTCGCTCAGCACCCCGGTGATGTGATCGTCGACGACGATCACCTCGTCGACGTGGCCGAACCATTGCTGCGCGAAGATGCCGATGGTCGCCGAGCCGCAGCCGACTCGCATGCGGTGCTCGGGCGCACCGTCGATCACCGGGGCGCACCCGGCCTGCACGACGAGTGCGGCGCCGCCTTCGATCGCGAGCTCGACGGGCTGCCGGTTGCCGAGCGCCAACATCACGTCGCAGGTGACGCGGCCCTCCTTCTTGCTGCCGCCGGTGAGATGGTGCACGCCGCCGAGCGACAGCATCTGCGAGCCGTACTCCAGCGTCGTAACGTGGCCCACCACCTCGCCTTGCGCGCGCACCGGCGCGCACTCGGGGCCGATGAAGCGATCGGTGTCGATCTTCACCTTGAAACTGCAGTAGCTGAAGATGCCCTCGGTCACGACGGTCACCACGTCCACCCCCTCGTGCTGCGACGACACGATGAACGGCGCGGGCTTGTAGTCGGGATAGGTCGTGCCCGAGCCGACGCCGGTCACGAACACCGGGTCCTGGGCGAGACGCCCGTCCCAGGGCGTGCCGGAGTCGAACGGCACCACCGCCCCATCGCCATCGACCGTGCGCGACATCACGAGCAGCGGATCTAGACGCGTCAGTACGCCGCCCGAGTTGGCGTAGCGATCGCACGCGCCGGTGCGCCCGTCGCTGATCTGGCACAGCACCGGGCAGGCATTGCAGACGATCTTGCCGGCGGCGGCGGGCTCGAGCGTGCCGGCGCCCGAGCGCTCGTCGACCGGATCGGCTTTGGTGGTCGTCACGCCTAGAGCGCCTTGATGTGAAGCCCGCCGTCGACGTGGAACGCATCGCCGGTATTGAACGGCAACGCTCGCGCGGCGAGCGCCGCAACCGTGCGCCCGACGTCCTCCGGTTCGCCCCACCGCCGGATCGGCGCGATGCCGTCGGCGATGAGCCGGTCATAGCGCTCCGCCGCCGGCGCGGTCATGTCGGTCCGGATGATTCCCGGCCGGATCTCGTAGCAGGCGATGTCGGCGTCCGCGAGGCGCAACGCAAAGAGCTGGTTCATCATCGCCAGGCCGGTCTTCGCGAAGCAGTACTCGGCGCGGTTCGGGCCGACGATGCGCGCGTTGGCCGACGAGATCGTCACGATCGAGCGTGGCGGATCGCCCGCGCCGCGCGACTCGGCAAGCATGCGCCTCGCCACCGCCTGGGTGAGGAAGAACGTCCCGCGCAGGTTGACCGCGAGCAATTCGTCGAAGCTCGCCGGCGTCACGTCGAGCACGTCCCCCCGTACCTTCACCTGGATGCCGGCATTGTTCACCAGGCAGTCGAGCGTCCCGAACGCCGCGAACGCGCGGTCCACCAGCTGCGCGTGCCCCGGGAGATCGGCGATCGAGGCCTGGAGGAACGCCGCGCGCCGCCCGTTGCGGCGAACGATCGCCAGCGTCTCGCGTGCATCGTCGTCGTCGGCGAGATCGTTCACGACGATGTCGAACCCTGCGGCGGCGAGCGCATGCGCGATCCCGCGTCCGATTCCGCGCCGCGCGCCCGTCACCAGCGCGATCGGTGCGCGCGTCATGCGTGCGCCGCCAGAAGTGCGGCCCGCAGCCGGTCCGGCGTCGCCGGCGCGTGCCGGATGCGAACGCCGGTGGCGTGCGAGATGGCACCGAAGATCGCCGGCGCCGTCGGGATCAGCGCCGGCTCGCCGACCCCCTTCGCACCGTGCGGCCCGAGCGGCTCCGGGTCCTCGACCAGGATCACGTCGATCGGCGGCACGTCGCCGAACGTCGGGATCAGGTAGTCGTGCAGATTCTCGGTCTTGCCGGCGTGATACTCCTCCATCAGCGCGAAACCGATGCCCTGGGCGATGCCGCCGTGGATCTGCCCCTCGACCTGGGTCGGGTTGATCGCCCGGCCGACGTCGTGCGCCGCGGTGATCCGCAGGAGCCTGACGGTCCCCAGCTCGAGATCGACCTCGAGCTCGGCGAGTTGCGCCGCAAAGCCATAGGTGGCGTACGGCACGCCCTGCCCGTCGCGGTCGAGCGGCTCGGTCGGCGGGTTGAAATATCCCTCGCCGGCGAGCACGTCGCCGCGCGGGTCACGCGGCAGATCGGTGAGATCGATGCGTTTCTCGCCGTCGGCGTCCACGGCGATCAACATCCCCGCCGCCAGCCGCAGCTCGGCATCCGCGCGCGCTTCCACGAGCGCGATCATCCGCCGGCGCAGCTCGGCGCCGGCGAGGCGCGCCGCGTTGCCGGAAACGAACGCCTGGCGCGAGGCGGAGGTCTTGCCCGCATCGGCGGTGAGATCGGTGTCCCCCATGATGTAATCGATCGCGTTCATCGGCAGGCGGAGTGCGTCGGCGAGCACCTGGACGAGCGTGGTGTTGGAGCCCTGGCCGATATCGACCGCGCCGTTGTAGAACATCACCCGGCCCGCCGGCGTCAACCCCACGCGCATCGTCGACGGGTTCGCGATCACGGTGTTGCCGATGCCGTACCACATGCACGCGATCCCGACACCGCAGCGGCGGCCTCGTAAGGATCCCGCTGCAGCCGCGCGGCGGTTGAACTCTGTGGCGGCTGAGAGGGCTTCCTGCCAGCGCGGCCTGAGGGCGTCGAGGCACTGCGCCAGCCCGGCGCTCGCGCGCAACACCTGTCCGGTCGCGGTGGCCTGGCCGGCGCGGATCGCGTTGCGATGCCGGATCTCCAGCCGGTCGAGGCCGGTCTTCGCGGCCAGCTCGTCGAGCAGCGCCTCGTGAACGATGGTGGACTGCGGAACGCCGAACCCGCGGAACGCGCCGGCGATCGGGCCGTTGGTGTAAACGGCGCGCGTGAGCGCCCGCACGTTCGGCACGAGATACGGGCCGGAGGCGTGGATCGGCACCCGGTTCGCCACCGTGTTGCCCCACGACGCATACGCGCCGGTCTCGAAGTCGCCCGCGAAGTCCGCGGCCAGCAGCCGGCCGTCGCGATCGCAGGCGAGGCTCGCGCGCATTCGCGCCGGGTGGCGCTTGGTGGTGGAGATCATCGACTCGGGCCGGGTATAGACCGTGCGCACGGGCCGCCCGAGCTTCCACGCCGCGACGGCGAGCAGCGGCTGGATCGACATGTCGAGCTTGCCGCCGAACCCGCCACCGACCGCCGACGGGATGATTCTCACCTGCGTCGCCCGGATTCCGAGCACGCGCGCGACTTCGTCCCGGTCCATGTAGGGCGTCTGGGTGCAGGCGAAGATGCGGATCCGATCGTCCGCTCCCCCGCCCCCCAACCGCTCGGCGAACCCCGCCTCCGGCTCGATGTAGGCGTGCTCGACGAAGCTGGTCGTGAACTCGCCGGCGGCGACGAACGGCGCGTGCGCAAGCGCCGTCTCCACGTCGCCTTTCACGACCCGGCCTCGGATCAGGACGTTGTCGGGATTAGCGGCGTGGATCGGAGGCTCGGTGTTCGCGAGCGCGTCGTCGAGATCCGTCTGCGGCGTCTCCGGGGTCCAGCTGATCGGAATCTCGTCCTCGCCGATCGCGAGCACCGCGCGCTCGTCCCCGACCAAACACAGCACCGCCTCGCCGCGGAAGCGCACCCGCCCCGCCGCGAGCACCGGCTGGTCCTTCACGTCCGGAAAGATGCCGAAGCTGTTGACCGGCACGTCCGCCGCGGTGATGACGTCGAAGAGACCCGGATGCCGGGCACGCAAGGGCCCTAGGTCGCCCACCGTGAACCGCGCCCTTGCATGCGGCGAACGGATGGTTCGCAGCCACAACGCGCCGGGCGGCGCCCAGTCAGCGCCGTAGAGCTCGGTGCCGGCGACCTTGGCAAGGCCGTCGGTCTTCGGCGCGCGCGATCCGACCGCCCCGCTCGCGCGGGGCACCTCCAGCGCAACCTCGCCCGCCGCTGCCGCCGCGAGCACCGCCTCGACGATTTTGCGGTAGCCGGTACAGCGGCAGAGCACACCGCCGAGCGCATCGAAGACCTCGGCTTCGCTCGGTTGCGGCGTGCGCGCCAGGAGATCGGACGCCGCCATCAGCATCCCCGGCGTGCAGATGCCGCATTGCGCCGCCCCGTGAGCGAGGAATGCGCGTTGCAGCCGATCGTTGCCGGCCGCATCCGGCAGACCCTCGATCGTCGTCACCGACCGGCCTTCGAGCTGGGCGACCGGGACGAGGCAGGCGCAGACCTGGCGCCAGTCGACGAGCACGGTGCAGGCGCCGCAATCCCCCGCGTTGCAGCCGATTTTCGTCCCGGTGAGGCCGAGCTCGTCGCGCAACACATCGGTGAGCCGGCGTGCCGGATCGCCCGCAACTTGCCGCAACGCGCCGTTCACCCGGAAGGAGACCTCGTGCAGGCCGAGGGGCGCGAGGTCCGCGCTGCGCACCGGCTCATTCATGAGCCAGCGCCTCGAGCGCGCGGCGGACGAGGGTCGCGACGGCATCGTTGCGGTAGTCGGCGGTGCCGCGCACATCGGCGATCGGCGCGAGCGGCGCCAGGTGCGCGGGCGCGACGACATCGCCGACACCGGGCGCGAGCTTCACGCCGATCAGCCCACGCTCGAGTGCCGCGAGCCGCCGCGCCGCCGGCGAGCACGCCCCGACGGCGATGCCGCAGCGGGCGATCGTGCCGTCCGCCTCGACGCCGACCGCCGCGGCGACCATCGCGATCGAGATCACCAGGTAGCGGCGCGCGCCGAGCTTCAGAAAGGTCGAGCGCGCTCGCTGCTCGGGCAGCGTCGCCCACTTCGGCACCAGGACGGCAGTGACCAACTCAGCGCCGGCGCACGCCGTCCTGCGGTTGCCCAGCACGAACCCGGCGAGCGGGAGCACCCGCCGGCCCGCAGCCGAGCCAAGTTCTACAGCGGCATCCAGCGCGAGCAGCGCCGGCACGCCGTCGGCGGCCGGCGACGCGTTGCAGAGGTTTCCCACCACAGTGCCCGCGTTCTGGATCTGAACGCCGCCGATCTCGCGCGCCGCGAGCTTCAGGCAGTCGAACTCGCGTGGCAGCGGCTGCTCGATCAGGTCGGTCCAGGTCGCGAGCGCACCGATGCGAAAGTGGGCCCCCTCCTCGCGCACGCCGCGCAGCTCCGCGAGCGCGGTGATGTCGAGGATGTCGTCCGCGACCGCCCGGCCGACGCGCGCGGGATAGAAATCGGTGCCGCCGGCGAGGATCGTGAGCGCGCGTCCGCCGAGCGCCGCGAAGGCGTGATCGAGCGTGGTGGGTCGCAGATACGTGCCCATGTCGCCTGCCCGTGTCGCGTGCTCGTACTGCGTGCCCGCGTTGCGTACGCCGTGTCGCGACACTCCGTCGCGTTCCCATGGCGCCGCTGTGGGAATTCCCGCCTGCAATGTATCGGAACGCCCGAGCCGCTTCAACCGGCGCGGGTTCGACCGCCCTCGTCGTTCGAGCGGAGTGCGCCGGTATAATGCGACCCTTCGCGAGCGCACTCTCGTCCCGGTCCGGAGTCCAAGGAAGCACGATGACCCACGTCGTCACCGAAAGCTGCATCAAGTGCAAGCACACCGATTGCGTCGACGTCTGCCCGGTCGACTGCTTCAAGGAAGGTCCCAACTTCCTCGTGATCGATCCGGACGAGTGCATCGACTGCGCGGTGTGCATTCCCGAGTGCCCGGTGAACGCGATCTACGCCGAAGAGGATGTCCCGGCCGGCCAGGAGGGATTCACCGCCCTCAACGCCGAGCTCGCCAAGGCGTGGCCGGTGATCACCGACAAGAAAGACGCGCTGCCGGACGCCGAGGCGTGGAAGGAAGTGAAGGACAAGCTCCAGCATCTCGAGCGCTGATCCGCCGGAAGTGTCCTTACCACCGACTTTGCGCGCCCCGCTCACCCTCGCCCACGGACTCCAGTTCGAGGATCTCTACCGCCGGGAAGGACTCGTCCGGATCGACGGGCACTTCGTCGATTTCCTGGAGACTGCCGAGGCCGGGCTCGCGGGACGGCTGCGCGCCGCGCGCGCCGACCCCGCGGCACTCGATGCGAAAGCGGAATCCCAGCTCCTGCTCGAGCTCTCGCCGCACCTCGAGCGCTTCCTCGCTCGGCTCTTCGGCATCGCGGATGAAGTGCTCGCGCTCGCCCGCCGGCATGACGAGCTCGCGCCGCTCTTCGCGGTCAAGCGCCAGTTCGTGCAACGCCGCGCCGGGACGCGCATCAAGCCCGCGGAGGCGGAAACGTTCGACGGCGCAGCGCTCGAGCAGACGCTGGCGACCCTCTTCGGCGGCACCTTCGACGAGCTCGCCTTCGCGACGCATGTCGACCGCTGGCTCGGAGCCGAGGCCGAGCACGCCGGCGAGCTGGATCTCGCGCTGAAGTACGCCGCCTGGGCGCTGCACACCTCGGCAGGGCGCGCGCGCCATCACGCCGGCGTGCTGTTCAAGCTGCCGGCGAAAGTCGATCCGTACCGTCTCCTCGTGCATGCCGAGAGCAGTGAGGAAGCCGGCGTCACGAGCTACCGCATCGCGCCCGGCCACTTGCGGCGCCGGAACGGCTTCGCGTTGACCGATCGGGGCACCGATCTCGTCGGCGCGCTCGACGAGGCGAACTATTGCATCTGGTGCCACACGCAGGGCAAAGACTCGTGCTCGCGGGGTCTGCGCGAGAAGCCCGTCCCCGGCGAGCGCGAAGGTGCGTTCAAGAAAAGCGTGTTCGGCGTGACCCTCGCCGGCTGCCCGCTCGAGGAGAAGATCTCGGAGTTCCACACCGCGAAGGCGCAGGGCCTCGCGCTCGCGGCGCTCGCGATCATCGCCGTGGACAATCCGCTGGTCGCGGCGACCGGACATCGCATCTGCAACGACTGCATGAAGGCCTGCATCTACCAGAAGCAGGAGCCGGTCGACATCCCGCAGGCCGAGACGCGGACACTGAAGGACGTCCTCGAGCTGCCGTGGGGCTTCGAGATCTATTCGCTCCTGACCCGTTGGAACCCGCTCAACCTCCGCCGGCCCCTTCCGCGGCCGCGAAGCGGCTACCGCGTGCTCGTCGCCGGCATGGGTCCCGCGGGCTTCAGCCTCGCGCACCATTTGCTGAACGACGGCCACCTCGTGGCCGGCATCGACGGGCTGAAGATCGAGCCGCTCTCGAGCGCGCTCGCGGGTGTCGGAGCCGGCGGCGCGCGAGTGCCGTTCGTGCCGATCCGCGACGTCCGCGAGCTGCACGAGTCGCTTGCCGACCGGGTCATGGCGGGATTCGGCGGAGTGGCCGAATACGGCATCACCGTGCGCTGGGACAAGAACTTCCTCAAGGTGATCCGCCTGCTGCTCGAGCGCCGCGCCGAGTTCGCGCTGTACGGCGGCGTGCGTTTCGGCGGGACGGTCACCCTGGAGGATGCGTTCGCAAGCGGCTTCGACCACGTGGCCCTGTGCATGGGCGCCGGGAAGCCGACCACGCTCGACATCCCGAACGGCCTCGCGCGCGGGGTGCGCACCGCTTCCGATTTCCTGATGGCGCTGCAGCTCACCGGCGCGGCAAAGGCCGATTCCATCGCCAACATGATGGTGCGGCTCCCGGTGGTCGTGATCGGCGGCGGGCTGACCGCGATCGACACCGCGACCGAGTCCCTCGCCTATTACGTGGTGCAGGTGGAGAAGTTCCTGCTGCGCTACGACACGCTCGCCGCGGAGATCGGCGAGGACGCGATCCGCGACCGTTGGGAACCCGAGGAGCGCGAGACCGCGGAGGAATTCCTGTCGCACGCACGCGCGATGCGCGCCGAGCGCGAACTGGCGGGGCGCGAGCGTCGCCCGCCGCGGATCGTCGAGCTCTTGCAGCGCTGGGGCGGCGTGACGATCGCGTACCGCCGGCGGCTGATCGACAGCCCGTCGTACACGCTGAACCACGAGGAGGTCGAGAAGGCCCTCGAGGAAGGGATCGTCTTCGCCGAGTGTCTCGCGCCGCTCGCCGTCGACGTGGACGAGTACGGCGCGGTGAAGGGCATCCGCCTCGCAAAGCAGCGCCGCGGCGAGGACGGCAAGTGGCATGAGGAAGGCGAGACCTGGCTCCCGGCCGAGACGATCTTCGTCGCCGCGGGCACGCAGCCGAATACGGTGCTCGCGCGCGAGGACGCCGCGCACTTCGCGCTCGACGGCAAGTATTTCCGCGCTTGCGACGAAGACGGGCACCCGCTCAAACCCCAATTCGCGATCGCCAAGCCGGCGCGTGCCGACGTGCTGCTGTCGTGCACCGCAGATGGGCGCTTCGTGTCGTTCTTCGGCGACCTGCATCCGTCCTACTTCGGCAACGTCGTGAAGGCGCTCGGCTCGACCAAGCAGGGCTATCCCGTCCTGTCCCGAGTGCTGGCGAAGCGGGCCCCGGCGGGGGTCGGCGACGATGCTGCATTCGTCGGCGCGCTCGACCGCGACCTGCGGGCGACGGTGCACGAGGTCAAGCGCCTCGCCCCGACCATCGTGGAAGTCGTCGTGAGGGCGCCCGCGGCCGCCCGCCGCTTCCAGCCGGGCCAGTTCTACCGGCTGCAGAACTACGAAACGTTTGCCACGGTCGCCGCGGGCACCCGGATGCAGATGGAGGGGCTGGCGCTCACCGGTGCGTGGGTCGATCGCGAACGGGGGCTCGTGTCGACGATCGTGCTCGAGATGGGTGGATCGTCGGATCTGTGCACGAGCCTGCGGCCCGGGGAACCCGTCGTGCTGATGGGGCCGACGGGCTCCCCGACGCACATCGCGGCGAACGAGACCGTCCTCCTCGTGGGCGGAGGCCTGGGTAACGCCGTGCTGTTCTCGATCGGCCACGCTTTCCGGGCCATCGGATCGCGGGTGCTCTACTTCGCCGGTTACAAGAAGATCGTCGACCGTTACAAGGTCGCGGAGATCGAGGCGGCCGCCGACGTGGTGGTCTGGTGCTGCGACGAGGCGCCCGGGTTTACGCCCTCGCGGCCGCAGGACAGGGCGTTCATCGGAAACATCGTGCAAGCGATGGAGGCCTACGGAGCGGGGCGTCTGGGCGTCCCGGCGATTCCGATGAGAGACGCGGACCGGATCATCGCCATCGGCTCCGACCGGATGATGGCGGCGGTGGCGCGCGCGCGGCACGCGGTGCTCGCCTCGTACCTCAAGGCGCGTCACCTCGCGATCGGGTCGATCAATTCCCCGATGCAGTGCATGTTGAAGGAGATCTGCGCGCAGTGCCTGCAGCCGCATCGCGACCCGCAGACGGGGAAGACGAGCTACGTCTTTTCCTGCTTCAACCAGGATCAGCCGCTCGACTGCGTGGACTTCCACGCGCTCTCGGAGCGCCTGCGGCAGAACACCCTGCAGGAGAAACTGATGGCGCAGTGGCTGGCGCACTGCCGGCCGGCGCTCGCGGCGGAGCGCCAAATAATCTAGTAGTGGACAAAGCGCGCCGGCGTAAGAACAATACGCGCCGAGTGGCCGACCCCACGCACCAACAACAAGGAGCACGAGCATGGACACGGCGCACATCGAACGGGTGTACTCGGCGTATTCGCGGGTCTACGACCGCATCTTCGGAAAGGTCTTCCAGGACTCGCGCGAAGTGCTTGCCGGGTCGCTCGCACTGCGCCCGGGCAGCCGCGTGCTCGAGGTCGGCGTCGGCACCGGGCTCCTGCTGCCGCTCTACCCGCGCAACGTCCGGATCACCGGCATCGATCTGTCGGCCGGAATGCTCGCCCAGGCGCGAGAGAGAGTCGAGCGGCTCGGTCTGGCCGACGTAGCGCTCGAGCACATGGACGCGAGTCGCATGTCGTTCGCCGACGACAGCTTCGATATCGTGGTCGCGGCGTACGTCGTCACCGCGGTGCCCGACCATCGCGCGGTAATGCAGGAGATCATCCGCGTCGCCCGGCCGGGTGCGCGAGTGGTGCTGCTCAATCACTTCGTGAACGGCTCGGGCCTCCTCGCCGCGCTCGAGCGGGCGGTGTCGCCGCTCTGCAAGCATGTGGGCTTTCGCACCGATCTCTCCGTGGGCCAGGTCCTCGACGGACTGCCGCTCGACGTGACGCGACACGAGAAGGTGAAGCCGCTCAAGCTCTGGCACCTCGTCGAGTGCCGGAACGCCAAGATCATGCCGGCGATCCGTTGAAGTCGCCCCGCGACGCGACCGGTCAGGTCACCTGCTGCCAGCGTCGTTGAAGATCGGGGTGAAGAGCGGGTCGATCTCCTGGCCGGTGCTCCGCACGGTCCGGCTCGTCGCATCGAAGTTGACGTTGAAGATCCAGTTGCTGTTGACCGGGATCTGGTATCGGTATGACCAGACCTCCTCATTCATTCTGCTGAAAAACATCGTGTAGCCGGGCGGCCCGAACAGCAGCCGGATCTCGTCCTGGGTCATCCCGAGCCGGATCTTGGCGAAGCGCTCGAACGTGAGCGCCTGATAGACGACCGTGACACGCTGATCGGCACCAAAATCGACCATGTAGGTGGTCTGGCCGACCGGGCCGTTGGGATACTGCCACACGGTCTCCCCACTCGGGGCCTTTACCACCGCCTTCGGCTTGCCCATGGCGGCCTCGACGTCGGCCATGGACGTGCCGGGAGGGAACGAGGGTGCGGCGCACGCCGCGAGGAGGATCGCTACTGCTGCCGCCGCTGCGACAACGTTGATCGGGAAGCTCATGATGAATTGCTGCTGCCTTCGTGACCGCTCGGGTTGAGCAGCTCGTCGATCTGATCGCTGGTGGTGCGCACCTGGCGTGTCTTCGCATCGAAGTGCACGTTGAAGATGCGGTTATCGCTCGCCGAGGCCTGATATCGATAAGACCACACCTGCTCATTCATCCGGCTGAACGTGCTGACCTCGCCGGGGCGGCCGAGCAGCACGCGGATCTCGTCCTGGGTCATCCCGGTGCGGATCTGCGCGAACTGAATAAGCGTGAGGGCCTGATAGCTCACCTTCGTGCGCTGATCGGCGCCGAAGCGGACCATGTAGGTTGTCTGGCCGATAGGCCCGGTGGGGTACTGCCACACCGTGTCCCCGTCGGCAGACTTGATCACGTCCGGCGGCTTCCCGAGGCGCGCCTCGACCTCCGACATGCCGGTGCCGGGGGGGAACGACGGCGGTTGCAGCGCCGCGCACCCGGCCAGCAGCGCTGCCGCAAGCGTCCTGATCGGAGCCCTCATGAGCCGCTGTTGCTGGCCCCGTGGTTGGTCGGGTTCAGCAGCGGGTCGAACTGATCGCCGGTGGTGAGCACCCGGCCGGTCTTCGCGTCGAAATGGACGTTGAAGATGCGGTTGTCGCTCGCGGAGGCCTGGTAGCGATAGGACCACACGTCTTGATTCATCCGGCTGAACGCGCTCGTCTCGCCTGGCCGGCCGAGGAGCACCCGGATCTCTTCCTGCGTCATTCCGGGTCGGATCTGCGCGAATTGCTGGAGCGTGAGGGCCTGGTAGCTCGCTTTCGAGCGTTGGTCGGTGCCGAAGCGGACCATGTAGGTCGTCTGGCCGACGGGACCGGTCGGGTATTGCCAGAGTGTATCGCCATCGGACGCCTTGATCACGTCCGTCGGTTTGCCGAGACGCGACTCCACCTCCGACATGCCGGTGCCAGGGGCAAAAGCCGGGGACTGCAATCCCGCACAGCCGGTCAGCAGCGCCGCCACGGCCGGGATTGCGAACCTGAATCGGGTCGTCACGCTGGGTCTCCTTTGCACTTTCGAGCACGCTCGCCGTCCAGAGCAGCAACACCCGCCCGGCAGCGCTTATTCCTGTCAGAGGCGAAAACCGCGCGGCGTGAAGCTCGGATGGAACAGTTCGTCGCGCTGGTCGCTCGTGGTCCGCACCAGACCGGTCTTGGCGTCGAAATGGACGTTGAAGATGCGGTTGTCGTTGACCGGGATGAGATAACGGTAGGACCACACCTCTTCACCGAGATTCCGGTAGCGGACGGTCGTGTACGGCCGGCCGAAGAGCAACCGGATCTCGTCGCTCGTCATGTCCTTGCGGATCTTGGCGAAGTTGTCGAACGTCAGCACCTGCTTGAACGCTTTGACCCTGCCGTCCGGCCCGAACGTGGCGACGTAGGTGCGCTGGCCGTACGGCCCGGTCGGATATTGCCACTCGATATCGCCGCCCGGCGCTGCCAGTATGTCTTTCGGCCTACCCAGCGCGGCTTCGACGGCCGTCATGGCGGTACCCTCCGCGATCGCGGGCGGATGAAGCACGGCGCACCCGTCGAGCGCGAGGAGGGCAATCAACGGCAGACCTAGCAGGCGGGTCACGGAGCAGCCCTTCACGCTATCAAAAGAGGATAGCGCCTCATACGGCCGGTTTCCAGATCCGGATGCGCGCACTGGCGCGAGTCGCGCGCCGGCTTGAACCGTTCATCGACCGCACGCGAACGGGCGGATCGACCGAAGGGCGGACGAAATGCCCGCGCTCGGCGTCGCCCGTCGGCTGCCCGGCCGAACCGCTCGGCCAACACCTGCGCAGGCGATGGGTCATCGCGGGAGCCCGATGCCGGCGGAGCGGCTGGGCGCTCAGCGCATGCCGAGCGGCACGGCGGCGAGTTCCTTCGCCGCCTCCGGGCTCAGCTTTCTGCAGCATCCCTACGGTCGCGTCGAACTCCGCCTTGCGGCCGAGCCGGGCGTAGGTCACGCCGAGCGCGTACACCGCCTCGGCGAACTCCGGGTTGCGCTGCAGCGCCTGCTCGTAGAACTCGACCGCGCGATCCGGCCGCTTGAGATCGTTGAAGCTCTCGCCGATGAGGTAGTAGGTCACCGGCGAGTTCTGGTTGACCCGCAGCGCGTTGTCGAGGGTGCGGATCGCGCGCTCCGGCTGGCCGAGCGAGCGCTGCGCCTGCGCGAGCAGGTTCCAGGTATCGACGTCCTGCGGTTCGAGGCGGATCGCCTGCTGGAAGGCATCCGCAGCGCGCTGATACTCGGCGAGCTGCGAGTAGGCGTAGCCGGTGACGAGCCACCAGTCGGCGTTGTAGGGATCGCGCGCGAGGTTCGCTTGCGCGAACTGCACGACGCCGTTCCAGTCGCCCTTCTGCTCGAGCGCGGCGAGCTTCTCGCGATTGGGCGTGCTCACGCCCTTCATGTTGTTGAGGAGCGTCGTGAACGTGCCGTCGGGGAGGAGGCCGAGGAGCAGGCTCGCCTGCGGCGACAAGCAGCCGGCGAGGGGCAGCGCGACGAGCACCGCGGCGGCGAGACACCGCCAGCGGCCGGTGACGCGGCAGGTAACGCTACTGGTCGGTCTGATAGACGTAACCTTTTTGCGCGACGTTCGACTCGCGCTCGCGACGGAGCAGATCGAGATCGAGCTTGCGGTCCCACCACAGCGACCGCCCGCGCTTCTGGTCCGCGACGATCTCCGGCTTCTCGACGAGGAGCTCGCGGATCATCCGCGTTGCATCCGACTCGTAGCCGGTCTTGATCTTTTTCCCGAACATGGCGCGGCGGATTATACGCGCTCGAGGAGCCCCGGATCGTCGTTGCGAACGTTATTGACACGGGGATTCGCCGGCCGGATCTCGAGCATTGCGCCCTGCCAGGGCACGAGAAGCGACGACGGGTCGGGCGAGGACAGCCATTCGTCCTGGTCGGCCGGCGCGATGAGCACCGGCATGCGGTCGTGGAACGCGCGCAGCGCGTCGTTCGCGGTCGTGGTGACGATCGTGAAGGTGGCGATGGTGTCGCCGTGCGCGCCAGGCGCGCGCCACTCGTCCCACAAACCGGCCAGCCCGAGCGGCGTGCCGGAAGCAAGCCGGATGAGACACGGCTGCTTGCGTCCGCGCGCGACCGTCTGCCACTCGTAGAAGCCATCGGCCGGGACGAGACAGCGCCGGTGGCGGAACGCGGCGCGGAACACCGGC
Organism: uncultured beta proteobacterium; assembly: GCA_963754305.1. Taxonomy (GTDB): domain Bacteria; phylum Pseudomonadota; class Gammaproteobacteria; order Burkholderiales; family SG8-39; genus DATEDA01. The sequence goes on along the minus strand of CAVWFR010000023.1, from coordinate 259,831 downwards.
TTGTCGCGGATGCCTTCGGCACGGGCGTTGATCATGCGGCTGCCGATCGCCGGATCCTTCGCCCACGACGGCACGAGGCCCCAGCGGAGCATCACCGCCTCGCGTTCGCCCTCCGTGGTCTCGCGGACGACGAGCGCGCTTTGCGTCGGCGCGATGTTGTAGCGCGGCGGATAGTCGGGAACCGCCGCCAGCCGGAAGTGCTCGGCGATGACAGCGGCGGGGGAAACGAGGAGGTAGCGGCCGCACATCGGGTGGCGATTATCGCGCGGCGAGCAAAAACAAAGACTTGTCGACACGGTTGTCGCCGGCCGCGGCCACACTTGCATTTTTGTTCAGTACTGTGTATCAATACAGATAGGGGGCGGGGTGTTCGGCGTTGATGGTTTGACGTTGGTGCTTAACGTAGATGTTTAACGTTGATGTTTGGCATTACGGCGTCATGCCATTACCGCATCTTGTCGAGGAGGCAATCATGGACCACGAAAAAGCGCTTTCCATCCTGCAGGCCCTGTCCGGCGGCACCGATCCGTTCACCGGCGAGCCGTTCCCGGCGGCGAGCATCTATCAGCATCCCGATGTCGTGCGCGCCCTCTTCCAGGCGGTGCGCGCACTCGAGGCGGCGGTCGCGGTGCAGAAGCGGCAGGCCTCGCGGCCGGCTGCCGGCAACTCCGGCAAGCCATGGTCGAAGGAAGAGGACGACAAGCTCGTCGCCGCCTTCGACAAGGGCCGGTCGATCGACGATCTTGCCGATGCGCACGCGCGCAGCCGGCTCGCGATCGAGGCGCGGCTCGCGCGCTTCGGCCGGGTGCCGATGCCGCCCGGCGTGCGGGCGATCGCCGGCGTAACGGCGCGCGAGGAGATCCGGACCCAATACTCGGCCCGCAATTAGGCGTCCCATGAAAGAGCTCACCCCGCGGCAGGCGGAAATCCTGCAGCTCATCCGTGATGCGATCGAGGCGACCGGCCTGCCGCCGACACGCGCCGAGATCGCCCGCATGCTCGGCTTCGCCTCGCCCAACGCCGCCGAGGAGCATCTGCGCGCGCTCGAGCGCAAGGGGGCGATCGAGGTGCTCGACGGCACCGCGCGCGGCATCCGCCTCACCGAAGCGCTCGGGCTGCCGCTCGTCGGCCGCGTCGCCGCGGGTTCGCCGATCCTCGCCGAGGAGCACATCGTCGGCCGCTACTCGGTCGATCCCAACCTCTTCCGCCCGCGCGCCGATTACCTGCTCAAGGTGCGCGGCATGAGCATGCGCGACGCCGGCATCCTCGACGGCGACATGCTCGTCGTGCACAAGACGGACGAGGCGCGCTCCGGGCAGATCGTGATCGCGCGCCTCGCGGACGAGGTGACGGTGAAGCGCCTGCGCCGCCGCGGCTCGACGGTCGAACTCGTGCCCGAGAACCCGGAGTTCAGGACCATCGTGGTCGACACCCGCACGGCGCCGTTCGCGATCGAGGGCGTCGCCGTGGGGATCATTCGCAGCCGGGCGCTTTGACCGCAGCACGAGCGCACCGCGGATCCATACCGATCCGCGGTTGTCCGCTCAAGTTGCCTGCCGTTCCTCGCAGTTGCCAGCCCACGCCGTGGTCGCCGAAGCCGTATCGCTTGCCACCGTCCTCGCCCGTTCCGACATCCGGCGCGGGGATGCGCTCGCGCAAGTGGCGAGCGCGAGCGTCCCGACCGGCTTTCTGCAGCTCGATGCGGCGCTGCCCGGCGGCGGCTGGCCGACGGGTGCGCTCACCGAACTCTTGCCGGAACATGACGGGATCGGTGAGCTGCGGATCCTGGGGCCGGCGCTCGAGCACCTCTCGCGCGCAGGCGAGCGGTTCGCCTGGATCGCACCGCCTTACCTGCCCTACGCGCCGGCGCTCGCCGCCGCGGGCATCGCGCTCGCGCAGGTCCTGATCGTTCGGACCAGCTCGGCGCGCGACGCGCTGTGGGCGGCCGAGCAGGCGCTGCGCTCAGCCGCCTGCGGTGCGGTGCTCGTCTGGCCCGGCGAAGCGAAGTACGCGGCGCTCCGGCGCCTGCAGCTCGCGGCCGAGGGCAAGCGGGCGATGACGATGCTCTTCCGCGCGCCGCAAGCCGCCGGCGAGGCGTCGCCCGCGGCGCTGCGGCTCGCGCTAGCCACCGCCGCCGGCGGAATCGCAGTGCGGATCCTCAAGCGCCGCGGCGCGGTCTGCGAACGCCCGATAGCGATCGATTTGAGCCGTTCCCATGTCGCAGTGGATAGCGCTGTACCTGCCGAACCTGCCCCTCGAAGCGTTGACGCGCGCGCTTGCCACGCCTGAGCCGCAGGCGGTCGCGGAGCATCACCGCATCGTCGCCTGCGACGGGAAGAGCGCGGCGCGCGGCGTGCGCCCCGGGCTCGCGACCGCGGCGGCGACCGCGCTCGCGCGCGAGCTCGCCGTTCATCCGCGCAACCGCAACGAAGAGACCGAGTGCCTGCTCGGACTCGCCGGCTGGGCCGTGCAGTTCACCCCGAGCGTCGCGCTCGAGCTGCACCCGCCGGAATCTGCAGGGCTCGCGCTCGAAGTCTCGGGCAGCCTGCAGCTCTTCGGCGGCTTACGACGCATTGCGGCGAGCCTGCGCGAAGGCTGCGCACGCATGGGATACACCGCGGTAGTGGCGGCGGCACCCACTGCCCGCGGCGCAAGCTGGCTTGCCCGCTCGGGCAGCGAGATCCTGGTCGAGGACTCCGACGCGCTGGAGTGCGCGCTCGCCGGACTGCCGGTGCGCGTCATGGCCGGCGATGCGGAAACGGTCGAGGCCCTGGCGGCCATCGGGGCGACACATGTTGCCGACGTGCTCGCGCTGCCGCGCGCCGGGCTCGCGCGCCGCTTCGGCCGGAAGCTCCTCGACGACCTCGACCGCGCGCTCGGCCGCATGGCCGACCCGCGAACGTTCTTCACACCGCCGGCGACGTTCAGCGCCCGGCTCGAGCTGCCGGCCGAGGTGACCCAGACCGAAGCCTTACTGTTTGCCGCCAAACGCCTCTTCGTGCAGCTCGAGGGTTTTCTCGCCGCGCGCGCCGCCGGCGTGCAGCGGCTCGCGCTCAGGCTGTTCCATCGCGAAGCACGGTTCACCGAAGTGCCGATCGGCCTCGTCGCCCCGGCCCGCGACGCCACGCATTTCACGCTGCTCGCGCGCGAGCGGCTCGGGGGGCTCGCTCTTCCCGAGGCGGTGCGTGCGATCGCGCTCGTCGCCGGCGACGTGGTCCCGCTTGCCGGCGAGGCGCTCGCACTCTTCAACGACGGCGCTTCGCCGCCCGGCGACTGGAGAAAGCTCATCGAGCGGCTGCGCGCCCGGCTCGGTGGAGCGGCGGTGCACGGCCTTGCAGCGGCTGCGGAGCACCGGCCGGAGCGTGCGTCAAGAGCGTGCGAGGTCGGCGCCGGCGCAGCCGATCCGGGCCCGCTCACCCTGCGACCGCTCTGGCTGCTGCCTGCGCCGGAGCCGCTCGAGGAGATCGGCGCCGCGCCTCACCGCGGCGGACCCCTGAGGCTCCTCGCCGGGCCCGAGCGCATCGAGTCGGGCTGGTGGGACGGCGGCGACGTCGCGCGCGACTACTTCGTCGCCCGCACACCCGACGACGTTCTGGTGTGGGTGTACCGCGAGCGCAGCGCGCTGGGCGGGTGGTTTCTGCATGGGCTGTTCGCCTGATGCTCCCCGCCTACGCCGAGCTGCACTGCCTCACGAACTTCAGCTTCCTGCGCGGCGCCTCGCAACCGGAAGAGCTCGTCGTGCGCGCGGCGGCGCTTGGCTACGCGGCGCTTGCGGTCACCGACGAATGCTCGGTTGCCGGGGCGGTGCGGGCGCATATCGCCGCCAAGGAGCAGGCGCTCAAGCTCCTGATCGGGACCGAGCTTCGGCTCGAAGACGGTCCGAAGCTCGTCCTGCTCGCCACGAACCGCGCGGGCTACGGCAACCTCGCCGAGCTGATCACTCGTGGACGGCGCAGCGCGGAGAAAGGCCGCTACCGGCTGACGCGCGCCGACCTCGACGGCGGTCTGGACGACTGCCTGGCGCTGCTCGTCCCTTCCCTCTTCCCCCTCCCCCCTTCCCTTTCCCTTGCCCCTTCCTGCAGTGACGCCGAATGGCTCGCCGAACGCTTTCCGGGACGCGTCTGGATCGCCGCCGAGCTCCACTGCGGTCCGGACGATCGCGGCCGGCTCGAAGCCTTGCGCGCGCTCGCGCGCACCGCCCACCTGCCGCTCGTCGCCGCCGGCGACGTGCATATGCACCTGCGCTCGCGGCGGCGCCTGCAGGACGTCCTCACCGCGGTCCGCCTCGGGCGGCCGGTGCGCGAATGCGGCCACGCGCTCTTTCCGAATGCCGAGCGCAGCCTGCGCCTGCGGGTGCGGCTCGCGCAAATTTATCCGCCCGAGCTGCTCGCCGAGACCTTGCGCGTCGCCGAGCGGTGCGCACTATCGCTCGACGAGCTTCGCTACGAGTATCCGGAGGAGCTGGTACCGGCGGGCGAGACGCCCGCGACGTGGCTGCGCAAGCTCGCCGTGGAAGGCCTTGCCTGGCGCTTTCCCGGCGGCGTGCCCGGCAACGTCAGCGAGCTCGTCGAGCGCGAGCTCGCGCTGATCGCCGATCTCGCCTACGAGCCCTTTTTTCTCACCGTCCACGACATCGTCCGGTTCGCGCGCGAGCGCAAGATCCTCTGCCAGGGGCGCGGCTCGGCGGCCAACTCGGCGGTGTGCTACGCGCTCGGGATCACCGAGGTCGATCCGGCCCGGATGTCGATGCTCTTCGAGCGCTTCCTCTCGCGCGAGCGGAACGAGCCTCCCGACATCGACGTCGACTTCGAGCATCAGCGACGCGAAGAGGTCATCCAGTACATCTATGCGAAGTACGGCCGCGACCGGGCGGCGATCGCCGCCACGGTGATCACCTATCGCCCGAAGAGCGCGATCCGCGACGTCGGCAAAGCGCTCGGCCTCGATCCGGTGCAGGTCGACGGCCTCGCGAAATCGCGCGCCTGGTGGGATCACTGGCGGATCGACCCGGACAAGCTCGCCGCCGACGGCTTCGACGCGGCGAGCCCGGTCATCCGGCAGCTCTGCGAGATCGTGAATGCGCTGGTCGGCTTCCCGCGGCACCTCTCCCAGCACACCGGCGGGTTCGTCATCGCCCGCGGGTCGCTCGAGCGCCTGGTGCCGATCGAGAACGCGGCGATGCCGGAGCGCAGCGTGATCCAGTGGGACAAGGACGATCTCGAGGCGCTTGGATTGCTGAAGGTCGACGTGCTGGCGCTCGGCATGCTGTCGGCGATCCGCCGCGCACTCGAGATGATCGGCGCCGGGCGGGACGCGCCGTTCGGGATGGCCGACGTACCGGACGGGGACCCGGAAACGTACGCGATGATCCAGCGCGCCGACACGATCGGCGTCTTCCAGATCGAGTCGCGCGCGCAGATGGCGATGCTGCCGCGGCTCGCGCCCGAGCGCTTCTTCGATCTCGTCATCGAGGTCGCGATCGTGCGGCCCGGCCCCATCCAGGGCGGCATGGTGCACCCTTATCTGCGCCGCCGGCGGGGCCTGGAGGCGGTGACCTATCCGAGCGAAGGCGTGCGACAGGTGCTCGAGCGCACGCTCGGAGTACCCATCTTCCAGGAGCAGGTGATGCAGCTCGCGGTGGTCGCTGCGGGCTTCACGCCGGGAGAGGCGGATGCGCTCCGGCGCGCGATGGCGGCGTGGCGGCGCAAGGGCGGGCTCGAACCGTTCGAGCGGCGCCTGAAGGACGGGATGCGCGAGCGCGGCTATCCGCCCGAATTCGCCGACGGCGTCTATCGCCAGATCCTCGGCTTCGGCGAGTACGGCTTCCCCGAGTCGCACGCGGCGAGCTTCGCCCTGCTCGTCTATGTCTCCTCGTGGATCAAGCGCCATCACCCGGCGGCGTTCTGCGCCGCGCTCCTCAACAGCCAGCCGATGGGGTTCTACGCGCCGTCGCAGCTCGTGCAGGACGCGCGCCGCCACGGCGTAGAGGTGCGGCCGGTGGACGTCTGCGCGAGCAGCTGGGAGTGCACGCTCGAGGACCGGGTGCCCGCCGTGCGCCTCGGCATGCTGATGGTGAAGGGACTTTCGGAAGCCGCGGCAGCGAAGATCGTCGTCGCCCGCGGGGAGCGCCCGTTCGCAAGCATCGACGATCTCGCGCGCCGCGCCGGCCTCGACCCGCGCGACCTGAAATGCCTCGCCGCCGCGGGCGCGCTCAACCGGCTCGCCACGCACCGCCGGCTCGCGTACTGGGACGTCGCCGGCGCGGCGGCGGCGGCGAGCGGGGCGCGGGCCCCGCTGCTCCGCGATGCGCCGGTGATCGAGCCGGCGCCGGCGCTAGCGCCACCGACCGAAGGCGAGGATCTCGTCGCCGACTACGCCAGCCTGGGCCTCACCCTCGGCCGGCATCCGCTCGTGCTCTTGCGCGACCGCCTGACGCGGATGCGGCTCGCCACCGCCGAGGAGATCCGCGGCCTCCCGCACGGCCGCGCCGCGCGCGCCTGCGGGATCGTCACCGGACGCCAGCGCCCCGATACCGCCGCCGGCGTGGTGTTCGTGACGCTCGAGGACGAGACCGGCTACGTCAACGTGGTGGTCTGGCGCGATCTCGGCGAGCGCCAGCGGCGCGAGCTGCTCGGCGCGCGGCTGATGACCGTGGACGGCGTCATCCAGCGCGAGGGCGAGGTCGTGCATCTCGTCGCCCGCCGGCTCGGTGACGCGAGCGCCCTGCTCGGCCGGCTCGTCACCCGTTCGCGCGATTTCCATTGAGTCTTTTCCGGGCGCCGCTGATCAAGCGCTGTTGTTGAGCAGCGCACCCTCTGGAGTCGGGGCGTTACGAGGGGCGGTAGCGCTTCTCTCCATCACCCCTTAAGCTGCGCCCGTGTTCGACGAGACGCTCAAGCTGGTGCTCGCGCTGCACGAGCGCAGGCCCGCCCCGGACCTCCCGCGCCGGCTCAACGCGCTGTTCGAGCGTCTCGGCCAGGCCGCGGACGCAAGCGAGGCGAGCCAGGTCGAGGATGCGATCTGGGGTGTCTGGATGTCCCACCCCGATCCGGTCGTCGAGGAGCGGCTCGAGCTCGCCACCCGCGCGATCGGCGACGGGGATCATGCCGGGGCGGGGAAGTTGCTCGACCAGCTGGTCGAGGAGCATCCCGGCTACGCCGAGGCCTGGAACAAGCGCGCCACGCTGTACTTCCGCATGGGCCGGGACTTCGACAGCGTGCGCGACATCCGGCGCACGCTCGAGCTCGAGCCGCGGCACTTCGGGGCGGTCTGCGGGTTCGGGCAGATCTGCCTGCGCCACGGCGAGCGTACCGCCGCCCTGTTCGCCTTCGACGCGGCGCTCCGGATCAACCCGCATCTGGGGGCGGTCCGCGCTGCCAGCGAGGAGCTTGCCGCAGAGGCCCGCGGGACGGCGCATTGACGCCGGCGGCTTTCCGGTAAGCTGGCCAGGCATGTACGCCGACACCCTCAAGCTGATCGTCCTCGCCCGGCGGCGACGCCCGTCGCATCGCCTGCACCGGCGGCTGGACACGCTCCTGCGGCGACTCGCGGACGCCGCCGCCGAGCGCTCCGCGGAAGCGACCGAGGACGAGATCTGGCGATTGTGGATGACCTACCCCGACGCCGCCGCCGCCGCCGAGCTGGAGCGCGCGACGCGCGCGATCGTCGCCGGGGATTTGGCGACGGCCGAACGCATCCTGCAGCGGCTCGTGTCGCTGCATCCCGGCTTCGCCGAGGCGTGGCACAAGCGCGGCACGCTCTATTACATACAGAACCGCGACGCGGAGAGCGTGCGCGACTTCCATCACGCGGTCGCGCTGGAGCCCCGCCACTTCGGCGCCATCCTCGCGTTCGCCGAGCTCTGCATGACGCTCGGCCGCAAGGACGACGCGCTGTTTGCGCTCGACGTCGCGCTCGAGCTGAACCCGCATCTCGGCGAGAGCCGCAGCCGCTACGAAGCGCTGCTCGCGGAGCGTACGGGGCCGGGGCACTGAGACTTGCCGGCCGTCGCGTCGAGCCTCCTCACTTCGGAGCGCGAGGGGGTACGTCCGCCCTTGAAAACTAGCGACCGAGCACCCCTCGCAGCGCTCCGTCCAGGATCTCGAGCATCGCATCGATCTCGGCCGCGGAGGTCGTCAGCGCGGGCATGAAGCGGAGCGTCCCGGGCCGGGGCGAGTTGAGCAACAGGCCGGCTTCGCGCGCCGCGTCGCTCACCTTCCCACCCACGTCCCGGCCGAGGTCGAGGGCGACGAGCAGCCCGCGTCCCCGGACTTCGCCGAGCGCCTGTCTCGCCGCGAGCGTCCGCAACCCGTCCATCAGCTGGTGACCGCGTTCGGCGACCGCGGAGAGGAACCCCGGCGCGAGCATCGCCGTCATGACGGCGCCGCCGACCGCGGTCATCAGTGGATTGCCGTTGTAGGTGCCGCCCTGATCGCCGTGCTCGAAGCAGCAGACCGCCTCTTTTGCGAGCAGCGCCGCTAGCGGCACGCCGCCACCGATCCCCTTGCCGAGGGTCATGATGTCCGGCTCGATCCCGGCGTGCTGATAGCCGAACAACTTCCCGGTCCGGCCCATGCCGGTCTGCACTTCGTCGACGATCAGCAGGAGGCCGCGGTCGTTCGCGAGCGCTCGCAGCCCGCGCAGGAACTCGTCGGTCGCGACGACGACGCCGGCCTCCCCCTGGATCGGCTCGATCATCACCGCGACCGTACGATCGCCGATCAGCCGCTCGACCGACGCGAGATCGTTCAGCGCCGCCTTCGGGAAGCCCGGCACCTTGGGCTCGAAGAGCCGGTCCCAGCCGGCCTTGCCGGACGCCGCCATCGTGGCGAGCGTCCGGCCGTGGAACGCGTGATCGAAGGTGATGATCTCGTAGGCACCGTTTCCCGCCTTCGCGCCCCACTTTCGCGCCAGCTTGATCGCGCCTTCGTTCGCCTCCGCGCCCGTATTGGCGAAGAAGACGCGGTCGAAGCAGGAATGATCGACGAGCTGCCGCGCGAGGCGCGCGCTCGGCTCGTTCCAGAATGCCGGGCTGGGATTGACGAGCAGCGCCGCCTGCTTCGCGAGGGCGGCGGCGATCGCCGGCGGGCTATGGCCGAGCGCGTTCACCGCCCAGCCCTGCACGAAATCGAGATACTTCTTCCCGCCGTGATCCCAGATCCATGACCCTTCGCCGCGTACGAATACCAGCGGGGGCCGCGCGGTGATCTCCATCAGGGCGTTCAGCGGAAACTCTGCGAGCTGCATGGTCTAGCTCCTCGGTTGCGAAGCCGGAAAAGACAAAGGCCACAGGGGTCGCCTGTGGCCTTCGCGAGATGCCTTGTCGGCTATCGTCGTCGCGCGCACGGCTTCCCCGCCGGTCGGGCAGTTCGGCGTCGGCTTGAAGTCCACGCGTTCGGCATGCCCGAAGTGTGCCTCGGGCCGCGTGGCGGGGTCAAGCGAAGGTCGAGCGCTCCTGCCGGTACATGAAGTCGCGTGTCAACGGCAGCGGGTTCATTCCCGGGCGGCCTTGCTTGCACGCGAGCACCTGGTACACGTTCATCCAGTTTTGCGCGAAGCCGTGCGCGCAACCGGCGAGATAGATCGCCCAGATCCGGTAGCGCTTCTCGCCGGCGATGAGCCGCGCGCGCTCCGATGCGGCCTCGAGCCGGCTCGCCCACAGCGCGGCGGTGCGGGCATAGTGGCGGCGCAGCGACTCGACGTCGGTCGGCTCGAGCCCGCCGGCCGCCATCTCGCGCAGGACCAGTCCGATGTGCGGCAGCTCGCCTTCCGGAAAGACGTAACGCTCGATGAAGTCGCCCGCTCCCATTCCCACCGCCCGGCTCTGCGGGTCGACCGAAGTGATGCCGTGGTTCAGCGCGAGCCCGCCGTCGCGCAGCAGCGTGCAAATCCGGCCGAAGTACGTGACCAGGTTCCTCAGCCCCACGTGCTCGAACATGCCGACGCTCGCAATCTTGTCGTACCCGCCCTCCTCCGGAACGTCGCGGTAGTCCTGGAGCCGGACCTCGCACCGGTCGGTGAGCCCGCGTGCCCGGATCTGCTCGCGCACGTAGTCGTGCTGATTCCGCGACAGCGTGATACCCACGGCGCGCGCCCCGAACTTCTGCGCGGCGCGGAAGAGGAGCGCGCCCCACCCGCAGCCGATGTCGAGCAGGCGCTCGCCGGGCTGGAGCATGAGCTTGGTGAGGATGTGGTCGAGCTTCTGTTCCTGTGCCCGCTCGAGGCTGTCGTCCTCGTGGCTGAAGTAGGCGCACGAGTACACCATCTCCGGACCCAGCCACAGCGCGTAGAACTCGTTCGAGACATCGTAGTGGTACTCGATCGCTTTCTGGTCGCGCTTCTTGCTGTGCCACACGGCCTTCCGCAACGGCGCCAGCTTGCCGCCGCCGCTCGCGATGCGCGCGAACCGCTCGCCGACCCGGAACATCTCGTGCAACGGGCCGTCGAAGTCGATATGCCCCTCGACGTAGGCCTGGCCGAGCTTCATCAGGTCGGGCGACACGAGAAACCGCAGGGCGGACGCCTTGGGGACGTTGACCGTCACGGTGGGGTCGGGCCCCAGCTCGTAGCTGCGGCCGCTCCACAACCTGACCCGCATCGGCACCGGCTGGATGCCGCGCACCCGTTGGACCAGCTTCTCGAGGCGGTTCTCAAGAAACATCGCGTTCTCCGGTAAGCACGCCAAGTCTAGCACTGCGGCGCCCGGTTTTCGCCGCGCTACAATGCGCCGGATCTCAAGGAGGCCCGCGATGAGCGACATCCGCATCCGCCGCGCGCATGGCAAGCCGCTCGCCGACGCCAGGAAGGCCGCGGAAAAGATGGCGGCCCGGCTCAAGAAGGAGTTCGATCTCGACTACGCTTGGGACGGTCCGCTGCTGCGCTTCGAGCGCCCGGGCGTCGACGGGGAGCTCCATGTCAGCGCGAAGGAGATCCGGCTCGACGCCAAGCTGGGCTTCCTGCTCGCCTTCCTCAAGCCGCGGATCGAGGCCGAGATCGAGCGCGAGCTCGACAAGCTGCTCGGCCCGCCGGCCAGGCCGCGACCGCCGGCGAAGAAGAAGCGCAGCTGAGCGGCGGAACAGTGCGAGGGAGCTGCCCCCTCGCATCGTGAAAGCCTGCCTAGCCGCCGAGCGACTTCACCAGCGCGACGTATTTCTTCATCGCCCCGTCCTTCGACAGCCCTTTCACTTTCGCCCAGGCGTCGTACTTTGCCCGGCCGATCATATCGGTGAAGCCGGGTCGCTTGCCCGCCACGTCGCCCTCGGCGCCCTGCTTGTAGAGCGCATAGAGCTCGAGCTTCGCCTCGTTGCCGGGGTCCTCCTTGAGCTTCTTGACCGCAGCCGCCGCCGCCTCGAACTGCTTCTTGATGTCGCTCACGTCGGTCGCCTCCTTGGGGTCCGGTGCCGCGAGCTCCGCGGCGTTCGCTCGGCTATTATAGGAACAGCTCCGCCGATCGCAGAAGAAGAATGAGCGCCGCGCCCCAACCCTTCCCCGCCGGCAAGACGATGCCCCGCCGCGAACGGATGTCGAGCGTGGACACCGCCTGGCTGCGGATGGATCGCGCGACCAATCGCATGGCGATCATCGGCGTACTGGTCCTCGACACCCCCCTCGCGTACGAGCGGCTGCACGCGCAGGTCGAATCGCGGCTGCTCCGCTACGACCGGTTCCGGATGCGGCCGGTCGAGAACGCCAGCGGTGCGTGGTGGGAGGAAACTCCCCGGTTCGACCTCGCACGCCAGTTGCGGCGCGCACGGCTTACCGGCCGGGGCGACACCGCGGCCCTGAAGCGGTTTGTGGCGAAGCTCGCCCCCCGCCCCTTCGATCCGCGCCGGCCTTGGTGGGAGTTCCACTTGGTGGAACACTACGGCAGCGGCTCCGCGCTCGTCGTCCGCATCCATCACAGCTACGCCGACGGCATCGCCCTGATCGGCGTGATGCTCTCGCTGACGGACGCATCGCCCGACGCCGCGCCGTCCGCCACGCCGTTCGGCGCAGCGCCCCGACGCCGCGGAGACGGTGCCGAAGGCGTCCTTGCGCAGCTCCTCGAACCGCTAATCGGGGCCGCATCCGGCGCGCTCCGGCTCTCCGGGGAAGCACTCGAGCGTTACCTGGTGCTGTTGCGCAATCCGCAGAAGGTGATCGACTACGCCCGCATCGCCGGCAGCGTCGCCGCGGAAATCGTGCAGCTCGCGACGATGCCCGACGACACGCGCACGCGGTTCAAGGGGAAGGCGGGCACCGCGAAAGCGGTCGCGTGGACCGATCCACTGCCGCTCGATGAGGTGAAAGCGGTGGGCCGAGTGCTCGGCTGCTCGGTGAACGACATCCTGCTCGCCACGGTCGCGGGTGCGCTGCGGCGCTATCTCGTCCAGAAGGGCGATGCCGTCGACCGCGTCGAGTTGCGTGCGATGGTGCCGGTCAACTTGCGCCCGCCGGGCGACGACGGGCGGCTCGGCAATCGCTTCGGGCTGGTCACCCTCCTCCTTCCGGTCGGCATCGCCAACCCGCTCGCACGGCTGTACGAGGTGCATCACCGGATGGAGGCGCTCAAGAGCTCGTATCAGCCGGCGATCGCTTTCGCGCTGCTCGGGGTCGCAGGCTTCCTGCCTCGGGCTGCCCAGCAGGAGATCCTGGACCTGGTGGCCAACAAAGCCACCGCGGTGATGACCAACGTGCCGGGCCCGCAGCAGCCGCTCTACTTCGCCGGCGCGAAGCTCGCGCAGATCATGTTCTGGGTACCGCAGTCGGGCGATATCGGCATGGGCGTCTCGATCCTGTCCTACGCCGGTGGCGTGCAGTTCGGGCTGATCACCGACGCGGGTTGCGTCCCGGATCCGGAGGCGGTGATCGCCGAGTTTCGCCCCGAGTTCGAGCGGCTGCTCTTGACCGTGCTGATGGAGCCGTGGGACCTCGCACGCGATCCTGCGGCGGTCGAGCGCGATCTCGCGGCGGCGTCGAAGCGGCGGCGTGGCCATTCAAGCGCGGCGCCGTCGTTCGGCTAGCCACACCGATTCTTCGGACGTCCGATCGCCCGTGATCCCCGCGCGAATGGCGCCGCCGCTTGCGCCAGCTAGTCCGCGAGCTCCGCCTTCGCCGCCTCGACATCGAGATGCTCCATCGCGTCGGCGGGCTTCTGCTTCGCCGCCTCGGCGTAGAGCTTTTCGGCTTCCTTCAGCTTCTCCTTGCCGAACATCGTGGCGAGGCCGTTCGCGTACTCGATCCGCGCGATCGCCGAGTCCGGGTTGAGCTTGAGCGCCTTCTGGAAGTGCTCCAGCGCCGCGTCCTTCTTCGCGCCGTAGGTGAGGCCGCCGACCATCGCGCCCACCTTGCCGATGATCTCGGCGTGCCACGCGCCGAGCGCGATATGGGCGTCGGCATGTTTCGCCTGCAGCTTGAGCGCCTGCGTGAGCGCCGCCTTGATCCTGCCGCCCAATCCCTGCGCGAGCGCCTTGGCGATCGAGATCTCCTGGCTGTAGCGTCCCGCCGCCATCGCGTAGAAGTAGTGCGCGTTGGCATCCTTTGGCCTGGACTCGATCGCCTCTTCGCCCCGGTTCATCGCCTGCTCGAGCAGCTTCGTCTTCTTCGCCGCGGATTTTTCCAGGTAGGTCGCGTAGATGGCGGTCGCCTTGTTCGCGACGCCGTAGCCCTCGACCCCGGCGGCAGCACCCGCCTCGGCGGCGCCCTCGAAGTCGCCGGCGTGGTAGCGGCGCCATGCCTCCTGGAGCGCTGCGCTCTTCGGGAACGGCTCGCAGTCGCCGCGATGCAGGCGATCCCAGTGCTTCTTCAGTTCGGCGCCGCCGTAGGCGTATGCCTGCCGCGCGTGCGGAAACTTTGCCCAGCTTCCCGTGGCCATCGATCCCCTCCTTCGCTCATGCTGCCATGGTCATGCCATCGTATAGGCGGCCGCCAGCCGCTCGAACAGCGTCCGGCTGCGACCGGCCAGATACGGCGCCGCCAGCGCCATCACCTGATAGGCCCCGCCCGCGAGGGTCGTCTCCGCGTGCGGGCTCCGCGGATTGCGGACGTAGTCGTACGACAGCCAGTAGGTGGCGACGACGACCATGTTGGTGGCGAGCGCGGACAGCTCGCGCCGCGCCGCGCGCATCTCGCCCGCCGCGACCAGGCCCTCGCACAATGTCGTCGCGACCTCGACCTTGCGCTCGAGCAGGCGCTTGAAGTGCACCTCCAGCAGCCGGTTGCGGGAGAGGAGGTCGTTCAGATCGCGGTAGAGAAATCGGTAGCGCCAGATCGACTCGAACAGGACATGCAGGAACAGCCAGATGTCCTCGACGTTCGCCCCGCGCTCGCTCGGCGCCGCGAGGACGCCCTCGATCTCCTGCTCGAACGCGCCGAACAGCGTGTTGACGATCTCGTCCTTGCTGCGGAAATGGTAGTAGAGATTGCCCGGGCTGATGTCCATCTCGTCGGCGATCACCGTGGTGGTGGTATGCGGCTCGCCGAAGTCGTTGAACAGCCGCAGGCTCGTCTCGAGGATGCGCTCGCGGGTGCGGCGCTTCGGCTTGCGCTCCATGCGCACCTGGGCGATTTTGAGGGCGGCGAAGGATAGCACGCTGCGCGCGGCGCGCCTCCGCCAAAGCGGCGTCAAGGTCTCGAGCGTGCGCTCGCCAGCCAGCGATCGAGATCGTCGAGAGTCGCGGCGAGCCTGCCCGGCAGACGCGACGCAGTGCTGCGCGGTTTCGACCTGCGCGCGCGGCCCGACCCGCTGATGTCGAACGGCACCAGCGGATTGATGCGCAGGAGCAGCTTCACGCCCTGCGTCAGCGCAACCGACGCGTGCACGCGCGCTTGAGGGCGCCGTCGACGAAGTGATGGCCGTCGCTGCCCTCGAGCGAGTCGGCGAGTGCCGTCAGTGCGCCGATCTCGTAGATGCCGCCGAGCGGGCCGCCGCCCGCGAGCGCGAGCCGATCGGATGGCGGCGCCGCTGCAACGTCCGCGGCAATCGGCCCTCAGCGCCTCTTCGCCGCCTGCTTGCGCGCCGCGGCGCGCGGTACGCGGCGGCCGGAGAGCTTCTGCACGCTTGAAGTCAACGTCTCGACCCGCTTGGCGAGGCTCTGGATGTCGCGCTTCGTCGGCACGCCGAGCCGGCTGAGTGCACGCGCTACGCGGTCCTCGAATACCTGCTCTAGCTTGTCCCAGGTGGCGGTCGCCTTGGCGGTCGCCTGGCTCGCGTGCCTTGCTACCTGGCTCGTCACTTCGCTCATCTTGGCGCCGGCGACCTTGCGCGTGCGCGCCTCCAGGTCGCGGCCTTCCTTCACCAGGGCCTCGAACACCTTCGCCCCCTCTTCCTGCGTCTTCCCGAACGCCCCCAGCCCGGCGAGCCAGATCTGCTGCGCGGAGTCGCGCACCGTCGCCGCCAGTTGCCGCTCGCCGCCGGCTTCCGCCAGCGCTTTGAGTTTCTTCGCCATGTCGATCTCCTCTGCAGTGGTCGGGATGCGAGAGGGGCACACCCCCTCGCGCTCCCCTGGATCAGGAGACTCGCCGCAACGGCGACGAGTCCATTCTTAGGCTGTAGTGCCCGCCCGAGTCTAGGCGCGGGTTCTAGAGGCCGCACACTAAAGACCGGCCGTCGCGAGCGCGAAACGCGCGGGCTTATAATCACCCGGCCATGCCGGTGCGCTACAGGTGCTCACCGGCCGCGCGAGAAGAATACCAACGCGTCCCGCGCCTCGTCCCGATGCGCGAGCGTCCAGTCTCCAGGAGGAGCGCATGCACTACTTCGTCACCGGCGCCACCGGGTTCATCGGCAAGCGCCTCGTCGGCAAGCTGCTCGAGCGCAAGGGGGCGGTGGTGCACTTCCTGGTGCGGGAGAAATCGGCCAAGCGCGTGGACGAGCTGATCGCCGTCTGGGGTGGCGATGGGGCGCGGGCGATTCCGGTGCACGGCGATCTCACGGCGCCCGGACTCGGCGTCTCCAAAGCCGAGCGCAGCAAGCTCGCGCAGAAGCGGGTCGACCACTTCTTTCACCTCGCGGCGGTCTACGACCTGAAGGCCGACGAAGAATCGCAGCGCATCGCCAACATCGACGGCACCCGGAACGTCGTCGCGTTCGCGAACGACCTCGGCGCGGGCTGCTTCCATCACGCCAGCTCGATCGCCGCCGCCGGGCTCTACGAGGGTGTGTTCCGCGAGGACATGTTCGAGGAGGCGGAGAACCTCGATCACCCCTACTTCGCGACCAAGCACGAGTCCGAGAAGATCGTGCGGACCGACTGCCAGGTCCCCTGGCGCGTCTACCGGCCGGGTCTCGTCGTCGGCGACTCGCGCACCGGCGAGATGGACAAGATCGACGGCCCTTACTACTTCTTCAAGCTGATCCAGCGCATGCGCCAGCTCCTCCCGCCGTGGATGCCGTCGATCGGTCTCGAGGGCGGGCGCATCAACCTCGTTCCGGTCGACTTCGTCGTCGACGCGATCGATCACATCGCGCACAAGAAAGGGCTGAACGGCAAGTGCTTCCATCTCGTCGATCCCCACCCGAAGCGGGTGGGCGAGGTGCTGAATACCTTTGCCAAGGCGGGCCATGCTCCGGCGATGTCGCTCTACGTCAACGCCGCGCTGTTCGGCTTCATCCCCCGCAGCATCACCAAGGGGTTGCTGGCGCTGACGCCGGTGCGCCGCATCCGCGGTGCGATCATGAAGGACCTGGGCCTCCCCGAGGACCTGCTCACGTTCATCAACTACCCGACACGGTTCGACTGCCGCGAGACCCGGGACGCGCTGAAGGGGACCGCCATCGCCGTGCCGCCGCTCGAAACCTATGCCTGGCGGCTCTGGGACTACTGGGAGCGGCATCTCGACCCTGATCTCGCGATCGACCGCACGCTGAAGGGCCAGGTGAAGAACAAGGTGGTGCTCATCACCGGCGGCTCCTCCGGCATCGGGCTCGCAACCGCCCACAAGATCGCGCAAGCGGGTGCGACCACGATCATCGTCGCCCGCGATCCCGGAAAACTCGCGGAGGCGAAGAAAACGATCGCCGCGGCGGGCCACGAGGTCGTCACGTACTCGGCCGACGTCTCCGACGAACGCCAGTGCGCCGAGCTGGTGAAGCAGGTGATCGACGAGCACGGCGCGGTGGACGTGCTCGTGAACAATGCCGGCCGCTCGATCCGGCGGGCGGTCGAGAACTCGTTCGACCGCTACCACGACTTCGAGCGCACGATGTCGGTGAACTATTTCGGCTCGCTCCGCCTGACGCTCGGCCTGCTGCCGGCGATGATGAAGAAGCGGCGCGGGCACGTCATCAACATCTCGTCGATCGGCGTGCTTACCAACGCGCCGCGCTTCTCGGCGTACGTCGCGTCGAAGGCCGCCCTCGACGCCTGGACGCGCTGCGCCGCGTCCGAGTTCTCCGACATGGGCATCCACTTCACGACCATCAACATGCCGCTCGTGAAGACGCCGATGATCGCCCCGACGAAGATCTACAGCCAGGTCCCGACGCTGACACCGGAGGAGGCGGCCGACATGGTCGTGGAGGCGATCGTCTACCGTCCGGTGCGGATCGCGACCCGCCTCGGCGTATTCGGCGAAGTCCTGCATGCGTTGATGCCGCGCGTGGCGCAGATCGTGATGAATACGACCTTCCGCATGTTCCCCGACTCCGCGGCGTCGCAGGGGAAGAAGGACGAAGGCGCGACGCGCGCCACGCCGGACCAGATCGCGATGTCGACGCTGATGCGCGGTATTCACTTCTAGCCCGCGCGATGCGACCCAAGCCCGGCGAACCCGCACCCGATTTTTCCGGTGTTACGACCGACGGCGCCGAGGTCCGGCTGCGGGACTTCCGCGGCCGCAAGCTCGTGCTCTACTTCTATCCGATGGATGACACGCCGGGCTGCACCGCGCAGGCCTGCAGCCTGCGCGACCATGCGGGCGAGCTCCGCGAGCGGGGCGCGGCGGTCCTCGGCGTCTCGGCGCAGGGCATCGCATCGCACCGGCGCTTCACCCGGAAGCATCAGCTCAACTTCCCGCTCCTCGCCGACACCGATCGCGCGGTCGCGCGCGCCTACGGCACCATCGGCGGGGGGCTGGGCGGCACGCTGCGCGGCATGCTCGGGATGGCCGAGCGGGTGACGTTCGTGATCGACGAGCAGGGACGCATCGCCCACGTGATCGGCGAGGTCGACACGAAAGATCACGCCGCGCAGGTTCTGAAGCTGCTCTGAGAAAGACTCTCCGCCGTGGCGGGAGTCTTCTGAACTGGGGGACACGAGGGGGCGTGCACCTCGTATCCCCTAGGCGGCGAGCTTTTCCGCCACCAACTCGACGACGCGCCGGGAGAACAGCAGGCCCAGATGCCCGTGGCCGGCGATCGGAACGTTTTCCGCGCCCGCGAGGATGCTCGACGTCTGCGGCACGACCAGATTGTCGTGGTAGCTGAAGATGGAAACGAGCGGCGCCGCGAGCCCGCCCTCCTCGAACGCCGCGAGCCCCCCCAGCCATTCCGCCGTCCGCCGCATGTCGAGGGCATCCGCGCCAAAGCCGAACGGCGCGAGCGCGCTCCCGTGATGGGGAGTGCCGAGCGTCACGATCCGTGCGACCTTGTCGCCGCCGAAGCGGCGCACATAGCTGCGGCACACGAGGCCGCCCATGCTGTGCCCGACCAGCACGACCGGACCGCCGCCGCTCGCGGCCGATACCCGCTCGACGCAGCGCGCGAGCGGGTCGGCGTAGCGGTCGATCGGCGCGAACAGCGGTTCCAGGCTGAGCGTGAACACGTCGTGGCCGCGCGCATCGAGCTGCCGCGCGAACCAGGCCCACACCGCCGCGTTGCACTGATAGCCGTGCACGAGGATGACCGCAGGGATCACCGCAGGGCGGTCCCCGGCGTGGCGCGCCGGCTCGGGCGCGAGGGCGAGGCGCGGGAACGGCTGGAGAAATACATACGCTGCGATCTGGCTGAAGATCTCGTGCACCACGCACCACGCCGCGGCGAAAGGCCCGATGCGGAGCTCGGGCGGCGGGACGCTCCGGTACGCGAATGCGGCGACGAACGAGAAGAGGACCAGCAGCGCCGGCACGGCGAAGCAGAGCGCCAGCGCCAACACGAGCAGCCCCGCCGATCCCAGTCCGATACGCCCGGCGGCCCACCAGGCGGCGGCGAACGACGCCAGCGCCAGCGCTGCGAGCACGAGCCGCAGCCTGAACGCGAGCACGCTAGCGTCCTCGCGTAAGGCGTTCGGCGAGCGACGTCGCGTTCCGTGCCGTGAGCGCGTAGATCGAGAGCTGCGGGTTGGCGCCGAGGCTGGTCGGGAAGACCGAACCGTCGTGGACGGAGACGTTCTCGAGCTGGAAGTGCCGGCCGCGGCCGTCGATCACGCCGCGCTCCGGCGCATCGGCCATGCCGCAGCCACCCATGACGTGCGCCGAGACCACGCGTGTGAGGAGCGGTTCGAGCGGCAGCTCGGCGATCGCCGTGCGGGCTTCCGCCCAGGAGCGATAGGTGCCCGCACGCTCGTGCACCGGCACGACCGTCGTCGCACCGGCCGCGAACTGGAGCTCCGCCATCGCGAGCAGCGCGCGCCGGACGCCGTCCCATACGAACGGCGTCAGCGGATAGGCGAGCACCGGCGAGCCGTCGGCCCTGAGCCCCACGATCCCGCCGCTGCTCGCCGGATGGAAGCCGTCGCGCAGCAACGCGAGCAGCACCTGAGTATGGGCAAAGGCCTTCATCCCGTCCGCATGCGCCGTCCCGATGCCCTGATAGGTCATACCGAACAGCACCGGATGGAGCGGCGGCGCCTCGAGCTTGAAGCCGATCGAACCGTCGATCGCGGCGTTGTCCAGGAAGTGATCGGAGTAGATCGACTGCGGCGCGCCGGCATAGGCCTCGACCGGCTGCGGCATGACGGATGCAGAGATGACGGTGGGGTGGAGAAAGGTGCGCCGCCCGAGCACGCGGTGCGGATCCGGTGCGCCGCTTCGCAGCAGCAGCGCCGGCGTGCCGATCCCGCCGGCGGCGAGCACATAGTGCCGCGCCCGGATGCGCACGCGCCGGCCCGTCGCTAGCACGCCGCGCGAATCGAGCGCCGCGCACTGCAGCGCGACCGCTCGACCGCGCACGAATGCGAGCCGCTCCGCCCGTGCACCGCTCACCAATCGCGCGCCACGATCGAGCGCCGCTGGGATCGCGGTCACGAGCATCGACTGCTTCGCGTTCGTCGGGCAGCCCATGCCGCAATACCCGATGTTCCAGCACGCTTTCACGTTCCGCGGGATGCCCGCGGTCGGGATCCCGAGCTTCGCCGCGCCGCGGGCGAGCGCCGCGTTGTTCTCGTTCGGCGCCACCGTCCAGGGTCCGACCGAGAGGCGGCGCTCCATCCGCTCGAACCACGGCGCGAGCGCGGCGGGCGAGAGATCCGCGAGCCCGAAGCGCTCGCCCCAGTACGCCAGCGTCGCGTCCGGGGTGCGAAAGCTCGACGTCCAGTTGACGGTGGTGGAGCCGCCGACGCAGCGCCCCTGGAAGATGCTGATCGCCTTGTCGAGGGTCTTGCGAGCGGCCGACTCCTGGTAGAGCTGCGGATACGCCTGCGCTTCGAGCATGCGGAAATCGGTCGAGCTCTTGAGCGGCCCCTCCTCGACCAGCACGACCGCGAGCCCCGCGGCGGCGAGGATCTCGGCGGTCACCCCTCCGCCCGCGCCGGTGCCGACGATCGCGACGTCCGCTTCGAGCTCCACATCGCGCTCCAGGCGGGCGGCGTCGGTCACCTTCCAGCCGCGCGCGAGACCCTCCCGGATCGGGTCGGCGATCACTTGATCTCGGGCGGACCGGGGTAGCCGATCGCGGTCCAGCTCTCGGGTCGGGCGTACCACGCGGCAAGCACGAGGTCGTGCAGCGCGTGATAACCCTGCTGCAGCAGCGCCCACCGGCTGAAGCGCCAGCGTTCGAGAAAAGCCGTCACGTCAGCGGCCGAGGCGCTCGGCCAGGGCGCGGCGACACCGGCGACGAAGCGCCTGCCGGGCCAGGACGCGAGCAGCGAGAGCAGCTGTCCCACCTCCTGCTGCAGATGCGGCGGCAGGCCCACGACCGCGCGATCGACGCTCCCGACCACCGCTGCCGTATTCGCCGCGCTCGCTCCGGTCCCGGCGAGGATCGCCGGCGCGATCGCGGCGAGCACCTCCCGGTCGGCTTCGCGCAACGCTTCGAGTGGCGCGCTTCCGTCCGCCGGAAGGTAGTCGCGCTCCGCGCGCGCGGTGCGGGCGGCCGCGAGCAGCAGCGCACCCGCCAGTCCGTACTTGAGCACCTGCCGGCGCGTCGGCATCAACGCAGCAGAAAGTCGACCAGGCGCTCGAACCGCTTCCCGTACGGCGGCTTGAACAGCCCCATCGCATTCAGCCGTGCCTGCCTGAACACGGCCTTCCGCTTCGAGAACGCATCGAACCCGGCGCGGCCGTGATACTCCCCCATGCCGCTGGCACCGACGCCGCCGAACGGCAGATCGTCCTGCGCGATATGCAGGATGGTGTCGTTGATCGTGACGCCGCCGGCGACCGTTCCGGCGAGGACGCGTCCGATACGCTCTTCGTCGCGATCGAAGTAGTAGAGCGCGAGCGGCCGCGGCCGCGCGTTGACGTACGCGAGCGCTTCGTCGAGCGTGGCGTACGGGACGACCGGCAGGATCGGGCCGAAGATCTCCTCGCGCATCACCGCGCAGTCCTCGGGCGCGCCGCGGACGATCGTCGGGGGGATCCGTCGCGTCGAGGGATCCGGCGCCGCGCCCGCGGCGAGGGTAAGGATCTCGGCGCCCCGCGAACGGGCTTCCTCGAGAAGCCCGATGAGCCGCGCGAAGTGACGTCCGTTCACGATGGCCGTGTAGTCCGGCGAGCGCATCAGGTCGGGATAGCAGTCGGCGACGGTCCGCCGCGCGGCGGCGACGAAAGCGTCGGCCTGCGCGGCCGGGACGAGCGCGTAGTCGGGCGCGATGCAGGTCTGGCCCGCGTTCAGACACTTGCCGATGAGGATGCGCTCGGCGGCGGCGCCGATTCCGTAGTCCGGACCGACGATCGCGGGCGACTTGCCGCCGAGCTCCAGCGTCACCGGCGTGAGGTTTTCCGCCGCCGCCCGCATCACCGCGCGGCCGACCGCGGTCGAGCCGGTGAACAGCAGGTGGTCGAACGGCAGCGACGAAAACGCACGCCCCACGTCCGCATCGCCGTTGACCACGCACACCTCGTCGTGCGCGAACGACTCGCCGACGAGCCGCTCGAGGAGCGCTCCGGTCGCCGGCGCGAGCTCCGACATCTTGATCATCGCGCGGTTGCCGGCCGCGAGCGCGCCCACGAGCGGTCCGGCAGCGAGATAGAGCGGGTAGTTCCACGGCACCACGATGCCGACGACGCCGAGCGGCTGTGGAAAAACTTCCGCGCGGCCCGGCTGGAACCACAGCGACACGCCCCGTCGGCGCGGCTTCATCCAGCCGCGCAGATGACGGCGGGCGTGCTTCACCGCCTCCAGGCTGGGAAAGGTTTCGAGCAGCCGGGTCTCGTGCTGCGAGCGATGCCCGAAGTCGTGCGCGATCGCGGCGGCGATCGCGCCGACGTTCTCGCGCAACAGGCGTTCGAACGCCGCCAGACGGCGGTCGCGCGTTGCGCGATCGGGAAACGGGTGCCGCGCGGCCGCGTCCCGTTGCAGCGAGAAGTCTCGTTGCAAGCGCTCGAGGTGGGGAGAAAGCCGGGGCGCCGCGGCGGCAGACATGGGAGGTCGTCGGTGCGAGATCGTCGGTGCTAAGGCCGGCGAACGACTAATGATTCTAACCCTCCGTCTTCGCCGCGAGCGTAGAGCCGACCCTCTAATGCGAGCCCGTCTCGTCTACCCGAGGGTGCTCATCCGAATCGCAGCGGCCGCTGCGACCGCTTCTATAATCGCGCGTGCCCAGCCCTCCGGCGCCCGACAAGTCCGACGCCGCGCAGCGTCTCCGCGCTCACCTGGAGCGCGTGCGCGCGCTGCGGGCCGCGGCGAGCGCCGATCCCCGTCTCGCCGCCGATAGAGTCGCCGTGCGCGCATGGCAGGCGGCGAGGCTCGAGCGGACGTATCCCGATCTCCTCGCGAGCCCGCGCTACCGCCCCGCGGCGGCGTTCTTCCTCTCGGACCTGTACGGCCCGAAGGATTTCGGTGCGCGCGACGACAGCATCGCGCGGATCGTGCCGCTCCTCACGCGTCTGCTGCCCGCGGCCGCGCTCGACACGATCGCGCTCGCGGTCGAGCTCGACGCCCTGTCCGAGGTGCTCGATCTCGCCGTCGCCAGGGCACTCCGCCGCCGGCAGGCCGCAGGTCCGCTCGCGATCACCGACGCGAGCTATGCGGATGCCTACCGCGTCGCCGCTCCGCGCGACGACCGCGAGCGCCAGATCGCGCTGACCGGGCGCATCGGTGCGGCGCTCGATCGTCTCGCGCGGAAACCCCTGCTGGGGGGCATCGTCGCGGCGATGGACGCGCCGGCGCGGAGGACCGGTCTGGGGGCCCTCCATGATTTCCTGGCGCGCGGGCTTGCGGCCTTTCGCCACATGCGGGGCGCGGCCGAGTTTCTGGCGATCGTCGATACGCGCGAGCGCGAGCTCAACGAACGCATTTACGCGAGCGCGGCGGTCGGGCGTCAGCCTGGAGACATAGGCCGAACGGACTAATGGCGGAGAGTTGGCGCCGCTCGGTCCTGTCCGGCTCGACTTTCATGCGCAGATTGAACCGCTTAGGAGAAACCCGTTCGCGGCATGCGGGAATCGAGGGCGCGTTCGTCGAGGACGACGTCGTGTTTACGGTCACGGCGGGTTCTCCTATATTGAAATCGACGACGTTCATCGTGCTGCAACCGCCGCAAGCTAATCTGGCGGCACAACCTACCTCCGAGAGCGCTGGTCATCGCGCTCTTCCTCCCTGTTGACGGCCTCCGGGCCGTCTTTTTTTTCGGGCGCGCTAAGCGGCGGCCTTCTCGACCGGCCCGAGCGCGTGCCGCACGGCGTCGTCGACCGTCTCCAGCCAAACGAACTGCAGCCGGTTCCGCGCGCCTTCGGGCACGTCCTGCAGGTCCTTGCGATTCTTCGCCGGCAGCATCACCGTCTTGATCCCGCTGCGCATGGCGGCGAGCACCTTCTCCTTGATGCCGCCCACCGGCAGCACGAGGCCGCGCAGCGAGATCTCCCCGGTCATCGCGGTGTCGTTGCGGACCGCCCGGTCGGTAAGGAGCGAGGTGAGTGCCATGTACATCGCGACGCCCGCACTCGGTCCGTCCTTCGGGATCGCGCCCGCCGGTACGTGGACGTGGATATCGCTCTTGTCGAACGCACCGACGTCGATGCCGAGGCTCACGGACCGCGACTTCACGAGCGTGAGCGCCGCCTGCGCGCTCTCCTTCATCACGTCGCCGAGCTGACCGGTCAGGATCAACTTGCCGGAGCCCGGGGTCCGGCTCGCCTCCACGAACAGGATGTCGCCGCCCACCGGCGTCCACGCGAGCCCGGTCGCGACACCCGGCATGCCCGTGCGCTCCGCCACCTCCGACTCGAACTTCGCCGGCCCGAGGATTTCGGCGAGCAGCGGCACGTCGATCCGCACCGGCACCGAGGCGCCCTCGGCGATCCGGACCGCCGCATGGCGAAGGACCGCGCCGATCTCGCGCTCGAGATTCCGCACGCCGGCCTCGCGCGTGTAGTCGCGGATGACCGCGGCGAGCACCGCGTCACCCACCTGCACCTGGTCGATCTTGAGGCCGTTCGCCTCGAGCTGGCGGCGCACGAGGTACCGCTTGGCGATCTCGAGCTTCTCCTCCTCGGTGTAGCCCGGGAGCCCGATGATCTCCATCCGGTCGCGCAAGGGTCCGGGGACCGAGTCGAGCACGTTCGCGGTGGTGATGAACACCACCTTCGAGAGATCGAACGGCACGCCGAGATAGTTGTCGCGGAACGTGTTGTTCTGCTCCGGGTCGAGGATCTCGAGCAGCGCCGCGTTCGGATCGCCGTGGAAGCCCTGCCCGAGCTTGTCGATCTCGTCGAGCATCATCACGCAGTCGCGGCTCCCCGCCTTCTTGATCGCCTGGATGATGTTCCCCGGCAGCGAGCCGATGTAGGTGCGCCGGTGGCCGCGGAGCTCCGCCTCGTCGTGGACGCCCCCGAGCGAGACGCGCACGAACTTGCGGCCGAGCGCGCGGGCGATCGACTGGCCGAGCGAGGTCTTGCCTACTCCGGGCGGACCGACGAAGCAGAGGATCGGCGAGCGGCCTTCGGGCGCGAGCTTGCGCACCGCCAGGAACTCGATGATCCGCCGCTTGATCTTCTCCAGGCCGTAGTGATCCTCGTCGAGGATGAGGCGCGCCGCGGCGATGTCGATCGCCGGCGGCTCGCCTGCCTTCCAGGGCAACTCGACGAGCCAGTCGAGATAGGTGCGCGCCATCGAGTACTCGGCGGACGAATCGGGCATGCGCTCGATCCGCTTCAGCTCCTTCTTGGCGTGGGCGAGCACCTCTTCGGGCATGCCGGCGGCATCGATCGCTTTCGCGAGATCGGCGAGCTCCGCCGCGCCGCCCTCGCCTTCGCCGAGCTCCTTCTGGATCTGGCGCATCTGCTCGCGCAGGACGTACTCGCGCTGGCGCTCGTCCATCGTCGCCTTGGTCTTCGACTCGATCTCGCGCGAGAGCTTGAGCACCTCGATCCGGTGCGACAGCAGCTCCAGCACGCGGTCCACGCGCGCCGACACGTCGATCAGCTCGAGCACCGACTGCTTCTCGGCCGGCTTGAGATCCATCAGGCCGGCGATCATGTCGGCGAGCGCGCCCGGGGCGGTGAAGCTCTGCAGCGACTGCACCAGCTCCGGCGGGGTCTGCGGGAGCAGCTGGAGCGCCTCGGTAGCGCGCTCCTTGAGCTGATGGAGCCGCGCCTCCATGGCGTCGCCCTGCTCGTCCGCGGCCGGCAGACGCTCGACTCTGGCGACGAGAAACGGATAGCCGTCCAGCAGCTCGATCACCCGGAACCGGCCCTCGCCCTGCGCGACCACGTGGTGCGCGCCGTCGGGCGTGGTGATGTAGCGCACGACCTGCGCCACCGTGCCGATGTCGTGGAGATCCTCGCGCGTGGGCGCCTCGATGTCCGGCCGGCGCTGGAGCAGGAGTCCGATCGGGCGATCGTTCTTCACCGCTGCCTGCGCAGCGGCGACCGACGTCTCGCGCCCGATCGTCACCGGCAGGATCATCCCGGGGAAGAGGACGAGGTTGCGCACCGGGACGATCACCATCGCGTCCTCGGGGAGAGCGAGCAGGGGCTGGCTCATCCGCATCGGGAGCCCGCCGGGGGTCTTCACCGCCTCGGCTTCGGTTGGCTGCGGGGTGTCGGCTTCGAGTTCCATCGTCATCCTTCGTGCGTTCAGGCGATGCGGCGCAACCCGAGCACGAGCTGGCCGTGTTCGAGCTGTTTCGCGACCAGGTCGTAGCGTCCGGCCGGCAGGGTCACCCGCCGCTCGAACCGGCCATGCGGCAGCTCGAGACGCCGGATCGTGGTGGTATGGGCGACGGGCGGCAGCTGGCGGTCGCCGCGGACCACCAGCTCGGCCGCCTGTATCGCCACTTCGACGTGCCCGGGCGCAACGCCCGGCAGAGCGAAGAAGAGCCACAGCTCGTCCTCCGACTCGAAGACGTCCACCGGTGGCTCCCACTGGGGCGCGGCCGACGACCGGACGCTCACTTCGAAAAAGCGCCGCTGGAGCCGGTTCGCTTCATCGAGCATTTGCAGGGCTTCCGCCCACATCCAGCGGTTCGGATCGCGCGATGCCATCGGACTCCTCGGGTAGGATTTCGCCCACTCGGGGCGTCTCTCGTTGCACGATAGATGGTTCTCCCCGGCCGAGCAATCAAGTCCTCGAGATAAACCTCTGTATGACAAGGAAACTCGCGGTCGCCAGGCTCTGGTTCGAGGGCAATGCCTTCAGCCCCATCGTCACGGCCGGGGCGGCCTTCGAGGCCCGCGAGTGGACGAAGGGGCCGGGCGCGCTGGCCGCCGCGCGGGGTACCGCGACCGAGCTCGCGGCGGTGGCCGACTTCGCCGATGCGCATCCGGACTGGGCGGTCACGGTTTTCCGGTGCGCCTCCGCGAACCCCGGCGGGCCGATCGAGGACGCGCTGTTCGAAGCGTTCCGCGACGAGGTGGCGGGCGATCTCGGCGCCGGACGCTGGGACGCGATCTACCTGTCGCTCCACGGCGCTGCGATCACGCGCGCGCGTCCCGCGCCCGACCTCGAGTTGGTAAGGGCGATCCGCACGGCGGTCGGCGCGACGCCGATCGGGGCGAGCTTCGATCTGCACGCCAACCTCAATTCGGGGTTGGCCAGGCTGATCGACGTGGCTTCCGGGTACCGGACCTATCCCCACGTCGACATGCGCGAGACGGCGGCACGGGTGCTACGGCTGCTCGAACGGACGGTCGCGGGCGAGATCCGGCCGGTCGGCGCGATCCAGCCCACCGGCCGGCTCCTCGGAAGCTTCAACATGCGCACCGATGCCGGTCCGATGGCGGCGCTGCAGGCGCTCGCCCGCGGGCGGGAGGTCGCGCCGGTGCTCGACGTTTCGATATTCGGCGGCTTTCCGTACGCCGATACGCCCGATTGCGGCGCGTCCGTCATGGTTTACGCCGACGGCAGCCGCACCGCGGCCGCCGCCGCTGCAGTCGATCTGGCGGCCGCGATCGGCGACCGGGCGGCCGAATTCACACCGGCGCTCGTATCGCCCGAAGAGGGACTGCGGCGCGCGCTTGCAGCACCGCCCGGCCTCGTTGCCCTCACCGATCCGGCCGACAACCCCTATTCCGGCGGCGCCGCGGACACCCCTGGACTCTTCCGCGCGCTGGTGAAGCGATCGCCGCGCGTGCCGGCCGTCTTCGCCTATTTCTGCGACCCGGATATCGTCGATGCCGCCTGCCTCGCCGGCGTCGGCACGCACCTCAACCTGCTGCTGGGCGCGAAGCGCACCGAGGCATTCGGGCGCGGCGTCGAGGTCGACGCCGACGTGCTGCGGCTCACCGACGGCGACTTCCGCAACGTCGGGCCGATGGAGCGCGGCCTGGCGGTCGCCCTCGGCCGCACCGCGGTACTCGACGTGCGCGGGATGCAGGTGATCCTCACCGAGCGCGTCGGCCCGGCGAACGATCCTGCCTTCTTCGCGCTGCACGGCATCGATCTCGCCCGGACGCGGCTCCTCTGCGTCAAGGCGAAGAATCACTTCCGCGCGGCGTTCCAGGATCGCTGCGCGGCGATCATCGACGTCGACTGCCCCGGGCCGGCGGCCGCCGACCTGCGGACGCTGCCCTTCAAGAACGTCAGTCCGGCTTAGTTCGGCGCGCTAGATCCCGGGCGGCCCCCGCACTCGGTCGGGCCCCGCACCTCGCGCGACACGCGATAGCGAGTCAGCGGCGGCGGCGAGCAATCACCGCGAGTCAGATGCCGGCGCCTCGTAGAAATCAGCCTCAGTCCAGCTTTGCCCCCGATATCCGCGCAATCTCCTTCCACTTCACCGTCTCGGCGGCGATGAATTTCCCGAGCTCCTGCGGCGTGCCGCCGACCGGCTCGGCGCCGAGCTGCGCGAAGCGCTCCTTCACCTCCGGCTTCTGCAGGATGCGGTTCGCCTCGGTGTTGAGCTTCGCGATGATCGCCGCGGGCGTTCCCGCCGGCGCCATCGTCACGAACCACGAGCTCGCTTCGTAACCCGGGACGACGCTCGCGATCGTCGGCACGCCGGGCAGCGCCGCCACCGGCTTTGCCGTGGTCACGCCCAGCGCGATCAGTTTTCCCGACTTGATGTGCGCGAGTGCGGACGGCAGATTGTCGATCGTCATCTGCACCTGCCCGGCGAGCAGGTCCTGGAGCGCCGGCCCGCTGCCCTTGTAGGGGATGTGGACGAGATCGATCTTCGCCATCGACTTGAGCAGCTCGGTGGAAAGATGCCCGGTCGTGCCGGCACCCGGCGTCGCGAAGTTGATCGAGCCGGGCTTCGCGCGCGCTCGGGCGATCAGCTCCTGCAGCGTCTTCACGCCGAGCGACGGATGCACCGCCAGCACGTTCGGGACGCTCGCGACGAAGACCACCGGCGCGAAATCCTTCTCCGTGTTGTACGGCATCTTGGAGTACAGGAACTGGTTGATCGCCTGCGTTCCCGGCGTGCCCATCAGGATGGTGTAGCCATCCGGGGCCGACCTGGCGACCTCCGCCGCACCGATGTTGCCGCCCGCGCCGGCCTTGTTCTCGACCAGGAACGGGTGCTTGAAGGCCTGCTGGAAGTGTTCTCCCATGATGCGGGCGAGGATGTCGGTGGTGCCGCCGGGGGCGAACGGCACGATGTAGCGGACCGGTTTGGACGGGTAGTCGGCCTGGGCGAAAGCCGCGGTCCCGGCCAGACACAGGGCCGCGGCGGCGAGCGTGCGAAGCGTGCGGATCATTCGGGTGCTCCTCCTTGGTGCGCGGAATTCTGCCTCGTTCGAGCTCGCTCGGTTACATCTTGTTGCAATGCAGGCAACTTCTGACATCATCGTGAGACATCGCGCCGATAGCATCCGTCGGGCTGAAATAACCGTATAGAACAATATGCTACGCGCCATTCTTGCCGCCGTCCTTATAAGCCTGCTCCCGGCCGCCCACGCGACGATCCGGATCGAACAGGTCTACCCTGCGCTCGCCGCCGCCAACGCGACCGAGCGCGCGATCCTCTTCACCGGCGACGACCGGCAGACGATCGACAACTTCTTCCGCCGCTACGGGAGCCACGACGCGGAGACGAAGCAGGTTACGCGCCGCGACCCGCTCCTCATCCGCGAGCGCGTGCCGGAAAAGGTTGTTGCCCGACCGCTGCCGCAAGCGCTCGACGACCGACTCCCGCTGCTCCCGGCCGCGTATGGCCGCGTGATCGTCGGCCGCGACGTGCTTCTCGTCGAGCGCCGGTCGCACACCATCCTCGACATCATGCGCGAGGTGGTCCGGTAAATCTCCCGTGCAGGCTCACTTGGTGAGCCTGCGCCTCCCGCATGCTTCCCGCAATCGATCGCGGGGGGCACGATGGGGGCGTTCTTCGAAGGCACGCAGGATCTCTTCGGCGATGAAACGGCGCCCGACCCGCGCCGGCGCCCGCGACCGCAGGCGCACTCCGCCGAGGCCCTGATCGAAACGCTCAAACGCGAGCACCGCGCCCGGATCGTCGGCGAAGTCGTCGCCCCGGAGCGTTCCGCACGCGTAGCGGAATTCCCCGACAACGCTCGATCCGCGGCTCCGCGCCGCGCTCGAAGCGCGCGGCATCCGGCACCTCTATAGCCATCAGCACGAAGCCTGGACGCACGTCGCGGCGGGTCGCGACACGGTGATCGTCACCCCGACCGCGTCCGGCAAGACGCTTTGCTACAACTTGCCGGTCATCGACGCGGCGCTGACGCGCGGCGCGAAAGCGCTCTACCTCTTCCCGACAAAAGCGCTCTCGCAGGACCAGGTCAGCGAGATCCTCGAGCTGAATGCGGCCGGCGGGCTCGGCATCCGGGCCTACACCTTCGACGGCGACACGCCGGGCGACGCGCGGCGGGCGGTGCGGACGCACGGCGATATCGTCGTGTCGAACCCCGACATGCTGCACCAGGCGATCCTGCCGCATCACACCAAGTGGGCGCAGTTCTTCGAGGCGCTGCAGTTCGTCGTGATCGACGAGCTGCACACCTACCGCGGCGTGTTCGGATCGCACGTCGCGAACCTCGTCCGGCGGTTGCGGCGGATCTGCCGGTTCTACAAGGCGAACCCGGTCTTCATCGCCTGCTCGGCGACGATCGCCAATCCCGGCGAGCTGGCCGAGCGCCTGCTGGGCGGCCCGGTGCGCACGGTCACCGACTCGGGCGCGCCGCAGGGGCGCAAGCATTTCGTGGTCTGGAACCCGCCGGTCCTCAACGCCGATCTCGGCATCCGCGCCTCGGCGCGCTCGCAGTCGACCCGCATCGCCCGGCTGGCGGTGAAGATGGGCCTGAAGACCATCGTCTTCGCCAACTCGCGGCTCGAGGTCGAGGTGCTGACGAAGTACCTCAAAGATGCGTTCGACCGCGATCCGCGGGAGCCGGCGCGGGTCGCTGCCTACCGCGGCGGGTATCTCCCCACCGAACGCCGGGACAAGGAGACGAAGCTACGCGCGGGATCGCTCGACTGCGTCGTGTCGACCTCCGCGCTCGAGCTCGGCGTCGACATCGGGGCGCTCGACGTCTGCGTCCTCAACGGCTATCCCGGCACGGTGGCCGGCGCGCTCCAGCGCTTCGGGCGGGCCGGCCGGCGAAGCCGCACGGCCGTCGGCGTGCTCGTGTGCTCGAGCGATCCGCTCGACCAGTACCTCGCGCGGCATCCCGATTTCTTTCTCGGCGCAAGCCCCGAGCACGCGCGGATCGACCCCGACCAGCTCCTGATCCTGATGGACCACATCCGCTGCGCGGCCTTCGAGCTGCCGTTCGCCGCGGGAGACACCTTCGGCGGCGTCAAGCTCGACGAAGCGCTCGGCTATCTCGCCGAGCAGGGCGTCGTGCATCGCGAAGGCCCGCGCTGGCACTGGATCGCCGACAGCTATCCCGCGAACGCGGTCTCCCTGCGATCGATCGCCGAGGGCAACTTCACCGTCATCGACGTCACCGGCGGAAGCAAGAACGTGATCGCCGAGGTCGACTACTCGGCCGCCGCGGTGACGCTCTACGAAGGCGCGATCCATATGGTGCAGTCGGCGCCCTGGCAGGTGGAGAAGCTCGACTGGGTCGGGCGCAAGGCGTTCGTGACCACGACGAACGCCGACTACTACACCGACGCGATCGACTACACGAAGCTGAAAGTGCTCGACGAGTTCGACGGCGACACCTGCCCGTCGGCGCGTGCCGCGCATGGCGAAGTGCACGTGGTGCGGCGCGTGGCCGGCTACAAGAAGATCCGCTACTACACCCACGAAAACGTCGGTTACGGTCGCGTGAGCCTTCCCGACCAGGAGATGCATACGACCGCACTCTGGTGGGAAGCCGATCCGCACGCGCTCAGCCGCGCGTTCCCAACCCGGTTCGAAGCGCTCGACGGCTTCCTCGGTGCGGCGCACGCGGTGCATCGGATCGCGGTGTTCCTCTCGCTCTCGGAGCCGCGGGATATTGGCCGCGCAGTCGGGGACGGCGGCCCGGAGGGAAGCTGGGTCGCAGCGGCTGGCGGCGACGGCCGCGCCGAAGCGCGCACCTTGGACGGCGGTGCGTGCGATGTCGACACCGCCGAGCGGCCGTTCCGCCCGACGCTCTATCTCTACGACAACTATCCCGGCGGGATCGGCATCTCCGGCCCGCTCTTCGATCTGCGGGAGCAGGTGATCGCGCGGTCGATCGAGCTGGTCCGGGAGTGCGCGTGCAAGTACGGCTGTCCGGCGTGCGTGGGGCCGGTGCTGGCGCACGACGATGCCGATCGCCTGTCGCCGAAGGAAGCGGCGTTGAAGGTTCTCGCCCTGCTCCGCGGCGGCGCTGACGAGGCCGTCGGCGGCGCACTGATGATCGACCTGCAAGCGCGGCTCGCGCAGCTACGCGCCAAGGCGCAGGCGCGCGCCGTCGGTCCAGCCGGGCCGTCGCTCGGCGAACGGCTGGAGCGGATGCGCGTGAGCGATACCCCGCGGCGAAAGCCCACCGCGGAGGCACTGGCGGTTTCCCTCGGAGGCACCACGGTGGCGCCCGGCCTGATCGAGATCGTTCGGACGTACGCGCTGCCGTTCCGGCATGGCGAAGTCCCGATCGCGAGCGGCCGCGTCCTCGCCGACGCGGCGCGAGCCGTGGGCGGCATCGGCAGCACGATTGCGCCGGAGTCGCTGCTGTTCCTCGACACCGAAACCACCGGCCTCGCGGGCGGCACGGGCACGGTGGCGTTCATGGTCGGCCTGGGCTGGATCGACGGCGCATCGCTGCGGATCGTGCAGTGGCTGATGGCGACGTTCTCCGCCGAGGGTGCGCTGCTCGCGGGCGTCGCCGAGCGAATCGCGCGTGCCGAGCTGCTTGTGAGCTTCAACGGGAAGTCGTTCGATCTGCCGCTGCTTAAAGCTCGCGCCCGGCTCGGCGGACAGACGCTCCCGACCGCCCTGCTCGCCCATCTCGATCTCCTGCACGTCACGCGCCGGCTGCTGCACGCCGGCTGGCCCGACTGTCGACTGCGCACCGCCGAAGCTCGGGCGCTCCGACTCGAGCGCACGAACGACCTCCCCGGCTCGGAAGCGCCGGCGGCATGGCGGCAGTGGCTCGAGCGCGGCGATGCGAGCGTGCTCGAGCGCGTGCTCGATCACAACCGGGCCGACATCCTTTCGCTCGTCGCGCTGCTCGCGCTGCTGGAGCGGCCGACGGCGCGGGAGGCGCCGCTGTTGCATGCGGTGGCGTAGGGCTGCTCACGGGTCAACGGCGTGGAACACCGATCCGACGGTGAGTTCCATTGCGCGTCCTGAAGACCTTCCGGCCAGGCGCGACGGGCACGCGGCGCCTCGTCGATCGCTTCGGAAATTCGTTAGTCTGCGTCCGCTACCGCCACGATCCCGTTACCGACGCGCGCGTCACCACGGTCGAGCTCATCGTCGAGAACACCAGGAAATACAAGTCTCGCGACGGATCTGCAGGCCGCAAGGGGCTCGTGGTTCAGCCGCCGGTGTGGGTCAGGGTCGGGCGAAACGAGACGGCCCTTCGGCAACAAGTCAAGGCAGCGGGCGGGATCTGGCGCTACCCGGAAATGGTCTGGGAGCTGCCGCGAGAAGTGGCGATTCAGCTGGGACTTCGCGATCGCGTGGTCCCAAGGGACGCCGGTTTGAAGTCGATGACAAGTGGCACCGCTAGGCATTCAAATGCCTACCCGTGGCTGCCTAGATCTGGCGAGGAATGACTACCTCTGGAAATGTTCGGGCAGACGTGCCAATCTTTGCTCGTGTCTACTTCTCGTTAGGGGTCGATCCGCGGTGTCTCGTTCGGTCAACCAACGTTTTGGGACTCTCCGAGATACCGACGATCAGTTCTTTCGCTTGCTGGATCGCGCGACGAAGGCGATCAAGCCGGCGTTGTCGCTGTCGAAGAACCCTAAAACTGCCCGTGCACTCATGGCTCTTAGCGTAAGGGCCGGGGTCCTGAAGAACGGCGTCTTCGACATGCACGAGACCAGGAACCTCTATGCGGCCCGCGTGCTGTTCCGCGCGCTCACCGAGCACTACCTGAAGGCGATGTACCTCTTTGCGCGTTACGTCGTCGAGAAGACTGACCAAGTCGGGACCGAGTACTTTGACTTCTGCGGTGCGGCGGAAATGATCGAGTACGGCGAGGCTTGGCGAGCTCGAGGCCGTCTCTTCGGCGAGGATCGTTTGATGCAGTACACGACATTGCTCGATCGGTTCTACCCATCGATCAAGTCCCACAGCCCCAAGACCATCGCAGCGAAGTCAGCCCAGTTCAAGTACCGGGCGATCCTCCGCTACCTCGCGGAGAACGGCTCTGGTCTAGTCTCAGTGAAGGTCCCATTTTTGGCAAACGTGATCCCTTCCTACGCCCTACTCTCAAGCTATGTTCATGGTGGGCCCACTGCGGAACAGGAGTTCGCTACCCCACCGACCATGGCGGCACTCCGCAAGGAATCACTTAAGGATGCAGAGCTAGCGTTTCTTCTGGCAGCTCACGCGCAGAGCCTCGCAGTTCTGGTTCTTGCTCAGGACAGCAAAGGCCTACTGCCGCTCGTCGCGAAAATGAATCACACACTTAAGCAGTATGCGCGTGGGCCCAAATCGACCCCTAACCGTCAGTTGCAGCGGACCCGCGCGAGCGCCGCTTTGCGCCGCCCGCGCGGGCCGCTGAACTGAGTCGTTGAGGCTGTACGAAAAGTCCCTCGCGCAAAGTGCTCTTCACCAGAGGCGATATGAGCGAGGCTCGCTGTGATTTGGACATCGCAGACCAACTGCGCCACGATCTCCTCGTGAAGCGCCTCACAGGTAGCGACAGCACGCGAGTTGTCGGTGATCAAGGAAAAGCACTGGCATTCAGCGAGCCGTCGAAATCCTCCCGAAACGGCCTTTTTGTACATCCTCGTTAGAACTCACAGCTTGCGCCTCACAAGGGGAGAAGTTGAAAACAAACTTCGTGCTGATCGACTATGAGAACGTCCAGCCCGACATCACGTCGCTGCTGAATGGTGAGGCTTTCAAGATCAAGGTATTTGTGGGTGCCGCGCAGGCAAAGGTCCCGTTAGAGCTGGCACGCACTCTGCAGGCGTTCGGGCCTGATGCCGAATACATCCAGATCGAGGGCCGCGGGAGCAACGCGCTCGATTTTCACATCGCTTATTACCTTGGCCAACTTGCGGCCGCATTCCCTGACGCCGTCTTTCACGTCATCTCGAAAGACACGGGCTTTGACCCCCTAATCAAGCACCTCAGAACGCGAAACATCCTCTGCCAACGCTCTACTTCAATCGGCGGTATCCCTCTTCTCAGGATTTCCACCGCGAAGTCAGTTCCTGACAAGGTCCAGGCCGTGATCGACAATCTAGCTAAACGTAAGTCGGCGAAGCCGCGAACGCTCAAGACCCTAGGCGGCACGATTAAGGCGCTCTTTGGCAATGAGATCTCTGACGATGAGGTCCAAGGCTTAATCGATCTCCTTGGGCAACGTGGCGTCCTGACGGTGTCGCACGGCAAAGTAACCTACGCGCTGCCGTCATGAGTTCTAACAAGCCTATATGGACTCCCCCCAAGAAGAAAGAGACTGATCGACAGGTCTGGCATCGCGGGTGAGCCTGCAGTCGTATATCCGGCATCTGAGGTGGGCTCGTGGTGGCCCGTGCCGACATGGAAGCTGCGGACACCGTCGCGCCAATCGTTGCAACGGGCGAGCGTGAAGCCGCCAGGCAAGTTATCGGCGTCAGACGATGTGGGGACGACCCGGTTTGCCATGATGGGCGATCGATCTCTAAGCAAGGCTCGGGGTGGGAACGTTTTCTCTGGAAGCGTCGTTCAGGCGGCAATCGCGAACGCGGTGCGCTCGATCTTCTTGTTCGGTCGCGGTGCCGGCCGGCCGTAGTCCTGCTCATCGCGTAGCGTCGCATAGCAGATGCGCGCCAGTTTGTTTGCGAGCGCACAGGTCGCCTTGTTGTGATTGGAGCGCCGCTGCAGCGCGAGCGCCCACTGGCGCAACGCGTCGACCGCTCGGCCCGCTTGGACGGCCTTGGTGGCTGCCTGCAGCACCGAGCGTGCGCCGTGGGTCAGTAGCATTCGCAGATAGCGATCCCCGCGCTTGGAGATTCGCCCCAGACGTCGGGTGCCCCCCGAGGAGTACTCCTTGGGGGTCAAGCCGAACCAAGAGGCGAAGTGGCGCGCATCGCGAAAGTGGCCCACCGAGCCGCTGGTGGCCGCCACCATCGCCGTCGCGCTGAGCAGACCCACCCCCGGGATCGTCAGCAGCCTCGTGCACGCCGGGGCCTGGCGAGCAAGCAGGGTCAGTTCGCGTTCGAGCTGACTCACCCGCGCCTCGAGCAGCCGGATCTCTTCGACCAACAGCTTCATCGTCTGGCGGATGAGATCGGGTACCGCCGAGTGAGGATCGGCGAGCACCCGGCCGATCTGCTCCACGCCCAGGCGCGCGCCCTGCGCGATCGCGATACCGAACTCGCGGCAGAAGCCGCGCAGCGCATTGATCCGCGAGGTGCGCGTGGCCATCCACAGCGAGCGGGTGCGGTGGAGCCCCTGCAGAGCCTGCTGCTCGACCGACTTCACGCGCACCGGCACGATGTCGGCGCAGCGCGCCGCCTCCAGCAGCGCACAGGCATCAGCTGCATCGGTCTTGTTGCGCTTCACGTAGGCGCGCACATACGGCGGCGGCAACAGACGCACCTCGATCCCCAGACCATTGAGCCGGCGTGCCCAGTGATGGGCACTGCCACAGGCTTCCATCACCACCAAGCCGACGGCGCGGTTGGCAAACCAGCGCTCGAACTGGGTACGCGTCAAACGCTGCTGTTCGACGACACGCCAGCCGCCGTCGGCGACGGCAAGTTGGAAGACCGACTTCGCCAGATCGACACCCACGATGGGCAATGCGGCAGTAGCATTCATCTTGGACTCCTTCCGGTTGAGCGCTGACACCCCACGCCAAATGAGGCCAGCTGGCACGATGATGCCGAAAAGCCGGGGGGAGTCCATCCCATCAATGCAGCGGACCCGTACGGACCGCTGATGGGCGGCGTTGGGCCCCGGAAAGGCGGTGCAGGTGATCCGGCCGGAAGTGCCTGGGCGTCCGCGACAACAGCGAGGAGTCTCGACATGAGTGAGATCGTATTGGCTGCAATTCAAGCAGCACCAGTGCACTTCGACCGCGAAGCCTCTACGGAGAAGGCTTGCCGGCTGATTGCCGCTGCCGCTGACAAGGGCGCTACCCTCGCTGCGTTCGGCGAATGCTGGTTACCCGGCTATCCGATGTTCGCATTTGCGCCACCCACGCAGGTGCGA
Organism: uncultured beta proteobacterium; assembly: GCA_963754305.1. Taxonomy (GTDB): domain Bacteria; phylum Pseudomonadota; class Gammaproteobacteria; order Burkholderiales; family SG8-39; genus DATEDA01. Next base: position 222,350 of record CAVWFR010000023.1, on the reverse strand, counting down.
TGGCGTGCGGGTGCCGCATATCTCGCCGCGGCTGTGGAAGTTCCGGGGCCGGAGATAGCTCGCGTATGCGCCGCGGCGCGAAAGGCGAAGATCGACGTCGTGATCGGCGTTGCCGAGCTCGATGAGCGCACGAAGAGCACCGTTTACTGCACGCTTGTCTTTCTCAGTCGCGACGGCGAGATCATCGGCAAACACCGCAAGCTGAAGCCGACGTTCCACGAGCGCACGGCTTGGGGTGAAGGAGACGGCTCCGGTCTGCGCGTCTATGAGCGGTCATACGGACGCATCAGCGGTCTGAATTGCTGGGAGCATCAAATGATGCTTCCTGGGTATGCGTTGGCGATGCAGGGAACGCAGATCCACGTCGCCGCGTGGCCGGGCCGTGAACCTGAGTCAGCGCCCCCACCACCGGTCGGCCTGTGGCCACGGCAGACACTTCTCTCGCGGGCATTCGCCTCACAAGCTGGCGCGTACGTCATTCTCACGGCGGCGCTAAATCGGAAGGCAGACTACCCGGCCGAGTTTCGCGAGGTCATGCTCTTCGAACACGACGGGGGCTCCTGCATCATCGATCCTCGAGGGGAAATCATCGCCGGACCCGTAAGGGGCGAGGAAACCATCGTCACTGCTCCGGCATCCTTAGATCTCGTGCGGTCCGTCAAAGCGGTTGTTGACATCGGCGGCCACTACAGCCGACCGGACGTGTTCCGTCTCACGGTGAACCAGCCCGTAACCGAGGTGCGCTCCAACAGCCCCTCGCAGAGCGACCTGACGCGCAGCTGAAAGCGGACGATAAATCATGTAGCCACCGTGGCCCAACCCCACGTTCGAGCGGACCGCCCGCCAGCGTCGCTGGCGGGTACCCTCGCCGCTTCGCGGCTCGGCGGCCGCTCAACGTGAACGTTGGGCGGTGTGCGCGCGCTAAATAAGCAGGAGGAAGGGAATGGGTTCGATGTCGAAACGTGGATCACACTGGCTGGCGCCTGCCGCTCTCGGCACCGTGGCGCTCACCGCAGCGATCGTCGCGGACATCCGGCCCGCTGCGGCCTTTGGCGAGAGCATCCACGAGCGGATCACGCGCAATGCGTTGCCATTCATGACGGGTGGCATCCTGAGTGTAATCGTTGCAGGCAACCACGATGAAGACCAAGGTGCGGAGGCCGACCTCGCGGAACGTCACGGGCAGAACTGCCGGTTCCGCGATAGCGCCGCCTACGTCAACATGAGGTACGCGCAGGTGATCGAGGCGCTTCGCGAGCCGAGCGCGAATGATCCCAACCGCGCCGCCCGCCTATTCGGCCACATCCTGCACGGCTTGCAGGACTTCTATTCGCATTCGAATTGGATCCCCACGCCGCCTCAGGGGCTGGGAATCCGCGGCCGTCTACTCGATTCCGGTGTGGGCCTGTGGACCCGGCCGGTGCCCTATTCGATCTTGTTCGACGACGTCGCCGTCATCGAAGGAGATCCGCCGGCAGGTGTCAGCGTACGCTTGCCCGCCGATGCCAACGGCCGCGTTGCCTCCGCAGTGCCGACGATTCTCGATCGACGGATTTTCAATGCGCCGACGATTGGCGTCGTCGATAAGCCAGTCGCGGGTCCGCCCGTTGCCGCTTCCGACGGCCGACGGTTTCGCGGGCTGATGACCTCGGGCGCCCCTCGCCGCCCGGGCGATCAGCTCTGCCCGCCCACCAACGCTAGCTGCGACATCGATAGTCCCGACAACATTTGTCTACGTCACGGCGAGAGCCGCGATTCGGACACGAGCTCGCGAAACTTCGACGGTGCGGGACGCATGAACCTCGATGGCGACGGGGGCGGCGATTGGTTCGAAGCCCGGCACCACGCCAAGCTGCAGACCGAGCATGAGTGGTGCCGGCTCCTGCATCTCTCCAGAGACTTGGACCCGAGCTTCGTGGCCTCCGGGCGCCTTCTCGGCACATGGGTCGGAACCGACAACGCGACGAACACGCCCCATATTTCCGGCACTCCGTGCGCGCGCGGCGCGGCCCGAAGACATTTGGTCGAGATCTCGGCGACGCCGGGAACCGGCGCACCACCAAGTGTGCCGTTCATCGTGTTCCGCAGCGACTTCACCAGCTCGGCGCGTGCGACCGTTGCACGACAAACCGCGAAGACCCTGCGGATTTGTGGCAGCACGAACGAGAACATCGTCGCAACGCTGATCCCGGCTCGCACCAAGGGTGCAGCGCTCGTCGTACCGGTGCCGGGAACCGCTCGGTCTTGGACAGTGCGAGACCACCGCGGCGGGTTCGGCGTGACCTACGCGATCAAGGTCACGCCGAACTCCTGCTAAGGGTCGCCTCCTTACGCAACCGCTGGTTCGCTCGCGCCGGGCGGCAGCACCCCGTGCGCCTGGACCTTGGTCAACCAGTGGGCCCGGCTGGTGTCCCACGACACGACCTCGCACCGCCACGTCGGACAGATCTCCCCGAATAAGAACATGAGCCTAGGATCCCACGCGCCGGCTGGCCCTAGAATGGGATGGGAGGCGACGCCCAATCCAGTTAGGGCTCGCAGGACACACGCCCATGAAGCAGCGTGACATCGAACGCGTAGCGCAGGTGTTGTCGGAATGGAACCCTTTCGGTTCGGCGGCGAGCACCATTGCCGACCTCGACGGCTATAAGACTGAGGCAATCGACATAATTTCTGCTCTCCGGGTGACTAGCGGTTCGCGAACGGACGAGGCAGTTGTGCGAGATGTCCTGAATCAAGCGTTCGGTCTATCGCTCGCACTCAGCGACTGCGCTGCGCCTGCGATCAGAATCTGGGCCGTTCTCGCAGCACAGCAATAGCTCGTTTCTCTCGCTTCGATGCCGAGCCCTAACTTGCGCTTCGGGCCGACGGCTGCAAGCGTACCGCTTGCAGCCGACTCGCTACAGCGGGCTTCGCCCGCTTCCGCGGTCCGGTGATCACTAGCGTTGGGCGTCAATAAACGCCGTGCTGTGGCCGGGTTGAAACGAAGCGGAGGTATCGATCGAATGGAGATCGACATTTCTTGAAGGCTCAGGAGCAAACACGGTGGCGATGCCGCGAACGATGATCACATCCTGCCTGCTCGCGAAGATCGTCGTTGCATGTAGCTCAAGCGCGAAGGAGGGGCCCTGTTACCCGGGCCCGCCCCTCCGAAGTCGTCAGCGGCGCGCTTCGAGAATCAGGTTGAAGGGCGTCTCGGCCGCGCGCCGGAAGTGGGTGAAACCCGCCTTGCGGAACACCTCGGCCAGGCGCGCCTCGCCGGCCTGAGCGCCGAGGACGAGCTTGCCGCCCTCCGAGATCGCATGCGCACAGCAGATCGTGGTCGAGCCCGCGTAGTACAGCCGGGCGACCGGCGAAAGGTTGTGTTCGACCCGGTCGTGGGCAAACGGCTCGACCAGCACCACCGTGCCGTCGGGCGCCAGCACCTTGGCGGCGTAGCGGGCCGCAGCGATCGGATCGCCCAGGTCGTGCAGGCAGTCGAAGAAGCAGATGAGGCCGTATTTTCGGCCGGGGTAGTCCACGGCGCGGGCGACGTCGAAGGTCACTCGCTCGGCGACGCCCGCTTCGGCAGCGTTGCGCCGCGCCTCGTCGATCGACGGCGCGTGCGCGTCGAAGCCATGGAAGCGCGATCGCGGAAAGGCCTTTGCCATCAGCACGGTCGAGTGACCGTGGCCGCACCCCACGTCGGCGACGTCGATGCCGGCCTCGAGCTTCTCCACGACGCCGTCGAGCGCCGGCAGCCACTGCGGCACCAGGCTGGCGCGATAGCCGTTGCGATAGAAGGCCGCGACGCCGCAGGACAGCCGCGCCTCGTGTTCGCCCCAGGCCACGCCGCGGCCGGTGCGAAACGCATCGAGGGTCTTCTCCTCGTCGAACCACATCGACGCAGGCACGTTCCACGCCGGCGGGATGAAGACCGGGCTGTCTTCCTCGGCCAGGACCAGCGCCTGCTCGGGCGACAACTCGTAGGTGTCGCTCACCGCGTGGTAGCCGACATAACCGCCGGCGGCCTGCGCGTTCAACCACTCGCGCACGTAGCGCTCAGCGCAGCCCGTGCGGGCGGCGAGCTCCTTGGCGCTGATCGGGCCGGCACCCGACATGGCTTTATACAGACCGAGCTTGCTGCCTAGGCTGACCATCACGCCGCCATAGGCGGAGGACAGGTCGCCAACGGCACGCATGACAATAGACTCCAACTTCGCTTGATCGATCACGGGTGCGTTCATGGTATTCGACTCCTTTCTTGCGATTTCGAGCGGTTCAAACGTCGCGCCCATGATCGCAGCGGCACCAAGCCTGCGGAAGAGCCGGAATCGCCCAAGATCGGTTCTTTCGTGCCACAGGCCTACGCGCCATGATTAAACCATCCACCCACGTCGGATCGAGTCCCCGTCACGTCAGCCTCGTGGCGTTGCCCGACGCCGTGCTCTCCACGCTCGCCGGCATCTTCGATGTCATGAACGGGGCCGCGCTCATGGGCATGACGCACGCCAGTGCGCCGGCACCGTTTCACATCGACATCGTGGGTGAGGCAGTAGGCCCCATGGAGCTGGCGAGCGGTGTGCCGATAAACGTGCAGCGCGCGATCGACACCATCGAAACGAGCGACATCGTGATCGTCCCGTCGGTGCTGCTGCGGTCGAAAGGCTGGGAGACGGGGCGCTATCCGCGGCTGGTCGAGTGGCTGCACACGATGCACGAGCGCGGCGCCGTGCTCTGCTCGGCCTGCTCGGGGATCTTTCTATTGGCCGAGACGGGACTCTTCGACGGCAAGGACGCGACGGTGCACTTCGGCTACGCCCGGACGTTCGCGGCCACGTATCCGGCCGTGTCGATTCATCCGGAACGCGTGCTCGTTATCTCCGGTTTGCATGAAGAGCTGGTGAGCTCGGGCGCATCGACGACCTGGCATGACATGGTGCTCTACCTCACCGCCCGCTACGCCGGCGCGACCACCGCGCAGGAAGTCGCGCGCCTCTTCGCGCTGCAATGGCATCAGGACGGGCTCACGCCTTACATCATCTTCGAAGGCAAGAGCGACCACGGCGACGCCGAGATCCTGAGCGCGCAGCAGTGGTTGAGCGGTCATTTCTCGGTCGCCAATCCCGTAGAGGAGATGGTCAAGCGATCTAGGCTCGCTGAACGCACCTTCAAACGGCGCTTCGCGAACGCGACCGGCCTCACCCCGATTGCCTACGTCCAGCGCCTGCGCATCGAAGATGCCAAGCGCCGGCTCGAACGCACCGAGGCTTCAGTCGATGAGATCAGCTGGCGCGTCGGCTACGAAGATGCGGCCTTCTTCCGGCGCCTGTTCAAACGCACGACGGGCCTCGCCCCGGGCGCCTACCGCAAGCGCTTTCGCATCCCCGAATTTGCTCGGCCGTAGCACCAAAGTTGACGAGTCGGCGCCAAACAGGCCACGCTTCCGCCGCGGCGTTCGCACGCACTTTCAAACGCCCGATCGGCAAGCCATCAACCACGTCGCGCCCGCGCGAATTCACATGCACGGTGGATATCACCAGAGAGCTGCCGCCCAGCGCGCCGACTTCGTGGCCTGGTGGTGGGACGTGCACTACTTCGCTTCGATCGCGGCATTCCTGTGGGCGGCGCTCGTCGGCGACCCCGACCGGATGCTGATCCTGGGCATGCCAGCGGTCGCGCTGAATGTGCTCCTCTGCGCCGCGGTGTGGCTGATCGAGCACCGGCACCCGGTTCGCATCTACACGACCGGCCGGCGCCATGTCTGCGTCCGGTAAGCACCCCCGGACGCAGGACGCGTCCTTCGACGCGAGCTACGTGTCGGTCGACGAAGACGCGGACCGCTGGCTCGTCGGCTTCGCGGACGCTCAGTTTGGTGACAGGCGCCACCTCATCCTGCAACGGGACAAGTCCCCGGATCCGGACGACGTCGAGCTCGGGCTCGAGGGCTACCACGTGGAGCTCGACGACGAAAGCCGGGCCTGCTACGGCGGGATCGAGGCGTTCGAGCTGTATCGAGACCATGCTCGCGTGACGTTCGAGGACGACGCGGCACACGTCCTCGGCGACGACAAGGTGCTGGTCGTCAGGTTCGCGCTGCGCGAACGACAGCTCGCGCAGCTCCGCGGCTCCCTCGCCAGGATCTTCGACGGCGACGGGTGCTACCTCGACCTGTGTAGCTGACCTTCGGGTATCCTTTCGCGGCCTCTCGCCGTAGTCGGACGCGGCGAATCCGGCGCCTCGCATCGCCCCTGGAGCGCGCATGACCCAGCCCTCGATCGTCTTCGAAGTCGCGGATGGCTACGCCGCCATCACCCTCAACCGGCCGGACCGCCTCAACAGCTTCAACACCGACATGCACGAGCGGCTGCGCGAGGCGATCGCCGAAGTGAAGCACCGCGAGGATGTCCGCGCCCTCCTCCTCACCGGCGCCGGGCGCGGGTTCTGCGCCGGCCAGGATCTCTCCGAGCGCGCCGGAGGCGCCGCGCCGGTCGACCTGGGCGCCACGATCAGCACGTACTACAACCCGCTGGTGCGCTCGCTCCGGGAACTGCCGAAGCCGGTGATCTGCGCGGTGAACGGCGTCGCGGCGGGCGCCGGGGCCAACATCGCCCTCGCTTGCGACATGGTCGTCGCCGCGCGGTCGGCGAGCTTCATCCAGGCGTTCTGCAAGATCGGTCTCGTGCCCGACTCGGGCGGCACCTACTTCCTGCCGCGCCTCGTCGGTACCGCGCGGGCGATGGGTCTGATGCTGCTCGGCGACAAGCTCACCGCGGACGATGCGGAACGCTGGGGGTTGATTTGGAAATGCGTGGACGACGCCCGCCTGATGGACGAGGCGCGCGGGCTCGCGAAACAGCTCGGCGCCGGCCCGACGAAGGGACTCGCCGACATCAAACGCGCAGTGTACGACTCGCCCGCGAACACGCTGGACGCCCAGCTCGACCTCGAGCGCGACCTGCAGCGCGAGCTCGGGCGCACCACGGACTATCGCGAAGGGGTGCAGGCGTTCCTCGACAAGCGTGCGCCGAAGTTCACCGGCCGGTAGCCGCGATGGACGCGCAGGCGCTCGCCGAAGCGGTTGGCCGGGAGCTCTACGCCCGCGACCCGGCCTCGCGGGCGCTCGGTATGGCGCTAGCCGAGATCCGGCCCGGCTATGCGCGCATGGTGATGACGGTCCGCGAGGACATGCTGAACGGCCACCGGCTCTGTCACGGCGGGCTGATCTTCGCCCTCGCCGACAGCACGTTCGCGTTCGCCTGCAACAGCCACAACCACGCGACCGTCGCGCAGGGCGGCGCGATCGAGTTCCTGGCGTCCGGCAGGCTGGGCGACGTGCTGACCGCGGAGGCCCAGGAGCGGCACGCCGGCGGCCGTACCGGCGTCTACGACATCACGGTCACGAACCAGACCGGCAGGACGGTCGCGCTGTTTCGCGGCAAGTCGTTCCGGCTCGACGGCCACGTCCTGCCGCCGCCGACGGCCTGACGAGATGGGAGGCGACATGGGAGAACACGATCAGCTGGAGCCGATCGAGAACGCGAGCGTCGACGCGCTGCGCGCCCTCCAGCTCGAGCGGCTCAAGTGGACGGTACGTCACGCCTACGACAACGTGCCCCACTATCGGAAGAAGTTCGACGCGCACGGCGTCCGTCCGGACGACCTGCAGCGTCTCGAGGACCTCGCCCGATTTCCGTTCACGACCAAGCAGGACTTGCGCGAGAACTACCCGTTCGGGATGTTCGCGGTGCCGATGGAGCAGATCGTCCGCGTGCACGCTTCCAGCGGCACCACCGGCAAGCCGACAGTCGTCGGCTACACGAAGCGCGACATCGACACCTGGGCCCAGGTGATGGCGCGCTCGATCCGCGCGGCGGGCGGACGATCGACCGACAAGATCCACGTCGCCTACGGCTATGGGCTCTTCACGGGCGGGCTCGGCGCCCACTACGGCGGCGAAGCGCTCGGCGCGTGCGTCATCCCGCTCGGCGGCGGGATGACCGAGCGGCAGGTGCAGCTCATCAACGACTTCAAGCCCGACATCATCATGGTGACGCCGTCCTACATGCTGGCGATCGCCGACGAGTTCGAGCGCCAGGGGCTTCCCGCGAAGGACTGCTCGCTCCGCGTGGGCATCTTCGGCGCGGAGCCGTGGACGGAGGGCATGCGCGAGGAGATCGAGCGGCGGATGGGTCTCGTTGCGGTCGATATCTACGGACTGTCCGAGGTAATGGGGCCTGGTGTCGCGCAGGAGTGCATCGAGACCAAGGACGGCCTCACGATCTGGGAGGATCACTTCTATCCCGAGATCGTCGACCCTGCGACCGGCGCGCAGGTGCCCGACGGCCAGCCGGGCGAGCTCGCCTTCACCTCGCTCAGCAAGGAGGCGCTGCCGGTCATCCGCTACCGCACCCGCGACCTCACCGCGCTATTGCCAGGGACGGCGCGCACGATGCGGCGGATGGCGCGGATCACCGGGCGCAGCGACGACATGCTGATCATCCGCGGGGTGAACGTCTTCCCGACGCAGATCGAGGAGCTGATCACGAAGCAGCCCCGGCTATCGCCGCACTACTTTCTGGAGGTGCGCCGCGAGGACCGGCTGGACGAGCTGGCCGTCGTCGTGGAGGCGCGAAGCGACGCGAGCGAAGCCGAGCGCGCGAGTGAAGCGACGGCGCTCGAGCACAGCATCAAGTCCTACGTCGGCGTCTCGACCAAGGTGAAGGTGGTGGAGGCGGGGAAGATCGAGCGCTCGCAGGGGAAGGCGAAGCGGGTGGTCGACCTTCGGCAGAAGGGCTAGTGTCTACCCGGCGAACTCCGGGCCCGGGGGCGAAGCCGCTCTGGATGCCGACGTGCGCCGGCATGACGGCGCGAGCGACTCAGGGCAACACGCGGAGATCCTTGACGAGCTCCGTGGTGTAGGCGAGCGAGCAGTCCGTCTCGGGCTTGAGCAGCGCCTGGCTCTTCATGAAGTCGCAGGTCTTCTTCCAGCGCGCGTCGGTGATCGCCATGACGCCGAGCATGACAGCGTCGCCTCCCGTCACCAGGCCGTACTCCTTCATCTTCGCGATGCCGTACGCGATCTGATCGTCCGGCATCTGCGGATTGTCCTTCTGGATGAGCGCATTGCCGGGCGCAGGATTGGCGAAGTAGCTCTTCCAGCCCTCTGCCGTCGCCCGCAGGAACCGGCGCAGGTCGTCCTTGCGCTTGGCCATGACATCACGCGTGGTCACGATCGGATCGCCATAAGGGGGATAGCCGTACTCCGCGAGCAGGAACACCGCCGGCGTCACCCCGCCCTTCTGCGCCATGAAAGGCTCGGAGGTGACGTAGCCCTGCTGCACGAGGTCCTTGTCCACGAGGAAGGGCTGGATGCTGAACGCGTACGGCCGCTTCTGACCGTCGTCGAATCCGAAGCTCGCGCGGAGCCACGGCCAGAACGTGAGGCTCCCGGAGGTCGAGATGGCGACCGGCCGGCCCTTCAGGTCGGCCAGGGTCTTCGGCCCGGGGTGCGACATCAGGATCGACGGATGCTTCTGGAAGGTCGCGCCGATCGTCACCAGCGGGATACCGTTCTCGATCGCCGACAGCGTCGCGAGATCGTAGCCCATGATGACGTCGAACTGGCCGGCGAGCAGTAGCTGCTGCACGTTCACTTGCGGGCCCCCGGGCCGCAGCTCCACGGCGAGGCCGTGCTTCCGGTAGATGCCCTCGGCGGTTGCCTGGTAGAAGCCGCCGTGCTCGGCCTGCGCGCGCCAGTTGCTGGCGAACACGATCTTCGACGGCGCCTGCGCGAGGGCGCCGCAAGCGGTTGACGCGATGAGTGCGGCGGCGGCGAGACGCGGCGCAAACCCGGAAACGACGCTATGCATGGTGATGGCTAATCTTCATCAGCGTCGACTTGCCGGCGCCGTTCTCGCCGAGTACCGCGTGGATCTCGCCCGGCATCACCGTCAGGTCGATCCCGTCGTTCGCGACGACCGAGGGATAGGCCTTGCGGATCCCCGTCAGCGCAAGGCGCGGCGGCGTACCGGTGATACCCGATCGCATGATCCTCTCCCGGTGCGGGCGCGCGTCAGGCGCGCCGAGACTGTTCGGTGCGATCCTCGGCCGCGGCCGCACGGTGCTCGCGCTGCTCGAGCAACTGCGCGGCCACCGCAACCGCGATCGCCCCGGGTTCCTTGCCCTTGATGCCCGGGATGCCGATCGGGCACGTCAGTCGCGCGAGCGCGGCGGTCGAGACGCCGTGCTTGGCGAGCGCGTTCTCGAACGTCCGGCGCTTGGTCTGCGAGCCGATCATGCCGCAGTAGGCGAAGCGGCCGTCCTCGAGTATCGCCTCGACCAATGCGAGGTCGAGCGCGTGGCTGTGGGTCATCACCAAGCAGTACGCGCCGTCGGCGGCCGCCGCGACCTCTGCGAGCGGAAAGTCGGTCGCGACGACGTGAACGTTATCGGGAACCTCGCGCGGAAACTCGTCCTCCCGGCTGTCCACCCAGGTCACCCGGCACGCCAGCGTGCCGAGTACGCGCGCGAGTGCGCGGCCGACGTGGCCGGCACCGAACAGCACGACGTTGAAGTCGACCGGCAGCAGCGGTTCGAGCAGGACCGCGCGGTCGCCGTCGAGCGGCACGAGCCGCGGCTCGGCCCTGGCCGCATCGAGCAGCTCGCGTGCGGCAGCAGCCGCGCGCGCGTCGAGCGCGGGGTCGCCGAGCGTGCCCCACGTGTCGTTCGCGCGGACCAGCAGGCGCTGATCGCCGGCCGCCGGGGTGACGATCACGCAACGTTCACCCGCCTCGTGCCAGCGGGCGAGGATGCGAACCCATGCCGCGTCGGCGGCGACGCGCTCGAAGAAGAGATTGGCCGCCCCGCCGCAGTACTGGCCGAGGCTCGCGCCCAGCGCGAAGCGGTGGGAGGCCGAGGCAAGCGCCTCCCGCGCGTGCTCACTCGAGCGGGCGGGCGACCCGCCATCACCGACGGGCGAGGGGCGGAGCATGCCGCGGGCGATCTCGAGCGCCTGGTATTCCAACTCACCGCCACCGATCGTGCCGTGAACCGCATCCGCCGTCACGATCATCTTCGCGCCGGCCTCACGCGGCGTGGAACCCTTGCCCGAGGCCACCGTCACCGTGACCGAGTCGTGGCCCCGCGCGGCGACGAGCTGCAGCGTGTGAACCCAGCTCATGATGCCTTCGCTGCCTCGACCGCCCGCAGCACCTCCTCCGGCGTCGCAGGCGCATTTAGATGCGCAGGGCGCGCGTAATCGGCGGCCGACGCGACCGCATCCTTGATCGCCTGGAACACCGAGATCGCAAGCATCAGCGGCGGCTCGCCGACGGCCTTCGAGCGGTGGATGCTGTCCTCGACGTTCTCCCCGCGCTCCCAGAGCCGCACGCGGAAATCGGCGGGGACATCGGAGGCGACCGGGATCTTGTAGGTGGAGGGCGCGTGCGTCATCAGGCGTCCGCTCTTGTCCCACCACAGCTCCTCGGCAGTGAGCCAACCCACGCCCTGGATAAAGCCGCCCTCCACCTGCCCGAGGTCGATGGCCGGATTGAGGCTCCGGCCGACGTCGTGCAGGATGTCGGCGCGCAGCAGGCGCGTCTCGCCGGTGAGCGTGTCGATCGCGACCTCCGACACCGCTGCGCCGTAGGCGAAGTAGAAGAATGGCCGCCCCTGCAGCGTCTTCGGGTCGTAGTGGATCTTCGGTGTCTTGTAGAACCCGCTCGCCCAGAGCTGGACGCGGGCGTAGTAGGCGAGCTGCGCGAGCTCGGCGAACGGCATGCGCTTCACGTCGCCGATCTCGACGTGATTGCCGCCGAAGCGTATGGCCTCCGGCGCGACGTCGAAGCGCTCGGCCGCGAACGCGACCAGGCGCGCCTTGATGTCGCGCGCTGCCGCCTGCGCCGCCTTCCCGTTCAAATCGCTCCCGCTCGAGGCCGCCGTCGCAGAGGCGTTCGGGATCCGGCTCGTGTCGGCGGCCGAGACGCGCACCCGGTCGAGGTCGATCCCCAGCTCGTCGGCCACGACCTGCGCGACCTTGGTGAAGAGTCCCTGGCCCATCTCGGTGCCGCCGTGATTGAGCAGCACGCTGCCGTCGCCCGCGTAGACGTGCACCAGCGCGCTCGCCTGGTTGAAGAACGTCGCGGTGAACGAGATCCCGAACTTGACCGGCGTCATCGCAATGCCGCGCTTCAGGATCGGGCTGGCGGCATTCCACGTCCGGATCGCGGCGCGGCGTGCGGCGTAGTTCGAGGAGGCAGCCAGCTCCTGAAACAGACGATCGGCGACGAAGTCTTCCACCGGCATCCCGTACGGCGTCGTGCTCCGCCCGGGGGCGTAGAAGTTCGCCGTCCGCACGCGGAGCGGATCGACGTCGAGGTGGCGCGCGATCTCGTCGATCACGTATTCGATGGCCATCATCCCCTGCGGACCGCCGAAGCCGCGAAAGGCGGTGTTCGACTGCGTGTGGGTCTTGCACCGGTGCGACACGATGCGCACGCCGGGCAGGAAGTACGCGTTGTCCGCGTGCATGACGGTGCGGTCGTTGACCGGACCACTCAGGTCCGCCGAGAAGCCGCAGCGCGAAGCGAACATGAAGTCGACGGCGAGGATGCGCCCGGCGGCGTCGAACCCGACGTCGTACTCGACGAGGTAGTCGTGGCGCTTACCGGTGACGAGCATGTCGTCGTCCCGGTCGTAGCGGAGCTTGACGGGGCGCGCGAGACGGCGCGCTGCGACCGCGACCGCCGCCGCCGGCAGCGCCGGCTGCGTTTCCTTCCCGCCGAAACCACCGCCCATGCGTCGGCACTCGACGGTGACCCGGTGCGCGTCTATGCCGAGCGCATGCCCGATCTGCTGCTGCACTTCGCCTGGATGCTGGGTGGAGCTGTAAACCAGCATGTCGCCGTCCTCGCCGGGAACGGCGTAGGCGACCTGGCCCTCGAGGTAGAACTGCTCCTGGCCGCCGATCTTGAACGATCCTTTGACACGATGCGGCGCGGCCGCGAGCGCAGACCTCCAGTCGCCGCGCTCGAGCGTGACGGTGGGAATGACGAACGACTGCTTTGCGAGCGCGTCCTCGATCGTCAGGATCGCGGGCAGGTCCTCGTATTCGATCGTGCCGAGCCGCGCGGCCCGGCGCGCCTCGTCGACCGTTGCGGCCACGACGAGGAAGATCGGCTGGCCGGCGTACTGGACCTCGTCGGCCGCCAGGATCGGATCGTCGTGCTGGATCGGTCCGACGTTGTTCTCACCCGGGATGTCGGCCGCGGTGAGGACGGCAACCACTCCTGGCGCCGCGCGGACCGCTGCGAGGTCCATCGACCGGATCTTCGCGTGCGCACGGGGCGACAGGCCGAGGGCGGCGTGCTGCGTGCCTCGCGCCTCGAGGATGTCGTCGACGTAGGCCGCCTCGCCGGCGACGTGGAGGTGCGCGCTGTCGTGACGCACGGCTGCGCCCACCGCGCCGCGGGCGGCAGTCTCCGGCTGCGGCGGGCGCGGATCGTTCATACCGGGGTTTCTTTCATGTCGTAGAGCCTGCTCGGCTTCGCGGCGAGGTCGCCGGCCGTCTCGAAGTGGAACTTCCGGAGGAGGTTCTGCGCAACTCGCGAACGATACGCCGCCGACGCGCGCATGTCGCTGAGCGGCTGGTAATCCGCGGCAAGCGCCGCGGCCGCGGCCTCGCAGGTTGCCATGTCCCACGGGCGACCCGCGAGCGCAGCCTCGCACGCCAGGGCTCGCTTCGGTGTCGGGGCCATGCCGCCGAACGCGACGCGGGCGGCGCGGATCGTCCCTTCCTCCACGAGGAAAGCGAACGCCGCGCATACCGCGGAGATGTCCTGGTCGAAGCGTTTCGAGATCTTGTAGGTCGCGAACCGGAGACCCGGCTCCCGCCGCGGCACTTGCACCCGCTCCACGAACTCGCCCGGCGCGAGCGCCGTTTGCTGGTACGCGAGATAGAGTGCCTCGAGCGGGAGCACGCGGCGCGCGGAGCCCTTGCGGAGGACGACGCGCGCGCCGAGCGCGATGAGCGGCGGCATCGAATCACCGATCGGCGAAGCATTGGCTACGTTGCCCGCGAGGGTGCCGGCGTTGCGGATCGGGGGCGAGGCGAAGCGGCGGAGCACTTCGCGCAGCTCGGGGAAGTGCAGCTCCAGGGACGCGAACGCGTCGGTGAGCGACACCGCCGCACCGATGTCGATCACGTCGTCGCGCGCCTCGACCTGCTGCAGATCGGCGACGTTGCCGAGGTAGATGATGTCGCCGAGCGCGCGATACTGCTTCGTGACCCATAGGCCGACATCGGTGCCGCCGGCGAGGATGCGTGCCTCCGGCAGGCGCTCCCGGAGCGCGGCCAGCTCGTCGGCGGTTCGCGGCGAATGGAAGGTGCCGCCCGGATGCGACAGCACCCAGCCCTTGCGGCGCTTGAGCGTCTTGAGCTGGGCGGCGAGCGCGGCCTCCGACCTCGCCGCCGGCCTGGAGCGATCGCCCGAAGGCGCACTGATCCAGTTCTGCTCCGCGGGCGGGATGGCCTTCCCGAGCGCATACATCGCCTGCGCGGCGTCGACGATCGGCCGGTATCCGGTGCAGCGGCAGAGATTGCCGGCGAGCGCGTCGTTGATTTCGGCGCGGCCGGGCGCGGGGTTCGACTTGTAGAGCGCGAACAGCGACATGACGAAGCCCGGCGTGCAGAAGCCGCACTGCGAGCCGTGGCCATCGGCCATCGCCTGCTGAACCGGGTGGAGTGCGCCCGTCCGCCGGTCCTTCAGGCTCTCGACGCTGAGGAGCGCCCGGCCGTCTAGGGTCGGGACGAACTGGATGCACGAGTTGATCGCGCGATAGCGCACCTGTCGGCCCTCTAGCTCGGCGAGCACGACTGTGCAAGCGCCGCAGTCACCTTCCGCGCAGCCCTCTTTCGTCCCGGTGCGGCCGAGATCCTCGCGGAGATGCTGGAGGACCGTGCGGGCGGGGTGGATGTCGAGAACGGTCCGGACCTCGCCGTCGAGCACGTAGCGGACGGCGGCGCCCTTGGCGCGGGAGGTACGGGCCATTGGCTAGCGCGACCCGAGGTAGGGAATCAGCGCCATGCCAAGCTCCGCGGGGGTGCGCCAGCGGCGTGTGCTTTCCAAACCATCCGACACCGAGGTCATCCGTAACGCGAACCTTTGAAGTTCGCACCAATGCGCCTTGCTGTCAACAAAGGCATGGCCGCTGATTGACATAGCCTTACGCGATATGCAAAGTGCTGGTCTAAAAATACCGTTGATCGTGATGTATCCAAATTGTTTACTAAACGTGACCGCGAATCCAAACGCCAGCGACGTCGTCCCACATCTCTGCAAGGCGATTGCACCCTGACCTAGAAATGTCGACAATTCCATGCATGCCCAGAGACCTGCTTCCTCACACCCTGGAAGAAAGGGCCGTGCCATGCTGAATCCCGACGCTGCGGGGCGTGCGACGGCGCGCCCCGCCGGGACTGTTGCCGAGCAGCGCGTCTACAACGCCATCCGGGAGGCGGTCATGGATCACCGCCTTACTCCCGGGACGAAGCTCAAGGAAGTCGCCCTTGCGGAGCTCTTCGGCGTTGGCCGGGCGGTGGTCCGCAGCGCCTTGGCGCGACTCGCCCATGCCCACCTCGTGGAGTTGCGGCCAAACCGAGGGGCCGTCGTGCCCACGCCCTCCGCGACGGAGAGCCGGGAGGTCTTCGAGGCTCGCCGGGCGATCGAGTGCGCGATCGTTGCCAAGGTCGCTATCGCGGCAAGTCGTAAGGACCTGGCAGCGCTGCGCGACCTCGTGGCGGACGAGGGAGCGGCTTATGCTCGAGGGGACGCTCGCGTGGGACTACGCCTGTCAGTCGCTTTCCACAGCCGCCTCGCAGCGATCGCCGGGAACGGCGTGCTCACGCGCTTCCTCGACGAGATCGTCTCGCGCACGCCGCTGATCGTCCTCACTCATCGCGGGCATGCGCCCTCGGCCTGCGGCGTCGACCATCATCTCGCGCTGGTGGACGCGCTCGCAGCGCACGATGCGCCGCGCGCCATCGCGCTCATGCGTGAGCACATCGATCAGCTCGAAGGCGAGCTGAACCTGCACCGGGCCGAGGTGCCGAAAACGCTGGCCGAGATCTTCGCGCAGCCGGCCTAGCGCTCGGTCCCCCGCGCCGCGACCGGGCAGTTGACCTCGACATTTCCGGTACGCGAACCGGCGCCGTCGACTCGAACTACGATTACGCCCATGAAGGCCTATCGCGCCGCCGGCTTGCTCGCCGGGATCATCGCTAGCGCTGTCCCGGACTCCGCTGCATCGCCGGACGCGTTCCAGGCGCCGCGCGCGCGGATGGTCGCGGAGATCGCAGGGATGGCGCGCGCGACCGCCGCCGAGACGGCGCGCGCGAGCTTCGCTCCGGGGGTCATGGCGGCCGTAAGCAAGGTCGAGCGCCACCGGTTCGTCCCGCCCGATCAGGTCCCTTATGCATACGAGAACCGACCGCTCCCGATCGGCCACGGCCAGACGATCTCCCAGCCGTACATCGTCGCGCTGATGACCGATCTGCTGGCGCCCAAGGCGGGCGACACGGTGCTCGAGATCGGGACCGGCTCAGGGTATCAGGCCGCCGTGCTTGCGGAGCTCGTCGCGAAGGTGCACACCATCGAGATTCTCGAGCCGGTCGGGAGGCGGGCGGCGATCGACTTAGCGTCGCTGGGCTACCGGAATATCGCCACGCGGATCGGCGACGGCTACGGCGGGTGGCCCGAAGCGGCGCCGTTCGACGGGATCCTGGTCACCGCCGCCGCACCGTACGTGCCGAAGC
Organism: uncultured beta proteobacterium; assembly: GCA_963754305.1. Lineage (GTDB taxonomy): Bacteria > Pseudomonadota > Gammaproteobacteria > Burkholderiales > SG8-39 > DATEDA01. Next base: position 205,558 of record CAVWFR010000023.1, on the reverse strand, counting down.
CCTTGCTCGAGCAACTGAAGCCGGGCGGGCGTCTGGTTATACCGGTCGGGGCGCAGTGGCAGGTGCAGGAACTACAGGTAATCGAGAAGAACGCGGACGGCTCGACGGTGACGCGGCGCACCATCGCAGTGCGCTTCGTGCCACTCACGCGCTCGAAATAGGCAGCCGAAAGAATCAGGCGGCGGCGCCGCGCGTCCGCTGCTGTTTGCGGAATGCGGACGGAACCTGGGGCGTCGGGTCGCGCCAGAGGCCGCGGCGGGCCTGCCGGGCATCGCTCTCGGCCGCTTCATAGTTGGCCCGATCGTCGGGAGTCTGCTCGCGGGCGTAGTCGCGATACCACCAGGCATGACCGGTCCGCACCTGCTCGAGTCCCACATCTCGGGTACCCAGGAAGATGCTGCAGACTTCGCGTCCATAGCGGTCGCGCTTCGGACAGTGCGCATCGACACGCTTGCCGTGGACGAGGCGGGCCAGGCTCTCCTTCGCGGCCTCGCCGAACGCCTGACCCTTTTCCGGGGCGTCGATCCCGGCGAGACGGATGCGATGCTGCACTTTCGCGGCGTCGAGGATCGTGACCGTGTCGCCGTCCTGCACCGCAACGACTTGGCCGGCAACCTCGTTGGCGCACGCCGTCCCGGTGGTGGCGAGGATCGCCGCCGCCGCGATCGCATGACAAAAGCATAGGACGCGTCGCACCGGCGCGGATCATAGGTCCCGTGCCCCGCGCGCGCACGTGAATTCTTCACTTCATAGCGTCCCGCCGCTATAGCGTGTGAAAAGCGCACGGCGCCCCGCGGCAGAGTGTGACGATTCTCGGACATGGTCTGGATCCCGGTCCGCCGGCTTACGCCCGCGGAGCTAGGCAAAGGACTCCCCCATAGGGTTGAAGACGGGCCCCGTTTGAGGCGTCATCCTTGTCACCGTGAAAAGCTGGACTGCGCGCCAGTGCATCTGTTCACGGCAAAGGCCGTACCGGCGTAATCGGGAACGCGATTTGCTCAAGCAAGCTCAGCGCCCGTAACCCGCGCGATACCGCCGAAGGAGGTTCGGTATGAAAGTCATCGAGGCACGCGAGCTGGAGCAGCTGGTCCGGAGGACCTTCCCGGGCAAGCACCTGTTTTCCGCGCATTCGGAGCTCGGGCTCGGCACCGGGCGCCCGCCGCAGGTGACCTTCGTACACGGCGGCCCGGATCCCTTCCTCGACAGTCAGTTCGACGCCTGGCTCGCCGGCTCGCCGCGGTTCATCCAGCTCTACCAGCTTCTCAACCGCCTCTGCCGCGCGGGCGCCATCGCCCCCGGCGACTACGCGGTTACCCACACGCACTGATCGCGTCCCTACCCGCTCCCCGGAGCGGGGTCCGCGTGTAGCATGCGACGCTTCGAGCGCCGCCGACACGCTTCCGATGCCCCGATTTCACGAGGTTCGCCTCGAGCCGCTGACAGCCGACGCCTTTGCGCCATTCGGCCGGCTGATCGACACGCAGAGCCGCACACCGGATTACCTCGGCGCGAGCGGCACGCAGGGGTGGCACGTAGACTTCACGGGCGGACGTCCGCTCGTCTCCGTCTTGCGCACGCCTTATCTCGGCCTGCGCTTCCGGACGATGGAGCGCCATTTCCATGTGAGCCAGGCATTCGTCCCGTTCGGCGGGGAGCACGCGGCGATCGCCGTGGCCCCGCCAGCCGCTCCCGCTGATCGCGCGCCGCCCCTCGAGGCGATCCGCGCGTTCCGCCTTGACGGCACGAAGGGCTACGTGCTGCACACCGGCACCTGGCACAGCCTCGACCGGTTCCCGCTCCGGGCGCCGGATTCGCGTTTCGTGATGATCACGGACCACGAAACGCAAGACGACCTCACTGCGGCGTGCGCCGCGGGGAAGCCCGCTGCGCTCACGCAAGAAGTCGATCTGGAGACGATCTACGGCGTGACGATCGAGCTGCGGCCGTAGCGGTGAAGCGGCCCTTCTTTTCTGGCCGCCCTTATCGGGCGGCGGCAGGCTGTGGCGTCCCCTACGAGATTCGAACTCGTGTTTGCGCCGTGAAAGGGCGATGTCCTAGGCCTCTAGACGAAGGGGACGTCGTGCGGGAGTCGGGTGGTTGGTGGAGGTAAGCGGGATCGAACCGCTGACCTCTTGCATGCCATGCAAGCGCTCTCCCAGCTGAGCTATACCCCCAACCGGCGAGGGCGGATTATATCGGCGGATCAAGGGGGTGTAAACAATGGGGCGCACAGACACCGGGCGTAGCCGCCAGGTTCCCCTGCTAGGCGTACCGATGCAAGCGCTCCAACACCCGCGCCTTGCCTGCCAACTCGAGCGTCGGGAAGAGCGACGGTGTCTGCGTGGTGCCGAACACGACGGCGCGGAGCGGCATCGCAAGCTTGGGCATCTTGAGCCCGTGCGCCTTCAGCGCGCCCTCGAAAGCCGACTGGATCCCCGCTTCGCTCCAGGGGTCTACGGTCGCGAAGCGCTCGGCGAGCGCGCGCAGCGCCGGCCGCACCGCGTCCGTGACGTGCTCGACGAGAAACTCCGGCTTCGGCGCGATATCGCCGTAGAACAGCATCGCGCGCTCGGCGAGGTCGTTGAGCGTGTGCGCCCGATCCTGCAAGAGCTTCGTGACCGTGACGAGCGACGGGCCGCGCGTCGGGTCGCCGCCGTCCGCCGTGATGCGCGGCGCGAGCGCCTCCGCGAGACGCTCCGGCGGCACCGCGCGCAGGTACTGCTGGTTGAGCCACACCAGCTTTTCGCCGTTGAACTGCGCCGGGGAGCGGCTGATGTGCGCGAGGTCGAACCACTCCACGAGCAGATCCCTGGAGAAGACCTCGTCGTCGCCGTGCGACCAACCCAGCCGCGCGAGGAAGTTCACCAGCGCCTCCGGCAGATAGCCGTCGTCCCGGTACTGGAGAACGCTCACCGCGCCATGCCGCTTGGAGAGCCGCTCGCCGTCAGGCCCGAGGATCATCGGCGCGTGCGCGAACTCGGGCACCGGCGCGCCAAGCGCGCGATAGACGTTGATCTGCCGCGGCGTGTTGTTCACGTGATCGTCGCCGCGGATGACGTGGGTGATCGTCATGTCGAGATCGTCGACGACGACGCCGAAGTTGTAGGTCGGGACGCCGTCCGCGCGCATGAGCACGAGATCGTCGAGCTCGGAGTTGGCGATGCGGATCTCGCCTTTCACCAGATCGTGCCAGGCGACCACACCGTCGTCCGGATTGCGAAAACGCACGACCGGCCTGACTCCGCTGGGCGGGGTTTTCCCTTGCGCGTTCTCGGGCCGCCAGCGGCCGTCATAGCGTGGCTTCTCCCCGCGTGAGCGCTGCGCCTCGCGCAAGCTCTCGAGCTCCTCTTTGCTCGCATAGCAGCGATACGCATGTCCGTCGCGGATGAGCCGCTCCGCGGCCTCGCGATAGCGGTCGAGCCGCTGCATCTGGAAGAACGGCCCCTCGTCCCAGTCGAGCGCGAGCCACCGCATGCTGTCGAGGATCGCCTGCGTCGACTCACCGGTCGAGCGCTCTAGATCGGTGTCCTCGATGCGGAGGATGAACTTGCCCGCGTGCTTGCGGGCAAACGCCCAGCAGAACAGCGCGGTGCGCGCGCCGCCGATGTGCAGGAAGCCGGTGGGGCTGGGAGCGAAGCGGGTGCGGATCATGTTAGATGAATGCATCGAAGCGTACAGCGATGAGCTCCGGGGCGGCCGCGGATTGTAGCGAACCGCACGCTATGGGAGAATCCGGCGAGACCGGGCGGTTAGCTCAGCGGTATGAGCACTCGCCTCACACGCGAGGGGTCACTGGTTCGATCCCAGTACCGCCCACCACACCGCTCACCCCTCCTGCGGCACGTATTGCTTCACCACCCGCTTGAACATCGCGCCGGAGCTGCTCGTCTCGCTGCGGAAGCCAAGGCGCTGCACGAACTCCAGCATCCCGCGGTTCGAGGCGAGCACCACCCCCTCCAGCCTGGCGACCGCTCGCCGCGCCATCTCGGCGTCGAGCGCTTCCATCAGCCGGCGTCCGATGCCCCGCCGCTGCCAGTCGTCGGCGACGACGAGCATGAATTCCCACATGCCGTCGTCGTGCCGCTCGCAGCGCGCCACGCCGACGAGCCTCGACTCACCGGTGCGGCTCGCAGCCGCGACCAGGACGAGCTCGCGCGCCGGGTCGGGTGAGACCCGTCGCCGCGCAAGCGCGGGTGTCAGGTCCTCCAGGCGCGTGCCGCCGCGCTTGTAGCGGGTCCCCGGCGACAGTCGCTGCACGAATGCGACCCACGCCGACTCATCCCCGGGGACGATCGGCCGGATCGCGATTTCCCAGCCATCCCGGCTCCGCCGCGGCGGTCCGGCGGAGGCGATCGTACGCGCGGGGTCAAAGATCACGACGCACGACGCGGACGGGCCGGTCGTCCGGGCTGAGACCGATCGCACAACCGAGTTTCCTGCAGAGCTCGAGCACGCGCACGTTCGTGGTGAGCACCAGGCCCTCAATGCGTTTGAGGCCCCGCCTTCGTGTCTCCGGCATGAGCGTCTTCATGAGGCGCGACGCTATCCCGTTTTCTTGCCACGCATCGGCGACCGTCACCGCGAACTCGCAGCTTTCGCCGTCCTCGTTGAGCGAATCGCGCCACGCCGGTCTCCTCCTCGCCGCCGACCCTGGAGCGGATGACGACGCAGGCCGCCTCGCGGGCCGGGTCCGCCAACGGCCAGTTCTCGTGGGGCTCCGGTGCGTTGGTGGGGGCACGCGACGTTGCAGCCGCTAACCGCTGCTTGGGCACACGACCAAACCGCCCGCTAGTGGACCAGCACCACCGGGCAGGTGCAAAGGTGGAGGACCTTCATCGTGACCGACCCCACCACCAGGTTGGCCATGGCGCTCAACCCGCGCGTGCCCATGTAGATCATCCCGCAGGCGGTCTTCTGCTGGTGAGCGACGATCGTCTGCGCGATCTCGCCGATCAGAATGTGCGGCACGTGGCGGACCCCGGCGTCGTCGAGGACCTTCTGCACGGGCCCGAGGGCCTTCCCGCCCTCCTCGCTGTAGTACTTGTCGACCATCTCGCGACTCACGACCGACCCGGCGAAGCCGCCGACCTCGGGAAGTGGGAGATGCACGGTGACGAGTTCGACCTCGAGGGGCTCCTTGTACCAGCCCGCGCTCTCAACGAGTTTTTGGGCGGCGCGGATTGAGCTTTCGGAGCCGTCCACGGCAAGCAGGATCTTGAGCACGACTACCTCCGATGGAGAATTGAGCGAACGCACCCGGCGGCCGGCCGGGACCCGTAACGATGGGGGTCGCACGGACGAGGGTCAAGTGAGACCCGGCGTTCAGGCCGAGCGATCGGGCGCCGAGGGGGCGAGCCCACGCTCGTCGGGTGGCCGACCCGGCCGAGAACGGACGCGCGCGGTGGCGGCGCCGTGCCGAAGGTACAGGCGCCAGGATAGGAGCGCTGCGAATATCCACCCCGCAACGGCTTGGCGACGAGCAGTGGCGCAAGCGTTGAGCGGTTGGAGGGATGCGACCGAGGGCGAGCGGCAATCCCGGCCGGGCCGCCCGGCGCATCAAGTGGGCGTGCCACTACGCTCGCAGGGGCTGACGGAGCCTGTTGACGCGTTGCCCTTTCTCTGGAAGGCGTGTTAAATACTCCACAAGCGGGCATTCCGAAACCAAAACAAAGGGGGCTCGGCTGCTTCAACGACGCCTGGCACTGGGGCGGACGACAACATCTCGCTGAGGAGCTGCATCATGGACATGTCCCTTCCTAGGGAGCTGCATCGCGTTTCACGCACCGCGGAACCACAGCCGATTACCTGGTTCGCCGACGCCCCGTCTCTCGCAGTTCGACGTCGAGTACGACGGCGAGGACGAGATACTCTGGGCGCGGATGCGCGGCAATCCGGTACCGAACTTCAACTCCCCAGCTGCTCGCGGAAGCACGCGATATCCAGCGAGCGATCGAAGCCTCCGGGGGACGCATACGCGTCGATGGCGCGGAGCGCCCGATCCGCTACGTCGTGCTCGGCTCCAGCGTGCCCGGCGTCTTCAACCTGGGCGGCGACCTGGGCCTGTTCGTGCAGCTCATCCGCGCCCGTGATCGCGCCGCCCTCGAGCGCTACGGCCACGAATGCGTCGACGTCTGCTACCACAACGCGACTCATTACCATGCACCGGTGACCACGATCTCGCTCGTCCAGGGCGAGGCGCTGGGCGGCGGGATGGAGTCGGCGCTCTCGAGCGAGTTCGTAATCGCCGAGCGAAGCGCAAAGTTCGGGCTGCCGGAGGTGCTCTTCGGTCTGTTTCCCGGCATGGGCGCCTACAGCCTGATCGGTCGCCGCGTCGGCAAGAAGACTGCCGAACAGATGATCCTCTCGGGGGTGACCTGGAGCGGGGAGGAGCTCTACGCGAAGGGCCTCGTCGACGTGCTCGCCGACGACGGGCAGGGCGAACAGACCCTGCACGAGTTCGTCCGCCAGCATTCGCGGAAGGCGAACACGCACCGCGCACTGCAGCGCATCCGCGACGAACACGATGCGGTGAGCTACGACGAGCTCGTTTCGATCGTGAACATCTGGTGCGACGCGGCCATGGAGCTGACCGAGATCCAGCTGAAGATGATGGAGCGGCTGGTCCGCGCGCAGAGCAAGCGGCTTGGGCGCGAGGAGCCCGCACGCGAGGAGGCCGCACGCGAGGAGGCCGCACGCGAGGCTGCCTGAGCCGGGTCTGCCGCCGCCGGCCCGGGCTTCTAGCCCGTTGCGCGGAGGTGCTTCGCGACGTAGTCCGCGAGCGCCTCCCGCGTGGCGCCGAAAGTTCGTTCGATTTCCTGCAGTAGTTTCTCAGCCTTGATGGGAAGTTCTCGCGGGACGACCTGCGACACTTCCCGGCATTTTCTGAAGAGCCGCTCCGCGCCGAGACTCCCCGCGCTCCCCTTGAGCGCGTGCACGTGCTCGCGGAAGCCCTTGTAGTCGGCTTCCCTGACGCTTTCGGTCATGGCCGACACGAGTTTCTCGCCGTCGGCGTTGAAGCCCGCGATGAGATCGGCGACGAAGCCGCTCCGTCCGATCTCTTCCAGGTCCTTGAGCTTCTCGACGTCGACGAGCTCGGCGTCCCGCTCGACGGCCGCGGCCGCTGGCTCGGCAACGAGCATCGGGCGCCGCTGCGCCGTCTTCTGCTCTGGGCACAACCGCTGAACCGTGTCGAGCAATCGGCGCGACTCGACGGGCTTGGTCAGGAAGGCGTCGAAGCCGGCGGCGTTGCACTCGTCCATCGCCTCCTTGGTTGCGTTCGCGGTGAACATGACGAACGGCGTGCGCTCGCCCTGCACCTCCATCATCCGATAAAGCTTCAGCGCCTCCAGCCCGCCCATCACCGGCATGTGCCAATCGACGATGACGCAGTCGAAACGCCGCCCCTCGAGCGCGTCGAGCACTTCCTCGCCGTTGTCGACGAGCATCACCTCGTGCCCGGCGCCCTCGAGAATCTTCTGGGCAACGAGCCGGTTGGTCGGGTTGTCCTCGGCGACCAACACCGACCGGCCCACGGCGCGCCGCGGCCGCGTCCCAGCGTTGATCGGAATGACCGTGTCGGTCGCCACCAGGGGCAGCTCCTCCTTCGCCACCGCGCTGTGGACGACGTTGAACAGGCGCGACTTGTCGACCGGCGAGCTGAGGAAGCTCGCATAGCCCGCACGCTGAAGCTGCTCCTCCGCCCGTCCGGTCAGCTCGGGGTTGAGCAGGATGAGCATCGGCGGGTGATGCGCATGCTCCGACCGCACGGTGGCCGCGAGCTGGACCGGATCCATCTTGAGCGTACGCGCGTCGACGAGCAGGAGATGGAATGGCCGGTTCTGCCTCGCGCCGGCACCGAGTGCCCGCAGCAGCTCGGGGGCCCCGGCCGACACATCGACGCTCGTGCCCCAGCCGGTGAGGCTCGCGGTGAGTGATCCGACCTCGGCCGGATCCTGCACGAGCAGGTTGACCCGAAGGCCGGGCAGGCTCGGCAGCGCTGCCTCGACCTTCGGCGCCGACAGCTCGAACGGAATCTCGAACCAGAAGAGCGACCCCTTGCCGGGTTCACTCGTGACGGCGATCTCACCGCCCATGAGCCCGACGAGTTGCTTGGAAATCGACGTGCCGAGTCCGGATCCCGCCGTAGACGCGGGTAATCGACTGATCGGCTTGGTAGAAGCGCTCGAAGATCCGCGGGAGAGCCTCGGCGCCGATGCCGATCCCGGTGTCCTCCACCTCGAACCGCACATGGGCCGTCGGCCCGGGACCCGCGACGCGGGCGACGCGCACCGATACGCCGCCTGTTTCGGTGAACTTGATCGCGTTCGTGACCAGGTTGAGCAGGATCTGCCGGACGTGCACCGGGCTGCCGAGCAGCTGGTACGGAAGATCGGCGCTGATGTTCAGGTTCAGCGCGACATGCTTGCGCTCGGCCTGCAGCACCAGTGGCCGGATGGTCGAATGCAGCAGCTTGTGCAGGTCGAACTCGATGTGCTCGAGCTCGAGCCACCCGGACTCGATCTTCGAGATGTCGAGCACGTTGTTGACCAGCGATAGCATCAGCTGTGCCGACGACTGCGAGCTCGCGAGCAGCTCGCGCTGCTCCGGGTTCAGCGACGTTCCGAACAGCAGCTCGTTGATGCCGATCACGCCATTGAGCGGTGTGCGCATCTCGTGCGACATCGTGGAAAGGAACCGCGTCTTCTCGGAGTTCGCGGCCTCGGCCGCCTCACGGGCCTTCTGGATGCGCGTGAGCAGCGTCGAAACGTACAGCGGAAGGATCACCATCGAGAACATCAGTCCGAGCCCGAGCGCCAGCTGGTCGTGCCAGAACGGGTTCAGGATCAGGACCGCGGTGAAACCGGCGATCGAAAGCGCCTGGGAGGCAAAGAGATAGGCGCGCCCGTAGCGAAAGCCGTAGCCGAACGTGACGAATAGGAACACGCCGAACAGCGGGGCGCCGAGCTCGGTGGTGAGGTACATGCAGGTCGTGATCGCGGCGGTATCCGCAACCATCGCGATGAGCCGCCGCCTCGGACATTGCTCGGGCCGGCGATAGATCTCGATCAGGATGCCGATCGACGCTCCGAGGAAGAGCCCGATGAGCGTGTAAACGAGCACCGGGTCGCGGGTGGAAGCGTGCCCGAACCAGTCGGTGAGCCCGAGATAAACGAGGATGACGGCCGTCACCACGAGCCGGACGACCGCCTGTTCGTGCTCGCTGTCGGAACGGGCGCGGAAACGCGCGCCGACATCGCGCCGCAAGCCGGCCGGGAACCCGTTGATCATCCCGGCGGCGCGTCCTTCGAAGCGCCGGTGGGCGCCACGTCCCGCAGCTCCTCCTGGATCGCAAGGGCGTCCTCGCGGGCGCTCAAGAATGCATCGACAAGCGCGGGGTCGAAATGGGCGCCCCGATGGCTCTGCAGGTACTTGAATGCTTCGTCGGAGAGCCACGCCGCCTTGTAGGGCCGCTTCGAGGTGAGGGCATCGTAGACGTCTGCGACCGCGACGATCCGGGCGGGCAGCGGGATGTGGTCCCCCACGAGGCCGTAGGGATAACCCGATCCGTTGAATTTCTCGTGATGGCCGAGCGCGATCAAGGCGCCCATCCGAAGATATTTTGAGGGGCTGTCCTTCAGGATCTCATAGCCGATCACCGGGTGTCGTTGCATCACCCTCGCCTCGACCTCGGTGAGTTTGTCGGCCTTGAGCAGGATATGGTCGGGAAGGCCGATCTTGCCGATGTCGTGAAGGGGCGCTGCGAGCTCGATTGTCTCTGCCTCGAGCGCGTCCATGCCGATCGAATCCGCGATCAGCCGCGAATAGCGGGCCATGCGGATCACGTGGTTGCCGGTGTCCTCGTCGCGGAACTCGCCGGCCTTAGCGAGCCGAAACAGGGTCTCCTTCTCACGCTGGCGGACCTCTGCCGTTGCTTCCTGCACCATCCCCTCGAGCAGCCGGCCCTTGTCTTCGAGCGCGAGTTGCTGACGGCGGAGCATGAGCAGGTTGCGACAGCGCGCGAGACACTCGCGGGTATCGATCGGTTTGGTGAGGAAGTCGGTGATCCCGGCGTCGAGCGCGGCATAGCGAACCTTGCGATCGTCGTGGACGGTGACCATCACCATCGGCACGTGCGCATACTCCGGCAGGAGCCGGAGCCGGCGGACGAACTCGATCCCGTCGATCTCCGGCATCTGGTAGTCGACCAGGATCAGGTCGGAGGGGTGAGTGGTCGCCCAGCGGACCGCGTCGATCGGGCTTTCGAACGGCTCGACGGCAATGTTTACGTCGATGGTGCGGACAACCTCCTCGAGGATGGCACGCCCCGTGGACTGGTCATCGACGACCATCACCGTGTTTTTGATGGCCGGGACCGCGCGGATTCTGGGCCGAGACATCATCTGGCTGCTATTAAAGTAATCACGAAAGATTAGCGCCTAGGCCTGGGGAAGTCTAGGCGTTTCCACGCCTAAGTCCGTGACTACGCGGAAAAAGCCACTGCTCGGCGGCGCTGGGCGAGTTCGTCGCCTGGCCGCCCTGCACCGCACCACCGTTTCCGTTTCAGGCGCGCGGTCCGTCGGTCGGCAGGATCGCCTCACCGACCAAAGAAAAACGCCCCGGCCGGATGAGACGGGGCGTTTTGATTGGGTCCTGACGATGACCTACTTTCGCGCGGAATACCCCGCACTATCATCGGCGCGACGCCGTTTCACGGTCCTGTTCGGGATGGGAAGGCGTGGTTCCAGCGCGCTATGGTCGTCAGGAATTCTGTCGTGGGCGGCGAGATGCAGGCGATCCACATCTCGCAGCTCAGCATTCGGGAAGAAGCGTTGGTCGTGATCGCGTGTCGCGCCACGTACCCCTCGCGCGTTGCGTCTCGCGACACACGCTTGGGGTTATAGGATCAAGCCGCACGGGCAATTAGTACCGGTTAGCTTAAGGCCTCACAGCCCTTCCACATCCGGCCTATCAACGGGATGGTCTATCCCGACCCTTCAGGGAGGTTACCCTCCGGGACATCTAATCTCCAGGCGCGCTTCCCGCTTAGATGCTTTCAGCGGTTATCGCTTCCGCACATAGCTACCCGGCGATGCCACTGGCGTGACAACCGGTACACCAGAGGTGCGTCCACTCCGGTCCTCTCGTACTAGGAGCAGCCCCCGTCAAATGTCCAGCGCCCACGGTAGATAGGGACCAAACTGTCTCACGACGTTTTAAACCCAGCTCACGTACCACTTTAAATGGCGAACAGCCATACCCTTGGGACCGGCTACAGCCCCAGGATGTGATGAGCCGACATCGAGGTGCCAAACTCCCCCGTCGATATGAACTCTTGGGAGGAATCAGCCTGTTATCCCCGGCGTACCTTTTATCCGTTGAGCGATGGCCCTTCCATACAGAACCACCGGATCACTTTGTCCTGCTTTCGCACCTGCTCGACTTGTCAGTCTCGCAGTCAAGCACGCTTGTGCCAATGCACTCTAAAGCACGATTTCCGTCCGTGCTGAGCGTACCTTCGAGCTCCTCCGTTACGCTTTGGGAGGAGACCGCCCCAGTCAAACTGCCTGCCATGCACTGTCCCCGACCCCGATTCAGGAGTCCAGGTTAGAACCGCAAACAAACCAGGCTGGTATTTCAACGTTGGCTCCACGAGAGCTAGCGCCCCCGCTTCAAAGCCTCCCAGCTATCCTACACAGATCGGTTCACAGTCCCATGCAAAGCTACAGTAAAGGTGCACGGGGTCTTTCCGTCTAGCCGCGGGTAGATTGCATCATCACAACCATTTCAACTTCGCTGAGTCTCGGGAGGAGACAGTGTGGCCATCGTTACGCCATTCGTGCAGGTCGGAACTTACCCGACAAGGAATTTCGCTACCTTAGGACCGTTATAGTTACGGCCGCCGTTTACCGGGGCTTCGATCAAGAGCTTGCACCCCATCACTTAACCTTCCGGCACCGGGCAGGCGTCACACCCTATACGTCGACTCGTCGTCTTTGCAGAGTGCTGTGTTTTTATTAAACAGTCGCAGCCACCGATTCTCTGCGACCCCATTGGGCTCCCGCTGTACGCGTTCACCTACTAGGGGCACACCTTCTTCCGAAGTTACGGTGTCAATTTGCCGAGTTCCTTCTCCCGAGTTCTCTCAAGCGCCTGAGCATATTCAGCTCGCCCACCTGTGTCGGTTTACGGTACGGTCGACAACAGACTGAAGCTTAGAGGCTTTTCCTGGAAGCAGGGCATCGAGCACTTGGCCTGCCGAAGCAGGTTCCGTCGTCACGCCTCACGATTGACCCCCCGGATTTGCCTAAGGGATCTCGCTACACGCTTTCACCGGGACGTCCAACACCCGGCCGCTCTAGCCTTCTCCGTTCCCCCATCGCATCTGCTGTCGGTACAGGAATATTGACCTGTTTTCCATCGGGTACGCGTTTCCGCCTCCCCTTAGGGGCCGACTCACCCTGCGCCGATGAACGTTGCGCAGGAAACCTTGGGCTTACGGCGACAAGGCCTTTCACCTTGTTTATCGCTACTCATGTCAGCATTCGCACTTCCGATACCTCCAGCGCCCTTTACAAGGCGCCTTCGCAGGCGTACGGAACGCTCTCCTACCGCGCGTGCTTACGCACGCACCCCGAGCTTCGGTTACCGGCTTGAGCCCCGAACATCTTCCGCGCAGGACGACTCGATCAGTGAGCTATTACGCTTTCTTTAAAGGGTGGCTGCTTCTAAGCCAACCTCCTGACTGTTTGTGCCTTCCCACCTCGTTTGCCACTTAGCCGGTGATTTGGGACCTTAGCTGCGGGTCTGGGTTGTTTCCCTCTTGTGTCCGGACGTTAGCACCCGGTGCACTGTCTCCCCTGCTTACACTTCGCGGTATTCGGAGTTTGCAATGGTTTGGTAAGTCGCCATGACCCCCTAGCCATAACAGTGCTCTACCCCCGCGAGTGATACAGGAGGCGCTACCTAAATAGCTTTCGGAGAGAACCAGCTATTTGCGCATTTGTTTAGCCTTTCACCCCTACCCACAGCTCATCCACCACTTTTTCAACAGTGGTTGG